>JBEVTI010000001.1:0-341659 GCA_041156125.1 Candidatus Paraktedonobacter carboxidivorans
GTGGCCTAGTGCGGCGGTTTGCTAAACCGCTGAGGGAGTAATCCCTCCGAGAGTTCGAATCTCTCCCTCTCCGCCAGCATAACTCTGCTTATGCAGAGATATGTGTTGTATAGGGGCGTAGCTCAATTGGCAGAGCGCTCGTCTCCAAATGGGAATCGCGCCCTGCGATGTACTTTTACTCTTGTTGCGGATGCGCAACGTTACTGAAGCGGTAGTAGCTAAAGCACGACCTTACCCAATATCCCGAAAGGGTGCAGGGGACAATAGCATGGTCGAAAAGTCTGGTACTTCGTTACCAGGCAGCCAGGCCGAATATGGTGAAAGCTGAATTGCCTGAACCTCAGCCGTCTGTTTTCAGGATTACCAATCGAAATTTGGAGGGTTGGTAAACGCTTCTTTTGAAAACAAGCCATTTGTACAAAATGGTAGTACGGTGAACGGAGGCACCTACGTTCGGACCAGAGTAAAAGCGCAACCAGGGGATCACCTAAACATCTACGGATGCATGGTGACAGAGCATCCATAGTACTCAAATGCTCAGGGTAATGCCTGAGACATGGGGAAGGGATGCAGGAAGTCTAGCAAATAGACTTCTGGAGAGCCGGATGCACTAAAAGGTGCCCGTCCGGTTCGGGAAGCACAAAACAGGCTCATCAATATAGATTGGCCTGTGGGGTCTTCTTACGAGATGTTGAAGGTTCAAGTCCTTTCGCCCCTGTTTCTAACACGGTTCCTGAATATCAAATATTCAGGAACCGTGTCATTTTAACTTGCTTTCCTCTCTACGAGTTGGGCAATTTCAACATTTAATACATAAGTAATCTTCAAGGGTACTTCATATGATTCCGCTCGATCCGAGCAGCCTGCTCAATGTCCCCTTGACGCCTGTGACGGGGATAACCTCGACACCTATCATCGATCCGACCTCTACACTAACGCCCATCGCTACGACTACGCCTGGCGGCTCATAAGGGTTATTGGTAAAGGGTCTTCTCACTCTTGACTTTCTTTAAAAACTTAACTACACTAGTATTTAGCTTTGTAATGTCTAGTAGCCAATTTTGTAGCGTACAGTAATGAAAGTGAAGAACAGTGCCTGCACAACGTGTGAGCCATGAACGCGAAGGTGGCAAGGCTCGCTTGCTCAAGGCTGCTCAAGGGCTGGTTCAGGAGCGATCGTTCGACGATGTGACCGTCGAGGAGATTATCAAGCGGGCCAGATTATCGCGCCCTGCTTTTTATTATCATTTCGCGGGAGGCAAAGAAGAGTTGCGCGCTGCTTTAGTAGAGCGTGGCGTCTTGCCTGAGAGGCCTATTCAAGATGCACGCGAATTGCTGCTCAATGCAGCTTTACGCGTTTATGCTCGTTCGGGGGTCTCAGCGGCAACGCTTGATGATATCGCGAGTGAAGCGGGTGTAACGAAAAGCGCGCTTTGCTGGCATTTTCACAGCAAAGAAGATCTACTCAGCGAACTGATCAAGCACTATAGCCCTCACTCGTATCTGGCGCCCGTCATTGACCAATTCAAGAGAGACATGCAGGCAGGTATGGCCTTAAATGACGAAATGATTTTGCGCCGCCTGGCAGGGGCATTTTACGATGCCTTTAATCATCAGGGAGATCATGCGCGTCTGGCTTTTCTGCTTATTTATACCCATCCTGAAGTCGCGGAATTGCTCACCGAACGGATTATCACCGGACGTAAGAGCATCAATGACTATGTCAGCAAACGCCAGGAGGATGGTTATTTTCGCTCCGAGATTGATCCCGCTTTTTTTGTGCAGTTTATGGCTGTGACCTTTGCTATGCGCGCGGTCGCTCGTGGATTGTATGTACGTGGACTGAGCGGGGAGCTTCCACGCGATGCGCTGATCGAGCAGGTAGTCTCATTACTGCTCTATGGTATTGTACGCCGTGATATGCCTGAGAAGGGCCAGGAATAGTGGGGTAAACACTCGTGTTTGCTCGCGAATAGTAGGCACTGGTTCTCTCTGTTATCTTTTCCGCAAAAGTATCTTTGTAATCCGAGAGGAATGTGAAAGCATGCAAACAACCACATCGGTGAGGGTGCGCGGGGGTGGAATATCGTACAAGTGGGTCCTGTCCATGGTTGTCATTCTAGGCGTGTTTATGAGTATTCTCGACCAGACTATTGTTAATATTGCTATTCCGCGTCTACAAAGCGCTTTTGGCGCTGATATTCATAGCGTGCAGTGGGTCTTAACGGCTTACATTCTGGCTCAGGGGGTTGCCACTCCTCTGGCGGCCTTTTTTGCTGACACATTGGGCATCAAGCGTTTCTATTTATTTTCACTCGCAGCCTTTACGATCGGCTCCGCGCTCTGTGGAATCGCGTGGAGTTTGCCTGTGCTCATCCTTTTTCGTGTGCTCCAGGGCCTGGGAGGCGCGGCCCTTTTTCCGCTCTCAATTACCCTGCTCTTTCAGGTATTCCCACCGGAGGAGCGTGGTGTGGCCATGGGATCGTTTGGCGTTCCGGCTCTGTTAGCCCCGGCGATTGGCCCTACTCTCGGTGGCTATCTAGTCACCTATGCAGGCTGGCAATTGATCTTTTTTATTAATGTACCTATAGGCATCGTTGCGTTTGTGCTTTCCATGCTCTTTATTCGTGAATTTCGCGCGGGGACACGTCAACGTTTTGATTTTCTGGGCTGCTTTTTGGTTGCCCTGGGCCTGGCGACCGTTCTATATGGTCTTTCGTCGGCGAGCACCGATGGTTGGGCTTCAACAACAGTCGTGGGCTTTCTCAGCGTGGGGCTATTCTCTCTATTACTCTTTGTTGTGGCCGAACTGCTGCTGGCCCGGCGCGGGGGAACGCCGCTGCTTGATCTGCGCCTGTTCGCGAACGGCCCATTTCGCGCGGGGATTATTGCGAATGTCTTTGTGATCTTCAGCCTTTTCGGTGGTCTGTTTCTTTTCCCTCTGTACTTACAAAATTTACGCCAGTTAAGCGCTTTTCAAGCCGGGCTTATCCTGCTGCCTCAGGCTCTGGCCTCGATGGTAAGTGTACTGATTGGCGGGAGGCTGGTTGATCGTTTTGGGGTGCGCACGATCATGATTCCTGGTCTGCTCGTGTTAGGAGTCGCGACCTGGCAACTGACGTTTTTGAATCTCAATACGTCCTTTAGCTGGTTTCAATTCCTGCTCATCTTGCGTGGTGTGGCGCTGGGTTTGACTGTTCAGCCGCTGACTGTGGCCATGATGTCAGAGGTCCAGCCGCGCCAACTGGCTCAGGCCTCTTCACTGAGTACGGTGAGCCGCTCAGTCTCCAGTTCTCTGGGCATCGCGATTCTGGCTACGCTGGTGCAAACGCAGACAACGGCGCACTATGGTCACCTGGCGGAACGGGTTACGCCGTTCTCGCGCCTGGGTGGATTAATCGCGGCCTTGCAGGCTTACTTTGTTGCCCATGGAGCGGGTATGCTTGGGGCTCATACCGCGGCGTTACAGGAGATCTCACTGTTTATCAAGGGCGAGGCTTTTATCCTCTCTATGCAAGACGCTTTCAGATTTACGCTTATTACGATAGTTATGGCCCTGGTCGCGCTTTTCTTCGTGAGTAATAGAACAACGGGCATCAGGCAGGCTCGTAAAGCGCCTGCGCAGGAAGGTTCAACGGAGTCCGACGAAGCAGCTGCTGCTGAAGCCGAGGCTATGATGGCTGTTTAATTGTACATTTTACCGGAAGTATTTGATTTATCTGTTCTCTTCTATCGCTGTTCAAAGGAGTTTCGCGTATGTTTCGCAGAATTTTGATCCCGCTTTTGGTATTTATTGCTTTATTGGCAATAGGTGGCGGCGTTTTTTACTGGATCTATGACGGCTATATGTATTACCGCACTGATGATGCCCAGGTAAGCGGCCAGATCCTGAATGTTAGCGCCCCTGCGACCGGAACACTGAGCACACTCAGCGTCTCGGTAGGACAGAATGTCACTATTGGTGAAGCGCTTGGCACAATTACTCTGCCGACCAGCACAGCACCTACTGGCGCTTCGGGTACAACGACACCCACAACTATTAGTTTGACCAGCCCGATTAATGGCACTATTTTGCAGGTGCCCGCTGTCCAGGGTCAAACAGTTGTAGCAGGCCTGCAATTGCTTTCTGTCACCAATCTGAATAATTTGAGCGTTATCGCATATGTTGACGAAGGCTCTCTGAGCAATATCAGCGTTAACCAGGCTGTGGATATCAGCCTTGACGCTTACAGCGGCACCAGTTTTAGCGGACATGTCGCGCAGATTATTCAAGCTACTGCCGGTCAGTTTTCGCTCTTGCCTAATCAAGATCCCACCAGCGGTAACTTTACCAAGGTGGGTCAGCGAGTCCCTATCTTGATTACTTTGGACAGCAAGAATAGCAAAGATATTGTGCCAGGCATGAGTGCTGAGGTCACGATTCATTTGCATTAGCGGCGCGTGACCACTGCTAAAGGTGGAAAGGAGATCAATTAGTGAATATTCTGATTATTGGTGGTTTGCTGGGTCTTGCAGTGCTGGCGGTCATAGGAGCAGTATTGCTAGGCATTGGTGAGGAGCGCGCGGAGAAAGCCAGGAGGGAAATGCAGGTTCAGCAGACCAGTGTGCCCCCGTTGCTTCCCCAGCAATCGCAGTCCCGGCAGACAGTTAGCCAGGGGCCAACTTATCAGGCGCAGGCAGCACCGGCTACGCCAATTCTATCGCATCCTACTATCACCCTGCCAGTCTCCAATCAAGAACACACAACAGACAGTCTCAGTCTGGCCGATCTGAATGGGCAGGTACGTGAAATAACCAGTGAATTGCGCATTCTTGCGCAGAGATCAGGAGAGCTTCAGCAGCGCTTGAGCATGCTCAGCGGAGTGCTCGAAAATCATGAACAGCCTCCCCTGGAGCCTTCTCAATCCGATCTACCCACGGATCTTTTCACCTCAGACGCAGAGACGCAGGTGTTTTAATATTAGTATTTGCCTTATGAGTGATCCCTGATGTTGAAAAATCAGGCTAAAACAGCTTTTGTCTCCCCATCCCGGAGAAAAGAAGAGGTTTGGCAGGCGCGTAGCGCCCGCCAAACCTCTTCAAAGCAAAAGGGGTGGAGAGTATGCGCGCTCGTGCTGCCTGGAAAAGAGCAGGGATAACTTATAGCTACTCAGTGGGCTGAGTCTCATGATATAATTTTCCTGATAGATAAAGATAAGCTGATTGATCTTTGCATCCCTGTCAGAGTACAATGCTTCGAGGTATAGCGGCTTAACAGATAGTAGGCGCTCCGCTTTGAAGGCACAGGCACTTATGGAAGATTTACCACCTTTTCACAATGCAGTCGAAGATGATTTTGCTGTTGAGATCATAGACCTGCCAGAGAATGAGGCAAGCGAGAATGGCTCAACGCATTGGTTAGCGCAGCGCATTATAGTGAGTCAGCGCTCAGTTGTTCGGCATCGGACTCAGTGGCGTCTGACGAGTATGCTTGCATTAAGTGTATTTGTGCTGATTGTTCTGAGCCTGGTTTTGAGCAATCTGGCTATGCTCTTGATGCCTTCTCCTCGTTTAACGAGCAAGCCAGTTGTTTTTCCTACCAGGACAACATTTAATCCTTATCTTTATCCTAACAGCAACCATCCTGACGAGCTTTATGCAGCTCATCGAGGGCGAGTTGAAAATGTGATCTGGTCGCCAGATAGCCAGCGTTTCGCCTCGGGTGGTTTCGACGATACAGTCCAGGTGCGCAACATTATTACTCAACAAAAATTGATCTATCGAGGTCATGAAAGCGAGGTGACAGGTCTTTCCTGGTCGCCCGCTGGTCAGGATATTGCCTCAGCCAGTATGGATAAGACGGTGCGGGTATGGAATGCCAGTACTGGTCGAACAGTGGCTATTATTGTGAATAGCAAAGCTGTGCGTAGCGTAGCCTGGTCACCTGACGGGCGTTATTTAGCCTATGGGGATGATGGAGGTCCAGTGCATATTTGGGATGTGCAAACCAGGAGCGCAGTGCGCTTACTGATCGGACATTTGCTGGCTGTGATGGACATTACCTGGTCGCCAGATAGCCATGAACTGGTCACTTCTAGCTTTGACTTCACGGCACGTGTCTGGCAGGTTGCTACAGGTAGCATGTTGCGGATCTATGAACGGCACGGCGATGTAGTGTCGTCTGCGGTCTGGTCACCAGATGGAAAAAGGCTTGCAAGTGCCAGTTACGACACGACTGTCCAGATCTGGAATCCAGCCACCGGGGCATTGCTTTATAATTACCCATACCACTCAAATGTAGTGTACAGCCTGGCCTGGTCGCCCGATGGTACACGTATTGCTTCCGCCAGTCGGGATGATACCGTACAGATCTGGTTAGCGGCTAATGGAGGCCATGTGATTACCTATATTATCCCCGCGACCTGGGTAGCCTGGGCGCCCAGTGGCAAAATGATCGCTGTTGGAACCCAGTCTGGTCAAGTCGCGATCTGGCATATACAATAAGCAGAAAATATGGCGAAGGAGATGCTTCAGGATGTCTAAGCCTGCTCAACGCGTAGCTACTTTTGGTACAACAATTTTTACAGCAATGAATCAACTTGCCCAGGAATACCAGGCTCTGAACCTTGGTCAGGGCAAACCTGATTTTGATACACCTTCCGACATTCTCCAACAATTAATGCATTTTTTGCAGACCGGTCAGCATAATCAATATGCGCCCGGTCCTGGCACGCCTTCATTGCGCAAGGCTGTGGCGGATCACGCGGAGCGCTTTTATGCTCTGAAGATCGATCCTGTTGATGGAGTGGTTGTGACGGCGGGTGCCACCGAGGCTATCTTTGCCTCGATTCTGGGCCTGGTTGATCCCGGCGACGAAGTGATTGTCTTCGAGCCGTATTATGATTCATATGTACCCAATCTAATCATGGCTGGTGCGCATCCCGTTTATGTACCGCTTTATCCCCCGAACTGGACCTTCGATCTCGCTGAGTTACGCTCTGCTTTTAGCAAGCACACGCGCGCGCTTATTCTCAATACGCCGCAAAATCCCACCGGGCGCATTTTCACACTTGAAGAGCTCTCGCAGATCGCACAATTGTGTCGCGAATATGATGTGACGGTAATTTCTGATGAGGTTTACGAACACCTATCTTTTGCCCCATCTATGCACATACCCATCGCCACCTTGCCTGGTATGTTTGAGCGTACCGTCACTGTCAGCAGTGCCGGCAAGCTTTTCAGCGCCACTGGCTGGAAGGTTGGCTGGGTTTATGGTCCGCCAGAGCTTGTCGCGGCTGTCGGGCGAGCGCACCAGTTTATCACTTTTGCCGTGCATCATCCCACCCAGGAGACCATCGCCTACGCGTTGAATCTGCCTGATACCTACTATAGCGAATTTCAAGCCATGTATACTGCCAAGCGCCAGTTGATGATGAATGCCCTTGATGCCGGAGGTTTGACCTATCATGTGCCAGAGGGCACCTATTTCTTGCTGGCCAACTATAGCAATGTATTTCAAGGTTCACCTATGGAATTCGCGCATCATCTGATACGCGAGATCGGCGTTGTCTGCATTCCACCTGAATCTTTCTATAGCAAAGAGCACGCGCATCTTGGCGAGGGCTATGTACGCTTTGCTTTTTGTAAGAGCGACGAATTACTTGAACAGGCGCAGCAGCGCCTGGCAAAATTAGGTTTATAGAATCATGTCAACAGATAGTTGATGGTTGTATAAACGCCTTGCCGGGACAATAATAGAGGCCGTGATTTTTCCTGGCGTTAAGCTCTCTTGAGGGCGTGGCAAATGTTCAGACCAGGCCGAACTATCTGTTGACAAAAGATCCCTTAGTCGTGTACAATCCAGGGCGTGCGATGCGGAGTTATGGGTTTCCTCCGACTCCCTTTTCATACGAATTATTCGGGTGTGGCCAAGAGGTAAGGCAGTGGACTTTGGATCCACGATCCCTGGTTCGAATCCAGGCACCCGAGCCTCTCTTGTAGGCTGTGTGGGTTTGTTACTTGTTCTTTCATAGCGCTATTGAGCGCCAGACCTGCTCTCCAGCCATGTTATATGTGCGATGATATCAGATATTTCCCCAGGTCAAAGAACAAAAAAGTTGAGTATTTTCAGCTATGAGTAATACATACGTTACAGTCGTACTTGCCGCCGGGAAAGGCACCCGTATGCATTCAAATCTTCCCAAAGTCCTCCACCAGGTTGCGGGTTTGCCCTTACTGGCCCATGTGTTGAACGCGATTGACGATATTCCCATCGCTGCGGCTTTTGCTGCTTTGCGCTCCACCTTGCCAGGTCATCAGTCTGTCGTGGTGGTAGGCTATGGAGCTGAGCATGTGGCGGCACTCTTTGGTGAGCGCTGTCGCTATGCTCTCCAGGAAGAACAGCTAGGCACTGGGCACGCGGTTTTGATGGCCCAGAGCGAGGTAGATACTCTGCAGCCGTTGCCAGATACTGTACTGGTATGTTATGGAGATACCCCGCTGGTCAGCAGTGAAGTGCTGGCTCAGGTATTGGCAGAGCACCATGCACGCCAGGCTACAGTTACATTTCTGACGGGTATAGCCGATCTTCCTTCCGATTATGGCCGTGTGATTCGCGACGCTGCTGGTAGCGCCTGCGAAATTGTTGAGGTCAAACGAGCTACCCCGGAACAGTTGCAAATCCGCGAAGTCAACTCTGGTGTCTATTGTTTTGAGCGCGCCTGGCTCTGGAAAGAGTTGGCACGCTTGCCGCGTAATCCTGCTGGCGAGTACTATCTGACCGATCTGGTTGGCATCGCGGGAGCGCAGGGATGTACTATTGCCACTGTGACCGGTTCATTAGATGAGACCGTTGGCATTAATAATCGCGTGCAATTGGCGGATGTCGAACTGTTGCTGCGTCAGCGTATTCTGCAGCGTCATATGTATGCAGGTGTGACAATTGTTGATCCTGCTACAACATATATTGGCGTCAATGTTGAGATTGGTATGGATACGGTTATTTTGCCAGGCACAACCATTAGCGGGACCACGCAGATTGGCTCCAACTGTCGCATTGGACCGTATAGCACCATCGAGCATTGTGTGCTTGGGAATGGTTGTATTGTGCGCCAGTCGGTACTGGAAGAGACGACCTTTGAGAACGGAGTGAGCATTGGTCCATTCAGCCATTGTCGTTCAGGCGCGTACCTTGCTCGGGATGTACGTATGGGTAACTTTGGCGAGGTCAAGAACTCGTACATTGGCCCGGAGACGGCCATGCATCATTTCAGCTATGTTGGCGATGCAACTTTTGGAGAAAAGGTGAATGTGGGGGCAGGGACAATTACTTGTAATTATGACGGCGTACGGAAAAATCGTACAATTGTAGGGGCCGGTGCGTTCCTTGGAAGTGATACAATGTTAGTGGCCCCGGTAACTGTAGGTGAACATGCGGTAACCGGAGCGGGCTCTGTAGTGAAACATGATGTGCCTGCTGGAGCGGTTGTCGTGGGAGTGCCAGCGCGAGTCTTGAGGATAGCCCAATCGGCGGAAGCTTCCCATACCGATGGTACCAAAAAGGAATAAAGCATAGTCTGTACAATTGTGTTCATAGGCTAGTTAATGGGACCTGATTCGCGTTCTCTAGCCTTGTAGAAGCCAGGTACGTCCTGCAGGCGTATATGGTGCTGTATGAGGATTACAAAAGTGTAGAATTATGGAGATCTCCTGTCCGATCCAGGGGCAGCAAGCAAAGATGGGGTGAACGCGTTTTACCACATTGAGAAAGGCAGTAAAAAAAGACCTATGGATGGTAGTGGCCTGGTTGAGGCGGCCCTTGCGTCCGCCCATGCCATAAACGATTTTCAATGGCCACAATTCGATACCGAGGCGTGGTTGCAAGTTATTCTGCTTGTCATTATGCTCATATTTTGTGCCCTGGCCTCAGCGACTGAGACGGCTTTGACCTCGGTTAGCCGCATCAAGTTGCGCAATCTGGCCGAGGAGGGGGATACGAAGGCCGCGGAGATTCAGAAGCTCCTGGCCAATCCTAACATCTTTCTTTCTACGATTCTGATCGTGAATAGCGTAGCGACAATCGTAGCTTCGAGTATGGCAACCGTACTGGCTTTGCGCTTTTCAGCATCCTGGGGTGAATTGATTTCGTCACTCTTTCTCTCTCTGATTGTACTTATCTTCTGTGAAATTACCCCTAAAACCGCTGCGGTGCAGAATCCCCTCCGTTTTGCGCGAGCAATGATTAGCCTTGTGCGTGGTACTGCCTGGTTCCTGCGCCCGGTAGTCTGGGCGTTGGGCGGGATTACCAGAGCCCTTGTACGTATCCTGGGTAGCCAGAATGTGCGCCATGGTCCATTCGTAACAGAGGAAGAGTTGCGCCTGTTGGTGACGGTTGGCGAAGAAGAGGGTGTGCTGGAAGAGGCAGAGACGGAGATGATTCACAGTATCTTTGAGTTTGCTGATACGCCTGTGCGTGATGTCATGATTCCGCGCATTGATATTGTCGCTCTAGAAAAAGGTGCTACTGTCGAACAGGCGGTGGATCTGGCTTTAGAGGGTGGTCTTTCGCGTATTCCTGTGTACGAGGAGACAATTGACAATATCATTGGTGTGCTTTATACCAAAGATATGCTCAAACAATTGCGCGAGAAATACCATGAGAAGTCGATCCATGATCTGGTCCGCCCGGCTTATTTCGTACCGGAAACCAAGAAACTGGATGACCTCCTGCTAGAGATTCGCCAGAAACGTGTACATATGGGTATTGTAATCGACGAGTATGGCTCTGTTTCTGGCCTTGTGACGATTGAGGATCTGGTTGAAGAGATCGTGGGAGATATTCAGGATGAATATGACCACGAGGAGACGCTTTACGAGCAGGTAAACGACCATGAGTATGTAATTTCCGCAAAGCTGAGCATTGAAGAGTTTAATGATTTGATGGGTACAAAGCTGGAGAACGAGGATTATGATACGCTGGGTGGCTTTCTGTATGCGCAACTGGATAAAATCCCCGTCACAGGTGACACCATCACTTTTGAGCACCACCGCTTTACTATCCTTACCACGCGTGGCCGACGTATTGTCAGGGTGCAGGTTGAGTTGGTGCCCAATGAGGAGACAAGCGTGACCGTGCAACAAGAGACAAATCCGAGCCATACGGCTGTTTTACTTGCGCCACCAGCAGTGCCTGGAGAAGAGTCGTCTGACGACACTGGAAAGTCATCTGCTGATCGGGCTTTACAGCAAAAATAAGTTATGGCATGTTATAAAGACGCGCTCTTGCTGCTGCGAAAAAATCTGGGATCACTCATGTGAAGTGCATGCTTAAAGAGACCGAGGAAAATATGAACATGCAGGCTATGTTGCCGCGAGAAGTACGCGTGGTCGAAGTCGGCCCACGCGACGGTTTGCAAAATGAAAAGGTGCTGGTGCCAACTGAGCAGAAAATCCTCTTTATCCAGTTGCTGGCTGAAGCCGGCTTACCAGTCGTTGAGACTACCTCATTTGTCAGTCCGCGGGCGATTCCGCAGTTAAGAGACGCGGACGAGGTTATGGCCAGCCTGGAGCGCCTACCGACGACCATGTATCCCGTACTGGTGCCAAATCTTAAGGGTATGGAGCGTGCGTTGGTTGCTGGAGCACGTGATATTGCCGTTTTTACTGCCGCCAGCGAGAGTTTCACCCGCCATAATATCAACGCGACCATCGCGGAGAGTCTGGATAACTTTCGTCCTGTGATTGCCCAGGCCAGACAAGCGGGTGTTTCTGTACGTGGCTATATTTCAACAGTATATGGCTGTCCTTATGAAGGTAAGGTTGAGCCGCGCCAGGTATTGCGCGTGGCTCATGCTCTGCTGGAGATGGGCGTGAGTGAGCTTTCGCTCGGCGATACCATCGGCGTAGCTACGCCTAATCAGGTTATCGAGATTCTGGACCTGTTAACTGGCGAAGGCCAGATTCCTCTTAATCAACTCGCTGTGCATTTTCATGACACGCGTGGTACCGCTCTGGCCAATGTTTTGATGGCTCTACAAATGGGTGTGAGCACGATTGATGCTGCAACTGGTGGCCTGGGTGGGTGTCCCTACGCGCCAGGAGCGGCGGGCAACCTGGCCACAGAAGATCTTCTCTACATGCTCCATGGCCTGGGTATTTCCACTGGCGTGGACCTTGCTCGCGTTGTTGAGGCTACACGCTTTATTGCCTCCTGGCTGGACCATGTCCCCACCAGCAAATACTATCAGGCAATGGGGAAAATGGCGGAACAACACGTGCATGAGAGCGTTGACCTGGCGTCTGCTGCGAGACTATCTATGCTACGAACTAACGATAAATGAAATAAAATAGAGGAAGTCAGGTATGATAATTCATCCCTGATTCTTGGATAATGGGAAACGCGGATTTGTGCTCTGCGTGTGCCACAGACGAAGCCCTTTTTCCAGAGGTTTGTCGGACCAGGCGTCTGACTCGACAAACCTCTGGAAAAAGGGCTTTGACTAGATTTTGCAGAATCAGGCGCGACCCATAGATTTTTTAGGGATAAGAGGTTACTCTAATGACTCTCCAGGTATTGAATGGCCGCGATAAGTTGGGCGTCACTGCTTTTCATAATCTGAGCCAGGGTCATATGCGTTTGATTCTCTGTATCGGGTGTCAGTATGCTGATGTTAGGGTCGAGTGGGACCACGATGTTGGGAGTGATCTTGTCGGTGCGAATGAAGTGACCTTTGGGAGTAAGCCATTCAGAGGTACCAAGCAGAAGGGCCGAACCATCTGAGAGATCAAATTCCTGCAAGACGGTACCAGTGCCGAAGGTTTTAGTTCCCATGACCAGGGCACGCCCATTGTCCTGGAGCGCGCCAGAAACTATTTCGGCGGCGCTGGCCGTATTCTGATTGACGAGAATAATCATCGGTATAGCCGTATCAACGGTCTGGCCAGTCACGTTGTATTTGCTCTGTTTGCCTGAACTATCCTGTTCAATTAGCACTGTGCCGCTGGCCATAAATTCGCTGGCCGTGTTGATCGCTTCCTGGAGATAGCCGCCAGGGTTATTACGCAGATCGAGAATAATTTTAGTAGCACCCTCTTTTTTGGCCTCATTAATGGCTGCCTTGAGTTGGTCAGAGACGCCTGTGGAGAATTGCACGATCTGAATTTGCGCAATGTGGGCCTCAGGAATATAGTGCATTGTTACATTGGGCACTTGAATGGTCGCGCGAGTTATTCTAAAGGTCAGGGTCTTGCCGCTGGCAGGGCGTCTGATCGTGAGCGTCACCTGCGTGCCAACGGGACCCTCAATCAGAGGCTGCAAAGCGCTCTCATCTAACCCGACCACGTTTTTGCCGTTAACCGCGATAATAATATCACCGTGTTGCAGGCCAGCCTTTTGCGCGGGAGCGCCATTAATAGTGGAGGCAATAGAGATATCTTTTGTTTTAGGATCTTGCTGGATATAAATGCCGATTCCCGCGAATGTGCCGCTCAACTGCTGATTTTCCGCCTTTACATCCTGAGGTGTCAGGAAGCGGGTGTGGCCAGTGTCGCCAAGATCAGCAAGCATAGCCCGAATCGCGTCATACGACATTTTCTGATAGTTTACTGCTTTACGATCGACATAATTCTGATCTACTACATTCCATGCTTGTTGGATCAGTGTAGAATATTGTAAGGACGTGCTGCTGGGAGAGAAAAACGAATTGGTATAAGCCTGGTGGGAGAGCCAGCCTCCCAAAAAGGCCAGCGCCATACAGGCGAGCGTGATCACGACCTGAGTAAAGATCCTCATACGGCGGAGCTCTTTCTCCGGCGTGGCAGTTTGAGTAGGACTGCTACTCGTGTCCTCTGGTGCCGTAGCTGGAGCGAGATCTCCAGCAGGCGGAAGAGCCGATGGTTCTTGTTTCTCTGGCTGTTCAGACCAGTTAGGATCATCAAATCTCACCCTGGTTGCCTCCCCTTCATGATGCTCAAATCACGTCCCTATGCCTGGCATAAAGGCTTATAAGCGAAATGCTGCGTTCAGGTAACAAAGAAACGTGCATTTATGACTATCTATCTCTTTGAAAAGAAGAAAACAGGGGTGTAGTTTACGGGAAACTGCACCCCTGCCTGTGTGATTGCATGCACCAACAACTGCCTGTCCTCTGAGCGTCTATATGAGAGACGAAGGCAGACAAAGTACTAACTCTCGGCCTGACTATTTGCTGTTGCATTGTTATCTGCAACGAGGGCAGGCTTGGGAGGAGTAGATGAGTCGGCGGGTTTTTGGGTATCGGTAGCTTTGCCGTTGGCTGTCGTATTTGGATGTGGTTTATCTGGAGCGGCGGCCTGTTTTTTCGGTGGCTCCCAACCCGGTGCGCGTGAAACAATCATAGACATCATGCGGCCTTCCATGCTCGGTGTTTTTTCGATTACCGCCGAGCCTTTGAGAACGTCCGCTATGCTATCGAGCAGCTTCCGACCGATGTCAGGGTGGCGCATTTCCGCTCCCCGAAATTGTACGCTCACGCGCACCTTATCACCTTCGGCCAGAAATTCCTGGATTTTGCGTGTTTTTACTTCAACGTCATGATCATCCGTGCGAGGTCGCATACGAATCTCTTTTAACGTGATTGTTTTTTGATTCTTGCGTGCCTCATTTTCCTTTTTTGCCTGCTCATACTTAAAACGACCGTAGTCCATGAGTTTGCAGACTGGTGGTACAGCTGTTGGCGATACTTCAACCAGGTCAAGATTCCGCTCACGGGCAATATCGAGTGCTCGTACCGGGGGCATCACTCCGACCATCTCGCCGTTCTCATCAATCAAAAGTACCTCACGCGCACGAACGCGCTCGTTCACCCGCGTCTCTCGCGGACGGTCGTTCCCCCGAAAATCCCTGTTAATAGGCCAGACCTCCTTTTGTTTTTGTCGAACTAGTTTGTCTAAAATCACTTCTCTTCAATAATACTTGTTCAGGTTTCAACATATCCACCTGATGAACCTGGTAAAGTGTAGCATACTCGCCTATCCAAGTCAAATTGATGTCGCGCGTTTTCGTGTTGCGCGCCCGCGTTTGTCAGGCTCCGGCGCTTCCATGTCTTGAACTTGTGTCCTTTGAGAGTTAGTTCTACGTCCGTTTTTTGTCATATGTACGTCTGCAGAGATAGGGCCGCGAGGAGCATAACTGCTGCCGCGTGCTCTGGTTCCACTGGCTGGAGCGGAACAGGCCCACCGCGCACCCCTTATTATATGCGGTTCGCTTGTAGCATCCTGGTCAGAGCGCTAACGACATCATAGCGACCATACGAAGGCATCAGATAGACGCCCTGGATCAGACTGCGTGCCTCCCCAAGCAGTTCTTGCGCGGCAAACAGTCCTTCTTCATGGCCATGCTCACCGGCTTTTTGCATACGCTCGCGTACATTCTCCGGGATTGTAATGCCTGGTACCTCATTATGCAGGTATTCGGCATGGCGCGAACTGTGTAGTGGGATACAGCCCAGGATGAGTGGGATAGGTGGCGTGCCTACTCGCGCGAGAAAATGAGTTAGAGGGGCCAGTTCATAAATGGGCTGGGTCATAATGAAATGGGCTCCAGCCTGGATCTTACAGTTATATTTCTCGATCTCATCATCCACCTGTTCTTCAGTCATATTCAGATTGAGGGCTGTACCAATATGAAAAGAACTTTTCGCACCAAGCGGCGAGCCTGCTGCATCGTGTCCCTCATTCAGGCCGCGCAAGACTTGAATCAGACCAACCGAATCGACATCCCACACGCCAGTGGTGTTAGGATATGCGCCTACCCGCAGAGGATCGCCAGTCAAGGCGAGAATATTGCGAATACCCAGTGCGTGAGCGCCTAGCAATTCGGATTGCAATGCCATCAGATTGCGGTCGCGTGAAGTGAAATGAATAATAGTCTCAATGCCCAGGTGATCTTGAATCAGGCGAGCCAGAGCGATACAACTCATTCTCACTCGCGCCATCGGACTATCGGCAATATTGATACAGTCCACACCTGCTTCTTGCAACATGGCCGCGCCATTTAGCAGTTTAGCAGGATTTAAGCCCTTAGGTGGATCGAGTTCGACACTAACCACAAACTTATTTGCCTGGAGTTTTTCGTGCAGGCCGGTCACATAGCCTTCCTGTGGTAGAATAACCTCTTCTTCTAATAAACGGGCGATAGTTGTCTGACCGTTTGTCACAATTGTGATTTTCTCGCGCTGTGTCGTAGAGGGGGTGTACTGGTCAAGCACACCGTATTTTTCGTCGAGTGCCTGGCGCATAGCCGCGATATGGCGCGGAGTGGTGCCACAGCAGCCGCCGAGCAAACGCACACCAGCCTGCGCGAAGTGGAGAGCATAGTCGGCAAAATAGTCAGGCGTAGATACATAGAAGAAACGGTTACCGATGCGTGTAGGCAGTCCCGCGTTAGGTTGAGCTGAGAAAAGCTGGGTAGATTGCTCCGGGCTATTCTCATGTTGAGATTCCGCGATCATCTCTTGCAGGACATCTAAAGTGGCTGCGGGACCGACACTACAGTTTGCCCCGATTACATCGACGCCCAGGTCGCGCAAAACAATAGCTACGCGGGCGGCTGATTGGCCAGAGAGCGTATGCCCATCCTCGTTAAAGCTCATCTGAGCTATCACTGGCAGCCCACCGATCTCGCGTGCTGCCAGCACGGCCTGGCGCAACTCTGCCAGGCTGGTAAACGTCTCCAGAATTAATAGATCCGCGCCACCCTCTTGTAGACCTTCGATCTGTTCGCGGAAGATAGCGCGCAACTCATGTAGACGGTGCTCGTCTGGGGCCTGCAGGGGTAGACCGGTCGGGCCAACAGCTCCGGCGATAAATACCTGTTTGCCAGTGACATCCCGGGCCTCTTGTACGAGGCGTGCCGCGCGATGGTTGATCTGGCGCACCTGGCTTTCCAGGTTATGGATCGCTAATCTGACGCGGTTTGCGCCAAACGAATTGGTCTCGATAATTTCGGCCCCGACATTAATATATTCTCGGTGGATGCTGCTAATTAGCTCCGGCTGGTTGAGGTTCAGCGCATCAAAACACTGTTCATATGCGATGCCGCGCGCGTAGAGAAGCGTTCCCATCGCTCCATCGGCGAGCATAGGTCGCTGTCGTAAGGTTTGGAGAAATGTTTGCTCCATGCACAATCTCTTTGACATCTACGAGCGGCACTAAGCCCTCTCGTTCTTGTGCGCATCGCGGGAAAGCTGGCACCCGCAGTTCGCGCAGCGTAGAGCCGCAACTGTCGAGGCCGTAGTGACCTGACCCGCAATACGGTTAATACAATAATACTGTCCTACTATTGTATCACAGGTAGTGCTATGCGCCTGCCTCAGCAATCGTTGCATGCCTCCTGGAGAAGTTCGCCAATCTGTTAGCCGGATTGCGCGCACAAGACTTGCTCCAGAGCCGTTGTCCAATTTTCCTATAGCGAGATGGCTTTTTCTCTGCTATAATTCCAGGTAATTCCAGGCAACGCGACGATTGGGTTCCCTCAGCGGGAGGAGCAGTTCCAACGTATGCCTGTCAACGATCCCAAGGGCTGCGATCGTGCGTTTGACCGCCAGAAGATCGTGTGGGGATCAAACGAAGCGGTAGGATATGCAAGCGAACATCGGGATTCAACGACCATTGCTCGTCGCGGTTTGTGGCGACAGTGGTTCAGGCAAGACTACATTGACAGATGGGATGGCGCGGGTTTTTGGGCGAGAGCGAATTCAGCATATATGTCTTGACGACTATCATTTGCTTGATCGGACTGCTCGCCTGCGCGCTGGGATTAGCGCCCTCCATCCTGATGCCAATAATCTTGCTCTCATGACTGAGCACCTCCAACGCCTCGCGCGCGGAGAATCTATCAGCAAACCGGTCTACAATCACGCGACCGGCACCTTTGCTGAGCCTGAAGAGATTATCCCGGCTGAAATCATTATCGTTCACGGCCTGCATCCACTTTTTACATCTGAGTTACGCTCCCTGGCTCATGTTCGCATCTATCTGGACCCGGAGCATGCGCTGCAGCAGCAGTGGAAGATCATCCGCGATAGCACCTCGCGCGGGTATACAGTTGATCAAGTGCGTCAGCAAATCGCGGATCGCCGCCGCGATAGCTATCTGTATATCCAACCACAGAGGCGTTTCGCTGATATGATTGTGCGTTTCTCGCGCGGAAACTTGTATTATCAGACGCGTAGTCTGGCGCATTTAAACGTGCGTATGATTCAGCCATCGCACGCTCCCAGGATCGACCTCGCTGATCTGATCGAGTCTTCAGTCAGCGATGCCCAGCCCCCTTTGCGCACCTTTCAGTCCGAGTATAATGATATACCGTGCAACACTTTAGAGATTGATGCCGAAATTACTCACGAAAAAGCTAGCGAACTGGAAGACCGCATCTGGGAACATATGGCCGAGGCCAGTAATCTGCGTCCCGAGCGCCTTGATCAGCTTGGCCTCTTCTATGTTGGCAACGATTTGCGCCAGAGTGATCCTCTTGCTCTGACCCAACTCATCCTCCTCTACCATGTTATTCGCGCTCGCCAGCGCATTCGCAGTGGTCAGACTCTCCGGCGACCTCAGTAATGCTGACTCGACTTGCTTGTTTAACTATAAGATATAATGGGCAAACGAACCTTGCGGAAAGCTGGCCACAAGGGGAGCCGGCCCGTTTTAAAGAATGGTATTTGCGCTCTGTATTAAGAGGATAAGGTCAGCGGGAAAGCGGCAGGTCGAATTGTCCGTCATTCTCCTGGTTCGCGCTTGTATAAGTGGTGCAGCCTGTTAAAAGAAGATTGACGAAGTACTGAGTTTAAGAAAGGCAGGGTATAAATGTATGCCACAGGCAAAAATTGGGGTTATCGGCGGGAGCGGTCTCTATCGCATGCCAGGAATGACCGAAATAGAAGAAGTCGCGTTAGAGACGCCTTTTGGTAAACCTAGCGATGTGATAACGGTAGGGAAATTTGAGGGTGTTTCTCTGGCATTTCTTCCTCGTCACGGGCGGGGCCATCGGCTTGCGCCAACTGATCTGCCCGTCCGGGCGAATATCTGGGCCTTGAAGAGTCTAGGAGTCGAGTGGCTGATCTCCGTAAGCGCTGTTGGCAGCTTGCGCGAGCATATTGCTCCGCGCGATCTGCTCATTCCAGACCAGCTTTTTGATCGCACAAAGAGTCGTGTCAACAGCTTTTTTGACCCTGGACTGGTGGTACATTGTACCTTTGCTGAGCCGTTTTGCCCTACATTGAGTTCGCTATTGTTAGAGGCCGCAAGCGAATTGGGCGATGTCAAGATCCATCGAGGTGGCACATATGTGTGTATGGAAGGGCCGCTTTTCTCGACGAAAGCAGAGTCTCGTGTTTATCGCAGCCTGGGTATGGATATTATTGGCATGACTGCTCTGCCAGAGGCCAAGCTGGCGCGCGAGGCTGAACTCTGTTACGCCACCATCGCCTGTATTACAGATTACGATAGCTGGCATGAGTCCGAGGAGTCAGTGACGGTTGAGATGGTTATCAATAACCTTGGCGCGAATATTAACAATGCTCAGCGTATTTTGCAGGCTGTAGCGCGTAAAATTCCCGCCGAGCGTTCTACCAGCTCCTGCGAGTGTCCTACAGCACTCTCCTCGGCCATCATGACTGATCGCAGCCTGCTTTCTGAGGAAATCAAAGAGAGATACGATCTGCTGATCGGAAAGTATCTATGAAAGGGTGCAGGGGTAAAAAAGGCCAGAAAAGGGTTTGACAATTGGGGGCGGCAGGTGTACAATACCAGCGTTCCCTGAACGAAATAACTCGGTGGAACAGACCGGTTTTCTTCCAGTCCTGCCGGTCGGCGCAATCGGGTCCTGCGCGGCAGATGTTTGCTAACCCTGTCAGGTCCTAACGGAAGCAGCAGTACGTAGACCTCTCTGGGTGTCGTAGGGGAGCCTGATTGCGCCGATCGGTAGGACCGGGCGAAAGCCGGTTCTTTACTGTCTTTGATCCTCTTGTGGAGGTTTGTGGCCCGAAATGCACGGGCAAGCGGAGTCATAACATGGCCTCACAATCTCTCTACCGCAAATGGCGCTCGCAGACCTTCGATGAGATGATTGGTCAAGAGTTGATCATTCGTACCCTCAAGAACGCGCTCCAGAATAATAAGCTCAGCCATGCTTACCTTTTCACTGGTCCTCGCGGTACGGGCAAAACAACGACGGCGCGTTTGCTGGCGAAAACGGTAAATTGCACCAACTCTCGGAATGGTGAGCCGTGTAACGAGTGCCAGCAGTGCCGCGAAATCACCGCTGGCACTTCCTTTAACGTGATTGAGATAGACGCGGCCTCTAATCGCGGCATCGATAACATCCGCGAATTACGCGAAAAGGTTATGGTGCCGCCGGCAACGGGCAAATATAAGATCTACATTCTTGATGAAGCGCATATGTTGACCACCGAAGCTTTTAACGCGCTGCTCAAGACCCTGGAAGAACCCCCAGACTACGCGATCTTTGTCATGGCTACAACCGATGTACATAAGATGTTGCCAACAGTGCTTTCGCGCTGCCAGCGTTTCGACTTTAAGCGTTTTACGACGCGCCAGATTGCTGAGCATGTGCTGCACGTGGCACGTGAGGAACAGGTTGAGATTGAGCGTAGCGCGGTCGAACTGCTTGCCAGAACGGCTGCTGGTGGGATGCGCGACGCTTTAAGTTTATTGGATCAGGCAATTGCCTATTCAGGCAATAGCATTTCGCTGGCTCAGATTCAATCAATGCTGGGCGTGGCTGATGCGCGAAGCATCTGGAATTTGCTTACACATATTGCTACCCTGGATAGCCCTGCCTTACTCTATCTAGTTCATGAGCTTTCAGAGGCAGGCGCGGATTTGCGTCAGATTAATACGCAAGTGATCGATTACTGGCGAGCACTGATGCTGGCGAAGGCCGGAGCCGATGTAGCAGTGATTATGGATCTGACCGCAGACGAGCTCGACGAGGTTAACCGCCTGATTCCGTCCTTTACCCTGGAGGAATTGACTGAATGTGCGCGCATATTCGCGCAAAACGAGTTAATGCAGAAGAATCAGGGTACTCCTCAGCTTGGACTGGAACTGGCCGCGCTTGAGTCTATTGAACTGCATCGTAAAGTGCAGAGTGGTCAGTCAGTGAAGCTTGCCGTGTCTTCTCCGCCGACCGCCGAGCGTGTTGTCACGCCAGCCGCGCGCCTCGCATCCCACGCTAGCGCCGCACCCGTTGCGCTCACAACGCCGGGCGTGCCCCCGACTCCACGCCCGGCGCAGCCGAGCCACGAAGAGTTGCCGAGCGCATCCGCCTCTCCAAACCCTCTCCAGGCTACATCCAAGGAGCTATCCGCTGCCTCGCCAGTGCGTCCTCCCCTGGTTAGTGAACAGGCAGACCAGGCGCCCGCCGTTACAGTTCAGGGACTTTCTCTGCGTCAGATCCAGGGGTCGTGGGACAGTGTAAAGCTGCGCACAAGGCAGAAAAGCTCCTTATTAGCGACTTATATTGGTATGTGCGATGTATTGGGTGTGGAAGTAGAAGAGGAGCATACTGTTATAGTAATTCGTGCGGCTAAATCGGGACATTTTACATTCATAAGAGGCGAAAATCGTCCTAAAGAGATCGAGTGGGCGTTGGGATTAGAGTTTGGCCAGCCATGCAAATTGCGTGTGCTCGCGCCTGGACAGGCGTATGAGGGGAAACAGGCTGAGGGCTCTGCTTCATATTCGCTGGTTGCTGTGGCTTCCCCGCCCTCGGCGTTTCGAGATCCAGCGGCCCAGCTCCTGCCACGGGCCGCCGCGCCGCGCCCGTCCACTGCTCCTGTCTCACAGCCCTCAACATTCTCTGAGGAATTAGAGCCGTATCGCGTCACTAGTAAGCCGCCACTTGCCATACCGCAGGGAGTGAGAGAGAATAAGAGAGTAGCGCTATCGAAAGAAGAGCTAGGACAAAAAGTTCGCGACGATCCTGTGGTGCAAGAAGTCATCAAGACATTCGGAGCGATCATTGGAGAGATTCAACCAAAGTAAGGAGAATATTTTGTTATGAATATGCGTGAAATTCAGAAGATGCAGCAGAAACTTGTCAAGATGCAGGATGAGTTGGCCAATACCCTTTTCACCGGTACAGCTGGTGGGGGAGCGGTCAGTGTCACACTGAATGGCAAATTTGAGATGTCAGCGATAAAGATCGATCCTGAGGCGTTTAATGCAGAGGACATCGCGGAACTGGAAGTCATGATCCTGGCTGCGGCTAAAGACGCCCAGAGCAAAGCAAACGATGCCCAGGAGAAGTTGACTATGAATATGACTGGTGGCTTGAAAATACCGGGGCTGTTCTAAGATGAGCGATCTCGCACCGCCAGTTGCGGCTTTGATTGAAGAGTTATCCAAACTGCCAGGAGTAGGCGTGAAGACAGCGCAACGTCTCACGTTCTTTCTTCTACGCAGTCCCGCGGACCAGGCGCGCCGCCTGTCCGAGGCGATTATGCGCGTCAAAGAGAGCATCATTTATTGTTCGCGCTGCTTTAATATCACTGAGGCCGATCCCTGCCTGATTTGTAGCAATTCCAATCGGGAGCAGGAGATCATTTGCGTAGTTGAGGAGCCGCTAGATGTGCTGGCTCTGGAAAAGACAGGGGCCTACAAGGGTCTCTATCATGTGCTTCACGGCGCTCTCTCGCCGGTGGAGGGCATTGGTCCCAAAGATTTGCGTATCGAAGAGTTACTCAAGCGTTTGCAGGATGGGAAGGTGCGCGAGGTCATTCTGGCCACTAACCCGAACTTTGAGGGTGAGTATACTGCCAACTACCTGCAAAAAGAGCTCAAGCCGTTAGCTCTCAAAGTCACCGGCCTGGCGCGCGGTTTGCCGATTGGCGGAGATTTGGAATACGCTGACGAAGGAACGCTCAGCCGGGCCATCGAAGGCCGACGCGAGTTCTAGCGTTGGACAGAGGAGAATAAAGCTAGCTTTCGCTTGCGCTTTCAACTTGAGAGAGAAGGGCCTGGTAGCTTGTAGTACTCTTGTTTTACCCTCAAGCAAAAGTTGACTTGGCGCGGCTTATATGGTACTCTTGTTCTACATTATGCAGAATGAAGAATGAGGAATAAAGTGGAGAGACCGCTTCCTTTTTCTGGACCTTGCCAGAGAATAGTATGTAGGGAACGGTAAACACACCAACACAAAGGTTTTGTTTCGCTTTTTCCGTGAGAAAATGAAGCCACGGTAGTTCCCTGCCCCTGATGGGGTGGTAGTAAGTCAGTAAGCACAGATAAAAGGAGGTATGCAGGGAGGCCATGAGGAAAGGCCATTGCTAGAGGCGCGAAAAGGGCGTTTGCGGAGATTGAGTTCGTGCTTGCAAATGCGCTGGTTGCGCTACCTGTCTTCCCTGTACACGAACAATGGCACTAAGTAAGAAAGAGAAAGCTATAGCGGGAGCTAGCAACAGTCCGGCTGTGTCAGCGGCGACAAGCGAGCGCGAGAAGGCTATTGAGCAGGCTTTAAGCCAGATCGAGCGTCGTTTTGGCAAAGGCGCGATCATGCGTCTGGGCGAACAGGCCAAAATTCAGATCGACATTATTCCAACTGGTTCGATCGCTCTGGATCTGGCACTGGGCGTTGGCGGTGTCCCGCGTGGGCGTATTACTGAGATCTATGGCCCGGAGTCTTCTGGTAAGACTACGCTCTGCCAACATATCATCGCCAGTGCCCAGCGTTCCGGTGGCTACGCGGCCTTTATTGACGCCGAACATGCTTTAGATCGCACGTACGCGGCGCGTTGTGGTGTTGATGTGAACAATCTGCTGATCTCTCAGCCCGACACCGGTGAGCAGGCATTGGAAATTCTGGATGCCCTGGTGCGCAGTAATGCGATCGACGTAGTGGTAATCGACTCGGTGGCCGCTCTGACGCCGCGCGCGGAAATTGAGGGTGAGATGGGCGATTCGCACGTTGGTTTGCAAGCTCGTCTGATGAGCCAGGCAATGCGTAAATTGACAGGCGCGATCAGCAGCTCAAACACCGCAGTGCTCTTTACTAACCAGTTGCGTGAGAAGGTTGGTGTCATGTTTGGCAACCCAGAAACCACCTCTGGCGGTAAAGCGCTGAAATTTTATGCCTCTGTGCGCCTGGACATTCGCCGTACTGACACCATCAAACAGGGTCAGGATGTTATGGGTAGTCGCACTCGTGTGCGTGTAGTTAAAAACAAGGTCGCGCCCCCCTTCCGGGTAGCTGAGTTTGACATCATGTATAGCGAGGGTATTTCTCGCGAGGGTGGCCTGATTGACCTTGGCCTGGAGATGGGCCTTGTCAAGAAAAGCGGTGCCTGGTTCAACGTTGGCGATATCCGCCTTGGCCAGGGTCGCGAGAATGCCAAGGACTTCTTGCGTCAGAACAGCGATGTCGCCCACGCGCTCGACGAGCAGATTCGTGGCAATATCTCCTCGTTCAAAGCAGCTGAAATCGATGCTGAAGGCGATGAAGAGGGCGACGAGGTCGCGGAAGATGCAGCAGCGGCGGCGGAGTAGGGTACAAAAAGAGGAGGCGGGACGGTTTCTGTGTTCTAGAAACCGTCCCGCCTCCTCTTTTGCAGATGGATCTATGGGGACTATAGCATCTGTAGGGGCAAAGATACCGCATCGCCTGGTAAGTGGTTGAGTGTGTCGGCGGCAGAGTCACCGATACACTCAACCACTTACCCCAAAATCAGGTGTCGGGTTTCTGCGCAAAAGGCCGGCGGCATGCCTATACAGTATCTTTGTCCCTACAGATAGCATTTACCAGGTGAAACTGAGATATAATATCTTACAAAACAATGATACAACGCTCAGTTATCAGAAGGAGCATCTATGGGTACTGTGAAATTCGATTTCAGTGGGGAAGTCGCTGTAGTAACTGGAGGCTCGCGAGGATTGGGTTTGGAGATCGCGGAGGCATTTGGGAAGGCAGGCGCGTCAGTAGTAATTACCGCGCGACGGGAGCAGTGGCTAAGAGAGGCTGAGAAGCAACTGAGGGATCAGGGGATCACAGTGCTGGCACTGGTCGGCGATGTGGCCGAGCCAATGGTAGTAGAGCAACTGGTTCAGCAAATTCTGGCAGCCTATGGCCAGATTGATATTCTGGTTAACAATGCTGGCCTGACGTGGGGCACGCCCGCGGAAAGCATGCCCTTTGAGCGCTGGCAGCAGGTTATCAACGCGAATATCACTGGCACGTTTTTGATGTCACAGGCCGTGGGGCGGCAGATGCTGGAGCGTAAGCAGGGCTGCATTATCAGCGTGGCCTCTATCGCGGGTTTGAGTGGGGGACAATTGAATACTGTGGGCTATAACGCCAGTAAAGCGGCAGTCATTAACCTTACCCGCTCTCTCGCTGTGGAATGGGGGGCGCAGAATATTCGTGTGAATTGTATCGCGCCTGGATTATTTCGCACCAGGATGACCGAGGGCATTATAGCTCAAGGAGCGGAGGCTGTCGTAGCCAGTACAGCCCCTTTGCGGCGCATCGGCCAGCCGGGCGAAATCGCCCCAACCGTGCTGTTTCTAGCCTCCGCAGGTGCCAGCTATATCACTGGTCAGGTCTTGCCCATTGATGGTGGAAGTACTGCGCAATAGCCAGTTTTTTGATAGGAGTATCTTTCATGTCTCTTTTGCCGCCTGCGCCTGTGAAGAATGCAGTCAGTTTGCCTTCTAGATCCCATAGACGCCCCCGTTGGCTGTTGCCTGGGATAATACTGCTGCTGTTATTATTGGTCCTGGCGGGCTTTCTGGACCAGCGTATACGCCTCATTGGCCAGCAGAGTCAGGTAACGCCTTTTCCCTCTGGCGCTGGTCCTTACGTCCAGTGGCCATTAACTGCCCAGCAGATCAATGCTCTTGAACACCTGGATACGCATATGAAGTATAAAGCGCTGGCCAGTCTGTATGTTGACCAGATGAGCCTGGATGATAAGCTGGGCCAATTGATTATGCTTGAATTTAATGAAACATCTTATTCGGATAATCTTGATTACGCCCTCAATACACTACATGTAGGAGGCGTGATTATGTATGATATACAGATAAATACAGCTTCCCAGACAAAAGGTGATATCGCGCATATGCAGGCACGCTCGCAAATACCGCTGCTAATATCTATTGATCAAGAGGGAGGAATTGTGAATCGTCTGCATAAAATTTATGGCCCCGCCATGTCAGCGACGGATATTGAAGCTACGGGCAGCACGAAGGTCGCGGCACAGCAGGGTTTGAAGACTTCTCAGGAACTCAAGGCCCTGGGTATGAATGTAGACCTGGCACCTGATGTCGATGTCAACGAGGTCAATGGCTACGATATGATCGATCGTACTTTCGGTAGTACGCCGCAGGAGGTTGAGAAGTATGCAGCCCCTTATATGCAGGCAATACAAGGAAATGGTACTATCGCCTGCATCAAGCATTTCCCCGGTCTGGGGGCTGCAGTCACCGACGCTCATACCTCATTGCCAGTTGTCAATAGCAATGCCCAGCAGATCTATAATGTGGACCTGGCACCGTTCAAATACTTTATTCAATCCACAAATCCACTCTTAAATCCAGGCATGATCATGCCCACAGATGTCTTGATGCCAGCTATCGACGCCACAAATCCGGCTGAGCTCTCATACAAATTTATCACCGGCATTTTGCGCAAGCAGTTGCATTATGATGGAGTGGTGCTAACAGATGCCCTGTATATGGATGGCATGAACCGTTTTACCGCCGCGGTCCAGGCTCTGCAAGCTGGCGATGATATGATCCTGGGACCCAACGATAGCGCGCAGACAGCGATGACGATTCAGACTATCAAAGATGCTATTCATAGTGGACAGTTAAGCATGGCCCGCGTGGATGAGGCAGCAACGCGTATTATCGCGCTTAAGATGCAGTATCATATTATGCCTACATACACACCTGTGAATTAGACAGCTCTATAGGATTTTATACCAGGTCATAGCGGAAAACGATCATATCGCGTAACACAATACCGTTTTCTGCTAGCGGTGGTTGGATGTAAGCAAAGTAGTCGCGCTTGATGGCAAACATACGGAAGCCACATTTCTGGTAAAAGGCGATATTTGCCAGGGAAGCATTTGCGGTACCGACCAGAAGCGTATGTTCTCCGCGTTGGCGTAGTTCCTCTTGCAAGGCGTAAATAAACTGCTTGCCATACCCATGTCCACGCAGAGCGGCTACCACTGCGATATAGAGGATTTCACTGGTTTCATTTTGCGCCCAGCGGACTACAGCGGCTCCAGCGAACTGATCATCTGACCACGATGCATAGGCTATACAGGCCGGGTCGAGGAGCGCTGCCCGAATGCGCTCCTCGACCTCCTCCGCGTCTACGAGCACCGGGAGCAAAAATGCTGTCTCTTGTTGCGGAATAGGTTTTATGATGAAAGACACCCCGGTCTCCTTGTTCATAGCCTCTGTCAGTGAGGTCTTTCTTATGAGACTTCATTGTACTCAATCTTGTAAAGTGTAGCAAGAAGACTAGCCTGAGAGCGACAGATCTCCGTGGACAGATCTCGTAATGGCTTTGCTCTGGGTGTATATAATCATGATCTCGTGCAGACAAGCTGTTTCTTTATTCTATCTATTGATGAGTCTGCGAATGAAAGTCACAATTTCATCAATGGAAGAGAAAAAGAAGTGCAGCAGACTATGCCAGATGTTGATCATTGTTTTGTCCGCATTCGTTCAGCCAACGGCGCACCATCAGAAAAGCGGTGCAACCAGTGATGAGCAGCGAGATCGGGGCAATCATCCAGAAGAGCTTGCTGTCGTTTTGGAATTGCTCCACGGAAGCGTGCTGTGGACGAGCGGGCGCGACTCTTGGAGTCGAGGGAATGATTATTCTTGCTGGCTGAGAGGTTTTTTCGATCTCGGCCTCTATCAACGTAACAGGCATGGGTACCACTTCCTTTCAGAATGCGGCGATTTTCAGCGCCATGACACTCTTATAGCCACAAATAAGCAGGTCTCACCGTCAAACAGGTCGGTCGGCAGCGAGATCTGCTGGTAGTATAGCGCTATGTCAGCAAGCATAAATTTGTAGGTATTAACATGGTCTCTTGACGGGTGGAATTTGACACGCTATGATCCAGATACAAAGTAAAGGATAGAGTTTTCCCATGATGAATAAATTACGGGGACGCAGTCTCGCGCACCCTGGTTGTTTGCTCGGCGTCACTGCGGGCCTGATTATAGGGATTGTTCTGGGGGGTGTGCTGGCCATAGCCAATGTGGCGTTTATTGTGGTTTTGCTGGTATGGTCAGGTCTGACTGTGTTGCTGGGAGCAGCAGGTTGGCTAATTGGCACAGCTTTGACTGCGCGTTTTCCCGCGTTAGAGAAGCCAGACCCTGAAGCCGATACAAATACACCGACTGGCTAGCGTTTTTAATTAAATTATGGTATTCTATCTTCTATCGGCAGCTCTTTTTTACTTCCTCTAGCTGTCGAGTTTTTGGAGCAGCGTCGCTTCCGGGCATTGATGCGTGTCCTGTAGGAGCCGTTTTAAGGTAGATTATCGTTTGTAATCGCTGTAAAACGGGAGGCCCCCAGAGAGTTTTTGCGTAGGAGAGAAAAATTCTACGTAAAAGAAGGAGGATTCCTCTATGGCCGAAAATGAGTTTCGCCGCTCCGTTTCTTCTGATAGTGCCCCTCGAGGTAGCCTGTGCGAAGGGTGTGGCAAGCCAGCTGTTGTTCAGTTGACTGCTATTGGGGGCTTTTCTCATAATGATAGTGGCCTTTTCTGCCGGGACTGTGGCGAGGGTTTCTCGCGCGTAGTCGCTCAGGCAACGGTGGCTAGCAGCACGTTAAGCTATAACGCCAGGTAGAGCTTTGCAAGGCAGGTAAGTTAAAAGCAAGAAGAGAGGGTTTGACACAGATTGTCTTTGTGTCAAACCCTCTTCTCTTACTTTTATGGTCAGCAATAGATTAAGCGTAGCGGGATATATATTTTTGCAGGTCGAATGGTTTGGCCTGTTGCACGAGATGATGTGCTGCCTGGTCCATGGTCTGACGCTCTTCGTGGTAGAAGAGACCGACATAAGGTTTCTCAGTCTCCATAGCCAGTTCCATCGCTTTGAAGCGGTTGCTGGTTTCGTGGCTGGTGGGCATAGGCTGCACATTAGCCTTCCAGACATCCATAGTATTGTGGAAGGTTGGGCAGGGACTAAGCGCGTGGATAAACGAGAAGCCTTTATGCTGGACGCCCTGTTCGATTAGCGTGGCAAGCTCTTTTGGCTTGGATGAGAAGCCACGAGCCACAAAGCTAACATTCAGGCTAAGCGCGGTCGCGATCGGATTGAACTGCGAGGCCAGCAGGCCGTATGGTGTGGATTTAGTCGTATGGCCTGTGGGAGACGTGGGAGACGTTTGCCCTTTGGTCAGACCATAGATTTCGTTGTCCATAACCACCACGGTAATATCGATATTGCGTAGCGCGGCATGGATGAGATGACCAGCGCCAATACTAAAGAAATCGCCATCACCACCGACCGCCACGATAGTTAAATCGGGGCGAGCCATCTTCATCCCTTGAGCGACTGGCAGAGCGCGACCATGCACGCTATGAAAGCCAAAGGTGCTGACGAAGTGGGGAAAGCGACTGGAGCAGCCAATGCCAGAGACTACTACAGTTTCGTCTACCGGGCATTTGAGTGCGGCCAGTGCGGTATAAGCGGCGTTCAGCACGCCGAAGTCACCGCAGCCGGGACACCAGGTTGGCTTTACATCGCTTTTAAAGTCTTTTGGTGTTAGAGCGATAGTTGATTGAGACACGATTAGCAAACCTCCTCAATAGCCCGCAGAATTTCGCCGGCGGTAAAGGGAATGCCGCCGTATTTATTGACCCGAATTGGTTGCACGCCGTATTTCGCGCCCAGCAGGTTGGCCAGTTGGCCCGAATAGTTGCACTCTGGCACAAGCAGCGTGTGTACCGAAGTCATAAAAGTACGCAAAGCGTCATCTGGTAGAGGTGATAGAACACGCAGGTGGAGAGAGGCAACTTTATGCCCGTTCGCGCGCGCGCGCTCGACCGCTTCCTGAATGGCGCCTTCGGTCGAGCCCCAGCCGATCAGGCCAACGGTGGCATCTGCGTCACCGTAGCGGGTGGGCTGTGGCAGTTCTTGCATGGCAGTATCCAGCTTGCGATAACGCTTCTTCATCATCGCTACGTGATCTTCCGGTTCATAGTCAGGGTGCCCATGCTGGTTATGTTCCAGACCAGTCGCGGTGTAGACTGGGGCCCCAGAACCGGGGGTCGAGATCGGTGAGATACCTGTTTCAGCGTAAGAGTAGCGCGCGAAATCATGCGCGCCAGCTCCAACGCTGAGCGGCACAGGCTCGGCGATATGTCCATAGAAGCCGCTGCCCTCCTGGTTCGCGCTTCGCGCTTCCAGGCGACCTTGCAACTCTAAGATCTGGAAAGCATTGCGATCAACGCTTTCCACGCGAGCCGTCAGGGATTGATCGGTCATGAAAATCACCGGCATCTGGTAGCGGTCGGCCATGTTAAAGGCCTGGATCATCATGCTATAGCAGTCGGCGACATCGGCGGGTGCCAGCACGATGCGCGGAGTATCGCCGTGGCCGGCGGAGAGCACAAAACTCAGGTCTGATTGCTCCATTTTTGTTGGCATGCCAGTGCTAGGACCAGAACGCTGGGCGTCAACGATCACAGCAGGCAACTCGCTCATCGAGGCGAAACCAATCAACTCGGTCATCAGCGAGAGACCAGGACCAGACGTGGCAGTCATGCCGCGCACGCCGCCAAAGGAGGCGCCAATCACAGCAGCCAGAGCGGCAATCTCATCTTCCGCCTGGAGAAATGTGCCACCAACCTGTGGTAGCTCTTTCGCCAGACCTTCCATGATGTCGCTGGCCGGGGTAATCGGATAGCCCGCGAAGAAGCCGCACTGAGCTGCCAGTGCTCCGGCTACCACGGCCTGGTTGCCATTCAAAACGACGCGTTCGGCTTTAGTCACCGCGCCGAGTTGGTAGTTATCGAGCTTGGTGATATGCTCTTTCACATACTTATACGATATGTCCAGGGCTAACTGGTTTTTTTCCATCAGCAACGCATTCGCTTTACGCGATTTAGCGAGTTTGGACGTGACAACCTGCGCGATGGCCTCCAGAGGAGGACCGAACAGGGCTGAGATTGCTCCCAGCATGACCATATTTTTTGTCTGAAAGAGCTGGACCTCTTTACGAGCAAGATCGTTAAATGGAATGGCGTAGGTGATGTACTCACTGGTTTGTGGAGTAAAATCCGATGGATCGTAGATCACGACCCCTCCATGCCGCAGATCCTTAATGCTGCGCTCGTATGCTTCCTGGTTGAGACAGATCAATACATCGGCGTAATCTCCCATAGATTTTACGGGCTTATCGCCAATGCGTACCTGGAACAAACAAGGGCCACCGAGAATCTCAGCTGGAAAGGTGCGGAAGGTGTAGACCCGATATCCCCAGCGCGCTGCAGCCAGGGCAAGAATATCGCCACCAGAGATAGTACCTTCACCTGACTCGCCGCCAATCCGAATTGTTACTTCATTCTCCATTGAATGCCCCTCTAAAAATTGCTGACCGCGCCATTTCAATGTGTGATGGCGCGGCCTCGCATATTACAGACGCCGTCTGGAGAACAGACGCCTGAGTATAGCTTGCCCATGTGTGTGAGCGAGATGTTTGAAAGTCGTCGCCTTGATTACATCTAGCAATGTGCTGCACAATGAGACGCTGCTTTGATTGTCTATGCCTTTGAGCAGTGATATGTCTCGTCTTGATTAGCTCCTCTGCCAGTGCGTTCGGACGGCGCACTGTTCCAGAATTCCGTTGGACTGGAAATTGGTACAGAACACTATAATTCACGATCATTATTATACCACAACTTTGTTATATTTGATGCACCATTGCGGCCAATATTTAGAAGGCTTCTGCTAAATTGACTTCCCAGACGGCTCTCTTCTGAGACAGTTGGTCTGCCTGGTAAGGTCCTTCACACACAAAAATGAAGCATCCTATAGTACTTTCGCTTCAGAGTTTCACTTTGTGTACGCCAGGGTTCTGGCATGCCAGGTTTTTCCTCTTCCCAAGTGGGAGTAGCTATGTTATAATGCGCGTGTTTTCAGGGCCCATAGCTCAGCGGTTAGTAGCAGCGGGCTCATAACCTGTTGGTCGTAGGTTCGAATCCTACTGGGCCCATATACAGTACACTAGCGGATCTGATTGTGTACTTGCCTATACAATATCTTCTATGCGGAAAAGAGAGTTGGCCTGAATCGCTGCAGCGCAGCGGTTCAGGCCAACTCTCTTTTCCGCGGCGTCCCATCCACGGAAAGAGATGTGATTCTGCTTCCACTTTCGCGTTAGTTGTATAGAGAGAGAAATAGCTAATATTGCGGAGAAAAGGCCTGTATGCATGGTGGGCTGACACGTGTTTCAAGGAGCAAGATCAATGGTTGTGGTTGAACGTTATTGTCGCAAATGTGGAGCTGTGTGTGTGCCAGGTACCCCGGCTTGCGCCATGTGCGGCGCATCGCTGAAGATGACTACCCCGCTGACTGAGGATATTGAGTTTTCTGCGCCCTCGTTACATCTGACGCAGCATTTACACGCACAGCAGCTGCTTCACGAGCGCTATCGGATTGTGCGCCAGGTGGGAGTAGGTGGTTTTGGCGCGGTTTACGAGGCCGAAGATATGCTAGAGCAGCAGCGGGTTGCCATTAAAGAGATCGGGTTAGCAGGCCTGGATGCGCAGCAAGTCATTGAGGCGACCGGTTCGTTTAATCGTGAGGTGCAAATGCTTTCCAGTCTGCGACATGCCAGCATTCCGCGTATGTACGAACAATTGACAGATGTTGACCACTGGTACCTGGTGATGGAGTTTATTGTAGGAGAGACGCTGGAAGAGCTTTTAGAGCGTGCAGATGGTGGGTGTTTGCCGTTGCAACAGGCCCTGCGCATTGGTGAGCAAATTTGTGATGTGCTGAGCTATTTGCATAATCAGCAACCGGCAGTGATTTTTCGCGATGTCAAGCCAGCGAATATTATGCTCACGCCAGAGGGCAAATTGTATCTGATTGACTTTGGCGTGGCGCGCTTTTTTAAGCCAGATAAAGCGCGGGATACGATCGCCTTTGGTTCGCCTGGTTACGCTGCGCCGGAGCAATATGGGCGGGCGCAGACCACGCCGCGAGCAGATATTTATAGCCTGGGAGTGCTCTTGCACCAGATGCTGACTGGTTCTGATCCCTCGCTTGATCCCTTTCACTTTCAGCCCCTGCGCGCCAGTGACTCCTCTTTGCCTGTGGCCCTGGAGAAATTGCTTGTACACATGCTCGCGGAAGATCGGGAGCAACGACCAGCCAGTTGCGAGGAGGTTGAGAAGCGGCTCAAATCTATAGCTACCTCGCCTGGCGTACTCAGGCACGCCCGTATGACAGCACCACAAGGCAGCCAGCAACCCGCGACCGAGACAACTGCACCAGCCTTCTCAACGATTGGCGTCACTGTCTTTATTTATCGCGGACACAACTTGCCAGTCAAAGCCCTGAACTGGTCTCCTGATGGAAGCGCGCTTGTCTCCTGTGATGAGGGCTGGCATCTGCATATCTGGGATGCCTTTCGGCATTCTTCGCGCAAAGTGACCAGCCCCCGTATAGCCCATCCTCTTGATCTGGCCTGGTCGCCTGATGGGAGTATTCTGGCTCTGGCTGATGCCGATCATGTAGTGCGGCTCTGGCATCTGAAGCAGCATCCACGCTGGTGGCGTATGCTAGCGCTTTCTTTGGGCTATCTCTCGTCTAATTATGAACGCCATACTAGCCCAGTGGCAACGCTCTGCTGGTCCCCAGACGGGCAGATGATAGCCTCGGCGGAGACCAAAAACACCATTCATGTATGGAAAATACGCACTAGAGAATCTTTGCTAGTCTACCAGGGTCATGCCGAGGGCGCCGAGCGCCTGGCATGGTCGCCAGATGGGACGCGCATCGCTTCGTGTAGCAATAATCAGATCCATATCTGGAGAGCCTCAGATGGAGCTGGCCGTTGGCGCTGGCGTCCGCAGAGAGGCCTTGTGCATACCCTGGCCTGGTCGCCTGATAGTCGCTATCTGGCCTGTGGTGGCAGCGATAAGGCGATATATGTCTGGGATACCTCGAACAACCATAAAGTCTATGTTTATCATGGGCATAAGGCAAGCGTCAAGTCGCTTGCCTGGTCGCCGGATGGTCAGCGTATAGCCTCAGCCAGTTTTGATAGGACAGTCCACATCTGGTCCGCGCTTGATGGGAGGGATGCTTTTCTCTATCATGGCCACCAAGGGAGTGTCACAGTGGTTGCCTGGTCACCAGATGGTCAGTCTCTGGCCTCTGCTGGCGAAGATGCAACGGTTCACATTTGGAAGACTCTCTAGGCTGGGACAAAGTAATATAAGCGCCAGACTATCGAAATCCGCCATTTTCTCATCATTTAGCTCTTGCATACTCTGTATTTCTGCTTTAAGCTAGATATATATAATAAATATGTCTGGTAAATAAGCAATAAAGCTTGCGAGGAACAGCTATGCAAGAGATTAAGAAAAACGAGCCTGTGGCGCAACAAAGTGCCGCGGTCGTTGGGGTTAAGCAGCCCCGGGGACTCAAACAAGCGCCCCATGTAGTGATTGTGGGAGGCGGATTTGGTGGACTGCTAGCGGCTAAAGCGTTGAAGAATGTGCCAGTGCGCGTGACAGTGATTGATCGCAACAATCACCATTTGTTTCAGCCACTGCTCTACTGGGTGGCGACTGCTGGGCTCTCGCCCGCGGACATCTCTGCGCCTATTCGGCGCGTATTACGTGGGCAACAAAATACCAGTGTGTTGATGGCTGAAGTCAGTGGGGTCGATCTTGCAAACAAGCGCGTGTTGATAGGTGAGCGTTCGCTACAATACGATTATCTGGTCCTGGCTACCGGTGCCCAGGATAATTACTTTGGTCATCCTGAATGGAGCAAATACGCGGCTGGTCTGAAATCCATTGGCGAGGCTACAAGTATTCGCAGTCATATTCTGCGGGCCTTTGAACTGGCGGAGATAGAAACGGATGAGGAGAAGGTTGAGGAGTTGTTAACTTTTGTCATGGTCGGAGCTGGCCCGACAGGAGTTGAGATGGCTGGTGCGACCGCTGAACTGGCTCATAAGGCGCTGGCGAAGGATTTTCGCCACATTAATCCCACCAGAGCTCGTGTGATCCTGGTCGAGGCTGGCCCACGCATCCTTCCTACGTTTCCCGCCAGCCTGGCCAGCAAAGCTCAGAAAGCATTGCATCACCTGGGAGTAGAGGTTAGAACAGGCGCACCTGTAGAAGATATTGATGCCAGTGGAGTGAGCATTGCTGGCGAGCGTGTGGCCTGTAGAACTGTGGTCTGGAGCGCGGGAGTGCTGGCCTCGCCCGCTGGCAAATGGTTGGGCGCGGAGACGGATCGCGCTGGTCGAGTGCGCGTCAATGCCGATCTAACCCTGCCTGCGCACCCGAATGTTTTTGTTATCGGCGATACCGCGACCCTGAACCAGGATGGCCGTCCTCTGCCTGGAGTAGCGCCTGTTGCCATGCAACAGGGGCATTATGTTGCCGAGCTTATCAAGCAGCGTACCACGGCTGGCGGCGCGGAGCGGCCCTTTCACTATGTGAATAAAGGCAATTTAGCCACAGTTGGGCGCTCATACGCAATCGTCGATCTCAAAAACATACGCGTTACCGGCCTGATCGCCTGGGTGCTCTGGCTGCTTGTGCATGTCTATTACTTGATTGGTTTTCGTAACCGCCTGGTCACGCTTTTTCAATGGGCCTGGACGTACTTTACCTATAATCGCGGGGCGCGCTTAATCACGGCTGGTGACGCATATGAATGAGCCGTTTTGCGCACTGGCTACATTGGAGAAGAAGGGTTTGCCTGGTGGGTTTGTCCTTATGTGTGTCTTGAAACCCTATGTGTGAGGCAAGCGTGTTAGTCTGGGAATTGCCAGGCAGGACCTGTTCAGGCAAACCCGATCGATGCTAAGACTGACGTTTTTGTTGAGAAGAGGAGATAAAGATGGCTACCAGAACAGCACCCACTAATAAATCGGCTAACACGATAGAGGGCCAACCTCGTTTACAGCAGCGCTCACGGGAGATCCAGGGATCGCAGCAGTTGCGCTCGTTGCCCCTCGGAATGTCCGAAGAGGTAATTGGACAAAGCGTGACTCTACTCAATCAGGTTCTGGTTGATACAATTGCGCTGTATCATCTATATAAGAAACACCATTGGCAGATATCTGGCCCCACTTTTTATGAACTGCATTTGCTTTTTGATAAGCATGCGGAAGCAGTAGAGAACACGATTGATCTGGTTGCTGAGCGTGTTCAGGCTCTTGGTGGAGTGACTCTGGGCATGCCTTTTGATGTAGCTGAGCATACTAAAATCGAGCGGCCCCCCCATGGAGTTGAGAGTGTACCAGCCATGCTTGCGCGCACTGTAGAAGGGCACGCGACGATGATTCGCACGCTTCGTGAAGGCATTGAATTGACCGAAAGTAACAAAGATTACGGAACCAACGATTTGCTTGTATCTGATCTACTGCGTATGCATGAATTGCAGATCTGGCTCATCTCGCAGCATTTAATCGATACTCCCCTGGCCTGCGATAGCAAGGAGTAGCATCCTGACTAAGCGGGCAAAGAGTGCGCAAGAAAAGCATGACTTTGCTTGTTTAGCCAGGCAGTTTGTCGAGAACGAGCGCGCTAGATACAGCATATCACACGATATGCTGTATCTAGCGCTCAGGCCGCTTTTATTTAGGACTATTAGCGTCAGTGCTTTTTTTCCTGGTTGAGAGTTCCTGGAAAGCGGTTGGTGGCCTTTCGAGAGGGTCCTGAACTAAATGAATTCGCAGCAATTTTTTTCTGCTCTTTTCATAGTAACTGTTTTGTAGTACTATAGGTATAAGATCAACGATGTGGGAAATCTCAAACGTGTAGTAAATCAATTCCCGTCCCTTGTAGTAAGGAGTACACAGAGCATGCCTGTTGAAACGCACGAAGTGACATTTTCGTTCGACCAACCTGGGGACGCGCGGCATCCCCTCCTCTTGATGCTCCAGCAATTGCTTAACCGTCCATTGGCTAGAGATTCAAGGGCTACGGCGTTGTTAGGTTCACAACGAGTTCTGATCGTTGATTCTCAACAGGAACGGGCACAGTATATTGCGCATTTGCTTACCTCTGCTGGCTATTGGCCTTTTGTCGCTCCATCATCCCTGGATGCATATACACTTTTTCTTCAAGGAACATTTCATCCTTTCGCGATTATTTTGAGCGAAGATGGTGTGGTGAATAATCCGTTTTTTCTGACGCGGCTCGCGCAACAGTTTGTGCAGCGTTATGATTGGAATGTGCCTTTTATTCGTTTGCAAACTCCATCTTCTGGTCGCGTTATGCCGCGCTCGACCGAGCCGCTCGCACAGCATCAAAGGCCTCAGGCGCGCCCGACCCTGCCACTCAAGCAGTCGGGTGATCTAGGAGGACGCCAGGCGCCGTTCACGCAGCCAAATACGCCCGCGCCTTACCTGCCCGAACAGCCAGTGCGCCAGCCACGCCCCTCAGCCCCTCTTCATCCCAATCCGATTTCTCAGCCATTTCTGGGAGAGCAGTCTGCACCAGCATACCCGCCACGTCCGCCCACTCCTCCTACCGAGGTTCCTTTCCAGCGTGGGCCAATCTCACAGCGCGCCCAGCCTTCTTTGCCTTCTTCCTCAGTCAGCAGATTTGGTAAGAAGCAGGTTGAAAAAGTCTCGCTCGATAATCTCAGCATCGGACGCTACCATCTGAAGTCTGTGCTTGGCAGCAGTCCACTCGGCGATGTTTATCTCACCTATGATCGTTTACGGGAACAGGATATCGCTTTAAAAACGATCCAGACCAATATGATTCCTTCCTACCTCATAGAGGGTCTGGATGATGACTATAATCTCTTCCAGCAAGAACTGGACCTGCTCCAGCAAACGGAGCATCCTCATATGGTTCGCGTCACGAGCATCGGTAAATCATATATAAGTGGATTTCCATTTATCTACAAGACAATGCCTTATTATAAAGAGGGTTCGTTGGCTAACTGGCTGTTGCAATTCGCTGGCAGGCTTTTCGCGCCTATAGAGGTGGCGAGTGTGATCGCACAGGTAGCGGAAGCCATTCAATTTTTGCATAATCGTGGTCTGCTCTATCAGAATTTCAAGATGACGAACGTATTAGTCGCCAATACTGGCCAGAGCATGCGCGACCTGCATGTTGCGCTGGCAGACTTGCCATTTGTGATGGATGTGATTAACCTGCCCAAGACATCCGAGTCTTATCGTTATTACGCGCCTGAGCAATGGGAGAACGAAGCATTCACTTCTTCTGATCAATATGGCCTGGCGGTATTGGCGTATGAATTGCTCGTGGGGCGTGTGCCTTTCCAGGGAAATTCCGATACAGTCATGCGACGTATGCACCTGACTATGCCCGCGCCAGCTCCCAGTTCATTCAACTCTAATATTTATCCTATGATTGATAAGGTCATCTTGCGAGCCCTTGCCAAGCGCCCGGATGAACGCTTTGAAAGCGTAAGTGTCTTCGCGGCTGCGCTCGAACAAGCTTCAAAATAGCCATAGGTGTCCCGGATTTCGCGAAATGAGAGCGAAAACTCCTTTTGTTTTCTTATGGATGGTAGTCTACTGTTAGAAGCAGAGAGGGCCTGGATCGTTGCGACACGCCGATCCAGGCCCTCTCTGCTTCTAACGGCTGCTTGCTATCTTGTCTTCCCCCAAGTACACTACTAGCAAGAAACTACTGTGTATTCTGACCAGCCCTATTTAGAGAAAGGAGAGCCAGGTATGAGCTTTGCCTGACTGGAGGAGTAGCAAATGATCTGTTGCAGAGTGCAAGGGTAATTCGAGCATACATTAAAAATTACCACCTGTTTATAGAGAGGCGTAGAGAGAGTCAAGTTGTCGTTTGTGGAAATATCCTTACTGAGAAAGGTGTTATCCTTTATGAAAGAGATTAAAGCAAACAGAGCTGGCCTGATCGTGGACTTTCTTGTTGTACCTGGTGAAACTGTTGCGTTTAATCAGGATGTGGTAATGCTTGAGTCAATGAAAATGTACATTTCAGTTCAGACGCCAGTCAGTGGCGTTGTGAAAGCTGTTAAGGTGAAGGAAGGGGATTGGGTGAAGGATGGGGATGTATTGCTTGAGTTGGAGTAATGCCCGTTTGAACAGCATTACGCCTGTTGTGGGACAGGCCCGGCTAAGGAGAAGAGTGTATGCCGCTGTGTAAGTATTGCGGGCAAAGTTTGTGGGACAATTATATCAACGCCCTTGGCGCGAATTGGCATCCAGAGCATTTTTTCTGCGCTGGTTGTGGGCGACCCTTGCTGGATGCAGAGTTTCAAGTGGTGGATGGAAAACCGTATCACGAGGCCTGTTATCTGGGACAACAGGCGCCGCGCTGTGCTTACTGTGGTCAGCCTATCTCTGGCACCTATCAGAAAAACGATGGGCGTTCCTATCATAGCGAGTGTTATCGCGAACATGTGGCGCCGCGCTGTGCCTACTGTACTCAGCCTATTTCTGGTGCTTACCAGAAACATGATGAGCGTTCTTACCATAGCGAGTGTTATCGCGATCATGTGGCGTCACGCTGCGTTTATTGCCACAAGCCGTTAGTAAGTGAGTATATGGTCGATGGTTGGGGTGATGCCTATTGCCCGGAGCACCAGGAACAGTATCCGCGTTGTTCTTTCTGTAGTCGCCTGATCCCGCCACAGCAGCAGACGCGTGGCTGGAATGCCTATGGAGTTACGCGTTGCGGATTTTGCCATGCTCATTCGATCGAAGTTATTGAGCAGGCTCAGCCGCTGTTTCAGGAATGCAAACGCTGGATTGCCAGCCAGGGATTTCGCTTCAATCAGCTTCCTTTGCGCCTGGAACTGCATGATCGCGCGACTCTGATGAAGATGCTGCAGGGTCGCTCTATTAACCACCCTCTAGGCGTCACACTTTCCTCCAGACAGATGCGCGACGGCAATCTGTATGATAGTCGTATTGAGGGTGTAGCAGTGCTTCAGGGCATGCCGCCGACGCTTTTCGCGGGCGTTGTTTTACATGAACTGGGACATGTCTGGCTGACCGTTCACCAGATCGAGCAACTCCCGCCCTGGGCTGAAGAGGGTTTCTGTCAACTGCTTTCCTATCGCTATTACAATAGCTTGAACACTACCGAAGCTCGCTACCATGCTGAACGCCTGGAAAGCGCCAGTGATCCGATTTACGGTGAAGGCTTTCGTAAGATGCGCGCGCGCGTCGATAAGCTGGGCTTTGAGCGTTTTGTCGAGCTACTCCAGACAACCCGACGACTTCCTCCTGGATGAAAACTGTGCTGGTCTTCTTAACCGCTTCCTATGCCAAAAGTACCACATTGATGGTTTTGTATACATAGGTACAGATAGTGAGTGTTACACTAGAAGGCGTTGGTGAAGGCAGAAGTGTTTATTCAGGAAGGTTTCTGGCTGTGAAAAAAGGTTACCTGGCATTTATATGCCTCTCTTTTATGGTTTTGCTGGCCGCGTGCGGTTCGCCAGTCACGTCGCAGTCGCTATCGTCGCGCCCTTTGACGAACGACGCACTCAACCATAACAATACCCAGCAGCAAAACGCTTTGCCAGCCTCAACACCCACGCCAGCTATGTCTATTCCCAGCCAGCAGGCAACCCCAACCCCAAAGCCAGGTCAGAGCCAGAGCCATAGTTCAAGTCCGAGTTCTTACTCGTGCGTGACCTTTAGCAATGATACTACGCACGTGCCGGCTAAGAGCGGTGGATTGGCATCTCCCTATGGTTCTCCTCCGAACACCTCTCAGGCGCAAACATATGCCTCGCAGCTTTTCCAGCTAATCAACCACGATCGCGCTGCCTGTGGCCTGCCTGCTTTTGCCTGGAATTCAACGCTGAGCCATGGAGCCTTGCTACACAGTTGGAACATGGCTCACTGCGGTTTCAGCCATACCTGCCCCGATGGTATGTCGCAGTGCCAGCGCATCGCTAACGAGGGCTTTGCTGGTCGCACCGATTGCGGCGAGTGCATCGGCGGTACCGTTAACTCCTGGGCTTCGATCTCTGCCATTCAAGAGGGCATGGAGCACGAGCCGGTCACGGGCTGGCATCGTATCCACCTCTTCAGCACTACTCTGCACTATATTGGCATCGGTGTATACATCGGTTCCGGTGGATATGTATGGTTCACTGAAGATCTCGTCAGTTGAGAGCTTGCGAAGATGCTGCTTGCTGAGTGGGAATCCAGGTTACGCTGGCGGAAGAGTGAGCATGCACTTGTCTTAAAAAAGTTCGCGCCCGGCTTGCAGATAATTTGGCAGGAGGGGACGATCTATCCAATGGCTTTCCGAGGCGAAAACCGTCTGTAAGAAACCGTTACGCACATATTTATAGCGTTCTTTGACTACACCCTCTTCCTCGACCTTAATATAGAGTCCCTCCATAATCCCGCTTGTATCCGTTTCTTTCAAGGCGCGTGTGAAATCCAGTCCTCGTTGCGCGCAGAGTTCGGCGAGAAGTTGTTTCTGATCTCGCAGCATAAAATGTGAAGGCCCGACCAGCTCTTTCAGCATGCGTAGATTGTTCACAGACCCTTCGTAAAGCACTTTGACGGAGGATACAAAGGGCAGGTCGCGCAAAAACGCCTGGCGCCTGGCGGTGCTAAGGAATAAGCCGCTGCTTTTATCGAGAATGTCAAATTCCATGAAATAGTGCGGCAGGTCAGTATAGAAGATAGTGTGTTTGGCATAGAGCCACTCGCCGTACATAATATAACGCTCGCTTAGCGCTTCCCACAGTTCCAGGGTATAGCGATGTGCCCAGGTTTTGAGTAGATGGAACTGCTTTTCGCGCTCTCCTCCGCTCAAATAGTGACCCCGGCTCTGTAACTGCAAATGCCCGTCAGTAGTAAAGCTGATGGCACTGTTTGCTCCATCCATTTTTTCCTCAACAACCAGGAAGCGTCCCGCAAATTCGCGCAGAGAGACTACATCCAGATCTTCGTCGCCTTGCTGAATGCCAGAGCCTTCAATGTGCTGGGTACGTGGATATTTATAAAGTTCGTTCATGGCTGCTCAATTCTGGCAAGTGCTATTAGATGGTTGTGTACATATTCGACGTGAATATGTGTGATACCTTGCTCCGCTAATAAAACACGTAATTGTTGCTGCTCGAATAGATAGATATGTTCAGGGTTAGTATCTTCCTTGGAGGGCACTGAGAAGATGACAAAGCGTTGCGCGACCCTGCACACCTCGGCCAGGGCCTGGCGTGTCTCTGGAATATGTTCAAGCACTTCCAACATGGTTACAACGTCAAAGCTGCGATCCTTGAAGGGTAGCTGTGTGACATTGCCGTAGATGGCTTGCAACTGAGCGACACCACCTGCGTGCAGTGCCTGCAGGTCATTCACACGATAAGCCAGGCGATCGATACAGGTCACGGGCAGATGCGGCCAGGCGTCCAGCAGCGGCCAGAGGAAGGCTCCACGTCCGGTGCCAATATCCAGCAGAGTCGTGGGCTGAAGTCCTTTGAGGATGCCCAGCACTTTGTGGACGCGCGGCAGATCCATCGAGCGTTTAAAGCGGTGCAGGCGTAGCTCATGAGCCTGGGCGAGCGCGACCAGGCGCGCGATCTCGTCATCGCTCAAAGCTTCCAGCGCGGGTGTAAAAAGCTCTGGATACTCACTGCTGGCTACTGTATGCAACTTGCCACGTATATAAGCTGCGGCAAGCGGTTGATAATACTCTCTTGCTGTCTGCATGGTAGAGGTATAATAACATATCAGAGCCTTTTTGATAACTGGTTAGCTGGGCAGGCGAACGGTTTATTGCTCTTACCGGTCAAGCAATTGGCTGTTGTGCTGATACAATATGGCTGGTAGGATTAATAGCATAGCTTGTGCGCCGAATTTTCGCGAAGAGGTTGAGCATGTACATCCCCAAACATTTCCGTGAAGACAATCTGACTACACTGCAGACGTTAATGCGTCAGAATAGTTTTGCGACCCTGGTGAGTACGCAGGAAGATGGTGTGCCACTTGCTACCCATCTGCCCATTTTGTTGGAGTCAGAGCCAGCTCCTTATGGTGCATTCAAGGCGCATCTGGCGTTGGGCAATCCTCAATGGCGCACCTTGAGTGATGAGCGCGAGGTGCTGGTGATTTTCCAGGGAGCACATGCCTATATCTCTCCATCCTGGTACGAGGTTGAATTGAGCGTACCGACCTGGAACTATGCCGCTGTCCATGCTTATGGGAGACCGCGCTTGATTACTGAGCCAGCCGAACTTTATACGCATCTGAGCACGCTGATTACTACGTATGAGGGAAACTTTCCACAACCCTGGCCGTTTGAAAAGTTGCCTATGGATTATGTGGAAAAAATGATGAAGGGTGTAGTGGGCTTGAGTATCGAGATCACGCGTTTGCAAGGCAAATACAAAATGAGCCAGAATCGCTCTGCGCGCGAGCAAGAGCAGGTGATTGAGCAACTACAAACAGCGGCAGATACAACCACCCGCGAGGTTGCCGCAATTATGCAGGAGCGTCTGTCTAAAAAGCTGACAGAGTAAGCATTTTATGGGCCATGCCTGTTTTTTCAAAATCAGGCATGGCCCATAAAGCAGACCGAAGGCTTTTTGCAGGCCGGCAAAGACGTTTATTTGCCTGCTGAGCAATCATAGAGCAAGGATGCGTTATTGGTCGAGCCAGATTGCCATTGGTCTGTAGGGACCAGGGCGCAATGGTGAGCCACCCAGGTTGTAAGGACGGTCTGGCTGTTTCTGCCGAACCACAAAGAACTGGCGTCGCTATTCTGAGCCGCGCCAACGACATCCCTTCGTTCAGACTCGAGAGAGGGATGAGCCGGGTTGTTGAGCAAGAAGAAGCGCACAGTGCCCTTAGAGATTAGCGCGCTTAGTTGCTGCGCGGTGAGAATAGGATCACTGCCTGCGAAGCCACCCATGGCCATAACTGGTTGATTGGTTGCGAGAATAAGCGCATTTGCCACCCTGGAACTGGGAGCCGCCGCGAGAAAGGTCGCGTGGCCCGCATGCGCTTCAAGATAGCGAATCAGAGCAGGATTAGCTGTACTATTATCGTCGCGGATCATGTCGCCCTGTGTGCCAGGACGGGCTGAGGGCGTACGGATCGCGCTATTCTGGAGCGCAGGCATGGCCGACCAGATCGCCGGGGTCAGCAGCAGCGCCGCCAGGCTGAGGGACAGGAGCGGCACGAGTACGCGCTGGCTGACGGAGTGGTGCATGAGCAGGCGCGCGCCGCTCAGTATCAGAGCTACAAGCACGCAAGGAATGGCGATTAAAGGAATCAACCAGGTACCCCAGGCCGGGTTACTGAGAATAAAGTGGATCTGTTCTACCGCGCTCGCGACCAGCGCGATTGGTAGCAGCCAGCCGCGCCAGTTCGCGAGCCGATAGTCCCGCCACATCACAACAATACCAATCCCAAAGAGCGCGCAGATGGCCGGGGCAAAAGTCGTCATATAGTACGCGTGAAAGAAGCTGGCGACACTAAAGAAGATGCCCATTGTCACAAGCCAGGTGCCCCAGAGTAGCAATGACTGTTGCTGGCGGTCTTTCTTGAAAGAGGGGCGATGCTGCCAGGCCAGAGCCAGGAGGGCCAGGAGAGCGCAGGGGAGCAGCCAGGATATTTGTCCGCCCAGATTTTCGTTGAAGAGGCGCAGTATACCCGGCTGATCGGTGCTCTGTCCCGTTCGCTGCCCAGAATTGTCAGCGGCTTTTCCATTGAGAGATCGGGTAAAAGCGTTTGTGCCAGGGAGCGAGGTATTGTCGCTATCCGCGCGTTTGCTACCGAGGCCGAAACGCCCCAGCAAGCGGTCGATGCCATTGTAGCCGAAAGCCAGGCTGATCTCTGAATTATTCTGACTGGAGCCTACATAGGGTCGCTGTGAAGCAGGAGTCAGATCCACCGTGACCGCCCAGGAGAGAGAAACCGTCAGCAGAAAGAGCAGCGCGACAAGCAATTGCGCGAGGCGTAGCCAGAGCTTGCGCGGCGCGGCCAGCAGGTAGAGCAGGCCAAAGGCCGGCACAACCAGGTATGCCTCCATCATTTTCACATTGAAGCCCAGACCTACCAGTCCCGCGCTTAGCAGGAGCCAGCGCCACTTGCCGGTCTCCGCAGCCAGCATGCATGCCCAGGCGCCGAGCAAGAGCAGCAGGACAAGCGTGCTGTCGATGGTATTGTTGCGCGCGGTTGCTACGCTTAAGGGACTCAGTGCCAGTGCCAGCGCCGCGAGCAGGCCAGCTGCGTAGCCGAAGTGGCGGCGCACCAGGTGGAAAAGTACAAGTACAGCCAGCACTCCAGCCAGGGCCTGGGGGAAAAAGATGCTAAATGGGGTAAAGCCAAATAACTTGACGCTCAAGGTTTGCAGCCAGAAGCCAAGCGGTGGCTTGTCAACGGTCACAAAACCACCTGGATCATAAGAGACAAAGAAGAAGTTATGCAGATTATCGGCCATACTTCTTACCCCAGCCGCGTAGAAAAGGTTGCCAAAGCCGTTCTGTCCTAACTGGTAGAAATTCATAAAGATCGAGGTGATCATGACCGCCAGCAGAGCCAGACGCTGTTTGAGTCGCGGGGTGGCATCCTGCCTGTTTTGTGGCCTGGAGTGATGGATTGCTGTCAGTGTATCGGTCTCATACATGGGATTTTCCTTCTGTGAAGCATAAGCGTCGTTTGAGGGCTTTCTGCTTTGTGAAAAAGAGTGTTGAGGGGTGAGTTCAGCCTGGCGCCACTTGTGGGCATAGAGGAAAAGCTCACGAAATGCGCGCCCGATTACACGCAGATTAGCACCGGTGGCGCGTCCGCTCCGGCGCGGCAGGTGACGCACACCGACCTCACGGATGGTGCAACTGGCATTTTTGAGTTTATAAAGCAGTTCAGCATTGATCATCGCGCCACGGGTTTCGAGAGGATGCTCGTGCAGAAAAGTGGTGCGCAGGATTTTGAAGGCGCAATCGATATCGCGCACACGTACACCCAATGCCAGATACACCACCAGCTTCCAGCCCCAGGCGTTAAGCTTGCGTACCCATGTATCCTGCCGCTGTATACGATAGCCGATAACGGCGGAATATTCCTGGATAAAGGGTAAAAGGCGATCAAGGTCGTGAATATCGAACTGACCATCCGCATCCATAAAACACGTCAGTGCTTTGGTCGCAGCCGCGAAGCCATCGGCCAGGGTTGCCCCATAGCCCTGATTCTGCTGGTGAGTGACAACACGCACACAGCGATGACGCGTGCTCAGTTCAGCGAGAATCGGCCCGGTGCGATCGGCGCTGCCATCGTTGACCACAACTATCTCGAAGTCGCTAACCCGCTCCGCCAGTATATGTACTGCTTGCTCGACGGTCGCGGCGATAATCTGCTCCTCGTTATAGGCGGGGAGTACCAGCGAAAGGCTATAAGTCGTCAGATGCGGCGCGTCAAGCGTCTGAAGACTGACCTGGGCTGAGTGCGCGCCCCTCTTGCGCTGGCGAACAGGAGAAATACGGCAGGACTGGCCAGGCACTTCCAGGGAAGATTGTACAAAAACCCATAGGCTCATGCCCAGGTACGAGAGCATAAGTGTACCGCTTATAGCCGCGATTTTTATGAGATTGGTCCAGAGTATTGGGCCGAACTGACTCGGGTATTGAGTGCTATTCAACATATAGAGGATAAGGTCGTTACAGAAAATACCCGCCAGCGTCAGCGCGGCAAAGCGCGTGACTTCGCCCCTGTTTACCTTGTTCCACTGCCGAAAGGTCCAGCAGCGATTCAGGAGAAAGCTGTTCAGCGCCCCTGTGGTATAGGCCAGAGTGTTAATAAGCAATAACAGGGTGGTGTTCTGGGTCGGCCAGAGCCAGAGCAGGCCATTTAGCATCAGCAGATCGACAAGCGTATTAGCGCAGCCGACCAGCCCGAAGCGCACAAATTGCCAGAGCGTCTGGTTCCACGCTTTATCTGTAATACTGGCCGGCAGGGTCGGGAGGTGTTCCGGCAGAGGGGTGGGTGTTGGGAGTTCCGCAGTTGGCATAGCAAAGCAGGCTCTCTTTCTCTCGTTTCTAATTACATGCAGATTGGTTTATACGGTTATTTTCTTCCGCTACTTCCATCTTAGTCCTGAGATATAAAAAGCTTGTAAAAAGCTTATATAGAAATTGTAAGGTTTCTCTAAATTGTATGTATTTCAATATACAGCAGAGGCAGATCTGGTATAGGTGCAGCAAGCCTGTACCAGATCTGCCTCTGCTGTATTTTTACAATGCAGATCCCCAGGAACTTATACGTGTCGGTGTAAGCGCGATCACTGGCAGCGTTTCCAGTTCCATCGTGCGATACTGGACATAACGTTCGCGTACTAAAGAGAGGGCATGAGGGTGAAGAGAGTGGTCCGGGGCGACGATCTCGGCCTGTGCGTAAATCAGGATATAGGCGAGTTGTGACCAGTCGTCGGAGTACTGATCGATGAGCAGGGAGGCTTCGTGGCGGGCCTCGATATTGCGCACGCGCTTGAGCTTATGCGCAGCGACGCTTTTTGGTTTCTCATCCAGCGCGATAAAGAAGTGTTGACCATCCCAGGCGTAGCAGACAGGTACGACTGCGGGATGACCCGCTGCGTCCGAGGTAGCCAGGCGTGCAACGCGTTGTCTATGGATAAAGGCGCTTTCACGCTCTGTCGGCACTGCGCTATTTGTGCTCATGAATGGTATCCTTTTTTTGCAAAAATGGCAACCTCGCGTCGTGTACAATAGCTGTACAAGCGTTCTGTACGTCGTGATAAAGACGTTCTGGTGAAGCGATCTGATCCACCGGAGCGCGGATCGTCTGTGCTTGCCCCTTTGGAGGACTTTGAACTATTGTATCATGCCTTTTCCAGGTGCAGTACGCGATTTTTCTATCCAGATATATAAGCGAGGGAATGATTTCCATGGTTGAGACCACAATTAAGCTCTATGGCACTAACTGGTGCAGTGATTGTAAGCGCAGTAAAAAGTTTCTGGGCGAGCAGCGTATTCCGTATGAGTATATCAATGTTGAAGAGGATCTAGAGGGCCAGGCTTATGTTCAGCGTGTACAGAACGGGGGTATGACAATTCCTACCATCCTGTTTGGGGATGGTAGTCTGTTAATCGAGCCTACCAATGCTGAGTTAGCGGCGAAACTAGGATTAGAAACAAAGGCGCAGTGTGATTTTTATGATCTGATCATTGTGGGCGGTGGTCCTACCTCTCTGACCACGGCCATTTACGCGGCTCGCGATGGGTTTGATGTGCTGGTGATTGAACGCAGTGGCCTGGGCGGGCAGGCAGGCATTACCGAGCGCCTGGACAACTATCCAGGTTTTCCAGAGGGTGTGACTGGCGCGGAGTTCGCCGAGCGAGTGATTCAACAGGCGAAGCGCTATGGTGTCGAACTGCTTTCAGCTCAGAACGTGATTGGCATTAGCAATGATGGTGTAGATCACTTTGTCGAGACTGAAACGGGGCAGAAACATCGCTGTCAGGCTGTGCTGCTAGCCACTGGCTCAACCTATAAACGCCTCGAAGTACCAGGCGAGGACGATTATATTGGCGCGGGCGTGCATTTTTGTGCCACCTGCGATGGTCCTTTTTACAAAGGCCGCGAAGTAGCGGTTATCGGCGGTGGGAATAGCGCGGTAGAAGAGGCTGCTTTTCTGACGCGTTTCAGTCCAAAAGTGACCCTGCTTGTGCGTGGTTCCGCGCTCAGTGCCAGCAAAATTGCCGCCGACAAAGCCCAGGAATCGGAGCAGATCGAGATTCGTTTTGACACTGAAGTTGTCGAGTTCAAAGGCCAGAAGAATCACCTGGATACCGTCTTGCTCAAGGATCGTCAGAGTGGTATGACCAGTGAACTCAGCGTGCCTGGGGTCTTTGTTTTTGTGGGCCTGACACCAAACAGTCAGCCCTTCAAAGATTTTGTGAAGCTCGATAAACAGGGCTTTATCATGACAAGCCTCGATTTCCAGACCAGCACCCCTGGCATCTTTGCCGCTGGCGACGTGCGCGCGGGTAGCACCAAGCAACTGGTCAGCGCGGCAGGTGAAGGCGCTGCCGCTGCCCTGGCTATTCGCGAATACCTGCGCGGTCACGATGCGCGCAAGTTGGAGGCTATGCTGGCAAAGACAGGAGCATAGCCGGTTTTCCTGAGAAGGAGACGCGCCTCTTCGTTAAAGATGCGTGTCTCCTCTTCATACTCATGCAAAACATGATCTATTTATCTTACTATGCTTGCGCCATAATCTCCCGCGATTTTATAACACTGTTACCTTGACAAAGGCTTCCCCGACTTTCTATAGTTGCAGGTAGAGAGGTATCAGTCCATTACTGAAAGGCAGATCGCATGGATATAGAGCAGTTGGTGCTTGGCGGAGAGCGTGTTTCCGCTGTGGATGGCAAGACATTTGCTGTGATTGAACCAGCTACAGGGCAGCCCTTTGCTGAGGTAGCCGAGGCTGGATTGGAGGATGTGAGTCGCGCTGTACAGGAGGCTCATCAAGCTTTTGAGCGTGGTCCCTGGCCGCGTATGAGTGCGACGAGTCGCGGGCGTATTCTGCTTGAGGCCGCGCAACTGGTCAGGCAACGTCTGGAGACGATCGCGACGGTCGAGGCGAGCAATGCAGGCAAGCCGATTCGCGATGCACGTGGCGAGGTGGCAACTGTGGCCAATGTGCTGGAATACTGGGGAGGAGCGGCGAATAAGATTTTTGGTGAGACCGTACCTGTACAGGACGCGGGCCTGGCGGTGACCTTGCGCGAACCGGTGGGTGTGTGCGCGCTGATTGTGCCCTGGAACTTTCCTCTGCTAATAGCTTCGTGGAAAATAGCACCTGCCCTGGCCTGTGGCAATACTATTGTGCTCAAGCCTGCTTCGCTGACCCCGCTTTCGGCACTTTTGCTGGCCGATATTTTGCAGGAAGCGGGAGTACCCGATGGCGTGATCTCTGTTTTACCTGGACCCGGCTCCGTGCTTGGTCATGCGCTTGTCACTCATCCTTTGGTCGCGAAAGTCTCCTTTACCGGCTCAACTGAGATTGGTACAACGATTATGCAACAGTGCGCGCAAAATATTACCAGGGTTTCGCTTGAATTAGGTGGTAAAGCTGCCAGCGTCGTATTTGCTGATGCTGATATTGAGCGTTGCGTCGAGGCTTCTGTCTTTGCCGTCTTTGGGAATACAGGTCAGGATTGCTGTGCTCGCTCGCGTATCCTTGTCCAGCGCGCAGTATATGACGAGTTTCTTGCGCGCTTCACCAGGCGGACTACTGCTTTGCGCCTTGGGCAACCGCTTGACGAGGAGACCGAGATTGGTCCATTGATCTCCGCGAGTCAGCGCCAGCGCTCTCTCGACTATATCGCGCTTGGCCAGCACGAAGAGGCGCGACTGATAACTGGTGGCATCATTCCTGAGACAGATTTTAGTGGTGATGGGTATTTTTTACAGCCAGCTATTCTTGCTCCAGTCAATAATCAGACACGTGTTGCCCAGGAAGAAATTTTTGGACCGGTCGTCTGTCTGACCCCCTTTGAGACCGAAGAAGAAGCCATCCGACTGGCTAATGAGACGATCTATGGTCTCTCAGGCTCGATCTGGACGCGCGATCTTGGCCGGGCTCTGCGAATGGCAAAAGGCGTACGCGCGGGCAATCTCTCCGTCAACTCACATCATAGTGTCCATACCGAGCTACCCTTTGGCGGCTACAAACAGAGCGGAATTGGCCGAGAGTTGGGCATGCATGCAGCTAACCTGTATACCGAATTGAAGAGCGTTTTCTTCTCGCAAGAATAAAGCCTTCTACAGTCACAACTTAATATCCTCTTTCGATAGGTATCCGCATATTTGCACCGGGAGCATCCATCATGCAAACAGCACAAAAGGTCTCTTTGTGGCGTAATCGCGATTTTCTTCTCTTAATGAGCGGTCAGACTATCTCAAGTGTGGGTTCCGGTATCTCCGACATCGCAGCTCCTCTGCTTATACTGTATCTCACCCATTCGCCTGTGCAAACTGGTCTGGCGTATGCCCTGGAAACACTGCCATTTCTGCTCTTAAGCCTGCTCGCGGGAGCGTTGGTCGATCGCTGGGACCGTAAGCGTGTCATGATTGTGTGTGATATCGCGCGCGCGCTGAATCTGGTAACGCTCTTTCTCGCCTTCTTTACTGGTCACCTGACTCTCGCGCAGATCTATCTTAATGCGTTTATTGAGGGTGTGTTCACGGTCTTCTTCAGTAGCGCGGAGACCGCCGTGATCTCTCAGGTCGTGACCAGGCCGCAACTGGCTGCTGGGTACGCGACGGATCAGGTGCTGGCCAATAGCGCCTCGTTGATCGGTCCAGCGCTGGGAGGTTTGCTTTATGGTCTTGCCCAGGCATTACCATTTGTGGTGGATGCCGCTTCGTATGTTGCCTCGTTTGTTGCGCTGGCCTGTATGAAGCAGCCATTTCAGCAGGTGCGTACTGAAGCACGGCGGCGGCTGCTCAGTGAGATTGGCGCGGGAGTTAGCTACCTCTGGCGCAGTCCAGTCTTCCGCTTTATGGCCTTTTATGGTGCTGTTTTGCTTGGTGTGCTCTCTTGATCGCTATTAGTATTTGTTTATCGGTCACATTCTCTCGTTGTGTTCCGTCATTGGAGTGATGAGCGAAACTCGACCGATGTGGCAAGGAGATTAACTCTCGTTGGGAGCGTCGGCTGAGCAAGGCTGTCAAGATTAAAAACCTATCAATAATATGTGTGATATCTTTGCCTGGATGTAAGAGCATTCAGGTGAGACCCCAACCTCTGAAGGAGATTTTATCATGCAAGCACGAATGAGCAATCCGGCAACGCTTCTTCCTGGAGCCTCAAATGCCATCTTTACCCTGCTCAAGGCCACAAAAACGGGCGGCGTGCCGGAGACTGTACTTGAGCTTGTCCACCTGCGCGCGAGTCAGATCAATGGTTGCAGCTTCTGCGTGGACGCGGGCGCGCGTAGCGCCAGGAAGGCGGGCGAAACAGAGGAGCGGCTCTTCGCTGTGGCTGCCTGGCGGGAAGCGCCATACTTTACTGACGCCGAACGTGCTGCCCTCGCGCTCACCGAGGCTGTCACTCGCCTTGCCGACCGGATTGACCCGGTGCCAGACTCGATCTGGGACGAGGCTACCCGGTACTATGACGAGCAGGGACTCGCAGCTTTGCTTCTCATGATTGCCACAACTAACCTCTTCAACCGCCTCAATGCCACTATCAGGCAGGTAGCGGGTAGTCAGAACTGGTGAAGAACAAGCAACGAGATGCAGGAGGTGGGGGCGTATTCTCCCCCACCTCCTGCATCTCGTTGCTTGTGAAAGAAAACAGGCAGGAGCATTTTGTGCAATAGTCAGTGGACGATTACGGTCAGGCTCATACCATCATGGACCATGCAATAATAATGGAAGGTGCCGGCTGTATTGAATGGGCCAATCACCAGGGTCTGATTAGCTGAACTCATCGTCACATTGTTAACTACAGGCGCGCCTGGCTCTTTTTGAGAGTCAGGTATATCACCTTGCCAGGAACCGTTAGAAATAATATGCACGGTTGCCTCCTGGTTTTCCAGAGTGATGTTTTCGCCCTTATTGATGGTAATGCTACCTGGGATGAAGTTGCGGCTGTCCATCCCGACTGTATTATCGGTATTGCCTGTGTCACTGTTGCCCCCAATGGCACAGGAGACCAGCGCGAACGTCAGTAAGCACAACAGTGTGCTGGCTACAAAGATTTTTTTCACGCAATCAGCTCTTTTCTATCTATGTACTACAAGTCGGTCAAGTTGTGGTCCAACCGGCGACCGCCATATACTGTGTATAGTCAACAAAGGCGCTGGGGGCGCCGCCGCTGATCTGGCCGAACGAGAGGATATACTCGGAGCTACTGCCGTTTATTTTCGTAGTAGCCAGCGTGTACATCTTGTTATCGCGCGAGAGATTGGACCAGAAATATTGTGAAAAAGTATTCAGGCCAAGTGTGGCGTTAACGGGTGTATGGGTCAGGAGGCGTATGCCATTTGAACCATCAGTTTTAACCACATATAGCCCATCGTTTTGCTGGTTGCCGATATTGCCTGTGCCAGTATTCGCTGCAATAGCGAGCAGAGATGTGTTAGTTGCATCTATTACGCGCAACGCGCTGAATGCTCGTGTAGCACTGTTGAGGACCGTAGCGGTTCCTGACCCGGTAACTGCCTGTTTGTTAATAATACTGGAGCCAGTCAATGCGTCGGGAGTACATTGCGCAATGAAGAGGGTCTGGCCGTCATAACTGCTATCGAAATCCCAACACGGTTGTGTAGAATGAAAGACTGGCGTAATATTGGCAGTCCTCTGGTTAGCGCCGTTGCCAATATCGAGAATATAAATATTACTCGGAGAAGCATCCGAATTAGGGAGCAGGCCAACCATAAGTACGCGATTATAATCCAGCCAGGTGCGGGCGATCAGGGCACCTCCCGAGGCGGGTGGCGTGACCTCTACCTGGAGAGCGCCGTTCTGGATATTCAGCAAATAGACTGTTGGTTCGCCATTCTGGGGAAACTCGTCAAAAATGACGTAGCGCTGATCAAATGACCATTGGGAATACCTGATAGACAGCCCGCTGGGGGCGCAGAGCAATGTTTGCAAGCCCTCTCCATCCAGGCGTACAAGCCGCAGTTCGGAGCGTCCCGCCACAAGCGCGGAGAAGAGCACCCATTGGCCGTCATTAGAGACCTGGGCTTCGGTAATCCTGGTCTGGCTGGTTTTAGCGAGTTCGGTTTTTTGAGCATTGACAGTATCGAAGAGTTTTACTGTACCATACGTTGGATTGCCGCTAGCGTCGTTTTCATCGACGATATAGGCGATGGTCGGATCGTTGCCCAGGGCAAGTGAAGCTGTGATGGCCGGGCGCGCAGTGTTATTGGCAGGGCAGGTGGTTGAAGTACCAGTGAGAGATTGAGTAATACCAGGTGTGGACGTATGACCTCCACGTCCCGTTGAGGTACCAGCAGCAAAGCTCGGTGTAGGTGGGGGAGAGAAATGTTGTCCAAAGAGCATTGAGCCCAGCGGCGTGATAAATAGCGCGGCTATGATCCCTACGAGCAGCACGCACAGTCCCAGCAGCGCCGCGAGCGGCACGCGCGAACCTTTGGGCTGTTGAGGTACAAAAGGCGGTGCAATAGTCCGGGCCGGTGTCCATGATTGCGGGGACTGCATAGGTTGAGCAGCCTGCTGGCCTGCTTGCATGGTCTGAGAGAGCGGCTGGTTAGCAGGCGGAAAGACAGGCTGAGCCTGCGGCTGGGGAGCCAGATATGTGCCTGGCTGGCTGATTGGTCTCTGTATTGGAGTTGGCGCGGGTGGCCAGGCGTTGTCTATGCCCGGCTGGCTGTTCGCGAGCGTAGGGGCACCGGGCCCATTGAGAGTCGGGCCGTATGCGCCCTTTGGAGCCTGCCCGCCGGTTGGCGCGGGATTGCTCGCCGCGTTTGCTGAGAGCGCGAGGCCAGTATTGCCGGGATTACTGGCAGGATTGCTGACCTGTTGGAGTGCCTGCTGAAAATCGCTCGGACGCGCGAAGCGTTTGTCAGGATCTTTCTGCAGCGCCCGCAGAATAGCGCTCTCTAATTGTGGAGAAATGTAGGGATTCAGTTCGCGTGGAGGGCGAGGCGCTTCGTTGGCATGTTTGAGCAAAATACTGAGTAAATTGTTGGCAAAGAAAGGCCGCGTGCCTGTGACCATCTCATAGAGCACAACCGCCAGCGAATAGATATCGCTGGCGGGCACGGCATGCCCGTTAATCTGCTCTGGGGACATATATTCAGGCGTGCCCGCGAGAGTTTGCCCGGTCTCGCTGATTGTTTGCAGAGGGACCCCTTCCCGATCATCGCCTTCCAGCACCTTCACCAGGCCAAAATCAGCCACTACCAGGCTGCCATCGCCCTTAAAGAGCAGGTTGCCGGGCTTGATATCGCGATGGATCAGATTGCGGTCGTGAGCATATTGCAACGCGGGCAACACCTGGCGCATCAGCTGGATTGCCTCAGAGGGCGGGAGCACTTTGCGCTTCTGCAGCATCTCCTTGAGCGAACCGCCCGCCATATAGGGCGTAATCAGAAAGGCTACTTCCCCTTGTTCGCCATAGTCATAAACTGGCAGAATGTTGGGATGGTCGAGCATAGCCAGCACACGCGCCTCGCGTGTAAAGCGCCGAAAGAAGTCCTGGGTTTCGCCTGGTCGTGGCCAGAAGACCTTGAGCGCTATTTCGCGGCCAAGGTGAATATCTTCGCCCAGAAAAACGGTAGCCATCCCGCCATAGCCGATTTGTCGTTTTATCTTATAGTGCCCAAGCGTCTGGCCAATGAGATCTTCTGGTACCATATCTTTTTACCCCTGCAGGCCTCTACAATGATGCCCGCTTGTTTACTGTTTAGTAACGAGAAAGCTATGCTTTTAGGCACGCAAGTATGACCTGCTTCTATGGAAAAGCGCTTTCTTTTATAAATACGCTCCACAGTATTTTAAATCGCATCTCTCTCTTTTTCAGAACGTGTCTGCTAAGCAAGTGGTTAATCTGATCCGAACGGAAGAGTGTATTGGTCACTTACGTATTGGGAATAGTGCTATTGAAGTTTAACAAATGGATAATATGGATTTAAATTTTAGCTGTTATGGTATGACTGACGAACTGACGAAAATCGTCGGTTCAGCGTCTACACAATCCTGGTTTATTTTATTTAAAGGAGAGATATGGGAGCGATGAACAAGGCAGGGAACACTCGTCAGCGTGATTCTCTTGCGCGGAGCTGGTCTGTTATTTTTACGGCGATCAGTCTTTTATTTGTGTTGAGCGCGTGTGGAGGTACAGGCTCGGCCAGCGCCACTCCTGGCACCAGCGGGACATCTGCCGCAAGCACCTGTAATAAGTCCACGGGCTTAACTGTCTACTCCGCGCAGGGTTATGACTCTGACGTGACAAAGGCTTTTCAGCAACAGACGGGCATCACCACAAAGCTGGTAGATGATAGTACAGGCAACTTGCTAGCGAAATCTCTGCGGAAGGCAAAAATCCGCACTGGGATGTGGTCTGGTTTGCTGGCACTGTAACCATGCAGACCCTTGACGATCAGGGGTTGTTGTTGAAGTGGCAGGCCTCTAATGCAAGCAATCTGACGACGCAGGGAGCGAAATATGTGCCAGCAGATGGGACCTATTATCCCACCGGTCTGACCACTGTTGGAGCGATTGCGTATAACACAAAGCATGTGCCTGCTGCCGGTTTGCCCAAGGATTGGAAGGATCTGCTTCTGCCTGAATCTCAAAGGTGTGCCCAAAGAAAAGGTCCAGCGCAAAATCGAGGAATTGCTGGAACTGGTCAATCTGCCTGATCTGAGCCAGCGCTATCCCTACCAACTCTCTGGTGGTCAGCAGCAGCGGGTCGCAGTAGCGCGAGCCCTCGCCACTGAGCCGCGCCTGGTCCTGCTCGACGAACCGCTCTCTAGCCTGGATACTGGTCTGCGTGAAGCATGCTTACTGATATGGTGCAGCTTTTCAGGAGCCTCAAAATCACGGCCATTAACGTCACTCATGACCAGGACGAAGCTATGTCAATGTCTGACCGGATCATGGTTCTGCGCGATGGTATCGTCCAGCAGATTGGCACGCCAGCGGACCTCTACCGCTATCCAGTTAATCCCTTTGTGGCAGCGTTTATGGGCTATGCCAATATGCTGATTGGCGAGATCGTTGAGCCTGTGAATGACGCGGAGACGCTGACGCTGCGCCTTGGCGAGCTTGAGGAAAAGCCGCTGTTAGTGACAGGACAATTACATGAAGGTGTCAGGCAGCATCTGAACGGCAAGGCACGTCTGCTCTTTCGTCCCGAAGACATCCAGGTCCACCAGGAAGCCCGCCCTGTTCTTCATTCCAACTTCTTTGAGGGCAAGGTTGTACATACCTCGTTCGTCGGTGGCACGTGGCGCACCCAGATCGTTCTGGACGCTGGCCAGCCAGTACAGGTACTGGCCTATCCAGCTTTTCAACCACATGTAGAGCAGCATCTCTGGCTGGAATTGCCGCCTGAGCGCTGCCAGATCGTACCAGACTGAACCCGGTAAAAGTGAGGGTCGGCAATGAGGCGAGATCTCGCCTCATTGCCTTTTCTTCATGTGGATTGTTTGTGGATTCTGACTATCTCTCTTTTACGACAATCATCAGCGGAAGATTGACATAAGAATCGATGGCAATACTCTGGCTGTTGTTCGTATCATTGACATAAAGGCCAGTAGAGGAACCGCCATCAAGATTAAGAGCGGTAAGCAGGTTTAAATCGGATTTTTGCAATAATGTGGCCATATCGTCGAGGGAGAAAGTTACACCAGGGCTGACAATAAAGAGTAGATGGCCCTGTTTGTCGAGGGCGGCTACACTGCGAGGCGAGGCTTTTGTATCGGCATTGAACCGGGTGCGCTGACCATTGATCAGGAGCATAGGAGTGCATTGTGTGGCCTCTGTCAGTGCCTCGGATGAATTATAGGGATCATTGTGCAGAGAGCGCAGTTGAACTTTGCCGTTTGAGGTCACAGCGAGCATTCCGCCAAAACCCTGGTAAGAAGTGCCATAAGCCTGTCCATTGGAGACTACCAACGCGGTCGCCCGGTCTTGTCCATCGAAGTAACCACCATTGATTAGAGCGGTGGCCTGTTCCTTTTGCATCCACTGCTGCATTGAAAGCGGCTGGTCAGGCTGGTAAGCAACGCTAATTTTGACATTGTGGAGATTCAAACGCACAATACTGATCAGATCGCTGACCCCGGTAGTGGATGGACTGTTCCAGGTCTCACTGCGAACCTCAACACCTGGCGCGACCGTGTGCCAGGTGTTGGGGGTAGATGTAGGCGAAGGAGTATCCGTAGTTAGCGAAACGCTGGGGAGCATATCGCAACCGGTGAGAAGAGGGAGCAAAAAGAGGACACAGAGCAGGCAACCATGCCAGAGAGGTCGTGTCAACCGCATATAATTTCCTCAAGTTTGTCACACATACAATTTGCTTTTAGATCTTCTTGCACCGTTCCTCCAGCTATTTTTTCCAACTGGCTGCTTCGATTGCGGACATGGTGCCCTTGAATTTCATGGCCAGATCGAGCGCGGCTTTATGAGCAGCCATCTCGATATCATCTTCCAGCGGTTCCAACTCCACAGGCCCATAGCGGCGCTCCAGTGCCCGCGCGATCAGGTAGTCGGTAAACCAGGGATTTTTCGGTAGGAGTGGACCGTGTAGGTAGGAGGCGTAAATGTTTTTGTAAATCGCGCCCTCGCCACCATCTTTGCCATTGTTACCCCAGCCGACCAGCACTTTACCCAGTGGCTCCAGACCGTTGCCCAGGTAGGTACGACCGCTGTGATTTTCATAGCCTACCAGCACGTTCTGGCTGTTATAGCTAAACTTGCACTCCATAGCCATATGTGTCATAAAGCGCTCGCCGCCGCCCTGTGTATATAGATCCAGGATGCCAACGCCATTGAGGCGCTCACCCTGCGCGGGCTGATAATAATGGCCCATCAACTGGAAACCGGCGCAGACACAGAGAAAGACCACATTAGCGTCGGCTGCCGCTTGCAATGAGGCTGCTTTGAACTGAATATCGCGCGAGGCCAGTTCCATCTCGCGATCAGCTGCTCCATGAATCAGGATCAGGTCATATTGCGTGAAATCTGGTGTCTGTTTGACATAAACTGGCTCAACTTCAATCTTAATGCCGCGCCATTCGCAACGTTTCTGAATCGAAAAAAGATTGCCTCGATCGGCTGCTACGCTCATCAGAGTGGGATAGAGATGGCAAATTTTCAGGGCCATGCCCGTATTTGGTGTCGGTTCGCTCATGAAATGGCTCCTATTATTTATGCTTTCCTGGTATCTTTTGCTTGCGACAGGAGACTACGCGTTGGCCTATGTCTCTGGGCTATTCTCCCAGGAGAACGGCTTACTGCTTCGTTACGACAAACGTAGTATGCCTTATCTCTCCGCATGCGTCAAGTTTCTAGTGCTTTTAACGGGGTTATATAAAAGTTGCATTTATTCAAGAGCAAAGCTCATCTCCTCCTTTGGCTGAGTTTTTTCGAGTAGAGTTGAGAAGCACCTCTACTCTACTCAAAAAAACTTTTTTAAATCTCTGATTAGTGGAACCAGAGAAGCACGCCATAGATAAAACGACGTGGGAGGTCTGATTACATGCGCGACTTTGCTCTTTGCTTGTCCGTTTAGTTGTATGAACTCTTCTCTCAGATAGGTAGTCACAGTGAATATTGTAAAACGTTTGCGTTTGCCAGGCGTCTCCGAGCGTTGGATGCTGGCCTGTGTGGCTGGTGCTACATTATTACGCGTGGTCTTGCTTGCTTTTAACTGGCCCTATACAGATAGCGATGAGGGCAATATGGGCGTGCTCGCGCTGCATGTGGCCTTTCAAGGAGAGCACCCGGTATTTTTCTATGGTGGAAATTATCTGGGACCGCTGGAGGGCTATCTGGCTGCGCCGCTTTTTCGTCTCTTTGGCAGTTCTCTTTTTGCGCTACGCCTGCCGCTGGTGCTCTTTTTTGTGATTTTTCTAATCGGCATGTATTATCTGGTGCTCTTGCTCTATAACAGTCGCAAGTATGCGCTGGTATCCGCAATTCTTCTGGGTCTGGGTTCGCCAGATGTGCTTTTCCTGCAACTCAGGGCCTCGGGCGAATATCCAGAACTGGAAATGTTTGCTGCGTTGATGTGCTTACTTGCCGTTGGCCTGGCGTTAACTACCTCGCGCTGGCAACAGCCTGGTGCAGGCACGAAATGGAAGCGTATTGGTCTCTATACTCTACTGGGCGCGCTTGTCGGGCAGGCACTCTGGGTAGATTTGCTAGCGGGACCATTTGTGCTGGCTATGGGTTTGTTGCTCAGTTTCTTCTGCTGGCGTGAACTGGTAAGATGGCCTGGCCTGGGCCTGTTCGTGGGCTTTGTGGTGGGTGGATTCCCTTTAATTTATTATAATCTTACGGTCTCTTGGGAGCAGAATTCGTGGAACGTCTTGCGTAGTTTGCAAGCCTCAGGTGAGGCTCAGTTTCTGGCAACTCACCTGACCTGGACTAATAAGCTCGCGGGGATGTTCTTTATCGCCTTGCCGATGGCGACTGGCGGTGGTTGGGGATGCGCGCCCGTGGCTTTTCCGCCAAGTGGCGCGCAGTCTACTCTCAGCATACCGTGTATAATCGGGCAAGGCGCCTGGAGCACGGGCTATTTGCTGCTTGGGCTGCTCGCTGCTGGCGTAGCGCTGGTGACTATCTGGCGTCTCACGCGCCCCAGGCAGCCTGTCGAAGCTGGCATGGAAAGGCAGCAGCGGTTGATTCGCCAGAGTGGGCAACTGGTAGTGCTGGTGAGCATTGGTCTGACGCTTGTGCTTTACACTAGCTCACCTTCGCCTGCGGTCGCACCTGATACCTCGTTTCGCTATCTGACATGTATGTTGCTGGCCCTGCCCATTCTGCTCTGGCCCCTCTGGCACAGCCTGAGTCGTAATCGGCGCGCGCTGCAATGGTGGCTACAGGCCGTGCTGCTTCTGCTGGTGGCCGCGACATTCACTACAGGCACAGTCAGATCTCTCTGGCAAATGCCCGTTACTCAGGCTCGCTACACGGAGCAGCAAGCGCTTATCCAGGATTTACAGCAGGCAGGAACCACGCAGCTCTACTCTGACTACTGGACTTGCAACATTCTGATTTTCCTCAGCCAGGAGAAGCTCATCTGTAGCGCTGTTGATAACGACATGCATCCCGCCCAGGACCGCTACCTGCCTTATCGGCTCATTGTGCATGCCACCCCACATCCCGCCTACATCTTTGCCGCCGGCTCCGCCCAGGAACTGATCATGCGACAACGAACCACCGCTAATCCTACACATTATCGCGTATACCGGTTCTTTGAGTTTGTTGTGTACCAGGAGATATAAAGCCAGTGCAGCGGCCCATTTCTTCCTGCTGAGCGCGGATACCCTGGCTGGTCAGTGGCCAGCCAGGGTATCCGCGCTCAGCAAAAAAACTTTTGCGAGGTGCCGCAGGAGCCGAGGACTCCCGAAGGGCTGAAGCCTATTCTTCCCAGAAATGTTTCACCCAGCCGCGTTTCTGCATGATGCGGCGTAGCTCCTGGGTAGGACTATAGGTAGCGAGAATGTAGAGGGTGCCATTAGGGCCGGCGTTTTTGAGAGCAGCATCCAGGGCCTGTTCGCGGTCCTCGATCACGCGGATACGCTCGGTGGGAACTTCAGCGTATTTCAGGCGCATCGCCAGCTCTTCGGGTTTATTGCCGCTACAAATGGCATCAACGATAGCAGGCGCTAGCTCTTCGACCTCTAGATCCCAGAGCCAGGAGAAATCTTCGCCATCAACCACGGTATGGCTGGCGGCTAGCAGAATGTGTTTTTGGCCAGGATGTTGCATAATCAGGCGCATAATCAGATTAAAGGAGGTAGGATTTTTGACAAAGGCCAGGTAGATGGTCTGGTCTCCAGCTTTAATCTCTTCCAGGCGTCCAAAGGCGGGCTGGAGTTTGGCGAGCGCGAGCGGCAGTTTGTCTTTAGGGAAGCCAGCCGCCAGGGCTGCGCCCACTGCCGCAGCCGCGTTATAGACATTATGTACGCCGGGTAGTGGTATCTCGATCTCCATGACTCCTGCTGGCGTAGTTAGCGTGGCGTGGGTTGGAGCTTTGCCATCGGAGGCCAGTTTGACTGAGGTGACAGCGATATCCAGTTCGGGCAGAGTATAGCCGCAGTTCGGGCAGCGATAGAGACCCAGGTGTGAGAGATAGGCCACCTTGTACTCAAGGTCTTCCTGACAATGGATACAGCGGATCACGTCGGCGGACTGGTCAGGTACGGGTGTGCCGATCTCGTCGGTGTTCAGGCCAAAGAAGAGTCGTCTGGCTTTCGCATTCAGGCCGAAGTTAGCCACCTGGGGATCATTGCCATTAAGTACAATCGTCGAGGTTTCGGGCAGACCCTCCAGGACTTTATCGAGACTACGAGCCACCGCGTACAATTCGCCAAAGCGGTCCAACTGGTCGCGGAAAATATTAGTGATTACCACTACATCAGGCTGAATCTCCGGGATCACATGCTGCATTGTGCCCTCGTCGATCTCAAAGACCAGTACATCGCTGTTCAACTCGCCGGAGAAACTGGCGAAATTGACCGCGACCGAGGTTACACCCTGCAGAAGATTGGAGCCAGAGCGATTATGAGAAAGGCGGTTGCCACTCTCTTTAGCCATTTCAGCGATCATGCGCGAAGTGGTTGTTTTGCCATTACTACCAGTGATCACGATTTTCTTTGCTGTACTGGCCCCAATGATGGTTTTCAACACATCGGGATCGATGCGGCGCGCGACCATACCAGGCAGACTTGTGCCGCCGCCAATGCCCAGCAGGCGACCCGAAGCTCCCACCAGTTTGCCAGCGGAGATAGCCAGGGCCAGGCGGGCCTGGCGCAAGGGACCGCGTCGCGCACGCGACCTGGGACGCGGCGTAGTAGGGAGAGCCGCTGGCGTCTCTGCTATCTTATTCTCTGTCGTTTGTGTATTATCGTTGACCATTAAAACCTCTCTCTTAACAACGCCCTATTGCCCGGCAAGTATAGCAAATCGAGCGGAAACCGACAAGCAAACACTTGTGGATAGCCAATTTAGCCGGGATGCCCTGAATGCTGCTGGCAGCGTGAGCTACCAGCATCTTACACGGTACTACACTGGTTATTGGTCAGATTACAAAGAATCGAGCCATGTTGAAATTGTTGGGTCATTGACGTGCTGCTAGAGGGTACCGGCATTTTTAGCGGGAAGCCAAACTTTTTCAGACCTCCGTTTTTATCAAAGTACGTCAGGATTGCGCCGGAGACCGTATAGCCTGTGTAGACATAGTAGCGCTGGTCGGGCGCGAGAGAGACGTTGACACTCTGGGTATCTGTAGCAAAGTAATTCCACAGGTTGTCGTATGGCACGGGATGGCCAGAGGCGTCTACATCGCGCGGAGAGATCCAGGTATAGTTATTGAAGCCATAGTTCATCATGTCGCGCATATCTGTCCACCAGTTATTGGTGTGAATGACTACGCCGACCAGATGATGATTGTCGCGTGTTACGGACATAACCTGCACAAAATCAGAGATGCCGTCGAAGCCGGTTTTTCCGCCGCTAACGCCGGGAAACCACCAGAGAAATTGATTCTCATTGATCAACTGGCGTTCGCCATGTTTGCCAGCGGCAGCAATACGGTAAGTTTTAGCCGCGCTGATCAGTTGCAGAGCAGGTATGCTCAGGCTGTACTGGCCGAGCACCGCCAGGTCGCGCGCGCAGGAATACTGGCCGGGATCGAGCAGGCCATGTGGATTGACGAAATGGGTGTCATTCATGCCCAGGATTTGTGCTTTCTGGTTCATCTCGGCCACAAAATCAGGCACGCTGCCGGCCAGCGCATCTGCAATGACCAGCGCTGCATCATTGCCAGAGACAAAGAGCAGGCCATAGATGAGGTCACGCAAAGTATATGTCTCGCCCACTTTGACGCCAAAGATAGCGCTATCGGAGCTAAGATGGCCGATATCCCCTTCCATGGCCGAGGTAATCGTAATTTGCTGATCGAGATTACCAGTTTCCATGGCGATTGTCGCGGTCATGAGCTTGGTGGTACTGAGCATGGGCAGATGGGTAAAAGCGTTTTGGGCATAGAGCGTAGCCTCATTATCTGTGTTTAGCAGGTAAGCCGCTGCGGCAAACACTGGAGGTGCCGGATGACTCGTCTTAGGAGGCACAATCACTAATTCGTGAGAATTTGACGGAATACTCTGTAATTTGGAAATGGGCACACTGGAGGTAGTCGAGATAGACGTTTTGGCATTGTGACCCGTGAGATTATGCACGATGCCCAGAGCGAATGGTGTGAGAGCCAGCAGCAGAAGTGCCAGGGAGCCGATCAGTATCCAGTTTTTCCAGCGCCGCCAGAAAAACGCGTAGTTACTCTGGCTCGGATAGTTCCCCTTTCTGTGCGCGGCGAGACGGTTGCCGCTCTTGTATGGGCGTTGCGTAGCTCTTGCGTTCGTACGTTTGTGCTGCCGATCAAAAGCGTGGTCTTCCAGACCTGTGAAGGGGTGCATTTCCGCGCGTTTCTCTTTTTGCGCAGGCTGCGAGGCCTGTCCTTTTGAACTTTGCTGAGACGCCTGGTTATTTCGCTCTTCCAGACCAGTAAAGGGGTGTATTTCCGCGCGTTTGTGTTTTTTAGTGGTCCGGTTAGCGAGGTCGTCTCTATTTCTGGACACTCGCGTGTTATCATCATCCAGCCCACGCTCGGCCATAGGGAGGACCTCTATTTGAGTCTGTTTGAGCGACGCCCGGCGCACCTTAGGAATCTGAGGCTGGTCATCGGGATAAAATGCTTTGTGAGACTTTTCAACTGCTTTGCGCGGAACGGCCTTCCGGCGCGCGCGAACAGGTTTCTCTATTTCGTCGCTCTGGTCTGCTTTTTGCTGATTATCTTCTGACACTGCGCCTGGCTACTCCATCTCTAGCTACTTTGTCCTCGAAAGGACATGCGTTACAGTTGACCAATTATTCTTTTATAAAAAACGTGGGCATAGGTATATTATCGCTCACGCGCCAGAAATTTGTGTACAATTGGCCAGCAATCTCAAAATGTTTTATATTTTGTCAAAATGTCTTTTTGTGTTCTTTTATAATACACGCAGTTTGGGTTCCCTGTCCGTATTTAAGAGTGCTCTGGTTCTTTTTTCTTATTGTTCAGACAGCTTGCCTGGCTGATGCATCATACGACCGGCCAGGGTGAGCTTATATCAGGAGAATTCCTTATAAACGAGCGAGAAAGAAAGGGGCTTGCGCGCTGAGAAGTACTGGGGTACTGTGTGGATTGGGTTTGGAAAAGTCTGCATGCGACAGAGGCCCGTCCACTCTCGTTCATATAGTCTTATGCCAGGATATTGTGCGATGCCTTCATGTCTCTTTTGCGTGAAAAGCGCATTCCTACGCACAGAAGGGAGAACCTTTTATGGTTCCCCCCGGTTGTCTGCAGATCCCCTATTCGCGCTCTGTTAGAGGCATGAGCGGTCTCGAGAGAGGCTGCACTGTCAGCAAGAGACCAAGGCTAAGCACAGTGATCACGATAATTGAGAGCGTGAAGGCGTACAGAGAGCTGCCGCTCCTGGCGAACGTTGCATCAAGGAGTCCAATCACAGCAATACCTAGCGCGCCTGCCATCGAGAAGGCGGTCATATACACTCCAGAAGCCACTCCAGCATCTTGAGGAGCAATCCCTTCGAGCGTTTCGTTCAGCAGAGGCGCCATCAACGTTCCCATGCCCAACCCCAACACGAAGAGTGCCGCCAATAGTGGAGGTATTCCCCACAATGGAACTAGAAACTGTGTTACAAGGAAGATCAGCAGGTAGCCCAGGATGACTAGAGATGCTGCGATGGTCAGGCTGCGCTTGCCCAAACGAGAGGTGATTGTGGTATTGAGAGCAGAGGCAAGAACATAGGCACCACTGATAGTCATAATGACAAGACCTGCTTGTAATGGCGTCAATCTCTGCATCGTTTGCAGATAGAAGGCAAACAGAAACAAGTTTGAGGCAAAGAGGGCATAGGCTAACGCGACCGTGAGAATACCAGACGAAAAGCGACGTTGCTGAAAGAGCGCAAGCCGGATGAGCGGAGTCTTTCCTTGTTTAGTCAACTGCTGTTCATACGCGAGAAAAGCCAGAAAAAGAGGCCCTGTGAGAGCAAGGCAGATCACTGTCCACAGCGGCCAACCAGCATTTCCTCCCTCGACTAGCGGAAAGATCAGGAGGAAGAGCGAGCAGATAAGCAAGGCGGCTCCGCCAGCATCCAGGCTACCTGCTTCGGGCCTTCGTGATTCACACAGTAGTGGGAACGCAGCGAGCAGAACAAGGAGACCGATAGGCACATTAACCAGGAAGATCGAGCGCCAGCCGAGATTGAACAGATTTGCCACCAGCAGAAAGCCGCCCAGCACCTGGCCCAGAATAGAACCCACACCACTGACAGTGGCGTAGTAACCAAAGGCACGCGGGCGTTCAGCGGGTTCAAACGTGACCTGAATAAAGGAGAGCACCTGCGGGAACATCAGTGCTGCCGCGCCGCCCTGAAGCACGCGGAAAATGATCAAGAGGATCGCATTGGGTGCGAATCCACAGAGTGCCGAACACACGGTGAAGCCTCCCACACCCAGCAAAAACAACCGTTTGCGCCCGTAGAGATCTCCCAGACGCCCCCCAGGCACGAGTAAAACCGCATAGGAGAGGGTATAGCCAGCGACGATCAATTGGATCTGAGCAAAGCTCGCATGCAACTCGCCCTCGATAGAGGGAATAGCCACATTCACAATGAAGGTATCCAGAACAGCGATCAGCGTGGCAGCCAGCACGATGGCGAGCATTAACCAGCGCCTGGGATCAGGCTGATGTGTCGGCTGCGTAGATGAAGGGGTAGCCTGAGTTTTCAAGTAGTGTTCCTCCTCATTTAATTGTTCGTAATTTCGATAATTCAACTGTTCAACATATTTGAACTATTGAAGTGTAAAGCAAAAAGTGATATAGTGTCAAGTATGAAATTACTTCTGGTTCATCCATCACGCGAGGATCTGTCCTTGCCAGCCATCTTATATGCTCTCGGTGATCCCTGGCGCTTGCAAATTGTAGCGCAACTGGCAATCATGAAAGAGTCGGAGGAAAAGAGAGCTTGTCAGGATTTTCTCGTAGGCGAAGCGGTGGCCAAGTCAACGCTCTCGTTTCATTTCAAAGTGCTGCGCGAAGCCGGACTGGTACGCATGGTGCCTGAGGGAAGACGAGTGCTGGTCTCCCTGCGCGGAGAAGATCTGGAGGCGCGTTTCCCTGGCGTACTGGCTGCCATCCTCTCTACCTATCATCAATGATCATAGACAATCTGTACCATCCTGCCTCATTCTTAGAAGGCTGTCAGGTAACAATACTTGGCTGACTACCCGCTTCCATACTTTCGCGCAGATGTTACAATACAAATGCGCGTTTTCCTGGAAAGATCTCTGTGTATTAAATAGGGACCACACACAGATGATGCCATGCAGTGTGCAGATCTTTTCACCGCAAGCAACGATGTTGTGCATCCATTTAAACACATTTAGAAAGGCAGAGCAGATTTATGCGTCTCAAAACAGCGGCAATTCAAGTAAATTCACAAGGCAATTCCCTCGAAAATCTGGCGACAGTAGAGCGACTATTAGATGAAGCGGCTGGTATGGGAGCGCAATTTGCTGGCCTGCCAGAGTTCTGGCCATACCTTGGACCCTACTCGGGCTTTGAGCAGGTGGCCCAGACAGTGCCAGGTCCATTGCTTGAGCGTTTGCAGGAGAAAGCGCGCCAGCATCGTATGGTGATCCATGCTGGCAGTATTGTGGAGCGCCATCCTGAACTGCCAGGCAAATTCTACAACACCTGTGTACTGATCGATCGTGCTGGGGAATTGATTGCGAAGTATCGCAAGATCCACCTGTTCGATGTCAATCTGGCAAATGGCGAAAAGCACTACGAGTCGCAGCGCATCGTGCCAGGCGACGAGATTGTCACCGCCGAGGTTGATGGGATCACTTTTGGCCTGAGTATCTGCTACGATCTGCGTTTTCCCGAGCTCTACCGGCTACTAGCATTACGTGGAGCGCAGATTATCATGGTGCCAGCAGGCTTTACCATGCACACCGGGCGTGACCACTGGGAGGTGCTCTTGCGTGCGCGCGCGATTGAGAACCTGTGTTATGTGGTCGCGCCTGCTCAGGTCGGCTCGTATCCGCCTGACAAGCAATGTTTTGGACGCTCGATGATTGTCGATCCCTGGGGACTGGTACTGGCTCAAGCACCTGATATGCCAGGTGTTATAATGGCTGAGATTGATCTGGAGGCAATTACAAAGGCGCGAACACAAATCCCCTGCCTGGAAAATCGCCGCCCTGAGACGTATCGCTGGTAAATTGTATCTGAGGCGGGAAGGCAACGCTCAGCTTTTCCCACCGGGTGAGCAAAGAAGAAAGGAAGCAACTTGCATGGAAAGATCTGAGATTCAACGTCTAATCGAGGAAGGTGCGATCGAGTATATCAAGATTGGCGCGCCCGATATCGAGGGAGTCTATCGGGGCAAACGTGTGGCAGCGAGCCATTTTTTGAACTCACTAGACGATGGTTTTGCGCAATGCGACGTAATCTTTGGTTGGGATATTGCGGAGAATATTTTGCCCAATCTTAAGGTCAGTAACTGGGAGCACGGCTTCGCGGATGTCATTTTAAAGCCCGACCTCTCGACCTTCAAGCTTGTGCCCTGGGAGGAGCGTATTGCCTCCTGCGTCTGTGATATTTGGACCGAGCATGGAGATCCGTTTGTCGTTTCGCCCAGATATGTGCTCGCCAGCGTCGTTGAGCGCGCGCGGGCGCTGGGCTATGAGCCAATGGCTGCTTCTGAACTGGAGTTTCGCTTTTTTCGTGAAACCATGCCTTCTTTGCGCGCAAAGGACTATGGCCCGGATTTGCAGCCTCTCAATCCAGGCATGAACTGCTATTCTGTCAGCCAATCCAGCGCTGACGATTACCTGTTGCGGCGCATCGCCAGTTCGATGCGTGGTCATGGCATCGAGATCGAGGGCTACAATCGCGAGCACGGTCCTGGCATGTATGAGATGAACTTGCACTACTCGGACGCATTGACCGCAGCCGATCATACGATGCTTTTTAAAACCGGGGTCAAAGAGATCTGTCACCAGGATGGACTGACCGCCTGCTTTATGGCCAAGTGGAACGATCAGGAGGATGGCAGTAGCGGCCACTCGCATATCAGCCTGTGGGATCGTGACCGAGAGTGTAATCTCTTCTGGGACGACAGCGCCGAAGGGCATATGTCTATCACTATGCGTCGTTTTCTTGCGGGCGTGCTGGACAAGCTGCCAGAAATGATGGCCTTCTATGCGCCCGTGATCAACTCTTACAAGCGCTACGTTGAGGGCACTTGGGCGCCGTTAAACACCACCTGGGGCATGGAGAACCGCACCTGTTCCATACGTATCATCAACAATGGCAAGAAGGCCATTCGCGTTGAAAATCGCGTACCAGGCGCGGATGCTAATTTTTATCTGGTCTTCTCTGCCTTGCTGGCCAGCGGCCTCTATGGGATTGAGCATGAGCTAGAGTTGCCCGCTCGCCTGGATGGCAACGCTTATGATCTCGCGACTGTCGCGCAGGCCCTTGCCAGCGGCCAGATCAAGTCCCTGGCCCGCAATCTCACCGAGTCCACCAACCTGTTGGAGCAGAGCGCCTTTGCTCGCGAATACCTGGGCGAGGATTTTATTGATCATTTTGTGGCCACGCGCCGCTGGGAAGTCAAAGAGTACGAAAAAGCTGTCACCAACTGGGATCGCCGCCGCTATCTTGAGTTGATTTAGTTTTCTGTTTTTAAGCGAGACGAAGGTAAAAGAGAGCAGACAGCGCTGTCTGCTCTCTTTTACCTTCGTCTCGCTTAAAAAAATTCTGCTTTATTTACGCAGAATTGTACGTACGAGCATCAGGGTCTGACCGAGCATATTCTTCCCTGTACCATCGGCGCCGCAGCCCCAATAGTAGTCTCCAGGGGCATTTTCTACAATCTTGTCTTCGGCAGTAGCGAGCAGAATAGCGCGTAGTTCAGGGTGCATCTCGAATTTGCGCTGGACAGCTTTGAGCATGACAGCATCTTTTACTTCTTCCCAATCGGGACGCAAGGGCATCTCATGCTTGCGTCCCAAATCAGCGGCCTGCCTGGGTGTATGAACCAGGCGGATCTGCTCGGCATAGGGAGTACCAGCGAATTTTTGCGCCTGGAAATAGTGCTCAGTAGTTGGCCACCAGAGTCCATCCAGATCGACTCCATACGCTGAGAAATTGGAAAAGACACCGTAGGGTCTTTCATGTGTATTGTAAAAGTAAATTGTCATAAGCTTGACTCTACTTTACCTCGGGCGTCTCAAACAGTCCATGGCTTTCGTGGAAACTCAGGCCCAGCTGGTGCGCCTCTTCTGCCGTTAAATAGGGGAAGAGGTGGCCGGTCAGGGGTTCGCCTTTGCGAAAGTGCTCCAGGTTGGCATGGGCGCTTTCGCTGAGTAGGCGCAGACCGCTGGCGGGGTTATCAAGTTTTTCTATCAGGGCCTGCCAGATTTTCAGCGCAATCTCGCTATCAGTGGGACTCAGCGTCTGGTGGCCAAGGTAACGAGAGACAAGGAATTGCTCTTCTTCCTGGATCAGACCCAGATGCTCGGCCCAGAGCATAATGCGCAGATCGTGGGCAAAATCTCTATTGAGCACAGCGACGTTGATCTCTGCGTCGTCGCGCATACCCCGGTTGTTGAGGTTCGCTGAGCCGATAGTGCTCCAGAGGTCATCAACGATAGTCACTTTGGCGTGAACATAGATCGGGCGGTACTCTTCTTTGCCTTCTATAGTCGTTGAAGTGGCCAGGGAGAAAATTTGTATACGTCCAGCAGCAGCAGCGCTGGGTGCCTGGGCGCGCAGATGGTTCAGTCCTTTATCGGTGAAGGCACGGCCCACATTGGGATGGTCAGGCAGCACCATAATTACGCTGGACCCATGTTCAAGAGCCTGGGCCAGCAGGCGCATATTGCGCTCCATCTCAAAGTTAACCGGGCCGAAATCACCAATCTCTATGCCCACAAATGTATGCAGCCAGAAATACTGGTTCTCCAGGTAGGCAAACTGTTGAAGACTGCTAAAGGCGTTAGCATGGATCTGAGCGATATCCTGAATGCCATTTTTAGCTGCGAACCGATAGGTTCCAGGTGGAATCGTGCGCGCGATCTGTACCAGACGATGTGGCAACGCCTCGTGGTGTGTGCGGTCGGGTTCAGGTAGGAGCGCTTGCGGGAGCCTATGGCGTTGGACAACTTCGTTCCAACGCTGGTAGAAGTTAAACTCGACATCGCGCGCGGCAGTGCCCTCGATCAGCGAGTGGGCGTCATGCCAGGTATGCGAAATGGCGCCTCGTGGATTCTGGCGCAGGTCTGAGATAAAGCTATGCCAGGGCGTATCCCAGCGGTCGAAATCGCCACTTAGCTCAATTAACGGATCAATGCCACCTACAAAAGCGTATTGCCCATCGATGATTGAAATCTTCTGGTGTAGCGATTCCGAGATATGTTGCAAGCCGCTTGAACTATCATCCATCACGCAATGTACGCCAACGGCTGTCAACTGCTCATAGGCCGTTTTCGGGCTATAGTGTGAGAAAACTTCGGGGCAGGCCCATAGCAAAACCTTGACATCCACACCTTTTCTCACCGCGTGACTCAGCACATTCTGGAGCGTCAATTCCTGCGTTGTCCAGAACTCGATGTCCACTGCCGCCAGACCGGCTGCCTTGAGTACTTCGAGCAGAGCCAGTTGTTCAGAGCTACCATCCGGCCCGGCTCGGTGGTCCAGGCCACGCACCAGTTGTATATAGGGAGTAATGCCCCAGTTAGCCAGGTGAATAGAGTGACGCGCGTTCAGGAAGTGCAGGCACATCGTCCACATTGTGTGCCGTCCATCCGCGAGAAATGTGACCTGCGAGTCCGCGCGCACCGGCATATCGCCAGTTGCCCACCAGTTTGCTGCAGTATGTTCGGTGCCTGTTTTCACGGCTAGCCTCCTGAAAAATAGCAATAATATCTTTGCTTAATCCATTTGTACATTATATTAGCACGACCGCCTATGGCTGACAAGTCAATAGGTACCCTGAAAAATGCTTTTGACAGACGGGTGGACTCTTCTGCCTGACATTCAGAAACCCCTGTACACTCGTTCGACTGTACAGGGGTTTTCTTTTATCTAAGGTATTATTCACTCGCAGGCGTTGCTGGGGCAGCGCTTGCTACCGGCCCGATCCACACAGTTTGGACGTTGACAAACTCCCTTATGCCGAACACTGAAAGCTCGCGTCCATAGCCACTATGTTTGACGCCTCCGAACGGTAGTCTTGGATCGCTTGCGGTCATACCGTTGAGGAACGTCGCCCCTGACTCTAGCCGCCGAGCCAGTTTACGGCCTTGCTCGATATCGCGTGTCCACAGGTTGCCACCAAGCCCAAACTGAGAACTATTAGCCAACTCAATAGCGTGCTCGGTGTCGCGGGCATGGATGACGGCTGCGGCTGGTCCGAATGTTTCTTCGCGGAACATGGGCATCTCAGGAGTTACATCGGTCACGATGGTTGGCTCGTAGAAAGAGCCTTTGCCTGCGACCGGCTTACCACCGAGCAGGACACGCCCGCCCATCCGAACCGTTGCCTGTACCTGATGATCCAGTTCGTCGCGCAGGTCAGCACGAGCCACCGGCCCAATCTGCGTCTCATCGTGCAGCGGATCGCCGACACGCAGTTTCGCGGCTTCCTCAACGAATATGCGCTCGAACTCCTCGGCCACTGACTCGACGACAATAAAGCGTTTGGCCGCGATGCAGCTCTGTCCGTTATTCTGGAAGCGGGCGCGGACAGCAGTTTTAGCGGCGGCGTCAACGTCAGCATCTGCGAGCACGATAAAGGCATCTGAGCCACCGAGTTCCAGCACATGTTTCTTGAGATACTGGCCACTCGTGGAAGCGACGGCTACCCCTGCCTCCTCGCTGCCCGTCAGTGTAACTGCAGCTATGCGGGGGTCTGCAATTAGTTTTCCGGTTTCCGCCCCTGGAACTAGCACCGTGCGAAAGACACCCTCTGGAAAACCGCACTCAAGGAAGATGCGTTCAAGCTCCAGTGCGCTGCGTGAGACGTTGGAGGCGTGTTTGAGGATTGCGGTATTGCCTGCCATGAGTGCAGGAGCGGCGAAACGAAAAACCTGCCAGAACGGATAGTTCCAGGGCATAAGCGCCAGCACCACGCCAAGCGGCAAATAGGAAACATAGCTCTCCGTTGCGTTAGTGGCAATCTTCTCATCCGCCAGGAAACGCTCGGCATTGCCTGCATAGTACTCGCAGTTCCAGGCACATTTTTCTGCTTCTGCCTCGCTCTCGGTGATAGGTTTGCCCATCTCCAGGCTGGCTAAACGTCCTAACTCTGTTTTATGCGCCCGCAAGTAGGTGGCAAGCCGTCGAAAGAGGGCGCTCCGCTCAGCAAAAGTGCTCTCACGCCAGGACTGGAACGCAGTGTGGGCTGCGCCGAGTGCCTCATCAATCTGCGTGGGACTGAATAGCTCAAACGTTTCGAGGACTTCCCCTGTAGCGGGGTTGATCGATTGAATGCTCATGATTGGCTCCTTGGATACGTATTGCCCTGATAGATATCCCCACCTCAACCTGCCCTTCATTGTATCACAAGTGAGGAGACAGTTGGTCAGACCATCAGACCAACTGCAACCATAAGCTGGGCAGTACTATATATGGCTCATAGAATAGCCAGCCCTCTGAGCTACCAACGCCTTCGTTGGTGGAGAAGAGTTAGGGGATGTGTAAACGTCCTGTAAAGTGCATAGTCTGTGGAGTTTCGCGCGCAAACTGAGCTATTTAATCTCGTGCGCTAACGGGAGGGCTTGCGCAATGAGATCAGCAGCGGTTTCAAATGAGAAGAGACCAGTGTTAATCAGCAGGTGATAAAGTTCGGGCTGCGTGCCATTGGAATTGTAATAATGGCGCAAGTAATTTTCCGTTTCGCCGTCGCGCCGTTCGATAAATTCGATGGCCTGTGCGCGGGTAAAATTAAAATGCGTGCGTACATTTTCGATGCGCCGGGGTAGCGGTGCGAAAATGTAAACATGCATCACGCGAGGCAGACCGCGCAGCAGAAACTGTGAGCCACGCCCGATGATCACTGCATTGCCAGCGTGGGCCATTTCCAGCACCACGCGCTGAGTTAACTGGAAGTAAGCCTGTTCCTGACCCAGAGTCTGCACCCCGAGCGGCTGGTGCTGTAAAAGCTTGCTATAGTTCATGTTAAAGGGGGTATTGGTCGAGAGCGCTTCCAGCATATAGCCCAGTGGGCGGGCTGTCTGTTCATCTTGCTCCTCAATCTGCTGGGCGGTCACACCTGAGCGCAAAGCCACCTCGTCAATGATTTCGTGGTCCAGATAGTGCAGGTCAGCTTTTTGCGCCAGCAGACGCCCAATCTCCGCACCGCCGCTACCGCACTGGCGCGCGATTGTCACGACTATTTTTTCGCCTTCTGGTACGCCCGCGGGTGAGCTGTTTTGCTCTCCTGTCTCGGGCAGGTGCCGGGTTGACTTATGTTTTGTGCTGGCAGGACGCTCGTGTTGTCCGCGATTACGGAATAATGCCATCTGCTATGTCCTCGTTGTGCAATCAACAGTAGTACTTTTAGAGTATAACTGCTGCAAAAACTACTTGATCTATGCGGAGTGCCCTCGCTAACTGCGATGTTTTGAGGATACGGCCTTATGGTACAACGTAGTGGATTGGCCTGCAAGCGAGCAGCTAGTCTAAACTGTGCGTGCTGTATGCAGGTAATCCGCACCAGGACGCGACTGGACTACAAGCAACTCGGTTTTTCGCCCGCGCGGGTCGCTACGGAGCGTAAAGTCTAGAGAGGTAATTGAGGGAGACAGAGGTTCTTCCCTGCTGGAACCGTCGTCTCTCTAAGGTGCGTGTGCAGGGTGTTAGCGCTTGCCTGGCTTTGTTCCCAGCAGGAATAGCGAGAATGGCTTAAGCAATCGTTGGCAAGCCGAGAACGAAGAAGATCATGAAGACGGCTTCAAGAGTTGCGAAGCTCGCGACGATAAAGGTGTGAAGGTGTTCTTCTTTGCCCTCGTTTTTGCTGGAGTCTTTGTGCTTGCTGGTAAAGGTCGCGAGCAAGATGAAGGCAGGGAAAAACAGCAGAGCATAGCGGCCATAACTGTTAAGCATGCTGGATGCCAGTGGTAGCAGGACCACGAGGGCAGTATAGATGGTATAGATCATAGGTAAGCGGCGCCAGGCCCAGATGATTACTGCCAGACCAGCCAGGGCTGTGACGATGTTCAAGACCCAAAAATTCCAGTTGAGTGGTTGCCCCAGGATGGGATTGCGCAGCGAATAGATGATCAGGCGCCAGGGAGGCGAGATCATACGATGCCAGCCCCAGGAACTGGCGTGGAAGGTCGCGAAGAAGTCGTTGATATACAGTTTTGCGTAGATCATAAAGATCAGCAGTCCGCAGGGTATCAGGATCAGCGCCAGGGCGTTGAGCCAGTTTTTCAGCTCGCGCATCGCCAGGAATAGACCACGGAAATAGGTAGTCACCTCAATCTGCGCGCGCGCGCTCCAATCTTTGGGCAAATTCTCAGGCGGTTGGGCATAGCGCGCACTCACCACGCGCAGATATTCCCAGGCCACCGGCACAATCAGTGTAATGCCTTGCAAACGCGTCAATGCTGCCAGTCCACCACACAGGCCGGCAAGCCACCAGGATTGACGACGCGCATAATAGATACACGCGATAGTCAGTCCTAAAAGCAAAGACTCGGTAAAGACCGCTGAGAAGAAAAAACCCGTTGGGAAAAGGGCCAGGTAGAGCACGCTGCGCGAGGCAATTTTTGAGTTAAATTCCCGCCGTACAAGCAAGTAGAGATAGACCATCATAAAGACGCCAGCAATATTCGCGATCAATATGCCAGCAATATAGTAAGCGGCACTGCTCCCGCCCAGGAGCTTTGCCCCGCCAGAGATCAAGAGGGGAAAGAGGGGATAGAAGACCCAGTCTGTACGTTCGTGAAGCGTGCTGGCAGCCCAGTAGTTGCTTTGTGCGATTTGTATATAAAAGCCGCCGTCAAAGCGACTCCACATCAGCCAGAGTGATTGCGGGAAGGCCATCATTGTGGCAGGGCTTGGCAATGGGGAGACATGAACGAGGAGTGGCATTATATAATATGTAGCGAACAGGCCAACGACAAGGATCAGCAGTCGGGTTCCCAGGTAAGGTAAGATAGCCTCTTGCCAGATTTGGGCAACAGTGACCTTTTTCTGCGCTTCTGAGAGAGGTACCTGACCTGAGGTCGGGATAGCAGGAGCGACAGGTGTAGCGGGCAGCGTTGGCTGAGTAGGAAGAAGGCTGATATCATCTGGTGTGTCGAGCGTCGATGAGTTATTAGAAAGGGTTGATCCTTGCATGCTGCTGTTCTCCTGAATATAAAGCGTGTGGAAGTTGGCCTTAAGTTAAAGGCGCACTTCACATTCTCGCCAGCCATTGTAACAGGCTTCGTGCAGCTTGCGTAGTTTATGGGTAAAATGGGTCATGTAGAAATGTTGAAAAGTGGGTTTATTCTGTCTCTGGGGGGGTATCTATGCGGACACTCAATTTGCATCAGCTGGCTACGTTTCAAGTTGTTGCGAAGCATTGTAGTTTTGTGCGTGCTGCTGAAGAGTTACATTTTAGCCAGCCGGCTGTTTCTGCGCAAATCCGTCACCTGGAGGATGCGCTGGGGGTGAAACTGTTTGATCAGATTGGCCGGCGCACCCATCTCACTCAGGCTGGAGAGGAACTGTACCTCTATAGCCAGAAGATTTTTGCTCTGATCGAAGAGACGCTCGACAACATGGAGGCGTTACGTAGTCCGCACTATGGGCGTTTGAGCGTTGGAGCTGACACAACGGTTGGCACTTATGTGATTCCTGGCCTATTAGGTAAGTTTCATCAGATCTATCCCCAGGTCGAGATTTCCTTAGAGGTGCTTAATCGAGCTGCGCTAGTTGACGCGCTGGCCAGTAACCGCGTGGACATGGCAGTGATGGGTAAAGTGCCATCCGATATGCCAGTAGAGATCGAGCCATTCGCGTTTAATGAACTGGTGCTTGTCGCGTCCCCTACGCATCGGCTGGCCGGCCTGGAACATGTGCCTATTGAGGAGCTAGGCCGCGAGCATTTTCTCCTGCGTGAGCCGGGTTCAGGTACGCGTGCGGCCCTGGAAAGCGCCTTTCTAGAGGCCGGTGTGCCTTTGCAGATCAGTATGCAGGTGGGCAATAACAGTGCCATTAAGCAAGGGGTCAGCGCTGGTCTGGGTATTGCCTTGATCTCGCGTGTAGCTCTTGATATGGAATTGGAGACCGGGCGCCTGGTGATCCTCAATGTGGAGAGCTTTCCAATCGTGCGCCACTGGCGCCTCGTGCATGTCAAGGATAAGCATCTCTCAGCGACAGCCAAAGCCTTTAAATCCTTCCTGATTCAGCATGCCGACCGCCGCCTTAGACGTAAGGGTGAATTGCCAATTCAGGGTACGTCCACAGCGTGAAAGGAACTCGACTATGAACGGAAATATCTTTCCACCGAAAATTCAAATGGTTATGGCACGTGATTTTGTTGTACGTCGCTCGGAATTAACTGTGCCTGGCCATAGCCTCAAAATGATGACCAGGGCCGCGGCTTCCAGTGCTGATCAGGTCATGTTTGATCTTGAAGATGCCTGCGCGGTTTCTCAGAAGATCGAGGCGCGCCAGACTGTGATTGAAGCGCTCAAAACTCTGGATTTCCAGGGCAAAATTCGCTCTTTCCGGCCCAATAATATTCGCACAAAATTCTTCTATCGCGACCTGATAGATGTCGTTGAGGCAGCTGGTCAGAACATCGATATCGTCGTGATTCCCAAATGCTATGCGGCTGAGGATATTCTCTTCGTTGATCGTCTGCTCAGCCAGATTGAAGAGAACATAGGCTTTGAGGTGGGCCGCATCAAACTCGAAGTGCTAATAGAATCCGCTGATGCGGTCCTGCATGCCGAGCAGATTGCCAAAAGCACGCCGCGTATGGCCGGGTTGATCTTTGGCCTGGTGGATTTCGCCGGAGATATTGGTGCGCAGGAGTTGGGTGGAGAACAATTTTTTTACTATAATTACGCCAAAGCCAAATGTATTACCGCCGCGCGTGCCGCTGGCATCACCGTCGTAGATGGGGTCACGCTAGCCGTACGCGACGACGAGGCATGTCGGCGGGATGCGCGAATGGGTGCGCGAATGGGCTTTGATGGCAAATGGGCTATCCATCCAGCACAAATAGAGATTATCCACGCTGCCTACACACCGGGAGCCGAAGCGATCGCGCGAGCCAAGCGTATCATCGAAGCTTACGAGCAGGCTGATATCCAGGGTGGTCTTGGCGCAATCGTTATTGATGATCAGATGGTTGACGCGGCCTTGCTACGCGTCGAATGGCGCACACTAGCCATTGCTCAGAAAGCTGGTCTGGCCTGAGTACGGACGGAGATAAAGCAGAGCAAACAGCGACACGTGTGGCGAACGTTCCTGATCCTGCCGCATGTATCGCTGTCTACCGATCTCTAAAAGAGGCAGAGGGGGGTTATGGCGCGTATCCTGCTTTTGTGTAATCATTATCTATGCTGTTCCTTGCATTTAACGAATCGTCTTGTTGTACAGATCGCAAATGATCTGCGTAGCCTCTGTTTCTCCTACTTCTTTTGTGAGTTCACTATGATATCCTTCGATACGAGCCATACGCGCAGAGATAAATTCATGCATGGCCGAACCTTCGGCAAGACCGCTTAGTCCCTGTACCATGGCTGCGTACTCCAATTCTACCTGTTCGCGTAAGTGGGCGATTTCACTTATATTCATCTGAGCGACCTCCAATAAATCGACAATGATTGTTGCCAGCTTACATCTGTTATACATCAGCAGGTGGTGATTTCATAGACTCAAGCTATGTCGAATCAGGGAGGTTTGTAGTAGATTTTGTCATGTTTTATCACATTGTATCACGTTATGGAAAAATGTTGAAATATGTTGACATAGTGTTCGCTAATAGTTACAATAATGTTAGTGTCATGTATGTTGGAAGTGCATTTGGATTGTGAGGCATTGATGACAACACCAAACAATAAATTGCAACGCGCGCGTTTAGAGAAACATTGGAGCGTTGCAAAGGCGGGTCGGCACGTGGGTGTGAGCACAAATACATTCAATCGCTGGGAGCGTGGCTTGCAAGTTCCTCAATTGGCAACGCTTGATCAATTATTAGAAGCTTTTGAGATGTCGGCGGAGGAGTTAGGTTTCGGGTTTGTAGTTTCCCCCCCTGTAAAAACAGCATTCCCAGGTGAATTAGCACTGGTAGAAGGGCCTGATAGGGCTGCTCCTGTCGTCTCTCTGCTTATGGAGCGGGCGGCCAGTCTGAGCTTTGGGCAAAGAAATTCCAGAACTGCGCGTGTGCAGCCAGCTGCTTCTGCCCAGGCAGAAGCGGATGCAGAGGCAGTTTCGCGTCGCCAGGTCATCGCCGCGTTGATTGGCACGCCAGCGGCTATTTTTTGCGCGCGGCAGGGTGATAATCTTTCGCTTTTGCGTGCTGAAGAGATTCTGACCCTGTGTGCGTCGCACATCCCACTCTGCTGGCAGCTCTATTTTGAGGGAGGCCGAGCGGAAGTTGAGAAGGTTTTATCTAATTATATAACTCAACTATCGACGCTGGCGTGCCATCCTTCATCTTACCAGCAAAGAGCTGCCAGTTTACTTTCTCAAGCCTATCAACTGGCCTCTTTGCTAGCTACGCAGCATCAAGATTATGGCGCGGCCAGTGTTGCGGCGCAACAGGGATTGATCTATGGTCAGTTGGCTGGAGATGTCAACCTCCAGGCAGGTGCATTAATTCGCCAGGCCCTGGTCTCTTTCTTTCTCAAACGCTCGCGTTCCTATCTACAAACCTATCAGAGCGCGCTCCATCTTGCATCTCCGGCCTCACCACTTCTGCGCAGCCGGGTCTATGTGGGTCTGGCAGAGGCCTATAGTCAGCATGCGCAGGAGAACGAGGCAAAGCACTGGCTGGAACTGGCGCAAGAGACCTTCCCTGAGAAGGTGGAGGACGACCCTGCTTATTGCTATACGCATTTCACCTATACCTCTATCTCTACCTATGAGGGTTTGATGTTTCTTAACCTTCAGCAACTGCTCAAGTCCGAGACAGCTTTTGCGCGCATTGCTCAGATGATCTCGACTGATGCTGTGCCTAATCGCCTTGAACTAAGCGTTCATCAGGCCATGCTAACCTGCTCTCAAGATGAAATGGAGCAGACTGGCAAACTCATCGAGGTCGCGTTACCTATGGCTCATGCCCTTGGCAGCCAGTTGCGCTCCGACCAGATCTACGAGGTCTACGAACGTATGTTGGGCAAATGGGGCCACGAGCCTCTGGTCAAGGATCTAGGGGAACGTTTTCGTTAAGGATGATTTTTGACGAAGTTGATATGATATGGGCATCACATCATACGAAGGAGATGCTTTGGAACTTCGTCAATTGACCTGTTTTCTAACTGCCGCGCAGACGCAGAATTTTCGCAAGGCTGCCGAACTTTGTCTGCTTGCCCAGCCAGCGCTGAGTCGTCAGATTGCCGCCCTGGAGGCTGAGCTAGGCGTAGAACTCTTTAGTCGCGTCAAGCAGCGCGTGGTGCTGACCGACGCTGGACGGGAGTTCGCGCAGTATGCCCGTAGCGCGTTGGACATACTGCAGCAGGGGCAGCAGGAGATGAGCAAATTTCAGATGGGCGAGAGCGGTACAGTGCTTCTGGGCAGCAACCAGTCGATGGCTACCGCTTTTCTGCCCAGGATTTTCACCGCTTTTCACCAGCGGTATCCGCGGATTCTGGTACGTGTGCGCGGAGCGAATTCCAGCGAAGTGATTGCCCTGGTTGAGCGCGGCGAGATCGATCTGGGCTTTGTTTTTGATCCGCGTGAGCGTTCGGAGATGGTGACTGTCAAAGAATTATTCCGCCAGCCGCTTAACTTGCTGGTGGCGACACATCATCCGCTGGCCAGTACACCACAAGCCACTCTTACCCTGGAGCGGCTTGTAAATGAGCCACTTTTTTTGCTCGGCACCACGCTGCGCTTGCGCCAGGTACTGCAACGCATCTTTATCCAGCGCGGGCTGCTGGTAAGTCCAGTGGTCGAGATTGACTCGATCGAAGGTCTGAAAGAACTGGTGCGCCAGGGTAATGGTGTGACCATTACCTTGCCAGCGTTGCACCAGAACAACGAGGCCAATCTTGTGCTCAGGCCGATTGTAGATGTACCAGAGGAGTTTATTTTTGCGCTCGTCTATCGACGTCTGGGGAGGCTGGCTCCTTCTGCGCGCAAATTTATTGCGGTCGTGACCGAAACCATCGCCGGGCATGTATAAAGGCAGGAGGTCAGATGGGCGTGATTTCTCTGACTCCTTTAGCGTATAATATAGTAGAAGACAATCTGCCTTTTAGCCGGGATTCGTCGATCCGGTTGCGCTCAGGGAGCACCGTCATGTACAGCACTGCCAAACGCGTCAGGTCAATCTGGCTTGTAATAAGCTGCATCTCTTAGGCTCTTTTTGTTTTAACTCTAGCAAATGTTCGTTTGTTCAGAACTTTCGACGCCAGCGAGATTAGTGAAAATCTGCATAATAGCTTCAGTATTTTCGCTGCGGCGCTTTGCCCTCAGGATGGGTCGGAGGACGAACGCGGTTGTTGGCTTGACAAAGCTGTGTTAGAGCAGGTATATTCAGTAGGGATAAAAATATCTTGTTCTTGTCCTGGCAGATGTCGGGCCTTGAAACAGAAGCATATATTGACAAAGGATCGTGCGGAATGACAAAGCAGAAGCAGTATACTATCTTTCTCTGGTCGATGCAGACAATGCATCAGTCCATGGCCATGCTTCTTTCTCGTGCTCTTATGGAGCCATGTGGAAGTTGTCGCCACCCTTTGTCCACACTGCGCAGGAATAGTTAGTCGAACGCAGTTGATAATCAGCAAATATACAGGGGTGCAGGCAACAGGCCTGCACCCCTTTTCTTTATACACGTTATCCAGAGAACTCTGAGAAAAGGGGGCAATACTATGGAACAGAGTCATGAGGTAGAGGATGCTGGCCGCAAATACTATATTACGACGGCCATCGATTATCCCAATGCTGAACCGCATATTGGGCATACACTGGAGAAAGTCGCGGCGGATACTCTGGCCCGCTACCAGCGTTTACGCGGTGCCGACGTGCATTTTAGCATGGGTCTGGATGAGAACAGTCAGCATGTGGTGAAGGCAGCTGAGGCCCACGGGGTCGATTTGCCAACCTGGATTGGGCGCATGGACGCGGCTTTTCGTCAGGCGTGGGCCAGACTGGACATTTCATATGACCGTTGGCTACGTACTACCGAGAAGAGTCATTTTCGCGCGTCCCAGGAGATGTTCGCGCGTGCCCAGGAGCGCGGCGATGTTTACAAGGCCATTTATTCTGGCTGGTATTGCCCTAACTGTAACACTTTCTATCACGAGGACGATCTGGTCAACGGTAGGTGTCCCGATCATCCTGCAGTCGAATTGGAATGGGTTGAGGAGGAGAATTACTTCTTTGCTCTGACGCGCTACAGCGAACGTTTGCTCGCGTATATCGCGACACACCCGAACTTTATCGTGCCATCCTCGCGCCTGGCCGATGTGATGAGTTTCTTTCGCCAGGGACTACGCGACTTCGCGATTTCACGCCGCATCAATGCGCAACGTCCAATCTGGGGTGTGCCAGTGCCGGGCGATCCTGACCAGGTGCTCTACGTCTGGTTCGACGCGCTGACTAACTATCTGACTGCCGTAGGTTTTCCTGATAATGGCGCCCAGTTCGCGCACTACTGGCCCGCGGACGTTCATATTATCGGCAAAGACATCGTGCGTTTTCACTGCCTCTACTGGCCCGCGATGCTGATGTCGGCGGATTTGCTCTTGCCTAAACAGATTGCTGTTCATGGCTTTGTTACGCTGGAAGGTCGAAAAATTTCCAAAACCACAGGCAATGTTATCTCGCCTATCGAACTGGTTGATGAGTTTGGCGCTGATGCTGTGCGTTACTACCTCTTGCGTAATCTCTCTTTTCCTAATGATGGAGATTTTACTCGCGCGGGCCTGATCCAGCGCTACAATGATGAACTGGCGAAAGATCTGGGCAATCTGCTCAATCGCGTGGTGAGCATGCTCAAGCGCTATCGGCAGGGCGTCATTCCGTCAGCGGGGACGCCAGGAGCATTGGAACTGGAATTGCAACTGGTAGCTAGCGAGGCGCGCCAGGGAGTTGAGAAGGCACTGGCGAACTGGGAGATTGGGCGAGCCAGTGAGAGCATCTGGAGCCTGGTTAAGCGTGCCAATCAGTACCTGGAGCAGAGCAAACCCTGGAGCCTGGCGCGCTCTTTAGAGCAGAGCCAACGCCTGGACACCGTACTTGCCTCCGCTGCTGAAGCCCTACGCCTGCTGGCCCTTTACCTCGCGCCTTTCATCCCTACGGCCAGCGCGTGCATGCTGGCTCAACTCGGCTTGCCTGCCAGTAAAGCCGGTGACTGGGATCAGCTCGGTACATGGGGAGCTGTTCCCCTGCGTGAGGTTGGCAAGACCGGCGTCCTCTTCCCGGCTATTGCATATGATGCCGAGATCGCGGCAGATATTGACACGCTGCCCTCACTACCGCTGGCACACATGCACGTCAGCGAGTAAGCCACGGTATAGAATCTGAGAGAGAAGAGGCCACGCTAGCACAGAAGATCTGTTGTGGCCTCAAAATTGCTTAGAGATGAGGGCTATTTTCCTCGCATGCAGCGCTTTTATGGGGCGGTAACTATCTCCTGTGACGCTTCAGGAACTTTTTCCAGGTCTGAGTCAGCAGCTTTTTCTGCTTCTGCTTCGCTCTCTGGCATATCGTCCTTGTTCTCACCGAAGACTGCCAGGCGTTGATTGACTTTGCGCATCTCTTTCCAGAATGTTTTTGTCTCTTTGAAGATAGGCTTGATGTCAGCGGAGAGCACAGTTAGCAGCAACAGAAAGAGCGGGACTATTTTACTGAGTACCATCCATTCCCACGCGGTTGGCCCTGGGATCAGACCCAGGTAGCCGAGATCCTTGACATCGATATGCCAGAGATTGAGCAAAGAGAAGCAGTCTGGCAGGCAGGTGAGCAAGATACAGAATATGGCCCGCTTTGTTTGAAACTCAGGGCAAGTGACTATGCAGACCGCGATTACGTATGCCAATGTGCTCCATTGGTATTCAAAGACGCTTTCATAGAAGTACAGATAGTAAACCACAGCCAGGAAGGCGGCTTTAGCGATGTGGGTTCTTCTGAATGAACTTAGAAGGACTACGATGAGCAGACAACTATCCTTGATTGCCTGGTAGGCAAGAGTCGGCCAGTGGGTTGTGTAGTGCAGCAAGGCTGCGAAAGCAATAATCTGATTTGGGCCAACGTCACCTGACGAAGAAAACGTGGCCATCAGATTCGTGATGTAGTAATTGCCAGTTCCGTGCAAAATGAAGAGCACGGTGGATAAGAAGAAAAGCCAGATGCCCAGTAGCGCTATTTTCCAGCGCCCTTTAAGAATCAGCGCGGGCGCAAGGAGGATGCCCACGGGTTTGACAAGCAACCCCAGCCAGTACCAGATGCCGCTCCAGAGGACAGAGCGTTTCTTTGTTAGCGCGATAAGCAGGAGCAGTAGAAATATGTTTAGGAGAAACTGGAATTGCCAGGCGGCCAGTTCCAGGTAGATGCTAAAGTTTGCCAGTAAAACAAAGACAGCAAAGTTGCGGTACTTGCTGGCACGGAAGCTCCAGAAAAAAAAGCCAATCACAGCCAGGGAGACAAATAGCTTCATCCACAGCCAGAGATAAGGTAGTCCTTCGGGTTCAAAGAGTGCCAGCAAAGAGCCCAAAACCAGAGAGAAAAGGGGATGGTATACATTTCCGTTTGAAAAATCCTGTGGTGCGTAGGCGGGCACGCCAGCTGGAAGATTGCCGTCCAGCCCCCCGCCATGCAAGAAGGCCCATGCACCTTTGGGAATCTGGTAAAAATCGATGCCCTTCGCACCGGCGTGCAGAGCGGCTCCACTAAAAAAGATATCAAACCAACCAGTCTTGAATACAGAGATGTAAAAAAGTAGATAAATTACTAATCCAAAATAAACAAGCAAATACGCCTTAAGATGTTTATAGATAGCATGCATAGGACATTCCTTCTATTCCGTTAGGAAGAGTGAGAACTGAATGAGCAAATGTTATCACCATTATAGCAGGCCGTTTATTGGTCTGCTATAACATCTACTAGACAGAGTATAGACAACAGGCAGGCTACCCGCCGCGGCGCGGATTTTTCCCAATGTTCTCCTCTTGCTTGCAGCTATATAGCGTGTAACAAAATACAGTACTGGAAATAGTCAGTTCTCTATCCGATTTAAAAGTCAGATCCATCAGGCAGCGTGTCCATCTAGCAGTGTATTAAGGCACTTTGCCGTCCGCGCTAAAGCGGTATCCCACGCCCGGTATGGTCACAAGCAAGCGTGGACGCAGACGATCAGGCTCGATTTTGCGCCGCAACTGGCCAATATAGACGTGCAGGTGGTGAGAGTCTTTGCCATCTCCAGCCCCCCACATCTGGGTAAGCAACATTTGATGGGTCATGATCTTGCCCCGATATTTGAGGAAAATTTTCAGCAGATCATATTCTGTCGGAGTAAGTTTGACTTCCTGCCCACTTAGCGTAACAAAGCGGCGCTGCAGATCAACCTGCAGGGGTCCAACGCTGATCGATGGTTCAGACTCTGAGGTCATCAGGGCGGCATGGCGCAAGGCTACCCGGATGCGCGCCAGAACTTCATCCAGGCTAAAGGGTTTGGCGACATAATCATCGGCTCCCAGGTCCAGTGCATTGATTTTATCGCGCTCTGTGTCTTTCACCGAGATAACAATAATTGGAAGTTGGAGCGATTGCTGTCTCACGCGTTTACAGACCTCCAGCCCGCTCATATCGGGCAAGCCTAGATCGAGAAGCAGGAGATCTGGTCGGTGTAACTCGACAGCCTCCAGCGCTTTTTCACCGTTTGGCGCGCTAAATACATGGTAGCCCCTTGCTATCAGGCTCCTTTGCAGAGCCCGTATAATAGCTTTCTCATCGTCAACAATGAGAATTCGCGCTTTTAATTCGCTCACTGCTCTTTTTTCTCCATCGTATTGTTGTGAGGAAGAGTGAAACAAAAGATCGCTCCGCCTTCTCTACGCGTTTCCACCCAGATTGTGCCCCCGTGGGCCTCTACCAGCCCTTTGCAGACTGTCAGGCCCAAGCCTGAGCCTCCTGGCGTGCTCCCCATTACACGATAAAATTTATCAAAAATGTGTTCATTTTCTTCGGATGCAACTCCTGGCCCACGATCCGCTATTCTAATTTCTATGCATTCTCGCTGATTCAATAGTTCAATGTCAATAGCGGAATTTGCTGGCGTATAACGTACAGCATTTTCAAGCAGATTGGTCACGATCTGGTCGATCTGCATATAATCAAGTTCTACAGGAGGAAGATCAACAGGTAACGAAAGTTGCAATGGCCTGCCCTGGAGGAAGAGGTCCATGCGTCCCAATACGTCGCGAATCAACTCATCCAGCGGATAAAGCACCTTGTTAGGGCGCAGGGCACCAGCCTCAATGCGTGACATATCTAGAAGATTCTCTACCAGACGATTAAGGCGTTTGGCCTCATGCTCAATGAGGTAGGCCTGCCCCTGCCAGCTATCAACATCCCAGTGTGCATCGGTGTGTTGCAAACTGGTCGCGGCTGTCATGATGGCCGAAAGCGGAGTGCGCAGGTCGTGTGAGACAGAGGAAAGCAGAGACACACGCAGAGCATCGGTCTCCTGGAGCATCTTGATGCGCAGGTTTTCCTGCTGTAAGCGGCTTCGTTCGATCAAAGCCAGCGCCTGTTCAAGAAACACACGTAAAAAAACGGCTTGTGGCGTAGATTGTGCATGTTCCAGGCTCGGATCATCGATAGCTAGCAGTTGCTCCTCGTCAGTCACCAGCAGGCAGAGCACCGCCAGAACTTCCTGGTGCGTCTTGAGTGGTAATAAATGCACAAACCAGGTGAGATCGCATGGCTCTTGCTTCCCTTTACCTTTGCCTGCGGCCAGTTCGGCAAGCCATAAGCCAAAAAGATGGGTGCGACTCTCAAGTGGGCGTGCCTGCGCGACCACCCGGGCTACCAGTTCTTGTTCTACAAACGCGAGCGGCACATATTGCTCAGACTGAACCGTGCGGATTTGCCGTACGAACGCGCCCTTTGCATCAGGCAGAAGTAGCAGGCAATTTGGCACTTTCCAGGGAGCAAAGACATCTATCAGTGTATTCACAAAGATGCGCAACTGGTGTTCCATATCGCCCGCGCGGCTGGTCTCTTGCATCAAATTGTAGAGAATACGAGTTTCTTCTGCGCGGCGTCTGGCCTGTTCCGCGTATTTGCGTAATGCTGAGGCCAACTGGCCGGTCATGACAGCCGTAACCAGGAAAACGATTAGCGCCATAAAATCTGTCAGTTTGGTGATAATCAGGCTGTAGAAGGGCATTACAAAGAAAAAATCAAAGGTGAAAAAGGCCAACAGCGCAGCCAGCAGAGCGGCGTAATTCCCACGTGTACTCGCTAGCACCAGAATGGCTGGTAGATAAATGAGCAGGCTATCAGGAATTCTGGCCGAGAGGTTTAACAAGGATACAACCAGAGTGAGTACAAAAATACTCCCAAATGCCAGGAAGGTATCCCAGAGGTACCGTTTCCAACTTATTTGCCTCAAAGAATTTTCTCGTATTAATAGCATCTCAATGTATTTCATGCACTCCTTTGGCGCTGGCACGTCGGAAAGCAGTTTTATTAAGCATAAAAGATAAAGAGGGAAATTGTCAATCTGACTTTTCCCTCAGGCATGGTTAGACGAGAAATCGCTTTGCGCGCGGAGTAGCCCTGCCTTGCGTGTTAGAGGGGAAGTAGGTGGGTGGAGTGTTGAAGAGCCTTGCCAGCCCGGCTAAAATAGAAAAATGTAAACGAAAAGATAAGAAAGGCAGATAGAATGAGTTCGGAAAGTTCATTACATGTGCAGACTACCGCGTGGGTAACGCACAATTATAGCAATGCAGAACATCTGGTTAAGACGGAAGCGTGGCTGCTACGTTTACATCCGACAGCCTCCGAGGCTCTGCGCCTGGCCGCGTTAACTCACGACATGGAGCGAGCCTTCCCTGGCCCCGATAGCCCCCAGTCGCGTAGCGGTGTTGATCATGACTATAATCGCGCGCACTCCGAACGTTCGGCTAACATTGTTGGCGCGTTTCTGCGTCAGCAGGAAGCTGCTGAGCTACTGGTTGCGCAGATTATGGATTTGATTCGGGTGCATGAATATGGCGGTTGGTTCGAGGCAAATCTGCTCCAGGCCGCGGACAGCCTGAGTTTTTTGGAAGTCAACATCACACTCTTTCTCCAGTCCATTCCCAAAGATGACGATGGGAGCAAGCATGCACAGGTACGCACGAAGTTTGTCTGGATGTACGAACGTATCCAGGTGCCAGAGGCCCGGCACCTGGCGGAACAGTATTATGCTGCAGCGCTTGAGCGCCTTGAGCACTATGTCCCTCAATAGCGCCTATGGTCTTAAGGGATCTCTTAAAGCGCGCACAAACGCTGGTACGCCAGCATAATGTATGCGCCAGGCACGCATACATTATGCTGGCGTACCAGCGGTAATCCAACTACGAAATAACTCGATCTGTGCCTGTGGCCATTCGCCATCGCAGGGCATCGAGCCATCTTCCAGGCGTTCAAGGATATTGTTCGCCTGGTCGCGAACATCATCATAGTTCCAGAGATCAAAAATGTATTCCATCGCGTCTCGGTCGTCTGCGCGGAAAAGCGGTTTGATATCCTGGGCAAAACCAGGTGCAGTGCTTCCAGTAGTCATTGTTCTCTCTTTTCTCTTTTTCACAGGACCCTTACAGGCAGGCCGGTGAGCAAGCGTAAGTGCTAAAAACAGTATAACGCCAGTGAGAACATGGTAGCACGTAAATATGAATAAGAGGCTACTCCGAGCATGCTTCTAACGTGGAATGAACTTTGGAGAGTGCTAACGACATAGGCACAATTACCTGTTCTGGCCTTAACTTTTCGTTGTGTCCTGGCGCGCAATGAGTTGCTTTTCAAACAACTGGCCGTGCCATTCGTGAACGAGAAAGATCTCGTGAAGTGTGAAGCCTGCTTGTTGATAATAGCGCACGAGGACAGGATTATCAGCCCAGCAGTCAAGCCAGATCGTTGTTTTGCCCCTCTGCCGGGTATAGTGCTCAGCCCATTGTAGGAGTGCGCGACCCAGGCCCTGGCCGATGAGCGCGCGCGATATGGTAAAAGCCTCTACGTAGAGCGCTGAGGCAGGAAAGATCTTCCAGCGTTTCGCGATATACCAGGGAGCCGTTGGATTGAGAACTATTGAGCCAATAATCTGTCCTCGCAGGCGCGCTGCGAAAAAGCTGCCGGCGTCGATCCATTGCAGAAACTGCCTGTGCCTGTCTGGAGAGATTGAGAATAACTCGCTTCCCCACTGGTTTCCCAGTTCGTGAGCATTCAACCAGTTGACTGTTTCATCAAAAAGTTTGAGCAGAGGGAACAGGTCGTTGCGCGTGGCTGGCGCTATCATAAGTTCGCCGCCTGGACTCTGCATGGTTTGTGGGAAGGTCATGGATAGTTTCCTTTGTCTAGGTTTCTATAGGAGAATACGTCAAAAGGTTGCATCGTAGCCAAATCCTCCTTGACTATTCCCTTGACAGTGCCAGTTTTTTTGCACATAATAGATTTGAGTGATAGGTCAGTATGACATGTCAGAGAGATCGGTCTCTGAACCATAAGAGAAAAGATGCCGGGTAGGGTTATGTATGAATTAATAATCCTTTCGTTGTTAATGCGTGCATCGATGCATGGGTATCTAGTCGCGCGCATTATCAATGACATGATCGGACCATATGCCAGACTGAGTAACGGGCGTTTGTATCCTTTGCTGACCAGATTAGGGGAGAGCGGCTTGATTGAGATTGACGAGGAGGCTGGCCGGGAGCGGCATGGGGAACGCACTTTACGTAGCTATCGAATTACGGAAGCCGGGCGCAAGCGCTTCCATACATTGATGATGGATACTACCTCGAATCCAGGAGAATACCAGCGTCTTTTTCTGCAAAAGGTGACAATGTTTTTCTTTTTGCAACCATCCGAGCGCTTGCATTTGATCGATCACTATCTCAACTATTGTCAAACTCATGTGCTGCATTTGATTGCTGAAGGGAATGATCTGGCTGAGGGCAATTATCACCACTATGAAGGAGGTGAAGATGTCTTGCCAGCCACTCTGGATGTCATGCGGCATATGGCCGATCAATGGCGCTTGGAGGTCTCCTGGGCGATGCGTCTGCGCAAGCAAGAGGTGCAGCGCCAGGAAGATCAGGAAGATCAGGACAGGCTCAGCGAGCCTTCCAGCGCAAGCGAGTTGAGTGATTACGCAGATCAAAAGGGGCGTGAAGATAGCCGTTCTTAGGTAAACTTGAGTGAATTTTTTAGTCATGTCAGTTTAAACGGCCTGAAAGCGTTTGTGGTTTTACGCTATAAAAAGCCTGCAAAGATAATTTTTCAGGCCAATCCGCTTATTATTCTCTTTTTACCAGAAGGAGTTCAAGCATGATGCAGCCAGGTGGCAAACGAGTCATTGTGGTTGGAGCGACCGGGATAATTGGTCGCCCGTTATGCCGCATCTTACAGGCTGCTGGCTATGAGCTTGTCGTATTCTCGCGTGATCCTGCAGCGGCTCGGCGCCTTGTGCCTGATGCCAGCGAGTATGTAGCCTGGCAGGCAGAGGAGCGCGGAGATTGGGTATCCGCTGTAGACGGAGCATGGGCGGTTGTCAATATGGCAGGTGCTCCGTTCTTTGCATGCTGGAACGCGGCCTATAAGCGTGAGGTAAGCGCGAGTCGTCAGCGCGCGACGCGTGGTTTGATCTACGCGATGAGCGTAGCCAATGTCAAGCCACAGGTATTTATTGGTGGAGGGTCTATAGGCTTTTATGGTTTTATGGATAAGGGCAACCAGAAAGACAAAGAACTGGATGAAAGGCAACCAGTCGGCAATGATTGGTGGGGTCGCGATTCGTTGCAGCTTGAGGAGGAGATTCTATGTGCTGAGGATATAGGCGTACGAACGGTGGTGATACGTACAGGGATTATTTTGGACGCCGGGGCTGGCGCGCTAGGGGGACAGCTTGAGCGCTATCAGAAAGGCCAGGGCAGCTATATACGCCCTGGTGATCAATGGTATTCGTGGATTCATGTTGAAGACGAGGCCGAACTGATTCGTTTTGCTCTCGAGGACGAGCGCGTGCGTGGAGCGCTCAATGCTACCGCGCCTTATCCAGAGCGTAATCGCGAATTTTTCCATATCCTGGGTGAATTGCTGGGCAAACCCGTAAATACGGGTCTGCCAGGCTTTGTGCTCAGGCTCTTTCTTGGCGAAGTAGCTACCGTGGTCATTCATGGCCGGCGAGTCATGCCAGCTAAGGCTCAGGAGCTTGGCTATAAGTTTAAATACGCGCACGCGGAAGAGGCGTTGCGCGATCTGCTGGCAGTGCGAAGCCAGCAGAGCTAATTGACCAGACCCCAGGGCTTAGCGCGTTTGCGGGCTTTCTGCGCCTCCTGATGATTGCCCAGCAGCTCGTATACTTCCGCCTTGAGGGTCCACGCGCGGGCGTAGCTGCGGTCCAACTCGGTTGCTTCGTGCAGAGCATCCAGGGCCGCGCGTGCGTGTCCGTGACGGATCAGAGCCTCTGCTTTGTTGCACCAGGCGACCGCGCTGCGTGGATTGGCCAGCAGTGCTCGCTCATAGGCTTCGATGGCCCCGGCGAAATCGCGCAGGATCGAGCGCGCGTTGCCCAGACCATTCCAGGCCTGGAAACTTTGCTCGTCATGACGCAACGCCATTTCGTAGGATTCGATCGCTTCCTCTGGCATATTCATATCCAGTTGCGCGTCGGCCTTGCCATTCCAGGCTGCGACATAAGCGGGATCAATCTTTAAGGCGCGCTCAAAATGGACGAGTGATTGCGGAAAGCGCTTTAAACGGTTGAGTGCCAGACCAGCACTGACCCAGACCACCGCGTTCTCGGCATCAATTTCTGTGGCACGTTGATAAGCATCGTAGGCGCGTTTGTAATTGCCCTGACTGTAGAGAGCTGTGCCTTTCCCATTCCAGGCATGGAAGTTTAACGGATCGAGATTCAATGCATCTTCATAAGCGTGCAGCGCTTGGGCATATTGCTGTAGCTTTAGACACTGATCGCCCTCCAGGCATTTTTCGCGCGCACTTGAGCTATTTACTGGACGTATAACTCGCTGGGGCGCGGACGAGTCACCGTTGTTGTTAGTTCTCTGTGCTGGCGGCGTGGGATTGCTGAAGGACGAGGACGCTGATCCGCGAGCTTCCGCTGGAGTGGATTGCGAGGCGAGACGAAACGCGGTATTAGCGGCGGAGTGCGTCGCCTGGTCGAAAGCCTGCACCAGATCTTGCATATCAGCGAACCGCTCCTCTGGCCGCGAGGCAAGTGTGCGCAGCACAATACTGTCCAGCGCTGTGGGCAGTTCGCGGTTAAACATCGAGGGTGGACGAACGGGTCCACCCAGGGCGTCGAAGGGATGGTAGCCGGTCAGCATCTCATAGAGCACCACGCCGCAGCCAAATTGATCGCTGCGTGGGTCTACCACACCACTGGTCTGTTCTGGTGCCATATACCCTACGGTGCCACGTACTGTTACGGTTTTGCCAATGCGCGCCCCAGGCTCTAACGCGCGAGCGATGCCAAAGTCAGTGATAATTAAGCGACGATCCTCCTGGTGAATGAGAATATTCTCCGGCTTGATGTCGCGATGAATCACCGGGCGTGGACGGGTATGAGCATAGGACAGCGCGCTGGCCAGTTGATGAAAGTTTGTCACAGTCTCAGATGGAAGGAGCGGGCCGTTGACTGTTGCCAGGCGGTTGCGCAGCGAGCCAGCGGTATAGAGCGGCATCACCAGAAAAACGCTGGGGCCGTCTTTACCATAATCGAGGATCGGCGCGATATTTGTATGATCGAGCACTGCCGCAATGCGCGCCTCGCGCAAAAAATGCTCTTGCTCGGTTGCTGTAGTTTTGCTGGGTAAAAGCACCTTGATAGCGATCCTGCGCGATAAATGCTGATCTACGCCCCGAAAGACCGCCGCATAACCTCCCTTACTGACCAGAGCCTCGACCACATAGCGCCCGGCCAGAGCTGTCCCCAGCAGGGGGAGGGCGCAGGCCCGGCAGAAATGGTCATTATCTCGGTTATCGTATCCACAATCAGCCATATCGGCACAGCGTCGCATGCCACCTCCTCAGCAGATATTTTGTCTATAGAGCTGCCTATTTCTCTTCTAATGTGCGTGCGTGCTCCCGACACGCTTGTGCTTCTGCTTGCCTGCCCAGGTTTTCTAGCGCGATGGCCTGATTATACCAGGCATCGGCCTCTTCTGGCGCGTGTCTGGTCGCTTGCTGGAAGGTCATTAGTGCTTCTTCTACCCGACCTAACCCGAAAAGGGCCAGGCCTTTGTTGTTCCAGGCAGCTATATAATCCGGCTCCAAAATCAAGGCGCGATCGAATGCAATCAGCGCTTCCTGGTCGCGTCCGCGTTCATGAAGCAGACTCCCTTTGTTATACCACGCGGAGACCAGGCCGTCGTCTAATTGCAAGGCCTGATCGTATGATTCGAGGGCGTCGTCAACCATGTGCAGGAAAGCAAGAACATTGCCTCGATTATACCACGCGCCCGCCATAGTTGGGTCAAGAGCCACCGCCTGATCGTAGTCTGCCAATGCTTCGGCATAGCGTTTCAAATCGCGCAGATCATTGGCCTTGTCAAACCAGGCCATAGCGTTATGGGGAGTGAGCAGTGTCGCCTTCTGGTGGAAGTCTAGAGCAGCTTCGGGCTGCTTCTTGCGGCGCAGGATATTGCCCTTGGTATCCCAGAGAGCCGCGTTATTCGGTTCGATTTCCAGGGCGTGGTTGACCGCGATCAGTGCCTCGCCGTAACGTTGGAGGCTGAAAAGCGTATCGCTCAGTGCTTGCCAGACAATCACCTGGGTTGGATCAAGCACCAGCGCCTGGTCGAAGGATTTGAGCGCCTCGTAGGGATGGCCCAGTTCCACCAGGGTCATGCCGCGCCCGGTCCAGGCAAAGATATAACCGGGATCTAGCGTTAGCGCCTGGTTATAGCATTGCATCTCTTCATCATAACGTTGCAGCTCATGCAGAACATTGGCGCGTGAGATCCAGAGATCAGGATCATCTGGCCGTAAAGAGAGCGCCTGGTTATAGGCCAGAAGAGACTCTTCGAAACGACCCATGTGGAGCAGGATCGCGCCTTTGCCATTCCAGGCATCCACTGCTTGCTGATTCTCGACTAACGCTCGCTCGTAGTAGGTCAGCGCTTCCGGGTAATGCCCCAGTTGATAAGAGTGATCGCCCTTTGCCACCCATGCAGAATTTGTCACGCGCTGTGGGACTCTATTGGGAGGTGGGGTAGATACGATCGTACCAGGCATAGCCCGCTGCACTGGAGCGCCAAATGGGAGTTGTTCAACCGCTAACTCAGTTGCGTCTATGCGCCCTTGAACTGGCGGAGTCACTGGTACGTTGGCTGGCCGCTCCTCTACTACCGATTTCACCAGAAAAGCCACTGGACCATCCTCGCCAAAATCGGTTACACAGATGCTGCCCGGCTCCTGCATAGTGCTGGAGAAGGTCAGTGCCAGTTCCGCGTCCTGGAGAAAGTCAGCACGATCCTCTGGCCTTGCTCTGGTGGGACGCAAGACACGCACCGTCACCTCTTTACCTGTCTGACGGTCTTGCGCGTTTAATGTGACGGTCGCGCGATCCTTCGCTCTTAAACTTTGAATCGTATATCGCCCCTGCAATGGCGCTCCCGCTATAGGGATGCCACAATTCGCACAGAAGCGCTCAGTCACCTGGTTTGCATATTGACAATCATCTGAATCCAGACACATCACCATAAAGCCATTTTTCCTCCGCCTGTACTTTTAGAGGTGCTTGTTGCCAGTTTGGCATATATACATTGATTGATTATATAGGATCAACTTACATCTTTACTGTAGCTAAAAAAGCCCGGATTTGTCAATGACATGTATCGGTAGCACGGAACAGTCGCGCTTTTGTATACTGCAGGCTGGACAGTACTGCAGTACTCGCCAGTTTAGCTCATGGCTGCCAGGAGCATAGGAGCAGAAGGCTATGCTTCTCCCCTCTTTTTATAAGAAAGCTTGCTTCAGGAAAAAGGGCATGTCAAGGGTTGCCTGGTTGTCAGCAGAAATGCTGTAGCGAAAGCTGCAATAATGATTTTATAATAGATCAAAATCCAGGAATGATGACGCTATCTAGAGATACTGCTGAGCTTTATTCGCTCCTCTAATTGTTGTATAGTTATGAGTAGATTGTGCTGCGTGAGTCAGATCTCTAGCAGGTGGATGATCTATCTAACTACTGAAAGTGAAGGCAACACAATGCGCGAGAGTGTTTCGGAACAGAACGATATGGATGATACGTTGAATCTGGTCGGGCGGAGAGAGAGCAATCAGGAGGGTACTCGAGTGATTCGTGTGTTGCTAGCAGATGACCATGCTCTGGTGCGCGAGGGGACGCGTCGTCTGATTGAGGCTGAGAGCGATCTGTTGGTAGTTGCAGAGGCATCGAACGGTGAAGAGGCGGTCGAAAAGGTTCGGCAACTGCGCCCAGATATCGCGATAATGGATATCGCCATGCCCGGCATAGGGGGCATCGAGGCGACGCGCGCGATCAAGGCCGATTGCGCGGAAACGGCTATTCTGGTGCTTTCAGCATACGACGACGAGCCGTACCTGGTAGCATTGCTAGAGGCAGGGGCAGCTGGTTTCTTGCTCAAGAATGTTAACGGCTATGAACTGGTCAGGGCTATTCGCTCCGTGGCTCGTGGGGAATCCGTGCTGGAACCAGTTCTAAATGAGAGGCTTCTGCGTCGCCTTTCCAACCATCCCGCCGTACCCGCGCGTCTTGCGGATATGCTCAGCGAGCGGGAGTTTGCTGTGCTACGCCTGGCTGCTCGTGGTTTGCCAAATAAAGAGATTGCGCGGCGCCTGAATCTCAGTATTCGGACAGTTCACAGTCATCTGGCGAATACTTTTATGAAAATGCACGTTGGCTCGCGTACCGAGGCTGTCTTGCTCGCTTTGCGTCAGGGCATGATCTCTTTGCAGGATACCTACGATGACCAGTAATCCGGTTTCCGCGTCTCTCAGGCTCTCTTCACGCGTCGTGCCCGGACTTTTCTTCATGCTTGTAGGTCTGGGATTGCTCATCTGGGCCCTGGTCAACTACCGCCTGCAGCCTACACAGCCAATTTTTTATGGCAGCCGCGCTATTTATAGTACTCTTCTGCTTGCGTTAATTCTGGCCTTGCTCGAGCGTATGTTATTGCTACGCATCCTCAAGCTAGAGATCAACTATACCTCGGCAAGCGCGTCTCAGCGCGGTGACACCTGGCGCATTCTTTTGTTGCTCGACGTTGTCGCGCCTATTTATCTGACCGCTGGCGTGCTGCTGGGGCCTTACGCAGCTGTGATTGTCGCCTTAGTGACACAGTTTGTTGTGCAGGCTTACACTTTTTGGCGTGGTTTGATTTCCTGGTCCACGGCTGCATACCATGTGGCGACTACTGGAGTGCTCGTCCTGCTTTCCGCCGCGCTTTTCAAGTATATCGAATCGTTGTTTAAGGTGCCATCATATATGGGGCCGGGTTATCTGGAATCCTGGGAATTGATTGCCACCCTCCTGACTACTACTGCCATGACCCTATTGATTATGCTGGTTTCCTTGCCAGTTATTATGCAGAACAGGCGCGTAGGTTTGCGCGCGGCCTGGAACGTGTATTATCGCTCGCCAGTGCTACGTTTCCAGATTCTGGTCATGAGCGTAACTCCTCTATTGCCTGTAGTAGATATCTTTGACAATGAGGTGGCAGAACTGGCCTGGATCTTTTTCCTGGTCCCTCTTCTGGCGATTTATTACCTGGCGCTAATTAGCACCCGACTTGGTCTACGCACTGAAGAACTCCAACGGACCCTGGAAGATCTGAGTAGCGCGCGTCGGCGTCAGAACGAATTGCACGGCTACGCTTCGTTAATTACGCGTGTCCAGGAAGATGAGCGCAAGCGCCTGGCGCGCGAGTTGCATGATGATACTGCTCAGGCTTTGATCGCTCTCGCGCGTGGTCTTGATGGTCTGGGGAGCGCGGTAGAAAAGCAGGGCTTGCCGCAAAAGGATCGCGATTGGCTGGCGAATTTGCAAGATCTGGCTGATCATACCCTTGATAGTGTGCGCAGGGCCTGTCGCGATCTACGTCCCTCAATTCTGGATGATCTGGGCCTGCGCGCCGCTTTAGAGTGGCTGTGCGATAGCTCCAGTGGTCGTGGTGTGATCTCCAGATTCATCTTTACAGGCGCGGTTTTCTCAACGTCGCCCGAAGCGGAGATCGCGATTTTTCGTATTGCCCAGGAAGCGTTATCCAATGTCTGGCGTCACGCAAACGCTGCCAGCGTCGAGGTAGAGCTAACTTACCAGCCAGAATGTTTGTGTTTGCGTATTCAGGATGATGGGCATGGTTTCCGTCCTGAACAGATTACTAATATTCGGCCTGACTCACAAAGTGGCCTGGGACTTCTCGGCATGCGTGAACGAGCTATATTGATCGGCGCGGAACTGAGCATAAATGCTCACCCTGGTCGCGGATGCTCAGTTGTCTTACGCTTGCCTCTGGATGCTGCTGGCAAGGATTTATCAGCTTCATAGGCATTTTTGCGGATGTTTTTCGATCTAAAATCAGGCATTATAAGAAGCAAGCAGAACTCACAAATAGTGAGGTGCGGCAGAAAACGACTCTAGCATGTGATGATCGGTATGCTTGGCGTTGGGAACCGGGACCCGGCGTTAAGAGGCAAATCTACCGATCAACAAGTCACTGCTCTACCAAAGAGAAGCATCTTTGTCTCTCCGTGCGGTGTTCTCTCTGGCAGCATCTGGTAGTTTTACCAGGTGGAGATGATTTGTGCCACGCTTTACCATTTGTGAGTTCAAAATTTTTCTCCGTGCCATTAGACTCCTCGGCTCCCGTGACGCCTCGTCCTTATTTTGCTATGTGGCCTGGTGAGCGGCCCTGCCCCTCACCAGGCCACATAGCAGGAATGCGTGAGTCCGTAGCGGTTCACAAAGCAGTTCGCCAACGGTAGCAAAATCAGGCGTGACTCATATGATTAATCCTCAAGAGGAAACTTCCCGTCTTGCAATGCCTCAGGCACAAGCGTGTTCAATTGTCAGGTTTTATCTGCGAAACGGAGTTTTTCAGCAAACGTGCTATAATAGGATGGACACCACAGGATTACTCTGTTCCGGTTTTGCGGGAGAGATCGCGAACTGAGCGCTTGGGAAGTGTAGAAGCTGGGGGTGCCAGGAAATCTACTGAGGATCGAAGGTCTATTTTTCTCCGATCGTAAGAAAACTTCACCAGGGGATAATACAATGTCTGTTCACGATGACGTGTTTAACGCTCGAACGCGCCTGCAGGGCGTCTCAGGCGCTATCACTTATTACCGCTTGGATGTCCTCGAAGAACGGGGCGTCAAACTCGACCACTTGCCTTTTACAATTCGTCTTTTGTTGGAGAATGCTTTGCGTCATGCTGGTGGAGAGCTGGTGAGCGAAGCTGATGTGCTGGCGCTGGGCAAATGGCAGCCGGGGAGCGCGGGCCAGTCTGAGGCTGAGTATCCCTTTATGCCCGGACGCGTGCTTTTGCAGGATTTTACTGGCGTGCCTGTTGTAGCTGATCTGGCGGCCATGCGTTCGGCTATGGCTCGCCTGGGCGGCGACCCGCAGAAAGTCAATCCACTGGTGCCAGCAGACCTGGTGATTGATCATTCTGTGCAGGTCGATCAGTTTGGTTCGACGCTGGCCTTTGCTCGCAATGTTGAGCGCGAATATGAGCGCAACAACGAGCGCTATGGGCTACTGCGCTGGGCCCAGCAGGCGTTTAGCGCTTTTCGCGTGGTTCCTCCAGGCACGGGTATTTGCCACCAGGTCAATCTGGAGTACCTGGCTCCAGTGGTGATGACCAAAACGGAGGGCAGTGAGACCATTGCTTTTCCTGATACGCTGGTGGGGACCGATTCGCATACGACGATGATTAATGGCCTGGGCGTGCTTGGCTGGGGAGTTGGTGGTATCGAGGCCGAAGCTGTTATGCTGGGCCAGCCGCTTTATTTACTTACTCCCGAGGTGATCGGTGTACATTTGAGCGGATCGCTACCCGAGGGCACGACGGCGACTGATCTGGTGTTGACTGTGACGCAGATGCTGCGTAAGCGCGGCGTAGTTGCGAAGTTTGTGGAGTTCACAGGTTCTGGTCTGAGCTATCTTTCCCTGGCCGACCGGGCGACGATCTCCAATATGTCACCAGAGTTCGGCGCGACCGCCACGCTTTTTCCGGTGGACGAAGAGACCCTGCGCTATCTGCGCATGACGGGGCGTGATGCCCAACTGGTGGAGAGCTATATTAAAGCTCAGCATTTGTTCCGTACTGATGACCAGCGCGTGCCAGAATTCGATGATTTGCTTGAATTGGATCTTGCGACGATCGAGCCCAGTCTGGCTGGTCCTCGGCGACCCCAGGATCGCGTACCTTTGCAGAACATGAGCCGCACGTTTCGTACTGTCTATGCCGATCGCTTTATCTCCGAGAGTATCACTACCGAGCCAGATGTGATCCGTTCTGCTGGCGAGGGAGCTCCGCCCGATCCTGATCCGGTGGCTCAGCATGAAGATTTGAGCAAGAGACAGACCAACAGACATCACAATGGACATGTCAACGATGTCCTCGTCCAGATGGGCGATACTCAGGTTCACATGACCGATGGCTCCGTAGCGATCGCAGCGATTACCAGTTGTACTAATACCTCTAATCCTTCGGTGATGATCGCTGCTGGCTTGCTGGCCAAACACGCGGTAGAGCGCGGGCTTTCCGTCAAGCCGACTGTCAAGACCAGTCTGGCGCCCGGCTCACGCGCAGTCATTGATTATCTGAACAATGCTGATTTGTTGCCTTATCTGGAGGCTCTGCGCTTCCATCTGGTTGGTTATGGCTGCACCACCTGTATTGGCAATAGCGGCCCGCTCTCCGAGCCTGTAGCGCAGGCTGTGCAGGATAACGATCTGGTGGTGGCTGCTGTGCTAAGTGGAAACCGTAACTTTGAAGGACGTATTCACCCGCAGATACGTGCTAGCTTCCTGGCCTCGCCCCCGCTGGTGGTGGCCTATGCCCTGGCCGGCACCGTTGATATTGATCTGACGAGTCAGCCGCTGGGTGTGGATATCAATGGTGGGTCGGTCTTCCTGCGCGATATCTGGCCATCGCAACAGGAGGTGCAGGAGCTACTGGAAAGTGCTGTCTCGCCGGAAGTTTTCAAGAAAAACTATTCCTCTGTTTTCGAGGGGGATGAGCAATGGCAGAAGCTTAGCAACTCCACTGGCCAACTCTTCCAGTGGGATACAGACTCCACATATATTCAGGAACCTCCCTTTTTCCAGAATATGCCTCTGGAGCCAACGCCCATCAAGGATATCCACCAGGCGCGTGTCCTGGCAGTGCTTGATGATTCTATTACCACCGACCACATCTCGCCTGCTGGCAGCTTTGGCCCGACCAGTCCAGCTGGCAAATACCTGCTGGAGCACGGCGTAGAACGGCGCGACTTCAACAGTTATGGTACACGACGCGGCAATCACGAGGTTATGGTGCGCGGCACCTTTGGCAATATTCGCCTGCGCAACCGTCTGGTTGACGGCAAAGAGGGCTATTATACCGTTCACCTGCCCGATGGCGCAGAGACGACGATCTACGAGGCCTCCGAGCGCTACCAGCAAGAGGGCGTGCCATTGTTAGTGCTCGCGGGCAAAGAGTACGGCTCGGGCAGTTCGCGCGATTGGGCCGCCAAGGGTCCACAACTGCTGGGCGTGCGAGCAGCTATAGCCGAGAGCTTTGAACGTATTCATCGCAGCAACCTGGTCGGCATGGGCATCTTGCCTTTGCAATTCAAGCCTGGCGAAAACAAAGAATCGCTCGGTCTGACCGGGCGCGAGATCTATGATATCGTCGGCCTCGAACACGACCTCAGACCCCGCCAGGAGGTCAACGTCAAGGTCACCCGCGACGATGGTTCAACCTTCGAGTTCCAGACTATCGCGCGCCTCGATGGCCCAATCGACGTGCGCTACTATAACAATGGCGGCATCCTCCCCACTGTACTACGCAAAATCATCCAGGATTAACCTGGTCTCCCCGCTAGAAGTGGGGCAGTTCAATGAGCTGCCCCACTTCTAGCGGGGAGACCAGTACTGCAGAAGCCGCGCAACGGTCAATCTCTTCCTGCTGTTGGGTGGCAGTCTGTCTGGCAGACTGCCACCCAACAGCAAAAAAAATCTTCGCGAGGTACCGCAGGTGCCGAGGAATCTCTAAAATTGGGAAACCATGGCTAAAATAATGCAAAGATAGCCCTTTCTGGTTTATTGTCGTATGGTAACGAGTTCTAGAAAACCTGGCGTTTTCTTGTAATTCAGGGCGTCTGTTTGTGCGAACATTGTCTTGCGTTATCTCCGCTTTTTATGGTATGCTTGTTCCACAAGTAGCGGGGGTTCTGAGCTTGCCGTCTCTACCCTTATTTTCGGGCTTCTCTCTTATTTTTGCCCGACTGGCGCCCAATCAAATATATAAGCGTTTTGCCTCTTTTTCCGCACTTATCTGGTCGTGAGGTTTTGCTATGGCAAAGGGAAATGGTTATATTGGGAAGCAAATAGGAAACTACCGTGTCACCGCTAAGATTGCCAGTGGTTCTTACGGCACCGTTTATAAGGCACAGCATACAATTCTTCCGCGTATTGTTGCGATTAAAGTTATGCATGTCACGCATCTTAATTCGCAAAGGGAGCGAGATAGTTTCCTGAAAGAGGCCCGGCTGCTCGAAAAGCTCAAACATCCCCATATTTTGCAGATCATTGATGTTGGTATCGATGACGATTCGCCCTATATGGTAGCTGAATACGCATCCAAAGGCTCCTTGCGCACGATGCTCAAGCGTTTTGCCCGCCGGCCAGTGCCTCTGGAGGATGGTCTGCGCATTTTGGCTCAGATCGGCGAGGCTCTCCAACAGGCCCATCAGCAGGGCATTGTTCATCGCGATCTCAAGCCGGAGAATATTCTCTTTAATGGCAAAGGTGACGCCTTGTTAGGCGATTTTGGGATCGCGACCGTGCTGGAAACCGCCAGTATCAAGCATGTTGATGCCAGCGGCACTCCGCCGTACATGGCGCCCGAGCAGTTTCAGAGCATGATTAGTAAAGAGAGCGATCAATACGCTCTGGCCTGTATCGCCTATGAAATGTTTACTGGCGAGCGTCCCTTCAATGGCTCTGATCTTTTTGCGATGTGGCTTTACCATCTTCGCAATGCCCCGGTTCCGCCCACGCAATTAAATGCCCATTTACCCATTTATATAGAGCAAGCGATTCTCAAGGCTATGGCGAAAAACCGCCATGAGCGGTATATAGATGTGCGGGAATTTATAGACGCTCTCTCCGGGGGCCAAGGAACGCAGGCCTCAGGCCAGGAGAGTCCTTTTCAGACCAGTCCATTTTTCACGCCTCCTTCTCTGCCTTTGGCAGGGACGCGCAAATTGGATGCATCGCAGCGGGATAAAGGGCAATGGATTGACGAAGGCAAAATGTTCTTTAAGAGTGGGCGTTATACAGAGGCTTTGGAAGCTTTCGAGTGCGTGATCGAGATCGATCCTGGATCGGCCTCGGCCTATAATTTTCGCGGGCTGGCCCTGGAAGAGATGAGTCAGTTTCACGAGGCTTTGCTCTCCTATGAGGCAGCTATCGCACACGATCCCAACTTTCCCGATGCCTGGCGCAAGCGGGGCGATGTGCTCTATCATCTCAAGCGCTATGACGAGGCTCTGGTGGTCTATGAACGCCTCTTGCGCCTGGAGCCAAATAACGCGGCTGACTATAACCGTCAGGGGAACGCGCTCTGGCAGCAGGGACATTTCAAAGAGGCATTGGAAGCGTATGACAGAGCCATCGACCTCAAGCCGGGGCTGGCGGTAGCCTATAATGGGCGCGGAAACACCTTGCGCGAAATGAGTCGCATAGAAGAGTCTCTGAGCACCTATGAGCGGGCGCTTCAGCTTGAGAGCGGCGAGGCCGTTTTTTACAGTAATTACGCGGAAGCCTTCTATCGTCTGCAAAACTATGAGCGTTGTCTGGTCGCCTGTGAGCGCGCGATTTACCTGCAGCTTGATTATGCGCCCGCGCATCGTCTCAAGGGAGACGCGCTCTGGCAATTGCAGCGCTATGCTGATGCACTGGTGGCCTATGAATACACGTTGCAGCTTGCATCAGGAGACGCGCAGGCGGAGAAGGGTCGTGGCTGCGCGCTCTGGAAGCTCAAGCGCTATGAAGAGGCATTGTTAGCGTACGACAGTGCCCTGGAAATCGATCCCACGTTTGCTTTTGTCTATTACGCGAAGGGCCTGGCGCTCTTCGCGCTTCAACGCTACGAAGAAGCTCTGGCAGCTTACAAGCGCGCAGTCGATCTCGATTTCAATGACCCCAGTGTCTATAACGGAATGGGCGAGGCGCTTTACTGTCTCGCGGCCTACGACGAGGCACTGGAGGCATATGAAAACGCCTTGCAACTGAAAGAAGATTTCGCTGCGGCCTATCATGGGACCGGCGATGTTTTGTACAGGTTAGAACGTTACACCGAAGCGCTCAATGCTTACGAACTGGCTTTGCAATTGGAGCCAGGATATCGACCAGCGTATCATGGACAGGGCAATGCTCTGCGCTGCCTGGGACGAGCAGAGGAGTCCTTAGAGGCCTATAAACGCGCTCTACTGGTCGATGCTCAGAATGCCCGTCTTTCCCATGACTATGGGCTGGCGCTTTTCTTGCTGGGGCGTTATCCAGAGAGCTTGTTGGCGCATAAGCGGGCTATTCAAATCTGCTCGGAACAGGCAGATTTTCATCTGGGCGTCGGCGACACTCACCTGCGCTTGCGGAACTATAATGAGAGCCTGGTAGCCTATGAGTGCGCCGTACAACTGGAGCCTGGCAATGCCCTGGCACGCCAGGGTCGAGGCATTGCGCTCTATCTACTCCAGCGCTACGAGGAGGCTCTAGCTGCGTATGAGCAGGCACTTTCTCTGAATGAGCAGCTATCTTCCGCGCACCAGGGCCGGGGCGATGTGCTGTATCAATTAGAGCGTTACGAAGAGGCGCGAGTGGCCTATGAAAAGACGCTGGCCCTTGATGCCAACGAGGTCGCGGCCTATAAAGGCCTGGGCCACACGCTGCTGCGACTCCAACGTTACGAGGAGGTGCTGCCCGCATATGAGCAGGCCATTCGCCTGGGCGGAGAGGATGTCTTTGTCTATAATGGTATGGGCGATGTCCTGTTTCAATTGGAGTGGTACGAGGGTGCGCTGGAATCCTATGAAAATGCTCTGCGTTATGAGCCAGATGGAGGTTTTTACCATGTCCAGCGTGGGCGAACACTCTATAAACTGAATCGTAATAAAGAGGCTCTACAGGAATATGAGCGAGCGTTGGAACTGGATGCCAGGCAGATTGAGGCTCATTTAGGTCATGGTGATACCCTCTGGCGTCTGAACCGCGATGTAGACGCGCTCAAGGCCTACGAGCGAGCATTGGAACTGAAGCCAGACAATGCCGCAGCCTACAATGGCAAAGGCAATGCCCTGCTCGATATGGATCGCAAAGAGGAGGCTCTCAAAGCCTTCGAGCGCGCAATCGAACTGAACGGACAAATCGCCTCTTACTACAACAACAAAGCAGTGGCTCTCTACAACTTGAAGAGCTATGCTGAGGCGCTGGCTTCATATAAAGAGGCGCTCACAATTGATCCCGAGAATGCAGACACCTATAATGGCATGGGCAACATTTACTATCACCGTCAAAATTGGGAGAAGGCCCTGAAAGCCTACGAGCGAGCCATTAACCTGGCACCACGTACTTCTTCGTTTTATCGCAACAAGAGCGGCGTGCTGCGCTGGCTGGGACGTAATGAAGAGGCCGATCAGGCCAGTGCCAGGGCGAATATGCTGGAAGAGCGCGGATTAATAGAGAACACAGGCCCCAAACTACTACATATTCAGGTTAACACTGGTGAAGCGTTTCTTTAGCTTGCCCTGACAAAGACCTGCCTGATATGGCTGTACTTCGCGAGAAGAACTATACTGGATTGTAGAGGGATAGATAACGACAGAGGATATTTAAGGGATGGTTGATGGAAGGGAGATAGCTGATGAAAGACATGACGGGCAGAGTGAGCCTCTGGGTGGCCTGGTATCGAGAGCAGGCGGAAAATGGAGAAGTTCAAGAGGGGGCAGAGCGCAAGCAAACCCGCCGCTTGCTGCGTCTGAAAATGGTCTACGCGTCCTCGCGGGAGGAAGCGCGCGCGGAAATGCAGCAATGGCTGGAGCGAAGAGGGCTGCTTGCGCAAGATCTGGAACGCCTGGAACCCTCCCCATATGGGCTACAGTTTCCCATCTTGAAGATAGCCGCGCAGTAAAGCCGCCATCATGGTTGGCCAGCGCTCGGCTGGCAGAACTGGCTGTGTGTACGACTTTGTGCATGTGTCACAGCATACACAGCATTGTATGCAGGCTTTGGGCAAGCGCGACAAGTCAGCGTAGCGCCAGCACTAGCAATCCCAGTAAGGCTATCATTCCCAGCCAGACCCAGAGCGGGACTACAAAGACGGAAGGACGTTTTTCTTCGTGTGGCAATTTTTGTCGCAGCGGTACATAGTAGCGCATAAATAATTCCTTTCGGGAGAAAAATACATTCGCGCGGCCCTTTTGCAATAGAAATCGCGCTTCCCTGCTTTTTAAGGAATGTAGAGAAAAAGCGCTCGCAGTTCAGTTTTTTAGTACTTTCTGGGTAAGTTCTGCTCTATCTGTCGTCGCAAAGCGCTTGATGTCCATCTCGATCGGTCCCAAATAAAGCAAAGCGCAGTGGAAATTGGTTATACTATCATCATGACGATACACATCGACCCACATCTTATTCAACATTACAAACATGTCAACTGTTTGCTAGCTCGCCTGGATTTACGCGCAGAACCGTGGGCAGTGGTTGCGTCTGAACGACGGGAACTGCGCGGGGACATCATTGTTTTTCCTGGTTCGTTTAATCCGCCCACACTAGCGCATCTGGCGATGCTGCGCTCGGCGCGAGACCTCGCGGAGCGGCATGATGGTGGGCACTGGCGGGTATACATAGCGTTGAGCAAACAGATTATCGACAAGGAGACGGTGGAACGGATGACATTATTGGATCGGGTGGGGCTGCTAGAAGGGGTGCTGGCAGGGTATGTCAGGCACGCGGGCATTGTGTTATTTAATCGTGGACTCTATGTTGAGCAGGCCCAGGGTATTCGCGCGGCTTTTCCCCAGGTACAACGGCTCTCTTTCCTGGTAGGCTTTGACAAGATTCTACAGATTCTCGATCCGCGCTACTATACAGAGCGTGATACTGCGTTGCGCGAGCTATTCGCACTCGCGCGCTTGCTGGTTGCTCCGCGTGGAGGTGATGGCGCACGCGAACTACAAGCATTACTGGCGCGTGCTGAGAATCGTCCTTTTGCCGGGTTTATTCGCCCAATCCCTCTGGAGGAGCGCTACCGGGAGATCTCATCGACCAGGGCACGCGCAGAAGGCAGACTTGATGATCTACCTCGCGAGGTATACGACTTTATTCAGCGTACACAACCCTACGCGCCATTGTTGCGGCAGACTGATGGCTTGGAACGTGATCTCTATACTTCCCGCACGCAAGCATTGCAAAATTTGCTGGCTACGTAGTTCGCCGGAACTTGAGCTGGCTGGCACCAATCTGCACAACATCGCCTTCAATCAAGCGGTAACGCGTAATACGCATATTATTGACAAATGTTCCTGTAGCCGAGCCACGATCCTCAATCTCATAGCCGCCATCAGCGATCTGGCGAATGGTAGCATGTAAGCGGCTGACCGCCAGATCTTCCAGGAAAATATTGCATTCGCGGCTGCGTCCAATCGTCGTTTCTGTTTCGCGTAGATCATAGGTGCCGAGTGCGCCACGCTGATTGGCCAGGTCCAGTTTAGCGATGGAACTGGTATCGGGATCTGTCTTGCGTAGAAGCTTGCGTTCCTGACCGCGTGACGAGGCCAGTTGAAAGGGACGCGTACCCTCGTGTCCATAGAACGTCAGGCGTGTATTACCGAAACAGAGCACATCCCCATCGACTAGCAAATGGCTGGTGACAGGCTGTTCGTTGACAAGACTGTCCCCGCTTCCGTGATCGTCACGCAATAAATAGCCTTGCGTGGTGCGCAAAATGCTGGCCTGCTTGCGATGCGCGCTCAGGTCTTCCAAAAAGATATCGCATTCGCGGCTACGCCCAATTGTAGTGACATCTTTCCAGAGCTCCACGCGTTTGCCCATTTGTGGACCCTGTTTCATTACGAGATATGCGCTTGCTTGCTGGTCAAACAGCTCTTCTGGCATGGGACTCCTCTTCATCGACATATGCACTAAAGCCTCACCACGATGGTATAGTGACTGGGTACGAACTACTGAAATAGAAATAAGTTGTCGTAAGTAGATTTTTTTTTCGCGGTTCATCGCGCTTGAGATTTATCAACCTTCCTTTGTTCAATATCCTCACTATCTTCAACGAAGAGAGAGGCCATTTCTGGCACATTTCTGGCGAATATAAGCTGATGGTTAGTAAAATTGGTAATAACAAACGCGCCCTTTCATTGAGGCTTTTTCTTGTATGAACTACTCAGTTCCAACCAACATAACGTAGTGCCTGTGAAATCTGCTGTCCCCCATGTGTAACTGCTGAGATCAATTCGCCGCGTTTAGGCTGACAGCGTTCGTGGGGACCGCTGATCGAGACGGCGGCTACGACATTGTTCGAGTGATCAAAAATGGGGGCCGCTACCGCTTCGACGCTCTCCTCCAGTTCACTGGTGGAGATGGCATAACCCTGTGCGCGCACCTTGAGTAGTTCTTCCAGTAAGAGGCGGGGATCAGTGATCGTCTGAGCAGTGTAGCGCGCGAGTGTAGTATGAGATATGACTTCGCGCAAGCGCGGTTCCCATTGGTAGGCCAGAAGCACCTTGCCAGTGGAGACCGCGTGTGCTGGCAGATATTGTCCCGGTACATTGACGGTACGTACGAAAAAATACGAATCTTCAGTGTCAATAATCACTGCCTCCATTCCTTCCAGTACAGCCAGGTGAACGGATTCGCGCGTTAGATCGCGCATTTCCATCAAGATAGGCCTGGCCGCTTTGCGTACTACATGCGCGCCTAAAATACTGGCGCTTAGTGCTGTGATACGCAGGCTCAGTGCATATTTATGGCTATCCTCGTCCTGAATAAGCAACCCTTCGCTGACCAGAGCGGTCACCAGGCGATGAATGGTTGATTTAGGCAGGCCAGTAGTGCTCGCCAGATCGGTAATGCCCAGTGGACCCTGGCCATGCTGGCCGAAAGCATGCAGCACACGAGCAATCCGATGCACGATTTGCATCGTTTTTTCACCGTCTAAAGGTTCGCCATGACGCATAAAATTCCTCTTTCTCTGACCAGTTAAACCCGTGCTGCCGCTAATTGAATCAAATATAGCCAATGCTTTCGGCATGTGTCAAGGGAGGGTATTTTAAGAATTGCATCGTTGCTATATAACATTGTAAGATAAGACTTGAAGCAATATCTTCTCCTCAGGAATTCACTGGAGCATAGAAACAGAGGACTTTTTCAATGGTAATGCAACAGAGTCAACAGGTTGTTGTCGATTATGATGTACCCGCGAAGATGCGCGATGGTGTAACGTTGCGGGCAAACGTCTTCCGTCCGGCTGGTGAGGGTCGCTGGCCAGTCCTGCTTACACGTTTACCGTATGGCAAGGATTTGCCCCTCGGTTCCGCACTGATGGACCCTGCCCAGGTCGCGCGCCGTGGTTACGTTGTTATTGTGCAGGACACGCGCGGGCGTATGGCCTCTGAGGGTGAGTGGACGCCTTTTGTCAACGAGGCAGAGGATGGTGTGGATACGATTGCCTGGGCCGCGCAACTGCCCTACAGCGATGGCCAGGTCGGTATGTATGGTGCCTCTTACTTTGGTTTTACTCAGTGGTCTGCGGCCATTCATCAGCCGTCAGCTCTCAAAGCGTTGATTCCTTTCCAGACCTGGAATGATCCTTTGAATGGTTTGCTCTATCGCGGCGGTGCTCAAGAACTGGGTACGGCAGGCGCGTGGCAGTTACAAATGGGGCTGGACTTGTTGCTGCGTCGCCATCGGGACAATCCACAGGCGCTGGGATCAGCAATTTATCAATTGGTAAAAGAAATTGATGCCCTGGGCACAACAGGCTATGCCTCGTTGCCCTTAAGAGAATTTGCTCCACTCAAGCAGCAAGATATAGCTCCCGCCTTTTTTGATACGTATGATCATCCAATGGAGCGTGATTTTGATCCGGTGCGTCGGCTCCAGATTCTTGGCCAGCATCAAAAAGTCACTGTGCCTACTCTCAATGGCGGTGGTTGGTACGACATCTTTTTGCAGGATACTATCGCGAATTTCCAGTTGATGCGCGAGGAGGCAAGCACGCCAGAGGCGCGTCAGAGCAAGCTGATTATCGGTCCCTGGACTCATGGTGGGGCCACCAATTCAGTTGGTGATCTCAATTTTGGCTTTGGATCAAGCGCAGCTTTCATTGACCTCAAGATGGATTTTGTCAGTATGCAACTGCGCTGGTTTGATCATTGGCTCAAGGGTATTGACACAGGCATGCTTAATGAAGCACCCATCAAACTCTTTATCATGGGCGCGAATGTCTGGCGCGATGAATACGAGTGGCCGCTGGCACGAGCTCTAGAAACTCGTTACTATCTGCATAGCGATGGGTACGCCAACAGCCTGGAGGGTAGTGGCAGATTAAGCATCTACGCTCCTGAAGAAGCAGAGGAAGCTCCCGATAGCTATCTTTATAATCCAGTCAATCCTGTACCTACGCATGGCGGTGCCCTCTTAATGACACCTGAATATAAAGCGGGTCCGTACGATCAACGCCCTATCGAGAGCCGCGCGGATGTGCTGGTATATTCTAGCGAGCTTTTGACGACTGACATAGAAGTCACTGGACCTATCAAAGTCTCCCTGTGGGCTATATCCAGTGTGCCCGATACTGATTTTGTCGCTCGCCTTGTTGATGTTTATCCCGATGGCTATGCTCAGAATCTGACAGACGGAATAATTCGCGCGCGTTATCGCCATTTTGCTAAGGGCGAAGCGCCGAGTTTGCTCGAAGCTGGCAAGGCCTACGAATACGAGATCGACCTCTGGTCTACCAGTAATCTCTTCAAGGTCGGCCATCGTATTCGCCTGGATATCACCAGCAGTTCTTTCCCACGCTGGGATCGCAATCCGAATACTGGCAATGCCTTTGGAGTTGATACTGAACTGGTGCCCGCCCGGCAGAGCATCTTGCATGATAGCGAGCACCCGTCCTACGTTGTGTTACCTATTGTGCCAGCTATATCAGCTCTACTATAGCGAGGCCGTACTTCCTCCTCCATAACCGTGACTGGCGAGCAAGAGCCAGCCGATCAATCCACACAGGACAATCAGAGCCAGGAGCAACAGCGCCAGGATCAGGCGTCGGTTGTGGAGGAAGGCGAGTGCCGGGAAAGCCGGCAGATCGAGGTTCGGCAAGTACCGGCTCAGGCCAGAAAATTTGCGTAACGAGATAGTCGCGAGCAGTTCTAACTCTGGCTTTGCATCTGGCTGCTCCTGTGGAGTGCGCTGGCGTGGTTTCTCCGCCTCCAGGGTTACGACTGGCGCTCTGGAAGGGATGGCTACCAGCTGGGGTGTCCGACGTGGCACAGCTGGTTTAGGAACAGTTGCCAGTGGAAGCGTTGACAATTCACGACGTGGAATGGCCAGCGGTACAGCTGTCTTTAACTCCGTTTGATCCTCTGTAGTCCGCCGGTTCCTGGAGCGTTGCTGAGCGGATTGAGCATGCAAAATCTCCTGTAGTGTTGCCTCATACGCATGAGCAAAGCCAAGAATGTTAGGATAGCGTTGCTCTGGCTTCTTGGCCAGCGCTTTGAGAAACACTACATCTAATTCTCTGGGCAGCAACGGATTAAGTATGCTTGGCGGTGTTGGCGGCGTGTGATGATGATGATGGAGCAATTGGGCCGCAGTACCCTCAAAGACAGCGCGCCCGGTCAGCAACTGATAAATCATCACGGCCAGCGCGTACTGGTCAGCTGCTGGCCCGACATGTACCGACGTAGCCAGGGAGGGATCATCAAATTGCTCCGGGGCCATATAAAGGGGCGTGCCAACAGAGCGATGCAGCGAACGTCCTGTACGATAGAACGCCGCCAGACCAAAATCCGCCAGCAGCAAATGGGGCCGTCCCTGCGGGAAAATTTTTGCCAGATTCGACCCCTGACTGGGTTTTGGCGTGTTGCGTTCCACGCGCAGTAGAAAGTTTGTTGGCTTAATGTCACGATGAATGATCCCGTGGTCATGAGCACATTGTAGCCCGGCTGCCGCTTGTAGCAGGTAATAGCCCGCCTCCTCAGCGGAAATAGGCCAGGAAAAGCCCAGGTACTGGGTACGTTTTTGCAGCCAGTTCCAGAGTGAACCTTCAGACAAATAAGGCATAACTAGATAGGTAATAGGTAACGTATCGGCTTCAAACATCTCATCGCCGAAATGGTAGAGTGGTAAAATATGGTCGTGATCCAGTTCCGCCACTGCTCTAGCTTCTCGCTCAAAGCGAGCCGCGGCCTGTTTTCCCTCAGGCGTATCGGGCACCGCTCGCAGGTCACCGCAAATAACTTTAATGGCTACTTTCCGGGCAATGCGGGTATGCTGAGCCAGATAAATATCCCCCATGCCACCACTTTCGATGAGCCTTTGTAAACGATACCCACCGAGGGTCCTCCCCACCAGCATATTCATCGTATCAGTCCCTTATCAAAGATCTTTCTTGTTGAGATTTGGCAGAAGAGAGCATTCTGTACTTTTGGGTTATAGATGCTTCCCACTTATAGTATACAAATGCGCTGAAAACGCTTCCCGGTTCTTATCAGGGAAATTGTATGTGCATATGTAATCCGCAGAGAACTGCATACTTTGCTAAAAGTCCTGAGACAAGCGGATTTTTGGAACTCTTCTCTGCCATGGTTCGTATCTACTCTAACTGACGAACTGTAAGTATAACCTGGAGAAACAGGATGATAAACGAGCAGGAGATGCAATTTGCCGACCCTGATTGGCAACCAACGGGGTCTCTGTCAACGCCAACAGGCAAGACTGTAGCGAATACGTCAATGCCTGTCGCCGGAGCGCTGGATATCCATATGCAGAACGTGCCTCAGTCAGGTAATTTTTCAGGCAACGTGCAGGGATACCAGGATTTGTGGTCAGGGCACCAACCTGTCAGCCCGCCGCCCAGCCAGCCAGTCCCAGTCCCAGTCCAGCAGGCAGCGTATGGCCCCGTGAGTGTTATGCGTGATCGTGGGCGCAGAGGGGGTTGGTGGATCTGGGTCGTCGTAGCGATAATAGCTATTTTCCTGATCAGTCCGCTATCTCATTCTTTTGCTGGAGATGGCTATGCTCCTCCTGATTCGGGTCCTGTTTCGCAACAGCAGCCTCAGATTTCGACATACACATATGCTTTGCAGGGCGCTACAGAACTGGACGTAAGTGATCTCTCTAGTAATATTACTGTTCAGATAAACAACGACAGCACTCAAGATGTTCTGGTCACAACTGGGGGTGGCTCTTCACCTCAGATGAGCTATGAGGCTCAGAAAATGGTGCTTGTTTCGAATGATAATGCGGACATAACAATCTCTGTTCCACAGAATATGGTCCTGCATCTCAGTGGAGGTGTGAACACTCTTGAGATCGATGGCTTTTCTGGTCTCTTGACCGCGCAGACCAATAGTGGCCAGATTACGCTTAATAACGATACGTTGCGTAAGGGATCTTCGTTGAACACTAATTCCGGTAATATTGCTCTGAAACAGGGAAATGTAGATAGTACAAGCATTACCTCTTCAACTGGCATGATTACTCTGAATCAGGTCAATCTTAGCGGGAGGGTAACTATCGTAACGGGTGGTAATGGCACAATCGCTTATACTGGCTCATTGGACCCGCAGGGAAATTATCAGTTTACGACCGATAGTGGCGCTATCGATCTTTCTCTACCTCACGGAACTACCATACATACGCAGATTATGAGCAAAAGCGGCGGTTTCTATACCAATATTCCTCTTGCTTCGGGAAATGGGCCTCAGGCTTTTGTGAGTATAACTACCAATAGCGGTTATATTGCCGTTACCTATCAATAGCTTGTTTTTAGTATAGAAGTTTGCCAATGGAGGTATGAAAATAGACGCCTGTGTTTTGGAAATGGGAGGTATACTGGTGGAAAGGGATGTGTGCTTGTTGTTGAGAAAAAGGTGGGATGGTGAGAGAAGCGCGTATACAGGCTCTGCTGGAGCAATGCCGCCAGTTGCTAGAATGTCAGGTCGCTTATTTTATACCAGGTTGTGCTGATCAAACGTTGAGACATCCCCTGCTGGATATGGTGCCAGAGAGTTCCTGGCCTGTGTTCTTCCGTGGAGACATTTCCGCTACGCGTGTGCGCCTGGCTGGTCTGCGCATGGAGGAGCCAGTCCTGGCTGCCTGCGATCTGGCTATCCAGAGCGGGGGCATGCAGACATTGGAGATTGATGGTCGCCTGGCGAAACGCTGGCAGTTGCGGAGCATCGCGGCCCTGCCTCTGGAACGCTCCGCGGGAACGCTTGGCACGTTTTTGCTTGCCGACGAGTGCGCGGAGAAATTTGGTCCGGGCGAGGAGTGCCTGGTGTATGCTTATGTGTCGATGCATGGGGCAAATCTGGAGCGTGCCTTGTGGGAGCTTGCCAGAGGGATTGAGCGCGCCTCGTTCCAGGCACTGGCACATGCGGCATATGAGCGGGAGAGTCCGGTGCTCGCGCAGGACCAGTTTGGGCCGAGTGAAATTGTCTCTGTCGTTGGCCATGAGTTGCGCGCGCCTCTGAGCATCATCAAGGGATATGCGGGACTGCTCCAGGCTTATGGAGGAACTGGTGAAGGGCTAGATCCAACGCTTACCCTTGAGCGCCAACGTCATTATCTGGCTGCCGTTATAGAGCAGACTGATTTACTGGAATTGCTTATTAACGACTTGCTGGATATGGCGCGTCTTCAGCGTGGCAAACTTATGTTACGCCCGCGTGTTGTCGATGTCGGTGCGCTTTGTCGGCGCGTGGTCCAACTTGGGCAACTGCGCGCTGACCAGCGAGAGCCAGGCAAATATCAATTGGAATGCCGGCTCTCGGCGCAGTTGCCACCTCTGCTTGTAGATGCTGAACGCCTGCAACAGGTTTTGATGAATGTCGTTGAGAACGCCATCAAATATTCTCCCCAGGGAGGTCGGGTAGCTCTAGAAGCCGGACTTCTGGAGGCCCAGGACGGCGCGACTCGTCAGCGTGGCCAGGAGCAAGCACGCGTTCATATCGTCGTGCGCGATAGGGGTATGGGTATTCCGCCTGGCTACTCCGCGCGCCTGTTTCAACCCTTTGAGCGCCTGGGGCAGGCTACGAGTTCGCGCATTCCAGGGACAGGACTGGGTTTGTATATTACCCACCAGCTAATTGAGGCCATGGGAGGAACTATCGAGGTAGACAGTTGTGAGGGACGTGGGACAAATGTTACAATAACCTTACCAGCGGTTGCGCCCAGAGAGGCCGAGGCATCCGCAACGCTAAGGCAGATGCATACCTTGCCGTTGCCTTGAGCAGGCCTGGCCAGCAGAGAATCTTCTCGCGCAACGCTAGCAAGCATCTCGTTTTTGTAGCCAGGACGATTCACTCATGAAGATCAAAAAAGGTAGGAGTGGACATTTGCTTATAGGTTTGTTTGAAGATGATCTGGCAATTCAAGAGATGTTGCGGCTCCTGTTGCAGGGTGAAGGATATGATATAACGCTCTACACTAGCGTTGAAGAGTGTCTGGCAGGCTTGCACGTAAATGAGCAGCAGTCGGACATTGTCCGTCCCGATCTGCTCATGATCGATCTGCATCTCGCACAATCTATCTCCGGTCTGGACGTTATCGAACAGATCCGTATGGCTCCCTCCCTGGAATTTTTCCCAATTATTTTGATGACAGCCTCTGTTATGGTTGACAACCAGGACCTGCAACGTTTGCATGTTACCCTCTTGCTCAAGCCCTTTGATATTGATGATATTATACGAATTATAAGTGAATTGGTACAAATGTGAATTTTTCATGCAAATAAGAGCAGCAAGTATTTTTTTGCCTGACATATCCTTAAAGATCAGAGGCGTACTGCAAAAAAAAGAAGTTTTACAGTATAGTAAGCCTGAAAAATCTGTGCTTTTCAGGCTTACTATACTGTAAATATCGAAAAACATCGCTCGTTTTAAGAATTATTTATAGTATCTGATGTTCTTTTAAACGGCTTTTCAGGCTCTTTACAAGCGGATCGAGTGACAAAAACTTAGAAATGTAAGAGGGAAGATTAAAAAAAGCTGAGTTTTTTATTGTTGACTTGTACTTTTATGGATCAGGCTGTTATCCTTTAGACAGAGGAAGGATACATGGCTGTATGGTAACTGTTTTTATGATGGATACCATGCAAATTTATCATGTATCTGCAGAGACCAGATAACTTCTACTAGACTGAAGAGAAAGAGAGTGGAAACATGCAGACAAATAAGGGTCGTGGGCGCGGATTTGCCTCGATGAGTCCTGAGAAGAAGCGCGAGATTGCCAGCAAGGGTGGAAAAGCTGCACATGCTATGGGTACAGCTCATAAATGGACAAGCGAAGAGGCCCAGGCTGCCGGGCGTAAAGGTGGCTCGATTAGCCGCCGTCGCCCCAAGAGCGCCACTCAAGCTCAGGCGTAATATAGTAAATACTCAAAGTAGAAGGTTGGCAATGGACTACCAACCTTCTTCTTTTGGCAAGGATACAAACATTTCAGGAAAAAGCCAGACCGCGGCCTGCAAGCCGTGGTCTGGCTTTGCTTTGCTCGCAAATAAGCGCGACCATCGGATAGGATCATGCAATATTCTGTCTGTCTGCCTGGTCAGGTGTTGAGGCTGGTGCGTATGCCAGAATAAGTGCCAGTGAGGCGTTTATTTGCTGAGAAGCAGCGCAATATTCGCGCTATAATTCTTTGCTTGCTTGCTTACTCTATATGCATGCAGTACTTTTTAGTGCATTGCTAGAAACTTCCTGGCTATACCTGCTATAATCCCAGTTATGCTATGTCCTCAGTGGCTGAGGCAGATATCTGGCAAGTGTTGAAAAGGGAAAGAGGCGAATTATTAACAGCGAGCATTCTCAAGAGAATTCAGTAGAGGTGACAACGGTTGCTCCAGTAGAGCTATCGCCACTGCCGAGCCTGACGATCATACGACCACAGCGTCGCTGGCTGAGCAAATCCTTCCGTTTTCGTCTACAGAGTTTCTTGCCCGGTTCTGGAGCGCTGACTCTGCGGCGTTTTAGCATTACTGAAGCTGCTCTGCTGCTAATTCTGGCATTTATGACTTCTCGCGCTTTAGGCGTAGTACGTCAGGTGCTGTTCAATATGCTGTTTGGCACTGGCATCGCAGCTAACGCCTATTATGCCGCAGCCTATCTGCCAGAAACGCTTTTTGATCTGGTAGCTGGAGGAGCGCTGATTCACGCCTTTATTCCCGTCTTTCTCTCCTATGAAAAAAACCATGACCACGGCGAAATCTGGCGTCTGACAAGCCTGGTCTTTAATATTTTGCTGGTAGCGCTAACTTTGCTGGTGCTGATTGGCGAGTTATTTGCTCCTGCTTTTGTGGCGAACTGGTTGGTGCCTGGCTATTCGCCAGCGGCACAGGCGTTGACCACAAATCTCACGCGTATAATGCTGCTCCAGCCGCTGATACTGGGTTTGGGCACAGTGATTACCGCGATCTTGAATAGTAAACGCCAATTTCTCCTGCCTGCGCTGTCTTTTGCGATTTATAATGTCGGCCTGATAGGTGGTCTGGGCGTCTCTTTTCTGGTGCGCGGAGTTGGGATATATGGGCCAACAGGTGGTATCCTGGTAGCTGCATTTCTCCAGGTGTTCGTAATGGTGCCGGCTCTGATAAAGCAAGGAGCGCGTTACAGCTTTACCTGGCAGATCAAGCACCCTGCCCTGCGCGAGGTCTTGCTCCTGCTGATTCCGAATGTCATCGCTGTGGGCATTGCCTCGGTTACGCCGATCGTTGATACCGCTTTTCTCTCATTTCTGCCTGACACCGCCAGCCTGGCAGCTACGCGCAATGCCAGTATGCTCTTTGCGTTGCCGCTGGCTCTGGTGGCTCAGGCAGTGGGACAGGCATCGATGCCTCAACTGACCACCCTGGCCACAGCCCAGAAATATGTGCGCCTGCGCCAGACCTTTAGCAAGGTTCTGGGCGCCTCGCTGGTTTTTAGTCTGCTGGCGGCGCTCTTCCTGGGTCTGTTGGGGCGTCCAGTGATTCACTTACTTTTCCAGCACGGGGCATTTGACGCGCATTCTTCTTCCGTAACTTACCTGGCGCTGTTAGGGTATGCAATTGCCCTGCCATTTCAGGCGCTCTCCTCACTGCTTAGTCTGACCTTCTATGCGATGAAAAATGCAGTGCTCCCGCTGATTGCCTGTGCTATTGCTCTGCTCGTTCATATTGGCGGGCTATGCATCTTTTTTCTGCTTTTTTCTGCTTCTCAGCGTATTCTGGCTATTCCCCTGAGCGTGGCCGCTGATGGATGTGCTTCTACTTTGCTGCTTGGTTTACTGCTTTTTACCAGCTTGCGCTCGAAAGTGCGCAAGGACAAAGGCATGCTGCGCCTGCGCGGTCTGCGCGCGCATCGAGCCGCCCGCTGATGCCGGCCTGCTATGAAAAAATCAGCCAGTTCCGCTTCTGTCCTGCTAGCAGCAAGCTCGTAGCGTTTTACGCTCTCGATTTTGCTGCGCGTCTATGCCTGGCGTAAAAATTCCAGCACCAACTGTGTATATTCTACTGGATAGCGTAAATGCGCGGGATGACCAGCCTCAAAGAGATGCAGGCGTGAATGGTGAATTTTCTGCTGCAGGATATGCGCGTATTCCACAGGCACAATGCGGTCGCGTGTACCATGCATGATCAGTGTAGGACAGGCAATCGCGGCCAGTTCCGCGTCGCTGATCAGCACACCGCCATGCGCGAGCAATGCTTCCTGGGCCGCGACATACATTGCTGGCAGGGAGCGCCAGTATGGCTCGCCGTGGAGTTCCGCCAATTGACGTTGCCACTCCGGCGAGATCGGTGCCTCAAGCAACCAGCGACGGATACCAGCGACATTCTCAGCGTTAATCGTTGGCTGGGCACCCAGCACGGCCACTGCTTTGACGCGGGCCGGGTAGAGAGCTGCCAGGAGCAAGCTAACAATCGCGCCATCGCTAAAGCCTACTACCTGCACGCGTTCAAACTCCAGGGCGTCAAGCAGCGTAACCAGATCCTCTACATCCTCGTGATAGTAGCGTGGTGTATAGCTCTGGCGCGGTGTCGAGTGACCATATCCATGGAGATGAGGGGCTAGAACGCTATACTCCTGGCGGAAGGTAGGCAATTGCTCAGCAAAGTCGCTTGCAGGTGTACCTGCAAAACCGTGAACGAGCAATAGCCTTTCTGGGGGAGATGTAGTCTGAATCATGAAATTTGGCAGAAAAACATCATAATAGATATTTGTAAGCTTTGTCTGGTAAACTGGCATAAAAACCCACCTGTTGCGAAAAAAATATAGAGTGCGCAGTGAATAGCATGGCTATCAGGCCCTGGCGCGCCATTTGCTACACGCATTAGTATAGCACCGGAAGTGTGGAGGCATGGGTTTCTTACTAAAATCGTGAGAAAAAGAGCTTTTTTGTCTTAAGATCGTAATAAAAACGCTCTCTTTTTTAGAGAAACGAAGGAGAAGGCAGAAATTTTTATGCAAGCAGCTTGACAGCTTATATATTGATGAATATACTGTAGGCAAACCCAAAGCTGCCGTACTGTTGGTTTTGCCTATCTTGTACCCGACTGATAGTGATTGCAAAGGAGTGATGCATGGACTCCAATCAGAGATTTCCGCAGGAAGCGCGCGGTTATTTGCCTCAAAGTGGCGAGTTGACGCAGGCAACGAATGGAAACAGTGTCGAGGAGGAGGTGCTGATCAGTGCCTCGAAAGTCAACAAATATTTCGGCGATAAGCACGTCCTGAAAGATGTTGATTTTGAGGTGCATAAGCGCGAAGTGGTCGCGTTGATTGGCCCCAGCGGTTCTGGGAAGAGCACGCTTATACGCTGTTTGAATGGTCTGGAAAAGTATACAAGTGGCGAAATCCTCATTCATGGTCACCGCCTTGATCCGCGGCTCTCCATCAAACAGCTTATCCCGATTCGCACCGAATTGGGCATGGTTTTCCAGAACTTTAATCTTTTTCCTCATATGACTGTCTTGCAGAATGTTATCCAGGCTCCATTGCTGGTGCGCAAGATGCCTAAAGATCAGGCTATTGCTCTAGGGGAGAGCTTGTTGGCCAAAGTGGGTCTTGTAGAGAAACGCGATGCCTATCCTAATCGTCTTTCAGGTGGACAAAAGCAGCGTGTCGCAATTGCGCGCGCGTTAGCCATGCAGCCGCGCGCGTTGTTATTTGACGAACCTACATCCGCGCTGGACCCTGAGTTGGTAGGCGAAGTGCTTAAGGTTATGCGCGATCTTGCATACGAGGGAAGCACCATGGTGGTGGTGACTCACGAGATGCAATTCGCGCGCGACGTTTCTGACCGGGTTGTTTTTATTTCCGATGGGGTAATTGTTGAACAGGGCGACCCGGAAGAGTTATTTCGCAATCCCACACAAGAGCGCACTCGTTTATTCCTGGAGCGTGTGCTCTCGACTTTGCCTTGACATATTTATCCGGGAAGCTTGATAGAAAGGCAAGAGAACACCATGGATTCTGAACTTAACAGGCGCACATTTTTGAGAAATACTGGTGGCCTTGTTCTAGCTGGTGGAGCGTTTGAATTACTTCTAGCGGCCTGTGGTGGCAACGTTTCAACGACCAGCACAACCGTCTCTACCCCTGCGTCTGGAGTGACGCCGATTGGCAATACTGGTCTTAAGAAACCCGGTATCTTACAATGGGGAGCCGATTATGTGTCTGGCGCTCCTTACGTTTTCCAAGATCCAGCTAACCCCAGCAACCTGGTCGGTTTCGAGGTAGAGATTGCTGTGGCTATGGGTAAATTGATGGGCGTCACACAAAAAATGATCGAAACCTGCTACGGCGAACTCGATCAGGCGCTGGCAGCGAATAATTTCGACATGGTAATGAACGGTTGGGAAATCACTGAAGAGCGCCTGAAAACGCAGCTCTTTTCTGATCCCTACTACCGCTATGGTCAGCAAATCGTCGTGCGCACGGACGATACGCGTTTTTCTCAGTACGACGCGAACAGTGTTGTGGCCCTTTCTGCGTTGGAGGGTTACAAAGTGGGCACTGGCGATGGCTATAAGGCCGCGACATATTTGCAGGCAGACTCCAAAATCACTACTAAACTGTATACGGGTAATGAGCCGTTTGACGACGTGGTGCAGAAAAAAATTGACGCAGCTATGGTGGATGTACCAATTGTCGCGTATTATGTGCAGGGTGCCGGTCCCGGCGCTACTGCCAATTCCAGCCTGAAGCTCCTTGGTAAGCCGTTGTATCCTGATGTTTATGTTGTGGGTTTTAATAAGACCAGTACCCTCGCTAAGCAACTGTTGCCTGAAATCAATGCCGCGATTAGTGCTATGAAGAAGAATGGCACTTTCAAGCAGATCTATCAGAAGTGGTCTCTGTGGAACGATCAGCAAGCAGCCATTGGCATTCAGTAAGCAAAAGGCTTGATTTTTACCAATCATCGCATGCCCTTGCCGCCTTGCCATGCCATGCACAGTGCTCAGGGGATCGTTTTCAGCAGCAGGAACGCTAGAAAGGCTAGCTGTGCTCTTCGTGTCCAGGCGGCAGACGGTGGACCTGGGAGCTAACTTGACGGATTGCGCTATTAGGAGATCGTGGACGGAAGATGATGGAAACGTCATTTTCTGTCCCATCTCCATTATGTATTCATACGTGTGAATGCGAGGGTTTGTCTATGGACTTGATTCAACGCTGGTGGCAGCCATTTCTAATTGGCGCGCTGGATACGCTCATTTATTGCGTTGCCTCTTTTCCGCTGGCTTTGCTTCTGGGTTTGTTGCTCTGTGTCATGAAGAATTCGCGCTTTACCTGGCTGAGCACGCCGGCGCGTATTTTTATCGAGGTTTTTCGAGGGACGCCAATTATTACGCAGATTTTTCTGATGTACTACGGTGTGGGCGCGTTTCTCGTGCAATTTAACCTGGCCGGCTATGATAATGCCTGGGTGGCAGGTATTGTTTGCCTGGCTTTAAACTACGCGGCCTATGAGTCTGAGGTTTTTCGTGCAGGTTTTCTCTCGGTGGAACGAGGGCAGACGGAGGCGGCCTATTCGCTCGGCCTTTCTGTTGGCCAGAATTTCTGGCGTATTGTCTTTCCTCAGGCCGTCCCATTGATGATTCCTCCTTTTGTCAACGACTTTATTTATATGTTGAAAGACTCTGCTATCGTCAGCGTCATTTCCGGCACAGAGTTAACCTCCATCCTTTTGCGCGCGACCTTTGTAAGCAGCAGCAATACAGTGCCTTTGTATATCCTGGCTCTCATCCTCTATCTCGCGATGAGTGTGCCAATCTCCTACATTGCCAGATTTTTTGAGCAGCGTTTGCGCGCGGCGCTTTAGCTTTCCTGGAAGGAGTCAATTATGGAACAAACGGTAGCTCAGTCAGATTTTGCGCCTAAGCCACGGCGCTGGCTAGTCATTCTTGATTATCTATTTTACTTACTCCTGTTGCTGGCTGTGGCTGGTCTGGCGTATTATATCTACTATTATCTTTCAACGCCATTAATTGCGAGCCTTTCTGGCAAACTCTCGATGATTATCTGGGCGCCTATTTTACTTCAGAGAACAGGGACGACGCTGCTGCTTTCATTGAGTAGTATGGTTCTGGCCACGATTTTTGGCTTCATTGGTGCGCTGGGACGTATGGCGCGCTTCGCGCCTTTGCGCTGGTTGGCTACTCTCTATGTTGAGGTGATTCGTGGGACGCCCATCCTGGTACAACTGCTATTCTGGTACTTTGGCGTCTCTCAGCTTTTTCAGGCAAGCAACCATGATCCATATTCTCTGGTGTATAGTTTTATGACGCTTTTGCAAAGCAATAGCCTGGTAGCGGGTGTTGACCAGTCGCTTTTCAATGCCTTTTTCTGGGGAATTATAGGCCTGAGTTTTAACTATGGGGCCTATTTGACCGAGGTCTTTCGCTCAGGTATTCAGTCGGTAGAGCGTGGTCAGTCGGAAGCTGCTTTAAGCCTGGGATTCGATGCGGGTCAGACCATGCGCCGTATAATTTTGCCACAGGCCTTCAGGATTACATTGCCGCCGTTTACCAACTATTTCATTACGCTCATTCAGGATAGCGCCCTGTTATCCGTGCTGGGCGTGACCGAATTGGAACAGGAGATCGGCTCACTCTCGTTTCCTCAGGGCAATGCCAGCATCAAGATTTTCATTTATATTTTCGGCGCGCTTTACTACCTGGTGATCTGTTTCTCCCTGGCGTTGCTTGCCCGTTTCCTGGAGTCGCGTTTCGCGAAAGCTTATTAGTGCAAGTCGAAATTGAGAAGATGCGGGGCCTTGCCTTTTCCCCGCATAATAAGCTATACTGTGAATAGAATACGTCTCCATCAGAGTTGGCAATGCGAAATTCGTAGCTGCTAGCTGGAAATTGAGCATTTTTGTGCGAGTTATCGACACTTCTGGTAAAAAAAGAGGACGTTATATCCCGAAATTCTACGTCTTTCGGGGCTTTCATCTTTCTACTTGTTACCCTTGAGCTCCCCTTTTCAGCTTCTCATCCTTCCAGGTTAGAGCAGGCGGAATGTGTTAGTGTGTGCTTAAATCTGCCATACTTGCCTCTCACGTGCTGGCTCTCCTGAATCTTCCTGGTATCAGGCAAGCGCGGAGAGTGGATGAGAACCTCCTTTTCACACTACACGTACACGCCATCTTTGTATCTTTGCATCTGAAGCCTTTATCCGTAAAGATAGGTCGCTTCACCATATTCACAAGCCAGTGCGCATCAGCTTTTTCAGATCAGTCGTCGCTGTGTCTTCTCGGTAGGCGGGCCGAGAGGTGGATGTGTTTTTCTAACAGGCCGCGAAACAGAAAGGATTTTTATGAGTACCGATGGTTTACTCAAGGCCCTCAACGATTCTCAGCGTTATCTCGATATTGTACAGAAACAGCAGTTGGGAAAGAGCGAGACTGAATGGTTGATTGAAACCACCGTCAACAACTTTGCTCAGTACTACAATAGTGGTTTCATCGAGTATCGTAAGTCAGTCGCGGAGGCAGGAGATTACGCGGCAGTTGAATGGACCGGGCAAGGCGCGACCTTCAGGGATGTGCTAGGCCGGGAATACATTGACTGTCTGGGCGGTTTTGGGGTGTTTAACCTGGGTTGGGCGCATCCCAAAGTCGTGGGGGCCGTACAAGCACAGTTACAGAAAAGTCCGCTACCAACGCAGGAACTGCTTGATCCTTTACGTGGTATGCTGGCGCATCTGCTCGCGGAGATTACGCCGGGCGACATTCGTTATAGCTTTTTTGTGAGTAGTGGCACCGAGGCAATTGAGGGTGCAATGAAGCTGGCCAAGCTCTATACGCGCAAAAGCGGCTTTATCGCCGCGGTACGTGGTTTCCATGGCAAGACTGCCGGGGCGCTCTCACTGACTGGTAAGGCCATTTTTCGGCGTCCGGCATTAACTCCTCAGAATAACATTTACCATGTACCTTATGGTGACGCTTCCGCTATTGAGCAGCAACTGAGCATTGCGCGCGAGGTAGGCAACGATATCGCTGCTGTAGTCATGGAGCCTGTGCAGGGGGAGGCTGGCGCGATTGTACCGCCCGACGACTTCTGGCCGCGCTTGCGCCAGATTTGTGATGAGTACGAGGTCTTGCTGATTGCTGACGAAGTACAGACTGGTATGGGACGCACGGGCAAGCTGTGGGGGGTCGATAACTGGCAGGTGGTGCCCGATATTATCGCCTCGGCAAAAGCTCTGGGTGGTGGTGTGATGCCGGTGGGCGCGTTTATGTCTACGCCGAAAATCTGGAGTGTGATGAATAGCAATCCTTTCATTCACACCTCAACCACCGGGGGGAATCCGCTGGCCTGCGCGGCTGCGATAGCCGCGATTAATGTAACGCTGGAGGAGCATATTCCTGAGCAAGCAGCGGAGAAGGGCGAGTACTTTATTCAGCAATTGAAAGCGCTGGCGCAGCGTAACGACGATATCTATACCGCGATAACCGGCAAGGGTTTGTTGATCGGCCAGCATTTTGTGAACGATGACATCGGGTATGCTGTGGCCTCTGGCCTCTTTAAGCGCGGTGTTTTGATTTCTGGTACGCTGAATAATTCGCGAGTGATCCGCATTGAGCCGCCGCTGGTGATTACACGTGAAGAGATTGACACGGTGCTTAATCGCCTGGAAGATACGCTGCGTGAACTGCGCACCGGTTCTAGCCTGGCATTGCCCGGTTTTGAGGCTATGAAGGAAGTTGAGGGCGATTTCTCAGATCTCCCTCAGGTGCGTGATATATCGGTTGCTTGAGTGTCACAGCGAAGTTCACAGAGGTGTTATGCATATTATCGTACTTGGTGGTGCTGGCGCGATGGGTCGCGTCACCGTGCGCGCCTTGAGCGAATACCCGGACGTTGATCAGGTGACTATCGCCGATTATCACGCAGGGCGCGCCAGAGAACTGGCACAGAGCCTGGGAAGCAGCAAGTTATGCGCGCGGCAGATTGATGTAAATGACGAGGAGCGTCTGAGCGCGCTTCTGCGTGGTGCCGATGTGGTGCTGAGCGCGGTCGATTATGTCTTTAATCAGCCCATTCTGCGAGCTTGCATCAAAGAGAGGGTGCATTATGCTGACCTGGGTGGCCTTTTTCATATGTCGCGCACGCTGCTGGCCATGCATGCGGAGGTAGAGGCGGCAGGCATCACAGCGGTTCTGGGTATGGGTGGTACACCGGGTATTACTAATCTGCTTGCCCGCATGGCTGTGGATCAGTTGGAGCGCGTGGAGAGTATTAAGGTGCAACTTGGCTGTGCTGATGCTACTCCATCCAACGCGCCCCTGGTGCCCCCATATTCTATGCGCACGATTCTCGACGAATTCACCAAAGATCCCCAGGTCTTCCAGGATGGTCAGTGGTATCCTCAACAGCCTCTGAGTGGCCAGGAAGTGCTATTTTTCCCCGCGCCTGTTGGACGGGCTACGGCGGTCTACTCGCTGCATTCTGAATGCGCGACCTTTCCTGTCTCGTTCCAGGGCAAGGGACTTCGGCACGTCTATTTTAAGATTGCTTTTCCTGGCGACTTTATGAGCAAGCTTAAATTCCTGGTCGATCTTGGTTTTGGTAGTGATGAGCCATTGAGTATACGCGGAGCGAGCGTCTCGCCGCGCGAGGTGCTGACGCGGCTTGTCGAGGCTTTTCCCATTGAGTCGGTTGAGCCGCAGGACTGTGATGTGTTACGCGTGATTGCTACGGGCGAGAAAGATGGACAACGCCTGGAGATTACTAATCAGGTGGTTGTTCTGCCCTATCGCCGCTGGGGCGTTAGCGCGGGCGCGCTCGACACTGGTACGCCGCTGGCTATTGTCGGACGCATGCTGGCCAGAGGCGAAATTATCCGCCATGGCGCCCACGGTCCCGAAGTCTGTGTAGCGCCTGAGCCGTTTTTTCGCGAACTGGCTCGCTATGATATGCATGTGACGACTGAGTCCACTGTGCTTGCTGAAGCATGAGTTGCTTCTGCAGAAAGCAGCACCCACGCTACAAGGGAGAGCGAGGGTGCTGATACGAATGCCCGAAATGGGGCTGAGAAAATATTGTAGTTTCAGATGGATTGCGGGTTCAATTCCTCTCGCGCGCTACTTGCATCTGCTGAAATAAGGGCTGCTGTTTAGAGAAACTGGCGTCTTTGCTGTTGCCTTTGCCGACAATAAAGGCAATAAATACACTTGCCAGGGAACCAGACAGCAAGAGAATGATGACAAGGAAATTAGAAATGGGCGCGTCGAAGGCGTAGGTAAAATTAGCAATCACAACAAAAGAGATAATAAAAATACTCAGCAGGATAAGGGAAATAATCAACCAGGTGATACGCTGCGTTTGCGCTTTTTGTGGCGTAAATGGCTGATTATGCTGTGTTGCGGGCGCTTGAACGCTGCTGAGGACCGGGTCTCCTTCTAGCGGCGGTTGATCGCTGAGCGCGCGGGCCAATAAATCCTGCTGAGGAGTTGCCTGCGTAAGCTTGCTGTTCTTATGCAAAGTTTTCAGTTCGAGAAGGCTGCGCACGAGAGCGATGCAAGCAAGCAGCGTTGAGAGGATCATCGTAGCCAGTTCAAGGGTCAGGGTAACGGGGCCATACCACCAATATGGAGAGAGGGCGAGATTCCAGGATGAGATCCAGAACATGTGCATCCAGGTGCCATTGATGAAGCAGAGTAGAGTCATGCCAGCGATCAAGAGCAGGGCCAGAAGCCGCGTGCAAAGAGCGAGCGGCAGGTTAACACGTTTTTCCCAGTGTTTAAAAGCTGTTAGCATCGAGCCGATATTGCTAGCCGTCAATGCGAGCGCGAGGAGAAGAACGATCCAGAGCAGAGCATTTTGCCAGCCATCGAGCCAGGGAGAGAAAAGCAAGAGTTGTATAAAAAGAAAAACGGGCAGAAGACGGAGAAGATGCCAGGCATTTTTGCCCCCTTGCCAACCAATCCAGCCCACCAGGGCTGTAAGTATAACTGGCAGTGAAAGATAGGCCAGTATACCGGGGAGCAGAGTGATATCAGTGACGGGCCAGCTAAAAGAGAGCGGTCCCCACGTCGCGCCTCCGCTAACCCATAAAATCTGGGTCAGCCAGAACGTTACGAAGGCTGTAATCATCAAATTCCAGGAGCTTTGCAAGCCACGCCAGGGCAGGCGTGGGATGAGAAGGCGCTCGCGATGATAGTAGGGGTCCAGGCGCGCGTCCAGTGCCCCAAATAAGAGATCGAGTATAGTCCAGAGGGTAATAGAATGTTGCTCCAGTAACGCGGTCATTTCCGTAGCATAGCGCTCGCGCCACGCTCGGGGATAGAGCTGGAGCATCCAGGTAACAAGTTGCATCATGCGCTCCTTTCGTCTACGAAAACCAGGACTCCACATGTCCCGTGAACGCTGCTTTTGACGCTGTACAGAAATCCTTTCCAGGGTAAGCAAGCCAGATACTGTAATACGGTAAAGGCGAAGTCGCCCCCAGTTTTGCTTGCTTTCAATCAAGCCGTGCTGTTCTAAACGAACTATAACGCGGTGAAAAGAGCCAGGCTCCACGTGTGCATTTTTCGCTACTTCAAGCTTCTCACGTAGCGCAAGGGCATGCATTGGCTGCTCGGCCAGGACGGTTAGCATGAGATGAACAGGGTCGGGACTCTTCTGCGCGAATTGTCGTTGCCGCATTGTGTCCTCCTGCCTCTCTGTAGACCCTGTCTAACCGAGTGCCAGCCGTTGCTCGCCAGTCGAAACCACCTGGTGGAGCGTTTTGAGCTGCTCGCGCAAAGCGACCTCACCAGTCGCGGTGATGCGATATGGGCGTCGGCGATCTTCCGCTTCCAATGCCGTAATCCAGCCACGTCTTTCCAGCCTGGTGAGCGCAGCATATAGTGTGCCTGGTTCCAGCCTGGTTCCGCAAAACTCGGAGATGTCCTCCATCATCGCGTACCCGTGCTTGGGTCCACTCGCCAGGCTAGCCAGGATCAATAACGAAGGGTCTGAGAAGCGGCCCAACTCGTCCTGTTTTTTATGCATAATTTCCCTTCGCTAGTTATTTTCACACTATACAGTATCACTTACTAAATAGAATTCTAACATGAAAAAGTGGCACAGGTCAAGAAGAATGACAAACTTCTTATTTAGCAGGGATTGAAGCACCTGCTATTGGCTTTTGTGGTGCGCTAAGAGCAGTGTAGTGGTTCAGCGCAAGGCCTCCTCAGCTAGCTTAGCAGAAGAGTCAGAAGTATGGTAAAATACAGAACAGAAAACCTGCTTTCTCATAGATATTCGCAGGCATTTTTCTGATATACTACGAATATCGAAAAAAGTAGCTGATTATTGCGCAAGAAGTATTTCGCACGCCCGAAAGGAGCAAGAGGAATGGCTGAGTACAAACTCCTGATCAATGGAGAACTCGTCAATAGCAGCAGAGGTAAGGTTGTAGACAACATTGGCCCGGCCTCAGGTGAGGTAGTGGCCCAGGTTCCGCAAAGCAGTGTTGAAGATGTCGAAAAAGCCGTAGCAGCCGCGCGCGAGGCATTTGACGATGGGCGCTGGTCACGTTTGCCGCATGGAGCGCGGGCAGCGTCTCTGGAGAAGCTGGCGCAGGTGATCGAGTCACATTCAGCGGAACTGGCTGAACTGGAATCGCTCGATGCAGGCAAGCCGATCAAGCTGGCGCGTGACAGTGATATCCCTTTCTCTATTGATAACCTGCATTTCTTCGCGGGAGCTGCTCGCCATCTGGCCGGGAGCGCCGCCAGCGAGTACAGCGGCGCGCACACCAGCATTATCCGGCGCGAGCCGATTGGGGTTGTAGCCTCGCTGGCTCCCTGGAACTATCCTTTTATGATGGCCGCCTGGAAAATTGGTCCTGCCCTTGCTGCTGGTAATACGGTTGTGCTCAAGCCATCTGTAGAGACTCCGCTGACTACTCTCAAGCTTGGTGAGTACGCATTGGAGGCGGGTCTGCCCGCTGGAGTCTTGAACGTGATTTCCAGCGGTCCTGGCGTGGCCCAGGCGCTAGGTAGTCATCCTAAGGTAAACATGGTCTCGGTCACAGGTAGCACTGAAAGTGGTAAGCATATCATGAGAGCTGGTGCCGATACCATCAAACGTGTGCATCTGGAACTGGGGGGGAAAGCGCCTTTTGTTGTCTTCGAGGACGCTGATATCGAGGCCGCAGCTAATGGCGCGCTTGTGGGTGGTCTGGTCAACTGTGGTCAGGACTGTACAGCGGCCACGCGTATCTATGTTCAGGATAGTATTTACGACGAGTTCCTGGCTTCGTTCCTGGCCAAGATCAAGCAGGTGCGCGTGGGCAATCCTGCCCATGAAAACACTGATATGGGACCACTGATCTCCGCTACCCAGCGCGCTACTGTCGAAGGTTTTGTTGAGCGGGCTCTGCGAGCAGGCGCTAATGTGCTTAGCGGTGGCAAACGCGCGACCGTCGCGGGTCTGCCTGGCGGTTTCTTTTTTGAGCCAACAGTGATTGCTGAGGATCGCAACGACGCCGATATTGTGCAGAACGAGGTTTTTGGACCTGTGCTTGTCGTATCGCGCTTCCATACCGAAGAGGAGGCCCTGAGCAGGGCAAACGATGTCGCCTTTGGCCTCGCTGCTTCTGTCTGGACGCGCGATGTTTTCAAAGCCATGCGTGTCAGCAGTGCTATCCAGGCAGGCACTGTCTGGGTCAACGATCATCTGCCTATTACCTCTGAGATGCCTCATGGTGGCTATAAAGAGAGCGGCGTTGGCAAAGATATGTCGATCTACTCCTTCGAGGAGTATACGCAGATCAAGCACGTCATGATTGAACTCAGTGGCGAGGCCCGCAAAGGTTGGCACTACACTATCTTTGGCGATCCGTCGTAGGTGGCATTTGTCTCCAGAAAAAGCCCGGCGTTGGCACTACTGCTAGCGCCGGGCTTTTCTAGAGTTGTTGAAGCTGTTTTGAGTTTGCGCTGCTTTTGCTAAAGCGGATCAGCGATCTCTACGCTCAATCGTGCTTCTTGAGCAGATCCTTCACTTCTTGCGCGGGTCTGCTAGATTCGCCAGGAATGAGGAACTGCGTCATATGGTATGCCTTACGAACCTCGACCAGTTCTTGTTCGTTGCCCAGGCTCAGGGCCTGTGGAATGGCTGCGCGTAATGTGGTGATGCCTTGCTCCATATCGTGCAGGCGTAGGGAGGCCAGGGCGCGATTGTGCAGGAATTCCTCGCGTACCTCCTCAGGCCCGTCACAGACGGGTTCCTCATAGGGATTGTCAGTGCGCGAACTATTCAGAACTTGAGCATAGGTGTCGAGTTCGTGATAGGTCAAACCATCCCAAAGGTTGAGGGCTGTTCTGGCGTAATCAATCGTGCCAGGGAAGTGGAACGCCTGAGGGGGCTCACTCTGGATGCCCTGTTCCATCTCTGGCATGGCCAGGTCGGGCATCTGGTAGAAGGAGGTCATTTTTTGCAGATAATCGCGCACCAGGCAGAAGTCTGGTGAAGGTGGAACAGGTCTGAGCAGCCAGAGAGACTCTGCCATTTTTTGTAGGGTTCGTGCCGGCTGGCGACCATAGCCATGCAGCGTGTGAGTGTGGATAGCAAAGCTCGTCTCTTCGCTGCTTCCATCCGCGAATTGGCTGAATTCTAGCGCCCTGGTATAGTAGCTGACACTGGTGTGTGGACCTTCGAGCTGGATGGCTAGCATTGTACGCAATACACAGGCCTGCGCGATCAGCTCAGCCGCTGCTGGTCTGCAAGGCTCGGAGCGCGCAAAGACCTCGCTGAGTAGGATAATGTAACCGGAGACCAGTGTGCGAGCTAGAGACAGGTTGCTCTGCAGGTCCATGTGCCAGCAAGCCGTAATCGCGCTGGCACAATAGGTCAGGATATCTGTGGAAGACTCTGCCAGTTGGGAACGCCGGGTGATATCTTCCAGATACATAGCGACCGGTATCGAGGCCACTACGCGCAGCGCCTGGATGCGTAGCGGGTCGGTGGAGTAAGAGACCTGGAGCGCTTGCAAGCTTTGATCGTATGCCTGAATGCACTGGTGGATTTGTAGTTGAAAGGTCCGGTAATCGAGGTTATTGCGCTCAAGTTTACGCTGGAGAATCAGGCCCATCAGGTGAAGATCTAACTCTTCGTCAGTGATCAGCGGTTCAACCACGCGCGTGAGTAGCAAATTCTCTTTGTGGCCTGCCTTTCTCTGGTCGGGGGTATACCACTGATGGCGCTCCGAGCCAATGCCCAGAGCGCTGGGGGTCATTTCGTAGACCTCGCTGATTTTATAAACGCGAAAACCGTGGGGTTTACTTTTTCCGGTTTCCCACCTGCGCAATGTGCGGGGGTGGACGCCGATTTTCTGGCTGGCAACCTCCAGGGACCAGCCGCGGAGTCGCCGGGCTGCTTCGAGCTTGGTGTTGCTCTCCATCATACTTTCAAATCCTCCCTATCTATCTCACAAGACGCTTCAGAAGCTCCCAGGTAACTGATTTTAGTTATAGAATATTTCTATTCACTTTGTCAAGTGGAATCTGCTCTTAAGATCAGTGCCTATGAATGTTCTTGTTTTCCCTCTTTTGCTCATTTTATTATGAGTGGCCCTTGTTCTTACTCTAAATTGTTTCTTCTCTTGTAGGACTTTGTTGCCGAAGACGACTCTCAGGTGAGATTCGCTCTCTCTGCAAAGAAGTGATTGGCGGGAGTGTGTGCGCGCCACACTCCCGCCAGTCGCTTCTTTACTATCCAGGTGGGCGGGCCTGTTGAGCATGTCATTGGAGAACTCTCTACAATCTGCTCAGTTCAACTGCTCGACGAGTCTGCGAGCGGTATGTAGCCATTGTTCAGGGGTATCGTCGGGAATAGAGCAGCCGTTAGCCAGAATCAGGCGGCGACCCCTGGTCTGGGCGATCGCGCCAAGAATTTCGTTCTCAAGCTCAGTTGCGCTACCGTGGGTCAGAGGACCGCGCTCGGCCAGGCCACCCATCAGGCATTTACTGGTCAGGCTTAGCGCTTCGCTTAGCTCGGGACCAGTCAGGCGATCGCTCCAGCTCATTACCTGGACTGGGTAATCGACGAAATCTTCAAAGTAGATTTCGTCTCCTTCTTGCTCTGGATCAGCATGAACGTGAACGATATTCAACCAGCCCTTGCCAGTATCTGCCAGGGCCTCGAGATCATATGGGCGACCCAACTGAGCGTATTCTGCGCGCGTGAAGTGCCGATTGGTTGCACCCATGCAGGAAAAGAAGATCCCGCTGGCGCCCGCGTCAATGGCGGCTGCCAGGAGTCCGCGCAGGTTTGCCGCGAGAATAGACAGTCCTTGTTTACATGCTTCAGGGTCCTGGCGAGCTGCTGCCAGAATATGCTCGCGCCCGATCCAGCGTATCGCGTAGGTTAGCGGACTAAAGATCGTCAAAATGATGGGATAATCTTGGCCCAACTGTCTGCGTAGTGTACGGATACAGGTTAGCTGCTCCTGGAAGATGGGAGTCTCTAGCCCCAGATGTGGTAAGGTGCTCAGATCCGTAGCTGTGATCTGGCGTCCCGGCTCCGGGTAGGGGAGATCGGGCATAATCTTGATGATATCCAGGTCAAAAGTGTCGTGGAAAAAGGTTTGCGTCAACTGCGCCAGTCGCTCGCCAGAGCCTGCGGGCTGAAAATGGTGCCAAAAAACCAGGGGCACACGATCGACATGATCTCCAGCCAGGGCTGCGCGCACTCGTTGGTCCGCTGTCATGCGGGACGATGATGTAGACATAACTCTGTTCTCCCTCTGGATGAGTGTGTAGACGTTAAGACTAAACAGTAAGCATTATCTATTTCTCATGCCAAAGTATACACGTTGAAGTCAGGGTTCTGGCAAGCCTGGGCAGCAATTTTTGTGATCTTCCTACCTTTGTTCCAGGGGAATTGCAAGAATATTGAATCTGGTTATAATAGATGAGAGCTTGGAGTCTTCCAATATGCTCGTTAGAGGAGGTGATGAAGCCTTGACGAACAAAGAGCATCTGGTGGGGCAGCAGATCGGCAATTATTGCTTGGAGGCGTTTATAGATAGCGGTAGTTATGGTAGCGTCTATCAGGCCAGGCATCATATTTTTAATGATGATCCTCCCGTGGCCCTTAAATTGATGCACGCAGATCTGGATACTAGCGAAGACCAGGAGGCCTTTTTACAGGAAGCGCGTTTGTTGCGCAAACTTAAGCATCCAGCGATTTTGCCAGTAATAGATGTGGGCTTTGATCTGGGGCGACCTTATCTGGTAACCCAGTATGCTCCAGGTGGATCATTGCGCACGCGCCTACGCAATTGGAATGGTCAGGCGTTACCATTGACTGAGGCGTTGCGTATTCTGCTCAGTATTGGTCACGCGCTTGCTCATGCGCATCAGCATAATGTATTCCATCGCGACCTGAAGCCAGAGAATATTCTTTTTAACGAACAAGGAGAGCCGTTACTGGCGGACTTTGGTATCGCGGTTGCTCCTTCGACCGCGCAGACGTTTCGCGCGGGCCAGGGTGGCACGCCTGCGTATATGGCTCCTGAGCAGTTCGAGGGGCTGATCAGTCCCAAAAGCGACCAGTATTCGCTAGGCTGTGTTGGTTATGAGATGCTGACAGGACGTCGTCCTTTTGACGCGGGCCAGGGCGGCTTTGAAATGATCTGGTATCAGCACGCCCATATTCCGCCGGAGCCGCCAACGCGCTTAAATCCCGCCCTACCTGAGGTCGTGGAAGAGGCATTGTTGCGAGCATTGGCTAAAGACCGCTCCGCGCGTTACCGCGATGTCTCAGCCTTTTTGCGCGATGTATGTGACCCCTTTTTCTCCGAATCCAGCCAGCATGTGCGGGTGACGATCTCCACGCAGCGGCATGGGCAGGAGCATGTTCTGGCAATCAGAGCGGGTGGGCTGCGTTTCAGGGGCGAGGCGCTTTATGACGACGAGCGCTACCAGGATGCGTTGCTTTTTTTTCAGCGCGTAGTAGCGCTCAATCCCACCGATGTCCATGCTTATGCCCGGCTGGGTGACACGCTCTTTATGCTGGGGCGCTATGGGGACGCGCTGGATGCCTATGGGCAGGCTCTGGAATTGGACCCCAACAACGCGCTTTATGAGGTCGAGCGCGCCAAAGCTTTGCTGGCGCTCAACTACACCGATCGCGCGCTAGAGGCTTGCGCGCGTGCTCAGCAACTTGATCCGCTCAACGCCGCGGCCTACGGCGTGCAGGGTACGATTTACGCGGAGTTAGGTCTCGACGAAGGAGCCCTGCCCTGTTATCAGCGGGCAGTCGAACTGGACCCGCAGAATCCGCGTTATTATCAGTATCGTGGGGATGCATTGCGCTGGCTGGAGCGCTATGAGCAGGCGCTAGAGGCTTACGATCGGGCTCTGGCGCTGAAACCAGTCTCGCGCGATGCCTATGCGCGTCTACTCAGAGCGAGGGCTCATATCAGCTTTCATCAGGAACGCTATACAGCCGCTCTAGAGTTCTATGATCGTACCCTGGACTTAAATGACGGTGATCTGGAGGCCATCTATTACAAAGGTCAGGCGCTTTATCAGTCGCAGCGCTTTGGAGAGGCGCTGGAGGCCTTTGGACGAGCCCTTGCTCTCAAGCCTGATTTCGCGTCCTGTCATGCTTTTGCTGGCTATACGCTCTATCAACTGGAACGTTTTGAGGAGGCGCTGCTAGCGCTGGATCGCGCTCTGGCCATCGAGGGCGACGATGCCATGCTCTACAACGCCAGGGGCAATATTCTCTACACGCTTCAACGCTATACCGAAGCTCTACAGATGTTCGACAGGGCTATCAATCTGGTTCCCGAGAATCGTAACTACCAGGTCAACCGTACGAATACCCTGGAGAAGTTGCCAACTCATTGAAATGTTCTTCTCTCTAGAGAGGTAAGGGATGTTTTACAGGCATGGCCCGTAAAACATCCCTCTTGCTTATAGTGAAAATGGCTTTTTTCTCGACGACGCTGGCTATTTCTGGTAGGATTGAGCGCATACATAAAAGTGACGGCAATGCGGTTAATCTGTTTTAAATATGGAGGGATGTTATATGGATAGACTTCAGCGTCATATCCAGGTGGCGCGTGGACACCTGCCCGCGGATCTGGTTTTGCGCAATGCTCAACTGGTCAATGTGTGTAGCGGCGAAGTTTACCCCGCGGATGTCGCTGTGAGCGATGGGGTTGTCGTGGGGGTCAGCGCGCCAGGAGCGGGCTATCGTGGCCAGGAAGAGCGCGATCTCGCGGGCCGCTGGCTGGCTCCTGGCTTGGTTGATGGCCATATGCATATCGAAAGTACTATGTTAGTTCTCTCTGAATTTGCGCGCCTGGTAACTCCGCGTGGGGTGACTGTTGTGATGCTTGATCCCCACGAGTTTGCCAATGTGCTGGGCGTAGAGGGTATTCGTTATGTGCTGGAGTCCGGGCGTGGCCTACCTCTGCAGGCTTATGTGATGCTCTCGTCCTGTGTGCCGGCCTCGTCTTACGAAAGTCCCTATCGCGTTCTGATGGCTGAAGATCTACTTTCGCTGCTAGAGGATGAGCGTGTGCTGGGTCTGGCGGAGATGATGAATATGCCAGGTGTACTTGCCGGCGATGACCAGGTGCTGGCCAAGATCACGGCCACACGCCAGCGGGGCCTGGTGGTCGATGGTCACGCGCCCGGTCTGGGCCAACTTGACCTTAATGCTTACGCAGCAGCCGGTGTGATGTCCGATCATGAATGTACTACAGTTGAAGAAGCCAGGCAGCGTTTGCGCCTGGGCATGTGGCTGATGATCCGCGAGGGTTCTGCCGCTTGCAACCTGGATACACTGCTACCGCTGGTGCGGGATCTGCATCCGCCGCGCGCTTTCTTTGTAACCGACGATCGCGATCCGCAGGATTTGACCAGGCGCGGGCATATAGATTCGATGGTGCGCCGCGCCATTGAGTTTGGCCTGCAGCCAGTTGAGGCGATTCGCCTGGCATCATATAATACCGCCCAATATTTTCGCCTGTACGATCGCGGGGCCATCGCGCCAGGTTTTGTGGCCGATCTAGTGGTGCTGGATGATCTGCCAAGCTTCCAGGTGGAGTCCGTCTATAAAGATGGTCAACTGGTGGCGCGCGCCGGACAATTGCTGGTCGAACCGCCTGTAACGGCTTTTCCAGGCATGACCGATACGGTTCATATTGGTCCAATGAGTCTGGCGGATCTGCGTATACCGGGGCGTCCAGGCCTGGTTGAGGTCGTAGGTGTGCAGCCGGGCCAGATCACCACGCTCCATCTGCGTGAAGAAGCGCCACTTCAGGACGGCGAGATCGTGGCAGATCCCGCGCGCGACCTGCTCAAGCTGGTGGTGATCGAGCGCCATCATGCCAGTGGACGCGTCGGGCTGGGATTGGTCAAGGGTATGGGTTTGCGCAAAGGTGCGCTGGCTTCCAGTGTGGCCCATGACGCACATAATCTGGTGATTGCTGGCACCAGCGACGAGGATATCCTGACTGCCGCGCGGGTATTGGCGGAGATGGGTGGTGGTTTCGCTTTTGTCGTGGATGGTCAGGCGCGCGCGCGCGTGCCGTTGCCGCTGGCCGGCCTGGTCTCACCGTTGCCAGCAGCCGAACTGGTGAGCCAACTGATCGAGCTAGACAGGGCGGCAGCCGAGTTTGGTTGCGAACTTGAGCATCCATGCATGACGCTGAGCTTTCTCTCGCTCTCGGTTATTCCTGCCCTCAAGCTGACCGACCAGGGATTAGTTGATGTTGAAACATTTACATTACTTCCATTGCAAGGATAATGGGCATGTTGATAAATTTGCTAGAATATAACTGGGCTGAGGATCTGGACGAAGCTTTAATTCTGCTGGGACGTAGCGATGTGAAAACTGTGGCTCTGGCTGGGGGCACCTCTTTGCTCGGGCGCGATGATGAGACAATTCAAGCGGTAGTCGATCTGCGTGATCTGGAATTGACCTATATTGAAGAAGATCCACGTAATAGCCAGAGCAGCTTTGCCAGCGGGGCGTCCGCTCGTCGGACAGAGCCAGGTTTGCGTATTGGCGCGATGGCCACGCTGCAAATGCTAGCAGAGGCGCCTCTCTTGCGTGAAGGGGCGCTGAATGTGCTCTCTCTCGCTGCTGGTGTCTCCGCCTCCTCGCGGCTCATTCGCAATAGTGCCACGCTTGGCGGCACGCTGGCGCTGGGCGCAGACTCGCGGGCTGATCTACTGACCGCGCTGGCAGTGTTGGGTGTAGAGGTCGTGCTGCGTTCGGGTTCGCGCACGCAACTTGATCTCGCGGGTGGCACGCCGGAGCGGCCAGGATTTGCCTTACCTGGCGTGGTCTTTAAGGGCAAGCAAGAGCGACGTATCTCTTTTGCCACGCTAAGCGCTGAACGGCGCGCCAATGAGCTGATAATTGAGATCGTTCTGCCCAGGCCCGCGCATGGCTGCGGCGGAGCCTTTCTGCGCGTGGGACGCACACCAACCGACGTGGCTTTGCTGAATGCCGCCGCGCTAGTTGAAGTGCGCGCCGAAGTTTACCAGCATGTACGCCTGGCTCTGGGCGGCGTTAACATGGAGCCTGTGCGTCTGACAGCGGTTGAGCGTCAATTGGAGGGCCAGCCAGTGACTAATGGCAGGCAAAGCAATAGTGGCCTGGATGTACAACGCCTGGCGCAGGTTTTGCAGGCTGGCATGGCCAATTTTCAACCGCCCGCCGACATACGCGCCAGCAGTGGCTATCGGCGGGTAGTGGGCATGAATCTGGCCTTTCGGGCTCTGGAAGAGGCGACAAATGTATCGCGCTGGCGTAATATGGTTTCAGAGGGAAAATAGAGGAAATCTATGGAACTGGAGTTGAATATTAACGGCGTCATCAAAAGCCTGGATGTTGCTCCGCAAGAATCATTAGTGACCGTGCTGCGCCGCGAGGGCTATACTAGTGTGAAGCAGGGTTGCGAGACAGGCGAGTGTGGGGCCTGTACAGTGCTGGTGGATGGCATGGCTCGCCCAGGCTGCGTCACGTTGGCCGCGCAAGCCGGTGGTTGTACATTGACAACTGTTGAGAGCCTGGCGCACCAGTCCCCAAATGGCGCGCGCAAACTGCATGCCTTGCAAGAAGCTTTTATCGATACCGGGGCTATTCAGTGTGGTTTCTGCACGCCTGGTATGCTGCTCTCTGCCCTGGCCTTGCTCAAACACAATAGCTCGCCTGACGCGGAAGAGGTGCGCGAGACGCTCTCGGGCAATCTCTGCCGCTGTTCTGGTTATGCCAGGCCAGTGCAGGCTGTATTGCGGGCGGCTGCGCTTATGCGCGGTGAGACGGTGACGCCGCTCAGCCGACCCGTAGCCCATGAGAGCGCGCAAATGTGGGAGTCAGCTCTTTCAGCGGCGGAAATGTTACCTGGCAACGCGCTTGGTCAGCAACTCGTGCTTGCCCGTAACTCTACGCTGGTGGAAACGCTATCCGCCAATGGATTGAGCAGCGTCGGTCAGGCCGAACGTAAAGTGGATGGTGTCAGGCTGGCTAGCGGCCAGCCCGCGTTTGTGAATGATCTTGAACTGCGCGACATGCTTTACGCGCGTATTTTAACCAGCCCGCATGCTCACGCAATCATTCGTGAAATAGATACTTCTGAGGCTCGTGCTCTGTCGGGAGTTCACGCCGTCCTGACATATAAAGATGTTCAGCGTGCGGCCTACACGAGTGCAGGCCAGCCCTGGCCAGAGCCGGGACCGCACGATCAATATGCGCTGGACAATCGCGTGCGCTTCGTTGGCGATCGTGTGGCTGTAGTTGCTGCAGAGACGTTAGAAATTGCCGAGCAGGCCCTGGCGCTGATCCGGGTCGATTACGAGCTGTTGCCCGCAGTCTTCGAGCCGCGCCTGGCAATCAGCGCGCAGGCTCCCCGTATTCATCCCGAGCCTGAATCGTATGGTATCCATGATCCAGATCATAATCTTGCCGCGTATGTTAGCGCTGAGGTGGGAGATGTCGAGGCTGGCTTTGCGCAGGCCGATCTAGTGGTTGAGAACGAGTATATCGTGCCGCCGGTGCAGCAGGTGCCATTGGAGAGGCATAGCGCGATTACCTACTGGGATGAAAACGATCGCCTGGTAGTACGTAGTAGCACGCAAGCGCCCGCGCACCTGCGTCGTATTCTGGCTTCGTTGCTGGGTCTACCTCCGCGCCGTATTCGCGTGGTTCGGCCAGGCGCAGGTGATAGCTTTGGCGCGCAGCAGGATGTGCTGGTGGAAGATCTGTGCGCTTTTCTCACGCTCGCGACGAAGCGTCCCGTACACCTGGAATATACGCGCGCTGAAGAGTTTCGCAGCCATACACGTCACGCGCAAATTATTCATATGAAAACGGGCGTCAGGGGTGATGGCAAGATCATCGCTAATTCAATGGTTTTGCTCGCTAACGCCGGCGCGTACGGCGCGCATGCTCTGAGTACACAGAGCAACACAGGCGCGCAAACGCTGCCCTTGTATCCCGCGGCGCATCTGCGCTTCGAGGCCAGCGTGGTCTATACTAACCTGCCACCCGCTGGCGCGTTTACTGGTTATGGAGCACCTCAGGGCTTTTTCGCGCTGGAGAGCCAGATGGACGAAATAGCACGCAGGCTGAATATGGACCCTCTGGAGCTGCGGCGGCGCAACTGGATCAAAGCTGGTGACGAGATTCAGCTGGCATACCAGTTGAATCCAGGCCAGAAGGGTGAGAGGCAGATCATTCAAAGTAGCGGTCTGGCCGAATGCCTGCGTCTGGTTGAGGAGAAACTTCAATGGCAGGCGAAACGCGGCAAGGGACGTGAAGGTCGTTTCCGGCGCGGCGTCGGTGTGGCCATCTCCATGCATGGTCAGGAACCTGCTGCTCAGGGGGTGGCCGGGGCCAGCCTCAAATTAAACGAGGATGGCTCGTTTAACCTGCTGGTGGCCACGCGCGGCTTCGAGACTGAGATCGCGCAGATTGTCGCGGAGACGCTGGGTGTGGGTGTTGAGGATATTCTGCTGCAGGCAGAAGATACTGATATTACGCCTTTTGCTAGCAGCACCAGTGCTGCCGCGACCATCTCCAATAGCGGAGGTGCAGCCCGGCAAGCTGCTGAACAGGTACGCGCGCAGCTCCTGGAGGTTGCGGGCCAGATGCTCAAGTTCAAGCCCGAACAACTGACCATTCAAGGGCAGGTTATCAGTACGCAGGATGGCCAGAGTGTCACTGTCTCACAGGTTGCTCTACACTCGCTCTACATCGAGCATCCGCGCCAGATAGCTGCCATGGCTTCGTGGACCGGCAGACAGGCTCCAGCCTTCGCGGCGCAAGGGGCTGAGGTTGAGGTAGATACTGAAACTGGCGTGGTACGTGTCACCAGAGCCATTTCAGCGGTTGACGTGGGGCGTGCCATCAATCCGCTGCTCATCGAGAGCCAGATCGAGGGCAATGCCACTCAGGCGCTAGGTTACAGTATCAGTGAAGAACTGCTCTACGATCAGCGCGGCCAGTTGCTCACCAGCAATCTGAGCGATTACCGCATCTTTAGCGCGCCCGACATGCCAGTGTTGGAAACCTATCTTGTGGAGAGCAACGATCCTGCTGGCCCCTTTGGCGCTAAAGCCAGCGCGGAGATTGCTACGGATGGCATGATGCCAGCTGTGGCTAATGCCGTCGCGGACGCCCTTGGTGTGCGCCTGCGCCAGGTCCCACTTACGCCTGAACGCGTCTTGCGGGCGTTGCGTTCGCAAGCCCAAAGCGGCTGATGGATCAGCGAGATACAAGCACTGCGCTCGCGGCTCCTGTGTCGTCCCGCGTTGCAGGTTAACGTAAAACATGCTTTTTTGAGAAGCCCAAAGAAAGGCTGGCTCTGCCTATGGAACCAATTAATGTTTTTGACTACGAGATTTTGGCAGAAGAGCGTATGGACCCTGTATATTGGGACTATTTCGCCGGGGGAAGTGATGATGAGATAACTGTGCGCACCAACCAGAGCGATTTTGGACGTATCCGCCTGCGCCCGCGTGTGCTGGTCAATGCGAGCAAGTGCGATACCAGGACCAGCGTGCTAGGGGCTCCAATCAGTATGCCGATTCTCGTGTCTCCTTCGGCCTTTCATGGCATGGCTCATCAGGAAGGTGAGTGCGCGACAGCGCGCGGTGTTGGTGCAGCTGGTACATTGATGATCGCTGCCACTGACTCCTCACGCTCGTTGGAGGAGATAGCCCAGGTTGCCAGCGGTCCACGCTGGTTCCAACTCTATCTTTATCCTACGCGCGAGATCGCGGCTGGTCTGGTGCAGCGGGCTGAGGCGGCAGGCTTTCAGGCAGTTGTGCTGACCGTCGATATGCCCGCGCTGGGCAACCGTGAACGCGATCGCCGTAACCGCATGACTATTCCGCCACCTCCGCTGGTGCGAGCTAATTTTGCTGGCATAGAAATTGAGGGCCATGCCTGGTCTCCCCTGACCTGGGATGATGTGGCCTGGCTACGCTCTATCACCTCGCTACCGATTGTGCTCAAAGGCATCCTGGCCGTTGAGGATGCGCTGCTGGCCCTTGAGTATGGAGCCTCAGCTATCATTGTTTCTAATCACGGAGGTCGCCAGCTGGATGGCTGCGTGACCGGCATTGAAGTGCTACAGGAGATTGTTGAGGCCGTGGCTGGCCGCTGTGAAATCTATATAGACGGCGGCTTCCGGCGTGGCACAGACATTCTCAAAGCCCTGGCTCTGGGTGCCCGCGCTGTGCTGGTCGCGCGTCCCATCCTCTGGGGTCTTGCCGTTGATGGCGCGCGTGGCGTCCAGAGTATTCTGGAAATGCTGCACAGCGAACTGGAGCGGGCCATGATTCTCACCGGCTGCTCTACACTGGCCAGCATCAACCGCTCGCTTTTGCAGATAACATAACTATTGCTGGTGAGGAATACTCGTTGCAGAGTACACGCCTGTGTTGTGCTGGTCCTGACATAATGGTGTGAACATCTTTTTCCTGTATGACTGACCAGAGGATTTTTCCATGAAAAGGAAGAGTGCCGCGCGTCTTGATTGGCAGTATGTTCTTGAGCGGCGTTTTGTCGTGCAATTGATTAATACCGCCGATTATCATGGCTATGTAACGCTCCTGCGCCTGGACAAAGTGCGTGAACCGCTCTTTGTTAGCTTTGGCCAGGAGCGAGTCTGTATTGCCGATCAAGGTTACGACTGGCTACAGCACTTTCCCGCTGGTGAACACTTTGTTCTCTTAAGCGCTTTTGACCGGGAAGGTGAACTGGTACAATGGTACATCGATATTGTGGGGAGCACTGGTGTGGACGAGCAGGGAGTGCCCTGGTATGAAGATCTCTATCTAGATATTGTGGTCGCCCCCAATGGGGAAACGCTTTTGCTTGATGTAGATGAACTGGACGAAGCGTTGCGTCAGAACAAGGTTTCATCTAGCCAATACAATTTTGCCTGGCAACAGGCCAGCGCCCTGCTGGATGCTCTGGAAACTGACCTGTTTCGCCTGCTCTGGTTGAGCGATCTGCATCACGAGCAACTGGCTGCGGCTATCAAAGCGTACTAGCGCCTGGTCATTGTCTGAGGCTAAGCAACAGCATGCTCTACGCGCTCTGACCAGGTGCCAGTAGATCAAGGGTGCAAGGTGGCAATCAGCACCTCTTTGACTGTCGTAACTAACTCCTCTTCGGTAAACGGCTTGGGCAGGTAGCGATCAGCTCCCTGGCGCAGACCCCAGTTTTGATCTACGAGCGAGTTTTTGCTACTGATCATGATAATTGCCAGGTCGTGCTCGGGGTCCATCGCGCGCAGCTGGCGGCACAGGCTGTAACCATTCAAGCCGGGTAGGATTACATCCAGAATGATACAATGGGGACGCTCCTGCATGGCTCGTTGCAGTCCTTCAGGACCATTTGTGGCCAGCGAAATCTGGCAGCCCGTCTTTTGTAAAGCGCGCGTCATAAATACACGAACAGTAGGACTATCGTCTATGATCAAGATTTTGGGCGATGGCATGGAAAAACCCTTCCTTTTCTTTGCCTGAACTTGTGCTTCTCTTTTCACCCATTGTATATATATACGTGCTTCAGATACGCGATTTGTGGTGTTTCGCTCAAATGTTTGTTCTTTTCCTCACTATACCAGCTGTGTGATCTACATAGCTCCCCTGATAGATAGCTTCCAGAGCACAGGCACTCGCATAGAGGCTTTCTGATGTTTCGCTTGAGGATACTTCACTAAGTATACTTTAAATTTTAATATTTGCCTATCTCGATGGTAATTTCTTCACCTTCTTTGCTATAATGCCTGTAGGACTTTGCAGTAAAGAGGAGGGCAGGCACCGATGTCTCGCCAGGTTCGCCCACGCAGTACACTTACAGAAAACTTTAAGCTTGTTCGGCAGATTGTGCCCTGGCGCTTATTCCTTTTGCTGCCGTTTTTGCTCGTTTTTGCTGTTCCAGCCTTTCTCTTAGGAACAGGTGCGGGCCACCACCTTTTGCCCAATTTAACCACATTTTTTTACAATCTGGCTAATCCGTCAGTTGTGGCTGATCCTACGCCGCAGCCAGCCTATTCCCAGCTTTTACCGCAGCCTGGTTCCATCCTCTACACCGTGCAGAGTTCGGATTCGTGCGATGAAATTTTGGCTAGCCAGATGCATATGAGTGATGCAGGTCAGATCTTTGCCGATTCCAGGCCTGTAACTGTACAGGCTCTTAACGCCTCTCTTGAACAGAATTGCGCCAATTTGCAGCCTGGGGAGCAAGTTTTGCTGATGCCTCAGTATCCCCTGGTTTCTTTAGGCGGTCAGATTCTCAAAGTAGCCGCGCTTTCTCCCGCCCAACCTATTCCTACGCCACTGATTCCCGTTCAACGTCAGCAGCAAGTTGGGGTAGATTGTTCCAATGGTTGCCTCCTGACTGTGCGGGTCTCGAACGCTGTGCAGGTCAAGCTTTCAGTGCAGACCGCCATTCCTGTGCCTGTAGGTGCCTGGATCTGGGCTCAGGCCATGTATCCGCGCAAGGCGATCGCGGGCTTTGACACATATCCCTACGCGGACTCGGCCACGTCCAATATCAATGGCGCGACCTTACGAGTCTGTGATGTGCAAATAAATGCCACTCACGACGACAACTCGCTCGGGTGCGATCAGCTTATCCCTAACACCATTGATGACGACGGAGGAGCCTGGCTATTGGGAGTCACAGGCTCCAGTGGGTTGGACCACTGGAACTATGGCTTTCATCTGCCTGCTGGCACTCAGGTGCTGGTCTGGCTCTCGATTAATAGCCATGGCGACCTGCGCTACCGCCACAATGATCCGCTCTACCGTTATGACTCATCTCTTCATCGTTATGTTCGTGTGTGATATGTAGAGAGCAACCGCTACTTACTTCTCGCCAGGCTTTTTGGCTGCGGCATGCCGAGCCTGTTATAATAAGAGCCTGTGTCTTCGTGTCTGCAGTTTTTGTTTATGGAAGGATCTCACCTGCATGGAGCAGTCCCATCGTATCCAGGCTGACTGGCGAGTACTTTTAATTGGTGGCAATTCGGCTACTGGCAAAACCTACGTGGGTCAAATGCTTGCCAGCCGCTTTGCTCAACCACTTCTGCTGGTTGATGATTTTCGCCTGGCGATTCAAGAGGTAAGCACGCCCGCGGAGCAGCCTGGTATCCATTACTTTCTGGCGCATCCCACTATCTGGCAAAAGCCGCCAGAGACGCTTTGCGATGGCTTTATCGCCGTTGGCAACGCGCTGACGCGTCCACTTTCCGTCGTAATTGCTCACCACGTCTTTGTAGAGGGATCGGGTCCAGTTATTCTTGAAGGCGACGGCATTCTACCTGCTCTGGCTGCCCAGCGCAGCTTTGCGAATAAAGAATTTACGCCAGCCCTTGTCACAAACGAAGTAAGCTCTCTGTTTCTGATTGAAACAGATGAAGATACAATTCTCAGCAATATGCGCCAGCGAGGGCGAGGCTTCGAGCGCTTTTCACTGCGCGAACAGGAAACGTTGGCGCGGGCGAGCCAACTGTATGGTCAGTGGCTACAGCGTCAGGCCGACCATTATAGCTTGCCTGTTGTCGCATCTCGTCCCTGGAATACGCTGCTTGAGCGTGTATTACGTGTCTTAAAAGAATAAATTCTTCACTCAGGTACTCCCTCTATTCTATTGTCTGTGACTCTGGCGTTGCCTCCGACTCTGGTGGTTTGTGACCACTGACAGTAATCAGGAAACGATGCATCGTGAACTCTTCACGTTTTATTTCCTCATCTATCTGCTGTAACAGTGTCGTCAGCTCTTCCTCGCTGGCCAGTCCCTCCTTCATAATCAGAGGACGGAACGTTTGCTGATAGTAGGGGAGGTATAAAGGAAGGGTCTCCTGCGCGACCTTCTGTGAGCTATATTCCATCAAATAGGCGCGTCGTGCGATTTCTGTCCAACCGGCTTCCTGGCAGAGATAGATCAGTTGATTAGCGGCACCGATATGGCGATCATCAGGCGAGAAGCGCTGGCCGGCTTTGTGGTGGGCCTGGAGATAAAGGTCGATCAGGCGCTCAAAGGCCAGGCTTGTCGATGGTCCGCGTTCTGGTTCGGTCATACGGAGATAGCCGCCGGGTCGGGTGATGCGCCAGCAATCGCGCATAAAGTCCTGCCATTCGCCCGTGCGCAAACAGGAGTGTAGATACTGGGTATTCACCAGGTCAAACTCTGCATCGGCAAAAGGCAAGTGTGGCTTCTCATCGCCTACCACCAGTAGAAAACTGACATTCTTGAGGCCCGCTGCACTGGCTCGTTCTCCAGCATGAGCGATCAGCGCGGGCAGAGCGCTGATGCCGATAACTTCCAGGTGTGGATTCGTACGCGCGACTTCCATCGCCCAGCTTCCTGTGCCACAGGCCACATCCAGTACGCGCGTAAAGCTACAGAACTCGTTCTTCTTCTCAGGAAACGGGCCACCCATTAATGCCAGTTGCGCGTGTTCCTGCTCTATCAGTGAAGGCAGATCGACCTGTATATGCTCCATCAAACGGTATACTGCTTGACCCGGCAGTGGGTTATCCATTGACATGGTCACGTATTCTCCTCTTGTCCAAAATGAACATTGCGCTACCATAGCGCTTGTCAGAGAGAGACGCCAGGCGAAGGGTACATTCCTGGTGCATCGCTCCGCGCGTGGTCTCGCTTGAAGAGATGTCGTGTGGCCACACCAATGAATGCGCCCTATCGCGCAAAAAAGCTTTGCTACTACTCTGCTTATCTCAAGCATATAGGGAGTGAGAATATAGGCATTTTACCATATTCTGTGCGCTAACGCTAGAGTTTTCACTAAAAAGTATCTCTCTCTACTCTGGTTAAGCTTGAATAGCATGCTTGCAGAAATCTACCCCTGTTTTTTTGCCTGTCCACTCTAAAAAGAGTGCTGTGCTGTATCCTCATTCAGCTGCGTAAGCCGAGCGAGCTGGCAAAAGGAGCCGCGTATCGCTTCTGGTTATGCTCAAAAAAGTTCATTATATGATATACTCTGAGAACCAGGCGTTGTTAACTGCTATTCACAAAAGTACTGCGTGGAGAGAGGCTATGTCTCAAACTATTGAGGAGAGTCGCGCGGAACTTATCGCGCATTTGCAGCAGCAGACAGAAGAACTGGCTGCGCTGAATAAAATCGCCATAGCGCTATCTTCGGAGTTCGACTTACAGCGTTTGCTTCAGATGATGACTGACGCGGCGCGCAGGCTGACGGCGGCGGAGTACGCGACATTTTTCCTGATCCCTGAAATCACAGGCGATGAGACACCCAGAAATAAAGTGGTTTTCACGCTGGCGGCGATTTCGGGGGCAAACGAGTATATCACCGCGCATTTTCGGCGTCTGGGTGAAGGTGCGCTTGGACCCGTAGAAGGCGTTGGCCTGCTGGAGCCAGTCTTCTGGGGAGGCGCGTCCATCGTAGTCGATGATGTAAATAACGACCCGCGCTATATAGGCGTCCCCAAAGGTCACATCGCTGTACGCAGTTTTCTGGGTGTCCGTCTGCGTTCGCGCGAAGGCACTCCACTGGGCGCGTTTCTGATAGGCGACTCCCGACCAGGCCGCTTTACGCCGCGCCACTTTGAGCTGGTTGAGGCCTTAGGAGCACAGGCAGTGGTAGCTATTCACAACGCGCAACTGGTCGAACGCGAGAGGCGCGTCATGGAGGAGAACGCGGCACACCTGGAGAACGAGGTGCGTGAGCGCACAGCCGAATTGGAGCGGCGTAATACCGATCTGAGCCACTTTGCTACCGACCTCCAGCAGCTCCATCATGAACTTACTGAGGCTCAAAAGCGCCAGATGCTGGCGGAGGAGCGCAGCCGCATTGCCCAGGAACTGCACGACCGTGTCCAGCAAACGCTCTTTACAGTCGGTTTAAAGGCTGACTGGATACGCGAGCGGCTGCTGGAAGCCTCGCCCTTGCTGCCCGCTGTTCAGCAGATCAAGCGCCTGGCCTCGCTGGGGACCGCTCAGGTGCGTGATGCTATCTTCGCGCTCTCGTCCGCCGAACTGGCCAATGACGGCCTGGTCAAGATGCTACAAGCGTTTATTCGCGATTTGCGCGAAACATCGAATATCGAGGCTGATCTTGTCATCGCCGAATGGGCGGTCGCGCCTCCTATGCATGTCGAACAGACCCTGCTTACCGTCGCGCAGGAGGCCCTACTCAATGTGCGCAGGCATGCCCAGGCTACTACAGTGATCGTGACAGTGCAGATTACGCGCGATCAGGCCATGCTGGTCGTGCAGGATAACGGTATAGGTATTGCTCTGTCTACCCTGCAGAATTATGCTAGTAATGGCGTTCACCTTGGCCTGCGGGGCATGGAACAGCGTATCAGCGATCTGGGAGGGCAGTGGCAACTGGTCAATGGTGAAGAAGGTGGTGTGGTTGTCAAAGCAGTGGTGCCACTATGATCCGGGTGTTGCTTGTCGATGACCATGAAATGGTGCGTGAAGGCTTAAAAGCCATTCTTGTCGCCGATGCAGATTTCCAGATCGTTGGTGAAGCAGCTAGCGCGCAACAGGCTTTGGATCTGATCGAACGTCAGCACCCGGACATCGCGCTGGTTGATATCCGTTTGCCTGGTGCCAATGGTATTGAACTCTGTCGCCAGGTCAGTGAGAGCTATCCAGAAACTGCTGTGATCATTCTCACCACCTTCACCGACGAAACTCTGGTTGCGCAGTGTATCCAGGCCGGGGCGCGTGGCTTTCTGGTCAAGGATATTGAGCGGCTAGATCTCAAGCGCTCCATTCGGGCTATCGCGCGTGGCGAAGCAGCCATTGATACCAAAGTCACCGGCTCTCTGCTCGCGCAACTGCGCCGCGGTTCACCAGCAACTGAATTAGCACCTGCGCCTGATCTGCTCAGTGCCCAGCAACTTGTCATCCTGCGCCTCGTCGCTCAGGGTCTCTCCAGTCGCGAAATCGCCACACAACTCTACCTCAGCGAAAACACCGTCAAAGGCTATGTCCAGGAAATTCTCCACCGCCTGGGAGTCAAAAATCGCACAGAGGCCGTAATGGTTGCGGTTAAGCAAGGATGGTTATAGCTCTTACCCTCCCTTCGTAGGGCAAGCAAACATACGAAGGGAGGTAAGCTTTTGCCATGTATCTCGCTTATACTTGTCAATGAGATACGAATCTCATCGTAACTTCCTCTCCCCCAGTGGTCTGGCATCTATCGACGAAGAAGCGCGGAAGAAGCATCCGCGCGTCAATGAAGACTGGAGGTGGTACCTTGATTCCTGGTTCTTTTGACTATGTCTCCGTGGCAAGTCTACCAGAGGCGCTCGCTCTACTAGAACAGTATGGTGACGACGCCAAGATCCTCGCTGGTGGTCACAGCCTGATCCCAATCCTGCGTTATCGCCTGGCTGCGCCAGCGGTGCTGATCGACATCAATCGTATCAGTGACCTGGAGTATCTACAGGAGACGGACGGCGTACTGCACATCGGCGCGCTGACCCGCGAGGCCGAACTTGACAGTTCGCCGCTGATCCGCGAGCGCTATCCTATCCTTTACGAGACCGCGAAAAACGTTGCTGATCCAATTGTACGCAACTGGGCGACTGTGGGCGGCAATATCGCTCACGCTGATCCTGCCAACGATCATCCCGCGACCATGCTGGCGCTGGGCGCGAGCTTTGTGGTGCAGGGACCAGCCGGCGAACGCGTTATTCCCGCGGACGAGTTTTTCACCGACGTGACTTTTGAAACGACCCTGCAAGCCGGTGAGATACTCACGGAAATTCGTGTTCCCGCGCCTACAGACGCCAGCGGTGGCACGTATTTAAAGCTTGAGCGCAAGGTTGGTGACTATGCTATCGCGGGTGTGGCAGTCTATGTGAGCCTTGGCCCGGATGGGCTGGTCACGTATGCTGGCATTGGCCTGACTAACGTTGGTCCGGCCCCCATTAAAGCGCGAGATGCCGAGCAGTTTCTACTTGGTCAGCCATTGGATGAGCAAACGATTCTGCGGGCTACAGATCTGGTAGCCGCGGCCTCTCAACCGAACAGCGATCTGCGTGGACCAGCCGAGTATAAGCGCGCTATGGTTCATACGCTTACCTCGCGAGCTTTACACAAAGCCAGCGCTCGTGCCAAAGGAGGAGCATAGTAGATGAGCAAGCATACCATTCATGTAACAATTAATGGCACTCCCTATGAAGAAACCGTTGACTCGCGCATGCTACTCGTTCACTGGTTGCGCGACGGCCTGCACCTTACGGGTACGCACATTGGCTGCGACACCAGCGCCTGTGGTGCCTGTACAGTGCTTGTCGATGGCAAGGCGACCAAATCCTGCACCATGTTTGCTGTGCAGGCCAATGGTCGAACCCTCGAGACGGTTGAGGGCCTGGAGCAGCATGGCAAGCTCCATCCTATCCAGGAGGGCTTTCACGAAAAACACGCGCTGCAATGTGGTTACTGCACACCGGGTATGATGATGACCTCCGTCGCGCTGTTGCAGAGTAATCCCAATCCAACTGAAGAAGAGATCCGCATTGGCATCTCTGGTAACCTCTGCCGCTGCACTGGCTACGTCAATATCGTGCGTGCTGTAAAGTATGCTGCTGAGAAGCTACGTGAGCAGGAAGCTGTGCCGGTTGGCGAAGGAGGTGCATAAATGGCTACTGAAGCAAAACATATTCATGGACTGGGAGAGTCGTATAAGCGCAAAGAGGATGCGCGCTTTATTCGTGGCCAGGGCAATTACGTCGATGACGTTAATCTGCCAGGCATGCTCTACGGGGACATTGTGCGTAGTCCCTACGCTCACGCCCTGATCAAAAACATTGACATTAGCAAGGCATTGGAAGTCCCTGGTGTGCTGGCTGTGGTCACTGGCAAAGATCTTGACGCCGCTGGCCTGGCCTGGATGCCTACGCTTTCCAACGACACAGAGGCCGTACTGGCGCTTGATCGTGTGCATTTCCAGATGCAGGAGGTGGCTTTTGTCGTTGGGACTACGCGCTACGCAGCTGCGGATGGAGTGGAAGCCGTTGAGGTCGATTATGAGCCACTGCCTGTGCTCGTCGATCCCAAGAAAGCGCTTGATGCTAATGCTCCGCTGCTGCGTCCCGACAAGATTGATCGCCAGCCGACCAATCAGATCTATCACTGGGAGACTGGCGACCGCGCGGGTACCGAGGCCGCTTTCGTAGAGGCTGAGGCTAACGGAGTGGTCATTCGCCAGAATATGTACGTTCCGCGTATCCATCCCGCGCCCATCGAAACCTGTGGCTGCGTGGCCGATTATCGTGCTGCCACGGGCAAGTTGACCGTCTGGCTGACCTCCCAGGCCCCGCACGCGCACCGCACACTCTTCGCTATTGTCGCTGGCTTGCCAGAGCATCGCATTCGCATCATCTCGCCGGACATCGGCGGCGGCTTTGGCAACAAGGTCCCCATCTATCCCGGCTATGTCTGCGCGGTTGTTGCCTCGCTCAAAACTGGCCATCCCGTCAAATGGATCGAAGATCGCACCGAGAACCTGAGCAGTACAGGCTTTGGCCGCGATTATCACATCCTTGCCGAAATTGCTAGCGACAAAGATGGTAACGTCCAGGCCCTACGTGTCAATACCCTGGCCGATCATGGCGCTTTTGACGCGGCTGCCCAGCCGACCAAGTTTCCCGCTGGTCTCTTCCACATCTGTACTGGCTCCTACGATTTTAAAAGCGCCTTTGTTGAGGTTGACGCCGTTCACACCAACAAGGCGCCGGGTGGGATTGCCTATCGCTGCTCATTCCGCGTTACCGAGGCTTCGTACCTGATTGAGCGGGCTATGGACACGCTCGCCCACGAGTTAGGCAAAGATCCAGCGGACCTGCGCCTGCAAAACTTTATCAAGCCTGAAGCTTTCCCCTATCGTTCCGCCCTTGACTGGACCTACGATAGCGGCAACTATGAAGCAGCTCTCAGGCTGGCCATGAAGAATGTCGGCTACGAAGAATTGCGCCTTGAACAGGCTGAGAAGCGAGCGCGTGGCGAATTGATGGGCATCGGCATCTCGTCCTTTACCGAAATCGTTGGCGCGGGACCGGGCGCGCACTTCGATATCGCGGGTATTCAGATGTTCGATAGCTGTGAGATTCGCGTGCATCCAACTGGCAAAGCACTGGCGCGCATTGGCGTGCAGACGCAGGGTCAGGGTCATGAGACCACCTTCGCGCAGATCATCGCCGCGGAACTGGGTATGTCGCCGGACGATATCGACGTTGAGCACGGTGATACCGATACCGCGCCCTATGGTCTGGGTACCTACGCCAGTCGTAGCACGCCAGTCGCCGGAGCTGCTACCGCGCTCGCCGCTCGCAAAGTGCGCGACAAAGCTCGCAAAATCGCTGCTTACCTGCTGGAGGTAGGTGAAGAGGACCTGGAATGGGAGCCTGGACGCTTCTTCGTCAAAGGCGCGCCGGGTAAGAGCAAGACAATTCAGGAACTGGCCTTTGCGGCCTATACGAATTGTCCACCCTATCTGGAGCCAGGCCTGGAGGCTGTCAACTACTACGATCCGCCGAATCTGACCTATCCCTTCGGCAGCTACATCTGCATCGTTGATATCGATCGCGGCACCGGCCAGGTCCATATCCGCCGCTTCATGGCAGTGGATGACTGCGGCACGATTATCAACCCGATGGTTGTCGAAGGACAGATCCATGGTGGCCTCACGCAGGGGTTGGCCCCGGCCATGTACGAAGAACTAGCCTATGACGAAGACGGCAACATGCTCACTGGCAGCTTCCAGGACTACCTTATTCCCACCTCCATGGAGACGCCCAACTGGGAGACCGATCGCACCGTCACGCCTTCGCCGCACCATCCTATCGGAGCCAAAGGAGTCGGTGAATCGCCTACCGTTGGCGCTCCGCAGGCCATCGTCAATGCCGTTGTCGATGCTCTGGCCCATACTGGTGTGCGCCATATTGACATGCCTCTTTTCCCCTGGAAAGTGTGGAGTGTCCTGAAAGAAAAGGGACTCGCCACCGATTAACCTGTAGCCCCTATAGTGTGTTTTGTGCGCACGGCCATACCGCGCGTGTACATCACAGTTCGCCTGTGGTGTACACGCGATACCACGCAGAAGCTGAGTTCTCGTGGTATTCCTCGTGTCTGGTATGGCCAGTGTGGGAGGAGCTTATGTCAGATTCTATGCTTGAGGAGGCTTATCAGTTAACGCAAGTGGGCAGACCATTTGTACTGGCGACAGTCGTGTGGTGTGAGCGGCCCACCTCGGCCAAGCCAGGGGCCCAGGCGATTATTCACGAGAGTGGACAGTTGAGTGGCTGGGTAGGAGGAAGTTGTACTCAACCAGTCGTTGTGCGTGAAGCCAGGCGGCTGTTGCGCGAAGGCGGAGAGCCGTTTTTGTTGCGGCTAGGAGCGCCTGAGAAGGGCACGTACAACGAAAATGTCGGTGTACGCTACTTTCCTATGACCTGCGCCAGCGGAGGGGCACTGGATGTCTATATGGAACCGCACCTACCAAAACCACAACTTTTGCTTATCGGCGATTCCCCCATCATCGCTGCTCTCCAGCAACTCGCGCCAGTGCTCGACTTTGTCGTCACGCAAGTTGACGATACTAACTTGAGCCAGGCACCCATTGATGAGCGCACGTTTATTATCATTGCCACCCATGGGCAATACGACGAAAATGTGCTTGAACGCACACTGGTCAGTACCGCCGCCTACATCGGTCTGGTTAGTAGCCAGCGCAGGGCCGAAGCTTGTCGGGCCTATCTGCGCGAAGCTGGCCTTGCCGAGCAGTCCATCGCTCGCCTGCATGCTCCCATTGGCCTGGATATCGGTGCGCGTACACCCGCGGAAATTGCCGCCAGCATTCTCGCTGAACTGATTCAACTGCGACGGTATGCACAGCCAGAGCAGCCTGAGGAGCGGCCAGAGCACGCGCAAGCTGAAGTTGCGCAGATCCTCCCCGACGTAACCACTGCCATTGATCCTGTCTGTTCTATGAGCGTCGAGATCGCTGGCGCGCGCCATACCAGCGTTTATGCAGGCAGCACTTTCTACTTTTGCTGTCCTGCCTGCAAACGTCAATTTGAGCGAGAGCCGGAGCAATTTTTAACGACAAACGAGAAATAATTGCTCCTTTGTTAACGTGGTGTCGGTGGTGGCTGGCTAGCGAGCGACGCCAGCCACCACCGACACCACGTTAAGCTTTGGCAAAAAATTGCGGCTCGTCTGAATAAGAACAGCAGTTGAGTACATCATTGATTCATGATATAGTGCGCATGATAAGACTGACCAGCGCTGCAAAGTGCAGACGTAGGAAAGTACCTGGCACGCTATTTACAAAAAAAGACTGTTATTAGCATATGCATCCCGCGCGCGAAATAATTACTGATAGCGCGTTACTCATCGAGGGCGAATGGATTAAAGCGTTGGGCAAGACAGATGAGATGGGAGATGGATAAGATTTTTGACAGGAAAAATAGAGTTTTTCGCCCGTTTATTTTGCTGAGAATAATAGTCCTTCCGCTCAAAAAGCGTGGTGCGGAAATGCTCTTGCAGACCAGGGGAAAGGTAACGATCTCCATTGAAGATCGTTAGAAATAGAGAGCAAGACTTACTTATAGAAAAGCTGAAATTTCTCGGCAAATTACGCCTGGTAGCAGGAGAATACATGTATGGCTGAACTCGAGGGCCGGACGCTCAGTGAGCGCTATGAGTTGCGGCGAATCATTGGTAAGGGAGGCATGGCCAACGTTTACGAGGCCTACGACCCCAATATTCACCGCATGGTGGCAATCAAGATTTTTAAGCGCGAAGATGAAGAGATGTTGCGTCGCTTTATTCGTGAGGCAGACGTTATGGCCGGGTTGCGCCATCCTCATCTGGTCGAGATCTATGATACAGGGGAATGGCTGTTGGATGGCATCACTCGCTATTATATTGTGATGCCTTTGCTGACTGGTGGCACGCTACGTGCGCGTATTCGGCGTTCTCCGCTAACCCTGCCCGAAGTCTGCCAATGTTTGAACGATATCGGCGATGCGCTTGACTATATTCACGCTCAGGGTATTGTTCATCGTGATATCAAGGCATCGAATGTGTTGCTTAACGAAGAGGGGCGCTGCTATTTGACCGATTTTGGTATCGCGCGCATTACCAGTGATGCTACGCAGCTTACCAGTACGGGCAATGTTCTGGGGACTGTGGATTATGTCGCGCCCGAACTGTTCGAGGTTCATCGGCGGGCTGACGCGCGTAGCGACCTCTATTCGCTGGGCGTGCTGCTTTATGAGATGGTCACGGGTCGCCTACCGTTTAGCGCGGATAATCAGCTGGCGCTTATCTCCATGCATGTCAACAAGCAGCCGCCATCGCCATTGCTTTACATTCCGCAGATCTCGCAGGCAGTTGTGGGAGTGATCTATCGGGCATTGGAGAAGCAGCCAGAAATGCGCTATGCCAGCGCGATTGCTCTGGCGGATGCCTTCTGCAAGGCGGTTAAGCGCGGTGATAGCGTGGTTGGGCAGGAGCGTGGTCAATTGGAGCCAGCCGTGCTGGCCATAGAACCGTCGGGAGCCTCTCCGACCGCGCCTGCTTCAGTGTCTAAAGGGCCAGTCGGGCGTGCTTCTCCGCTGGCTGGAGGCACAGAAGCATTTCCCTATATGCCCCCACCTGCGCAGACTTCAGCCAGGCCGGGACCTTTGCCTGAAACGCCGCGACCGCCAGATATCACTCAGCCGGGTCTCATCTCAGGGCCAGGAGGGGCACGTCCCTTTTCTCGGCGCGTGATTGTATTGAGCGCTGTTGTGCTAACAATTCTGGTGGTCGGCTCAGTCATAAGCGCGTATACGTTGCTCCATCGTCAGGTTGTACTCACACCCACACCCATTGTTCAGAGCACTGCCACGACTGGTTCCAGCCCTACAAGCAATCAAACCTCACCTACGCCTAATCTCACGCAGACTGCTCAGGCTGGCGCTAAGGCTACGGGGACTGCCAACGCGCAAGCCAGTGCTACTGCGCTAGCCAATGCTAGCGCCACCGCTAACGCACAGGCCAGTGCCACCGCTGGTCCTCTGCAAACCGCCACTGCGGGTACCCCGGATTACCAGGATACATTGAAGAACGGGAATAGTTCAATTGTCAATTGGGATGAGAACAGCCAGTGCATCTTTGATAGTCAGGGCTATCATGTCTTACAACCGGTCAGCTTTCCTTTCTATAAAGGCTGCCGCGAGCAGAGCAAAGACTACGGCAATTTTGCTCTTACCGTGGATATCAACATTCTGAGCGGCCACTCAGGAGGTGTCTTCTTCCGTCTGAGTACAAATCTCTTGACTAACTATGATGGCTACCTGTTTGAGATTGATAGCCAGGGCAGGTATAAAATCTCTTATGAACAGGGGGCGGGCATTAACACCTTGAGGGACTGGACTCCGGCCCCCTCCCTGGCACGGGGGTACAATCAAACAAATCTTGTCCAATTGATCGCGCGCGGGAATACATTCATATTCTACATCAATGGGCAGGCCCTGAAACAGATCCAGAATAGTTACTATACCGATGCCCACACCATCGGTTTTCTGGCGACCTCTGAGCAGACCGGTGCCAGTGCCGAAGTCGTCTATAGCAACTTGAAGCTCTATGTGCTGTAACATGTGCTCTGCTTGCTAGCGGGGAGTCAAGCAGAGCGCCCACCTTTTCTCTCTACAACTGCTTGCGCGTCCTGGTAAAAGAGGGAGGTCAGGTGCTTTTCAGGTAGCTACTGCGGGTGTACTTCTTGAAGATCAGATGTTTGTGGTGACCTGGCTTATTCAGGGAAAGCCAGGGGCGAGCGGGCCGCCAGGCTATGTGCCTGGCTTCCGCGTGAGAAACTGGTTAGGGTCTGGCTAGTCGTCATCGCTATGCGCTATCTTAGGTGGAACGAGTTTATGCTCAACCGCGAAAGCGGCTGCTTCACTGCGGCGGGCGAGGCCGAGTTTTTCCAGGATATGGCTGACGTGATTGCGCGCGGTTTTCTCGCTTACAAATAGCGTTTCAGCAATTTGCTTGTTCGTATAGCCACGGGCAACCAGAGCCAGTACTTCACGCTCACGCTCTGTCAGATCCTGGCCGGGAAAATTGCTCAGCCTCTGTACGACCTGTTGCGAAGTATGCGGGTCGATCAGAGTCTGACCCGAAGCAACCAGGCGCACGGAGCGCAGCAGTTCGGCGCGGCTGAGATGTTTGAGCAAATAGCCACTGGCTCCCGCGAGGATTGAAGCGGTTATTGCATCAGCGCCAGTATAGGATGTGAGCATCAGAATAAGCACCTGGGGATAGAGGCTTTTGATTTCGCGGCATGCCTCAATCCCGCTCATTTTCTCCATACGCACATCCATCAGGATCAATTTTGGGTCCAGTACCGGAACCTTCGCCAATGCCTCAGCCCCGTTGGTGGCTTCACCTACTACAGCAAAATCGTCCTCAGTCTCAAAAAGCAAACGCATGCCCATGCGTACAACTTCGTGATCGTCTACAATCATAATGCGAGTCTTTGCCATATCTATGACCTGTACCTTTCTGAGCGTGATCTGGTTGGCTTATCTACTAAAAGCAGCAAACGCTAGCCTGCTGGCCAGCGTGGCAAAGCTTATATGGGGATACTGGCCACAACGCGCGTCCCACTGTTGGAGTTAGCACGAATCTCAACGCTGCCTCCTAGCTCTGCTGCCCGATCACGCATCCCGCTGAGACCGCGCCCGGTATAGATTTTTTCCGAACCTGGAGCATAGCCTGAGAGCAAGATACCTTTGCCATTATCGCTGATTTCCACCGTAATGCATGCGGTTTGATGGCGCAGAAGTACCTCTAACTGGCTGGCACCAGCATGTTTATAAGCGTTGGTCAGAGCTTCCTGAGTGATACGAAAGAGCGCTGTGCCGACCTGGAGCCTGTGCTGATTGAGCCGCTGATCACCATTTAGCGCTTCCTCACAGCCCTCGCTCGTTAGATGCGCGGCCAGCCCGCTGATAGCCTCGAATTCTTGCACCTGAGTAGTGATCATCTGGGTCAGTGTCGTATCGCCAGTTATCAAAGGCTGGAGCGTAAACATATAGTGGCGCGTCTCCCAGAGTGCCTGTTTGGAAATGGTAACCTGTTTCTCCAGGTATGCTTTAATCGGCGTGAGAACCATCTTTTCAGCATCACTCGCGTTAGCCGCGCGCTCCAGCAGTTCCAGGCAGGTTTCGCTATTCAGACTAAGCATGTAGAGTAACTGCGCTATGCCATCATGGATTTCGCGGGCGATACGGCCTCGTTCGGTCAGAGTGGCCAGTGTCGCAGTCTCAGCGGTCAGGCGGATATTTTCCAGCGCTACGATCAACTGCGCGCCGATCGTGGTCAGGAACTCGGCCTGGCGTTGCTCGAAAGGTGAGTTGCGCGTACTCTCCGCGCCGATGACCAGGTAGAGACGGTTCTCCTTGAGGAAAGGTTGGTAGAGACGTGCCAGGCCATACTTCGATCCATGGCGTGTCGCGCTCAGAGGATCGAAGGACATATGGCGCTGACGCGTTTTTGCCACCAGTGAGACCAGTTCCTCGCTTACGTCGGGGTACTCACTGGTAGCGACATCGGCCTCGACATACGTATCAAAGTCCGGGTGTGCCACACCATTGGAGTCCTGGATAATCAACGCGATGACCAGCTTCTCAAAATGGCCTCCCTGGCGAATGGCTTTGACACTGCGGCGTAAGAGATGGACCTGATCGCTATTATCTGTCACTAGAATCTCACTTACGCCGCGCAGGGCCTGTTCGCGCCGTGCGTGCTCCTGGACCTGGCGCTTGCTCTTGATGGCGTGGTTCAACTGGCTGGCAATATAGGCGGACAGAATCGCCAGCAGCGGCGCGTCAATCACCGAGCCAGCGATATTAAAGGCCAGAGCGCTCTGGTCCACGGGAGCATGCTGGCCAGGAGGAAAAATAAAAACTCCCAGGATCGCGAACCCGCTATAAACTAGCGCGGCCAGCAATCCCCCCCTATAGCTATAATTAAAGCTGACAACCATCACCGCGGAGAGGCCATAACGATAGAATGGTGAGCCAACGCCGAAAGAAGGGTTTCCATTGACCGCGCTGAAATAGACGAGTAATCCGCAGATCAGCACATCTAAGATGTAAATACTGGCCCCCCAATAGGCATTGTGCGTATTCGTCAACGGATTGAGAATACGCGCGGCATCTTCGTTATCAGAAATCTGGAGCGCGAGCTTTTTCTTGCTCTGGCGGGTAGTGAACATACGTGAGATGGGAATGTAAAGCGTCACAGCCAGCGATTGTATAAATGTGATGCCCAGGCAGATGCGCAAGACCGCTGGCACGTTTGGGTATACATAAGGAGGGAGTGCCATATACCAGATAAATGCGAAAATCCAGTTGCCCCAGCGCCAGACCAGGAAAAAATATGTCGGAGATTGGCGCCATTGGCGTAGGGTAGGCTGCACAGTTGTTTTAAAAAAGCGATTCTTCTGGCTCATGGTGCCTTTCCTTCGGCTGTATATTTTCCTTAATGCTCTACAGTTGCTTACTGCTCCGCAAGTATGCGTTTTTTTTAATATTCTGTCAAATAGCCTGCGGGTTCCTGTCTATGTACCCTGGTGTAATCAACGTTTTAGCTCGGCCAGAAGTTGCTGGAACGCTAGCTGACAAATAGGAGTCCAGGACCTCTTGCATGCTCTTGAGACTGGCGCGCCGCAGACTGATTTTAGAAAAATGCCGGTGTGCTGCGTCTTTTTAAGTAAGTAGAGGATGATCGTGGACAGCGTAGACGATTGCAAATGTTGATGAACAATTTGCCCTGGCAAACAGAGCAGATAATGTGGTATGTTTTATATAGGTAATGGGTTAGTAGTCAGGGTACACTGTACCGCTAGTAGGAAGTTCCCACCTGGGAGACCCGGAAGAGAAGAGTTAAGTAGAGCGATTGTTCGCGGGTGTTCCAAAAAAGGACAACTACTCTAACAAGAAGGGACGGTTCTTATGCCAACGAAAAAAGCCGAGCGAAAACGCGATGCGTTGATGGCTAATCTGGGCGATCTTAACCGGCCTTTGCGAGTTCGACCTGTCAATGTGCTGGGACGCGATTGGTGGTCGGTAGATGCCGCTGATACGTGGCCAGGTATGGTCATGGACCTGCGTCGCCTGGGCTTCGAATCAATGGCGTGGGAGAACGAGGTGCTGGTGCGCGAAGGCTCACCGGCCTACGAACCGCAGATGGAGGGTCCAGCTGGACCCGAGAGTTTGAAACCTTTTCCTGTTTTTCACCCGACAATCCAGATTCAGAAAAGTCCTTTTGCTGACATTGGACAAGTGGAAGAGTATGAAGAGGATCAGAAAGCTGTGGAAGACGAGATAGAACCAGATGAAGATTTACTTCACGAGTAGGTCTTGTTGATAGAACTGATATGAGAGAGGCCTGACAACGCGCATTCAGCAATGTATGTTGTCAGGCCTCTATTACTATAACCAGCATGCCTCATAATTTCTCAACTATCAAAGGCTTGGATGTTCGTTCAGCGGAGCTAGTAGTATGCTTTTGCCTGTGTATTTTCATGTGCTGACGTAGCGAGCCGGGCGCGTCCTGTGTGAGCCACCAGAGCGCACCAGCGGCTAGCAGGACCAGGAGCGGCTCGATGGGAGCGCGAAAACGCGAACTGCCATAATAGACGAGCGCCTCAGCTAGTGTAGTCAGTATAATCAGATAAGGGAAGAGTAGCTCGCGCCAATGGCGTCTCAGGGTCACGCTCAAGCCGAGCGCTGCCAGAGCGAAGATCGGGATGGGAAACGAGCTACTCATGGAGTGAAGTACCTGGCTGGAGACCTGCGCGGGGAAGCGTTCCATGGGCAAATCTGCCTCGCGTGTATAAGGAGTCCAGAAATTGCGCAGATGATAGACCAGTAAGGCAGGCATAGAGTTGAGATGAGATTTGATCCACTGCACTGCCGCGTTTTTCGAGACATCCTCGCGGGCGATTTCGCAGGGGGCATCACAGGTGTAGAGGGGAAACGGAGCCAGGATACGTTGATTCTGGGGTGTTGTTTTAAGTGGATTGAGCCAATTGCCAGGAGTATTTGGATCAGTGAGAGAGACATCATTATAGGCACCAAGCAGGACTGTGCCATCGCCAGTCGCCACAGGCACAAAACTGTGTGAGACAAGATAATTGCGGAGAGTCCAGGGAGCAATTAGCAGCACCGTAATCAGGGCAGTCAGGACAACAGAGGTACACGACGCGCGCGCGCGCAGGAGTTTGCGCCAGCTTAAAAAGAGCGTCCAGAGCACAACTAAGACCAGCACAATAATGCCATTAGGTCGGGTCAGCGAGAGCAGTGCCAGCAATACGCCACATAGTAGCCAGAGGCTCCTGCGCTGGCCAGCGTCTCGTTGTATGCGCAGAAGACAATAACAGATTGCGGTCAGCAGAAGTGTAAAGAGCGACTCGGTATATAGCCAGCCATCATAAAGATAGAGCGCGGGATACACACAGGCTATCAGACCCGCTATCAGGCCAATGCGCCGACCAAAGAGATCGCGTGCGAAGAGAGAGATCAGAACACATGTACCGCTGCCCAGACAGCATAGGAACAGTCGATCATAAAGGTCCGCCCGACCAAATACCAATGAGATGCCAGCAATCAACCAGGGCCAGAGTGGGGGACGGTAAAGGGTCGTGATATAAGGATGCAGGCAGAAGCAATGTTCATCAAGTGTATTGAAGCCGATAGCCTGGTAGGCCTGGGAATCATACATAGGGTAGTACGCTTGAGCGACAAGAGCGTTATAAAGGATGCGGATAAGCAAAGCCAGACAAAAAATCAGTATGGCAGGCAGAAAAGGTTTGAGACGCTGGATACTCATGCTTTCATAATCCTCTGGAAGGTAGTAATGTTGCTCTTAGCAGAAACGAAGAGATTAAGAGAGGAGTAACAAGAGAGGGATCTGTAGAGCCAGGTCAGGAAGAGTGAGCGCGTATGGGGCAGAACGACTTTTCCATCATCCTGAAAAGATCGTGTAATATGTTGAACATTCTTGCTACTTCTTGTTATAATGGAAAGCGATGCGAGATGGGAAATGATCGTCGTACTCAGGAAGCCAGGGAGCAATACAATGAGCAAAGATACTCAGCAGCCAATTCAGCAGGAGTCGCTTGTGAGCGAAGGAAGTATTATAGTGCAGCAAGGTCTGTTTAGTGGGGAGGCACAAGTTATTTCGGAACCGCCAGACCCGCAAGAGGTGCCTTTTCCTCCGCTGGTGCGTTCCAATCCGCTGACTGATCAGTCAAGCCTGGTAGCCTGTGCATTACCTTATCAGCAAGAGCTGGAGTTGCGGGGTAAGTCGGCGTATACAGTTACCTGTTTTCTTTCTGACCTCAAGATGTTCAGCGACTTTATAGGGCGCAGCACTCCTGTGGGGAGGATTAGTAAAGAGCAGGTTGCCGATTGGTTGATGAAACTCAAGTTTGGTGTGCCAGGGCATACGCCAGCTCCCAAGACCATGGCCCGCCGGGTCACATTTCTGAAAAACTTTTTTTCCTGGCTGGCCAGCGAGGGGACTATTCGCGAAGATCCTTCGGCCAATATCATTCTGGAGCGGCCCCTGCCTCCGTTGCCAGAGTTGCTCTTTGATAACGAAGTGCAGCGTTTGCTGGAGGCTGCCGCCAACGAGCCGCGTTGCCATTGCCTCATCTATCTGGTCTTGCATAGTGGTTTGAAGAAAGAAGAGGTCATGGTGTTAAAGCTGGAACATATTGACCTTTCAAATCTGCGCGAGCCAAGACTAACGGTACACTTTGCCGCTGCCACGGGTAAGCAACATCGCGAGCGCACACTTGCCATGCCCGCCGAATTTGCTCCTATCCTGGAGAGCTATCGTGCTCGCTATCATCCGAGCAGCGAACTCTTTGTCTGCACTGATCGAAACCTCAACTACATTCTGGCGCGAGCGGTTAAAGAGTCCGGGATAAAGAAGCGCGTGACGCTGCAATTGTTGCGCGACACCTACGCGGTTCAGCAACTGCGCGCTGGCGTGTCTCTTGAAAATTTGCGCGAAAAACTGGGCCTCTCTGATGAGGCCTGGATAGAGGCACGCGAGAAGTATCGCCGTCTGGCCTTTCCAAAATAACCGGCCTATCTCTGGCCGGTTACAGCCGCACTGACTGGTGAATGGGCATAAAGTAGAAGCTGGATTTGTGCTCTTATTCAGATGTCTTCACCACTTAATGTAGCTTTACCTCTTGCCGGAAAGCTCTCTAGATCTGTTCCCCAGCCCGTGTTTATTGGCGTGGATATTGTTGGGGTTGCGGCATGTGTGGAACCATCATATAGAGTGATTTGCGTTTGATTGTATTATTCAGCAGAACAGTATTCAGTATAAGCGCGCCAACCGATAGTGGGATAAAACAAAACAGGCCTGTTCCAAGCGTAAAAATGCTGCCTACAATCAGGATGGGCCAGTAAAGAACCAGGCTACAGATCAGCAGAATAATGCCTGTAGCTGTCTCGCCAGCCATCAGCCAGCCTACCCCATAGGTACCCAGAAAGATGTTGAGAAGCACTTCCGTGACAATAGCACCATTATTAGTACTGGTATTCATCACTGGAGCGATCAGCGGAGTGGCGACATTGATATTGACAACGGGAGGGATCATTGCCTGCTGCGGCATGTACATCTGCTGGCCATAGCCTGATTGTGGCGGGTACTGGGTCGGTGGAAGGGGGGGATAGGTAGATTGAGGAGGATAGGAGGGCTGAGGATAGGAGGACTGAGGGGGATAGTTTGTTGGTGGCGCATAGCTCTGTTGTTGACCCGATCCCTGAGAATACTCATTTTGTGGTGCATAGCCCTGTTGCTGACCCGATCCCTGGGAATACTCATAGGAGATAGAAGAGGAAGGGGGGTTTTGTCCATAACTGGCGGAACTGGGGCGAGAAATTGATGAGACTGTACCACAGGAAGGGCAGATAACAGCATTGTCGGGTATTTGTTTGCCACAACGTTCGCAGTTAATCATTGTTGGTGCATCCAATCTTTGTCGAGAATATATCTGAGAATATCTGAAGGTTTACAGGTGCAAGAATATTTCACTACTGGAAGCCAGAGTGATCATAGCATACATTGATATGGTATGCAATCATTTTGTGGAGAAATCGAGAGGCAGATATCATCCAGAGAGATTGATGCTCCACCCGTATTTATCGCTGAACAGTTCCCATGGGCCAGTTTGTTCGTCACGCACCACTGCCCATGGACCGGTGAGAGGTGAGGGAGGAGCGTTTTTGGGGCTCGACCTGGTAGTACCTTTATGTTGCCGAAAAGGCGCTGTGGTGAGCAAAAGGAGGGATGGTTGACTCAGGTTTAATACACTGCTCAGTTCCGCGGGGAAGGTCTTGCCAGTTTCGCCTGTAGCTTGCACTATTTCCGCCTGTATATAGCCTGGGGCCACGCTATTGGCCAGTTCTCGCAATGCGTAGCTGCTTAACGCGGCGCTGTTGAGGAGAAGCAGACGTAGACCAGGGGCGAGCAGGCGCAAGACGAGGGCGTTATCATGCGTTTCGTTACTACTTTTATGCAGAGGAGTGGGTGGCCAGAGCACCTGGAAGGTAGTCTGATCGCCTATGGAGATAAAGCCACCCTGGCGTGCCTGACTGTAAGAGAGATTGTGCGTTTCAAGCGTGCTGCGCCAGCGTGCATAGGCAAGGCTAGGATGTAACATGCCTGCGTCTACCACGCGCTGCACCTGGTAGCGTGTGATGATATCCTGAAGTCCGGCCAGGTTATCAGTACTGGTATCGCTGAGAATGAGCAGACTGAGTGAGCGTTGCCAGCCTGGTAGGAGTCTATCGAGGGTTTGTGAGAGAGCGCTGCCGCTGGCTCCTTCATCGATGAGCGCGGTCTGCCCATCAGGGGTGCGCAGAAGGAGAGCCTGGCCCTGTGTGGGATCAGTGGTGGTGAGGAGAGTGATTGTCAGATGTCTCTCAGTCGGTGCAGCCAGGGCCAGGATGCCAGTTGAGAGCAGTATGAGCAGGGCCAGGCTAAGCTGGACCGCGAGTTTAACGCGGCGCGAGAGGATAGGTGAATGTGGGTGTTGCTCATGGCTGGTTGTTGGCCAGCGCACGAAAAGAAGTGTAGCCAGCCAGCCCAGTAGGGCGTAATAAGCCCAGGCTGCCAGGGGCGACGTATTCTCCACTGATAGATAAGCCCCTGGCAACTGAGCGCACCAGGTGATCGTCGTCGTGATAAACCAGAGCACTGGCCAGGCCAGCCAGCCAGCCAGCATCCCCAGCACTGAAGCGAGCAGACCGCTCAGGCAAATTAACGCGCCTTCGCAGAGCAAAACGCCTAGCAGAGGGACGCTAACAAGATTGGCGAGCGGGGCAATAAAAGAGATAGAATGAAAGCTGAGCGCGAAAATTGGTAATGTCGCGACCTCAGCAGCCAGCGTTACAGCTATAATTTCAGCCACATGAGATCCCAGCGGCAGATGTCCGAGGAAGCGCAGAAGATGCTGAAAATGGGGTGTGAAGAGCAAAATGCCTAGAGTGCCAATGAAAGAGAGTTGGAAACCGCTATCCCAAAGCAGAAAGGGGTTCAGCGCGCTGAGTAGGAGGGCTGTCAGAGCCATGGCTGTATAAACGTGGTAGAGGCGTCCCAGGCGCGGCGCGAGCACGAGGAGTGTGCCCATGATGCCAGCCCGTAGAGCCGCGGGACCACCGCCACTGAGCAGCGTATAGATCGCGATGCCCAGGACGAGTAGCAATGTGTGCAGCCAGCGTCGCCAGTCGCCCCGGTGTCTCTCTGCAGGGAGAAGCGGCTGGCTGTGTGGCTGCTGACGGGGTATAAGCCAACGGGTGCCAGCCCCAATCATACCAGCAAATAAGGTCACCTTAAAACCTGAGGGCGCGATCAAATGGGCAGTCCCGGTAACATTAAAAAAGAGCAGCAGCGGCTTGAGGCTGGGCGTACGCAGGCTTAGAAAAATGGCAATCAGTAGTGCCGCGAACGGCTGTGGCAAGGCTTGCAGCAGGGTGCTGGCCAGGCAGGTGCGTATCTGGTAGAAAAGCGCAAGTAAGGGGTTACCACCGCGACTTTCCAGCAGGGTTTTGGGAAAAGCTATGCTGGCCTGTAACTCTGGGGTAGCATAGCCAGGGGGAGCGGTAAGCTTGCCTGTGAGTCGCAGTTTGTCGCCATAACGTAGAGCGTAAGGATCGTCGAAGGTCGCGCCCAGCACCTGAACCTGGATCTGACCGTGTATTTCCTGCCAGCTTTGTCCGTTGTCCAGGCTGATATTTTGCACATCTAGAGCCAGCAAAGTGCTATGGCTTTCCAGGCGTGGATCAGCGCTAATTTCGCCCTGGATCTGAACTACAGCCGGGCCGATAAAAGCATGCACAGCATGTGCATCATTGGCAGGCACGACGCTTATATAGCGCCACGCACCCAGGCAGAGGAAAAGCAGCACGAGACCGCTCAGGCGTAGAAGAGGCTGAGGCCAGCAGAAGCAGACGATCAGGAGAGCCAGTGCTCCCACGCTAAGCAAGCTGAGTGGCGCTAGTAGGAGCCATGCATTCACGACCATGCCCGCTAACCAGCTACTTGCCAGTATAACGAGCAGCAGGCCGCGTAGATGCAGGCTATCATGGATGGAGTGTCTTAGCTTCTGTATTTGCATAAAACTTCCTTAAGTACCAATCGAACTGGACTTATCTAGATCCGCGCCTGGTAAGACCGGAAACAAGCAAGCCCTCCCTCTCTACTTAAACAGTAACCAGATTTTTGATACGGTTATAAATTGACTGGCTCACAACCTGCGAGAGTTGAGAGACGGCAGTATAGGAGCCGTGCTGCGCACGATAAGCGCTGATTTTTTTCGCGGTTGTGGCGCTGACATGGAGTGTCTGTTCCATCTCCACTTCTGTTGCTGTATTGATATTTAGCAGCGACCCTGTATTTGAGCCTGGTGTACCGCCCGTATCGCTGCCTGACGAATTTGTATTCGCGATAGGCGTGGCCTCGCCTATGCTGAGCACATAAATCTCCTGACCATCTGTCAGCTTTGCCGCGAGATTGAGTGCGACGAGGTTCGCGTTAGGAAGAGCGCCACCGGCGGCTTTAATTAATTGATAAACGCGCGCGTTCATCGTCAAGATATAGACACCAGGATGCTTGATTGCCCCTACGACGTAAACCTGGATGCTCCCATTAGCGCTTTCAGTTGGCGTGGCTGTGCGGTTTGCTGCGACAGGGTCAGGCATACTTGAGAGATTGCTATATGTCTGCTGGGTAACCATTGGCGAAGCTGAAGTTGGTGTTGCAGCATGCCAGGTCAGATAGATTGCCAGAAGGAGTAGAGCACTAAAAAGAATTGCCGCGCCACGCATAAGATACTTTTTCTTGTGCGTCAGCCCGAACTCATGCATAGGCGGGAGAATGTTCCCAGGTAGCGGGGGTGTATGCATGCCTTCCTGCGCCTCGAGCGCAAATGGCATCAGCCCATTGGCATGTTGAGCAAAGTTCTCTATACCAGGTGAGCCGAGCAAGACATGTGAAAACGACGGTTGGGCAGGAGGTAATGGTACCAGCTCCTCCAGCTTGATTGGTAACGTCAGAGCTGGCTGAACGACAGTTGACTGCTGTATATAATCTTGTAGTGTTTGTTCTAGAACAAGATTCTGGAACTGTGATTTCTTAGGCATTTATCCCCCCTTACAACATACAAACCCGCATCTCTTTGAACCTTTGCCGTATATAGCATAATCGATAAAATCAGTGCTGTAAATACCTGAATACGCGCCAGGTATACGCAATTGGACGGATATTTTGAGCGTAAAAATACGTAATTCAAGCGATTTTTTTGCGAAAATAAATATCCATAAGCACCGATTAGAAGGGAGACCAACCAGGGCTGTTGCAAGATCGGGAATAAAACCGGGCAACGGGAGTGCAGAGGGCGGCCAGCCCCTCTGCCAGGGTTCGGGATGTCCCCGAAAAAGATGTTTTGCCCTTTGTTGCGAGCCGCCGCAGGCGGCGAGAGTAATCTTGCAACAGCCCTGGGAGACCAACAGTCACCTCTTGACAAAACATATTGCTATATGTTATATATATTTATAGCAAATAGCAATAAAACACAAAGAGCTATTGAACAGAAGTTACCTGTAACCCTTGAGCGGAGTCGTCTCTGGGGAGGATAAAAGGCGCGAAGATGCGCGCAGGGTATATGGATAGTTATCAGGATAAGCCTGAAAAGAGCTAACCAGGGAAAGATTCCCTAAGAAAGGAAAACAGTCATGCCATTTCTACGCGAGTATTCTGGAAACACCCTGCAATGGAGGCGACCACACTTCTTTTCCTCAGATTATCAATTATGGGTAGGGGATCGGCTTCTCGCGAGCCTTAACCGTACCGGTTTAATGAAGCAGAGTGCTCTTGCAGAGTCTGAAGGGCAGCAGTGGAAGTTTCAGCGCGAAGGGCTAATGGGCAGGAAATGTGTGATTTACCCTGTTACCCCCGACGCTCAGGCTCAAGATGAGTCAACGCTAGCGTTAGCTTCAATTCAACTAAGTTGGAGTGGGGCTGGCACGCTGAATTTTCAGAATGGTCGTGCGTATAAGTGGGAGCGTACAGGAGGAATCTGGCGCCCCGTCTGGTCCTGGGTGGGATCAAGCAACAAAGTTCTTCTCTCCATGAAAAAGGGTCGCTCGCTTGAAATCGCGCCCGCGGCCAGCGATCTGCCAGACACGGCGCTGCTCGGCGTCTTTGGTCTGTACCTTGTCCTAATGATGGAAGCCGACGAGGCATCTTCCGCAGCAGTAGTCATAGGGGCGGCTTCTTGAGGCAAGAGCACTGATCCGTAACACGAGAGCTACGCAGGACTTCTCAAAACTTGACAAATATGGTACTATTGCTCATGAAGAGTCCTCGTAGCTCAGTGGATAGAGCACTGATCTCCGGAATCAGTAGCGCAGGTTCGATTCCTGTCGGGGACATAGAGTAATCATACATTCTTTCTGCCTACCGATCTCCCTTATATGTGGAGCGACTCACTCAGAGACTTTACGCGCCTCAGAAGGCTATTTTGTCTACCCTCTCCATAGATCCCAATCTTCATCATATAGTGTTTTGTCAGCAGCACCCATTTTCCAAAGCCACGTGTTAAGCAGCGCAACTCTGGGCAACTAGAGCTTGTTCAGGACTGTTACAGTAAAATTATAAGGCAGGGAAAGTCTTAGTTAGAGAGTGATTTGCATAGGCAGTTTTTGTCCATCAACTCTTATTGTGGGAGATGAATGGATTCGTGTGATTCCTCATGTATCAGTTGTCCGAAAGGAAAAAAGAGATGATGCTAAAATGGGGGAAATTAAGTAGTGCGGTAGTTCTGGCGTGCTTGCTGAGTCTTGTTATGTTTAGCACCGGGGCTTTGGCGCAACATACGGATTATAGCCAGACGAACAGCGCGCTTCGGCGTGTGACAACACATGGGCACAAGAGGGTACATGTGAGTGCGAGATATCTGAAAGCTAAGAGATTACGCAACTGGAGCAGTGACAGACGGTATAGGCGCGGTTATGGTTATCATCGCGGTTTTAGCGCAATCGATCGGCTCATTCGAGTTACTAAAACGATTCGTGTGACGCAAATTATTCACGTGACAAAGGTTAGAATCATTCGCATCACGAAGACACTGCATGTGACCAGACTGATTCGTCGAGCTCAGGCTGGAGGAATAGGTTAGCCGTCATGTCAGGTGCTGTGTGCAGAACTTACTTTTGCCTGCAACGTCTCTATGAGCGTTGCAGGTTGTTTTTTTGCGCTAATTGAGGCAGTTCGCGGCGCAGCAATTTGCCTGATGAATTGCGCGGGAGTTCCGCGACGAAATGGATAGCGCGCGGGACCTTATAGGCTGCGAGATGTTGTCGCAGGTAGGCCAGGATAGTTGCCGGGTCCACGGACTGGCCAGAATCTGTTTTGATAAAAGCCACAGCGACCTGGCCCCATTGGGCATCAGGCTGAGCGCAGACGCCAGCTTCGGCGACATCGGGATGCGCCAGGAGCACACTTTCAATCTCAGCGGGATAGACATTTTCGCCACCAGAGATAATCAAGTCTGAGCGGCGATCGAGTACATAGAGGTAGCCATCAGCATCAAGATAGCCCAGGTCTCCTGTGCAGAACCAGCCATCCTCAAACGCCTGCGCTGTTTCGGCAGGCCGATCGGCATAGCCGGGAGTAATGGTTGGGCCTTGCAGGTAGATGACGCCTGCTTCACCAATTGACGCGTGCCCATCTGTTTGCCTGATTTGCAACTGGACTGGCAGGAGCGGACGCCCGGCTGAGCCAAGTTTGCGCAGTGCGTCGGTAGGTGCCAGAGTGACAGCCTGCGAGCACGATTCGGTCAGACCATACGTTTGCGCGATCGGGATATGCAAGCGAGCACACTGTTCCAGAAGTGGACCAGGCGCGGGACCGCCGCCGAGCAGCACGCAGCGCAGGGTCGCGGGATAGTCTGCTCGCGCGCCTGGCGCATTCAACGCGGCAAGCATGCGCTGCAACATGACGGCCACTACAGAAATTATACTCACTTTCTCGTCTTGAATGGCCTGATTGACCGCCTGCGCCTCAAATTTCTCAAGTAAAATCACACTGATGCCATAGATCACGCTACGCATAAGAATCGAGAGACCGCCGATATGAAAAAGCGGCAGGCAGGCTAACCAGCGGTCTTGTGGGATGTGACCCAGATTCAGGGCCGAGCCGCAAGCGTTCCACCATTGCATACCATAGGTGATGATTACACCCTTTGGTTTGCCCGTTGTACCCGATGTATACATAATCATCTGAATCGCGGCAAGATCAATAAGCGGGCGTAAAGCTATCTCGTCTGCGGGGTATGGACGCGCCTCCGCGTTGAGCAAGTGGATATCAGCCTGGCCAGGTCCGGCGGAAACGGTTTGCAGAATGGCACGTGGGAGAGCTGACAGAGAGCTGGCAAGAACTGCCAGGTCAGGAACATAGACCAGAAGCTCGGCCCGGACATCGCCGAGTTGCCAACTCAACTCTTCCAGGGTCAGACGGGTATTGAGCGGGACGAGAATTGCTCCCAGGCGGGTGAGGGCATGAACGCAGGCTACATAGGCCAGTCCGTTGGGAGCTAGCAGGGCCACGCGGCTTTTTTCGCCCACGCCTGCCGCCGCCAGTTGACCAGCCAGCCTGTTGCTCTGGCTGGCCAGTTCGGCGAAACTCCAGCGCGTTTGCGCGCATTGCACAGCAAGATGGTCGGGCAGATTTTCAGAGCAGCGGGTCAGCCAATCGGGCAGTGGAGGTGAGACTGTGTGTTGCATGGTTCAGCTAGCTTTCGTCAGGTCAGAATATGAAACGCTTGAGCGCAGCCAGGTTCGGGTAAACGCCGAGACCAGACGCGGCAGGTAGCTCTATTGTACCCCGTTGAATTGGCAAGCTCGTATCTAACAGGTCGTTTTCCAGCAACGCGAGCGTGGCCAGCCCACAGGGACGTGTGATTGCGGGAGAGGCCGCGGCCAGGTGCAGGGCTGCGGTGACGCCAATCCCGCTTTCCAGCGTGCTGGTAATCACGCAATCTACACCTTGTGCCGCAGCCTCCTGAATAATGCGGCGGCAGACCTGTAGTCCGCCAGCCAGTTGCGGCTTGAGAATCAGCACATCGGCGGCTTGCGCGCGCAGAATACGCCGCGCGCTTGCCAGACCGCTTAACGCTTCATCAGCGGCCAGCGGGATAGGCGAGACGCGACGCAACTCAGCCATTCCATATAGATCAGAGGTTGGCAATGGCTGCTCGACGTACTCGATATCATAAGGAGCACATTGTACAAGCAGGTCGCGGGCCTGCTCACTCTGCCAGCTTGCGTTAGCGTCCAGGCGCAGGCGTGGAGCGGCTCCGAGCGCGGCGCGCACCGCTGCCACACGTTCGATTGCGCCTGGTGAGGCATCTGTCAGTTTTAGCTTGAGACAGGTAAAGCCCGCTGCCAGGGCTACGCGCGCGCTGGTAAGCGCGGCCTCGGTAGTTGTGGCACTGATGACCGCGTTGACAGGAACGCCTGTGTACACAGCTGCTGCTGGTGAACTGCCCTGAGCAGAGAGAGCATTGCTCGCCAGCACATCTGCCACGCGCAGTCCACAGGCTTGCCCGTATGCGTCGAGCAGCGCGGTCTCCAGGCCGCAGACCAGCGGAGCTGGCAATTGCTCGTCCGCGCTCCAGGTAGCCAGCGAGCGCAGCAGATCCGGCAGCTCCTGACCCCGCAAAGCACGCGCCAGCCTGGGCAGAGTGCTGAGCGACTCTTCCAGGCTATATCCATTGTGAGTGGGCAGAGGCGCGATTTCCCCATAGCCTACGCGCCCATCATCTATGCGCGCGGCTATGAGCGCGCCAGAACGGTGGCTGAGCGAGCCGTGAGCCGTGTGAAATGCCGAGCGAAATGGGACGCGATAGCGCGACCAGTTGAGATCAAGCAGTTGCATAGTGAGCAGTATCCTTCAAGCAAGCTACGTGGTGCAGATGGGCTTTAGCCGTTCCCTGGCGCTGGAGCTAAACGCTACTTTTTCTCTGAACCTGCCAGGGAATTCTGCTATCATGCTGGTCAGGGTAGGCGTGGGAATTTGGAGAAGTCGGGTTTGCGTTTCTCCAGGAAGGCGTTTTTGCCTTCTTTGCCCTCTTCGGTCATATAGTAGAGCATCGTCGCGTCGCCCGCAAGTTGCTGGATACCGGCCAGGCCATCGGTGTCAGCATTGAAAGCCGCTTTGAGGAAGCGCAGAGCGAGCGGACTTTTCTCCAGAATCTCCCGACACCACTGGATAGTTGTCTCTTCTAACTCGGCCAGGGGCGTGACGGTATTGATCAGGCCCATATCCAGGGCTTCCTGGGCATCGTACTGGCGGCAGAGATACCAGATCTCGCGAGCTTTTTTGTGTCCGACGACGCGCGCCATATAGGTTGCGCCCCAACCCGCGTCGAAGCTGCCTACTTTGGGGCCGGTCTGGCCGAAGCGCGCATTGTCAGCCGCGATCGTCAGATCACAGAGCAGGTGCAAGACATGACCGCCACCGATGGCATAGCCAGCAACCATCGCGATAACCGGCTTGGGCAGATATTTGATTGAGCGCTGCAAATCGAGGGCGTTCAGCCGGGGTACCCCTTCATCGTCCACATAGCCACCCTCACCGCGTACACGCTGGTCGCCGCCGGAGCAGAAAGCTTTCTCACCGGCCCCTGTCAGAATCACTACCCCTATTGCGGGATCTTCACGACAGCGCTCAAAGGCATTGATCATCTCTGTCAGCGTTTGGGGACGGAAGGCGTTGCGAACTTCTGGACGATTGATGGTGATTTTGCCTATTCCTTCGGCCTTTTCAAAAAAGATATCGGTGTAGTCATGGACTTTTTCCCAATTAACTGGCATGGTCTACGTTCTCCTTCTCAAAAAAAATATGCTGGATGCTTAGCTATTACAGCATAGTCCATCACAAAACTCGTTGACAAGCGCGGCAAAAAGCGCGGGTTGCTCCAGGTGGATCGTGTGCCCGGCTCCAGGTACGATATGCAGGCTGGCCTGTGGCATGTCGTGGACCATCTGGCTGGCGATCTGGCTGAATTTTGGGTCAAGTTCGCCTGCCAGTAATAGTGTGGGCAAGTCGAGTTCAGGCAAACGCTCGTGAAGCGCGGGCTGACTGCCTGTGCCCACGCCGCGCAGGCTATTAGCCAGGCCGCTGGCGCGATTAGTCAGACGCTGCCTGCGCAGGGCTACCTGCGTTTCCTGTGGTAGCTTCTGCTGGCTGGAGAAAAGCGGCAGCATTTCCCAACCATTGACAAAGGCCTCGACTCCCTCGCGCTCGATGCGTTCGGCCAGGCCCTTATCGCTCAACTGACGCTGAGTGCGCTCCCGCTCATCCGCCAGACCGGGTGAGGCGCTTTCAAGGATGAGCGCTCGTAAGTAACCAGAGAGAGCAGTGTAAAGCGCGATGCGCCCGCCCATTGAATAGCCAAGCAGGATAGCCTCGCGCGGTCCCACATCCAAGGTGCTCAGGAGCGCGAGAAGGTCGGCCTGACAATGCTCGATACTATAGCGCCCTGGATCGGCTGGAGCGTCTGCCTGGCCATGTCCGAGCAGATCGCAGGCGATTAGCCGACGCGCGGGCGTCATGAGCAGGGGCAGTAAAGCCGTCCAGTTCGCGACGCTGCCAGTAAAGCCATGGAGCAGGACAAGGGTCTGGCGCGCATCCTGGATTGTCCCATATTGCGTCACACCCAGGTGTATGCCATTTACTAACAGACGTTGATTTACCATCTGCTGCCTCACTTTCCTCCAATAGTCTCCAGGCGCTCCATATTAATTATTCCTCACCCTGCCGCAATAGACCTGTCTGCTCCAACGCCTGTTCCACGACCTGCCAGAGCTGGCGATGCATCAGTACGTTGCTGGCGCGCTCAGTTGGCAGTTCAAGCACATGCAGGCCGCGCTCGCGCAGGCTAGTTTGTAGTTCCAGACGAAACGTTTCCCAGGAAGTAATATGCTGGAAACGGCCTCCATACATAGTCACAATGAGGCGAAAATCCAGCCCGGTGGGCGTGCCAAAGAGTTGCTCAAAATGCTCCGGGTAAGCAGCCTGAGGCAGAAATGAGAAAATACCACCGCCGTCGTTGTTGATCAGCACAATGACTAGATGCAGATCGTGCATGCGAGCCGCGAGCAGACCGTTGAGGTCGTGGAAAAACGAGAGATCGCCAATCACAAGGACAGCGGGTTCATCTGGACCGCCTGCTGCGCTGGCTCCTAATGCGCTCGAAATTACCCCGTCAATACCATTCGCGCCGCGATTACCCAGGCAACGCACCTTAAGCGCGTCTGGCCAGAAAAAGGTATCCATATCGCGGATAGGCATGCTGTTGCCAGTATAGAGCAACGAGTGATCCGGCAGGAGTTGCGCCAGTTCGCCGAAAACGCGACCCTCAAAGAGTTCGCTAAAATTCGCGCAAGCCATAGAGAGCGCAGCGCGTGTGGAGCGCTCGGCTTCTTGCCAGGCCGCTGCCCAGTTGCGGCGTTTTTCTAGAGCCTGGCGCTCTCTCAAAGAGAGTCGTACTTCACTGTCACCTGGCTTATCCTGCTCGTCCAGCTTCTTGAGCAGCGCGACGCAGAAATCCAGTGCTTCGGCGTAGAAGATGCGCGTAGCAAGCTGTGTGGGTTCTTCCCAACCATGGTGCGGATCGACGATGATTTGCGGACAACTGGCATATTGTTTCAGATAGAGTAGGACAGGCTTGGAGGTGGGCATAGCGCCGAAGCGTAAGATGAGTTGTGGCTGGTAGCGAGCGAGAAAACGTTCGCTATGCAGGAAAGCATCATAGCTAGAGATAACCAGTTCCTCCGCGCCTCCTTTGCCGCGTAACTGCGAGAGAGGGTCCGCCAGAATAGGATAAGAGGTTTTTTGCGCGAGCCGCAGCAGGATAGCGGCCAGTGCAGGGTCCGTCTGGGGTCCAACGAGAATCAGACCATGTGGAGTATCGTTAAGCGCTGCGACGAGTTCCTCGCATGCGCTGTCCGCTGCCAGACTGTTCTGTGTGTAGCTAGAGACCTGGACATAGGGCTGATCGTCGGGTCGTCCGTGCCAGGCCAGTTGCTCGCGCGTCTCCACTGGCGGCAGTGGCTGATTGGCAATGGGAGCCGGCGTGAGCGGCTCGCGCAAGGGCATATTGAGGTGGACAGGGCCGGCTGGCACGTTTTGGGTTTGAGCAAGCGCGCGGCAGGCAAGTGTGCGAATATAGCGCAGGGCTGGATTAGTAGCTTCGGGCAAAGCGCTTTCCATAAACCATTTCACGTGTGTACCGTAGAGACGCTGCTGGTCGATGGCCTGGGGCGCGCCAACTTCGCGTAATTCGGGCGGACGATCGGCGGTCAGCACCAGCAGCGGTACATGGGTGAGATAGGCTTCGGCGATGGCTGGCAGGAAATTTGCCGCGGCTGTGCCAGAGGTGCAGAGCAGGGCAACTGTCTGGTTGAGGCGTTTAGCCAGACCCAGCGCGAAGAAGGCCGCAGAGCGTTCATCAATGTGCATCCAGCAGCGTATCGCCGGGGTTGAAGCCAGCACCAGTGCCAGCGGCGTCGAGCGCGAACCGGGACAAATCACGGCATGCTGAAGACCGCTACGGCGGAGTTCATCCACAAACGCGCCAATATACGCGTAGGTCGGGTTTTGTGGCGCGGAACACTTGAGACCGGTCGGCATAACTGATGTGTTCTCTGCGTCTTGAGCATGTGTATGCAAATGACCTCACTCCTCTCCACTGAGACTGCGCCACATGACCTGGAGCTTCAAGCGCGATTCGAGATACTCGGCCTCTGGATTGGAATCTTTGACAATACCACAACCAGCGAAAAGGGTGGCGCGCCGTCTTTCTAAGATGGCTGAGCGCAGAGCCACGGCGAATTCTCCATTTCCATGTAGATCGATCCAGCCAATCGGGCCAGCGTACCAGCCGCGATCCAGATGCTCATGCTCGCGAATGAAGCGCAGGGCGGCTTCAGTAGGAGTGCCCCCCACAGCCGGCGTTGGATGCAGGATGTGCAATGCTTCCAGAATGTTGCGATTCGGCAAGAGTTCGCCGATGAGCGCCGTTTGCAAATGTTGAATATTTTTCAGCCGCAAAAGCTCGGGAGTATCGGCAATCCAGATTTTGGAGCAGAGATGATCTAGAGAAGCGCGTAGCATAGTTGTGACAAATTCATGCTCCGCGCGATTCTTTGGACTGGCCAGTAGCGCGCTTCCCAGCAGGCGATCCTCGGACTGGCTAGCGCCTCGCGAGGCCGAACCAGCCAGAGCCATGGTGTGCAACTGTCCATCTTGCGCGTAGACTAATCGTTCAGGAGTCGCGCCGACAAAAGTGCGCTCACCGCGCTGAAACGCGAAGATATAGGCAGCGGGATAACTTTGACGCAAGCGCTGAAGGGTACGTGTAAGGCTAAAAGATGGCTGATACTCGTCCATTGTCACCTCTACTGCACGCGCCAGCACAACTTTGGCATAGCTACCTTCCTGGATCAGATGCACAGTATGGTCAATCAGCTTTTTCCAGTCGTTAACAGGCAGGACATCGCGCAGCTTGTATGCTTGAGTTTCTTCGGGCAGATTTAAGGATGAGTCAGGCAGAGTAGCCAGCAACTCTGAAAAGCGCGTGATCTCTTGCGTCAGGGTGTTCATCAGGTTGTCAAGATTATCGGTTGGCTGAACCAGGTAGTTGAGTGCGAGAATAGTTTGCTCTTTGTGCTGACGGAAGAGTAGGCTTGGCAGAATAAGTAATCCGTCAGGAAAATCTTGCCAGAGAGAAGTAGCAGGGCGCAAAGGGTCAAAACTGAAGCCGCTGAAGAGTGCGGGTCCGTCAAGAGCATGGGACGCCCCCTCAGCTTCATCAGCAACATGGAAAACCAGCGCTTCGTCGCGCAGAGCTTGCCAGGCGAGAGCCGCATCGGCAAAATGTCTGGAGCCACTGGTCTGGATGCTCAAGGCTGTGCCAGTTCCAACGAAAGCCGTCTGGCGAGCGGGCTGTTCCCAGTAGAAGCATGCTCCAGGGTGCAGGCGATGCATAGCGCGGAAAATCTGTAAGGGATTACTCTCAGAGATGGGTAAGATCAAGCTAGCCAGCACAGCCCTGTTCGTGTGAGCTGCCTGCATAGCGGCCTTGCTCAGCAGTGGATGCAACTGCGCAAGGTTTCCAGCCAGGCTGGCGGGATTGCAGGAACGCGTACTATTGACGATGACTTTCTCCATAATATGTTTATCTTAATCATCGCGAAGCGCAATGGTCTGACAGGGATAAACCAGCCAGGCAGCTTCGTTTGCGGTCTTTTATTTACACTATTAAGCCGATGGGTGATATCTATAGTATTATAGCGCCGTCAGTAAAGATTGACCAATGAGAATAACCTTTTGGTGGGCAATGTAAAAGTCTTTCTGCCCCTGCCCACCCACTTTTCAGGGGGCAAGTTTCTCTCTTTCCCCGCCTGCCCACCCTCATAAACGCCAGAACGAGCGAAACGGGCAACATGCTGCCTGTTTCGCTCGTTCTGGCGGGAAATGCAGATCCCTTTGGATGCTTCACGCGCTTTGCTTCATGCTTTCTTTCAGCGGTTGAGTTTTTTCCAGTTCGATCTCTTCGTGTTCAGTGGCGGGTACCTCCGCCAGGCTGGCGTGTCGCCAGAGCCAGCGCAGAGGGGCTGGTGCCCACCAGTTGAAGTTGCCCAGCAGGCGCATCGTAGCAGGGACCAATAGCATACGAATCAGGGTTGCATCCATAATTACCGCGATAGCCAGCCCGACGCCGATTTCCTGGATAAAGATGATTCTGGCCATACCAAAGGCTCCCAGCACCACGGCCAGCAAAAGTGCCTCGCTGGTAATCAGTCCGCCAGTGCGTTGGAGGCCGGAGGAGACGGCTATACGGTTATTGCCAGTCTGGTCAAAGCGCTCCTTGATGCGGCTGAGTAGAAAGACCTCATAGTCCATTGAAAGACCAAACGCGATAGCAAATATCAGCACGGGCTGTGTCGCGTCAATGCTGCCTGTAGTTTGGAAATTAAGCACAGATTGCAGGTGGCCATCCTGGAAGATCCAGACAAGTCCGCCAAAGGTTGCCGAGAGCGAAAGGAGATTGAGAACGATAGCCTTGAGAGGCACAATCAACGAGCCTGTCATCAGGAAGAGGAGCACAAAAATCGAGACGACGATAACGAGGAGAGCCATAGGCAGCGTCGTAGCCAGGCTAGCGAGCAGATCTATCTGCTCTGGTGTGATACCGTCAACCAGCGATCTCAGGCCTCCTGGAGTTGGTAGTGCGCGCACCTGATTCACCAGGGCCATGGCTGCATCAGAATGATCCGTAGGCTGCAACTCCACAGTTACTTTGGTCAGATTGCCATTAGCCATTTGACGCGCTACCATAGCCAGTTGTGGATTGAGGGAGGGCTGAGCATAGATTTGCTCATAGGTAGCCAGGCTCAGACCCGCTCTGGCCGTCACCAGGCTGGTTACATGCTCAACGCCAGGCAGGGCGGCAATCGCTTTGACATAACTGTCGAGGGAAGTCAGGTTAGAGGTCGAGAGAGCACTGCCGGGTGTTGTGATAGCGATGATCAGTTGCGCATTACCCTGTTGCGGGAAATCCTGCGCAATACGCTGGCTGACTACGCGTGCTGGCTGACCAGCGGGTAGGATATTTTCGTCGGGGGTGGCAAATGTGATATGCAAGAATGGCCAGACCAGGATGAGTAGCAGTGCAAGCACGGCCAGAGCAATAGGAGCGGGCCAGCGCATCACCATTTCAGAGAGGCGGTACCAGGAGCCGCGATGCTCGGTAAATGTCGCGGGAATACGCGAGCGTGAGCGTCGAAAGAGGCGCGTAAAAGAGAGCGCATTGACACGCGTGCCGAGGAGAGCCAGGATAGCAGGCAGAAGCGTCAGAGAAGTCAGCATCACAACCATAACCGCTGAGATAGCGCCCAGTCCGATGCTGCGCAAAAAGGTCAGAGGGAAGAGGAGCAGGCTGATCAGGCTGATGCCGATAGTCAGGGCTGAAAATATTACCGTCCGTCCAGCGGTTGCCATTGTACGTTGGAGGGCGCCACGGATATCGCTCTCATTTCTATTTAACTCTTCGCGGAAGCGTGTAATGATCAGCAGAGAGTAGTCGATAGCCATGCCAAGGCCGAGCATCGTAACTACATTGATAGCATAGACCGAGACATCAGTCGTTTTCGTAAGCAGACGCAGCATAGTGAACGCGCCAAGAATAGCCGCGCCGCCTGTCAGCAGGGGCAGGAGAGCGGCGATTGCGCCGCCAAAGACCAGCAGCAAGAGCAGCGCCAGAACAGGCAGAGTAAACATTTCAGCGCGTTCCAGATCGCTATTGACCTGCTGGCTGACGGCCATATTTACCGGGACATTGCCACCCATACTGACTTGCAAGAGCGACGAGGGTGAGACCAGGAGAGGAAGGATTTGCTGATATTCAGCCTGTTTCGTTGCTAGATCCTGGCTGGCCAGTTGCAGGAGAGCGAAAGTAGCATGGCCGTCATTTGAGAGAAGGAGCTGGTTATGCGTAGTATAGTAAGAGATCAGCGAGACTACAGTCGGGCGCGTATTCAGAGAAGAGAGCAGCGTCTCAGCGGCCTGGGTAAAGGTTGGATCGGTAGCGAGCAGCACCGGGCTACGCATAAAGATAATCACATCAGCGAAAGAGCCGCCCAGCCTGGTATCGAGCAGTTGCCTGGCCTGTGTTGACTCGCTAGTGGGATTATCGTAGCCGCTGTTTTTGGTCATAGTGAATACGCCGAGACCAAAGATGCCCATATCAAAGAGCAGAGCGAGAGCCGTTAAAAGAACGACAACTCGCTTGCAATACAGAAAACCGCCGAATTTTGTAAGCATAACCAGTTCCTTTGCGTGAACTTTGTGGTCTGGACCCTGTACAACATTGAGTTTTGTACAAGAGGATTAGCGTCTTTTAACTCTGGCATACAAGTTTCCGGCAGGTCGCAGCACCAGGTGATCAACCAGATCCGGTTTCATGGTTTGTCCTGGGAGCAGCGTAAAGCTGACTCGTTGAGCAAGTGTAGCAAGCAAGAGATGGCCCTCCATCAAAGCAAAATGGAGGCCCAGGCAGACACGGGGTCCCGCGCCAAAGGGCACATAGGCATGGCGGGGAAGCTGTTTTTCCTGAGCTGGTGCAAAGCGTTCAGGATCAAAACGTTCAGGCTGAGGAAAAGAGTCCTCGCGGCGGTGGAGTGTATAGGGGATAAGTAGCACGATCCAGCCCTTAGGCACAAGGTAGCCATCGATCTCAATATCGTTAAGCGCGCGTCGGCATGTCGCATAGGCTGGAGGGTAAAGCCTGAGTGCTTCTTTTAAGACCTGCAGGCAGTAGGGCAAATGCTCCAGATCGGCATATCCTGGAGTGCGGCCCTGCAGAACAGAATCGACCTCTTGCTGAACTTTAAGATACATTTCCGGGTGCTGACAGAGTAGATACCAGCACCAGGAGAGCGCGGCGGCGGTTGTTTCATAGCCAGCGCCGAAGAGTGTCAGGCACTCGGCCATCAACTGCTCATCGCTCATAGGCTGGCCAGCGTCGTCTCTGGCCGTGAGCAAGAGTGAGAGAAAATCATTATGTGTGCCCGGATGCTCGCGCCGTTCATTGATGAAGCGTTGCATATAGGCACGCAGGAGAGCGGATGCGTTGCGCATGCGCCGATGCCCTGGCAAAGGCCAGCTATAAGGAAGCTGTAAAGGCATCGAGAAGGCATGCGAGACATACGTAAAGGTCGTGAGCATAGCCGCGCCCAGTTCGCCGGTCGCTGTGAATACATCCGCTCCAAAGAGCGTTTTCCCGATGACACTCATAGTAATATTACTCATGTGTTGATTCAGATCAATGTCCATACCCTCTGTCCAGCCTTGTTGGGTAAGTTCTCCGTAGTGACTGATAATCTCAGCATAGCTGGCAATCTGACGAGGTTGAAAGGCTGGAGCCATCAGCTTGCGTTGGCGACGGTGAAAAGCGCCTTCGCTACTCACAATGCCGTCGCCAATTGCGGGGCGTACAGTATTATGCAGTGCGGAACCTTTATCGAAAGCATAGGCATGCTCGACGAGAATGCTCTGAACGTGCTCTGGTTTATTGAAGAGAATACCAGGAAATGGGCCAAAGTGTATGCCGCAAACATCGGCAGTGCGCGCCATGCGCTGAAAGAGACCCAGGCGGTCTCTGATAAAATCGGGTAAATTGCCAAGCAGTGGCACGCCTCTGATAAAGTGGAATGTTTTTTTTCCTGGCGAATAAGTGGTGATATGTGCTGACATAGTACCTCCCCCCTAACAACATCTCAACATAGCTACAATCTATTATAATTGTCAGACCTAATGGGTTATCAGATATTTCTCAGGAAACATATCAAGATGGCAATCGTAAAGATGTGGATAGGCATTTTTTGTGCTTGGGGATATCTTTACACTGGTGTCAGAGGTATGGAACAGAGAAAAAGCGGAGGGCATATTATGCATCAAGCCCAGGAGCCTGTGCGCATGCTGTATCGCGGTGATAATCTGGAGGTCTTGCGCACGCAGCTGGCCGATGAGAGTGTGGATTTAATCTACCTCGATCCTCCTTTTTATTCCCAACGCAATTATCAAGCGTTTTTCAGACAGGCCTTGCCATCCGCGCGTGGCCATCGCAAGGTCCAGGCATTTGGAGATATCTGGCACTGGGGACCAGAGATTGAGCAGGCGTATGGTAGAATGTTGAGCGGAACGGAGGTTGTGGGGCGAGCACTGAGCACTTTTCGTGGTTTATTGGGACCAGGGCCGCTACTGGCTTACCTGGTAATGATGAGTGAGCGGCTGGTTGAATTGCGTCGGGTCTTGAAGGTAGCTGGCAGCGTCTATTTGCATTGCGACCCGGCTGCCAGCCATTATCTCAAGCTGTTGCTGGACGCTGTGTTTGGCGCGGCGAATTTTCGCAATGAGATTGTCTGGTTTTATAAGACTGGCGGCGCTTCGCAGCGGCATTTTGCCAGGAAACACGACTTGATCTTTTTTTATACAAAAAGCGAGCACTACTTTTTTCACGCGCTCAAAGAGAAATCCTATATGATGCATCGTTATGGCTTTAAGAAGAGTGAGTTTTTGCGCGATGAGCGTGGGGAATATACCTGGGTGTATATGAAGGATGTCTGGGATGTGCCAGCGCTGGGTGCCGCGGATAGCCAGCGCCTGGGATATCCCACGCAGAAGCCAGAGGCTTTATTAGAGCGGATTATCCAGGCGAGTAGCGATAAGGGGGGAATTGTGCTGGACCCTTTTTGTGGAAGTGGTACGACCCTGGTGGCGGCGCAACGTCTGGGGCGTGGTTGGGTGGGCATTGAGAGCCATTATCTGGGGATTGTCTATCAATGTTACCGCCTGGCTCGCACATTTCCCAGGCTACCTTATATTTATACTGGTGGGCCAGGCACTCTGCGCGAGGCCCGGCAGTTGGCGTTTGCAGATGCCAGCCAGTTTCGCTGGTGGACGCTCTCGCGCAATCCGTTGCCACTGCGCTTTGCCATCTCCCTGCCGTTAGCCATGCAGGTGTTTTTGCTGCTGCGTCCTCCCCGCAGGTGGCGATGCAAGGCCGGTCGGGCCTGAAAAGAGTTTATCTGTTGTCGTCAGCACTGTGTATCTCCGTTTTTTTATGAAAATTTCCTGAAATACCAAAAATGGCTGAGAAGATTGTGAGAAAAGTGATAGAGAGTGACGTATATTATGTAACGCCCTCTCTATTTATGTGGGCTGCGCAGCGGTGCCTTATCTGGCTGCGCTGGTGTCGCGCGGTTGTGGGCAAGTCAAAGACCTTCCGAGCGATATCGCTGGTTGAGTTAGTATTTTTCTAGGAGGACAAGATGCTCAAAAGACCCAAACGAAGTCTATTGATGCTTTCTGTCATATGTCTGTCGTTGTTGGCAATGATTCTGAGCGCCTGTGGAGCGCAAGGAACTGTAGCCCCAACGAGCACTGCTCCGGTCAAGGGAGGAACCTGGATTGACGAGGTTCCGGCGGCTCCAGGTTCATTGTTGCCGCAAGGATCGGATACTACATATTCTGTTTTGATTGACCAGGCAATTTATACACCCTTGTTTTATGGTGACCCGCTTGGTCAAGTTCACCCCGGTCTTGTCACAGAAATTCCGACTGTTGCGAATGGTGGCGCCAGCGCGGACCTGAAGACCTGGACATTCAAGTTCCGCAGCGGCCTGAAGTGGTCTGATGGCCAGCCTCTGGACGCGCGTGACCTGGCTTATAGTTTTAAGACCTGGAATGATCCAACCTTTGGTGAGAAGTTCACATCAGGTTTCGCTGATGTTGTCTCGACGGATGTTTCCGCTGATAATCTGAGCCTCACCATGCACCTGGACAAGCCCATTGGGCCGTTTGTCGCTAACTTCGTGGATGCCAATCCTGGCACCCCGTTGCCGATGCATGTTTTCTCCAGCATGAAGCCTGCCGATATCCTTAAGACGCCCGATGGTCAGTTGCCCCACGTGACCAGTGGCCCATTCATGATCGACCAGGCGAATAGCACCTCTCAGCAGGTGTATACAGTAGTACGCAACCCCAACTACTATCAGGCGGGTTTGCCGTACCTGGATAAGATCGTTTTCCGTATCGCGAACGATCCTGACACCATCCTCAAAGATGCTCAGGCCGGTCAGATTACATCGAGCTGGTTTATTGACATCAGCAAAATCGACGCCTATAAAGCGATTCCTGGTTACACCGCGGCTCCTGATAAAGTCTCCGCAGGCTTTGAAGCGCTGTGGATGAACGAGAACAATCCTGCTCTGAAGGATGTCAATGTTCGCCATGCCATCGCTCTGGCGATTGACCATGACAAGCTGATCTCAGTCGCGCGTAATGGTCTCGCTACGAAACTTTGTACAGACCATCCTTCCTCCGTTGTGCCTGGCTATCAGGCGAATGCGCCTTGTCCTGCGTTTGACCCGGCGGCAGCCAATACCTTGCTGGATCAGTCCGGTTGGGTCAAAGGCTCTGACGGCGTGCGCGCCAAAGGTGCCCTGCGCCTGGACTTCAAATACACCACGACCACTCTGGCCTGGCGTAAGACAGACCAGGTAATTGTGCAGCAAGACCTGCAAGCCATTGGCATCAAGACCACGCTGGTCAACCAGCCCGGTAGCACCTTCTTCAGCACAACCCTGCCACAGGGCGTGCCTGGAGTCTATGACATCGGCGAGTTTGAGCAGACCTTCTCATACGATGCTGATGATTCGGGCAACTTACAGTGCTCAGCTATTCCTACAAAGGCCAATAGCTACGCTGGTGGCAACTACGCATTCTACTGTAACAAGACGGCGGATGCCCTGTTCAACCAGGAACTCTCCACTACAGATCCGGCAGTGCGCCAGGATGCGTTTAACAAATTGCACCAGATTTACCTGACCGACTTCCCGTTCATCACCGAGTATGCCCCGGTCGATGCCACGATCGTGAAGAATACCGCGCATAACTATGCTTCTGGCCCTGAGGGTGCGCAGGAGACAGTCAATGTGTGGAACTGGTGGTGTACAGCCGGCACCTGCTAGGTCAGGCCTGACGCTTCCGTACGTTTAGTCGTCATGTTAGTTACGAGGATGCCTCTGATCGGATGTTTCTTGCCATATCCGATCAGAGCTTCTCTCAAGCGTAATAGCAATTGGATAGTAAGAGACGATTAGTGTTGTAACTACAAAGGGCGAAACGGCGACGTTTGTAAGTATTGCAATAAATTACCGAAAATCGCGTAGCTGGAAGGCTGCAAAATGCTTGCGTGTATTAAAACTGTCTTGCTTTGTCTATGCTTGTGTGATATGCTTGTGCGACGAGCAGCGGCGGCTCTGCCACAAAACGAGTGGCAGGAAAAACCAGCATCTTGTTTGCTAAGGCGCTGATTTAGCAGTGCCTTGAAAACAGGGTAGGGACTGAGGAACGCCAGAAGTCAGGACAGACCCAGAGCGTGAGTCAGAGGGGTGGTGAACTACGTAGTTCATCCTGTACGGTTTCTGTACAAACGCAGCGAGCGCGTCGAGCCAATCTGGCGCGGTCAAAAAACGCAAGATCTTTCGGGACTCTTTTTCCTTGCAAAATTTTTTGCCTCGCCCACCCTACACTCTTCGGAGGCTAACATGGGACGTTATATTATCAGGCGATTGCTGCAAGCAATTCCTCTGCTGTTTCTTCTCACCCTTTTTATGTTTATCCTGCTCCATCTCATGCCTGGTGGACCAGAAGGCGCATTGCTTAACCCTCGTTTAAGCCCGGCAGGCCGCGCTGCCTTGCGGGCCAGTTTTGGCCTTGACGATCCTCCCTGGCTCCAGTACCTCAAATGGTTAGGAAGCATGCTGGTGGGCAATTTTGGTTCGTCCTTCGCCACCTATCAACCGGTATCGCAGATTCTCGCGTTGCGTTTTCCCCTGACCCTGGAATTGTTCGGTTGGGCTTTGGCCGTGGCCCTGATTGTCGCGATTAGCCTGGGCGTCCTCTCAGCCGTACGCCACAGAACAGTTGTCGATTATTCACTGACGACTCTTTCGTATTTCGGCCTTTCTATGCCTATCTTTCTCTTCGGTTTACTTGCTCAAGACATTCTGGGCGTGCAGTTGAAGCTCTTACCCACCTCAGGCACATCGACGCCTGGCTTCGTCTTTGATCCCTTCAATGCCTTTCTCGATCATTTCCTGCATCTGCTCATGCCAATGGCGGTGCTCTCAATCACCTTTATTGCCGGTTGGAGTCGTTACATGCGCTCCAGCATGTTGGATGTTGTCAAGCAGGATTACATGCGTACGGCTCGCGCCAAGGGTGTTTCGACTTTCCGGGCGCTGTTCTTCCACGCGTTGCGCAATGCTATTATCCCGCTGATTACTGTTGTAGCTATCGATTTTGGCGCTGTCGCTGGTGGAGCAACCATTACTGAGGGTGTCTTTAACTGGCCTGGCATGGGATCACTCTTTATCGATTCGTTGGAGGGCCGTGACTATCCGGTCTTGATGGCAATTCTGGTGCTCGGCGCAGTTTTTGTTATCGCCTTCAACTTGATTGCAGACGTTCTCTATGCTGTTATGGATCCACGTATTCGTTACTCGTAGGTGTCTGGAGTTGAGTCTTAGCTATTGCTAGCTAGAAGGAGGATGTCGATGGATATATCACGGCAAATTGAAATTACTGGCCGACCGATTGAAGATTTTGAACCCTTTTTAGTTGAAACAGCGGAACTGACACATAAACGGCGCAGTCAGGGGCGTATTATCTTTGATCGCTTTATGAAGCATCAGGCCGCGGTCGTCAGCGCTGTTTTTCTGATTGTGCTGTTACTCTTCTGTTTCCTGGGTCCCTTGTTCTGGAGATATAACCCGGATTTGATTCCAAACGATGTGGTGACAAGCCGCTTTACGGCTCCAAATCTCGCTCACCCCTTTGGTACTGACTGGGTGGGACGCGATTGGCTGGCACGCGCGATCGCGGGAGGAAGGGTTTCCCTGCTGGTAGCGATGGCTTCAATGCTTGGCGCGCTGATCTTCGGCATTGGCATTGGCTCGTTCGCGGGCTACTATGGCGGGATCATTGATAACCTTTTGATGCGTTTTACCGATGTGTTTCTCTCGGTGCCGCTCTACCTGCTGCTTTTCGTTCTCTCTTCTACTTTTACAGACGGCTCGCTTTTAAGCGTTGTCGTCTTGATTGCTATCTTTGGTTGGACGACCGCGGCCCGCCTGGTCCGTGGAGAATTTCTGGCCCATCGCGATCGCGAGTATGTGCTGGCAGCGCGTACGATAGGGGCTAAAAATTTAAGCTTGATGTTTCGGCATATTCTGCCGAATGCGGCTGGTCCGATCATCGTGAATGCGACCTTACTGGTGGGGGCGAACGTCATTCTTGAGGCAGTCATGAGTTACTTTGGTTTTGGCATCAAAGCGCCGAATCCCAGTTGGGGCAATATGGTAGCCGATGGTCAGGGCTATTTTGATCAAGCGCCCTGGCTAGTCTTTGTGCCTGCCCTGCTGATCTTCCTGACAGTGCTCAGCTTCAACCTGGTCGGAGACGGCCTGCGAGACGCGCTAGATCCTTATATGACGGAACGCTAAAGGAGTTAAGAAAGTTGGGAGAGTATCTTTTAGAGTTGCAGGATCTCAAGACCTACTTCAGAGTAAAAGCTGGCCGCGTGCGAGCTGTGGATGGAGTGAGCTTCCGCGTGCGACCCGGAGAGCGCGTGGGCGTGGTAGGTGAGAGTGGTTGTGGTAAAAGTGTGACCGCGCTTTCGATTATGCGTCTGTTGCCTAAACCAGCAGGAGAACAGGCTGGGGGCAGTATTTACTTTGATGGAGAGGATCTGTTAGGCCTGCCAGAAAGTACCATGCGCAAGGTCCGTGGTGGGAAGATTGGCATGATTTTCCAGGACCCAATGACCTGTCTGAATCCAACAATGACTGTGGGGAAACAGATTAGCGAAGCGCTGCGCATTCACCTGGGCCTGAACAGGGATGAAGCGAAAAGGCGGGCCATTTCATTGCTAGAGCAGGTGGGCATTCCTGCGGCAGCTGAACGTATCAATTCATATCCGCACCAATTCAGTGGTGGCATGCGCCAGCGCGTGATGATCGCGATAGCGCTGGCCTGCAACCCCAGGCTCTTGATTGCTGATGAGCCAACGACCGCGTTGGATGTGACCGTGCAGGCGCAGATTCTGGAACTGATCAATGGTGTCTGTAAAGATTTTGGTACCGCGGTCGTGCTGATTACTCACGATCTGGGAGTAGTGGCCGGCATGACGGATCGCGTTGTAGTCATGTACGCTGGCAAAGTAGTTGAGACCGCGCCGACTGACGAGATTTTCGCCAACCCTCGCCATCCCTATACGCTCGGTCTGCTGGCTTCGGTGCCGCGCCTGGATGAAGATCGGCCAGAGCAGTTAAGGACGATCGAGGGAGCGCCACCGAATTTGCTGAATCCCCCTCCTGGCTGTCCCTTTATGCCGCGCTGCGCTTTCGCGCGAGCCATTTGTAAGACCATGCCACCACTTGATCCGCTTAGCGGAAACTCACAGCATCTGAAGGCATGTTGGATCGACGTAACTGATCCAGCGCAACAGTCGTATGCCGAACGGCGGCGTCAATCTCATGTCGCCGCGCAGCAGGCCGCGCTGGTCGAACTCGCGCAGGCCACGTCTCAGATCAGGGACCGAGCCAACAGCGACGAAGTAGTGAGCAATATACAAAACGGCGGAATGGCTGAGACGATCAATGCGTCGAGCGCGGAAGCCGAAGTGGAGGAGAAATAGATGGTAGAAACAGCGACTGCCGTAGCGAGCGAGACGCTAGTAGAAGTGCGCGATCTCAAGATGCACTTCCCGCTAACGCAGGGCATTATCCTGCAACGTGTGATTGGCCAGGTACGCGCGGTGGATGGCGTCTCGTTTACCATTGAGCGTGGTAAGACCCTGGGCCTGGTGGGCGAGAGTGGCTCCGGCAAGACCACGATCGGACGTACAATCGTACGTCTCTACAAGCCGACTGCTGGCCAGATTCTGTTTGGCAATCAGGACCTGGCGTCCTTAAAGGGCGAAGAATTACGCCAGTTGCGCCGCCGTGTCCAGATGATCTTTCAGGACCCTTATGCTTCGCTGAATCCGCGTTTTACGATTGGCTCGTTAATTGCTGAACCAATGTATATTTACAACGTGGCCTCGCGGGCAGAGATTCGCGATCGAACCGCGGAATTGCTCAAGGTTGTGGGCTTGCGCTCAGAGTACATCGATCGTTATCCTCACGAGTTCAGCGGTGGCCAGCGCCAGCGTATTGCGGTGGCGCGCGCACTTTCGATCAATCCAGAGTTTGTAATCGCCGACGAACCGGTTTCGGCGCTCGATGTCTCGATCCGTGCTCAGGTGCTGAACCTGCTCCAGCGCTTACAGCACCAGTTTAATCTGACGTACCTGTTTGTCTCGCATGACCTGAGCGTTGTGCGCCACGTATCCGATCGCATCGCGGTAATGTATCTGGGCAAGATTGTGGAATTATCCGATCGTGATGAACTGTATCAAGCGCCTAAACACCCTTACACGAAAGCGCTGCTTTCAGCGATTCCTATTCCTGATCCGCAAATTGAGAAGCGTCGCCAACGGATTATTCTCTCGGGCGACCTGCCAAGCCCGATTAATATACCTAAAGGTTGTCGTTTCCATACGCGTTGTCCGATGGTACAGGAGATTTGTCGCATAGAAGAACCCGTTTTTGAACGCAAAGAGGGCAGAGAGCATTTCGCCGCCTGCCATTTTTCGGCAGAAGTGACTGCTCCTGACGTGAACGAATAAAAGTAATGAGAGAGAGGGGGGGGGGGATGGCAAGCGTAACCGCCGCTTGCCATCCCCCCCTCTCTTATTGCTTGTCTGCTTCTACACAGGGTGGATAGGAAGAAACCCTGGATGTTCTGTGCATATGGGTTGACAATCAGGGCAGCAAACGAATATTCTAAGCACAGAAACACCTGATTCGGGACAATTTTTAAGCCTGCTGGAGGAAAAGATGAACATGCTGCGTCGTATGGGAGTGCAGGTAGCGTTATTGGTACTGGCTAGTCTGGGACTGGCTGATGCGATCTATTTGACGCTGGTGCATTATAATGAACAGGTTGTGCTGGTCTGTTCAGATAGTGGTTTAGTGAACTGCACAAAGGTGATTACCAGCACCTATGCGTATGTGCCAGGGACGACCCTACCCATTTCGCTGCCAGGGTTGGGCTGGTGCCTGGTCCTGGCTGGACTGGCAATCGTAGGCATCCTCCTGGGCGACGAGAGGCGCTGGTTGAGGGTAGCGCAGTTTATCTGGACTCTGCTGGGCGTAATAACAGTGCTCTACTTAGTCTACATTGAGCTTGTTGTGCTGCGCAGCCTCTGCGCCTGGTGTACCGTCCTGCATGTCTTGATTGCGCTGGCATTTCTAATCACCGTTGTACGCCTGCCCGCGCGTTTTGTATCTGACGAAGATCAAACAGACGAAGAGGAAGACGCCCTGGCGCTTAAGAGCGCCGCGCAACCAACTGAAACAGGCCCTTCGTAAAACCGCGCACTATTATATAAGTTTTTCCGAGCCGCGCAGCATCCACCCCAAAAACGCTCGCAGTCACTCTATCGTGAAGCAAGCGCAAGCCGCGCAACGGCCCAATCCCCTCAAGTGGTTGGTGGCAAGGATGGTTGGCCAGCGGAAGGGAACAGACTCACTGATCCCAAGCGCAGCATCTACCCCAAAAACGCTCGCAGTCACCCTATCGTGAAGCAAGCGCAAGCCGCGCAGCGGCCCAATCCCCTCAAGTGGTTGGTGGCAAGGATGGTTGGCCGCTGGCCAAACCATCCTTGCCACCAACCACCAAAAAACTTCTGCGAGGCGTCACAGGCGCCGAGCAGTCTCTTATTCCCACCTGAAGCTCTTGATTGCCAGAAGCAAGATCCCAACTGCCCAGATTGTCAGAGTCAGCAAGGCACCAGCAGGGAAGCTTTTACCCGCGACCAGCGTGTTCTGTAAAACCTGGGTCAGCGCGGCTGGCGGAAGAAACTGGGCCAGAGCTGCCAGGGGAGCGGGCAGACGATCGAGCGGGAGAATGCCACCACCTATAAGCACGAAGATCAGGAAAAGCGCGTTTGAGCCTGCCAGGGTAGCTTCGGCGCGCAGCCTACCAGCCATCGCCAGGCCCAGAGCTGCGAAAGTAATCGTGCCCAGAGCGACTCCCAGCACAGCTAGAGGAAGCGAGCCAGCCGGACGCCAGCCATAAAAGATCATCGCGACCGTGACCAGCAGAATAATCTGGATTAATTCCAGCACCAGCACCGAGATCACCTTGGCCAGAATCAAGCCACCGCGTGGTAGTGGTGAACTGCCCAGGCGTTTGAGAACCCCATAGCGGCGTTCGTAGGCGGTAGCGATACCCAGGCTGACCATACCAGCAGCTATGATCGCCAGGGCCAGGACACCAGGCAAGAGGAAGTCCACCGCGCTTTCGCCAGGAGCGAGGGGGACGATTTTCAGCGCCGAGAAAAAGATCAGCAGCATGATGGGAATGAACAGCGTGACCAGTACCCGTTCGCCCTGACGCAGGGTCATTGAGAGTTCGATGCTTGTCTGGGAGAGCAGTTGTTTGCCAAACGAAGCGGCGCGCGGCTGCTCTTTGCGTATAGTAGTGGTAGTAGTATGCGAAGTTGCCATATTATTCTCTCACCTCAGAACCTGTCAGGCGCAGGAATAGATCTTCCAAAGAACCATGACCGACGCGCAATTCCGCGAGAGGGATCTGCTGATCGCGCAGCCAGGTTGTCAACTCTACCAGCAACTGGGGGATGGCCTCAGTTTCAAGCAGGTAGCTACCAGGACGAATCTCCTCGGCTGAGCGCGCGGAAGGGAGGCTGGCCAGTTGCGTGCAATCCAGGCCAGGGGGAGCCACGAAGCGTACCAGATTGGCATTCTGTGTACCAGTTAGCCCTGTCGGCGTATCGAGCGCGATCAGGCGACCATGGTCAAGAATTGCTACGCGATCAGCCAGTCGCTCGGCCTCATCCATTAAATGGGTCGTCAGGAGAATCGTCACGCCGTCCCGTTGCAACTCGCGAATGATCTCCCAGGTAGCCAGGCGAGCATGGGGGTCCATACCAGTGGTTGGTTCATCCAGAAAGACTAACTCAGGCCGACCAATCAGGGTCACAGCCAGGGCAAGGCGGCGCTTTTGACCCCCGGAGAGACGCCGATAGCGCGTGCGCGCCGCCTCTGTCAGCCCAACGCGCGCGAGCAGGTCAGCGGGACTCTGAGGGCGCTGATAGTAGCTGGCGAAGAGGCGCAGGATTTCTCGCGCGCTCAGGTCCTGATACAGCCCATCCTGTTGCAGCATCACGCCGATCAAGGGCTTCAACTCATAACCCTGGCGCACGGGGTCCAGGCCAAGCACGCGTACACTACCGCTATCCGGCGACCGATAACCTTCGAGCACCTCGATAGTTGTGGTTTTTCCCGCGCCGTTTGGACCCAGAAGCGCGAAGATCTCGCCCCGGCGCACTGTAAAGCTCAACTGATCTACAACTCTATGTGAGCCGTAGCTTTTACTCAATCTATCAACGACAAGCGCAGGCTCTTCCTCGATCTGGTCTATGGCGGCGCTCGCCGTTGTCTGCGTATCAGCAGACATAGCAGATTTACTCCTCGCAAAAAAATAAGCACAATAGTGATTTGACTCTTCGTAATGTATAGCGCAGATCGCGAAAGTTGGCAAGCCTCATAGCCGTATTGCAGAGGATATATTAGGACAGTGACGGTGGTGAAGGGTCAATACCAACTTTTTTTGTTTTTGCGAAAGGCCTTTTCAAAAAAAAAGTTTACAAAATGCCTTCACTCCCTTCACAGCAGAGTTTATTCAGGGAGAGAAGAGCATTGTTAGCGACGAGAGGTGACGGGTCGCGCTGAAACATGCGTTTGGGAGTTTGCCCATTTCACCAAAAAGGTTTGCCAGAAGCGAGGTTTCATTCGTTTAAATGAATAGCTGCCTATCGAAGAACATCGCAAGGCACTATGTGCGAGGTATGTTCGCGCATGTGGATGAATACAAGCGACCGGAGGCTTATTTGCTATGCAAGGAGAGAATACCTTAGCGACCCCAATGCAGACAGTAACTGCTGCCCAACCATTAACGCATCATCATCGTACTGCACTATTTCACCATGAAACGCCCAGGCACCAGCCGCGCAATGTCAATATGATTCATGCTGCTGAAAAAGCTGCGTCAGGCATTAATCAGAAAATCGCTATAGGCCTGACCAAAGGTGTAGGAACTATGGTCTGTGCTTATATTTTTGCTATTCTGGCAATCATCGGTTTTCCGGGCTTTTCAGCTACGCCTACGCAGTATGTACAGTGGATATCCCAGACCTTTATCCAATTGGTTATGTTGTCAGTGATTATGGTAGGACAAGCAGTTCTGGGTAGAAAGCAGGAGTTACAGGCTGATGAGCAATTCAATACAACTGCAAATACTTATCATGATATCGAGCAGATAATGCAGCACCTCTCGGCTCAAGACGAGGAATTGTTGCGTCATGCCAAAATGCTTGAGCATTTGCTGGAGAAAAATGGCATCGATTTCCGCCACCTGGAGACCCAGGGAGGCGATACCAGCCATCTGGAAACCCCTATGCAGCAACCCTTAGTCAATGCTGCCCCCGCCATGCCAGCCGCTGTTGAGAGCACAAATTAGCGTTAGAAGATAAGATAATGGGCGCTGCTGACCAGGCTCTGGTCGGCAGCGCCCATTACTTTACCTTTTTAACGCTAAACAAAAAATTTGACGTTCGTAAAGTGGGGATGTTACATTATAGGGAACTACTTTGAAACTTGTACACAAATTGAATAAGTACTGGTTAGGTATAGACCTGGCTGCTCTAGTGCGTGCCCAGGTTTTTTTATAAGGAGGAACACGCCGTCATGGCGCAAGATTTTGCCCAGAAATTCGCTTTGGAAGGACTGACATTCGATGATGTGCTGATTATTCCGGCTGCTTCGTCAGTTCTTCCACGAGAAGTTTCAACTGTGACCCGTCTGACGAGGAATATATTGCTTAACATTCCTATTTTGAGCGCGGCGATGGATACAGTAACTGAGGGTCGCCTGGCGATTGCTCTGGCTCGCGAGGGAGGAATAGGGATTGTGCATCGTAACCTTCCTATTGAGGACCAGGCTGCGGAGGTAGATAAGGTCAAGCGTTCTGAGTCAGGGATGATTACCGATCCAATTACGTTGGAGCCACATCAGCCCTTGAGCGAAGCACTGGCTGTGATGAAGCATTTTCACATTTCGGGTATTCCTGTGACAGAAAACGGCAAACTGGTGGGCATTTTAACCAACCGCGATATCCGCTTTGAGTCCCAGACAGAGAAGCCTATCTCAGAGCTGATGACGCGCGATCATTTGATCACGGTAGCGGTCGGTACCACCCTGGAGCAGGCGCGCGCCAGCCTGCATCGTTATAAGATCGAGAAGTTGCCCGTGGTTGATGATCATGGCATGCTCAAGGGTCTGATTACGATGAAGGATATTCAGAAGAAGATTCTCTATCCCAATGCTACCAAGGACGAATTTGGGCGCTTGCGTGTAGGAGCTGCTGTGGGCGTGGGACCCGACGCCAGCGAGCGCTGTGCCGCGCTGATCGAAGAAGGAGTCGATGTCCTGGTCGTTGACACCTCGCACGCGCACTCGCAAATGGTCCTGGAGAATGTTGCGCATTTGAAAAAGCGCTTTGGCAAGCAGGTGCAGATGATAGCTGGCAACGTTGTGACTGCTGAGGCAACAGAGGCATTGATCCAGGCTGGTGTGGATGGAGTCAAGGTTGGGATTGGACCAGGCTGTTTTGCCGCTGGCACACGGGTGCTGATGGCTAATGGGATGTATAAGAATATCGAGGCTATACGGGCAGGGGAGCGTGTGATCAACATGAACGGCGAGCCGGTAACGGTTGCCCGTGCCTGGTGTACTGGCGTGCGTGAGGTAATCGGGATTCGCCATGCTACTTCGTATCGCGAAACATATGTGACGCCAGATCATCGCTACCTGACGGGCGACCTGACAACGCTTAGCTCGCCGCTCGCGGTCGCCTCCCAGGGTCGCACAAAGCCAGTGGAGCGGCCAGATCTGCTCAGCCTTTCCAGAGTAGGCTGGCAAGAGATTGGCGAACTTGAGCGTGCTGTTATGCTTCTGCCCAGACACATCGCCTTCGAGATGCCTGACAGCTTTGAAATCGATCTGCGTGAGTTTGCTGGACCACAGAGTAGACAAGCAGCGAACAAGCATAACAGGCTGACAGACACTTATGCATCTGGCTATCTCTTTGGCATGTTCCTTGGAATTGGCCGCGCCTCGATCACGCCTTCACACGCTGTTGAGTTGGGACGCGTGGCGTGGGACGTTAGCCAGTGTGAGCCAGCGAGCATTGAGAAGCTTATCACTTGTGTGAAAACGGTGACAGGTCTGGACCTCAGTCTAGCATCGCGTGAGCAAGTAGCAACGCTGCACTTCAACTCACTCCAGTGGGCTCGCCTCTTGAGCGAATTCGGCGAGGATCAGGCAAAACATCTGCCAGAGAAATATCTGAGTCGGAGGCATGAATACCTGCAAGGGCTTTTCGCTGGTCTGCTTGCCAGTCATGGGTGTAAGGCTCTGGCTGATCAGCTCAATTTCCAGAGCACTGCGCGGCAACTGGTAGAATTGTTTAGCATTCTCTGTTCTCTTTTAGAGGGCAGTTTTCCCCATAGTGCTCCAGAGCCAACCCTGGCAGATAGCCGCAAAGGTCTCTCTGCGGAGCAGTATGCCACAAGCTACGGCGCGCGCTTGCATCTCACGCCTGAGAGGCGTCTTATAGCGAGGTATCAGGCAGTAGAGCGCCTGGCAGAGCACCGGCCTGGCCTTGCTGTGCCAGTCTACGATCTCGAGGTAGATTGTCCGACTCACAGCTTTATCGCGGATAACGCCATCGTGCATAATTCCATTTGTACCACGCGTGTCATTGCCGGGGTGGGCATGCCCCAGATTACGGCTATTTACGAATGCGCGAGCGTCGCGCGTAAATATGGGGTGCCAGTGATCGGAGATGGTGGCATTCAGTATTCTGGCGATATTGCCAAGGCGGTTGCCGCGGGCGCTGATACGGTCATGCTCGGTAGCTTGCTGGCCGGCGTAGACGAGAGTCCGGGTGAGTTGCTTATCTCTCAAGGTGAGCGTTTCAAGGATTATCGCGGCATGGGTTCGGTAGCGGCGATGAAGAAGCGCAGCTTTAGTAAGGACCGCTACTTCCAGGATGATATCATTGAGGAGTCGCAAGTTATCGCCGAGGGCATTGAGGCGCGTGTGCCGTATAAGGGTCTCCTGGGACCACTGGTCTTCCAGCTTATCGGTGGCCTGCGTCAATCAATGGGTTACGCGGGCTGCGCGACCGTCGCGGAGATGCAGGAGAAGACGCAATTTGTGCGTATCACAGGTGCGGGCCTGCGCGAGAGTCATCCGCATGATGTGCAGATCACAAAGGAAGCGCCGAATTACTATGGCGCGAAGGGTAGATAGGGCAAGCCTATGCCTTTGAGCAGAAGCGAGCAGCAAGCCCTGGCCTCCCTGGACGAGGCCGGGCTATTGCGCGAGTTGCGTGAATTATTGCGCATACCCAGTATCACTGGACGCGAGGCGCAAGCCCAGCGCTGGCTGGGAGAGCGCATGAGGGCGGCAGGCATGGCTGTGGATATGTGGACGATCGATGTCGAGGGGCTACGCCAGCGCGCTGATTTTCCGGGCATGGAGGTCGAGCGAACGGGCCACGAGGCGCTGGGCCTGGTTGGAAGCTGGCGAGGCAGCGAGGACGTGGGCAAGCGCCTGATCTTTAACGGGCATATCGATGTCGTACCCGCAGGCGAGCGTGCCAACTGGTCGCGCGATCCCTGGGGCGCGGAGCAGGATGGTAACTATATCTATGGGCGCGGCGCGTGCGACATGAAGGGTGGCCTGCTTGCAGCCTTCTTCGCGCTCAAAGCCATCAAGGATGCTGGTGTCCCCGTGCGCGGTCAGTTGCTCTTACAGAGCGTAATTGGCGAGGAGGATGGTGGCCTGGGTACTTTTGCCACCCTCTTGCGTGGGCATGCAGGTAACGCGGCCATTATTTGTGAACCTACCAGGCTCAATCTTATTCCGGCCCAGGCGGGCGCGTTAACTTTTACCATGCGTATAGCGGGTAAGTCAGCGCATGCAAGTGTGCGCCTGGAGGGTATGAGCGTGCTTGAGAAGTACCTGGATATTCACCGCGCATTGCAACAACTGGAGAGCAAGCGCAATCGCGGGGTTCAGCATCCGCTGCTGGGCAAGCTCGCGTTACCCTATGCGCTAAGCATCGGGCGTGTGCGGGCAGGCAACTGGTCATCTACAGTGCCAGAGGAACTGTTCTGTGAGGGGAGAATAGGTGTCGCCATGGGCGAGAGTAGTCAGCACGCGCGCGCGGAGTTTGAGGCAACCCTACGTGATCTGTGCGCGGCAGATCCCTGGTTGCGCGAGCATCCTGTAGAGATAGGCTGGACTGGAGGGCAATTTGAGAGCGGTGAGATTCCGCGCGAGCATCCACTGGTCCAACTCTGTGGACAATGTATGCGTGACCTGGCAGGTCAAGAGCCAGAGATCGAAGGCGCGCCTTATGGCTCGGATTTGCGCTTACTAGTCCATCTGGGGGATATGCCCGCCTTACTTTTTGGGCCGGGCGACGTACGAGTAGCCCATATGCCAGATGAGTATGTGAGCAGCAAGGAGGTTGTGCAGGCCGCGCGAGCATATATTTTATTCGCGTTGCGCTATCTGGATCAGGCAGCGGAAACGGCATGCTAGCTATTAAAGGTAGATCTTATCTACGTTAGTTAGCCAAGATATCCCATCAAGATTGCGCTGTAGGGCTGAATGAGATACAATAGCAAGAGTCCATGGTAACTCAACAATAACGACACCCGTAAGTTACGGAGGGAACGATGGTCGATCTGAAACAAACACTCAGTCGCTTTTTAGCAATTCCTGGGGTACGTCTGGCGGTCCTGGTGGGCCGAGATGGCCTGCTAATAGAAGGTTTGACGCGGGATGGGAAAGAGGATATGGAGGCAGTGGGAGCGATCATGACAACGGGTCTGAATACCGCTGAGGCCCTTGGACAGGAGATCGCGCGCGGTAGCGTAGTGGGTACGTTGATGGAATACGAGCATGGGCTGGTGAGCGTTGATCCCCTGGGCGATTTTGCCCTGGTCGTGACTTTATTTGATAATGCTTCAAGCATTGGGCGGGTACGCCATATGGTGAAGGCCAGTCGCACTGAAATTCTGGAAGCATTGGATATCGCATAACGTTGTGGGATATTATGTAGTGTTTATATCAGCAGGGCGTGTACACAGAGGGCGGCATGTACATGGAGCAACTGACAAATCTAATTATTTCGGATCGCGAACTAGCCATTATCTCGAACTTGTTGACCAAACTGATGAGCGACACCAGTGCGTCTTCGGTGATGCTGCTGGATAAGAGTGGCCAGGTGGTTACCACGCAGGGGGCCAGTACCAGGCAGAACGCGACGGCGCTGGGAGCGTTGCTGGCTGGCGCGTTCTCGTCCTCGCGTCATGTAGCGGAACTGCTGGGCGAGAAGGATTTTCGTACCATTTTCCAGCAGGGTGTTAACGAGAGTATTTTTACGACGATGGTCGAAGAACAATGGCTGCTTGTCATTGTGTTTGATAAACTGACGCATATCGGCCTCGTCAAGATCCTCTCAAAAAAGGCTGCGGATGAATTAGGGCGTACCTTAGAGCGCGTGCGCAGTGATACTACTCGCCAGAAATCCTCGGTGCTTAATATTAATTTCCGCTCATCGGTAGAGGATACCATCGACTTACTTTTCCGCGATTAGGGGAAGAATAGCACATGGCGCTCATAAATATCGCAGCTCAGGAGATCCATTGTAAGATCGTCTATTACGGCATTGGCTATTGTGGCAAGACGACAAATCTTCAATATGTTCACCGCAGTATCAATCCCGTAGCGCGCGGGGAGATGCTTTCTATTGCTACTGAAACCGAGCGAACGCTCTTCTTTGACTTTTTACCCCTTGATCTGGGGACTGTGCATGGCTTTCGCACGCGCTTTCATCTCTATACTGTCCCTGGCCAGATTCTCTATGAACGCACGCGCCTTGCTGTTCTCAATGGAGCTGATGGGATTGTTTTTGTGGTTGACTCTCAAGCGGAAAAATTTGAGGAGAACGTCCAGAGTATAACTGAACTGGAAATGAACCTGCGCTGCCTGGGCAAAGATTTGGGAAATTTCCCTTTTGTGATCCAGTGGAATAAACGCGATATGCCTTCCGCGCTACCCCTTCACGTTCTAGAGCGCTATCTTAATCGGCGCCATGTGCCCAGTTTCGAGGCTGTCGCCGCCGATGGTAAAGGTGTGTACGCTACATTGCGCAGCATCAGCAAACGCGTGATGGGGAACTTATAACGCAGATAAAACCGGTGGCGGCGCAAAGTCTAGCACAGACCTTGCGCCGCCACCGGCTATCTTTGCTACATTGGCACGATGGCAGTGTCTTGCAGAGCATGGATGCGCGCTGCGGCTTCCTCGCGCGTGATCTGTCCGGCCAGCAATTCATCGAGAATGCCCTCAATAATGCCAGAAGTCTGTGCAGGCTCCGGGGCTGGCGGCTCTTCGGCGCGGACCGGGCGAGCGAGCAGGTGTTCACCGCGCAGGGGCCAGATGTAGATGGCGACTAAAGCAATACCAACAGTGGTCGCGGCCAGGCCGCTGTGGGCAAACTGTGGCCAGTTGTCGAGTGGCGAGCCGAGCAGGGCCGTGCCCCAGGCATAGAGAGCGGTCGCGCCGCCGATAGCGAGAGCCAGAATGCCCACCGCGAGCAGAGCCAGGACCAGGCTGCGGCGTGGTCCAATGGCGCTGGCTGGATCAAGCTTGAAACTGCGCCGGATAAGCAGATCTAGAGGAATATAGGCCAGGCCAGAGATCAGTAAAGCTATGGCTACCACCCAATTCTGAGCGTCAGGACCGGCAGGAGCAGGAGTGATTGTTTGCAATAGATTGTAGAGTAGAAAGCCACAACCCCACCAGAAGAGACCAGCCGACAACAGGGCCGCGCTGGTTTCCTCAATCAGCAGGAGCAGCTTCTGCGTAATCATGCCACGCCGCGCGAGCGAGCGTAGCAGCAGATGGTATGTGATTGTTGAGAGCAGGCCTACAGCCAGAGGTGAGACAAAATCATGAGCAGCGTTGACACCCAGCACATCGTTGAAACTCGGCGGCATATGGAAGAGCGGCAGGAGGGCGATATTTAGCAACTCAAAGATCCCATAAAGCATCAAACCAAGCCCCAGAGCCAGACCAATGCCATGCATAATCACGCGCACCAGGCGCGAGGAGTCGCGCTCAGTCACCAGGCTATAGACCAGCCAGGCAGCGCTAAACCAGAGTAGTTGCACCACCAGGCCAGCTACCTGGTGAGTCTGACAGTAGCCATCAGCACACTCTCCGCGCCCGCCAAACAATGCCAGATCAACCAGCGGGCGAAATCCGCTCATAAAGGCACCGATCACGAAGGCCAGCGAAATCAACTGCATGCTAAAGAAATGCAGACGTTGGAAGACCCACGCTAGCGTTGTGTGTTCCTGAAAACGTCGTCGCTCTAATTCCAGCCCAATCACCAGCAAAAACACTGGTAACGCAGTACCAATAAGAGTAGCATTATTCGCGTTATAGCCATATGCCCAACTTCCTAGAGCTGAAAAACCCACCAGCGGTATCACGATCAGCATACCAATTGCCTCGGTCGTATTGAGGAAAAACGCGCGGATCGCGCTGCTTCTTGCCAGCGGCTCCTGCTGCTGGTCGCGACGGATCAACCAGTAATGGAATCCGCCGAGCGCTCCTGAGATGACCCAACCCACGATTGCAAAAACGAGAGATTGAACTACCTCGGCCTGGGAAGGGAGCGTATTGTTAGGTTCTCCTAGTGGCGTGAACTCAAAAAGCGTGCCAAGCAACTGCGCAGTCACTACGACTGCGAAAACGACAAGTGCGATAAAAATGGTGTAAAGGTAAAAACGATAAAGATTACGAGCCACCTTTTCTCTCCTCTGTTTGTTATCAAGTTGATCATTAAATGATGATAGCGCATATACCTCTATTTTAGAAGATATTGCTTCTAAAGGCATGGGGCAAATGTACCATATCCCCTGCGCGTCATTGCTGGTTGGCAATCACATACCCGGAGTGCTAGACAGAACCCGTCATATATGTTAGAATTTTAGCAATCAACATAATTGATTGCTAAAACGTGTATATCTATAGGATGGGTACAGCAATTTATGAGATTGAAGCGTGACCGGGGATGACAAGATATATTTAGGCAAAGTGCGTAATGCAAGAAAGAGAGAGCGAGCTATGGTACCTTCCACCAGGGAGAACAGCGGCGACGAGAGCGCTGATTTGCGTCAGGAGATGGTAGATCGGCTTAAGCATCTGGGTCTGGTGAAAAGTGTGCTGGTGGAAGAGGCTTTGCGAGCGGTCCCACGCCATATATTTGTACCGCAAGCGGATCTCAGAGTGGCCTACCAGGATCAGGTGGTGGTCACGCGCTGGCAGGGGAATGAGGCTATCAGTTCCGCCTCAGCGCCCTCGATTGTGGCGCTAATGCTAGAGATGTTAGATTTGCAGCCTGGTCAGCGCGTACTGGAGATTGGCGCGGGCACTGGTTATAACGCGGCGCTACTGGCGCGCCTGGTAGGCGAGAGTGGCCAGGTAGTCACGATAGATCTGGATGAAAAGACTGTCCAGGAGGCACAGGCTCATTTGCGAGCGGCGGGAAGTGAGAATGTGCGAGTGATCTGTGGAGATGGCGCGCTGGGCTGGGCCGAGCATGCGCCTTATGATCGTGTGATTCTGACCGCAGCGATCAGCGATATCGTGCCGGTCTGGTACAGACAGCTTGTGCGTGGCGGACGCCTGGTCGCGCCGCTGAGATTGCTAAACTTTCGCTCCAGGCTGATGGAGCCGCCGCAGGTGCCGGATCAGTTCCTGGTGGCTTTTACATGGACCGGTGAGCATTTTGAGAGCCTCTCGTTTCTTCCCTGCATCTTTATGCCCTTGCGGGGAGCCTTCTCTATGCCAGTGCGTGAGATTCCTATACATGAGGATGTGAACGAGCTTTCTGCTCTTTTGCCAGATGGGATTGAGGAGCGGGCCAGCCTGGCCCTTTTGCAAGGACGAGCGGAAGACGAGGTCACAGAGCTTCACCTGGCCAGACAAGAGCTGTTAGGTCTGCGCCTCTGGCTGGCCCTGCGTGATCCACGTTTCTGCGAGATTTATGTGCCAGAGGGTGCGCGTATGGATGCCATTCCAGCGTATTTGCGCCGTGATAGAACCTTCGCCACCGCCATCGGCCTGTGCGATAGCAATAGTTGCTGTCTGATCCATGTAGAGGAAGAGACCGAAGGTTATCCCGCTGATGTGGGACGACCATTGCGCCTGGTGCTACGCTGCTTTGGCGAGAGGGGTGCTCTGCTCGAGCGCTTGCGCGCGCAGGTTCTAGCGTGGGAACGTGCTGGCTATCCCTTTATCTGGAGCAAAGATGGCTTTGGCACCACAATGCGAGATACGCGCTTGCGAGCTTTTCCACGCGAGGCGCGCTCTTTGCCAGTAGCGCAAGAGCATGAAACACTGCTCGTCCGGCGGCATACAGCCTTTCTTTTCACTACTCAAGCCACTGGCCTGGAGCGCGCGGCACACATAGAAGAGCCGGTGGAGTCAGAGCGCAAAGCAGTGCGAGTCAATGAGCACCTGGAGTCGCTCAAGCTGGGGAAAGAGCGCTGGAATCGCTGGCGCCAGGAGAATCCAGAGATCCAGCCCAGGCTGATCGGCTGTGATCTCCGTGGCCTGATTCTCAAAGAAATGGATTTGCGAGGTGTACATCTTAATGGCTCCAACCTGGCGCAAGCAGATTTGTTTGGCTCCGATTTGAGCGGTGCAGATCTGCGGGGCGCGAATCTCAGCCGGGTCCATGCCGCCTATGTCAACCTCGGCGGAGCGGATTTAAGCGGCGCAGATCTGCGCGGGAGTTTCCTGGTCAAGGCCAGCCTCAAAGGCGCGCGCCTCTGGGGAGCCAATCTGGCAGAAGCGCTCCTGAAAAATACCTCTCTGGAACGCGCGGACCTGGCTGGCGCGCATCTGAATTTTGCTCATCTCAAGCGTGTGGCCCTGGAAGGTGCCAACCTCAGCGGTACCTCTCTCATGGGCCTGGATCTCCAGGAAACCTATCTACCCGATTTAGACGCTCGGGGTAATCTCTGGTTCAACTATCGCCAGCGTGCCAGGCATCTGCTTGCCCCCTTGTTTCCTGAGGTGAAGTCTCCCTTTGTGCGCGACTTCGCGGTAAGGCAGCATCCTTTGCTAGTGATCTCGGAGACGGCGGGCGCTATTCATATTCAGGGCTGGGATCGGCCAGGCATCAGGATTACTGGCACACATGAATTACCGACTATGCGCCAGGAGCAGGACACGGTTTTTCTGCAGGGCGGCGACCACAATCTTTTCATTTTTGTGCCGCATCTACCACACGCTTTACTCAAACTGATCCAGCACGGCAGTGACAGCATTACCACAGCGATTACTCTAACGGATGCGCGCGGCAACATCACAATTGCTGAGAGCGGGCGCGTTGAGATGCGCGGCGTGAGCGGGCATATCCTGCTGGATGCCATCGCGGGCGATGTAGTGCTCAACAATGCGGGTTTATGGGCGACACTGCGCAACATTATGGGAAATATACAGATCAGAAATACCGCGCGCGCCCTCGTAGAGATCTGTGCTGGAAGTTTGAGCGCTGAGCACATCACAGAAGCCTTGCACTGTGGCTCGATTGCTGGCACATGCCAGTTGAGCGCTTGCCAGCAGGCTGAGGTAAGTATTGGTGAGGTAGGGGGAAATGCCCGGCTTGAAGGGAAGGTAAGCGCGCTAGATTGTCGCGTGAGCGGTAACGTTGAACTTCATTGCGTGGTCCAGCCCGCCGCTCTGTCGCGCATAGCCGCTGGCGGAAACATCAGCCTGTACCTGCCTGCTGAGCCTGATCTTGCCTTGAGCATTACCTCTGGCGACTCTATCAGCGGAGATGCCCGCATCCTACCCACCCCCCCGGACAGCAGCTTTGCTCATCTGGTCTATGGCCACGGCCAGGCGCGTCTCGATATTACAGCCGGCGGCAATGTGCGCGTACTGAGCGAAGAAACGCCAATCTGAGGTCAGGTTCTTGCCTGCTTTCTCTTCCCAATATTTTGGTGGATATGGGTATATTAACCAGAGAAACAGTTTTCTCATATGCTTCTCTTATGGAAGAGGGATGTTGATAATATAGAAAAGGCAGGTATAGAAATGAAACCTCATCCCACTCCCGCGAGGGGGATATTTAAGATGCTGATAGGAGTGTTTGCCCTGTTGTTGTTAGTGGGCCTTGGCATGCTTGCCCAGGCCTATCACCCAGCACTGGCGTCTCGTGTGGACGAGATCCCGAATGCGCCGCTAGCCATGCCAACGCAATCAACCGCTCCCGATCCATTGCCAACGCAGTCAGCCGGTCCGGCGCCAACGCAATCAGCAGGCCCGGTGCCAACGCAATCAGCAGGCCCGGTGCCAACACAATCGGCAGAGCCAGTACCAACGCAGTCAGCCGGCCCAGTGCCAACACAATCGGCAGAGCCGGTACCAACGCAGTCGGCGGGTCCGTTGCCAACACAGTCGGCAGGTCCGATACCAACACAGTCAGCAGAGCCGGTACCAACACAGTCGGCAGGTCCGGTACCAACACAGTCGGCAGGTCCGGTACCAACGCAATCAGCAGGCCCGTTGCCGATGCCAACACAGTCGGCAGAGCCGGTACCAACACAGTCAGCAGGCCCGTTGCCGATGCCCACGCAGTCAGCAGGCCCATTGCCGATGCCAACGCAATCAGCGGGTATGGACCCTGAAATGCCGATGCCACCTTTGCCGCCAATGCCTGGCATGCCAATTTCGTAGGCATAATTATCTTTCCTGGGCAACGTTAACAGGTGAGGATAAGGAAAACACATGGTTCCTTTATCCTCACTGCTTATTTTTGGTCCTGCTTGTGTTTGACAAGCTCTTATTCTGTAGAGGTTGAGAGAGGGCATCAGAGCAGGACGCCAAGAATGCCGAGCAGGGTCACAGCGATACCAACAAGGGTCAGCAGTGAAGGAATCTCGCCTAGCAGGAAGATCCCCAGAATGATGCCCCCTGTCACCTCCTGAGTCGCGATTAAATTGGCGTAAGTCGCGTGAATCTTGCGCACTGCCGCGTTGTAGAGTGTATGTCCAAGGCCGAGTGGAAAGATGCCCAGTGCGCCAATCGCGCTCAGGGCGGAGAGCGGATATGCATGGCGTCCGGCAAGCAAAAGTGTAGGGGGCAAAAGCCAGAGCGCGGCCAGGCCGTAGACATTCAGAGTGTAGCGAAAGAGAGGGTGGTTTTCACGTTCGCGACGCCCGGCTACAGAATAAATACCAAAGCAGATGGCAGAGAGCACAGCCAGGCCATCTCCCAGAGCCATGCATTGTCCAGTGTCACGCAAATTGCAGCTTGTATAGTGTGGTTGAAAGCCGACCATCAGCGCCACCCCAATGATCGCAACGCCAATGCCAAGGTATTTGCGCCAGGGCAGTGCTTCCTTCAGAAACAGGGCTGAGAAGATCGTCACAAAGATGGGCGAAGTGTAAACCAGGGCCAGGCCATGGGCAATCGTAGTAAAGCTTAGCGCCGCGATATAGAGAATAAAGTGCAGAGCCGTAATCAAGCCGTAGAAGAGAAAACGCGGCAATTCCTTGCGCTCAATACGCAACTTTGTGTGAGTTAGCAAGCCCAGCAATCCCACCAGAGCTGACGCGATCGCCAGACGCCAGAACGCGATCTCAATTGGACTGAATGGGGCAGCCCAGCGTACAAAGACCGCGCTGGTAGAAAAGAAGGCCACCGCCACGCAGACAGAGAGCAAGCCCTGCCAGGAAGATTGTCTGCTTCCCTCGGAACCAGAGGCGGGTAAAGGAGAAATGGCAAGCACTGTCCTTCTGTTTTTCATAGAGCCAGTAGACCTGAGAAATAGTGTAGTTCGCCAGGCGCTTTACACGAAGCGTGGAAGCGCTAGAGAGGGCTTTATTGTACAACATTTCAGCAGAGATGAGTTCTCCCGGCTTGCGCCAATTTGGGAGAACTCATCTCTGCTGAAATGGGGCCGCGTACTACATATTTTTATGCACTAAAAGCAAACAATAAGTACTGAGAGAAAGATCCTAGCTAAGCGCATAGAGATGTACGCGCCGATTTTTCTCTATGTTTTGCGCTGTTACGCCCATGCCAGCCAGAGCCAGAGAGGCTGAGAGCCTGACCGCGCGCGGCAGGCGTTTATTGACTGCCATCTGTTGGAGCAAAGGGATGGTTTCAGGGGCGTTTAAGACGGTTAAGAGCCAGATAATAGACTGGCGTTCCGCGGCGTCGTCGCGGTGAAGCGAACGCACAAGCTGGGTAGCAAATGGACTGCCAAAGGTTGCTAAACCCTGGAGTAACTCCTGTCGCATCGCGCTGGTTGTTACACTGCTATCGTTGCATTTACACAGCAGGTCGGAGATTTTCTGGCGCATTTGTTTACGAGGAGTAAGCTCCACAACGTTCCAGCTCTGTTCAAAAGCACTGGTGGTTGGCTGGAACTGCCTGGCGCGGCCTTTTTCCATCAAGATATGTCCTTTCCGAAGACTTGTTATGGCTTCGACATAATCGTATTGTAACGATACAAGTTCGAATGAACGGCAATTCTGTCGCTTGATGCTGCAAACGCGTGGGCGCGTTCTGCTTGCCGGTCTAGATCGTCAGAAGAGCCTTAACGCAATTCAGTAAACGGTTCGCGCCGTGCCACCAGCAGTGCCAGCAGATCTTGCAAGCCCTGCAGCGCGCCACGACGCTGTTCAATAGTGAGAGTTAGATCGGCGGCGAACTCATCTTCGTCCAGGATTAATGGTTGCCCATCAGGTGCTACCCATACATCCAGTAAAAGGTCGATTTGCGCGACCCGCTCCGCGTCGATCTGCGCGGGAGCAGCGATATTGCAGTACCAGCCTTTGCGCTGACCATCTGCGCTCGCGATAGCGAAGATATTAAACCACCGATCGTCGTAAAAGTATTCAGTAAAATGATCCCCAGGCTCAAAGGTAGTATAACCGAGATCTTTACTCTGCTGTTGCCAGTATGCCTCCAGAACCACCCCATTCTCTAAACGAACAGAGACCTTCGCGGGATACCGAATTTTTTCTTCACCCTGAGGATTCAGCTTGATGACAATCAATAGAGCCTAATCCTTCCAAAGACAGCCAGAGGATAGTGTACCCCATCTGTTTCAGAGATGCAAATGGAGCAGGAGAGAAGAAATGCTTTCAGGTGGAAACGAGCGGGAAAGAGCTTCAAGGTAGAAGCGGCTCCGCGAGCATAGTGCGCAGGTGCTCCAGACTGCTCTGAAGTTTCGCGCTATCTCGCGTAAAATCGGGTCCTACCACTGATGCTTCCAGACTAAGATTGCCCTTGAATTGGTGTTGTTGCAAACGCGCGAAGATATACGGGAAGTCGAGCTTGCCTTCGCCGGGGTGCAGGTAGCGTCGATAGCCATCGGCAGTATATTGCTGGCCATCGTAATCTTTCAAGTGAATATGCCGAACCAACTCGCCCGACCAGAGCCAGGGGGTATCCAGGGCCTGGTTGATTTGTCCGTGGATAGCCAGAAACTCGGTATCCAGCGCCACCTTACTGCGTTTATCGCGCTCAATGACCTGTTGTATTACCTCCAGAGGAGTACTTTTCACGCAGGGGATTGTCTCTATAGCCAGTTCCATCTGGCACTCTTCTGCGATATCAATACATTCGCTGAGTATAGAGAGGTTCAAATCGATATGTTCATCTGAGTCAGGCGCGCCCCAGAGGTGGAAGATCGCCACGCGAGCACCGACCATCTGACCCAGGCGGCAGCTCCCGCTTAGCCACAGGCGACCTTGCGCGCGTTCCGCCGGGTCCGCGTTAAGCAGAGCAGGTGCGACGTTTTTTTCGACATGTAGAGCAGGGAAGCGCAGACCAGTGGCCAGCAGATCGGCGGCGATTTCCTCGATACGCGTTGTCCATTCTGGGTAGTACATGATTTCGATGCCATCGACAGGGAGCGAGGGCGCGTAACGGGCGATATCGAGGTGGTCAATCAGCACAGGGTAACGTCCAAATGCGCCGGATGAGCAGAGCAATTGCATCTAGTGTTCTATCCTTTATATAGTACTTATTACAGCTTCGACCCCTCGGTTTGGAGAGGCATTTCTATTATAACCGATCAGAGTTGAGCGCAGTAGATGCAGCGTGTACCCTCTGATTATAGCTGGCACCGGGCTTATATATGCCCGGCTCAGCGGATAAAAAGTGTAGTCAGAGATAAAAACTCGTGATATACTTAAAGCATGTTAAGCCTCGATTTTATTCGCCAGCATCCAGAGGTGGTCCGCGCTGGCCTGAAACACCGGCACGATCCCCAGGATATAGAAGAATTGCTCCGCTTGCTCGAACAACGCAGAGGCCTGGTAACCCGCTGCGAAGGGCTGTATGTTGCCTTAAAACCTCTGCACGAAGGGATACATGCAGCGTCGGAGGGTAAGCGTGAGGAACTGAATAAGCAGATCAAGGCTGTCACTAAAGATATTCGCCTGCTTGAATTGCAGATCAGCAATATCGAGGCGCATATGCAGCCGTTGCTCTGGACTCTACCCAACTTGCCGCATAGCAGTGTGCGAGATGGAGGCGAGCATAATAAGAATCACACGCTCAGCATGTGGGGTGATCCTTTGCGTTTTTATTTCCCGCAAAAGATGCATTGGGAATTAGGCGAGAGCCTGGGTCTGACCGATTTTGAGGCTGGTGCAAGGATAGCTGGCGGTCGCTTTGTGGTCTTAAAAGGCATGGGAGCGCGCCTGGAACGAGCCTTAATCTCTTTTATGCTGGACGTTCACACGCGCGAGCATGGTTATACAGAGATTCTGCCGCCGTTTTTAGCCAAACGTTCGTTGATGATTGGCGCGGGTCAGTTGCCCAAGTTTGAGGACCAGGCCTATCTTTGCACTGAAGATGAACTCTATCTTAACCCTACCGCTGAAGTGCCACTTGTGGGTTTGCACAGCAACTCGATTCTGCCAGTGGGCACCCTGCCTCTCTCCTATGTGGCCTGGACCAGCGCTTTTCGCCGCGAAGCAGGTTCAGCTGCGCGCCAGAATCGCGGCCTGCAACGTTTGCACCAGTTTAACAAGGTCGAGCTGTTTCAATTAGTAGAGCCGCGTGATTCATACGAAGTGCTGGAACAGATGATTACGCACGCCGAAGCAATTCTGCGCCAGCTTGAACTACCTTATCGTGTGGTCGAACTCTGTGCCAGCAATCTGCCCTTTGCTTCCGCGAAAACCCTGGATCTGGAAGTCTGGATGGCCGGGCAACATCGTTATCTTGAAATTTCCTCGATCAGCAATTGCGAAGCCTTTCAAGCTCGCCGCGCCGACATCAAGTATCGTCCGCAGCAGAGCGGACGCGCCGACTATGTGCATACGCTCAACGCCTCCGGCCTTGCGGTTGGCCGCACCATGGCCGCCATCCTCGAAGCCTATCAACAGGCCGATGGGACAGTCATCGTGCCCAAAGTCTTGCGGCCCTTTATGGGTGTCTCGATCTTGAAGAAAGGCTAAAAGCGCGCTAGAAACAGAGTCATGGTGGGAGCCATGACCGTTTCTGGCGTTTTTTTGCACTTTCTCAAGAATAATGCTGCAAAGCTTGTTAGGATTTTCAGCAACAAGTTACGCGAAATTTGTTGCATAAGCAGAGAGGCAATGGGTAGATAGCCTGTAAATGGTTTGCGATAACACTTTTTTGTTGCAAAGTTATTCCAGAAATTTTGCTGAAAAAAATATAATAAATTTGCAACAATGTAAAAAAAGTCACTCAACTTGTCCTGATATGCTAGAAATTGCTGGATATAGTCAACAAAGGCAAAAATTCAGTAAAAAAAGCCGAAAATTCTGAAATATGTCTGTCCTGTGTATTGACACACTGTAATATGTAATGTTATTGTTTTATTGAAAATTTGCAATGTGGCATAGCCGAGGAGGGATAACTTGGCTCATTCGATCAGATTGAAAGATATCGCACAGGAAGCGCAAGTCTCGATCGGGACGGTCTCGCGTGTATTTAATAATCAGGGAAATGTGACAGAAGAGGTGCGCCAGCGCGTGCTCAAAGTGGCGAGCCAGCTGGGTTATTTTGGTGCCTCTGAGCAAGAAGCGCGCGTGGCTGCGAATAATCGCTCTGTGAAAGACATTGGCTTTCTCTTTTGCACCTTTGTGACAGGCGAGGGTATCATTGCCAACCCTTTCTGGTCGCATATTTTGCATGGTGCTGAGAGCGCCGCGAGCAAATTCAATGTGAGAGTCACCTATCGTTCGCTTAGCAACCTGCAAAATACCCCTGATCTTCTGCTGAGCACTATTTATGAGATGAAATTGGGAGGCATCCTCCTGGTTGGGCCTGCCGAGTTATCTACGATTCAATTAGTGCAGAGTACTGGCATCCCTCTGGTGCTGGTAGATAATTATGTATCATGTACAAACGCTGTCCTGGGAAATAATTTTGAGGGAGCTCGGGCGGCAGTCAACTATCTTATTCGCATGGGCCATAGTCAGATAGCGTTTATTGGTGGCCCCTTGCTTGACGCAAAAAATCTGGTCAACCGGGTATATACCATCGAGGGTAGAGCCGAAGGATACCGCATGGCATTGGTCAACGCCGGTTTGCGTCTCCCCTCTCAACTTTATGAAGCCGCTAATCTCTCAATTGATGGAGGCTATGAGGCGTGTAAGCGTTTGCTTGTGCGTGATCAGCCATTCAGCGCTCTGTACATCACTTTTAAAAACCTGGGCTGGATCGACACCTTTCTGCCGATCCTGGTGCCGCAACTGTTTGGCTCAGCCTACAGCATTTTTCTGTACCGCCAGTTTTTCATGGCCCTGTCCCGCGAATTGGACGAAGCTGCCCGCGTCGATGGATGTGGCTATCTGGGTATCTGGTGGCATGTGATTCTCCCACAGTCCAGGCCAGTTGTGATTGTCGTGGCAATTTTTACTTTTCTGTATAGCTGGCAGGACGCCTGGAATCCGCTGATCTATCTGAATAGCGACCAGACGCGCACGGTCCCTCTGGGGCTGCTCTACTTTAGCAATGGGTATACCACAGTCTATCCCCAGCAGATGGCCGCGACTGTCGTCGCCCTGATTGTGCCTGTAATCCTTTATGCCATTGGTCAACGTTATATAGATAGAGGTGTTGCTATTGCCGAGGTGAAATAAACTCGACTGCCTCTCTGACGGGGCTTGACGGAACGGCGCAAGTTGTGTTATTGTCTTTTATAGCCGCTGTTCTATAGGACATTGCGGCTGTTTCCTAGAAAAATACACACAGGCGTGGTATGCTCTAGGAGAAGCAGAGCGGAATATTAAGACTGTTCTGAATTACGGAGGGATGGCAGAGTGGTTTAATGCGACTGTCTTGAAAACAGTTGAGTGCGAGCTCCGGGGGTTCGAATCCCTCTCCCTCCGTTTCACAAACAAGCCTTTCTTCTGGGGGTATGCAGTGCCGCAGCCCGCAAGGACTACACCACAATTGGGGGATTGTGGTAGATACAACGATGTTCTTAATGCTGGTCCACCCAATTTGATTTTTGGTGCCCATAGACAACATTCGATTAATCACGGTGTTTCGTAGCAGACTTCTGGGGGGATGCTGCTTTCGTCAGGCTCAGTTAAGAGCAGGGAGAAATTGGTGTGCTACCGGGGTCGTATTTGGACGGACGGTGAAGAAGCGTGTCTCTGATAGGTTCTTTGGAGCAGTTTGATCTCGCAAACATTTTGCGGCGCATTGAAGTCTTTACGAAGACTGGCCTGCTTGTTTTCAGGCAGGGAGAGATGTGGGTCGAGTTTTATTTCCGCCAGGGCCAGCTTGTCTGCATTGGTCCGATGCGCGCGAATGTAACACTGATCGACCGTCTCCTACAGGCGAAGTTGCTCTCCGCTCAAGTGTTGCCGCAGGTAAGACAGATTATAGGGCCCTCTGAGGTTAATGAGACGCGTATCGCGTTGACTTTGATCAACGAAGGTTACCTCAATCGTGAAATTTTGCGCGCCTGGTCTGCGCATGAAACTTCACAGATTTTGCAGGCGATTTTCTCCTGGCCAACGGGTGAGATCTATTTTGAGGATGATCGCTCAACGCCAGCGGATCGTTTGCTGATAGCCCTTTCTGTTTCAACGCTCCTGGAGGCTCTGCCCGCCGCTTCTGCGTACCGAGCCGCCGCTGCTAGCGCGCCATCGACCGATGAACTTCCTCATACGCCGCCAAGTATTGCCCATGTCATTTCATCTCCTGTTCAGCTGCTGAATATGGGACCGAGTGGACAGATGCCTGGCGATTTGCCGCTTACACCGCCCGCACAGGGTCTGCTCGACGCTTCGCAACTGATTGAACCCTCTTTCGCGTTCAGTCAGCAGGAGCCTCCTCGCAGTGAAGAAGGGCGAGTCAACACCGCGCAATTAATTGACGAGCTCCCATTCAAATCAGTGAGTATGGGTGGTTCAGGCAATGCTACTCGTCTGCTTGAAGATATGGTACCGCCCTCGTTTGCCGGTGCGCAATCATCAGTGATGTTTAAGCCGGAAACGGTGGATATTTCCGTCTCTACTCAGATTTCTATTCTTCCCCCCCAACCGGTGCGCAATCCGTTACCGCCGACGCGCATCGATACCTCATTTATGACGCCAGAACTGGTATTAGCGCCTGTCGATCTATCTACATTGCGCGAACGTAATCCGCAGGTGCAGCTAACCCCTGATCAGTGGAGTCTCTTTGCGCTGGTAGATGGACAGACATCTTTGCAGACCCTGTGCCAGATGCTGAGCGCACCGGCAGAGCAGGTGTGTATGGTGGCTGGCGAGTTAATGGCGATTGGCCTGGTCATGCCTTTGCATCCGACAACGGGCGCGTTAAGCGAACTGATGTCGCCTGCGATGGCTCCTGCCATGTCTCCATCAGCCCAATATCCCGTCTACACTTCTCAGTCGATGATATCCCTACCAAATGCCTTTGCTTCATCCATGGAGATGCAATCTCAGCGAGGGAGTAGTCGCAGTGGTTCGCCTCTCCCTTCAGCAAGTAACTTGCAGGGTATGGTAGGTAAGCGCGGCCAATCCGGCTCTGCTTATGCACCTGTTGGAGGATATCGTTAAAGATCCTGCCTGGGGTGGCGTTGTGCCATCAGTGGATCAGTGGGCGCTCCGGTCTGTGTTTTGTTCTACCATGCTATAGTGGTGCAGGTGTGGGTGTGCTTGCCACTTTTTTGTGCTGTTGTTGTAAAATTGCTCCATACAAAATGTGATGTGAGGCTTGTGTGAAGGGACAACGTGTGTCATCCGGTTTTGATTACAGGCCACCTGAAACACACTCTCTGGGAAGCGGTGCGTCCGACCCTCTGGCCGATATCGGGCTGATTGTGGGCAGTAGTCCAGCTATGTGCGAGGTTGCTCAGCAAATGCGCCAGGTCGCGGCCTCTCCAGACGCGACTGTACTACTGCAAGGAGAGACTGGTACTGGCAAAGAGGTATTCGCGCGGGCCATCCATATGTTGAGCAGGCGTGCGGCCTATCAATTTGTCGATGTCAACTGCGCGGCCATCCCCGAAACCCTCTGGGAGACGGAGCTTTTTGGCGTTGAGGCCGGCGCGTTTACCGACGCCAGGACCTCGCGTGAGGGTTATCTTCTGCGCGCGGATGGTGGAACACTTTTCCTTGATGAGGTAGGCTCGATGCCACAGGCAGTTCAGGCCAAACTGCTGCGTTTTCTGGAGACGCGCAGTTTTCGCCGCGTAGGCAGCCTGAAAGAGATTCACGTCCATTTACGCGTGATTTCCGCGACCAATGTGGATTTACATGATGCAGCTGCCAGGCACACATTTCGCGAAGATCTCTATTATCGTTTACAGGTAATCACGCTGCATTTACCTCCTTTACGCAACCGCCCGGAAGATATTGAGGTCCTGGCCCATTATTTTACTAATCTCTATTCCCTGGAAGGGCAAGAACCATTGCGCATCAGCGTGGAGGCACTGGAATTGCTCAAGCGCCATTCCTGGCCGGGCAATGTACGCGAGCTGCGTAGTGTGATTCAGCGTGGCCAGATTCTCTGCCAGGAGCATGAGATTCGGCCTGAGAATTTGCCGGAAAACATACGTCAGACTCGGCGCAGTGATGCGGAGCGTTTGCGCGAGTGGCAGGAAAGTATTCATCTACCGGTGACGGGCATGAATCTGCCCGCGTTTGTTGCCGGGATTGAGCGTCAACTGGTGTGTGAAGCGTTAGAACTGTGTCATGGCAACCAGGTGCGCGCTGCGGCGCTGCTTGGTCTGACGCGCGACCAGTTACGCTATCGTGCTAAAGAGCTTCGTTGAGCGCGCTGCCTGATAGGGCGTTGACCATTTTTGCTACGCTTGTATGCTTATATGCACCTGGGCTTTTCATGTTGGTTATGCTTGTATACCCTTGGCCTTCCCAAAGGCATAGTTAAAGCTCTGGCCAGTCCAGCATCAGAGCCTGCACTGTCGCGCCTGCTTTGATCTCCGGGCTGTTTTCGGGTATAACGAGCAGTGCGTTAGCGTTGAGCAGCGAGGTCATGATATTTGATCCCTGGTTGCCAGTGGTGTGGGCGACAAAATGTCCGTCGCGCCATGCTACATGGGCGCGCACATAATGGCGGCGCATGGCGCGTTCGCTGATGCCATCTTCGACGAGCGCGGGAATCTGTGGACGCAGCAGGCGAGTGTGACCTAGCATTTTGCGTAAGACCGGGCGGCCAAAGAGTTCAAAGGTGACAGCTGCTGATACCGCATTGCCAGGCAATCCCAGAAGCGGAGTCTGACCGATATACCCGAAGGCCACCGGCTTGCCAGGCCGCATATTGATGCGCCAGAAGTTGATTTCGCCTTGTTCGGCCATAATGTTTTTGACCAGATCGAAATCGCCCACCGAGACGCCACCAGAAGTGATGATCAGGTCGCTACCTGCTGCCTGGCTGAACTTCTCGCGCAGGCTCTCGACTGTATCGCGAGCCACACCCAGGCGTGTGGGATGGCCACCAGCGCGCTGAACAGCCGCCTCCAGCAAATAGCTATTGCTATTGTAAATCTGGCCCGGCGCGAGAGGTTGGTCTACATCGATCACTTCGTCGCCAGTGCCCAGAATCGCGACATGTGGGCGTCGTGTGACCGGAATCATAGCCAGTCCGAGAGTGGCCAGCACGCCGATCTCCCAGGGACCGATCTCGCTGCCCTGGCGCAGCACTGTCTGTCCGCGCCGTATATCCTCGCCAGCCGGGCGTACATTGTTGCCCGCTGTAACTGGCTGCAGCACTTCTACCCAGCTACTTGCCACACCATCATATTTTGTCAGCTCTATTTGAATCACCGCGTCCGCACCAGGAGGAAGCGGTGCGCCAGTCATAATGCGCAGCGCTGTGCCCTCTTGTACAGCGTGATCGGCCACATAGCCCGCGGCCACACTGCCAGTAACGCTCAGGCGTGCTGGTTGTCCCAACCGCGGCTGGCTATCCTGACTACGCAGCGCGAAGCCATCCATCGCGGAATTGGCGAATGGAGGCATATCCTCCTGCGCTACAATATCTGTGGCCAGCACGAGACCCAATGCCTCCGCCAGAGGCACACGCGTGCTCGCTAAAGGCTGAATCGCGCCCAGGATGCGCTCCAGGGCTTCTTCGACACTGATCATCTTTTTTCTCCCGCGTCACACGCAATTTCTATTGAACATTTCGCGCACTTAGAAGCTTAAAAGAGAGAAGCCTGCCGTGCCATAAAATAAAGTGGCACAACAGGCTTCCCTCAAAATACATACCTCGTACGGGATTCGAACCCGTGGTCTCCGCCTTGAAAGGGCGGCGTCCTAGGCCACTAGACGAACGAGGCAAGCTGCCCACACCGCATGGTCAGGCAGTGAGATTGTAGCGTATAACAGGGTAGATTGTCAAGCGATTTTGCGATGAGTTCCAGAAGTTTTTCTCCCTTTTCAGTCCTGACTTGTTGCCGGGCGCTCAGACCAATTAGATATACCCTGCGAAACGGGCTGTTGCCGGGCGAAGGTGGGAAACTGGGGGAGGAGAAAGAAGACAGCGAGAGATGCCTTTGCCTATGTGCGTTATGATAGAATAAGAAACCCATATTTTGTGGGAAAATAAGGAAGACGAGTGGCAGTTTATGGCAAAGACAGGTCAATCAGGTTCAGCGGCTCAGCGACGCGCTCAGGAGCGCCAGCAAAGGCAGCGTCGAGAAGAGGTTCGCGCCTCGGCATTAAGCAAAGGCAAGACAGTCTCAGGCCGAGGGCCAACTGTGCGCAAGAAGGACCGTACCGGACTTTACATGGGTATTGGCGTGACGCTTTTACTCGCGGCGATTGTCGTGGTATTTATCATTGTGCGCAATCAGCCGTTGTCCACCAATACTAATCCGGCCTTGAAGCGAGCGCCAGCCGATAAAACTGTGGTATTGGAGCTAACTAATGTGCCTCAGTCCATCTGGGAAAAGGTGGGCAAGGGTAGCGTGGTCAAAAACGCTTTCATCTATCACGGTGGTCAGCCGCCCTTGAGCGGGCCGCATGGACATCCCGAATTTTTCTACGTTGGGGGTGAGTACTGCCCCTACTGCGCTGCCCAGCGCTGGTCAATGATCAACGCGCTCAGCCGTTTTGGCACCTTCAGCAACTTGAGCCAGATTCAAGCATACGAGTATAATGTGCCAAGCTTTAGTTTCTATGGGAGCAAATATACGAGCCAGTATGTTGATTTTGTGCCTAAAGAGATCAAAGGTAACACACCCAACGCGGCACAAACGAATTATGTGGATCTAGAGAAGCTGACAGCCACTGAACAGAAAAACTTCCTGCAATATGATAGCGGGCAGAATTTCCCATATGTGAATATTGGCAATCTTTACACTGGGATTGGTGCTGGTTATGACTTTGCCATTTTACTGGATAGCCAGTCAAATGCGCTTTCCTGGCAGTCTATTGCCAGTTCGCTGAGTAACTCGAAGTCTACGCTTGCTCAGGGTATTCTGGGAACCGCGAATTATATGACCGCTGGTATCTGTAGCCTGACCAAACAGCAACCGGCCAGTGTCTGTAATGTCACGCTTATTCAGCAGATTGAACAGGACATGAGCAAGTCGTCCACCGCGACTCCTGGCACAACGCCCGTTGCGACACCGAGCGCGACCGCTACAAAGACCTCGCGCACGCCCGGAAGCGCTCCACTTGCCATTGCGCGCGCGGACTTGCTGGCAGATCAGCGGCGCATGCCGGTCCAAAGGTAACGCAGGCAATGCTTCGTCCCTGTTTCTTTTGCGCTGAAACAGTTAAGAAGCATTGCGCATCTTCTCAAAGATTACTTTTCAAAGGAAGCGCTATGAGCCTGCACATCAGAAGCATAGCCTGAGACCACCTGGACGCTACTCGCCAGGATAACCCTGCGACAGCCCTGGTCTCTGGCTGCCCGTAAGATATGATAGGTGCCCAGAATATTGTTAGAGAGCAGCGACGTAATAAAATCCGCGTCAGGATCGGGGTCAGCCGCCAGATGGATCACAGTATGAATGCCCTGGCAAGCTTGTTGGCAACCAGCCAGGTCGCTCACATCCAATTGGCTGAGCTCATGCCCCTGGTGCATGCTATCTACGAAGTCTATGCGCGCGCGGTCAGGCAGGCGGAACGTATACATGCTTGCGGCATGCTGGAAGAAAGCCGAGCCAATATTACCAGCGGCTCCAGTCAGCAAAATCCGGCGCTTGTTTGTATCGCTATTGCTTGTTTCCTCTGGACTCGTGGGCGGCTGGTAACCTTTTTGATCGTGCATGGTATGAATCCTCCTGGATCTCTCTTTTTTAGATAGTATAACGCCTCAGGGCTGTTTAAAAGTTGCCTTCTCGCTTTGCAAGACCCCCTACCCGCTCCACTCAACTCCGGTTTTGCACGTGTGTCATCTCTTCCATAGCAGGGTCCAGGGAGTGAGCAGCGATGGGTGGGCGGGGAGAAAAGACTTGTGAGAAACCCTGTATACGCCCAAAAACCCTTGACGATCCCCTGAGAATTATGATACGCTAACCCAACGTTTTGCGCATGAAGAGATCAGTCAGCGCAAAGCGGATACGGGATAGCCTGGAGCTATCCTGCGTAGTTCCACGTCCGCGCAAGCTCGTGGCGTAACCAGGACCCCCTGATGGCGGGTTGCTGGGTCTTTGTGCTGGGCAAAAGCCAGTCAACTGCTTGCTGAAAGGAAAACAAGCCAATGGTGACCGGAGACGATTCTCGACATGTTGACCTATATGCCAAGAGGTGTTCCATGAGGCGTATTGTAGTGGTTGGTACCTCAGGAGCGGGCAAGACCACCCTGGCGCGCCAGTTGGGCGAGTTGCTGGGTATACCTGCCATAGAATTAGATGCTCTGCATTGGGACCCAGACTGGCAGCCGGCCCTGCTCCCAGTATTACGCGAGCGAGTAGCAGGAGCTTTGCGTGGTGATGGCTGGGTGGTAGATGGAAACTACAGTAAACTGCGCGATCTCACCTGGGGTTGCGCGGACACGGTGGTCTGGTTGGATTACACTCTACCAGTGATCATGACGCGCTTGGTCCAGCGCACATTCGGGCGTGTCTTCTCGGGTGAAGAGTTATGGAATGGCAATCGGGAGCGCCTGGGGAAGGCGCTATGGAGTAAAGACTCTATTCTCCTCTGGGCACTGCAAACCTACCGTCCCAATCGCCGCAAGTATGCAGAATTCCTGGCTCAGCCTGAACATGCTCATCTTAGCATTATCCATCATCGTTCACCACGGGAGACGCGTGCCTGGCTGATACTAACGGAGCGTACTCTGTCAAGCACTGACTTATAGTTACAAAGAAAGGCAATTTGCATTATGACAAACGAACAGCAGCCGGTCAACCTTATTGATCTTAACGCGCAAACTCATGCTGCCTGGGAGCAGAACGCCGCGTTTTGGGACGATAAGATGAGTGTTGAGGACAATTTTCGGCGCATCCTTATTCATCCAGCCAGTACACGCTTGCTCGCTTTGCAGCCAGGCGAAAATGTTCTGGAGATTGCTTGCGGCAATGGCATTTTCGCGCGCCGCATGGCTGCATCTGGCGCGCAGATCGTCGCTACAGACTTCAGCGAGCGCCTGCTTGAGCGTGCGCGAGCTCGTACCACAGAGCATGTTGAGGACATTGAATACTGCCTGGTTGACGCCACGCGCGAGGAGCAGATAGTCGCGTTGGGCAAGCAACGCTTTGATGCTGCCGTCTGTCACCAGGGTATTATGGATATCGCTGATATAGATCCCTTGATGCGTGGTATTAGCCAGGTACTCAAGCCCGGTGGTCGCTTTGTCTTTGCCCTCAGCCATCCTTGCTTCAACCACAACGGTATGGCTCTCTGCATCGAGGAACGCACAGTTGATGGAGAATTAGTTATGACCCACTCACTCAGAGTTACGCAATACCTGCACACAGTTCCGCAAAAGGGCCTGGCGCTTATAGGCCAGCCCGTCCCTCATTACTACTTTGATCGTCCCTTACATGTGCTTTTCAATGCCTGCTTCCGCGTCGGTCTTGTGCTGGATGGACTGGAAGAACCAGCCTTCAACTATCCTCAAGATGGCTCGCAACCCTCGCGTATGTTAAGTTGGGCTTATTATCGCGAGATACCGCCTGTGCTGGTTGCCCGTGTGCGTTTGCCAAACTGAGGCATAGATAAAAACGGAAGCAAATGAAAGTAACTCATACTTTTTAAAAAGTGTTCAGGCTGTGTTATATGCTTTACGAGGATAGAGTAGAGTTTGAACACTACAAATGTGGCAGAAACTTCTATCGCCTGATTACATAGTGAATGCTATAGGGGTACACAGAAAAAGGACAAAAAGCCTACCTTGAGGAAAGGCTAGGGTGGAGGAGAGGGAGGATCTTTCTACTATACATGGGTTTTAAACCAATGCTGCAGAAAGATCTCCCATCAACTCCTGAATTTCGCGCAGGCGTCGCTCGGCCAATTCTACATTTTCCAGTGCTTGAGCCAGAATCCGTTCTTCAAGCGATGAATACGACTCTTCAATTTCTGGATCGATCTCTCCGATCAGTTCCAGCGCGCGATTAAGCTTTGTTTCAGGTGTTGCAGATGCGGTCGTCATGGTTGCTACCCCTTAAATGAGTTTCAAGGTTCCAAAATCGAAAGAAATCTTTCTTTCTAGCCCTACCTTTTTCCTACGGTTCTCCATCGTATCAACGTTCTATAAATCAATACGAAATTTTTGGGAATTTGGTTACATCTTGTCGCCAATATTCCTGTTGAGATCGTCGGAGATGATCGCCACCTCTTTTTATCTATATCCATAATACATGGGACACCTAAAAAAGCCAAATAACTATGACCAACATTCCTATTTAACTCAACTACAAGTACTACGAGTCTGGACGTTGCCTCATCATGTGCTTGAAACAGGCCAGGAAGCGATAGTTCCAGTGTTATTACAGGCTCACCAGAACCATCGTTCCCCTTTACTCGCTAAGTGGAGCCGGTTTATTTAACGATCACCTTCAAGTCCATGCCCTGGTGGACAGTACAATAAATATAATACGTACCGGCAGTGGTAAATGGTCCAACGTTTACGCTCGGGCCGCTCAGGGCTAGATCCTTCAGAGCCGGTACGCCCGCTGGCGTTTGCGGTGCGGCAGTAGTGCCGTTCCATTGCCCATAATCGAAGATATGGTAAGACTGCTGATCCTGAACAATTTTCAGCGTCCCGCCTTTCGTGAGCGTGATACAGGTTTGTTCAAAAGAACTTGTCCCTGTCTTTACCGTGTCACCGCTGGCACAGGAGCCGCTCCCGCTTGAGGATGACGTTGTTGGGGAGGACCCACCAGCGGCGGTGTTAGTACTGGCTACACCTGGACGCGCGCAGGCCATTAGCAGCATGCTGCCGAGTGTGAGGGTCGCCAGAAGCAGCCCCAATGTTCGCAAATGCTTTTTAAGCATAATCAGAAAAACCTCTCAATAGTAATGTTTTGAAGTATGCCTCATCCCCACCTGAAAATCCCGTATCCTTATCCATAAGCTGGAAAACGTTTGTCAGAGGTCACATAAGTGACATTATCGCCCTCTGCTGGCCGGGTAGGATATATTCAGTGGTGAAAATTAGCTTTTCACCTCTATCTTCACATACTATAAGACACCTTGCAAGGTTCTGTGCATCAGGTGTCTACCCGATTTTCTCTCCAGTAGATACCTGATCTGGTGTTTGTTCTGCTTACTTTAAGGTTCTCGTCGTCTTTTGCTTTTTCTGGCAGGCTTGAAAACTTTTCACAGGTAAGTTTTTTCGCTTCCCCTACCTGTGAAAGGCTTGAATACGGCCTAAAAATTGCTTGACACGCGGCATCCCTCGCAGCACGCTCGCAAGGAGTTATCCATTGTTTTGTATGCAGAACAGCCGTTCACCTTGACACTCTCTGACGCACTATGTTATACTTTGAATGTCCATCAAGGACAGATCCAGGGATAAGGCACCCTGGCATTGACCAGGCGAGAGGACTCGCATTGGCATCCGAAAGGAGAATTTATGCAACCAATGAAGAAACCGATACGCCTTTTGGGGATGGTATTTCAGATTGACTAGGAGTGCTCGTTGAGGCGAGCACCCAGACCCCTCTTGCCCTTCGACCAGTACCTGGTACTACCGCAGACTACCGACAGTATAACTGCGTAGCCGGTTTTTAACAGATAGACTGTATCGCAGGTTGGTAGAGGAGTGAGAGGCACGTAGGGTATGTTTTTATACCCCTACCTTTTTCCTGACTGTAGATCTCGGTTAGACATGACACGGGAGTTGTGCAGAAAAAGAAAATGCAGAGAAGGTCCAGATGCTTTATCCCTGGACCTTCTTCTGGCTTCAGGGCGGTTAATCCTCTCCTGGCATCTACCTCGAACCTGAGAACAGCTATCCTCCACGATGACCAAAGTTAGAACTTGTCATCGCGTGTATCAGGTTCTAGCTGTTTCGCGGTATTAGCCGCCGCGCGCCGCTTTGCCAGGAGATCCAGTTTATGTTTACCTGCATAGAATTCTACATAGCCGCAGTCCAGGCAGTATAAAGCGGAGAGTTCAGCCACAAATCTCAAGCCCAGTTCGTTGCCATCGTCCAGTAGCCGCACGCCACCGCATTTGGGACAAGGCGCGGGCTGCACCTGTGGAGATTGCATATCATTTTGCTCCTCTCGTGACTCTGCAAATGAGACTTTGCTCGACAAACGCTGGCGAGCATGATCTGTAACCGGCGAACCCGCGCGCTTAATTGGAATGTTATTCCTCACCCAGAGAGAGAATAGCCATAAACGCTTCTTGTGGTATTTCTACACTGCCAACCATCTTCATGCGTTTCTTACCCTCTTTCTGCTTTTCCAGCAATTTGCGTTTGCGCGAGATATCGCCACCGTAACACTTGGCGAGCACATCTTTACGCATGGCTTTGACCGTCTCGCGAGAGATAACGCGCGAGCCAATCGCGGCCTGGATTGGCACCTCGAAGAGTTGACGTGGGATAAGTTTGCGCAGCTTCTCGGTCAGGCTGCGGCCCTGATTATAGGCCTTTTCACGGTGCAGGATGAGCGAGAGGGCGTCTACAGGTACGCTGTTGACGAGGATATCTAGCTTGACCAGATCAGCGGCCTGGTAACCACCGTAGGAGTAATCTAGCGAGGCATAGCCCTGAGTGCGTGATTTGAGCTGGTCATAGAAATCAGTAATCAACTCGGCAAGTGGAATGGTATACATAATCAGCACGCGCTCGGCTTCGATATACTTCATCTCTTTAAAGCTGCCACGCCTTGTTGTAACCAGATCCATAATGGTACCAATATAGCGCGAGGGAGTGAAGATCGAGATATCCATGACAGGTTCCTCGATTTTCTCAATGGTACCGGGATCTGGCATCTCCGAAGGATTATCGATTTTCAGAACTTCGCCGCTATCCTTGGTGACATAATATTCGACGCTGGGAGCGGTAGCCAGAATGTCCAGATTATATTCGCGCTCGATGCGTTCTTGAATGATCTCCATGTGGAGCAGGCCCAGGAAGCCACAGCGAAAGCCAAAGCCCAGCGCATTTGAGGTCTCTGGCTCATAGAAAAGCGCGGCATCGTTGAGCTGCAAGCGATCAAGTGCATCGCGTAGCAGCGGGTAATCATTGCCTTCAACTGGATAAACACCCGCGAAGACCATCGGCTTGGCTGGCTTATAGCCTGCCAGTGGCTTGACAGAGCTCAGAAAGGCAGGCACAGTAATCGTATCGCCCACGTGGCAATCTTTGACGTTTTTAAAGCCGGTAGCGATATAACCAACTTCGCCAGTAGTCAGTTTGCCAGCGGAGATCAGGCGTGGTTGAAAGAAGCCAGTTTCCAGTATCTCGGTAGTGCTACCAGTGGCCATCATGACCACCTTTTCGCCCTCGCGCAACGCGCCATCGACCATGCGTACGTAGGCGATCACGCCCTTGTACGAATCGTAGTGTGAATCGAAGACCAGCGCGCGCAATGGGTGGTCTGGCTGACCCCTGGGCACAGGAATCTGTTTGATGATAGCTTCCAGAATTTCCTGCGTACCGATACCTTCTTTCGCGGAGGCTAGAATACAGTCCTCGCGCGGCAAGCCGATTACGTCTTCGACTTCCTGCCTCACGCGCTCAGGCTCGGCGCTGGGCAAATCGATTTTGTTAATAACAGGAATGATACTTAGATCGGCCTCAATAGCCAGGTAAAGATTGGCCAGCGTTTGTGCTTCGATGCCCTGAGTCGCGTCGATAACCAGCAGCGCGCCCTCGCATGCAGCCAGGCTGCGCGAGACCTCGTAAGTGAAGTCTACATGCCCTGGTGTATCGATGAGATTTAACTCGTACTGCTCACCATTCAGGGCGGTGTAGAGCATCCGCACCGCCTGTGCTTTAATGGTGATGCCCTTCTCGCGCTCCAATTCCATCTGGTCAAGGATCTGTTCCATCAATTCTCGTTTGGAAACCGTGCCAGTGAATTCTAACAAACGGTCTGCCAACGTTGACTTGCCATGATCTATATGCGCGATAATACAAAAATTGCGAATATGTGCTTGGTCAGTCATGCAATTATGCCTCCGCCCAGCACCTCATCACCATCCTCGCTGCTGTAGAAGACGGCAGCCTGACCCGGCGTAATGGATCGCTGTGGGCGTGAAAAAGTGACCTGAACGTTTTCTGTGTCCAGGGGAGTTATGAGGGCTTCCTGTTCGGGAGCCTTGTAGCGGATGCGTACGCGGGCGCTAAATGGTTGCGTGGGCGTGATGCCGCTGAGGAAATGCGTCTTGCCGACGACGCAGGTATCACGCAGCAGAGCTTCCGCGGGTCCGACGACCAGCGCGTTCTGTTCTGCATCGATGCGCAAGACGTGCAGAGGCTCCAGCGAGTTGAGTCCCAGACCTTTGCGCTGGCCGATGGTATAGTAAGCCAGGCCACGATGGCGCCCAACTTTTTCTCCTGCGCGGTCATAGATGGGCCCGGGTCGTGGAATCTGAATCATAGTTCCTACATTGGTACTTGCCGTGAGCTGTTCGGACTCCTCCTGGTTGCTGGCATAGCGCTCGATAAAGCCGCGATAATTGTTCTGCGCCACAAAACAGATCTCCTGGCTTTCTGGCTTGCTGGCTACGCTTAAGCCCCGCTCCGCTGCCATTGCGCGCACCTGCGGCTTTGTATAAGCGCCCAGGGGAAAACAGGCGTGTACCAATTGTTCCTGGTTGAGTACATGCAGCACATAGGACTGATCCTTAGCGGGATCAAGTCCACGCCTCAAACGCCGCTTGCCCGTTAGAGGATGATCATCGACGCGCACGTAATGGCCTGTAGCCAGATAATCAGCGTCAAGGGCCAGCGCTCGGTTGAGCAGAAGCGTAAAGCGGATATGGCGGTTGCAGGTCAGACAGGGATTGGGGGTGCGCCCCGCGACATATTCCTGGTAGAAAAGATCTACCACATTTTCCTTAAATTCCTGCTCTACATTGACCAGGTAAAAAGGAATGTCCAACTGGCGAGCCACGCGCCGCGCATCATTTACCGCTTCCAGAGAGCAGCATTTATTCTGCACCACGCGTTCCAGCCCTTCATCGTCAAGTGTGCCAGGTTCTGACCACAGGCGCAGCATAATACCAATGACTTCGTGTCCCTGCTCTTTAAGCAGTGCGGCGGCTACCGAACTGTCCACGCCGCCGCTCATTGCGACGACTATTCTCGCCATGTTTTTCCTCTTCATGCTTGTGTCGAATGGGTTTTACTTATATAGAAAAGGACTAGCCGTGCGGGCTAGCCTGTGGACAAGCTAAATCTCTGAAAATGTATGTGTGATGCCCTGGTATGCCACGTCAACCATAGCACAGACGGCCTGGGTTGTCAAATTGTGAAGGCTGTGAGTGTTACGGATCAGTGATATTGTCAGGAGGAAAGCAAGCTTTCTTGACCATGGCGCTATGTCGGTGTATTATCCTATAACGATAGGATATCATATGTTTGTAATGGAAAGTGAATTGGCGAGAGAGGCGCATAATCCGCGCGCGCGTTCATCGAGGATATACTATTTCTCATTAAGGTAGACCTTGTGCATGCGCGGAGGGAGCGGCAAGCTCTATAATTCATTCTATTACGGTTGCTCTATGCGTGCGACAAAAGGTAATAGGCCGTAGCGCAATTTGCTTTTTGGAACTATAATGGTGGCTTGTTAGATGAAACGCTCGCAATCATTCAGGTTTTTTATGAGCAAGTAAGCGAGACAAGCCGATTTTCATAAGCGTTTCAACCTTAGAGAAATCGCTTCTATTCTTAGAAGAGCAGCTCGAAGCAGGCCGTATTCTGAGAGACAGGCCCGCCGGGCGGGGAGATGTAACCATGCCAAAAAAGACCGCGTATTCGCGCAGTAGTGCCCAGCGCAATAAGACGAAGCAGAAGAGCTTCGCGCTGGTGCGACCTGTTTCTGAAGAGAATGTACTTGATACTGTTGAGGTGAGCGAAGTGGAAGGGGAGGAAGAGGAGGTAGTGGAGGTAGTGGAGGCAGTCCCCTCCAAGAAGGAGGAGGAAGAGATCGAGGAAGAAGCTGAGAAAGAAGAAGTGGTAGAGCTAGTGGCGGCGCAAGAGGTGAAGACAAAGGTGAGGAGGGGAGCAGGAACGAGAGTAAGTGAGCCAGCAGTGGCCACCAGAGCGAGTGAGTCGGCGGTGGCTACCCAAGCGAGTGAGCCAGCAGTGGCCAGCAAAGCGAGCACGGCGTCAACTGCTGCGGCTGTGATTAGCGCCTCGTCCGCGACAGCCGGGGGTTCTACCAGGAGCGCAGCGGCGCGTCTGAAGGCACGGCGTCTGGCGGAACAGAAGCCTCAACGCTCATCGTCAAACCAGATCACGGTGGAGCACTACAATTATGTGCGTAAAGATTTGATCTTTATTCTGATCCTGGCAGTGATCATGTTTGCAGCGATTATCGCGCTCCATTTTATTCTTGGGGGTTAAAAAGTCAAGCGCCATAAAAAGAAGCACTGCTCAAATGGAAGGATCAGTGCTTCTTTTGTCACCGGGATAGGTGGTTTGTCTCTCAGATTTTAGAAGCAGGGAAAAAATGCCCCGGACTGGTCAGTGCATCAACGGACCTGTGCCCAGGCCCGTTGGAATTCCATGGCGGTGGGCCGCCGGGATTGTCACTCCGAGCACGCGCTGCATAGCCATAGTATGGCTACAGTCGCCCCAATCGTGGAAGAAACGACAGGTGCAGTTCCATTCCCCGTTATTGTAGTCGGTCGTGTGGACATCGTTTTCCCCCCGAAACGTCGCCTCAAAGCGTGTAAATTGGATGCGTTCGGGTTCCTCAGCGTAGCGTTTGGCTTTAGCAATCTTATTGATCATGCTTGAATTCACTGTTGATGCTCTGCCTTTCTAAATGTGAAAAAACATAGGTACACCACGCAGCATTCCCGTTGAATGCAGAAGATTTTTCAAAGGTGTATGCAGTGAGAATATATGCGATTCTACTTGCATACCTTGTTGCAACATTACCGCTTTCTCCTTTCCCTCCGATCAAGCCTGGTGAGGTACCAGCCCTTTGCAGACATCCAGCTCGCCAGGTTATAAGTAGTACTGAGCCTGGGAACGGCATAAGTTTCAACAGGGCGAGTAAAAAGAAAAAAACACCAGAAAGCGACCTGCTCCCAGTGTTTTCAATATGTCGTTACGCGCTCCGTCGCTAAGTCGAGCGACACTGCCCGGTATAGTGTTGACGTTAAATCCATAGACACCTGTCCCCAATGTAATGAGCTTATGTCCGCTAGATTTCCGTGATTGAATGGGATTATTATAACATATTCTTGCCGAAAAATCTACCTTTGGAACATATATACAAGGAATTCAATACAGGCATGTTTTGCGTGATGCGCGTATTTACCTGGCAGAGCAGAGAGAGGTGGTGGGTAGAAAGCATGGAGCGCATACACTGTTTGCTGCTGAAGATAGAAGAAGATGACCAGATCATCTGGCGAGGACAGCACCTACGCCATCCAGTCTCTTTTGTAACTGCTGCTCATTTAGCCGCTTCTAAACGTTCTACCAGTAGTCGAATAGCTTCATTGGCACCGACGTGTAGCGATAGCTCTTCTTGATAGAAGTTCAGTCGCTCCATGCGCGCGGTGATGAATTCGTGTTGTGTACTGCCGCGCATAGGACCGTTCAGCGCGGCCCTGGCAGCGTTATATTCAAGATCAATCTGTTGCAGCAAACGAGCGATTTCACTCTGTCCCATGAGCGTGTCCCCTTTGCTAGATCAGTACTTTTCTCTTATAGAATGAATTGCTTATTTTGCGCACCTCAACCAGATTTGCTTGCGCTTTTAAAGCCCTTTAATCCTGCTGGCGCGTAGGCGTTGCCCGTATGTTCAGGCCAGATGTTATAATTATGCGCAATGTGTATGATATGTTACAATAGCAACTATCTATCAACTAGATAACAACTAGAAAGCATCGGCTGTATATCTCTGTTAGAGCCAGGCGTGCAATTTGCTGCTTGTAGATAAATGTGTAAGGAAAATCTATGCAAAGAGTTGTCCTGGCCGAGAGGATGGGCTGGCATGAAGCCGAACCATGTGTTAAAACATGAGCGTGAATTACGCGGCTGGTCGCAAGCGCGGGTAGCGGAGGAGATAGGGACTACAGCCTTAAATATTGGCCGTTGGGAACGGGGTAGTTCTCTGCCATATCCACATTTTCGCGAGAAGCTCTGCCAGCTTTTTGGGAAAGATGCCAGGGTTCTGGGACTGGTGGAGGGAGAGGAGTTTGCCAAAGCGTTCACTGAGGCGCGCGCGCCTGTGGATTACCCCGCAGCACAGGTCATTTATGATCCAATAATTCCTTTGCCGGTTGCCCCTGATAGCCATCTGGTTGGTCGGGATGCTTTGCTTGCTCGTTTGAAGCACGCGCTCTGTAGCGAAGAGCGAGCTGTGAAGGTGGCATTACATGGTCTGCCAGGAGTAGGCAAGACTGCACTGGCAATCGAACTGGCCTATGATGTAGAAGTACGCGCGTATTTTCGGGATGGTGTTCTCTGGGCTGGACCCGGTTTACAGCCAGATATTAGCGAGATTTTGAGTCATTGGGGAGCGCTATTAGGCGTAACTGCGGATGGTTCGGCCAGATTGGATAGCAACGAAGATTGGGCCAGGGCCATCCGCGTGGCCATTGGCCAGCGTCAGATGTTGCTAGTCATTGACGATGTCTGGGAGAGCGCTGCGGCGCTGGCTTTTCAGGTGGGTGGTCTCTCCTGCGGGTATCTGGTAACCACGCGCTATCCCAATCTTGCTGTCCAACTGGCGGCAGAAGGTGCATTCGCTGTGCCAGAATTGGCCGAATTAGATGGATTAGCGCTTCTGGGACGCTATGCCGGGACTTTTGTGCAACAGGCTCCTGAAACTGCGCTGGCTCTGGTGCGTTCAGTAGGGGCACTTCCTCTGGCCCTGACCTTGATGGGCAAATATCTCAGCATTCAGGTCTATAGCGGTCAGCCACGCCGTCTTTCCGCCGCTGTAGAACACCTGCGTGACGCGCGTATACGCCTGCAGCTTGGCGAAGTGCGCGCTTTAGCTGAGCGCCATCCCAGTCTGACAAGTGATATTCCCCTTTCATTGCAAACAATTATCGCGGTCAGCGAACAATTGCTGAATGAATATGCTCGTTCCGCGTTGCGCGGCCTCTCTCTCTTTCCAGCCAAGCCTAACAGCTTCGCGGAAGAAGCGGCCCTGGAAGTTTGCCAGGCTTCTGTGGAGACGCTTGATGCACTATGTGATGCTGGTTTGTTGGAAAGCAATGGTCCAGGCCGCTACATGCTTCATCAAACGATCGCTGATTACGCGCGCGCTCAGCTAGCCGATCCAACGGTAGCTGAGCGCCTGGTGGGTTACTACGTTACCTTTGTCGAAGAACATGCAAAAGAGTACGATGCGCTGAGATTAGAAACCAGCAACATCCTGACTGCTCTCGAAATCGCTTATACCTCTCATCGGCGTGAAGAACTGGTGCGTTGCGTTTGCGCGCTGGCAGATTTTCTGCATGTGCGCAGTCTTTATAGCCTGGCCGAAAAACACCTTATCCGCGCCTATGAAGCTGCGCGGATTTTGGGGGATGAAGCGCGCATTGTCAATACGCTGCTTTATTTAGGGCTTGTCTCGCAGAGCTGGGGTAAATTAGATCAGGCCGAGACTTACTTGCTGGAAGGTCTGGAGCTAGCGCGCAAGCAGGGACAACAGGAGCAGGTCTGCGATCTCTTGCGCAACATAGGACTGGTGGAAGATGCGCGTGGCAATTTCGCGCAGGCGGAGGCATGTTTTCGCGCCGGGCTGGAATTAGCGCGCGAGCAGGGACAACAGGAGCGAGTCTGCCGTTTGCTGACCGGCCTGGGGGTCCAGGTGGGCAAACGCGGCAACTACGCGCAGGCCGAAGCCTATTTTCAAGAGGGATTGATACTTGCTCGTCAACTGGCCTATGGGGAGCGGATCGGCGCGTTTTTGCATAATTTAGGCCAGATCGCATACGAGCGCGGGAATTATGCGCGGGCGCAGGCTTATTATCGCGAGGCACTGGAGCAAGCTGAGCAGGGAGGCTACGAACTGTTGCGTGTCGCCGCGCAGGTACGTTTAGGTGAGGTATTGCTAAGACAGGGGAGGTTTGTACAGAGTCGTGCTTCCCTGGAGGAGGCGCTGGGACAGTTGAGGCGGCTTGGTGGTACGCCTCTCTGGCTGCAAGACGTGCTTCTGGCTCTGGGCGAACTTGCTATGACTGAGCAGGAAGAAGAGAGAGCTGAGGCCTATTTTCAAGAATGCCTGGAACTGGCCCGCCACGCGGGCGTGCGCGAATATACGGTTCTGGTGTTTACGGAACTGGCGCAATTGGAGACCAGGCGTGGCAACTATCTCCAGGCCGAGGACTATTTGCGGGAGATCCAGTCACTTGCTTATAAGCTTGGTTTAAACTCTCTGACCGCTCTGGTGCTCTTTGCCTGGGGAGAACTCAATTTGCGTAGAGATCACCCGCAGGAGGCAATGCGTAACTTTGAGGGGGTACGTGCGGTTGCTTCGCAAGAACAGGGCGAAATACAGGCCCTCGCGCTCTATGGCGAGGCGCGCGCGGCCTCAGCCTGCTCTGACATCTCCACTGCGCGTCAGCGCGGAGAAACCAGCCTGGCCATTCTTACCGCCATCGGCCACTACCGAGCTAGCGAAGTGAGGAGCTGGCTCAAGCAGGTCAAGCACTGATGAGCCTCTGATGCTTTTGTGGATGCTGCCAGGAATGTAGCTTCTAAGAGTTAGAAGCAGCGGCTGATGCTCTCTCTGGCCTTATTCTAGAGGGTAATAAACGATCCCGAGAGGATTTGAACCTCCGGCCTACAGATCCGCAATCTGTCGCTCTATCCACTGAGCTACGGGATCAGGTACACGGGTTTATAGAGACGCCTCAAGGCGTTTTCTCTCTACCAGAATAGGGGAGTGGGTTGCTTTGTCTCCCTCATTAGTATACTCCGGGGCATAGAATACCAGATCGTTCTACGGAACGTCAAGCCCCCAATTTCCCGTTTCTCAGCTTCGTTGCTCAAGGAGTGAAATTATCAAGAAATACACTTCGTTCTTCGCCCAGTAGCGCCGCAAGTTTCGCGTGCTAATATAAAAGCCGCTTCCTTTTATATCAGTCCGTGGGCTTAGCCTCGATATGTCTCGGTTTGGCCATTGTTCTGATGCTGTGAAGCGGCTCCTGGAGTTTATGTAACGATCCCGAGAGGGGTCGAACCTCCGGCCTACAGATCCGCAATCTGTCGCTCTATCCACTGAGCTACGGGATCAGGTATATGAGAGATGATGGCATCTCTGTAGGAAGGAGTATAGCAGGCTGTGCGCCTTCTGTCAAGGTTTTGGCGAAAGGCACACAGAGATTTGCAATTGTTCATTGTTGTAAATTATCGATTTTACAGATATCGATAGATGCTGCGAAATGAAAGCACGCCACCCGCGAAACCCTGTCCAGATGTGAACCAGTCACACAAGGATAAGTCTTTGTTGCCTTTGCACGGATTGTGCTCAGCACTTGCGGGGTGGCATGCGTCTACATTACTCGCAATTCAACACAAACCCAACAGCGACCCCCTATGCGAGGCTGTTGATAACTTCCTGTGCGCGCGTCAGGGCTTCCCGACGTACGTAGTAGTAGGCCCACAGGCCCTTTTTCCGGCAGTCCACCAGACCAGCATCGCGCAGGATGCGCAGATGATGTGAAATGGTGGGCTGTTCCAGAGTGAAGCTCTCAACAATCTCGAAGACGCATACTTCCCCTTCGTATCGACTGAGCAAGCTCAAAATACGCAGGCGTGTAGGATCGGCCAGAGCCTTAAGCAGGCGTGCCTGGCTGACTGCTTCATCTTCCGTCAATGTCGGGACGAATTTTGGAACAACCCCAACTCCTCCACTGGCAGGTGTCTGCCGGTGTTGTAAAACGCCTGCGATTGCCACCCCGGCACTCCCATTGGCTGGAACTGTAGTTGTTCTTGCCGAATTCATCTGGTTCATTGATGTCATTACTTTCTCCTTCCATCTTCCCATAGAACTCCGCCTTGAGATCTTCGCCTTTAAACGGGAAAAGAGAGGTACTCTACCCGTTTAACTCAATCCCTCGCGGAAAGGGCATTTTTGCGACGGAACGCCCAAACCGTAAGTCTTGCTTTCGCAAGTTCTCCCGTTGCCGGGAGTTATTGACCCGGTATTTTTAATGATTGGGTCTTTGGGGAGGACCTATATTCATTATACAAAAGCATCCAAATTTAGGGGTTGAAAATAACCTCATAAAATATGGACATTTCATCTCTTTTAAAGCAGCGGTTTGGCAGGCGCTGCGAGCCTGCCAAACCGCTGCAAAACAGACTCTCCCATGAAATAAGTCTTGGCAGAGCTTATTTCATGGGAGAGTCAAGACACAAGGGGTGGGGAGGATACGCGCTCGTGCTGCTTAGAACAAATCAGGGATGGCTCATACTCCCTTGCTAGGGTTGACGTTTCTCAACTGCTTTGATTTGCAAGTGGAGTTCATGCAGTTGTTTGTCGTCAACGGGGGCAGGCGCGTTCATAAGCAGGTCCAGCGCGCTCTGTGTCTTGGGGAAAGCGATGACTTCGCGAATGCTGTCTTCGTCCGCGCAGAGCATAACAAGGCGATCGAGGCCGAGAGCGATGCCACCATGGGGGGGAGCGCCGTACTCGAAGGCTTCGAGCATATGGCCGAATTGCTCTTTGATCTGCGCATCATCAAGTTTCATGAGTGAGAAGACCTTGTGCTGGAGTTCAGCAACATTGATACGCACGCTGCCGCCGCCGATTTCATAGCCATTGCAGATGATGTCATACTGTTTGGCGCGTATATTCAGCGGGTCACTATCGAGCCGCGTGATATGAGCTTCGTCCATACCGGAGAACGGATTGTGTTCGGCGTCATAGCGCTGCTGTTCTTCATCATAGTGTAGCAGAGGAAAATCGACTACCCAGCAGAGGGCCATTTCGGCGGGATCAATCAGTTGCAAGCGTTCCGCCAGTTTGACGCGTAGACGGAAGAGTACATCGTTACAGACCTTCGCGCTGGCGGCAACAAAGAGCAGGAGGTCGCCTGCCTGGCCCTGCAAGCGCTCGATGATGGCCTGGACTTCTTCGACGCTCATAAACTTTGTCAGTGGGGATTTGATCTCGCCACTGGTGCTAATGGCCAGGGAGACCAGCCCTTTCGCTCCCAACTGGCGCGCAAATTCGGTCAGTTCTTCGACCTCTTTTCGGCTATAACCTCCCGCGCCTGGAGCACGGATACCTTTGACCATACCCTGAGTCGCCAGGGCGTTCTGGAAGACACCGAAGCTGCCGCTCGCGGCCAGGTCTGAGATCTCGACCAGGGGAAGCTCAAAGCGCAAATCGGGGTGATCCGTGCCGTAGCGTGCCATTACATCTGGGAAGCTTAGACGAGGGAACGGACGCTGCTTGATGTGTTTGCGCGTCGTTTTTTCGATCAATTGGATCAGTAACTCCTCGATCAGCCCCATCACATCCTCTTCGGAAACAAACGACATCTCTATGTCCAATTGCGTGAATTCCGGCTGGCGATCCGAGCGTTGATCTTCATCGCGGAAGCAGCGCGCAATCTGAAAATAACGATCCAGGCCGGCCACCATCAGCAACTGTTTTAATTGTTGTGGCGACTGAGGCAGAGCATAGAATTCTCCCTCATACAGGCGGCTGGGCACCAGGTAGTCGCGCGCGCCCTCCGGCGTGCTTTTCATCAGTATCGGCGTCTCGATCTCCAGAAAGCCGCGTTCGTCAAGATAGTCGCGCATAAGCTTGGTAATACGATGGCGCAGCACAATATTTTCGCGCATTTTGCCTCTGCGCAGGTCCAGGTAGCGATATTTCAAGCGCAGCGACTCATCGACGGTAATCGCATCGCTGATTGGAAAGGGCGTGGTGCGCGCGGGATTGAGAGTCAGGATGCGCCCGGCCTCAATCTCGATCTCGCCAGTGCTTAAATGAGGATTTTCTGTGCCCGCCAGGCGTTTAACCACGGTTCCACTCACCTGCACGACGTACTCCGAGCGCAATTCTGAGGCAATGCTATGTGCCTCGGCGTTGCGCTCGGGATCGCAGATTACCTGGGTTATGCCATAGCGGTCGCGTATATCCAGAAAGATCAGACCACCGTGGTCGCGCCGCCTGTTGACCCAGCCAGCCACGGTAACTTGCTGGTTAACATTTGTTGTGTTTAGTTCCCCACATGTGTGAGTACGGTAATGCACCTCGAAACCCACGATTTCACAGCTCCTGTTCTAATAATAGAGAAAATGGAACAACGTTTTTGTCCTGGTTTTTCTGCTATGTTGCGATTAAGTGACATTATGAGTCATGCCTGATATTACAATGTTACAAAATCAGATACAGTTGGCGAACGCTTCTTCTGGACTCCTCGGCGCCTCTTGCGCCTCGCACCTGCTTGTGTGGCTGGTGAGCGGCCTGGCCGCTCACCAGCCACACAAGAACAGGCATCCATGAGCCGCGCGGCGGCTCATAAAAGGAGTTCGCCAACGGTATCAAAATCAGGCATGACTCATGCTTCTCTCTGATCGTTGACTCGGTCGTCATTGTTTTGACTTAAGAAGCGCAGCTTTTTTGAGCGCCATTGATGACGACCAGATCTTCATTGGCATTTGCTAGTTGACCCAGGATGGTAAGAGTGACATTGGCATCGATAGCCAGACCCTTAATAGTCGTGAAGTAGGTGTGCGAGACATACTGTTGGACCAGGGTCAGGGTCAGACTCTGGGACGAATTAGCTGGTGTGGAAGTCGGCGCCTGGACTGGTCCGCCAGGGGCGGGAAGCTGTGTCAGATCCAGCACGCGATGGTTAGTTGGATCGCCAATAAAGAGATGGTAGTGAGGAACGCCATCTACCCCTTTGACCATAGCCGCGCTCAGCAGAGTCGAAGCATTCTGCGAGAAAGGAAAAGTGAGGGGCATAGTGCCCTTCGTTGTGGTTGCGGTAGCTGTTGGCACGTTGTTGTTCACAGTGAATTGCTGTGGATCGCTTGCCAGCGGAGTTGCGATTGGCTGGTTAACCAGCACCTGGGCAACAGTCGAGATTTTATGATCAGTTGAGATTGCGGCATTCCACATTGAGCCATCGGCTTCCACGAAGAAGAGCTGGTTGGAGGCGGCTGCCAGGCTGACTATGCGTTCTGAGACAGAGATCGGCGAGGCGATTGGCGCGCTCAAACCTTTGGCGTCCACCGTATAAGCCAGGATAGTCGCGCTATTTTGCGTGGATGAAGAGGTAATCACTACATAGAGTACCGTGTTTGTACCATCGCTCCAGGCAGTGAGAAGCGTGGGCGTTTGTCCGCTGGCGAGATGAGCTGCGTCGAAAGACGTGCTTTTGCCTATCTGCAGGTTGCCGTGTGGTCCAGGATTTAAGAGATAGAGTGTATGGTTGCTCACTGTCCCGTTGGTCATCTGCTGGCTTAACGCGAAGAGCTGATTTTTAATTCCGATGATGCTTAGTATCAGCGTATTCGCGGGGGCGAAAGCGCTGGTCAATGTATATTGATTCGCGGAACTCTGGATCAGCTGATAGATCTGGCCATCCTGACCTAAAGTGTAGGTCAAAGGTGTGTTATTGGCATTGATTACAGCCAATGATGTAGCAGGGCTGGCGCTCAGGCTGTTGGTAGGTGCCGAGTTAGTGCAGGGCAACAGTGTAATCAATCCGCTCTGATTATACTGGATGATCGCCGATTTTGTAGCACTTACCAGTTGATTTTGTAAATTCGTCAGTTGAGTGGTAACACTGGCACTCAGGCTGTAATGTTGCTTGAGATCCTGTAGCTTTTGCTGTGCGCTGGCCAGATCATGCAGGGCCTGAACAGGATTATGAACTGTTTCGCCGCTAGCTTGCCCGATTAAAGCTGTGGCATTGTTTAGTGTCTGGTTGATAGTCTGGCTTTGATTGATATGGAGCAAATAATAGCCGCCGCCGCTGCCTGCTACCAGGATAAGAAGCAAAAGCATAAACAGCGTGGGATAAAAGAGTCGGCCCTGTCTCCTTCTTGTTTGTAGAACTGGTTGAGGGGCAGTATCGCTCTCTGAAGAGATCAGAGAAGAGCTGCCATAGGGAAATGTGCTACCTGACGCAGGGGCAAGGAGATTGCCATTGCGTAAAGGCTGATTGAGACCTACAACGGGTGGTGCGAAAAGCCGGGCAGTATCTTCATTACTGAGTTCAGAGCCCCCAATGGGTACAGGCACAGGCTGACGCACATTGGCAGCCTCCAGACCCACCTCCTGGACGCGCGCGACGATAGCGGTAATATTATCAGGGCCGCCATTCTCGTTCGCGCGCTCTACAAGATGGTAGACGCTTTCCTGGGGCACGAACTGGTCAACTGTGTGTAACAAATCGTCGTCGTTGACCAGCCCAGAAAGGCCGTCGCTACAGAGGATCAGGGTATCGCCTTCTTCCAGAACCTCGCGGAAAATATCGATTTCTACATCTGGCTGGGTCCCCAGGCTGCGTGTAATCACATTGCGCTGTGCGTGTGTGCGCGCTTGCTCTTCGGTTAGCAGACCCGCGCGCACTTGTTCCGCAACCCATGAGTGGTCTTGCGAGATCTGGTAGATGCGTGATTTTCGTATGAAATACGCGCGGCTATCACCGACATTGGCGATATAAGCCTGATTTCCGCGCAATACCGCTGCGACACAGGTCGTGCCCATACCGCTACGCAGCATATTTTCTGCCGCTCGTTGATGGATGGCCGCGTTTGCTCGTCGAATGGCTTGCAGGAGTGAGTTTGGAATATCATCACTCTCATCCTGGTAATAGGCATTGCTCACCGTATCCACAGCAATTTCACTGGCCACCTCGCCCGCCGCATGTCCACCCATTCCATCGGCCACGATGAACAATGCGCCCTTTCGCGTCATCACCTGTAGATCTTTCGGGATGACATAGGCCATATTATCTTCGTTATGTTCGCGCTTACGGCCAACATCGGTTAGCTGTGCAACATCGAGACGAAGTAGTTTCGCCACGCACTTTTCTCCCATAATGTAGGGGACATCCTTGCGATTGTCCTTTGTTTGTGTACAAATGTCTGGTATCTTCAGGATGTACGACCACTACCAGTTGCTGAAAGTTTAGGCTATAATACACCGATGCAGAGAAAAACGCAATGTGCTTTTCCTTTTGGCCCGTCTGCCCGGCGCTCCTTCATCGCTTATATATGACTCGTGGGTATGTCAGATAAGAGCAACATCAGAACGCGTGTCTCCTTTCAGACTCTGGTGTGACGTGGCGGTTCTGGACCAGGCGCGCTACCCTGTTGTCTGTCAGGCTTTTACAATGGGACGCAAGTTTCTCTGCTCTGCACGCATTATACAATGAAAATTGGTTTGGGTCTAGAAAACCGGCTGTGCCTGTTCCTTTCTCTGCCTGCCAGGAGTACATAAAGAAAAGGATGCAGGCGTTTTTTATGACATAGAGCGGGTGTACTAGCGTTTTCTGGTATGCAGATGAAAGGTGAAGGCTCGATCAATGCAACTGGTACAACTCCAGGAGAATGTCTGGGTTATTCAGGGTGGCGCAAATATTGGCGTAATCGCTCATGAAGGGCGCTGCCTGATCATTGATAGTGGTATGGATAAAGATGTGGGCCGCGACATTTTGAAGCAGGTGCAGAAATTAGGCCTGGTGCCGTCTGCGCTGGTAGTGACGCACGCCCATGCTGACCATTTTGGAGGGGCTCAGTATCTTGTGCGTCAGACGGGACTAAAGGTCTATGCGACGCGGCTTGAGGCTTCCGTAATGGCCGGCCCGATGCTAGAGCCGCTCTATCTTTTTAGCGGTGCTCAACCGCCGCGCGAACTTCAACATAAATTTCTTCTGGCGAAACCTTGTCTGGCGGATGTGATCCTTACTGGCGCGGAGCAGGCTATCGCTGAGTTTCCCGTGCAAATGCTATCTCTTCCTGGCCATAGCCTCGAACAGGTTGGACTGATCTATGGGGAGACGCTTTTCGCGGGGGACGCTTTTCTAGCTATGGATATTCTTGATAAACATGGAATACCCTTTTATACTAATATTCAGACGGGTCTGACGAGTCTAGCGCAGCTACTTGCGCGCTTAGATGGATTGCCTTTACCGCTAGTTCATGCAGAGGTGGTAAAGCAGGTCGATGGGCAAAAAGTGGCTCATTCAGCGTTCAAGCATATAGTGGCAGGGCATGGCGAGATTTATAGCTCGTCTGAACAGGCCAAACGGGTGATTCAGTATACGGTTCAGCGTCTGGAGAGTATACTAGAGCTAGCACGGGGCGCGCTGGCTGACGGCGTGGCCCGTCCCGGATCAGCCGTTTTGCAAGTGGTGGCCAGGGCGCAGGGCGTTGATATCTCCACGCTTTCCCAGTATGTGCTATGCAATACTACAGTGCAGGCGGCATTGAGTATGCTCTATACTCTTGGTGAAGTGCATCCACTGATTCGAGAAAATAATCTAACATGGCAGCGCAAAAACGACGCTTGATGTTTCAACATGTGAAGCAGTATAAAAAGGCTATAGCTGTTACTACAATTCATTAGGCGCGTTATAGAGCCATGGGGAGCTGGTATGCGTATTGGTATTAATGCTCAATTGCTTTCGTTCAGTCAAAATTACCGCAACGGTGGAATTAGCCGTTACATTCGCTATTTACTGACTGAACTGGCTTCTAATCCTGGTGAGCATGAATATACTATTTTTGTGAATGGACCTGATATCGCTGCTCAGCTAGGTGTGCATCATCCACGCATGACCTTTGTTCCGGCAGACTGGCCGGAGACGAAACCGTCTGCGCGGGTGGCCTGGGAGCAATGGACGCTTCCCGCGCTGCTTCGTCAGCGAGACATTCATGTCCTGCATTCGCCGGCGAATGTGCTCCCAGAATTTTTGCCGCGTGGGTGTCGCAGTGTGGTGACTCTGCACGATCTGGCCTTTTTGCGCATGCCAGAGGTGCTGACACGCTCCAAGCGGATCTATCATCGTATCCTGACGACGCGCAGTCTGCGCCGTGCCTCGATGATTATCGCGGTTTCTCAAAGTACCAGTCGTGATTTAACAGAACTGCTGGGGATTTCCCCGCAGCGTATCGCGACCGTGTATCCCTGCATTGATGCACGTTTTATGCAAACTATCACGGACGCGGAGGTTCAGGCTTTTCGCCAGAGTCAGAACCTGGAGGACGGTTTTTTGCTCTATATGGGCACGCTTGAACCGCGTAAGAACATTCCTGCGTTGTTAGATGCCTACGCGCGTTTGCGCCAGACAATGGGAACGCGGGCAAAGCTTGTGCTTGCTGGTGGAAAGGGGTGGTTGTACAATGCGATTTTTACTCGTGTACAAGAATTGGGATTGGAGGCTGAGGTGGTCTTTCCAGGCTATGTGAGTGATGCTGAGCAGCCCTTGTGGTATCACGCGGCTGCCGCTTTTGTCTATCCTTCTCTTTATGAGGGATTTGGTCTTCCTGTTGCCGAGGCTCTGGCCTGTGGAACTCCCGTTATTACTTCTACTATTTCTAGCCTGCCTGAGGCTGGCGCGGGCATCGCGCTGACTGTCGATCCCCACGATGTTGAGGCACTGAGCGCGGCTTTGCACACCGCGTTGACCGATGGCGCCTGGCAGGAGAAATGCCGTATACTAGCGCCGACAGTAGTTGAGCGTTTCGCGGCCTCTGCTATGGTCAAGCAGACGATAGCCGTTTATGAACAAGCTGTAGCATCTCACGTAGTGCAACGTAATACACCCATAAATGAGAGTAAAATAGGATATGGCTCAATTCGTGAACAGCAATGAAAGATCACATACAAATGAGCAAGACGGCAAACCGTTTTCAGGTGGAGCGACCGGGAATCAGTCCCAGTCCGGTCCAAATGAGGACGCTCCAACTGTCAGACTCAATGGCCATTTGTTTCCGTCCGCACCTGATAGAGGTGCTTTTCCGGGCGGAGTTAACGGGCACCTTTTTCAGCCTGAGCAGCGTGGCTATCAACTGCCAGGTGGTCAAACAGCTCATACGTTTCCATCTGTACCAGGCCGGGGTCCTTTTCCTTTGGGATTGCCAGGAGACAAGCACGCGGGTTCTTCAGGAGGGACGGCTCCTTTGGCTGAGAGCGAAGAGATCTCGACCGGTGGGACAACTGGACAGATTACCAAAGTTATCTCCGAGCGTCGGTCTACTCGCCGCCAGTGGCGTGTCTTTGAGGTTGGCCTGACGATTATTGTTGACGCGCTTTTGCTCTATGCGGCGTTCTCTCTGGCTTACTTCCTGCGTTATAAACTGCTGCTGGGCAGCGAGTTGATCGAGTATTTGCGCAGCAATGTTATCGGGGGTTCTGAGAAAGATCGGTCCTCACCATTTCCTGTGTCGCTAGAGATTGGCATTATCGTCGGTGGATTGCTGATTTTTATAGTGCGTGGGATGTATTCGATTCGCTTGAGTGGCAGTGTCCTGCTCCAGATGGGCCAGATAGCGACTTCTCTTACCCTGGGACTCTCATTGCTGGTTGCTTACTTCTTTGTCAACCCTGGGGCTTCAAGTTCGCGTTTGCTTGTGCCCTTTATCTGGATCTGCGCGATAATGATCCTGTGTCTGGGTCGCATTGTGCTTTCGTTGCTAGTGGGAATGCTCCATCGCCTGGGACTTGGCGAGAGGCGTTTGCTGGTCGTTGGCTCAGGGCGTCTGGGCAAGATGATTATGCAGCATATCGCGGCCACCCCCAATCTTGGCTACTCGATTGTCGGCTTTTTGCACGATACGCATGAGGCATCTGGCGATTTCGGACGTTTTCGAATGCTGGGTACTTTGGATGATCTGGCCATGGTGATTCGCACGTTTCAAGTTGATGAGGTAATTATCGCTCTGCCTTCCAACTTGCATCAGCAAACAATTCGCAGCGTGCGCCTATGTGAACGGCTGGGTGCTTCGTTTATGCTGGTACCTGAACTGTATGAGTTGAGCCTTTCTCGGATCGATATGGTAGCGATCGAGGGTATTCCTCTGCTGGGTATCAGGCAGATGCAGATTAACCCGATCCAGCGCGCGATCATGCGAGCGACCGATATTGTAGGCGCCTTGCTAGTGCTGATACTAGGGTCGCCGATCTGGCTCTGTTTCGCGCTTTTGATCAAGCTGACTTCGTCTGGTGAGGTAGTCTTCTCTCAGCCGCGTGTTGGGGCAAACGAGCGCCTGTTTAAGTGTTATAAGTTCCGCTCGATGTATAAAGATGCGGAACAGATGCAGGGTGCTCTACTGGCGCAGAACGAGGCGCAGGGACCAATCTTTAAGATGAGAGATGATCCACGTGTGACCCGCATTGGCAAGTTTCTGCGGCGTACCAGCCTGGATGAGATTCCTCAGCTATTCAATGTCATTAAAGGTGATATGAGTCTGGTGGGTCCGCGTCCGCCTTTGCTTAAAGAGGTGGCGCAGTATGAAGATTGGCAAAAGGGACGCCTGACGGTAAAACCGGGCTTGACTGGCCTCTGGCAGGTGCGCGGTCGTAGCGATCTCTCATTTGACGAGGGCGTTTTGATGGATCTATACTATATTGAAAATTGGTCTCTACGTCTGTACTATCATATTCTGCTGCGTACGGTACCGGCTGTGTTATTTAGCCGAGGAGCGTATTAGCATGAAGGTTGCCCTGGTTCACGACTATCTCAATCAAATGGGGGGAGCGGAACGCGTCGTGCTGGCACTGCACGAGCTGTTTCCTAATGCTCCCCTTTACACTTCGATTTATGATCCTGGGCGTGTTGATCCAGCGTTTCAGAATATCGATGTGCGTACATCGTTCATGCAAAAGCTGCCATTTGTGATCAAGCATCATCAACCATACCTGCCGTTTTATCCGTTTGCTATGGAGGGGTTGGATTTGCGCGGGTATGACCTGGTGTTGAGTAGTTCTAGCGCGTTTGGCAAGGGCGTGATTGTCAAGCCGGGAACGCTGCATATTTGCTATTGTCATACCCCTATGCGCTGGTGCTGGAACTATAACGAGTATGTTGAGCGCGAGCAGTTGGGAAGGACGGCGCGGCGTATCCTGCCATTTCTGATCACCTGGCTGCGCGTCTGGGATCAAACCAGTTCGATGCGCGTTGATCATTTTATCGCTAACTCGCCTGTTGTGGCCGAACGTATCCAGAAGTATTATCGCCGCAAGTCAGTGGTGATTCCGCCTCCGGTTGAGGCCAGTCGTTTCCTCTTTGATCCAGCGACCCAGCCGGACGATTATTTTTTGATCCTGAGTCGCCTGGCTCCTTATAAACGGATTGATCTGGCTATCCAGGCCTGCAATATGCTTCAGTTGCCTCTGGTGGTCATTGGTGGCGGACGCGATGAGAAGCAACTCAAGGCTATGGCTGGCCCAACTATCCGTTTTCTGGGTCGGCTTTCAGACGCGGAAACCTTGCCCTACCTTGCCCGGTGTCGCGCGCTGCTGTTTCCAGGCGAGGAGGACTTTGGGATTACCCCCCTGGAGGTTCAGGCCTCGGGTCGCCCGGTGATCGCGTACGGCGCTGGCGGCGCGCTGGCTTCGGTACTTGAAGGGGTGACTGGCACCTTCTTTTATGAGCAAACTGCTGAGAGCCTGGCGAGCGTGCTGACCTCATTTGACGAGCGCCGCTATCATCCTCAGACCATTCGCAATCATGCTTTAGATTTTGACAAACCACGTTTTCAGCGACGTATTTTGCAGTTTGTTGAAGCAAAAATGAGCGCTGTACGAACCCAGACCCGGGGCTGGGACGCCCTATCAAACGAATTGGCGCGCTAGCCGGATCACCTGAAGCGTCCTTGTAAGAGCAAAGGCAGCTCAGGACTATGGCTGATATTTCATCTGGCCTTTGGTGCAACACTACATAATGAAAGGGATAGATGCCGTGGAACTACGGAGCTATGCGAAAATTATCTGGCGATACATCTGGTTAATAATATTAATCGTAGGTCTGGTGGCCCTCTATTCTGGCTATCAGTATTACAAGTTACGCAAGATACCAGGCGCTTTGAGTGGCTATAGTTCAAGTATTTCCTTCCAGGTTGGCCTGGTAGCAACTACCAGAGGAGATCCTAATCCCGCTGATAATGTCACCGTTTCAGAGGCATTGGCGGATTCACTGGTTCAGGGTCCGGTCCTATCGTCGAGAGAATTTTGCAATGATATTTCTCATCAGATTGGACAGGATATGAGCGAAATTCAGCAGCATTACCCCAATCCTGAACTGGGCAATTGGCAAGATCCGAGCGCTCTTGCGAGCGCTTTGAGCGCCTCGCGGGTTCACAGCCTGGTCACAATCAGCCTCAACTGGAGTACGGCGGCTGGGGCCTGGGCTATTAGCAATGCGATTGGTGAGATAGCTACATCAAGGATTGGTCAGTATCTGGACTATGTAGTGGCGACCGATTATACACATACTTCAACCTCAGGCACCTATATTCAACCTGAGGTCTCGGCGCGCATTATTAGTGCTGCCTCGATCGCGGGAGCGGTTCCTGGTTCGTCAGCTAGCAAGCTAACTCTGCTGGTGCTACTGGTGCTGATAGCGCTGGCTGTGGGCATCGCGCTGGCTTTTTTGCTTGATTATCTTGATGACCGTATTCGCAGTAAAGAGGACATCAAAGACCTTTTCCAACTGCCGATTTATGGAGAGGTTCCCCATGCTCCTGCGCCGGGCCGCACCAGTTGGCCGCGCGAAACATCCAGCGTTTAGGGGAGATGGTCAGAGCATTACATGCTTCACAGAGAAGACGGACTGACTGATGAGCAACTGGTATCCTGACTTATTTGCTTGACAGGATTCTTAACGAATGAGTATAGTACAGAAGGCAATGTACAGGTCTGGGCGTTGAAGGCGGAAAGGACATTCATAGCCTTTCGCTTATCCGGCTCATGGTACACCTCATACTCGATTTTAGAGGAGCTGGCCCCATGGGATCACGTATACGAGAGCAAAAGGCTCTCCTTACCGATTACGATACTGGCACCGCCTATAGCCAGGCGTTCTATACCCTTTTTGCTAATATTCGCTTCCACTGGGAACGTGAGCAGGTGTACCAGGAGCAGGAATTGGAGACTCGGTTTCACTCGTTGCAAGTGACTTCCGCTTCAGCACACAGCAATCAGGCTATCGTAGCGGCTAATCTGGCGATTGTCGCGGCCCAGAGCCACGCGGAAACTATTCTTGTAGATGCGAATCTTCGCGCGCCTGCTTTGGGCCAATATTTTGGTCTGCAGCCAGGTGCCGGTTTAAGTGATTTGCTGGAAAAAGGAGATGTTACCCCTCAAAAAATCGCGACCTGTTTACAGCCGACTTTTGTACCTGGTTTGCGTATTCTCGGAGCTGGCAATTCATCCGCCCAGAACTCGGCATTGCTTCTTGCGCCTGACCTTGCCCAGGTGCTTGCTGGTCTGCGCGCCCTGCTCACCTCATCTGGCAAGCGTTCAGGCGTGGCACTCTTCCATAGCGCTCCAGTTCTCGTTGGGGCTGATGCCTCTCTGATTGGCGCGTTGACGGACCAGACGGTGCTGGCTGTGATTATTGGGCAGACCACGCGCGTGCAGGCCCGGCAGGCCCAGGAGCAACTGGAACAGGCCCATACAAAAATCGCTGGTGTTGTGATGCTTCATCCTTAGTACAGAGGTAGGTTTCTGGCATTGTATCGTCGCTTTCATCGTTGTAGGTGCCGCGCCAGGAACATAACCTGTTTGATTATATCTGCTTTCGCGTCTATCATTCGCTCAAGCGCGAGCGATCTTGCAGAAGCTCGACGCTATCCGCTTGGGGGATACTGCAACTGAGGAGATTTTTCATGCAAGGACGACAGGAACCGGGGAATAAGCGGAAAGATCCTCTGGATCGTTCTGGGACTTCGGGATACCGCTTTTCTGATGAAGTGGGAATGCAGCAAAAAACTGATGGGACAGGAGCTTATCGTTTCTCGGATCTGACGGGCAGGCAACCGGTAGTTCCCAAACGTCCCCCTGGCATGTCGCCGCATCTGGATGGCCCTCCACCAACCCCGCGCGTGTCTCGTCCCCGACACAAGGAAACAAGACCCAAGACCTGGCGCTGGTGGACAGGTGCTTTTGTCATTTTTCTGTTGGGTGGCATCCTGCTCTGGGTGGTTGCTAATGGTGCGATCAACTTTTTCTTCGCTGCCAACGCTAGCCTGGGTCCGGCGACCGCCGCAGGCAATTTTCTGGCCGATTTGCAGAGCGCGGACTACGATCAGGCTTATGATATGCTTGGCCCCGTCCGCGTTCCACTTAGCAGAAGTGATTTTAAAAAAATGGCCCTGGCCGACGACCATTGCTATGGACAGGTCACTGACTATCCAGAGGTCAGTGGTAGTGCTCAGATATCAGCAGATCAGAATACAGAAAGCTTCGTGTATACGATTACCCGTAGTAAGTTGCCAAAAACATACCAGCTCACCCTGACTTTGCAAAAAGATGCGTCAGGTACCTGGTTTGTCTCTGATTACGGTCAGGATCTTGGCCCTGCTGCGCCAACCTGTAGTTAATATTCTCCACTTCTCTGTCTCTATCAGATAAATGGGCGAGAGGCGTGCCAGGAAGCATCTGTTCTTCCTGGCACGCCTCTCGCCCATTTATCTGATAGTGGATAAAATCGCTCTAAACTGCCACCAATCTGGTGAACTTTAGCATGTGGTCGTGCTACTCATTAACATAGAAGAGGGAAAGAAGAGCACTATGCTTTCTGTAAAGAGAGTGAGATCACGTGAAATTACTAGCATTACAAGAGGTTGGCTGGATGGCAGCTAAACCAATCGCTGATGATGCTCAGCTAATCAAGCGCATTGGGCAGGGAGATCGGCAGGCATTGTCAGATCTCTATGCACGCTACCAGCGGGTGCTATTTTCATATTTGCTTCAGCTTACACCTGATTATGGTCTGGCTGAGGAGTTGTTACAGGATACGCTGGTAGCCGTCTGGAAGAGCGCGCGCAGCTTTGAGGGCCGTTCAAGCACTCTGACATGGCTGATCGGTATTGCTCGCCGCCAGGCCCATAATACACTACGTCAGCGGCGGCTTCCTCTAGTCGATCTTGCCGAGATGGAGACCCTGTCAGCGCCTGATCTGGAGCCGGAGGAAGTGGCCCTGGCTGGCGCGGCTCGCGCGGAACTGATGGAAGCTTTTCACCAGCTGGTTCCTGTTCATCGCGAGGTGCTGGTGCTTACGTTTGTTCAGGAACTCTCATATCAGGAGACAGCGACTATTCTGGGTATTCCACTTGGGACTATGAAGAGCCGTCTCAGCAATGCCCGGCGCGCTTTGCGTGCCCTCCTTGACGCGAAAAAGGATACTAAAAGATGACAGCACAGACTCCGCGAGACCGTGAACATAAAGCGGATCTCTTGCCAGCTTATATCAATGGACAATTGGACGCCAGCGTTGCCAGAGAGGTGCGTGAGCATCTGCTAGCCTGCGCGTCTTGCCAGCTGGAACTGGCCAGTTGGGAAGCGCTCAAGGATACTGCTATCGAGGCTTACACCTCAACCCCTCTGCCTTCTCCCTACCTGATGAATCGGGTCTGGGCAAAGATTGCGGATGAAGAGGCTCAGGCTGTTCATTCCTGGTCGCTTGCGCGTTTGCTAAAACAGGGCTGGCTGGTTTTTCGCGCGCAGTTTCCGCTGATCCATAAGAGCCTCTGGGTGGCTTCTACGCTGGTCTGCCTTTTTGGTCTGGTGCTGACCCTGGCCATGGCTCATCATCCTCTGGCTCAGAAGCACTGGGCTGGCAATCTACTGGTACTCTTTATTGTTGTGGTAGGTGCTTCTGGTAGCGCGTTTATCTATGGTTCAGCAGTCGATCCTGGCTTTGAGCTCTCTATCGCTACGCCAACCTCGATGCGTTTTGTGATGATTTGTCGGATGGCGATAGTCCTGGGCTTTAATATGCTCCTTGGAGTAGTAGCCAGCGCTTTTTTCGCGGCTGTCTCTGGCAACGGCTTGTGGGACATGGTGCAGCTCTGGCTGGGTCCGCTATTCTTCCTTTCCTCGCTCTGCCTGGCTATTTCGCTCTTTATTAGCTCGGCTTTCGCCTTGATCTGTGTCGCGCTTGTCGAAGTATTACAGGGTTTTTCCGCGACTTTTATCTCTCGGTTCGGTTTGCCTGTGTCTGTGCTGGATCTAAACCCGACAAGTCCCATTTTGCTGGTCTGCGCGCTGTTGCTTCTGCTTGGCGCGGTCTTTTTTGTACCCAGACAGACGCGCCTGGTCAGCTAATCTCTGAATAGCCTCGGCGTAGTGGTGGTGAGCACTTCTGAGAAATTACAACCTGTTCTATTACGGATCTAGTGTTCAACTTTGTACGGAGGATCTATGTCTTTAGATCGTTTGCGCTATGAATTGCGTTTGCTGGGCAAGCCAGTCTTTCTGACTCCCCCGCTGGTGGTGATTGTGCTGGCTCTTTTGCTGACTGTTGTGAACCACAATGTTACAGCTTATACTATAGCGCGCTCCATGGGGGGAAGCCTGGAGATACTCTTGCCCATGGCTGCTGGTATAGTGGTTGCGACGATTGCCACACATGACCGAGCGATCGAATTGCAGTTGACTATGCCGCGCAAGTATCATCGCACCGCTAATATGCGTTTCCTGTTCATCTTGCTGTGGAGTTCTATTGTTTCGTTGTTGACCAGCGCGCTGCTACTGGCTTTCGGCCACTGGAATCTGCCCGCGCAGATTGTTCATTGGAGTCAACCCTGGCAATTTCTCGCCTGGCAACTGACCTGGTTCTCCTCAACCTTCTGGCTGGTAGCTTTTGGCCTGCTGCTCTCGCTACTCTTGCGCAGTCGTTCAGCGAGCGGCGCGTTGATTGGTGCCTTCTCGTTTGCTCAATTGGTGTTTCACAGTGCGTTTGATCAATATAAATTCCTTCATGCAGTTTATCTCTTTCCGCTCACATTTACACCGGGAGCTAGCTACTGGCTGATCAATCGTCTTGAACTGTTTGCTACAGCTGCCGTGTTGCTTGTGCTGGCCTGGTTTCTCTTGCGTCGGCCTGAATTGCTACTTTCGCATGCACCTGGCGAGGAGTGAGCAGTGAGAAATTCTTGGAGTAATAAAAGGAATAAATAGATATGAACTCATGGAAAATTCTCTGGGGAGTCTTGCGGTATGAGTTTCTCATGCAGATTCGCCGTCCCGCACTCTGGCTGGCCTTCTTAATCTTCGCGTTCCTGGATATCAGGACTGTGATCGGGCAGGCAGCTTTTTACAGGTCACTCTCTTCTATACACTTCTCAACGCTGCAATGGGCGGCTTTTCTGGCCGTGCTTACAAACTGGCTGGCCCCGCTGGGCGTAGGTATCTTGCTGGCTGATCGCCTTCCGCGCGATCGACGTACCAGGGTAGAGGAGGTACTAAATTCGCTGCCAGGCTCGCTTAAGATGCGCATACTGGGCAAGTACCTGGGAACTCTGTGCGCGTCGCTGGTTCCCTCGTTAGTGCTCTATTTGTTGATCATGGCTCTGCTCGTCTGGCAATTTGGCAATGCGGGATTGATTCCTGCGGCCTTGTTATGTTATGTGCTGGTGATTTTGCCGGGCATGTGCTTTCTCGCGGCTTTCTCGCTAGCGCTGCCCATTGTCATCTGGGTACCGCTGTATCAATTTCTCTTCTTTGGCTACTGGTTCTGGGGTAATATCCTGATGTCTAGCTACGGATTGCCTACACTGAGCGGAACCATCCTAACGCCCATCGGAAGCGCGATAGCGGCAGGTCTTTTTGGAGTGTCTACCTTTGGTGGACAGAGTCCTTCCACTATCATGTATGGCGTGAGTAGCCTTGTGGCGCTGAGCGGGATCGCGGCCCTGGTGTTGGTCGCGCTGTATCAATTTCTCAAATTTGAGCAGGCTCGTCAGTAAAAATCGCCTGTGATTTATGAAAGGAACGTCTACCATGCAGATTGATATCGAGCATCTGAATAAAGTCTATCGCGGCGGTGTTCACGCCATTACTGATTTGCATCTGGCTATACCCAGCGGCATGTTCGGCCTGCTTGGTCCCAACGGAGCGGGCAAAACAACCCTGATGCGTATTTTGGCAGGCATTCTGCGCCCGACCAGCGGGACCATTCTGGTGGGGGAACACGATGGCAATAGCGAGCGTGGGCGCACAGCCATCAAGCGCGTGCTAGGCTATTTGCCGCAGGATCTGGGTGTCTATCCCGATCTGAGTGCGCGTGAGTTTCTCGATTATGTCGCCATTTTGAAGGGTATGGATAAGCGCGCGGCCCGTCAGCAGCGTGTTGAAGAGTTATTGGAACTGGTCTCGCTCTCCGATGTTGCCAGCCGCAAGCTCAAAACCTTCTCCGGCGGCATGAAGCGTCGCATCGGCATTGCCCAGGCTTTGCTCAATGATCCGCGTTTGTTGATTGTCGATGAGCCAACTTCCGGGCTTGATCCCGAGGAGCGCATTCGTTTTCGCAACCTGCTCTCGGACCTTGGTGGAGAGCGCATCGTCTTGCTCTCTACCCACATTGTTGAAGATATTGCCCAAACCTGCCGCCGTCTGGCGATTATGAATAAAGGCCATCTCATTTTCCAGGGTACTACCGAGGAACTGACCAACGAAGCACGCGGCAGGGTCTGGACTGTCACGACTGACGGCCTCAAACCAGAGGGCGACATTACGGTTGTCTCCACCATGAATATGGGCACGACTGTGCAGTATCGCGTGGTTGGTAACCTGAGCAATGCTAATGGTGCGCAGCCCACTGAGCCAAGCCTGGAGGATAGCTACGTCTGGTTGATGCGTGAAAAGCGCACGACATTGACCAGACCTGTGCGTTAGCCTCCTAAGGAATGCTTATCATCCCAGCTTAGATCTTATGCCACACCCAGAAGAAGCCAGGGCCATAGGAACTGTGATAGGGAATTCTGGCGATCAGTGTGTAGCGCTTGCTATGCTCGATAGCCTTTGAGATGAAAAGAGCTGTCTGAAGGTCATAGCCATAATTCAGCTGGATCATATCGAAATACCCATCATCAATCGCTTTGGCATAGGCGTCATTGCCGACATAATAGCGCCCTTGTGCGTCAGTGTATTGAAAGAAATCCAGGCCGCTCCATTGCCAATCAAAGGTGTCAGTAGCCAGATTATAGCGTGATACTTCAAATTGTTCCGCCAGATAACGGCCACTGGCGGGACGCACCTGCGTTTGCATCGTATAGGCTAGCTGGCTGGTAGAAGCCCAGGAACTGTACATGGTCTGAGCCTCTCCTGTACCAATCAGGAAAAGAATCAGGCAGAGAGATACCCCGGCCATCCAGTAGCGTCCAGATAAGACAAGCTTACGCCATCCGAAACCGGAAAGCGAAGATAACGCATAGCCTGCGATTGGCATTAAGAAGAACATACTGAAGCCCAGGTGCTTATCCAGAGAGATCTGTTCAGCCTTATAAATATGGTACACAGGAATAAGTAGGGATGTCGCGAAGAATGCTGCCGCGATCAGGAACTGTTTATTGCGCGCCAGAATTACTGTACCAAGCAGCCCGATAATAAATGATAGGCCAACCATTGAGATAACATGCTCGGCCAGCCCCAGGCGTGAACTGATGCCGTTTACCGAGCGATTCACGGTTGTCGCATTTACTGCGTGAACCATATTAGGGTCAAAATGGAGCACAATAGCCGCTGTCACTCCTCCCACGAGCGCAAAAGCCAGTAGAACGAGTGTTCCGCGCAGTAGCGCGCTTTTCCAGCCCCACTTGAGAAAGGTGCAGAGGATAAGGATACCTATCACCTCTGGAATAAAGAGTAGTGCCGCGTATTTTGCGCCAAAGGCCAGCACCAGGAACGGCGCTACGCTCAGGGCGTACCAGGGTCTGCGAGCCTGGCTGGCATGCACAGCCAGGGCGGTGCTTATTGCCAGCAGGCACAGGCACATAGGATCATACGTTGCCAGACGGCTTAAAAAGAGCACTGGCCCCTGGCAGACAAAAAAGAGCGCGGCGAAGACGGCGGCTTTCTGGTGAAAAAGTGTCTTTGCTATATAGTAGCCGCAAGCTGTCGCAATCAGCATACAGAGCAGGCTAAAGGCGCGGGCAAGTTCAATGCCCCCTAGCAAATCCAGCCCGCCTCCAATCAATGGAAAAACATACGGGTAGCCTGAAATATAGTAGCTATACGGGTCAGTCACCGGCGGTCCACCCAGCCAGGCCTGCCAGATCTGGCGACCAGCATAAACGTAAAGTGCCTCATCTTGAAAGGCAGTGTTCTGTAACAGCAGCCAGGACACCAGCGTTTGAAAAGCCAGGATCAGAGGTAATGCCCAGCGCGAGGTCGCTGCGTGAGTAAGCACGCGCTTGCGCGTGATTTTTCTCGCACCTGTTAATTCCTGAGGAGAAGATATCCCGATCATAATGCCACTCTTGCTTTCTCTTGAATAGCAGATACTATTGGTCTGTCAAGCTTCATTTGTCAGGCGCACCGCTGGCAGAGAGCCAGGGGAGCCAGTCCTTACTAGAGGTCTGGTCGGCCTCTTATGCCGCGTAGGTCAGCCGCTTGAGAGCGGTCTTATTCGCCTATGTGGCATAAGAGGCCTGGCCTTACTTCTGCTTCTGGCTCATCATCTATTAGTGAAAGGAAAGAACTATCAACTGTGTCTTTACGAAGGCATACGCGCAACCAGGCTCGTCGCGATCTCTCGCATAGCGGCCAGTGATTCAGGATCAGACTCTAGCGACCAGGCTTTTACTTCCGCGCTTGTTGGTCGCAGATCAGGCCCACCTTCATGGTAGAGCAAGGCATAAATTTGAGGAAAGGCATGAATGGCCTTACCAAGTTGGAGCAGCCAGGTGGCCTTTTGTGCCGCAACTCCATTGACGCTTGCCTCCACGATGATCGGCTTTGTTGGATAGTGCTGTGTCAGAGCGGCCAGAACCGCGCGCGGATCGCCCCACTGCGTGGCAGGGTAGTCGATAAAACTCTGGAGTACAGCATCAATACTTGAGGCAGGCGGTGCGTAAGCTTGATCGTTGAGAGGATCGGCAGGCGCCCAGACCCAACCGATATTCGCGGCTCCAGCGGCGCGGAAGATAGATTGAACATGCAACCAGGCCCTCGCCGAGTCCTGTGGAATGCCACCATTGGCAACGGCGGACGAGACTGACCAGTTGCGATCCACATGCAGGAGAATAGTCAGATAGATTGGTTTCCCATAGTCGCGAATCTCTGTTGCCCAGCGCGAGATCTCTTGATCGTGAAGTCCGTTAATAATCGAGGGCAGATCAGCGTCTAGAGGAGCCTTATTGCCAGCACCGAACACGCCAAATTGGAGCGTAATCCAGGGGCGGGTCTGTTGCGCGTACAACTGATTTGCCCAGTTGGCGTCAAAAACATCTTGAATATCCTGGGTGCGTCCAATAATGGACAGGTGTGTATCTAGCAAGTGGGACACAGTTTGCGGTTGCCCGTTTAACATTTGAATTGGTACAGACAGTCCGAAGTATGGGGAGGATCTCTTCTCCGCGCTTATCTGAAAGGGTGTGGCGTTCCCGTGGACGCTAGAGGCCAGCGCGCCCAATGTGCCATTCATCAGGATAGGAATCGCGAGCAATGCGGCTATAGCAAAGCTCCAGATCGCTTCTAGCCCACGCCTGCGCTGTAGTAGTTTCGCGGGATACAGCGCGTTGCTCTGAACCGCTCCGGCCTTTTGCGAGGCCTTCTGAAAACGTAGATCCCGCAAGCTTAGTATGAGAAAACTACTTAACATAACAATTGAGTAGATTACCCACATTCCGCTGATAAACAGAGCTGCCTGTTGACGACCTCCGCGCCAGATCATCCAGAGGAGAGAGACCAGGCAGAGCAGCAGAAACATGAAGTAGATCCAAAGATAGCCAATGGAGCGTTTCTTACTGCGATGTTTTGAGGTGACAGCAAAGCGCATTTTGCGCCCAATAATCACAGTAAATAGACTTTTTATCAGCACTGGAAAGCTTCCGAAGCCAATAATGATACCGCGCAAACCAGTTACGTCGCGCGCTGAATACCACATCGCGAGAGCGCTCAGCAGGATGTAAGGGATGAAATGCCAGAGATATTCGCTCAATGTCGTGCCACCCACAGCCGGAACCCCGGTAAAGATGAAAAGGATGGGAATGAGCACATAGATGAGATCGCGTAGCCCGCACAGGTAGTGAGTGCAGGCGAGAAAGTATTGCAGACGTTGCCCGACGCTCAGACCATTTTTCTGAGGCAAGAGGATATCGCGCCAATGGGTTCGTAACACCCCCAATGTACCCATTGCCCAGCGACCCTGCTGTTTAAGATAGGATGGCACGTCCAATGGTCCAAGTCCTGTGGCCAGGATCTCTGAGAGATAGCTACTGTGCCAGGATTTGTGCAGAGCGATAGAGGCAGCGAAATCCTCGGTCACGGAATCCTGGGGCAAACCGCCGATCTGGTCGAGCGCTTTGGCGCGAATGACCACATTTGTCCCGCAGATAAAAGCAGCATTGAGCGCCGCCTTGCCAGGGCAGAGCAGGTTATAAAACATTGACTGCTGGTCGTCAGCCCAATTAGAGGTAGGGTTATCCAGGTTGGAATAGTATTGCCCGGTTTGCACCCAGCCCATGCCAGGCTGAGCGAAAGGCGGGATCGTGCGAAGAAAAAAGTCCTCGTGGGCTACCTGATCGGCATCAAAAATAACCACAAACGCGTCACCTGTAGCCTGTACTTGCTGGCGCGCGTTCTCAATATTGCCTGCCTTGGCGCCTCCGCCTTTTGTCCTGGTCACGCAAATAATGTCTAGAGACTTCGCCAATTTCTCCATCTCAGCCCAGTTGGGCGTTCCGGCTACACGACCATCATTACAAATCACAATTGTGATTTTGCCATGGGGATAGGCGCCCAGGTATTTGGTGCGCGCCGCCATGACGCCCTCCAGGGTCGGTTTGAGGATTGCTACTCCTTCGTTAACTGTCGGAATGAAAACAAAAATCGGCTGCTGTGTTGGATCTTCGCTCTCCTCAGTTATTGCTGGTCGCCAGGGCCAGACGGTCAACTGAAAACCCAGCACATGTAATGCCCCCAGCGTTTCCGCGAACAACAAGGGAATGGATACCCACCAGCCCTGCCAGTTCGTCACCGCGAAACGCCAGCACACGTAGTCTAGCGTGGCCACACTAACGCTAACAGCCAGCAACATGGTCACTGCTTTCTCGCGGCTGATTCTGTTCAGAGAGATGACTGCTGCTCCGATAAACAGACCTGCCAGGGCTATCAGTGCTCCCTGTTGTGTGTAGCCCATCCAGGCGACCGACAGAGTCACGGATAGAGCCGCGGCGATAAGCGGTAATTTGCGCGTCAGGTTTTGTTTTCTAGAAAGCCAGACTGGCAGACTTATACGAGATGCCGGGAGCCAGGAGGGCAGGCTTATACGACGAGTCTTCACTGGCATGGCTTGCAGGACTAGCGTTTGAGCGTCAGCTATTGCCGATGCTGAAGCAAGAGGTAAAGCTGTCTGGCGTACTAAGGGCAGTTTTATGGTTAGCTCGTCTTCCAGGGCCACGGCTGATCCGGCTGACGCCCCCATCTGGCCCGTCAGCTTTGGGGAAGGAAAGAGAAAACGGGCAGCCAGGAAAAAGTTTAGTAGCGCCATCACTCCAAAAGCCGCTATGGTCAAATTAAATGCCAGTGCAGGTATTAACTGGAAGGCCTTAAATAGTAGCATGGCCATGCTCAGGTTTAACAAGAGAAGTAGGGCAATCTTCCAGGCACGTCCGGCTGAGGGAATCTCAAGCCATAATTTGCGCATATGCTGGAGCGCTAATAGACCCTGCTGGAGATTGGCCTTGCTCTGACCATGGGTGCGCGCGCGAAAGTGATAGGGGATTTCAAGCAAATCTTGCCATGGACAGCGCATCAGAAGTTCTAACTGAATTTTGTAACCAATGGGATGCAGCTCCACATTGGTCAGCAAGGCCCGACGCAAGAGAAAAAAGCCGCCCAGGGGGTCAGAAACCCGTCGTAAATGCTCAAAGAAGAGCAGCCGAGCCAGATCTTTTAGCCCACGAGAGATCCACCGTCTCCCCATATTGGCCAATCCCTGATAGCTACCACCCTTGATATAGCGACTTGCCAGTACCATATCGATATTCTCTGCTACTGCCTGTTCATAAAAGGAGCGCAATAGTTCCGGGGGATGCTGAAGATCAGCATCGAGAACCGCGATATATTCCGCCTGCGCTTTGTGCATGCCTTCTACCACAGCTGTTGCTAATCCACCAGCGCGCGCCTGTCCGGGTAAACGATGTTCCAGGCAAATGTATAGTTGAGGCGAATTCATCGTCTGCGCGGCCTCAGTGATCGCCTGAGGGGTATCATCGTCACTATCATCGACAAAAATAATTTCCACACAAATAAGATCCAACGCCTGCTTTAATGCAGTTAAAAGCGGTACAATATTATCCTGCTCATTCCTAGTTGGTATTACAACACTCAGGTCATAGGTCGTCGGATTATTCTTCTGCGGAACAGCCTCATCGTGGCTTTGTGGTTGCAGGGGTATTGTCTTTCTTGGTAGAACTGCAACCCGTTTTTCTGTAACTTCTAACATACTTTCGTCATCTAACACATCTTCGCTATCTATCATATGGTGACCAGGTTCAATAGTCATGAAATGCTCCACTTCTTGATATATTTCAGGAAAAAAAGAGGCGGCGGCATTGGCGGGGAGCCTTCAGGGAGTTCTCCACTCCATTAGTTTAGTGAAGTGCTTGGATGAGAACAAGTCGCGAAAGTATCGGAAAAGAGCACTATCGTATCCTTACCTCTGTGTCTTCCTGGTTCTCTTTAAAAAAAGCACTTTTTTATTGCGTCCAAAAAGTTGCAAACTGGCTCTAGAAGCCAGTTTATATCTATGAAGATAGCGATTTACTTCTTTGCTATGCACACATTGCAAAATTTGTATTTTAGGAGAGAAAGCTGTACGATTACATCTACAGGATGGCTTTCCCAGTAGATTCGCTATCGTTTATTTGAGTCGTAGTTTCCACGGATTTTGTCTATCTTGTCGTTATTATCAGCGTATTGCGCATTCTTAGTACTTGTTGTAGACAATCAGAGGTAGTCGGTTTATGAATAAGAAGTCCGGTACAAAGACAGTTCTGGCAATGTGTGTGGCACTGGCATTGATTGTCGCCAGTTTGCTTGTCGAGTTGGGATTTAACATCAATGCCCATGCTCAGACGGCGCTGGCGGCGGGCATTAGCAGCTTTACGACCTATCCTACTCCTGGGGGTGACCCCTGGGGCACTGCGTTCGACAGCAGTGGACGAGTCTGGGTGGCTTTGCCTGGTTGTGATCCATCACCCAGTTGTTCTAATTCATCTGCGCCTGGCAAACTGGCTTTATTTGATCCTACGACACAAAACTGGGTAGTTACTGTCTCCCTGCCCGCTGGCTATGGCCAGCCTCTCTTTGTAGCTGTTGACCAGAGCGGCAAGGTCTGGTTCACCATGCCTGTCACAAACGCGATTGGCATGTACGATCCCAATAGCACATCAGTAACGCAATGGGCTGTGCCGACAGCCAGCGTGGGACCCTGGGATCTGGCGATCGATGCTCAGGGAACTGTCTGGTTTACCGAGTTTTATAGCAATCAGATAGGTTCTTTTACTCCCGCGACACAGACATTTCATGCTATCACGACAAGCTCTGCGAATAGTCACCCTTATGGTATTACTATTGATGCCTCTGGCAATATCTGGTTCACTGAGAATACTGACTCTGTCGCAAGGATTGGCGAGTATACCACTCAAGGAAGCTTGCTAGAATATAAAATACGCAATAGCTCGACTGCTGGCACTGGCCTGACGCCTCACCTGATCACAACCGATGCGGCTGGGAATGTCTGGTGGTCTGAAGGCTGGGTCGCGGCCATTGGAAAACTGAATGTAGCCGCCGCCGTCCCTGGCACAAACAGTGGAGTCACTGAATACGCGTATAATCCTGCTTGTAGTGGTTGTGGTGCGCACACCTCTGGCATCAGAGCTGATAGCCAGGGTTTGATCTGGTTAGATGACTCTCTACAAAATAACTTTGGTTCTTTCCCGGTTGGTGGAGGATCGTTCTCTTTCTACGCTGCTGGTGGCCATCCTCACGACGGCCTGAACGTTGATAAACAGAACAGAATCTGGTTCGATGAGGAGTTTAATAACGCCTTGGCCCTGGCTATTCCCGGCAGTTCTTCAGCCACGGCTACATCCACGCCGGCAAATACACCGACTCCTACATTCGCGCCGACGAACACACCAACTTCTACCTCGACACCTGTCTCAGGGACTATCCTGGCCCATGATACTTTCCAACGCGACAATCAGGCTTTGTGGGGCACAGCCTCTGATGGACAGAGCTGGGGTGGAGACGCTAACAGCGTCAACGCTTTCTCAATTTCTGGTAACACCGGACTGGTCACGAGCGCGGGGACAACAACCTACAGTGTTGTGCTTGGTCCAACTGCCACGGACTCTGAGGCCTATACTACTTCTTCTATCAGCAGTTTTAATAGCACAAACTTTGGTGATGTGTTGCGTTGGACGGACGGCAACAACTGGTACAAAGCCTACCTCGATGGCTCTAATCTCGTGATCCAGAAAAAGGTAGGTGGGAGCGCCAGCGTTCTGGCCACTACGCCTTTCGCAGCTACTGCCGGAGTTTCGTATACCATTCACTTCAGTGTGGTTGGTTCTACACTGACTGCCAATGCCTGGCCCGCTTCCAGCAGCGAACCGACTGGCTGGATGGTTACTGCGAGTGATAGCAGCCTGGCTTCCGGCTATGCTGGTATGCGTTTCCTGACTCAGACCGCTACGCTGACAGTCACCTCTTTCCAGGCAGACGTTCCTGGTGGATCTGCAACACCGACAGCAACACCGACCAGTACACCGACGCCGACGCCAACCAGCACGCCGACGCCGACGCCAACCAGCACGCCGACGCCGACGCCAACCAGCACGCCGACGCCGACGCCGACCAGCACGCCGACACCGACGCCGACCAGCACGCCGACACCGACGCCGACCAGTACGTCTACCTCAGGAACGACTATAGCGCAGGATACTTTCCAACGCGCCAATCAGTCGCCATGGGGCACAGCTTCTGATGGTCATACCTGGGGTGGAGATGCCAATAATAACGGCTCCTTCTCTATTGCTGGCAATGTAGGACTGGCGAGCAACGCGGGCAGTACAACCTATAGCGCGGTGCTTGGCTCAACTGCTACCAACGCGGAAGTCTATGCTACCTTGTCCATTAGCACTTTTAACAGCACAAACTTTGGCGTGGTTTTGCGCTGGACGGATGGCAATAACTGGTACAAGGCCTATCTCGATGGCTCTAATCTGATTATCCAGAAAAAAGTTGGCGGAGTGGCCAGTATTATGGCCAGTACACCCTTTGCTGCTACAGCAGGCGTTGCGTATACGATCCACTTCCGCGCCGTTGGTTCTACGCTTACCGCTAACGTCTGGGCCTCTTCTGGCAGCGAATCGAGCGGCTGGATGGTGAGTACAAGTGATAGTAGTCTGAGCTCCGGCTACTGTGGCATACGTTTTCTGACCCAGACTGGCACGCTGACAGTGACTGCTTTTCTCGCGAAACAGGTCTGAGAAAGAAAGAGGAAAAGGATGGTTTTTCAGCCCAAATCTCGGCGGCTTCTCCTTAGCGGAGTCATCCTGGTCATGCTTTTATTGCTGGCTGGCTGCAACTCTACCAGCACTGGCAACGCTACCGCGACTCACAGTCCTGCTTCTACACCGCGCCTGGTGACACCTGCGAGCACGGACGGTTCGCCAGGCCACGGACCCATAGTCGTGGTTACGTCATCGCCGGTCCCCGGCGGTCCAGCTGGTAGTCAAAAGGTTGTCCTGGGCGATCGTACGCTGAGCATTTATAGCGTCACCAAGCAAGTGAGCACAAATCCGCATGTTGCGTTCATTAACCTGGACCTGGCAATCCAGAATACGGGCAACAAAACCATCAAGAATCAGCCCGCTTTTTTCCAGTTGCTCGGCTCAGAGGGTGATGTCTTTACTTACCAGTACAATAGTTCTGACAATTTTTACGGTTCGATTGGCGCGCATGCTACGAACAGGGGACACATTGTCTTTCAGTTGCCCGTCGCTGCTGCGTCCAAGCTAAGCTTGCTCTATCATCCAGAGATAGCAACGGAAACGGCGATCATTGAGTTAAAAATAGCTTAAACTCTGGCTTATAGCAAGCAATGCAGAGAAGAGACGCCAGGGAAGTTGGAGATGTTCCACTTTCCTGGCGTCTCTTCTCTTTATTTATGGAGAATTTTTACGCATGCGAGCTGCCAACAGCTAGCGAATCGGCAGTGCCGGTTGCTGGGATCTGTTGCTGTTGATACCACATAGCGGCCAGGCGTATGCCTTCTTTGATGCTCACCTGCGGTACAAAACCTAGCTCTGTGCGAGCTTTATCGATCGAATGGCGATTGCTAGTGCCAAAGAGCGTCACTCCATGCCGAGTTACCAGGGGATGCTTCAAGCGCATCAGGCCAGTTGCGCGTTCGGCAGCGTAGGCCACGGCGTAAGCAGCAGCGTAGGGGATATGTCTGCGTGGTGAGGGCGCGCCTAGTTCCTGGGCAATGGATGCCAAAAATTCGCCCTGAGTCAACTGCTGATCGTTGGTAATGTTATATGCCTGTCCCTCCGCTTGAGGGAGATCAGCACAAAGAAGCAAACCTTGTACCACATCGGTTACATAGATAAGAGGCAGGGCATTACGCCCGGAACCAATCACGATGCCTTTGTTATTCAGCAGTTTCTCAGCGATGCGTCCGAAGTTCAAGCGATCACCGACTCCAAAGATGGTGCCCGGTCGAATCTGGACAGCGGGCAAATGCTCTTCAGCAACCATGCGCTGTATAAGTAAATCTCCCTGTGCCTTCGTCACCCAATATGGATCTTTCCAGGGGGCTGGTGGATCTTTTTCGGTCAGGATATGCCCGCGAGACATGCCGTAGATGGTCCAGGAACTCACATGGACGATCCTGCGTACGCCTGCTGCCAGAGCGGCGCGGCACACATTCTCCGTGCCGGTGACGTTGACCGCATAGTACTTTTCAATTGGCAGCCAGACCCCTTGCATGGCAGCCATGTGGAACACAGTATCTACCCCTTTCGAGGGTGCTATCAACGAGGCTGAGTCGCACACATCACCGCGATAGATTGCCACTCCGCGCTCTTCGAGCCAGCTCGCATCTTCGTTCGGCAGCACGAGCGCCCTGATAGTGTCGCCGCGTTGCTGGAGGGCCGCTACCAGATGGTGTCCTACCAGACCAGTGCCGCCGGTAATCAGCGTTTCCATAGTCTTCCTGCTTTCTTCTCATTATTCCCATGCATCCATGGCGCTCTCATGTTAAGCAACCGTGGGTCTTCTCCAGGTCTAAACAGTAGTTTTTGAGTCGCGCGCATAAGCAGGGAGGTTGCTGTAATTGCCCTGTGCCCTATCCTTGCGGTGTCGTAAGTGAAAGAGAAAATCCGCGACTCCCGGGAAAAACTGGTCAAGGCCGACAATCGCGTGATATTTAAATGGAACAATCACCTCGCGGCGTGGATGTAGTACCAGGTTAGCAATCGCGCTGGCAACCAGTTCTGGTCCAGGCATGTGCTCTGCGAGGCCACTGGTCATACGTGTGCGAATGTTGCCGGGGGTGACGAGAGAAATAGCGATCCCACTATCTACTAATTGGCGGCGCAGGGCTAGTGAGAAGCCACGTACTCCAAACTTCGCCGCCGAGTAGAGAGGCTCAAGCGCGACATGGCTTGCCACTGAACCAACGGTAATGATGTTTCCACCGCGCCGTTGTTGCATCTCTGGAAGGACCGCGTGCGTCACCAGCATGGTACCCAGGAGATTGACCTGCAGCATATGGCTCAGTTCGTCAGTGGAAGTTTCTGTTAGTGGCTTTGTCCAATTGATTCCGGCGTTATTGACAAGCACGTCGATTGGTCCAAAAGTTGCCCTGGCATACTCTACAAGGCGCTGAACCTGCGCGGCATCTGTTATATCTGTAGGCATAGCCACAGCCTGACCTCCAGCAGCGGAGATCGTCTGAACTTGCGCTTCCAGCTCATCGGCTCGGCGCGCTGCCAGCACCACCCGGGCTCCACGCCGCGCGAGTTCCTGTGCTGTAGCCGCCCCAATTCCCGAACTGGCCCCCGTAACGATCGCAACCAGTTCCACCAGTGATCGCGGCATGGCCGCCTCCTTCGTCCTTATGCAAGGAAACTCATCATTAGTTGACCTTGACTGCCGCAGGAGCACTTGCAGTCTGCTGTTCCTGCGCTGGCACATCTCGATTGCGATACCAGGCAGCGGTCAACCGTATGCCCTCGCTCAACGAGACCTGGGGTACATAGCCCAGTTCACGGCGCGCTTTATCAATGGAAATACGATTATCGGCTCCATAGAGCTTGACTCCGTGTCGGGTGACAAAAGGAGCGATGCGGAATTTGCTCAGATTGGACAGACGTTCAGCACTATAGGCAGCGGTGTAAAGCGGCCAATAAGGGGCATAAATATGCGGCGGCTCACCTCCAACCTCTTTGGCAATGGACGAGAGTAGTTCTTGCTGCGTAAGTGGCTGATCATTGGCAATATTATAGGCCTGACCGAGCGCCTTCTCGTGATCAAGCGCCAGCAAGAGTCCCAGCACCACATCTGTCACATAGACGAATGGCACGGCATTCTTGCCAGAGCCAATCATAATCGCTTTATGAGCGCGCACCCGTTCAGCGATGCGGCCAAAGTTCAGATTGTCGCCAGGACCAAAAATCGTCCCTGGACGTATAATCACAGCGGGTAAGTGATCCTGAGCAATCATGCGCTGCACCAGGCGATCTCCCTCCGCTTTGGTCGTGCTATATGGCTCAGTCAGAGGATTCAGGGGGTCATTCTCAGTCACCGGATGGCCGCAGGCCAGATTGTAGACCATCGCGGAGCTTGTATGGACAAGGCGACGAACGCCATTGGCTAAAGCAGCACGGCACACATTTTCTGTGCCTGTCACATTGACAGCGGCGTACTCGCTCGTTGAGCGCCAGGAACCCATCATTGCGGCAAGATGCACCACTTTATCTACTCCCTGCATCGGAGCCTGGAGTACCTGCGGGTCGCGTAAGTCTCCACGGAAGACCTGCACGCCTCGCTCTTCCAGCCAGGCTGTATTCTCCGCTGGCAGAGCCAGCACGCGGGCTGTATCACCACGTTCTTGCAAGGCGAGAATAAGGTTGCGCCCCAAAAATCCATTTCCACCAGTAATCAGTATCTCCATCGTATCAATGGTCCTTCCTTAATATACTATAGGCTTGTCTTCAGAATAAACGCGGCCAGGAACCAGCCTTGCTTACACTTTGCTCGATCACTGCAATGCTCTGTGTCCTCAATCTAATAAACTGACTCAAGAATACAGTATCATACTCCTTCCCTGACCTGGCAATCGTCCAACGGGTCAAAAAAGCATGCTTTGGTATATAGTTTGCTCTATAAGCTTTTTCGTAGGGATTTTTCGTAGGGCAAGGAGAGGGACAGAGAAAACGTAAGATACGATAGTATGCTTTCCATGATACCTTGGTAACTAGCCTTCGTACCCAGACTTCGCTACACTAAGAAGTGATATTGAGGCGTTTAGACTAAATGAAGCCATCTCTCATCTTAATACGCCTTGCCCGGACCTGAGCCAGTTTCGAGCTATCTCGGTGAGGTCGGTTCATCTCAATGTCAGGTATATAGTGAAGGCTTGGCAAAAGCTTTCAATTTAACCAGTTTAGCGAGGGAAAAGAAATATGCTCGAAGTATTGCCCAAAATAGCGAAAATGCAGGCGTCGTATGCGCTCGGGAAGCCGCTTGCACTTCCAATGAATTACACTATTAGCGTCAGTTACCGCTGCAATTCTCGCTGCAAAACATGTAACGTCTGGCAGCGTCCTAACGATGATTTCACCTTAGAGGAATACGAGAAAACCTTCGCGTCTATTGGCAGGGATGCATACTGGTTCACCTTCAGTGGTGGCGAGCCAACTTTGCGCAAAGACCTGCCAGACATGGTGGCCTCCGCTTACCGCAACTGCCGACCTGGGATTATCAACATTCCTACCAATGGTATTCAAGACACCATTATTCCTGGCCGCATCGAGCAGGTTTTACAGGCCGCGCCGACCAGCGATGTGATCATTAATCTTTCCCTGGATGGCGTGGGAGAAAAGCACGACATCATCCGTGGTGTAAAGGGAAACTTCGCGCGAGCAATGCGCACCTACGCTGGCCTGAAGGCATTGAAGGGACGTTATAAGAACTTTACGCTGGGCGTCCATACGGTTATTTCCAACTTTAATGTCAGTGAATTTGATACAATCTACGCGTTTGTGCGCGATGAACTTAAACCTGACTCTTTTATCAGTGAGATCGCAGAAGAGCGTGTTGAGCTGGATACAGTGGGTATGGGCATTACGCCGCCGCTCGAAAAGTACCAACCAGTCATTGAACGTTTGCAAAAGGGCATTCGCAATGCCGAGTTCAGTGGTGTGTCCAAGATAACTCAGGCGTTCCGGGACCGCTATTATGACGTGGTCAAACGCACGTTAGTGGAGCAACGCCAGATCATTCCCTGCATGGCGGGTGTGGCATCAGCGCAGATCGCGCCGAATGGCGATGTCTGGACCTGTTGTATTCGCGCGGAGTCGGTTGGCAACCTGCGCGAACATGGCTACGATTTCCGCTCGGCCTGGATGACCGTGAAGGCCGATGAGTTGCGCAAAAGCATCAAAGCTGGCGAGTGCCATTGCCCGCTGGCCAATGCCGCTTATACTAATATGGTCTGTCACACACCTACCCTGGCCAGCGTAGCCATGCAAGTCGGCAAAGAGACTGTAACCTCTAGATTTGTTGGGAATGCGCCAGCTAAGAAGCGCGATCTGACAGTGCTCAACACAACTGATACCCGGAAAGTGGCGAGTGGGAGCAGTGAAAGTTCGCCAGCCAGGCTGCGTAGCTTGCCAATGCTTGACGCAAGCGAGGCCTATGCTGCGGAGGAAGAGAGTAGCAATCACGTCCAACAGGTATGAACGCGACGGTCTTCTTTCTCTGAAATACATTCGCGAGGTTTAATTATGCAAAAGGACCAGCATATATCTCTGGGTAATGACATTGTTGGCTCTACGCAAGTTGAAGAGGTGAGTGGTTGTAGCGTAGGAATCATGGCTTACAATGAAGAGGCCAATATCGCTCATACTATTCGCCTGGTTCTTGCGCAACATGGTCCATCCCTGCGTATCGATGAAGTTATTGTTGTTGCCAGTGGTTGTACTGACCAGACTGTACCGCTTGTCACGGAAATCGCTCAGCAGGAGCAGCGCGTGCGCCTGTGCATTCAAGAGAAACGCGAGGGCAAGGCTTCCGCGATAAATCTGTTTCTCAAGCAGGCAAAGAGCAAGATTGCAGTTCTGATCGGTGCCGATGTTATTCCAGCTGATTCCGCGTTGGAGAATCTGTGTGCGCCTTTGCAAAACCCTAAGATAGGCATGGTCGGTGGGCGCCCAATTCCCATTAACAGCCAGGCGACGTTCATGGGCCATGCCGTGCATTTGCTCTGGCGTCTGCACGATCGACTCGCACGTGCTCAACCTAAACTGGGCGAAGTGATCGCTTTCAGGAATGTTATTTCTGGTATACCAACTGGTAGCCCTGTTGATGAAATATCGATACAGGCGCTTATCTCTCAGCTTGGCTATCAGACTGTCTATGAGCCGGCCTGTGTGGTCTATAATAAAGGGCCATTGACTGCGCAAGATTTCCTGAAACAGCGCAGGCGTATTTACGCAGGCCATTTACAGGTGCGAGATCAGCAAAAATATGAAGCCTCAACTATGAAAACTGGCCCTATTTTACGGGAAGTGCTGCTCTATCGCGATTTCACCATGCGCACTCCCAGGCAGGCGCTATGGACTCTAGGCGCGGTCTCCCTGGAAGCGTTGGCTCGCTTGCAAGGGTACTATGACTATCTGCGCAAACATGAGCACTACATCTGGCAAATGGTAGAGTCAACCAAGGATCTGGAGTCAGGTGCGCATGCACTGAGGCGCCTGAACAACGCTTTGAGCGTCATTATTTTTCGCTTTATGCTTGAAGATCCAGCGCAAGATCTGCTTGATCCCGAAAGCGACGAGCGTGATGCAACCGAGGCGGTGCGCAAACTCCTACCTGTCTTGCGTACTCAGTTGCGCAAAGAGGTTGGACTCTCCCTGGCAGTCAATGAACCCGGTATTATGACTGCTATTATTCGAGCTGAACAACATGAGATCGAGCGCCTTTCCAAGCTTATTCAGGAAATTGTGCAAACAACTCCTATGCGCATCGGGATGCGGGGGCGCGAAGTCAGGGTGAAAGTGGCTTACAGTTCTCTCACGTTTAAGGCAGAGAATAAGAATTTGACAGTTAGCGGCCCTTTGATGCGCGAGGCAGTGGTAGCCACTGGAGTCTCTAGCGAGGGGCTGAGTTAGTTAGCAGAGAGCAGAGGGGGAAGTGATGAAGCGAGAGATAATCTATTTACTTGCTGCGCGAGGCGTGCATGCAAACTCTGGCGGGACTACGAGACGGGATGAAGCGAGAGGTTTGTTATGGCCATTACGGTAACAGGAGCAACCGGCTTTCTGGGGAGCGCATTAGTGAGCGAACTGGTCAAAGGCCAGCAAGAAGTGCGCATACTTGTACGCGATGAAGAGAAAGCGCGGGCATACTTCGGCAATGCAGTGACAATTATTCCAGGAGATGTCACCAATTTGACGCAAGTTCAGCGCGCCCTTGATGGCGCAGAGACGCTTTACCATCTTGCCGGTCGTCTCTATCATCCCGCGACCCCGACAGAGCTTTATTACCAGACACATGTGCAGGGTACGCGCACTGTTCTGGAGGCGTGCCAGGGGCAGAAGCAGCTGCAGCGCATCGTTCACGTCAGCACTACCGGAGTCCATGGTATCACAGGAGCTACCCCTGCCGCTGAAGATGCTCCTTTCGCGCCTACTAACCCTTACGAGAAGACCAAGCTCGAAGGAGAACTGCTAGCAATTCAGGCCTACCAGGAACAGAACCTACCCGTTAGTATTGTGCGTCCCGGCCTTGTCTATGGTCCTGGTGATTTGCACCTGCTCGGCTTCTTCAAGACAATTCAAAAAGGGCTTTTTCGCGTAATCGCCGAGGGCAAAGCTTGCTTGCACCCGGTGTATATCGATGACATGGTGTCCGCTTTTCTGCTCTGCGCCAGGTCAGAGCAGGCTGTTGGTCGCACCTATAATATCGCTGGCAATCAAATCGTGACCATTCGCCAGTTGGCGAGCGCGATTGCTGCCTCAATGGGGCACAAGCTGCCGGGTGGGAGTATTCCACTCTGGCTTGCTAATATGGCTTCAGACATCTTTACTGTTACTCCTGGTATGAAAGGAGAACAAGCTCCTCTGACACGCAGCCGGGTCAACTTCCTCACGCACAGTCGCGTCTATGACATTAACCGGGCCAGATCTGAATTGGGCTATTCGCCTGGAATTGGGATGGAAGAGGGACTTAAACGAACTGCCGCCTGGTATAAGCAGCACCATTTTTTAGTAAGCTGATCAAGTAGATCGCCGATTACACCATCCGAACATCTGGAGACGTGGGTGGATAAAGCCCACCCACGGCTTAACCAGTTGCTTCCCTATGCCTGTTGTGAGGAGAAAGTAACTTTATGAAACGTACATTCAATAGTCCTATTGTCAAAATAATTTTTGGCCTGCTAATAGGCGCTGGTTTGTTATTGCTCATCTCCCGTTTTGTGAATGTCGCCAAGAGCCTCGCTGTTGTACAACAACATCTGATGACTCCTCGCGGTGTGCTTTTTACTCTGATCGCAGGTGTCTTTTTCCTGCTAGCCTTTGCCCTACGAGGTGTGCGCTGGAAACTTATCCTGAATTCAGCAGGTCAAATCAAGACTATAACAGCCATTCGCATTGTGCTGATCAGTATCTTTCTTAATTTTCTACTGGTGACTGGTAGTGGCGAGATAGCCCGGTCATTAATCCTCAAACGGACCGCGCAAATCCCTATTAGCCGTTCTTTGCCTACGATTGCTATGGATAGATCCCTGGATTTGCTGCCAGCCCTGTTTATTATTGTCGCAATCCCCTTTCTCGGCCTGCAAATGGATATCAAGCTCTGGATCGTTTTAAGCCTGGTTGCCAGCTTGCTCATCGGGCTAATTTGCTTTATAGGTTTAACTGCCTGGAAACGTTCGTTCGCGATAAAATTGCTACATAAGATTATCACCCTCATTCCCTTTCGTCTGGGTCATAAGATTGAAGATTTCGCTACAAACTTCGTTGACTCGCTGATAAATGCTGCGCGGCGTCCCAAAATCTTTCTGCCAGCAATTTTATTGACCTGTCTGGCAGTTTTCTGCGATGGGCTCTTCGCTATGTTCATCTTCTGGGCTATTGGCCTGCCCGTTTCCTTCAGGCTGGCTATCTTTGGGTATACTTTCTTCAATATGTCTACCATCTTGCCTTCCCCTCCAGGACAACTGGGCAGTAATGAGGCAATCGGTCTCCTGGTTTTCAGCGGCCTTCTCCATTTGCCCGCTGACAAAGTTACCGCGATGTTCGTTGTCTCCCATCCCTGGGCTGCCATACTTATGTTTACAGCCTGTATATTCAGTTTGAAAAGTCTCGGCCTGACTATTTCCAGTACCTTCAAGATGCGCCCTTCCTCCGACAATATGCCAGAGAGCAAATACAAAGCAAACTCGGCAGAGACCTCTACAGAAAAAGAGGGGCTTAAAACTATCCCGGTTTGAATATCTCACCTATTATTCAGCCCGGAATAGTCTCTTGCACACGCGCTTTGTGCTCAGAAGGCCTGACTGTTTCTCAGTAGCATGTCACTGGTACCTCATCAATCAAATTGAAAATGGCGCAGGACCAGGCTGGCCAGGCGGCTAGCCTGGTCCTGCGTCATGAGATGGAGTCCTGCGCTCTGGATAGAAGCATGAAAAGTTGCTCGCAAGAAAATCAGAGATAACCATAGCCTTTTCTCTACGCGCGGAGCTTTGGCTCTTGGAGAAAAACAAAAATTCTACTACTAAGATGAGCGATATAAATGTAAATAAGTTTTGTATTAGATTTCCTTCATTTATTTAGCTGATGACCAAAGTTGTGAATTGGCTTCGCAAGCCATGTCAAAATTTCTTTGTCTATGGCTTTTTTCCCATGCTATTGACAAAGTTCCTATATAATCATGTATGATAGGTGAGACGCCAGTTATATTAGCTTCAAATGGATAAAATCTAACTGAATAGCACTAAAATAGTACTGAAAATATAGATAAACTGAATTTTATCTGGTATACTAACACTTGTGCAGCGAGTATTACTACCATCAAATACTAAAGCGAAGAAGCAAGGTTCCAGTATTGTTAATACCAGCGCATTAAAAGCGAGTAGTACCTCTAGCGTGGTAAACAATGTTAAATGGAATGCTTGTGTGGTAGGTGGACGCCTTTGACCTCAGAGATGAGCATTATAACACGAAAACGGGTTACTATTCCAGGTTGTATACGCATTGTTGCGCGGGCAATATAAATTTTCTTTTATGGTCTGAAAATAAACCTGTGGATGCTTCATGCGGGATGTTCCCAGAAAACTCAGAAAGTTCTGAGTATAGGCCTCAGGAAGTTCTGGGTATCTGTTGCCGAACGCCTGCGGTATGAAGACATAGACAGATTGCTAGTATGTCAACATCCAACGCAGTCGGATAAACTGGTTGCGGGATGATTCCCAGATTGTGCTTACGTTGCCAGTTTCTCCTCTACCTTTGTGACGCTGTTTCCTCAGAGTGATAGAAACAGATTGTAGGCAGTATAACTGTAATATCGGTTATAAGGTAGGATATGGGTATATGGAAACACCTGAAATGATTCGCGGAAAAGTATCTATTCGTCTTATAGTTGTAGCTGATCATGTCATTCTACGTCAGGGTATAAATGCCATGCTTCACGGGGAACACGGCTTTGAAGTAATCGGGGAGGCGGAAAATGGGAGAGTTGCGCTCAGACTGGTCACGGAACTTCAGCCAGACATTGTCTTAATTGATACCTCCCTGGAAGTCACAAACGGCTTAGAGATAGCTCAGCAATTATTAAGAAGTTCGCCAAACACGCGGGTTGTTTTATTCGCGGGTTCCAGTGACGAGAAACTCTTATTTGAAGCCTTACGCATCGGTGTCCACGGTTATTTACACAAAACGGTATCGATCAACGATCTCCAGGAGGCTTTACGCGCTGTACAGGGCGGGGAGCGCGTTTTGGGAGAAACGCAGGCTGTAACTCAGGTGCTGGTTGAATTCCATCGCCTGGTAAAAGAACAAAATCGCTTGAATCGAGGATTGAGCACGACGGAAATCGAGCTCATTCATCTTGCCTCAAAGGGATATACCAATAAAGAGATTGGCAAACAACATTTCTGGAGTGAGGTGCAGGTGAAACGCAAGATGCAGGATATATATCGCAAGCTACAAGTTGGCGACCGCGCTCAGGCAGTCGCTGAAGCGATGCGCCAGGGTTTGATATGAACCAAATCCACAGTATTTCTTTACGATTACGTTTTTTTAGTATTTACTCACTGAGTTAAAGGAAACGACCATGACGGAATGTCCACAATGCGGAACTATCAACCAGGATGATGTGAAAAATTGTAGTGAATGCCGAATAAATATGTACTGGGCCGCGCAACATTATCAAGAGCTTGCCACGCTTCGCCAGAGCAACCAGCTCGCAGCAGCTCCTCAGACGCCTTCCTTCCTGGTTGAAACCAGCCAGAAAGTCGATAAAGGCCCGACCGCTGGCTGGCTCTATAATACTATCAAAAAATTTGGCTTAAAAGATGCTGGCAAAAAGGTTTCAACGATCTAACACGTTACTCTCATTGCTTTGCTTTAGGCGCTTATGAGCCGTGCTTGATTTTATCAGAGCAGGAGAAATGTCTTTGTTGTTTTGTGGGTCGCCACAAGTGGCTTGCAAAACAACAACATTTGACGGGTATATGGTCCTCACGCTCGCAATTAGAGGGCTGACGACCCTTCACGCTCCTGCTATTTTTTTCGTGCAGCGGATTCCACAATCATTCGCGACGACTCATAATAGTGCTAATGCCGCTGTTCTCTCTTTTTTAGAGCAAAGCATGTCCCAGGTAGTGCTACTGTTACGTGATAGACTTGACACTCAATGAGGCTTCTTAGTATGATTGATAAACAAAGTTAAGAAGAGCACGCTTGCTTCTTCTTGCGGATCAAGTAGATCAAAAGCAGAGAGGCCGGTGATATTTCGTGGCGCAGGCAAATCCAAACTCATTTCAGTCTCCATGGCAGGGAGCGCTCTGGGATTTAACGCGAATCGTTGGAACCATTCGACGCGCACATGCCTTTGGACGCCTGACCCTGCGCAATAGTGATCGTGTTGGGATTATTCACCTCTATTTTCATAGTGGCAACCTTGTGCATATCGTGGGCAGTAGTGGCAACGCTGAGGCCGCATTGCGCGATTTGTCTCACTGGACACATGCTGCGGTGCGTTTTGAGCGCGGCGCGAGCGCGAAGACTAGCACTATTACTGCCGAAGAACTGCATACCTTTGACGAGTTGCTTCTGCATTTTCAAAACATTGGGCTGGTCGCGACTCCAGCGCAGCCGCGTGTGGTTGAGGGCAACGTGGTCAGTACAACTCCAGGGGAGCAATTACTCACGCCGCAAGAGTGGCGCATTTTGATTGAGGGTACCCGGCGTGTCTCGCTGGCTGTAGCTCATTTGATTGGACCACGTGAAGCGCTGAAAGTGTTGCGCGACATTTTGGATGATTGCTCGGCAGCGTTTCCAGCTTTTACTACTCTGCAAATCGCTAATACTGGTTATCTGCAAATCACTGATACCTCGCAACTTGACCGGATGCCGCGCCAGGAACTCCTGGAGGGCTTTAACGCGCTGATCGCCACCTGTCAGTATTTCTGCGTGCCAATTATTGGCGAAGTGGAAGCGCACAAGCTGATTATCCAGGGACTGGGCGATATATGTACCTCTATGATTACTCTGGGCGTATTCAGGGTGAACAATGGCCTGCTTTCTGCTCCTCGCAAGTCTTCTACCTCATAATAAGCAGCCTCTTGGTGGCGCGGGCTATCCTGGCTGGCAAAACAGAAGTCATTTTTCGTTTTGAAGAGTTTTGGTGGGCGAGCAGCACCCGCCAAAACTCTTCTTTTCTCCGGGGAGGCAAAAGCTGTTTGGCCTAATTTTACAAAATCAGGAGTAACTCATTTAGACGACGCTAAATTTTTCTTTCTGACTCTGGTGATAAGGAGCCAGCGCGGCGTTCGCGGCAACGATGACTTCCAGGCGTTCAATCAGGCCGGCAAATTCGGCAATGGGTAGGGTGAGCACTACTTCACCAGGAGTAAGGTTAATATAGGTGCGCGCCCCAACACAGCCGAAGCTCATTGACGCAGCTCCGGCCTTGAGAGTACGAGGGATCACAGCGCAAGTTGGGCGTCCAAAGGCTGACTGACCCGATTGGAGCCAGCTTAGATTCCCTAGAGCTTCCGCGACCAGCATGGCCTGGCGCGTGTCTAAAATGCACAGCACTATCTCGGCCTCGCCTGGAAACTGGTCGAGTCGGCCATAAAGAATGTTCTGATGCGGTTTCTCTACGACTGGTAGCGCGGCTACCTCGGCTGGCGAAAAATACTCTACACTGGCCATCGTCTCTACCAGTTCCTGAGCACGCTGCTGATCCAGTGCGGGCATAATAAAACCCATTGTCAACATGCCAATGGGACACTCTTGATGATCAGCAGCTCCAGCGTAAAAAACGCCTTGCTCGGCCAGACGCCAGAAGGTGCAGGCTGAAGGTACATGTTTGTTGAGAACTGGCACACTTGCGGGCACGGTATCAACAAAAGCCAGCCCGATAGGAGACTGTTTGAGCTGGAGTAAAGTACTGAAACGCTGCGTGAGATCCTGGTACACTATATTTCTTCTTTCTTGCAATAGCTAATAAAACAGCCGGGCTGCTTTATTGTATCACTAAAAATTTCTTCTGAATACCTTGACTCAACAAAGCGGTGGTAGCGTAGGCTCTACACATGGTATTTTTTTGCCAGACCCTTGATCCAATTGCTCTGGGCAGCCGAGGGTACGAAGTTATTTTTAAGAAAGCGCTTGTTCATGTTGAGGATAAAGGTGTATTCATTGGGAGTTACATTGCTGCCTCCCTCAGACATGGCACCCGTTACAAACGCATTGAGCTTTTGTACCTTCTCGCGTAGTTCAATTATTTCAGCAGAAGAAGTCGCATTGCGGGCCTCCGGTGCCTGTGAAGCCTGCCACTTTTCATAAGCTGCCACGTTCTTATTCCACGCTCCCAATCCGGCCAGATAGTCGGCACGTTCGTTCTGCGTGTGACCAGCATGGCCGCGCACCCACTCAAAAGTCGTTGGCGCGCCGCGTTTGCGTAGGAGAATCTTGTAGAGGTCCCAAAGGTCCAGGTTGGCTTTACCTTTAAAAAGCCCTTGAGCCGTCTTAATGGTATATTCGCTGTCACTATAAATCTTCAAAGGATAGTCACGTGGCGCGATGCTCAAAGTGGCCAGTACTGCAGAGATTTCGGCACGATTGTTGGTAGTTTCCGGGGATGTTGGAATATGCCCAAACGACTCGATGCGTTCAGCATGCTCCAGAATCTCACCGTTTACTACTGCTTCGGCGGCTACAAGGATAGTACTCCAGCCAGCCGGACCACCAGGATTTTTGATGCACGCACCATCAGTATAGGCCAGCGTGCCTTTTGAACCAAGAACAGTTTGAACTTGCTCAACGGTAATTGCGCCTAAAGCTGTAATAATAGATTTCCATTCGAGAGAACTATTGATCATACATTGCTCCAAATTCCTTTCCACAGGGCTTGCCTGGTCAGTTCGCATATCTACACGTACTATTATAAAATACCTGGAACATTTGTCAACAAACAGGGGATGTTTTGAGGGCGCTGCAAAAATCTTTTGTCCTGCCCTGAAGAAAATGAGAGAGTGGAGCATGAAGGGGCTATGGCTCCCTCATGCTCCACTCTCTCACGCTCTGTGGGGAAGGGTCTTGCAAAGCGAGAAGGCGACTTTTAAACAACCCTGGATGGGAAAGCAAGAACGATTACGCGCCGCGCACCAGAGCGTGTACCGCCTGGACGATATGATGGGCGCTAATACCGGCCTCCTCCAGCAATTCGGCAGGTGTGCCAGAGCCAGGCATTGACTGCACGGCCAGTTTCACGATCGCTGGCAGCGGGCCAGCGTGCTCGGTGAAGGCTTCCAGTACCGCTTCGCCCAGGCCACCTTCGGACCAGTGGTCTTCAACTGTGATCAGCTTATTTCCAGCCTCTTCTGCGGCGGCAAAGAGGGTCTCTTCGTCGATCGGCTTGACCGAGTAGGCATCGATGATGCGTACGGCAATGCCATCGCCTTTAAGCTGCTCGTAGGCTTTCAGAGCCTCGTGCAAGGTAATACCAGCTGCCACAATGGTTGCTTCGTCTTTGTCTGATTGATGTACTACTCTGCTGCCACCTATAGAGAAAACTTCATCCGGGCTATAGAGGATCGTAGTCTTTTCACGCGTGGTGCGCATGTAGACAATGCCGGGATGCTCGGCCATTTGCGCGACCAGTTGCGCGGTCTGATTGGCATCAGAGGGATAGAGCACCGTACTGTTGTATACAGCGCGCATCATCGAGAGATCTTCGAGAGCCATCTGTGAAGGGCCATCCTCACCGATCGAGACGCCCGCGTGCGAGCCGACCAGGCGGATATTCGCGCGCGAGATCGCAGCCATACGAATGAAGTCATAGGCTCGTGAGAAAAACGCCGCGAAGGTCGAGGCAAAGGCAATCTTGTGGCGTACGCTCATCGCTACAGCAGTCGCGACCAGTTGCTGTTCAGCGATATACTGCTCGAAGAAGCGCTCGGGAAAAGCCTTGCCGAAATCTTCCGCGTGAGTTGAATTGCTGACCTCAGCATCGACTGCGAGCACATCGGGATTCGCGGCACCTAATGCCCGCAAGGCCTCACCATAGGCTTTGCGAGTCGCCTGAGTCTCACCTACAGTATATTTTGGCAGTTCTACAGGCTTTGGTGTAGCCTCAGCGGCTGGTTGCAGATCTTCAGGTTTTTGCACAGGATAAACCTGACTGCGTGCTTGAGGATTAAGCTCTTTAATAGCTTGCTCTGCCTGATCTTTGGACAGGGCCTTCCCGTGCCAGCCCTCCTTGTTCTCAACGAGTGAGAAGCCTTTGCCTTTGATCGTCTTGGCGATGATCAGTGTAGGCTGGCCATTATTCGCGCTTACCGCGTGCTCGAAAGCGTGATCGATCTCCTCAATGTTATGTCCGTCGATCACCAGTGGGGTCCAGCCAAAAGCTTTAGCGCGCTCAGCATAGGCGGCGGTATTCCAGCCCAACTCAGTTTCGCCGCGCTGACCCAGGCGGTTACAATCGAGCATGCCGATCAGATTGTCCAGTTTGTAATGCGACGCGTGGTCCAGGGCCTCCCAGATAGAACCTTCGGCCATTTCGCTATCGCCGAGAAGCACAAAGACCTTATAGGGTAGCTTATCGACGTATTTAGCCACCAGAGCCACGCCACCGCCGATAGGCAGGCCCTGTCCCAATGAGCCAGTGGCTACGTCTACCCAGGGCAGCACGGGCGTGGGATGTCCCTCAATGCGGCTGCCAAATTTGCGCAGAGTCAGCATCTCCTCATCAGTAATCGCGCCCGCGGCTTTGTACATTGCGTAGAGCAATGGCGCGGCGTGGCCCTTCGAGAAGATCAGATGATCGTTATTGGGATGCAGGGGATTGTCGAAATCATAGTGCAGGTACTTCGACATCAGCACAGACATTAGATCCGCCGCCGACATAGAAGAGGTAGGGTGGCCGGAACCAGCAGTAGTTGTACTGCGAATGCTGTCAATCCGTAACTGCTGGGCCAGGTTAATCCATTGTTGTACCTGAGGGGTACTTTGCGTCGTAGTCATGGAAACTCCTATTTGTTAAATCGGGCACCAATGTATGCGCCTGTTCTATTATAATATGCGGCGCCACTTTCTTGCCGACCTCATTATAGTATGCGATTACACTTTCTCAAAGTGGGCATTTCCCACTCGATAAGTCATTTCATTCTAAGATGTTTGGCAGTGGAGAGCAAGCAGAGGCATTAGAGGGCGCGCCCGGTGGAGATCGCCAGGTAGTAAAGCCTGGAAATGACGTTTTGACAGAAAAGAACAGAAGGCTGTATAATCGACCGCAACAATCCTTCGAGCGACAAAAGCATGTCGAAGAAGCGCTAACCAAAGCAGAAGGCTGAATCCGACAGCAACACACACAATGGCGGATAGAAGAGATACAACAGCATGGATAATCAAGAGCAGATATACAGCGCGGACGACGACAGGCGTGAAGCCAGCCATGATCACGAGGCAAAGCATAGCAGCCACGAGCAAGCCAGGGACTTGGAGCAAGATAGTCAGGAGCAAGCGGAGGGCGCTGGCAAGAATGAGCAGGCATACGAGCCAGCCGAGAGCCTGGACGAATACGATTACAATCGCGAGCCGCCACTTGACAGTGCTACCGCTAACTCTAATCGCGGGCGTTCCAAGTATGTTTTTATGACGCTCTGCTTTCTGATAGCGCTCATCTTTCTTTACACCTATATTACCAATGCTAATTCAGGCAACACTACTGACTGGTTTCCGTTGATCGGTGCGCTTGTACTGGGCGTAATGGGAGTGGTCTTCCTGAGGTCTTCAGATAGTCCATCAGCCACAGATAGTGTGTCCAAAGATGTTCTGGCCACTACCAGGGACACAGCGGCCAGGACGCTCAGTCCCTTTGAAGAGCTGGTTCAAGCGGCGCTGACGGCTATTCCCGCTGAATTTCACGAACAGATGGAGAATGTAACAGTTCATGTGGAGTATGAGCCGGATGCGGAGACGCTTGCTCGGACCGGTGTAAACGAAGGCCATACGTTGCTTGGACTCTACGAGGGGGTGCCGCTGACCTCCTATGGGCGTGCTCATGCCCCTTATCCTGAGGTCATTACCATTTACCAGCGCCCGATCGAGGACTATTGCCGTCACAATCCTACGCGTATTCGCGAGCAAGTACGTACAACTGTGCTGCACGAGGTAGCGCACCACTTCGGTATGGGACATGAGGAGATGCCTATCTGGGTCAAATAGCTATCCCCCATTGGTCATAGAACCATTGGCAAGCGCTCTCTCCCTGGTCTACACTGTTATGCGAAAAGCTTTAGCGCAGTGTCCTCAAGTCGCTTGTCAGTAAACCGCTAAAGGTTTGCTCGCGTGTTGGGGAATTGTGGATAGGAAAGCCAGCAAGGTCGTTGCTTTGACCTGATGGCCGGGATGTTTTTATGTGGAAATGAGGAGGTACTTCCGCTATGGTTACGTACAAATCTCTGATCGTGATCTGCGCGCTGCTCGTGGCGCTCGCTGGTGCGGGTCTGGTAGCGGCGTCCGCGCATACGCTTGCTCCAGCGCAACAGCAACACAATATGCAGCCCTACCAGGCTGGGGTCGCGGCTATTCCTATAGTCGCAAGCAAACACAAACAGGTAAGTTTTCAGGATGTCAGACATTATATAAAAACGAAAGGCTTCATCGGTGGCTCAACACTGAGCGGTCGCCCGCCTACCTTGAAGGATCTTCAACTCACAAGCCTGGTTCATCTTGACCACCTGTTTTATTCTATTCTTGCTCAAATGCCGGGGGATAAACAGGTCTATTATGCGCAACTTGATGGACCATTCCTTGTCCTGCCTCAACTGCCGGTTCCGGTGCTGTGTACCCTTTTACCAAGCGCGAGCAATCTACCAGCATTTATTCCGCATCTGAGCAACCTTTCCAGCCTGGGCCTGCTCAATGGAAGCTCATTGTTGAATCTGCTGCCGTTGTCCGGTCTTTTGCCTCAGCAACCGCTGACTCTGCCAGGTTCCCATAAAATAGATAATGTGACCAGTTTCCATGACTCGTTCAGTGTAAGCGATAACGTGCCCGATTTAAGCGATCTGCAAAACATAAAGGTGCCTTTAAACGATGACGATACACGGGTCGTCCTGTCCAGTGTTTATGAGATTTTCGATGCACACAATGGCAACCTCCTGGCCTGGGGTTAAGCAGCAGCCTGGTAGTCGTGGCTCAAGTTTTTGCGTGTGGTGAGTACCGAGTGTAAGCAAGAATGTGCTCTGGCACCTCTCCAGGCTTGCTTTGTTACAGATGCGCGCCAACTTGAGTCTCGTCCCAGCGTATCCTGCCTGGCAGAGCATGGAAGATCCGTGGTACACTGTCTGCCGATAGCAGGCACCATTTTTTCGATCAGAGAGGAAGGTATTGAATTTGCGGCTTGTTTCTCTTCTTGCCAGCGCCACGGAGATGCTCGCGGAATTGGATGCATTGGCACAACTGGTGGGTAGATCGCACGAATGCGATTACCCGGCGGCAGTCACCAGCTTGCCCGTAGTGAGCACAGTTGAGATCAACACAGGGGTCAGCAGTGCGCAAATAGATGCTCAGATCAAACAACTAGCCAGTGCGCGTCTTAGCTCTGAAAATACCGCGCTACGCGCGTTAAGCATCTATGCCCTTGATCTAACCCTGCTGCAACAGCTCCATCCCGACGTTATTTTCACCCAGACGCAATGCGAGGTTTGCGCGGTCAGTGAGAAAGATGTTACTCGTGCTATAGCCCAACTGACCGGTTTCCAACCGCGTATCGTTGCCCTCGCCCCTCATCGCCTGACCGATGTCTGGGAAGATGTATTGCGCGTAGGTGAGGCTATTGGTCGTCTAGAACAGGCGCAACAGCTTGTAGCGAGTTATCAGCAACGCCTGGAAACGTTGCGCGAGCAGTGTAATGTGCTTGCGGGCACGCAAAAGCCGCGCGTAGCCGTTCTTGAATGGCTTGATCCGTTGATGGGAGCTGGCAACTGGACGCCAGAACTGGTCTCCTGCGCTGGCGGTGAGCCCCTGTTTGGCGAGATCGGCCAGCACACGCCCTGGTTGAGTTGGGAGACGCTCCAGGATGCGGACCCTGCTGTGATCATTCTCGCGCCCTGCGGCTTTGATCTGGCGCGCACGATCCAGGAATTACCCGCGCTTCGACAGCATCCCGCCTGGCAGAACCTGCGCGCCGTGCGAACGCAGCGTGTCTATGCTATCGATGGCAATGCGTATCTTAATCGTTCAGGTCCGCGCCTGGTGGAATCAGCGGAACTGCTCGCTTACGCTCTGTGGGGGGACCATCTGGGTCGGGATGTGGATAGGCAAGCAGTGGTGCCATGCTCGATGCCGGTTTCCCAAAAGACGAGTGAGTTATGAGTGATCCCTGATTTTGCAAAATCAGGGATCACTCATAACTCATCTTTATAATGCCAGAGCATTGGTATAAAAGAGGTGCCTAGCTGTTCTTCCGAGAAGCCAGAGCCCTGAAGACAATGGCGGTAAAGACAAAGAACAGGACCACCATCAGAACGATCAGGTTGTCTACCAGGACCGAGATATTCCACTGCAAGATGAAAGCGGCAGTGAAAAATAGAATCAGGAGAACACCCAGTACGGGGAAAATATAGAGGATGCTTAGCTGCTCAGCCGGAGTCGATGGGCGAGGAGCATTGCTCACATATTCGATATCTGTATCAAGTTGCTCCATTGAGAAACCTCTCTACACTGCCATAGTAAGACGGATATGCACCATGTCAGTGGTATGTTCAGGAAAAACAAGCAAAAACAAAGCCAGAGCCAACATCGGCAGACCCGACGAGATGTCTCTGGCCCATATTATAGTCCTTAACCGCCTGCAACGCAACTACCTGCCCCTTAGTTCCTTCGTTCCCTGACCCCTTAATCTCACTTTGACCCGCTGAAAAAGCACAAAAAAAACGGCCATCATGGCTCGTTATTAGTGGCTCTGGACAGGACGAAGGCTTTGAGGGTTACCAGAATCTCCATCTTTGTGCGACGCTTGTTGATGCTCAGACGAAAGGCCAGGCAACGTACGAGATTTGTTGAAATAACGGCGTAACTCAAAGGCGTTGACTTCGTACATCGAACCATCCAGGGTCGCGATCACACCCCCATCGGCGATCGCACTACAAAGCTCGGCAAATGTCGGCGTATAGTCAGGCATGTTGATACCTCCCTATGAAATACGGTGACTATCTATCGCAGCGGTCAAGACCGCAAGTGACTTTCAGTCTACGCTTTTAATACGATTTGAAAGCACCAAAGGTTTCATCACCCTATGAGTAGCAACACAGAGGAAGCGTCCTTTATTCCCGCTTCGTGTGAACGGGGCCGTCTGTGAGAGAATCTCCTTCCATTTCCAGTATACTCTGATCTTCATCTTCATCCTCTCCCTCGATATCCTGGGCATCAGGTGGTTCCAAAAGCCCTGGCAAGGGATCGATATACATTGTACGGCGTATCAGATCGACTTGTTTAATGACTGCTTTGATCGCCGGGATCATCAGTTGTTTGCCATCCTGCCCTTTGATCTCATAAACATCGTTGCTGCCAGTTTCAATAATTTCTGTAATTGGCCCCAGCTCGTGCCCGGCGAGTGTGATCACCTGGAGGCCCAGGATATCATGTTGGTAGTAGCTATCGGGCGGAAGTTTTGCCAGCTGGTCTAGCGGGATGCACAACTCCTGGAGGCGCAAAGATTCAGCGGTACTAGCGTCGTCAATACCGACCAGTTTGAGCACAATCATCTCCCCTTTGTGCGGGCGAACGCGCTCGATAAGATAGAGGCGATGGTCTGGTCCAGCGTGTATCGCTTCAAGCTGTTGGAAGCGATCGGGGATATCGGTGAGAAGGCGTACCTTCACCTCGCCTCGGACGCCAAAAAGGGCCACCACTTGTCCGATAGTAGCCCATTCGGTTGTTCGCGTTTTTGACACGTAGTCCTCGAATCGTTCTATGCTCCGCCATGTTTAAGCAACGGCGCAAGCGATAAACAGCGCGGAACGAGAGGCGCGTTAGAGAATTTCTAGCGATGTATGACGACCCTCGCGTGTTCCCCCGGCTCGCAAAAGCGTGCGCATAGCCTTGGCCACGCGTCCCTGGCGACCAATCACCTTGCCAAAATCATCTGGTGCGACATGCAGTTCTAATGCCAGGACATTGCGATCGTTGCGCACCTCGCGCACCTGGACAGCGGATGGATCGTCAACCAGTGACATGGCAACATACTCAATGAGTCTACGCATAGTTTTATCCTGATCAGTGAATTACCTGGCAGTCGTTTTTGCTTGCTCAAAGCGAGCCAGAATGCCGGTGCGTTTGAGCAGCGAGTTCACCGAATCGGTTGGCTGAGCACCATTTGCCAGCCACGCCAGAGCCTTCTCCTCGTCAATATGGATCGCGGACGGCTCAACCAGGGGATTGTACCAACCAATGTTCGCGATAATACGGCCATCGCGGGGCGAACGGGCGTCAGCAATTACAACGCGATAGCTCGGGGCTTTTTTCTTCCCGACACGTTTCAAACGAATCTTTACAGCCATGTGTTTGTTTCTCTCACCTTATTGCGGTACTCACTCTTGCCTATTTCTTAAATAAGGGCAGCGAGTGCCATCTTCCTTTTCTCACTTTCCCTTGCGGGAAGAGTTCCAGAAACGCGGTCTGAAACGCTGTAGCAGCCTCAGAAAAAGTGAAATCAAAGCGAAGTCGCTCGCATGCTTTTCCTGGAATACAGCCCCACTAAGATAGCATGACTCAGGGAAAAAGTCAAATCTTATGGGCAGAAGAATTTTGGCACAGTTCACACAAATAGTCACGCTTGTTGAGACCGCGCAGGGCGGGGCAATCTAGCGGTTTGAGCCGCAAAGATGCCAGGGTGGGCAGCAGCCGGCAGGGTCGAAGCGCTAAAGGATTGACCAGGCTCTCTGCTCAAGGGGATCGGTCAAAGTGCCGTGAGTGGTGAGCGCTGACGACCTGTACTGGTCTGCTGTGGATTGGGTGGAGGCAAACGCACACCTTGCAGGAGGAAGGCCTCCAATTGCGCGGCTGTTGTGAAAGGGAAATCAGCGTTGCGCAGATAAATGCGGGCGTTTGGATGATCGAAGACCGAGTAGCTTTCATCGGCGCTGCTATCGTTAAGAGTAATGCCCAGAAAGCTGGGGTGGGCCTCAAATTGCGCGCCAAGGTGGAAGCCAAGCTGACCACTGAAGAGCAACGCATAGTAGTGAATAGTCAAAGGATAGCGCTCGGTCAATCTGGGAATTGACTTATCCAGACGATCAGTGGGCATAGTAATCGCTCCTACCTGCATGAGCATCGTGGCAATCATGCTCGCCTTCGCCACTGTATCATCGCCATAGAGGTCCAGCCCTTCCTGAGCGTTGCCAGAGGCATCCATGTAGCTGGCCTGGGGATAGATCGAGGGGTCCTTGCCATCGACCACTACAGGCAATGCATCATCCCACTGCTCGTAGGTCAGCACTGTGCCAGGCTTGAGATGCTGGAAAATCCACTCTGAGGCTTGAATGCGTGTATTGGGCTGGCTATAGATCGCATTCAGAGCCAGGCATTGAAAGAGCGTACCCACCAGCACCAGGGCAATCAGGACATAGGAGCCAGCCCTGACTGCCCGCGCGTATGTAGTGTTCCAATCAAGCTTAAACGCGGTCAATGAGATCAACATACAGGCGCCCATCAGGACCAACAGGGGATAGAGTGGTAGCATGTAGCGCATATATTTGGTAAAGAATGTGCAATTGATTGCGCCGTAGAGTAGGACCCAGGAAAGCGGCACAAGCCAGCTCGCCATCTCATGCTGCCAGAGTCGCCAGCAGAGCCAGAGCAGGCCAGCCAGCGACACCAGACCTAGAGTCAGTCCCAGACCCCAGAGGATCAGATTATCAAGCTGGTAGAGCACAGGAATTGTTCCGGCAAACTGGCGCACATAGGGTAGATCGATCAAGCCACGGGCAAGGTCGCCCTGGTCGCTCACCTGCTTGCTAAATTCGCTGAAATCAAGCAGGGCGTAGGGCATAGCTATGATAAAGATCAGGGCTGTGAGGCAGGCTGTGTAAATTAGCGGAATGATCACTTCCCAGAGGTCGCGTTTATGGTACCAGCGCAGGCTCAATGCTATCAGGAGTGGGAGGGCCAGGGGGGCCGCGCTTGTCTTGGTGGCCAGACCCAGACCGTAGCCCAGGCCGGCGACCAGTGACCAGAGCACTGGCTTCTCTGTGCGTATCAGCTTGACGCAGGCCAGCATGGTTAGCATGACAAAGAACAGTGTCATGGTATCAACAGTATAAAAATGCGCCTGCTGCACTTCAAATGGTGTAAATGCTACACAGGCGGCGGCCAGCAAGGCTACAGACCAGGCGCGGCGGCGATCGGGTGTGGTATCTGGCGTCAAAAGCAGCGCCAGCCAGGCAGTTAAGGCGATCGTGCTGGTATCAAAGAGCACATTCAGCACACGTCCAGTCAATGTTAAATGCGCAAAATCAGCCAGCGCGGGCGAAATATGTGAGAGCAGATTGCCTACAAAAGCCAGCAGGTAGAGCGGGAAGGTGCCATAGGCAAAAAAATGCGGGTTGAGTGGTGAATTTGCTTGATCTAGAAACTGCCGCCAACTGGTAGGCCAGCTTAGCTTAACTACCTGATACATAATCTGGCGTTCGTCAGGATGAAAATTAGTACCCTGGCCTGAACCTGCGCCATACAAACTCAGCATCCATTGCGAGCGAGGCAGCATTTCATCCCAATCCAGGCCATAAAGACGCCCAGCGAATCCCAGACCAACTGTGATACATAGTGCCAGGGGACGCCACCAACGAGCCAGAAACTTTGACTTTAACACACTTTTCCTCGCTCCTGGCTGGGAAAAATCCTTCTTTCCGCAGCCGTTTAAATTTAGTTCCAGTGCAGGGCTTGCTTTGACCCGCTTGAGGATACTGGCATAGTATAATATCCCTACCTGCTTGCCGCAAGTGTTTAGTCATATAAGCATATAAAGGTGGAGGACGTAATAGTTCTTTTGCTTGCGCACATCTTGAAAACGCGAGAGCGAGGCGCGGACGGCGCGCAGCCGCCTTGCGCTTCGCTCTCAGGAACCTTATCAGAACTACACTATGCCTCGTTTGCTCTGCTTGTAGTTTACGTCGCTGGCTACAAGTACTATGCCTGCTCCAGCGGCAGGCGGATTGCTCAAGCGCTTTGTGTGGGCATGAGCTGAGGAAGACGCAGAATGGTCTGCTCACCCGTTTCAGGCAAACGTGGTACGCTGGCAGAGAGTGGTTCTTCTGGCCTCATACTCTGTCGGGAAGGCTCTTCATCCTGGCTCGCACCGAGAGCAGGCGTGCTTCGATAATATGGCCAGCGCTTGAGTAAGGGCGCATGCCCTCTACGCGTGATCTCAACGAAGGCGCGCGCGAAATCCAGGATGCCAGGATAGCGCCGCGCTGGATCAGCATGCAGTGCCGTCCACATAATTTCATCAATAGCGAGAGGCAGTTCAGGGCGCTCGATGCGTGCTGCGCGCGGTATACGCGCGGCACGCAACATGCGCGTCTCCTCGGTCTCACTGGAGAACGGCGTGTGCCCGGTTAACCATTCATAAGCGCAAACCGCCAGACTATATTGATCGCTGGCCTCACAGGGCGCGCCGCGATGCTGCTCAGGTGCCATATAGGGCACTGTCCCGCCATCATAGTGCTTGTGTGTATAGGGGCGCGCGGGATTGTCTATCGCCAGTTCAAAATCAGCAAGCACAGCATGATGTTTATCGAGCAGTAGAATATTGCTCGGCTTCACATCGCGATGGATCTGACCCCTTTGATGTAAGGCGTTCAGCGCGCGGCTAACTTGCGCGACGTACAGACGCACTAGAAACAGGGGCAGTTTGCGCCCAGGCCCGTGACGATGCACGATAGAGCCGTAGGGAGCGTATTCCAGAACAAGGGCACAAAAATTTCTCCCTTCAAGGTAGTCGCGATACCCAATAATATATTGATGATGTAGGCTCGAAAGAATCCGCGCTTCGTTTTGCAAGAGGCGTTCATCACGCCGATATTCTTTATCATCCCGATGCTCGGAGAGTACTACTTTTAACACCACTGGCACCTGCAACATGACATGCTGCGCGTGCCAGATTTCGATCCCATGACGCTTATCTAAACGCCGGACTAATTGATAATGCTCTAAGACCTCACCAGCGTTTCGATGCGCACCCCAATATGCTCTCATGTGTCTCCTCCAGTGCCAGATCTGACAGCTCGATGCTAACCACGCGCTCCCACCTCATTGCTCGCGAACCCGCAGACCCTGAACGGTAGCATTGCTACAGATATGCTGCCCATACCTGCGTGCCACCGCGAGTACTTCACCAGGTACCCTACATTCTAGACGTGGTAGGATACAGAAACTAAAAATGCTACCGTTTATATTAAACGTATATATTGTATATATTATACATATAGAAACTATGATTTTCTGCCTCTGGGGAGGTAGCATATGAGCCATCCCAGATTTTTTTTCAGCAGCACAAGCACGTTGTCCTCCCCACCCCTTTTGTGTGAAGAGGTTTGGCGGGCGCCCAGCGCCCGCCAAACCTCTTCTTTTCTCCGGTGGCGGGGAGGTACAAGCTGTTTTGGCCTGCTTTTGCAAAAGCAGGGATGACCCATAGCAGAGGCAGAAACATCTCTTGACAATCTCTCCATTTATAAGCCAAGATTTAATGATGGGTGGCTACAATACTACTATGGCTTTCAGGAGCAGGTAAGGGAGAACTTATGGCTACAACGAGACAACGAAATGAGGCCGAGAAGACGCGCCAGCCGGAGCAAGGGGAGCGGCAACCAGGACTGGAGCGTAACGCGGGTATGCCGCTGGATATGGATTGGGTACGCCAGGTACGGGTAAACCTTAGCGCAGTAGAGCGGCGTGCCGCGACTATTCCCACCAGGCGCACGGTGAAGAAGGAGTGGCAGGCGGCCTGGCTTTTGCGCGCGATTACCTGCATTGATCTGACGACTCTGGCGGGCGATGATACGCCTGGCAATGTGCGGCGTCTGTGTGATAAGGCGCGTCATCCGGTGCGCCAGGAGTTGTTAGAGGCGCTTGGCGCTGGTACGCTGGATCTCAAGGTGGGAGCGGTCTGTGTCTATCATAATCTTGTGCCGGTCGCGCTGGAGTCGCTGCGGAATTCAGGCATTCCGGTTGCAGCGGTCTCGACCGGCTTTCCAGCGGGTCAGAATCCCTTTGAGCAGAAGATCGCCGAGATCGATGCTTCGGTGCAGGCAGGCGCGAGCGAGATCGATATCGTAATCTCGCGTGCTCATGTGCTGACTGGCGACTGGCAGGCGCTTTACGACGAGGTGCGAGCATTTCGCGCGGCCTGTGGGGAAGCGCATATGAAAACCATCCTTGCTACATACGAGTTAGCGACGCTGCGCAATGTTGGCATGGCCAGCCTGGTCTGTATGATGGCCGGGGCTGATTTTATCAAGACTTCTACGGGTAAAGAGGCTGTGAACGCTACTCTGCCAGTCGGACTGGTGATGGTACGCGCGATTCGCGCTTATTATGAGCGCACGGGCTATCACGTGGGTTTCAAGCCCGCGGGTGGAATTCGCGTCGCCAAATCCGCGCTTGACTGGCTGATTCTGATCAAGGAAGAGCTGGGTAACGAGTGGTTGAACAATCAGTTGTTCCGCCTGGGGGCCAGTGGCCTGCTCTCGGACATTGAGCGCCAGCTTTCGCATTTCGCCACTGGCCACTATGGAGCGGCGCATCACAATCCGCTAGTCTGAGTACAGGGGAAGTAAGATGAACGTGATGGACATTTTTGAGACCATGGAATACGGGCCAGCTCCCGAAGCAGCGGCGCCTGCACTGGATTGGATTCAGGCTCACCAGCCCTTTGGTCTGTTTATTAACAATCGCTGGACTGCGCCAGCCAGTGGCAAGTATCTGGAGAGTATTAACCCGGCAAGTGGCAAGTCCCTGGCGCGTGTGGCGGCGGCGAATAGCGTCGATGTTGACGCAGCCGTGGCGGCGGCTCGCGCGGCCAGTCTCAGTTGGGGGCAGGCGCCTGGGCATATGCGCGCCCGTTATCTTTACGCTCTGGCGCGTAATATTCAGAAGCATTCACGCCTGCTGGCTGTACTGGAGTCGCTGGACAATGGCAAGCCTATTCGCGAGACTCGCGATATCGACATTCCATTGGTAGCGCGCCACTTTTATTATCATGCTGGCTGGGCGCAACTGATGGAGAGCGAACTGGCAGGCTATGTACCGCTAGGCGTAGTTGGCCAGATTATCCCCTGGAATTTTCCCCTCTTGATGCTGGCCTGGAAGATTGCCCCGGCTCTGGCTATGGGCAATACGGTTGTGCTCAAACCAGCTCGCTATACATCGCTCAGTGCCTTGAAGTTCGCCGAGATTGTGCAGGAGGCAGGTCTGCCGCCCGGCGTAGTCAATATCGTGACTGGCGAGGCTGCGGCTGTTGGTGAGACGTTGGTCAACCATCCTGATGTAAATAAGATTGCTTTCACAGGCTCAACAGAGGTCGGACGGAGCATCAGGCGCGCGACGGCTGGCTCTGGCAAGAAGATCTCGCTTGAATTGGGCGGGAAGTCGCCATTCGTGGTCTTTGATGATGCTGACCTGGACAGCGTCGTAGAGGGTGTAGTTGACGCGATCTGGTTCAACCAGGGCCAGGTCTGCTGCGCGGGTTCGCGCCTGCTGGTCCAGGAGAATATAGCTGAAGGATTGTTCGCCAGGCTGCGCGCGCGTATGGAGCGCCTGCGCGTAGGAGAGCCGCTGGATAAGGCCATCGATATTGGCGCGATTGTTTCGCCGGGCCAGTTGCAAGAGATTCAGCGCCTGGTGGACCTGGGCGTGCAAGAGGGAGCGATGCTCTGGCAACCCTCCTGGGCCTGTCCGACCGAAGGCTATTTCTTCCCACCCTCTCTCTTTACCAACGTTTCCCCAGCTACTACTATTGCCCAGGTCGAGATCTTCGGTCCTGTACTGGTAGCGATGACTTTTCGCACGCCTACCGAGGCTGTAGAACTGGCGAATAATACGCGCTATGGTCTGGCAGCCAGCGTGTGGAGCGAGAATATCAATCTGGCGCTGGACATCGCGCCTAAGATCAAAGCTGGCAGTGTCTGGATCAACTGCACCAATCTTTTTGATGCTTCCAGTGGCTTTGGCGGGTATCGCGAAAGTGGCTTTGGTCGCGAAGGGGGCAAAGAAGGTCTGTATGAATATGTCAGGCCCGCCTGGGCGCAGCTAGCGGTTGCGAACCAGCCCGCGTCTCTCTCGGCTGCAAGCGTTGCGGCTGCTGAGGAGCAAGCCGTGGCCGCGGACCAGCCCGCGTCTCAGTTGGATAGGAGCGTGCCAGAGACGACCTCCAGCGCGGATTCCGCGCTCAGCGCGGATGCTGCGATGTCCGCGCGGCTGCCAGCGATCGATCGCACGCCCAAGCTGTTTATTGGTGGCAAGCAGGCCCGCCCGGACTCGGGTTATAGCCGCGCCATCTACGATCCGCGAGAGCAACTGATCGGTCAGGTTGGCGAAGGTAATCGCAAGGATATTCGCAACGCCGTTGAGGCCGCGCACAAGGCCAGTGGCTGGGCCTTTGGCACAACCCATAATAGGGCGCAAATCCTCTACTATATCGCTGAGAATCTGGCTATACGCGAGGAAGAATTTGCCCGGCGCATTGTTACGCAGACCGCGCGCTCCAGCCAGGATGCGCTGCTCGAAGTGCGGGCCAGTATTGCGCGCCTCTTTAGCTATGCTGCCTGGACCGACAAGTATGAGGGTTTGATCCACCGTCCACCTATGCGCGGTGCTGTACTTGCCCTGCCAGAAGCTATTGGCGTGATTGGCATTGCCTGTCCCGACGAGTATCCTCTGCTGGGCTTTATCTCGCTGGTGGCGCCCGCGCTTGCTATGGGTAATACGGTGGTAGCGCTACCCGCGCAGCAAACGCCCTTGAGCGCGACGGACTGCTATCAGGTTTTTGAAACCTCTGATGTGCCAGCCGGCGTGGTCAATATCGTGACTGGAGAGCGTGATGTGCTGAGTAAAGTGCTGGCCGAGCATGACGACGTTGAGGCCATGTGGTACTTTGGTTCGCGCGATGGTGCCAGGCTGGTCGAACTGGCCTCAGCTGGTAACATGAAGCGCACCTGGGTCAGCTATGGTCAGCCTCGTGACTGGCTGGACCGCGCGCAGGGCGAGGGTCAGGAGTTTCTGCGCGCGGCTACCCAGGTCAAGAACATCTGGCTTCCCTACGGGGAGTAGGCGCGATCTCACTCTACTGCACCCGCGCCAGGCCGGGCGTGCGCTGAGAATGTGCGTTGCTAGCGCTACAATCTCAGCGAGCGATGGATTGAGGTAAGCTTGTAGCAGGCGAAAAATGGTATTAAGCTCGCGCCAGAGCTACAGGTGCCTTTTCGCCTGGCTGCCACTGGGTACCGCGATCCGCGCATGCACTACCATTTCGCCATCCTGTGCATCAACGACGGCCAGATTGCCGGAAATGAGCTCGTTGTGCAGGATGGCTTCAGCCAGGAGATCTTCGAGCAGACGTTGTATGGTGCGGCGTAGAGAGCGAGCTCCGCAGGCTGGATCGTAGCCACGCGTGACCAGCAGATCGCGCGCGGCTGGCGTGACTTCTAATTCCAGCGACTGTTGAGCCAGGCGTCGGCCTGTATCAAGAATAAACAGATCGACAATCTGCCGCAGGTGGCTCAACTCCAACGGGTGGAAAAAGATTTGTTCATCGATGCGATTAAACAGTTCGGGACGGAAAAAGTTCCTGGCTGCGCAGAGAGCTTGCTCGCGCATCAGAGAGAGCATAGAATGGCTTCTCTTTCTGGGATCGCTAAAGGCCATGGGCGAAGGCTGGAAATGGCTGGTCCCCAGATTGGAGGTCATAATCACAAATGTGTTTTTGAAATCAACGACATGCCCATGCGCGTCGGTCAAACGACCATCCTCAAGGATTTGCAAGAGCAGATCGAAGATATCGCTGTGGGCTTTCTCGATCTCATCAAAGAGCAGCAGGCAATAGGGACGGCGGCGCACAAATTCGGTCAACTGTCCCCCGGCATCATAGCCAACATAGCCGGGGGGAGAGCCGAGCAGGCGCGAGGCCTGGTGGCGTTCCATGAATTCGGACATATCCAGGGTTAGCAGCGCGTTCTCATCGGTAAACAATGTCGCGGCCAGGGCGCGCGCCAGTTCAGTCTTGCCTACGCCGGTTGGACCAACAAAAAGGAACGAGCCAATCGGACGGCGCGGGTCGCGAATATCGGTGTAGGCTCGGCGTACCGCGCGGGCTACCACCTGAATAGCCTCGTGCTGCCCGATTACGCGCCGATGCAGTTCCTCTTCCAGGCGCAAGAGATGTTCAGCCCGCGAGATTGTAATCTGCCCGAGAGGGATACCTGTCCAGAGCGCTACGATTTCAGCGATCTGGCATGCAGTCACCACGGGTCGTCGCCCGGCGCGCGAGACATACCATTGCTGTTCGTGTTCGAAAAGTACCTGGCGCCAGCGGATCTCCTGATTACGTCTGTATAGGGCCATAGGATAGTCGTGCCTCTGAATCGCCACATCTTTCCATTGTCTGAGGCGCACCAGCAACTCACGCAAGCGTCGTACTGTCTCAGGCACTAGCGCCAGATGAACGCAGGCCCGCGCCGCGGCCTCGTCCAGCAGATCGATAGCCTTGTCGGGCTGATAGCGCTGCTGTAAGTAGCGATTTGAGATCTGGACAGCGGCCTGGAGGGCTTCGTCGGTAATGGTTACCTGGTGAAAACTGGCATAACGCGGGCGCAGTCCGCGCAGGATTTCCAGTGTTTCTTCAGGAGTAGTCTCGGCAATCGTCACTGGCTGGAAACGCCGTTCTAGAGCTGGATCATTCTCGATGGTTTTGCGATAATCGTCGAATGTCGCGGCGCCGATACAACGGAATTCGCCACGCGCGAGCATAGGTTTAAACATATTTGCCATGTCTACCGACCCATCGGCTACTCCAGTGCCCAGCAATGTCTGAAGTTCGTCGATGACCACGATCAGATTCTTTGCCTGCACGACTTCTTGCATTAGCGTTTTGATCCGTTCCTCAAAGTCTCCGCGAAAGCGTGCGCCCACTGTCAGCAGACTGACATCCAGCAGGACCACGCGCGTCTGCAGCAGGTTCTCTGGTACCTTGCCCTCGACAATACGCTGGGCCAGCCCTTCGGCCAGGGCTGTTTTGCCTACACCGGCGGGACCGATGAGCACCAGATTATTCTTTGTGCGCCGCGAGAGAATCTGCATGGTTCGTTCCAGTTCAGTGGCGCGTCCAATCAAGGGGTCGAGTTCGCCTAGCAATGCCTCGGCTGTTAAATCGCGGCTGACCTGATTCAGGAGCGGGGTTTCCGCGTAGCGCACCTGATGTTGCGCCAGGAATTGCGCCTGCTCGCGCCCATAGCGGAAGAGTGCCTGCAGGTGTTGGCGTACTGAGAAGAGTGTGACATCAAAGCTCTCCAGCACACTGACCGCGACGCTTTCATCGTCATCCAGTACCCCTAAGAGCAGGTGCTCGATGCCTGTCCAGAGTTCTCCTGCCTCGGCTGTCTCACTTTCGGCGCGCGCAAGGGCGGCTTGCGTTAAAGCATTGAACGCCGGGTCATCGGTCATGGTCTTGTTTGCTCCGCGCCCAATCACAAAACCTATGGCCTGGCATAGTCGCATAGTATCTACCTGTAAGCGCGCGAAGAGCGCCTCTATAACTACGTCGCGCGTTCTGATGATGCCCAGGAGAAGATGTTCAGGGCCGATCATCCGGTGTTGAAATTGCACAGCGATCTCGCGTGCATAGGTTATGGCCTGCTGAGCCTGTGGAGTATAATTCTCAAATTGGCGCATAGCTCTCTTCCTCTTTCCAAAGGGAAATCGCATGCCTCCCTTACGTCTCTCTAATCGGGCAAATGCCAGAAAACAAGAGGATCAAAGGACTTGTGCCAGAGAAAAAGAGGAAGGAAGTCCTGGAACTAATGCAGAATAGTCTCTTCCGCTACAGCCAGCAGGGACATGGCACCGACCAGGGGGGCATATATTCCGAGTTCAGCGCGTACCAGCGACAGGCGTCCCCATTTGAGCAGGGCATCGACTTTCTGTTGCACGAGAGGAAGCAATAATTCGTTCTCCAGAGCGATGGCACCGCTGACCGCGACGACATCTATGCGTGTCAGGAGGGCAAGGTTGAGCAGGCCGGGGGCGAGTTTAGAGGAAAAGGCCTGCCAGAAAGAGGCATCAGCGAAAGCCGAAATAGGCTGGCCATAGCGCAGTTCTAGCTGGCGTCCACCGGTAAAGGTTTCCAGGCAGCCAGTCTGACCGCAGAGACAGAGCCGTTCGTTGTGGTCCAGCACCTGGTGACCAAATTCAATTGAGGAGATCAGCGTTGTCTCGCTCTTGCCCAACTGAATGGCCGCGCCCGTGCCTGTCGAAATGGTCAGATACGCCGCCCGCTCTATCTTGCGTAGCACTCCAAAGCGTCGCTCACCCAGCAGGCCGCAGACTGTATCGTGTCCCAGCCGGATCGGACAGCCCAGGCGCGCTTCCAGGTCAGCAGCGAAAGGTCGATCGAGGTAGCCTGGGAAATTTGGCCCGAAGACGATACTGCGCCCATCCCGCGCTACTCGCGCTCCCACCGACACTCCCGCGCCCGCTAGCGCGTCCACCTGCTGTTCTCGTAGTACCGCGCTTATTTGTGCGAGCTGATCTATGTACGACGACTGCGTCGGAAATTCACCCAGTAGCGTAAAATCTGGCATCTCCAGCGATGGAAAAAGCCCTAAGCGTGTATTGCTTCCACCTATATCGATAGCCAGGTAAGGATGAGCATCAATGCCTATCATAGAAAAGGCTCCTATCCGGTAGAATTGTTGTGTATATTATACACTATGTAAGCGGAATCGCCAATTAGTAATACACGCGGCATCTACATTCCTGGAAGAATTTGCGGCAAAGCAGTGTACTCCCGCTCGTCCCTCGCGCGGCCATAATCTCCATGTATCAGCTTGATTTGATATACGTACATGTATTGTCAGTGGAAATTTTTCAGCGTATACTGGAGCATATGCGGACCTGAATTTATCGTACTTTCTTTTTGTGATACTGGTTATTTGCATGTATAATGAGTCAAAAGAGCCAGGTACGCCTCCTGGCGCATCCCCAATAGAAATCTTCTGCTGCTATGCGCGCAAAGATCAACCATTAATGCAGAACCTGAAGACGCATCTTATGCCTCTTCAGCGGCAGGGCTTGATTGCGCTCTGGAGCGATGCGGATATTAACGCCGGTGAAGATTGGCAAACAGAGATTGAAAAACATCTGAATACAGCGGGGATGATTCTGCTCCTGGTCAGCCCCGATTTCATTGCCTCAGACTATTGTTATAGCACAGAGATGGCGCAGGCCATGGTCCGCCACGCCAGGCAGGAGGCCAGGGTCGTGCCAATTATCCTGCGCCCGACGCACTGGAAAGGCACACCATTCGCAGTTATCCAGGCCCTACCCAAAGATGCCAGGCCAATTACCAGGTGGGAGAGCGAAGATGATGCCCTCTACGATGTAGTCGAGCGTCTTGAGATAGTGATAAATGAATTACAAGCACAGGAGCTTTTGACCAGGGTCTATCAGTATTACCGGGAAAAGCGCTATCCTGAAGCTATCGCGCTTTGTGAGCGAATCATTCAGCTAAAACCAGATTACGCGAGTGCTCACCTGGGCAAAGGGCACGCTCTCTTGCTGGCAAAACGCTATCAGGAATGCCTGGCATCTTTTGACAAGGCTGTTGAGCTAGATCCGAAGCTGGCTGATATTGATCTTTATGTGAATAAAGCTATTGCGCTTGAAAAACTCAACCAGATAAATGAGAGTTTAGTGCTCTATGACCAGGCTATTAACCTTTGCGCTGATAGTCAGTATAAAGCCTCACTTTACGCGAAAAAGGGAGCCATGCTATTTGTCGCAAAGCGCGATGCTGAGGCCCTTAGTATGTATCAACAGGCAGTAATTCTTCAGCCAGAGGTAGAAGAATTTTATAAACGGGCCAGTAACATATTACGCGTGTACCAGCCGCTTCAAGTCGCCTTTGTACAGAGATTCAGGGAATCGTCACGTTCATTCCCGCAACTAAGGCTCGATGTTGCGCAGCTAACCGATATTGGCCGTAAGTGTGAGCATAACCAGGATAATATGGCCTATGTCATTCCGAAAGATTCACAGGTGATGACGCGCAAGGGCGCATTGTTCGTTGTGGCCGATGGAATAAGTGGGCGCGCGGCGGGAGATGTGGCCAGTGAAATTGCTGTCGATATGGTGAGCAAGGCCTATTACCAGGACGAGAGCGATTATATTCCAAAATCACTCCTGCAAGCCATGCGGCGTGCGAATGAGGCCATCCGTCAACGAGCGGCAGAAAACATATTGCGCCGCGGTATGGGTACTACCTGTGTTACTGCTGTATTAATTGGTAGGAGGGCTTATATCGCCAATGTCGGTGATAGCCGGGCATATATCATACGGGGCTCAAGCGTGCGCCAGATTACGCGAGACCATTCGTGGGTGGAGGAAATGGTAGGTGCTGGCTTGCTAAGCAGGCAACAAGCGCGGTGGCATTTTCAACACGATCTTGCTACTCGCGGTCTGGGTATGCAACCAGATGTACAGGTTGATCTATTCGGCGCGGACCTCGAAGAAGGCGACACTCTAATCCTCTGTACCGATGGCCTCTGGAACCTGGTAAACGAGAAGGATTTGCAGCGCATTGTTAGCCTGTTTACGCCGCAGGAAAGCATCTATTACCTGATAGAGCTGGCAAACGAGAACGGTGGTCCTGACAATATTACTGCTATTGTCGCGCGCGCCGTCCAGATCCAGGACCGCCCGCCTGGCGATGCTGATCTCGGCAAAGCAAATACAGTCGGGCTTTACACAGGGCCGGTTGTAGGTTTGCCTTATAAAGAACCGCCTCTTGTTCTCGAACCCGACCAGAAAAAGCCAGTCCGATCCTGGACTCAACCGAGACGGACATGGAGGCCAAGGCCATTGGAAGAATAATACCAGCTTGATTGTTAAAAAGATTGAGCAGATCAAAACTATCTTTGGCACTATACAATAAAGGATCATTACATGACGACATCACCAACCACTGGCACAATCGCGCTCGTTGGCTCAGGCGAGTTTCTGGCGCCTATTTTGCCGCTTGATCAGAAATTACTCGCGCATGTTCAGGGGCAGCCGCGTGTGGTGATTCTGCCGACTGCTTCAGCGCCGGACGGAGGTGGCGTGCCAGAGCGCTGGGCGAAGATGGGGCAGGAGCATTTTGGTTCGTTGGGGGCTGAGGTTGAGGCAGTGATGCTGCTGACGCGCGAGGATGCGCTGAAGCCTGAGCTAGTGGAGCGTATTGCGCGCGCGAATTTTGTGTATTTTTCTGGTGGAAAGCCGCGCTATCTGCTGGAGACCCTGCGGGGTACGCCGGCCTGGGAGGCGATTGCCGAGATTTATCATAGTGGTGGAGTGGTCGCGGGCTGCTCAGCCGGGGCAATGGCTATGGGAGCCAGGCTTGTCGATTTCCCCAAGCTCTGGCAGACCACAGCCGCGCTAGGCCTGGCACCGGGCCTACTGATTATTCCGCATTTTGACGAGATCCCCAAAGTCATGCTCTCTTCGCTGAACCATAAGCAGGGGACGACCACAGTGGGCGTGGATGGTTCGACAGGGCTGATCGGTCACGCAGGCGTATGGACGGTCTATGGTACGGGCGGCGTGACAGTCTTTGAGCGCAAAGAGCGCGTTCGCTATACCGCCGGTCAGGAGATCAAGCTGCCGTTGCCACCACTCGTGTAGCCTCTGCCGGCTTGTCGTATGCAGCGGTCTGTGCTACGATTCTTGCGCGGCATTCTGCTATTGTTGTCCTCTGTCACACTCCGTTTAAGATGTGCGCCGCCTTTCTAAAGTGCAGAGCAGATGATCTGGGAGCATCTCTCCCGGACCCTGGCAGAGTATTGAGTGAGCTATTGCTACCCAGGTTGGGCTGGCAATTTTATAAGGAGAAAACTGGAGAAATGGAGAACGAGGAACAGCGTTCGCGGGTGCCGGGACGCTATGGCATGGATGAGATAGGGGCGAATCAATTAGAGGCATGGCCTAATCTTAACGCGGAGCGTGACTATATCACGCATTTTGAGATCCCGGAGTTTACCTGTCTCTGCCCACGTTCGGGCTTTCCTGATTTCGCGACGATTGTGATTGACTATGTGCCGGATCAGTATGTGGTTGAGATGAAAAGCCTGAAGCTCTATATCAACGCCTTCCGCAATCGCCAGATCAGCCACGAGGCATCCACGAATCTGATCCTGGACGAGCTGGTGGCCTTGCTCAAGCCGCGCTGGATGCGCGTAGTGGGAGATTTTACTGTGCGCGGTAATGTAAAGACGATTATCTTTGTCGAGCATAACGCGCCCGATTATCAGGGGCCGCGCAATAAGTACCGGCGTTATCTGCCGAGCCAGCTCTAGCCCTGTTTGCGCGAGGCTTGTAGCGGTTCTGGCCTGGATGTTGCGTACCACTATGAGCATTGTGTTCATGCTGGCGTGAGTCGCAGGCGAGCGGGTCGGCTTGCGCGAATGAGCATGTGGGGGATCGCTAGATAAGCCGGCTTTCCCTGCGTAACGAGTTGACTCCGCTCCATGCGGCGTGCGTCTATGCTGTGGACTCCTCATCCGCCATCAGCAGACGATGGATCGTTTTGAGTGGTTCCCACACGCCGTCCTGGATATTTGCCAGCAGGACTACGTTGATATCGCGAGCGGGATAGTGGCGGAGTACCGCGCTTGTACCTGCGTTGATGCCCCCTTTTTCTACAAAGATAATCTGCCCATTTTCGTCAACGGCGAAGCGCACTCCATAGCCGTACATTTGCTTCCATTCTGGTGTGGTGTGGTGAAGTACTTGAGGAGTGAAAAAGGCCTGCATGAATGGAGCGGAGAGTAAAGCGCCGGCTTTCAATTGACGTAGAAACTGGTCCAGGTCGCCCGCGGTAACGTGTGCGCCACCGTCAGGTGAGCCAATGGGTGGGTACGCATAGATATTTTTCTTCCAGCCCACGATAGCCCCCTGTTCATCACGAAGCGGATCATAGCCCTCGGCGACCTCGTCATTGGCCAGGTCCATGCGAAAAAAGTCGGAGCGGAGCATGCCAGCCGGGGCGAAGATGTGCTGGCACACATAGTTCCGATAGGTCAGGCCGCTGACCTTTTCGATAAGCAAGCCCAGCAACACATAGCCACAATTGCAGTAGCGACACCCCTGACCGGGCGGAAAGTTGGCTGGCTTGTAAGCGAATTGGGGGAGAAAGTCAATTGTCTCCTGTACCAGATAGTTGGACCTGGTCTGCCAGATAGCGGCATAGTTTTCCCCGCTCTCCTCATCAGCATCATCGGCAATCCCTGACGTATGGGTCAACAGGTGGTAGACAGTTACCGTAGGCGCAATGGATGTATCCCGCAGATCAAGAAAATCGATAACAGGTGTCTCAAAGGCCAGGTGCCCCTGCTCGATTAGTTGTAAGATGGCGACGGCTGTAAAAAGCTTGGTGACTGAAGCGGTGTCAAAGCGCATAGATAGGGTGTTGGGAATCTTCCAGGCGCGGCTGGCATAGCCATAAGCGCCCGTAAACAGCTGGGAACTACCACGCGTGATTAAGGCAACCCCTGAGAAGGCATGATCTTGCGCGCGTTGCTGGAGATAAAGCGCGAATTTGTCTGAAAAGCTCATGGAAAGCTGTTCCCTCTCTTGCGTAAAGTACCATAGTTTTCTCGCTTTTACGCATTGCTTAATGGTGCTCGATGGTTCTTTATTTCTAACTCTAGAATGATTGAAGAAGCGAGAGAACGAGAGGTAGTGTGCGGGCTACATTCTCGTCCCCTTATATGTTCGTTGGCTAGCTACACATCAGTTTTGCTCAGGATGCTCAGGCCAGTTCGCATGGGCAAGCAGAAAAAGTTAGCCAGCTTGTTCTCATGAGTCGGCTGGCGAAGATGCGTCTCCAGGAAAGCATGCCAGGGTGCCTGGCTGATGCTGGCTAGTGCGTGTTAGCCTGCTTGTGCCATGTTTTAAGCAGGCGTTCTTCATCACTGGCAGTCAGACCAGCCTGCCATTCTCGATGTTCAGGCAGTGTGCGTTCCCAGTTGAGAGTGGCGGCGCATGTTTCGCTAAGCGGGTGGAAGGTGAGACCCGCGTGAAGGGCTCTGGTGATACTGATAGCGGCAAAGCCAGCGTTTTCCGGCGTTTCGGGTAGCCAAAGGGGGAGTTGACCCCAGGGCTGGATCTTTTCCGCGAGCAGGAAGGCTTCGTCTACCCAGGTTAAGGTGAGATTGTGCGCGCCATTGCTCTGGCAGGCTGTCAGTACTTCGGCCATGGTAAGTGGTTGAGTGGGACCAGTGGCATTGTACGTGCCCATCTGACCAGCTTCAACCATGCGAATAGTCCACGCGGCCAGGTCGCGGACGTCGATGAGTTGCATAGTATGTTCTGGTCGGCCCGGCACGAGGATCTCGCCACCGCGCGCGATACGCGCTACCCAGTAGGTAAAGCGGTCGCTGTAATCATAGGGACCGACAATCAGGCCCGGACGGATAGTCAGGGTGCGTCCGGGCAGTGCCTCTGCGGTAGCCTGTTCACACAGCGCCTTGAGTCCTCCGTATAGTTCGCCATAGATGCGCGCGACCACGCCTCTGGCTGGTGGAGTAATACTCTGCGCCTCGCGCAACTGTTCTGGCGTCAATGTACTGACTGGCGCGCTTTCGTCCAGACCAGGCACACTGACATCGGGATATACAGAGATGCTTGAGATAAATACATACTGTCCAACCGCATGCGCCAATTGCCGGGCCGCTGCGGAGACGTTAGCAGGAATATAGCCGCTTGTATCGATAACCGCGTCCCATGTGCGTCCCTCTAGAGCGTCGGTCGAGAAATCGCAAGATTGTGTGAAAGCTGGAACTTGCATTCTTTACTACAAAAGTAGGAGGAAGCTGTGGTGGATCAGACTGAGTCCGATCCACCACAGCTTCCTCCGTTTTCCCAACGATAGATGGCCTAGCTGATCCTGCTCGGCTCCCATCCTCGGCTCCCAGTTTTGTTAAGGGAGAGGCTCTCATGCGTCCCATCGCTCTCACTCAGATCCAGATAGACGCGCCCACTCGCCCCATCAACTTCGATCATTTGCCCGTTTTTGATGCTACTGAGGGCACCTGGCACATTAATCACGGCTGGAACCCCATATTCGCGAGCGATGATGGCTCCGTGAGAGAGCAGACCGCCTGTTTCCAGCACGAGACCGCTGACGAGAGGGAAAATGGGTGTCCAGCCAGGATCGGTAGCCCGTGTGACGAGGATTTCTCCTGGTACAAGTGTTGCCGCCTCGTGGATGCTCTCAACCAGGCGCGCAGTACCGCGTATCCGGCCAGCGCTGGCGGGCAGCCCTTGCAGGTAGTCACCCGTGGGCTGGGGATCAGGCAGGGGCACACCGCCGGGTCCGAGGGCTGCGGGCGCGCTGATCGTATGCCAGTAATCGAAGGCGGTTCGGCGCGCGGCGGTTGTCGTAAGCGGGTTGGTGCCGAGCGTGAGGGGATTCTCTGTGCTGATGATATCGTTAATCTCGTAGAGGGTCAGGAAGAAGATGTCATCGGGAGCGGCGAGCCAGCCCCGAGCAGTCCAGCGTCGCCCGAATTCGGTGAGCAAAAGACGCATGGGAAAGAAGAACTTCGCCACGTAAGAACGGTTATTGTCACGCAGACGTGTTTTGTCCTGAGCCTGCTTGAGCAGCCAGTTGAACAAGGGACGTCGCAAAGGGTTGATCTGCGCTTTGAGACGCTTTGTGGTTTCCTCGCGTTCGAGCTTTCGGCGCTGCTCGGTGGCCAGGGGGGGGGCGCTCTCGTCCATGCGCAGGTAACTCTTCAACATCTCGATGACCTGTGCGGGCTGCTCGGCCCAACTCGGATTGTGCAGTTCCGCGTCGTTGGGACAGCGATAGCCGTGACGCTGGAGAAAGGCCTCGAACTCGGCGAGGAAAGGCTGCGCCTCCGTTCGTACTCGCAACAGTTCTAGTGCTTCTTCAGCGGAATGTTCCTGCACAGATCCCGCGAGTCCCGCCTCACTCAAGGTCCGCGCCATCTGCCAGAGCATCGATCCTACCTCAGCGGTATAGACGCCAGAGAGTGCCTGCACCAGCGCCGTGGCCTGACCTGCCTGGCCCGTCCATTTGTTCACATTGCGCTCTAGGAAGTAGAACGAGATCCCGGCGAGTACGGATGTCACAAGGATGGGTCGCAGTATGTCTTTGCCGTGCTCGATCCAAAGAGGTACGTAGTCCCAGAGTGCATGATCGTCGATTTGGGACAGATCCAGGCACTGAAATCCTTCAACCCAGGCATCGATCTGCGCGAAAAACTGCTCGGGACTTCTGCGCGGCTGTTTCTGTTTGGGTTGTTTGGGCGTCTCTGGTCGCTGTTTGGCTTGCTCTTTCGCCGTTTTGCGCGCTTCGCCAATCATCGAGGGGAGGCGACGAAGCCCGCGCAAGAAGTGAATGGTGTCGTCGGAGCTGCGTATGCCGCGCCCACTGCTGCCCCAGGTCATGTCGAGAAAGCTGGTCGGTATGCCCATCTCAAGCGCGCCATGGATGACCGCGCCCTCGTTCACATACATGCGCCCATAGAAGCGTTCGCCGGGCATTGGCAGAGGAGGTGCTCCGGGAGCGCGTTCTTCCTTTGAGGGCAGGTGCCCAAGCACAAAGAAGGTTGGCCAGAGGGTTGCACTCAGCGGAGTAACCGGGTCGAGAAAGTTCTCGCCGAGATTTGTGCGCGTCCAGAGGTCGTATGGGTGAACTTCTGGTTTCTCGCGCTGCTCCCAGGCGTCGTCGCCGGGCACAAGCAGTTCTTCCTGACGCACCGTGACCGTTTGCCTGTCCGACCGGGTGGTCACGGGTCGGGCTTGCAGGAGAAAGACCTGATCACCGGCAATGGCCCATTCAATATCCTGTGGTGCAGCAAAGTGCTGCTCGATTTTCTTGCCAAGTTCAAACAACCGGGCAATCTGTGGCGATGAGAGCACGGGTTGTTGGCGCAATGCGAAAGGCACCGCCTGTGTCGCCACGCCGTCAGCCGTCGGAACGGTCATCACCAGCTTTTCAGCCACGTCAAGACATTTTACCTGCCCGCTCTGCTTGTCGAGGGTAATCGTATCGGGATTCACCTGTCCGCTGACAATTGCTTCACCCAGGCCCCAGGAGGCGTTGATGATCATTTCATCGCGCATGCCCGTGACGGGATTGCAGGTGAAGAGGATACCTGAAGCGCTGGACTCGACCATCTGCTGCATAATCACGGCCATCTGCACCGTGTGATGGGCGATGTGCTGGTGCGTGCGATACATCAATGCCCGTGCGCTCCAAAGTGAGGCCCAGCAGCGTTTGAGCGCAGATACCACCTCCGCGGCACTGCTGAGACCCAGGAACGTGTCTTGCAGGCCCGCGAAGGATGCGCCGGGCAGATCCTCAGCCGTGGCCGAAGAGCGCACCGCAACGGTAGGTGCATCGAGTTGTTGATAGGCAGCGAGCACAGCCGCTTCAACCTCGGCGGGGAGTACTCCTTGCTCGAAACGTTCTGCAAGAGCCTGCGCAGCTGTTTCGGCTGTGGCAGGGTCATCTGGACAAACGCTCTGTGCCAGCCGCTCGATTTCTGCTTGTAGATAGTTCGTTGTTACGAAGCACGCATAGGCTGAAGTCAGCACGAGGAAACCTGAGGGAACTGGCAGTCCCGCCGAGATCAGTTCGCCTAGATTGAGCGCTTTGCCTCCTATGGCCGCCCGGTCGTACTGCTGACTCTCATGCAATGAAGAAGTATACATAAAAAATGCCTTTCTCAAGAGAGATGGTATTCGTTCGCACTCCATCCGCTTTGTTTACCAAAAGAGGGACATCACTTGTCCTCGCTGTGCTTCAACTCGGATGATGCTTGCGGCGTTTCTTCGTGGAATGAACCTGCGCGTGTCAGCGCAAAGATCGCCCAACTGATCGTATTGGCGGCCTCGGTTCCTGCAAGTTTGAGATACTGATCGAACGCGCGAATCAGCGCCGACGACGTGAGCAGCAGGACCATGCGCACCAGGTAGACCCGTTCTTGCTCAGAAAACGAGGGAAGAACAGGAGTGAGAGCTGCCTCGATCATTTTGAGACGCACAGGGATCGACTCCTTGCGGATTTCCTGGGCCAGTTCGCTCACCGAGGCCATTTTCATCGCCTCGCTCATGCCTTCTGAGCGTATGTACATTTCACGCACCATAGCGACCAGTTCCTGAGGATTTTGTGGTGGTTGCATCGCGGCCAGACCAGCTTTGCGCACGACATAGGTGCTCAGCCCCTCGACCAGCTCTTGCTTGGTGCGAAAGTAGCGATAGATGGTCGGCACCGATACGCCTGCCTCACGCGCGACCTCAGGAATGGACCAGGTCACTGCACCCTTGGCCATGGTGCGAATCAGTCCCTCCATGATCAGATCGCGCGTCCGTTCCATATGTTCTTGCCTCAGTCGGCTCGGAGATGTTTTTCGTTCGTTCATAATATGAATCATATCGTAAAGAGATGAGTCATGTCAAGATCGCTCTGAAAATGGGCAAGGATCATGGAGAAGTCAGAGGAAAACGGAACAAGGAAATGAACGAAGCAAGGAGAAAGGTCATGCAACCATCACTTTGGCAACCACCAGTTGAGCTCTCCAACCAAGAAGAGCAGGTGATGAAACGGATCAGGAAAGCGAAATTGTTTGTATTTTTACGTCAACATCGGCACAAATTGCTGAGTGAAGCGTTTCAGGAAGAATTAGCAAACCTGTATCGTAAAGCCGAGCGAGGGCGACCACCGGTAGCCCCGGCACAATTGGCTCTGGCAACGATCCTACAAGCCTACACCGGCGTATCAGACGATGAGGTAATCGAAGCCATGCTCATGGATCGCCGATGGCAGTTGGTGCTCGATTGCCTGGACACCGATCAAGCACCGTTCAGCAAAGGTACACTGGTGGCTTTTCGCCAGCGGTTCATTGAAGGGCAGATGGATCGACGAATGATCGAACAAACCATCGAAATCGCCAACCAAAGCCAGGCGTTTGGCCCACGGGCCTTACGTGCCGCCTTGGATAGTAGCCCGTTGTGGGGAGCGGGACGAGTAGAAGACACCTGTAATCTCATAGGGCACGCGCTCAAAAAGGTCATGCGCGTTGTGGCCGACCAGCAGGGACGGGATCTGGCCGAAGTGGCAAAAGAAGCTGGGGCAGAACTTGTCTGCGGCACCAGCCTCAAAGCGGCGCTGGATCGCGACTGGGATCAACAACTGCAGAAAGACGACGCCTTGGAACTGGTCTTGCAGGTGTTGTCTGCGGTGCAAACCTGGGTAGAAACCCTGGCAGATCAAGAGGAAAAAGCAGTTGCGCAGCAGGGCGTAAAGATTGCTGAACAGGTTCAGGAACAAGATGTGCAGATCAACGAGAAAGGCAAAGCCAGCTTGATCAAGGGGGTGGCCAAAGATCGACGCATTAGCATTGAAGATGAGCAAATGCGCCATGGACGCAAAAGCCGCAGTGTGCTGGTGGATGGGTACAAACGCCATGTGCTGCATGATCTGGATACAGGTCTCATCCGCGTGGTGGGAATCACGCCAGCCAATGTCCCGGAAGCCAGTGTCACACCAGCTATCAGCGAAGATCTGGAGCGGCAAGAGGTCTGTTTAAAGGAACTGCATATTGACCGGGCCTATTTAAGCAGCCATTTGGTGCGTGAGCGGAACGACGATCTGGAGGTGTACTGCAAAGCCTGGCCAGTGCGTGAGAGCAAACACTTTTCCAAGCAGACGTTTACCCTGGACTGGGAGCGGCAGGTCATCCGCTGTCCGGCTGAACAGGAGATGCCTTTTGTGCCTGGTGGTGTGGTCCACTTTCCCAAGGAGACCTGCGCGCAGTGTCCCTTGAAAATCCAATATACAACGAGTATCAAAGGACGCAGTGTGAGTATTCATCCCGATGAAGCCTTGCTCATCGAGTTACGCCAACGCCAGCAGACATCACAAGGACGGGCCAAACTGCGCGAGCGGGTAGCCGTCGAACATACCCTTGCTCATGTGGGTCAGTGGCAAGGTCGTCGCGCTCGTTATCAGGGAGTGCGCAAAAATCTCTTCGATCTGCGTCGGTGCGCTGTCGTCCACAATCTGCATGTCCTTGCCCGTTCTCAAGTGTTTCCAACGGAGTTTCAGGCCGCTGCCTGATTTCTCGACCGTCCCTCTAGCAGTTCCAGATTATGCCAGCGATCTCCATGCAAGTGTTCGATCTGGGGATAAAGCTGTGGGCCATGCTCTCCGCGATGAAAGAGCGTTACTGTATGCCCATGCTCAAGAGCGGCCTCCACCAGGTGACGACCCAGAAAGATTGTCCCGCCGAGAATAAGTATTTTCATAAAACCTCTCAAAGCGTTGCTACAGCATTTCTTTAAGCATACATGTTCAAAGCATAGGCGGCAAGAGGTTTTCTATGCTTGCGGCATATCCAGTCAGGAGCCATCCCTGATTTTGCAAAATCAAGGATGACATGCTATGGGTCTGTTTTGGAATGAAGCGGATCTGGCGAGAGAGTTTCGGCGGGCAAAGCGACCCGCCGAAACTCTAGAAAAATCAGACAAGCACAGCCTGGGCATGTCTTGTAGCTGACTCGTACAAAGCATCCTCGTAGATCGTACTCATCAAGCTGGCGACGCTTTGCCAGCTATAGCGCAGGATAGAGGGACGCGCGGCTGCGCCCATAGCTTGCAGAGTGGCAGGATCATTGAGCAGGCCGTCAAGGCATGCAGCGAAGAGGTCCGGCGCGCGCGGTACCAGATAGCCGGTCTCGCCATGTCTAATGACGGTCAGCAGCCCACCCGCGCGTGTGGCGACCACGGGTGTGCCACAGGCCAGCGATTCGACGGCGACCATGCCAAAGCTTTCGTGATAAGAAGGCATAACGGTCACATCAACGGCGCTGTAGATGAGCGGTAGTTCCTCCTGTGGGAGAGCTCCCAGGAAACGCACACGTTGCTGAATGCCCAGTTCGCGAGCCAGTTGGCGTAATTGCTCTATTTCCGGGTCGCCAGCGGCATTGCCACCGACCACCACGACTTGAGCCTGTGTCTGCATCAAGGATGCCACCTTTAGCAGCATGTCAGGCCCTTTAAAGGGGTCGAGGCGTCCCACAAAGAGCAGAACTGGTTGTTCGGCCTGCCAGTTCAGGCGTTTACGCGCTTGCTGGCGCTCATAAGCGACAAAGCGGCTCAGATCAACCCCGCAGGGGATCACCTCAACGCGCTCAGGAATGGCGCCGCAATGGTGGATAATCTGCGATCTCTCGTCTTGAGTCGCGGCGATTATTCGATCGGCATGCTGGATCAATTGCTGCTCCATCTCCAGGCGCAGTGTAGGCTCGGCTTCATTGGGATTAGCCAGTTGCTTTAAATGAGCCAGCGTATGAAACATGGTCACATGAGGGATGTGCCAGCGCCGAGCCAGGCGTTGAGCGGCCACGCCAGAGAGCCAGTAATGGCTGTGCAGTAAATCGTAACTGCGCTGCTCGCGTTTGGAGAACTCTTCGATATGGCGGGTAAAGGCGGAGAGATAGGGATAAAGATTGTGCTTGGAGACAGGCACGGCAGGTCCGGCCTCAATGTGGATAACGCGTACGCGTGGACCCAGAACAACAATTTCAGGCTGATTCGCCTGGGTGCGGCGAGTGAAAATATCGACCGCAATCCCGGAGCGGCCCAGTTCGAGGGCCAGTTCGCAGATGTAGACATTCATGCCTCCGGCATCTTTAGCGCTTCCTGGCAGAGCCAGCGGAGACGTATGAACACTGAGCATGGCAACAGCATAACTCATACAGGTGTATTTATCCTTTCCTGGTATCGTCTTTTAGTTTTTTACCCATTGCAGATGCGGGGCCAGCGCCCCTCGCTTGCTATCAGCAGATTGTGCAGCATAGCAGTCAGTCTCCTTTCAAAATCTCATTTCACTATTTCATTTCTTACAACAATCGGCAGCTAAAAAAAATTCTTCAAGATCAGGGCTGGGGCCTAGAGTCATCGTCGAGACGGACCAGCTCGATTGCCTCGTACATATCTTGCACGTTTAAACCCTGCTCCTGGGAGAATTCTGTCAGACAAGCCACGCGTTTTTGCAGAGCCAGCGAGAAACTAGCGGGTGTCATGCCAAGCCAGCCAGCAAGGTCGTCCAGCACAGCCTGATTAGCATGTTCAAAGGTATCTTCGACCTCGTTCCAGGTTGAAAGTGCCACAGGTACGACTTTATCCGGGCAGGCGGGATCGATCTGGGGTTTAAAGAAATGCGTGGTAAACCAGCGCCTGCGTAAAGGATAGACGTGCCCGGCCAGCCCAATATTGATGACCAGCCCCAGACGGCGAATATCCTTGACGGGCACACGTAGCGAACGCTGATACATATGGACAACTTCGGCGATGGTGTCCGCGTGGACGCTGGTTGCGATATGGTAGCCTTGCGTGGGTAGAGTCAGGAAACGCTGCGCGATGCGTCCCCACATATAGATTGGCAGATGATCGCTCACCTCATTACAAAGGGCATAGGTTTTGTCTGGCTCGATATCGGGCAATTGGGTGAAAGCAAAGTCCTCATACATCCCGGACATATACGCCAGAGCCGTGCCCTCCGGGAGAAATTGTAGAAGGGCGTTCAGAGTAGTCGTCTTGCCAATGCCCGGCTGTGGATCGGTTGGACCGGCCACGGTCAACGAAGAGCCGTTTTCGAGCAGCAGCCAGACGAGGGACGCTGTATACACATCGGCGCTACCCAGCGCGACAATTTGAGCCACTGAGAGTGGGCGTCGCGAATCATAGTGCCACCAGAGACGTTCATATGGATCACGTGGATCAAACATTGTGTGCTTCCCTTCTACAAAAACGAGGAAGAAGCTCCTCAGGATAAAAAGCTTGCTTTTTGGTTTGCTGGTCTATCTTTATTCCTGTGTTTCATTGGCGACTGGCTGCGCGGGTGCCTCCTCAGTCGGTGCGGGCACTGACACAGGTGGTTTCAGCCAACCAGGCCGTGGACTCCAACTGATAGCTACTACGTGCGCCTGTTGCTCAGGCTCAAGTTCAACAATGCTCACCGAGGCATTATCAATATTGATCCAGCCTGCCCGTACTGTTTCCAGACCCATGTAATGGGCCAGGATCAGCTTGACAACATCCGCGTGCGCGACAAATGCTGGATAGTTGCCCGTTTCCTCGCGCTTGAGCCATTTTTCAACTGAGGCGACCACGCGTTGCTGTACCTGGGGAAAGGTCTCAACCCCCTCAGGTGCGTGGTTGGGGTCGCGAACAAAATCTTTCCATGCGGCATCGTCTTTCCGTAGTTCGTTATAATTCTTCCCGGCCCATGGACCCACGTTGGTATCTTTGAGATCATCATCGAGCAAGATTGGCAGTTCGCGCACTCTGGCCAGATAGCTGGCGGTGTCCTGCGCGCGCTCCAATGGGCTACTGATCACAGCGGTAATCGGGAGGATTTTCAAGGCCTCAGCCAGGCGCTGAGCCTGTTCGCGGCCATTTTCATTTAATGGAATGCCGAGGAGCTGCCCAGGGAGGCGATGCTCAACATTCCAGGTTGTTTGCCCATGCCGAATAAAAAGCAGGGTTTGTTTCATGTTCTTTTGTGTGCTTTCCATAAGCTTCTCTGGATGCTGCCAGAGGTCCAGACGCCAGTGCCAGAATCTCCAGGTGCTATCCAGGTAAGCTTGTGGGATCAACACCAGGTTTGCGCTATTATAGACCAGTCTCTTCAAGATATGCCTCCAATCCTGGCGGGCCGCTTCTAACCACACTCTGCTCCCAGCCACCTGTTTCTTTATACGCGAGTCCAACCACGATGGATATTGTTTTATTGTATCAGGCGAGCTTCTTTTGCCGCAAGCATTTAGGGTCAGTGCTGCTTTTGTAAAATAGGACTATGTAGCCATTTTGCAGCATTCCTGCCAGGCATAACGTATGATTGAGAATAGAATTGGATCACAAAGGTGTAGATCAGCGTTATAAGTGGTGCCTTTTCTCAGGCAAAGGCTAGCGTTTTTGAGAACGGCAGGTACAAGTATGCAATTTCACGCACTGCTTGAAGAATGGCCGAACGAGAGTATGGTATTTTTCCAAAAACTACCGGGATGCTTCTCGTCGGCGCCCACGACGGAAGATGCTCTCAGGGCTGCGCCTGGAGCGGTCGAAACATATCTTCGCTGGCTGAAAAAGAACAATGTTGTCATTCTAGAAGAGGTTGATGCGATTGAGGTCGTGCTCAGTGAAAGGTTGCGCAGTAGTGGCATTAACGGGCCGCTCTTTCAGGCGGATCGAGACGCACCTGACGACCTGGCGATCGATAACGCGCTGAATGTAGCGGCAACGGCGCGGGCGCTGGTGATTGAGATGGTGGCCAACGTGCCTGAGCATCTATATGAACAACAGCCAGCGTCTGGCGGCTGGTCGCTAACCCGGCATCTGCGCCACATTATGGAGTGCGAGGACTGGTATATCTCTCGGCTAACGGATCAGCCCGCGCCAGAACTGCCCACAGCCACGCTGACTACGGATGAGATCTGTATGCGGATCTTTGAGCGTGCTATGGACAGCGAGATCTTCCTGCGCGATCTTACTCCTGAACAGCGCACGCGGGTCTGGCTCCACGATGACGAGTCCTGGACTGCCGCCAAAACCTTGCGCCGCATGGCCCAACACCTGCGAGAACACTATGCCTATATGGAAGAGACTATTCAGCAATTCGCGGTCAATAAATAGTTGCCAGTAGCAGAATGGCCAGGGACCCTATCCCTGGCCATTCTGCTACTGGCGATTGTTAAACAACTCTCTCGTGGTTTACGAGAATGCTTCGATGCGCTATACTGTCAGAAAAACTAAAGGTCAGGGTAGTGAATATCGCAAACTCAGGCAATTTCTGGCAAACATTGACCAGACCCATTTTCATTCTGGCACCTATGGAAGACGTGACAGATACCGTACTCAGGCAAGTGATTGCTAGCTATGGGAAACCTGCGGTCTTTTTTACGGAATTTACAAATGTTGAGGGCATGTTCTCAAAGGGAGAAAAACATGTCGTGCATAGGCTGCGCTATACCGAAATGGAGCGGCCACTTGTTGCGCAAATCTGGGGATCTCAGCCTGAGAACTTTTTCAAAGCAGCAAAAAGACTGGTAGATATGGGCTTCAATGCCATAGACCTGAATATGGGCTGTCCGGCTCAGGGTCCAGTAAGTAGAGGAGTCTGCTCGGGTTTAATCAATGACAGGCCACGCGCCAAAGAAATTATCGACGCGACCAAAGAAGGGGCGGCAGGCCTCATACCTGTAAGCGTCAAAACACGCCTGGGTTTTCGGAGCATCGATTTTGCGTGGATACAATTTGTTCTTGAACAGCAACCTGCGGCCTTAACTGTTCACCTGCGTACCGTCTCCGAGATGTCTAAAGTTCCCGCCCATTGGGATAAACTGCAAACGGTCGTTGAGATAAGAGATGCACTCAGCCCTGAGACCCCGATTATCGGGAATGGGGATATAAAATCGCTCAACGAGGCAAGACAAAAAGTAGCAGAAGCCGGTGCAGACGGCGCGATGGTAGGTCGGGGCATTTTTGAGAACCCCTTCCTCTTTTCAGAAACTACGACATTAAGTGAGAAGACGCCAGAGGAGAAGATGCAGCTTTTGCTTGACCATATGCATCTCTGGCAGGAGACCTGGGGCACGACGAAACACTTCCCGGCCCTGCGTAAATTCTTCAAGGTCTACGCTAACGGTTTTCCAGGCGCGCAGGAATTACGCATCCAACTGATGGAGACGCCAACGCCTGAGGAGACTGAACAGGTGGTCATGGCCTTTTTGCGCTCCCTCTCTATTCCTCCTGACCCCTATCCAGGGGACCCGCGAGACAGCGTTATACCTGGATCTGTCCCAGGCGCCAGGAGTCCACGGCGGTTTTGATGGATTGAATATAGGCATCTACATCGTTGTGGTCGGAACTGGGAGCGTAGACGGGAATGATTTTGGCGACGGTGGAGAGCTTCCATTGCTGCACATATTGCTTTTTAATCAACCTGTACCAGTCGGCGAAACCCTCTTCCCAGCTTTTGTACTTGCGATAACCATCGTAGCTGGCATAGCCAGGGGTAGCGCGAATGTTGCCGAGCGAGAGCGTGACACGGGCGACGCCTGTGGTGCCAAAGCCGCTCTCGTGCATAAAGAAAGCCAGGGCGTAGACGGGATCGATGTTGTATTGCTGGCCCAGAGTATAGAGCTGCTGGCCCTTGCCATGGGCAGGCGAGTTATAGGTATCCAGCACCTGATCGATGAAACTCGCGCTAATCGTAGGCGAGCCGGTGACCTTATAACGGGTATCTAATTGTATACCACTGCCCAGAAGATTGGCATGACTGAGTATCCAACCCACACCCAACATCACAAGCAGCAGAGTAAGACCCAGTATAAGCGCGAGAGAAGCAAGGTTGGCTCGCCATTGCATTGAACGAGAGCCGCGTTTCCCGCGCTTTTTTAATTGAGACATAACTATGTTTGCTCCCCATTCTGAATATAAAAAGCTAAGCAACAGCTTTTTATATATACTAACCGATCATACGTTTGAGGCGGTGGTATGTTTCAGCAGGGCCGGGTAATAGGCTGAAAAGGGCGCGTGCTTCCGCTTGTGTGCTGATGTGTTTGTTAGTGTATGAGAACCACGCGGGAAGCCTTTGCTTGCTGCAGACAGAATGCTGGCGATCTCCATTGCCCTTCCTTATTTCTACAGAGTTGCCAGGCATATGTTAGCTGATCTAAGCTCAGCAAGTCTGTCGCTAGCAGGTGGTACAATGCTAGAGGATGGCAACAGGCTGCTTAATGGTAAGCAGCAGATTGTTGAGGATAATCCTGGTTTAGCGTGAAAGGCAGACTTTTTTCATGGCAGACACACTTGCTTCCCGTCCGGCGACGCCGTCAGCGACGGATCTCTACAATATTGATCATTTGCTTAGCGAAGAAGAACGTATGGTGCGCGATACGGTGCGCAAGTTTGTGCAGCAACGTGTGCTGCCGATTATCAGCGAGCATTTTGAGGCAGGCACTTTCCCGCGCCATTTGATTCCTGAACTGGCTGAGTTGGGTTTACTGGGTATGCATCTGGAGGGCTATGGTTGCGCGGGCCTGAGCGCGGTCAGCTATGGTCTGGCCTGCCAGGAACTGGAGGCGGGCGATAGCGGCCTGCGCTCATTTGTCTCGGTGCAGGGGTCACTGGCGATGTTCCCGATCTGGAAATTTGGCTCGGAAGAGCAGAAAGCGCGCTGGTTGCCGCCAATGGCGCGGGGCGAGGTCATTGGCTGTTTTGGTCTGACCGAGCCAGATTCCGGCAGTGATCCGGGGAGTATGCAGACCAGGGCGCAGCGCGATGGGGATGCTTATATTTTGAATGGCACCAAGCTGTGGATCACGAATGGCAGCATTGCCGACGTAGGCGTCATCTGGGCCAAAACCGCTGAGGGTATACGTGGCTTCCTGGTTGAGCGTGGCACGGCAGGCTTTAGCACCAGCAATATTCACCAGAAGCTCTCCTTGCGCGCCTCAGTGACCTCTGAACTGCACTTCGCAGACTGCCGTATACCCGCCGCGAACATGCTGCCCAACGTGCGTGGTCTGCGTGGCCCGCTCTCCTGCCTGGATGAAGCACGCTTTGGTATCGCCTGGGGCTCAAACGGCGCGGCACGAACCTGCTATGAAACGGCGCTCGAATACGCGAAAACGCGTGTTCAGTTTAACAAACCGCTTGCCAGCTTCCAGCTGGTTCAACAAAAACTGGCCTTGATGGCTACCGAACTGACCAAAGCGCAGTTGCTGGCCTTGCAATTGGGGCGTTTGAAAGACGAGGGCCTTTTGCATCCTGTGCAGATCTCAATCGCCAAGCGCAATAACGTGCGCGAAGCTCTCAAGACGGCTCGCGAGGCACGTACTATTCTGGGTGCCAACGGTATCACCCTTGAATATCCGATCAGCCGCCACTCCAACAACCTGGAGTCAGTCTTTACCTACGAGGGTACTGACGATATTCATACTCTTGTTATCGGTCAGGCCATCACAGGCGTGAGCGCCTTCTCGTAGTTGCGGCTATCTTCGTGAGCAATAAGCTGCCCACAAAGATAGCCGCAGCCAGCGCTTTAGTCAGCCATTAGTTCACCTGTGTTGTAAAGACGACCAGGCGTTGATCATAGCCGTTGCCGGTCCAGACACCGCTACAGGTAATCAGATTCAGATGGTGTCCTGTAGATGGTCCGAAAACGGCATTGATCACGTCCTTACTGGGGACTGAGGCGGCATAAGAGACAGCGCGCTCAACGACGAAATGCAGTTTCTGGCCTTCTACAGTCGTCACATAAACGTCGTCGCCCGGCGCCAGATTCTTTAAGTACCAGAAGACCGCGGGATCGCCACCGACGCGATCCACATGGCCAGCCAGCACCGCGTTGCCCGTCTGACCGGGCGCGGCCCCAGGGGCGTACCAGAAGACATGCGACCAGTAAGGCGAGTTAAGCGCTTGAGAAACAGGCGCGTCCATTAAGCCCTGCGCGGTCTTGCCTACATTCATGACTGGCGCGTTGACCTTGAGCGCGGGAATACTCAGTTGCGCGGGCTGCCAGGGTTCCACGGCTGACGAACTGATGTTAGCTAGCGCGGCATGCTGCGTGAGGTTGTAAATCATCAGCCCGACCACGACCAGCAATGCCAGGATAGCGTAGAGCAAAAACTTTTTCATGCTGTTTCAACAACCATTGCTTGATAAATAGATCTTGCTGCCTGGTGACGCAATAAAGCTTCGCTGTTCTCTACGCCTCTTCCGTAAGGATGGCCAGCGCTTCGATTTCGACCAGCATATTGGGATCAATCAGGCGGCTGACTTCCACCATGGTAGTCACGGGTCGGATATCGCGAAAGACCTCGCCGTGTGCCATGCCGATCTCTTCCCAGCGTTTAATATCACGTACATAGATACGTGTCTGCGCTACATCATTAAAGGTGGCCCCTACTTCGTGAAGTGCTGCCCCAATACGGTCAAGAATGATGCGTGTCTGCTGATATGCATCGCCTGGATAGAGTCCCTGCCCCGTTGGTCCGCTGGCAGTTGTACCCGCGATAAAGATCATGTTGCCCACGCGTACAGCTCGCGCGTAGCCTACAACGGACTCCCAGGGGGAACCAGTCGAGACGCTTTGCCTTTCCATCTTAATGCCTCCATATAGTTTCTGCGCGCACTCATTATTTAGCCCAGAGTACTTGTCTCATAGATGCGTTCTGGATGCTTCTTGTGCCAGTAGCGCATATAGCCCTGGACAGTCATGGGATAATTTGTCGCGATATCATAGCGTACGACATCGTGGAAAGAGCGAGTAGCGCGTTCGAGTTCAGGATTGGCCTGCTTGATCAGCAGGGAGATGATCTCCTCCTCATCTTTGCCTTCGTTCATAGAGCGCAGCACGAAGTCGCCCCAGCCGTAGAGGCGTTCGCGCAGATGAGAGATGTGTGAGGAGATGTTTGTGACCGCGCCATAGTGGCCAAGGTAGAGCACATCGGGTCGCAGGCGTTTCAGTAGAGCAAGGCTGAGTGACCACGCTTCCAGATCCAGGTCGGGCGGAGGTGTCGGTGGACGTACGAAGTCGATGCCCGGCAGGCAGACGCCCGCGACATCTCCCGCGAAGAGTTCTCCCGAATGTGCATCAAAGAAAATAACATGATGGAGCGCGTGACCAGGGGTATAATGCACCTCCAGGCGACGACCCGCGAGCTTGAGGACCTCAGTACCTTCCAAGGCATGTAATTGCGTACCGGGCACGGCCTCGATTTCGCCCCAGAGGCTCTGCATGCGTTCGCCATAGATGCGCTGCGCGCTGACGCTCAGCTTGCCTGGATCGAGTAGATGGGGCGCGCCCAATTGATGCACATATACCTGGGCTTTGGGAAAGCGTCGAGCCAGTGAGCCAACAGCGCCAGCGTGATCCAGGTGAACATGCGTTACCAGGATATGGGTTAATTCTTGTGGAGTAAAGCCCGCCTCGCGTAATCCATCGAGTAGCGCCTCCAGTACACTGGCAGGTCCAGGATCGATGAGCACAAGCTCATTCTCGCCAGCCAGTAGATACGAACCAATTATTTCCTCTTCGTTCTGAAAGGGCAGGGAGATCTGCCAGAATCCAGTGCGAAGCTGCTTTATCTTTGTCACGAGGGCCTCCCTATATTTGGTAGCGATCTCCCTGGCTGATTTGGCGTCAAGGAAAGATGCCAACGATCAAGCAGGCTCTGGTCTCAGAAATAAGTTTTTCCGCCAGGTGTGCCATTGATCGGGCTAGCTCCTGAACTACTACATAGCCAGAGTGATAATTGTCTGGTGAAAGACGAATGATTGCCTGTTCTTATTGTATCCCGTCGAGTAACTGTATAGCAAAGATCAGGGAGCCTGGACATAAACCTGCTGAAATGCCCGCGTTTTACTCTCCAGACGTGCGAGGGAAATCAGTAGAAGCAGTAGCGAAGCTAAACAGCATTTGCCTATGGCTTATCGCGGTGGACTAAGCCTTGTTGCCAGGCAAAGACCGCTGCTTGCGTGCGATCAAGTATATGGAGCTTGCTGAGAATGTTGCTGACATGTACCTTGACGGTCTTTTCGCTGATCACCAATTTGTGCGCGATAGCGGCATTGGATAGGCCGTCCGCGATCAGACGCAGTACTTCAAGCTCGCGAGCGCTTAGTTCCGTGAAAAGTGTGGGGATATCGCGGCGCTCGCGGTGTATCTCCTGCACGACGCGCGCGGCTATGCGTGGATGCAGTACCGATTCGCTCCTTGCTGCTTTACGGATCGTTTCAGCCAGTTCGTTGATGCTCACATCTTTTAGTATATAAGAGAGTGCTCCGGCTCGTAGCGCCGGAAAGATATGTTCGTCGTTATCGTAGGAGGTAAGAACGATGACCTGCGTATGTGGGCTGACGTGCCTGACCTGGCGCGTAGCCTCTACACCGCCTATCCCCGCCATCACGAGGTCCATCAACACGACATCGGGGACGCTTTCAGCCACCAGGCGCACCATGCTCTCTCCTGTATCGGTTTCACCTAGAATGGCAAAGTCAGGGTACGCCTCTAAAAACGTGCGGATGCCTTGCCGGACCAGGGCGTGATCATCGGCGATGGCAATTGTGATCTGTTCTGTCATAGCTATGCGCGCCGGGTGACAAGCAATAATCGTCGGCGCATTCCTCTTTCTAAAGCTTGCTAAACTCTTTCTTTGGAGCAGTACGCAACGACACGTGTACCCTGGCCGGGCTGACTCTCTATAGCCACATTCCCGCCCAGGGCCTGCATACGTTCCCGCATAGAAAGTAAACCAACTCCCTTATGAAGCTCGCCTGGTGCGGCACTAAAGCCCTGGCCATTGTCAGCGATTGAGAGCGTGACTTGCTCAGCTTCGTTGCTAAGGCGCACCAGGATGGAGGTGGCGCAGCTATGACGCGCCGCGTTGGAGAGTGCTTCTTGCGCGACGCGAAAGAATGCTTCCTCGACGAGCAAGGGAAGCGCCTGTTCATCATCGGCCTGCAGGCTGGCCTGGATAGTAGTCTGATTTTTCCATTGCTCAACCAGTTCTTGCAAGGCGAGTTTGAGTCCTTTGCCTTCCAGGGCAACGGGGCGCAACTCACGAATCAGTGTTTTGAGTTCTTCCTGTACCTGGGTCAGGACGCGCTCTGCTTCGGATAGGCGTTGCTGAGCTTCGCTGATGTTCTGTTCATGATCCAGGCGCAATCTGGCCGTGCCTACCTGTAAGGCGATGACGAAAAGATGTTGTTTCACACTATCATGCAGGTCGCGCGCCAGTCGATTGCGTTCTTCCACAATGGCGAGTTGCTGGCGCGCCAGCAAGAGGTTTTGTAATTGCTCAGCCATGCGGTTCAGCTTCTGAGAGAGTTGACCAAGTTCGTCGGGCGATGGATCTTGCATAAACGTGGAGAAATTTCCCTGGCTCCAGTTATGCGCTACCGAGGCCAGTTTATTAAAGCGGAGGATGATGGTGCGAGCGGTGAAGAAGCCGCCAATGATGCCAATAATAATGGCAAAAACTGTGTAAACGCCGATACTGATGAGAATATACACGGAGTCATACTTGAACCAGTAGAGCGCTTCCTGACTGTAGACATTGGGGCCGGTATCGTCGATCAGCGCGCCATCGACTCTGCCATCTTCTCCTCTAATGGGTACCATGGCGATCAGCGCGCCATCGGCGTTTTTATTTACCATGCCCTGGTCGTTGCCTCTGTCTGCCAGCACAAGTTGTAGATTTGCCGCCGCCTGCGTGGAGAGTTGGCTTTGCAGCAGTGTGCCTGGTGGCAGAGCTTTATGACCGTTGGAGACTACGACTCGCCCGTCGCGGTCCACAATGGCGCGGAATTCGGGTTGATATCCAGAGGGATACCCAACAGGATGTTTAAGCCAGACTGCCAGCGCTTGCTGATCTGGCACGCCATTGTGAGCGAAAAAGGGGCTTAACTGGATCTGATATTGTTGCAAGCCGTAGAGCACCAGTGGCTGGACAAAGAAGAGTTCTATGACGACGAGTACCACCACGAAGAGAAAAAAATCGCTTAGAAGCAAGACCAGTGGAGTTAAGAAGATATACGGAAACATTAGCTTCCATCTCAGCCTTTGAAAAGAAGGGAAGGTGAATTTCATTGGGCTGTTCCTTTGAATGAACACGTGAGATAATATTCCTCATCAGCTTACAGTATAACAGGTTCTCTAGCTGAAAATCGTGTACTGGTGTTGTTTCTCCAAAGGCACGCCTTTGAAGAAACAACACCAGTACAGCGACAACGATTGCCCGCCTAATTCGTCAGATTCTGGCGCTGGAAGATCCAGAGCGCGCTGCCGAAAAAGGTCAGCGTGTAGAGCGCGATGCAGGCTGCCGCGGCTAGCGGAGCTATGTGACCTGCTGAGATGAGTGTGGTCACGGTCAGATGAGCCGCTGTGTAGTTTTGCTGGTTCATGGACTGGGCCAGCCCGGCAGGTAGAAATTGCGCGGCCAGCGCACCGCCCTTGCCCATCAGCGGCAGTAGCGCCGTGAGCGGGAGTTCTAGCGCCAGCATGAACAGGACAAGTCCGCTAATAGCGACGGCTGCTGAGCGGCTGAGCACAACAAGCAGGAAGGTCAGTGAGACGTAGGGTAGCATGGCGTAACAGGTGCGCAAGTAGCTCAGGAAGAGCGTAGCGCTATCAAATGCATCGCCATTTGTGCCTCCGTGAGGCTGGTAGGTGAGAATGAGGGAGATCAGGCCACCTATAAGCAGGAAGGCCAGAGTGGTCAGCAGAATGCCAGCCGTGGATAGCACAAATTTGGCAAGCAGCAAAGATGTACGTGGGATACCGTGGCTCAGCCAGAGCTGCATGGTGCGCCAGGAATATTCTTGAGCAGTCACCACGCCCACGACAACGGCCAGCAGGTAAACAGCGTAGCCGAAGCCGGGTGAATAACCATTGGCAAAGGCCAGCGCGCTGGTAAATCCGCCAGGCAAGACCCAGTAGCGTGAGAAAGACGCACTATGGTTCAGATTGAAAAAGCTAATGAAGGCAATGACCATAGGTATAAGCGCCATTGGCAGGCCGATCCAGAGCAGACGGCGGCGGAAAACTTTAGCGCTCTCCATGCGTAGAATGTGCCAGAACATATCATCCTCCAGAGTTGCTATGCGTGTATTTTACTTTGAATATCAGGTTAGACTGGTTGCTGCGTCAGTTCCAGGAAAACGCTCTCCAGGTCAGGGCGTTTAATAGTGAGCTCCTGTGGGATCAGGTTGCGCGTAACCAGGAAGGCCATGACCTGCTCACTGGAGACGCCCTGCACTTCGACAGAGTCACCATCGGACTGGATATGGCTCGTGCCAGGCAATTCTTGGAGTGCCAGAACAGTTGCTTGCGTGAAAGCGGTGCGAACACGAATAACTGCTTGTTTTGGCAGTAGATCCGCGACCTTGCCCTGAGCGATGATCTGACCGCGTTGGATTATGGCCACGCGATCGCATAGCAACTCCATTTCATGGAGCAGATGGCTGCTCAGAAAAATGGTAGTACCTTGCTGCGCCAGATCGCGCAAAAGCAGGCGTATTTCTTGCATACCCGCCGGGTCCATACCATTGGTAGGCTCGTCGAGGATCAACAGTTCAGGCTTGTTGAACAGGGCCAGGGCCAGCCCCAGGCGTTGTTTCATGCCTGTCGAGAAGGTGCGTACCGGGCGGCTGGTGGCCTTTTGCAAATCGACCAGTGCCAGCACTTCGTCAATGCGTTGGCGAGCAGCTATCTCAGAGTAGAGATAAGAGAGAAACTGGAGATTTCTACGCGCGGAGAAGGAGAGCATAAGCGCGGGCGCTCCTACCATGGTACCGACACGTCGCAGGACAGCATTATGGCGCGGCGTAACATTCTCGCCGAAGATCGTAACCTGGCCGGAAGTCGCGTAAGTTAGGCCAAGCAACATGCTGATGGTTGTCGTTTTACCTGCTCCATTTGGTCCCAGGAAACCGAAGATTTCTCCCCGTTGAATGTCTAGAGAAACGTCTTCTACGGCACGCACGGAACCGTAATATTTTTTAAGATTGCTGCTGTGTAGCACAGTAGTTGCATCCATAGGTGCTCCTTTATATAGTCTGAATAAGTGACTCAACTGCGTTATTAGCTATAGAAAGGATAAAGCATCAAAGAGCTTTTTCTGTAAGCTTCCAGACGTATTTCTCTACGCCTTAAGGCGTATTGAGATGGCAGGGTACCAGCGATCTTCCTGGTAAGTAGATGTTCACAAAGCGCTATACTGCTCCGTCAAGCTTCAGTTGAGGCATGGGAGCGCAGAGGGCGCAAGAAAGCCTTTTGGCTGGCAGCCTGTCTGAGAGAGGCAAAAGGTGCTATACACCAGCATTCTCCTCCTTCCAGGTGTGAGGACGTGGGAGCAGTTCGTTAAAGAGCGCGAGGCGGAAGCCAGGCCGAAGCCAGTTGGGTAGAGGCGCGTACGATCAGTTCGGGTTGATACATAATCTGAGTATGCAGGTGTTTTTCTGTGGCGTGAATTTCGGCGAGCAGTAATTCAGCAGCAGCCTGGCCGAGCTGATATTTGGGCTGGCGAATCGAGGTCAGGGCAGGTGAGAGCATGCTGGCAAACTCGACATCATCATAGCCAACCAGCGCCATATCGGCGGGAATCTTGATGCCGCGTTGGCCAAGACCACGCATAACTCCCAGCGCCAGCAGATCACTGGCGCAGAAGATAGCGCTCGGACGGGGTGTACTGGCCAGCAGAGCTTCAACGCACTGATCACTCGAATGAGCCTGTTGGGTTGCGATCAAGCTATCATGAACAATATCATCAGGATTAAGGCCAGCCATTTCAACGGCCTGGCGCGCCCCGCGCCGCCGCTCAGCGTACTGGCGAATGCTGAGTGGTCCGCTGACAAACGCGATCCGTCGATGCCCAAGCTCTAGCAGGTGGCGGGTTGCCAGTTCTCCTCCCAGCACGTCGTCAATCGCGACCGAGCAGAGATCGCGGGCCTGGCTAGGTCGATCGAGAAGCACTACAGCGATATTGCGCTGGCGTAGATGTTGCAGGTAGGCCAGGTCATTCTGGACAGGAGTAATCACCACCCCTGCCGTGCGTTGTTCTTCGATCATATGCAGATAGCGGCTCTCTTTATCAGCCGAGCTGTCAGAATTGCAGAGAATGACGACATAGCCTGCCGCATTGGCAGCATCCTCGACACCACGCGCAACTTCGGTAAAAAAGGGATTGGTCACATCGAGCACGATCAGGCCGAGGTGATAGCTCCGTCGCGCGCGCAACTGGTGCGCCGAGCCATTGCGCACAAATCCCAACTGCTCGATTACTGCCTGTACGCGCAGGCGTGTAGCCTCAGATACCATTTCCGGGCGATTAAGCACATTAGAAACCGTTCCCAACGACACCCCCGCTCGCTGAGCGACTTCGCGAATACTCGGCATGATCTGTTTCCCCGTCCTGTTATGTTCCCATCAGCCCTGTCAACAAAGCTGGCTTGCTTGACGTGCGCCTGTCTCTGCGGCTAACAGCCATTCTGGCCAGATTATATCATGCTTTGACGAGCCTCATAGCTGTAGAGGGCAGTTGAGCAGAGAGCCAGGACTGGCGTGCCGATCCTGGCTCTCTGCTCAACTGCCCTCTACAACTGTAGCTCTATTTTTTAGTCGCGAGAGCCTTGCTCTGGGTGAAGAGCAGGAGATAGTCGGGTCCGCCGCTTTTGGAATCGGTGCCAGACATATTGAAGCCACCGAAGGGATGAACTCCAACCAGCGCGCCAGTGCATTTGCGGTTGAAGTAGAGGTTGCCAACGTGGAAATCCTCTTTAGCCTGCTCGATGCGCTGGTTATCGCGCGAATAGAGCGCGCCGGTTAGCCCGTACTCGGTGTTGTTAGCGATTTCGAGAGCATGGTCGAAGTCTCTGGCCTTCAGGACTGCCAGGACCGGACCAAAGATCTCCTCTTGCGCGATATGGGCTTGCGGGACCACATCGGCGATGACTGTGGGTTCGATAAAGTAGCCAGGGCTGTGATGGCTGCCACCTGCCACGAGGCGACCTTCGCTCTTACCAATCTCGATGTATGCGTTGATTTTCGCGAAAGCGTTGGCGTCGATGACGGGACCCATGTAGGTTTCAGGCTGTGTTACGTCGCCCATCTTGAGCTTTTTGGTGCGTTCAATCACTTTCTGGAGCACTTGATCATAGACCTGCTCGACGATGATCGCGCGCGAGCCAGCGGAGCATTTCTGGCCCTGAAAACCAAAGGCTGAGGCTACGATCCCTTCGGCTGCTGCCTCCAGATCGGCGGTTTCGTCTACCACTACAGCATCTTTGCCGCCCATTTCCAGGATTGTGCGTTTCAGCCAGATCTGACCTTTCTGTGGTTTAGCAGCCAGTTCGTGGATACGCAGACCGACCTCGCGCGAGCCGGTAAAGGCCACGAAACGTAGACGTGGATGCTCGATCAGCGCGTCGCCAATTTTGCTGCCAGGGCCGCTCAGGTAGTTGACTACGCCCGCGGGCAGGCCGACCTCTTCTAGGATGCGTACCAGTTGCCAGGCGATCATTGGCGCTGTGCTGGCTGGTTTCAGCACTACCGTGTTGCCTGTGACCAGCGCCGCTACGGTCATCCCAAGCGTGATCGCGCTGGGAAAATTCCAGGGCGGAATGACCGCGCCTACGCCTAGAGGGATGTAGATCAGCTTACTCTCCTCGCCCGCGATCTGTGTGAGCGGTTTCTCTTGCGCCAGGTGCAGCATCTCGCGTCCGTAGTACTCGAGAAAATCGATGGCCTCAGCGGTATCTGCATCGGCCTCTACCCAGCTTTTGCCGACCTCGTAGATCATCCAGGCATTCAGATAAAAACGGCGCTGGCGCAGAAGTTCGGCGGCGGCGAACAGGTAGTTTACGCGCTCTTCCACTGGCACCCGCTTCCAGCTCTGGAAAGCTTCTTCGGCGGCTCTGACTGCCTCGTTGGCCTGTTCAATTGTCGCGCTAGCAAAAGAGCCAATGGCTTGCTCAGGATTGGAAGGGTTAAGCGAGATAAATGTGGCCTCGCCAGCTATCTTTTTGCCGCCAATAATCAGCGGATAGGTTTGCCCCAGTTCACTTTTGACCTGTGCCAACGCATTGATCTGCGCCTGGCGTTTCTCCTCCTGAGAGAAATCGGTGAAGGGGTCATTCTTAAAGGGAGTTTGGGCGTGCATACTTACGCTCTCCATCATTTTCGCCATGACAAGTTGGAGCTCCTTTGTGCTACAAAATAACAGTTACAGGCTCATTGTATCTCATAAAAGATCTCGCTTGAAAGCAACTCTACTGTGCTTGCCTCCAGAGCCTGGGAAACCATGTAAGGCCAAAGTTTGTGTACTTGACAAATCGCAAATAGAATTCTATAATCAAGGGCGAATGCTACATGTCTTATTAAAAAGAGAGGTTTTGTACATGGCAGAGGCACGACAGGAATTTCCTTTAGAGCAGCAATTGCGTAAGGGTATTCAGGAAGCTCAGCGGGCGAAAGAGCAGCAGCGGCTGGATACGCTGCGCATGGCTCTGGGTGCGATTCATAATCTGGAGGTAGCGCGTACGGATCGCAAGAATGCAGAGTTTGGTCAGCCGTTGACAGAGGCTGATTGCTTTAAGGTCATGGAGCAGGAGATCAAGAAGCGTACGCAAGCCATCGAGCTATACAAGCAGGCCAGGCGCGCTGAGTTGGTCGCGAAAGAGGAGTTTGAGATAGAGGTGCTCAAGCCGTATCTTGCGGGCGCTTATATGAGCGAGAGCGATCTGCGCGCACTGATTGCCGACCTGATTACCGAGCATGGCAAAGAGTTCAAGGCCATCATGCCCCTGGCCTCTAAAGCCACGCGCGGCAAGGCTGATGGCAAATTTGTCAATCAACTCGTCAGAGAGATGACGGCATAGGCACACTGCCTGGCAGCTTGATGACGGCGGCGCGACCCGCGGCGAGACCGATAACTAGCAGGACAAGACTCAGAGCAGTCAACGCCAGCAGCGGGATGGTCCAACCCTGCGTGAGGTCGTGCAGCCAGCCGAAGAGCAGCGGGCCGGTAGCCGCGAGCAGATAGCCGATGGATTGGGCCATACCTGAGAGTTCGGCGGCGGAACGCGCGTCAGGAGTACGCAGAATAAAGAAGAGTAATGCCAGACTCAGGTAAGCGCCGTGGGCCAGGCCCAGCAGGAGGCACCAGAGGATAATCAGGCCGAAGGCTCCGCTGAGGATGCCAGCGTAGGCTGTGAGGGCGAGCAGGATGGTGCAGACGACAAGCGGACGCTGGCTACGCATACGCCCGCTTAGCTGGGGGGCGATAAACGAGCCACAGACACCAGCCAGTTGCAGCAGAGAGAGCAACCAGCCAGCGTTGCTTAGACTGATGTTATGGCTCTCGAAGAGCGCGGGAAACCAGGCGATTGTGGCGTAGAAGATCAGGGATTGCAAGCCCATGAAGAAGGTGACCTGCCAGGCCAATGATGAATGCCAGACGCTGGAGACAATTGACTTGCTGGCCAGCTCAGAGATAGGTTGCTGGCTGGTTCGTGGGGTGGAGCCGCCGGAGGCAGATTGCTGAGCGGTTCGTAGTGGCGAGTCGTCAGAGGTAGCTGCCTGACTACTCAGTGGCGCGAAGTTGTCAGAGGCAGGGGACTGGCTGCTCAATGGCGCGAAGTTGTCAGAGGCAGGGGATTGGCTGGCCAGCGCTGGCGCGGATCTGGTTTTTGAGCGTCTGCGTGGTAGTAGCGCCAGCCAGAGTAGCGCGGTCAGCGCGGCTGGCAGCGCCCAGAAGGCGAGTGAGCCACGCCAGCCCAGGCCGGCATTCTGGGCTAATGGAATGCTAACTCCATCGGCGATGGCTCCGCTGGCGCTGAGCAGCGTCGAGTAGATAGCTGTCATCAGACCAATCTGGCCAGGAAATTCGCGTTTAATCAGGCTCGGAAGCAAGACGTTGCTAATCGCGATAGCCGCGCCCATCAGCGCTGTGCCCAGAAAGAGCAGGCTGAGAGCGGGTAACGAGCGCAGCAGCACCCCGGCTGCCAGGCCGACCAGGCTGACGAGCAGCATGACCTCAATACCCAGGCCGCGAGCCAGGCGCGGAGCCAGGGGAGAGATAGCCCCAAAGGCGAGCAGGGGCAGCGTCGTGAGTAGACCAATCAGAGTTGCTGACAGACCTGTCGCGCCGCGCAACGCTCCTATCAATGGTCCCACACCAGTAATACAGGCCCGCAGATTAAGCGCTAGCAGGATGATGCCTGGGATTAACAACATACTTCTCAGGCCTGGATGTCTCCCTTGCTGACCTTCTACAAGCGCGGTCTGCTCGCGCGTCTTTGTCTTCATAGTGAACGGTTTTACTCCTCTTCCACGCTGGATTGCTTCTCTCCAGGCTTGCTGGCCTTTATTGTAGCATATAAAGGCATGGACCTTGCCTGGCAAGAGCCTGGAGTATAAAAGGGCTTGAGAACAGTTCAGCAGCATCCTCGCTTTGCTTTCACTCTTGTGCCAGAGCGGATTGAAAAGAGTTGACATTGTATGCCATGTAATGGGAACATTAGAAATGTTCTATCCATTTTCTCTGGTAAACTCTACCAATAGTTGCTTCGCATACGGAGGTTTTCGCATGCGCATATACAATACGTTGACCCGACGCGTCGAGGAAATTGTTCCTCTGGAAGCTGGCAGTATTCGCATGTATTCGTGCGGGCCGACTGTTTATCGCTATATTCATATTGGCAACCTGCGCACTTTTACCATGGCCGACTGGTTGCGGCGTCTGTATGAATATCGTGGTGTGCAGGTTAAGCATGTTAAGAATATTACAGATGTTGGTCATATGCGCCAGGAACTGCTGGACAGGGGTGAGGATAAGATTATTGCTCAGGCGCGCAAAGAGGGCAAGACTTCCGCGCAGATCGCGCAATTCTATACGGACTCCTTCCATGCGGATGAGCAGGCGTTGAATATTCTGCCGGCCCACGTTTTTCCGCGTGCGACAGAGCATGTAGAGGAGATGATCGAGATCATAGACGGCCTGATGGCGAAAGATATAGCCTATCGAGGAGGCGAGAATATCTATTTCGACATCAAGCGTTTCCCTACTTATGGCAAACTTTCCGGCAATCAGTTAGAGAACATGCTGGACGGTGTGCGCGAGGGTCGCAACGAGGAGAAGCGCAACCAGGAGGATTTTCCTCTGTGGAAAGCGGCGGAAGAGGGGCGCGAGATGGCCTGGGAGAGTCCCTGGGGCCGTGGTTTTCCCGGCTGGCATATTGAGTGTAGCGCGATGTCGATGAAATATCTTGGGCAGCACTTCGATATTCACACGGGCGGCGTCGATAACATTTTTCCACACCATGAAGACGAGATCGCGCAGAGTGAGGGTTTTAGCGGTCAGCCTTACGTCAATTACTGGATACATGCTCAGCATTTGCTGGCTGATGGACAGAAGATGGCCAAATCGACCGGTAATGCCTACACGCGCGCGGATATTGAGGCGCGAGGCTTTGATGCTATGGCTTTGCGCTACTTCTATACAACCGCGCTCTATCGCAGTCGCCTGAACTTCACATTCCGCGCTTTACAGGCCGCGCAGACCTCGCTGGAACGTTTGCGGGACCGTGCCTATGCTCTGCTGCTCGCCAGTGAGCGTTCCGCGGCTCTCGCGCAGGAATCCTTGCCGGCAAGCGACTGGCAGAAGGCTTTTCTCGCGACGGTAGAGGATGATTTGAACCTTCCCAGAGCGCTGGCATTGGTCTGGACTATGCTGCGTGATGATGGCATGACGGCGACGCAGAAGGTGCGCCAACTGCTCGATAGTGATCGCATTCTGGGCTTTGGTCTACGCGAATACCTGCTCAGCGAGGAGCCAGAGCGCAAGCTTGATCCACGCACCTATCTGGCAGCCGTGCCTGTTGAGATTGCTGCGCGGGTAGAGACGCGCCAGGATTTACGTCAGCAGGAGAATTTCGCGCCAGCCGATGAGGCGCGAACTGGCCTGGCCCGCGCCGGCTATACGCTACGTGACACGCGCCAGGGAACGTTGATAGTACCACGCCGGCTGGAGGACGAATTTGTTGTGCTCTCCGGCTCAAGTGATGTTCCTGAGCAATTGGCCGCGCCGGACCAGTTCGAGTTCTCGATCAATTTGCTCGCGCACAATAGTCGCGACGACCTGGCGCGCTGTATCGAGAGCATCCAGCGGCATGGCTGTGGTCACGCGCTCGAAGTGGTGATTATCGATAACGGCTCTACCGACGAAACCTTGCCTTTCCTGCAAGCTCTGGCACGTAAAGGAGATCTGGCAGGTGCGCGTGGCGAGCGGATCGCGCTGCAGGTGCTTTTCGCGGACCACAATATGGGCTTTGCCGCCGGGCGCAATGCTACGATGCGCGCCAGTCGTGGCCGCTTCCTTGTGCTGCTGGATACCTCGATCGAACTTGCCGGGGATATCTGGTCGGTGCTCAGCGAGCCACTGGCTGATCCTCTGACCGGCGTGGCTGGCCCCTATGGCCTTGTCACCGATGATCTGCGCGATTTTGGCGAAGCGCATGTTCCCAGCGTGGATGCGGTTGAGGGCTATCTGCTGGCCTTTCGGCGCGAACTATTGCCTGAGGTGGGCTGGATCGATGAGCGCTTCCGCTTCTATCGCCTAATGGATATCTACTTCTCTTTCTTCTTCAAAACTGCTGGCTATCGTGCTCTTACTGTGCCAGCCGTGGCGGATCTGCTTATCAAGCATCCACATCGCGAATGGTTTGGTCTGAGCGAAGAGGAGCGCGCGACCAAAAGCAAGAAGAATTATGATATCTTCCGCGCGCGCTGGCACCATGGCGAGAGCTTGCTCACCGCTAACTACCGGCCTACCGATCACTGGTTTGGCCACGATCATCCGCGCCACGTGCAAGGTGATCACACTCATGCTTCCGATGAATTACCGCCAGCCAGTGTCGCTCATAAGCATACCCACCAGCACTGGCCCGATCACTCGCATGAGCATGCTCACTATCACAGTTTGCCTGCTGAAACAAATTGAAGGAAATGCTCGTTTCTGCGTCTATTAAGTAGGTCGCCCGATGTGTTCTTGTCGGTCGCTCGCTAAGACACATCGGGAATGATCCTTGTGGCCGTTGGCCTACTCTGAAGAGACTCCTCGGCACCTGCGGTGCCTCGCCAGGATTTTTTTTGTGAGCAGTGACAGGTTGAGCGGCATTGGCTGCTCAACCTGTCACTGCTCACGGTAAAGGTATGAGTGGCTACTATGCGGCCCTCTTACTTTTTGTGAGCAGACGAGTTGCATTTTTTGTGAGTAGACAAAAATAAAATAGCTTGCTCTGTATTGAGGATTTCCGGTAATCTATCAAGAGGGAGTGTAGGATATCCAGCAAAGGACAGGCTATGCAGAGTGAGAGCAAGAGTTTGGCGGGAGTCTTTGGGGTTGATATTGGTGGGACGTTTACAGATATTGTTTACTATCGTCCCGCACGTGCCGGTGAGAGTGGTAAGGGAGTTTTGCGGGTGCATAAGGTGCCGAGTACGCCGGGTAATCCAGCGGAAGGATTGCTCAGGGGCATCGCGGACCTGGCTGGCGGGGCAGCGCGTGAATGCACGATTGTTCATGGCTCGACGGTAGCGACGAACGCGCTGCTGGAGCGCAGGGGAGCACGCGCGGCCCTGGTGACTACCCAGGGCTTCGCGGATGTGCTGGAGATTGGGCGGCAGGATCGGCCCGCGCTTTACGATCTGATGCAGCTGCGTCCACCGGTCTTGATTCCGCGCGAGCGTCGCCTGGAGTTGGCCGAGCGCCTGGAATATACGGGTGCGGTGTTGCGCGCGCCTGCGCCTGAGGAGTATGAGCGTTTGCTGCGAGATCTGGAAGCGTGCCAGCCGGAGAGTGTGGCAATCGCTTTGTTGCACGCGTACCGCAATCCACTGCATGAGCGTGCATTAGCTGAACTGTTGCGCGCTCGCCTGCCGCATGTCTATCTTTCGCTCGCTAGCGAACTGTTGCCCCAGTTTCGCGAATATGAGCGGACAAGTACTGTCGCGGTGAATGCCTATGTGCAGCCGCTGATGGCGCGTTACCTGGCGCATTTGCGCGAGCGCGTGGGGAGTTCGTTGCGTATTATGCAATCTTCGGGCGGGAGTATTTCGGCGGATACAGCTGCGCGTGAGCCTGTGCGCACGGTTTTGAGCGGTCCCGCTGGCGGAGTGATTGGCGCGTTCCACGTGGCGAGCCTGGCGGGAGTAGAGCAGATTATCACGCTCGATATGGGTGGTACTTCTACGGATGTGGCGCTTTGTCCAGGACGCATCGTCGAAACGAGCGAGGCCAGTGTCGCTGGTTGTCCTATCGGTGTGCCAGGGGTAGCCATCCACACTGTTGGCGCGGGCGGTGGTTCGCTGGTCTCGCTAGATGCGGGACAAGCTCTGACCGTGGGACCTGAGTCAGCGGGAGCCGATCCAGGACCCGTTTGCTATGGACGCGGCGAGCAATTGACGGTCACGGATGCCAATGTGGTCCTGGGGCGCATTGATCCAGCCTTTTTCCTGGGTGGTGGCTTTCCACTGTATCCCGCACGTTCGTGGCAGCGTATGGAGGAACTGGCTCTGAGCATGGGAGTGAGCGTGTCTGAGGCGGCGCTGGGAATTATTCGTGTAGCTAATGCCAGGATGGAGCGAGCTATAGGTGTGGTCTCGCTGGAGCGTGGCTATGATCCGCGCCTCTTTACTCTCTTGCCCTTTGGCGGTGCTGGTGCCTTGCACGCCTGCGAACTGGCTGAGGCGTTACGTATACGCCATGTCTTTATTCCTCGTCATCCCGGTGTACTCTCCGCGCTCGGTCTGTTACTGGCCCCTGTGGTCAAAGACTACCTACAAAATGTTATGCTTGACATAACGGAGAATACAAATGTCGCGCTGGAGGCGCAATTTGCTATCATGGAGCAGCGCGCACACAAGGAGATGCAGGCTGAGATGGCGGCGCTGGGTCTGGATGCCGCGCAGACGCCGCTTGTCTTGCGGCGCGCTTATGATTTTTGTTATCATGGCCAGTCTTATGAGCTGAGCGTGTCCGCGGCTGAGTCAGGACGGTTTGCTGATACACTAGAGGCTTTCCACGCCTTGCACGAGCAGCGCTTTGGCCATAGTCATCCAGAGCAGGCGGTCAGAGTGGTAGCTTTACGCGTCAAGGCCCTGCTTGAGCCGCGCGCGCCGGATCTGCCGCGGTTGGAGCGCGGAGAGCAGAGCGCGCAGGTGGCTTTGCTGGGCGAACGTTCGCTGATTTTCGCCTCTGGTACGCATCTGGTGCGCGTTTATGCTCGCGAGCGCCTGGTCCAGGATACGCGCATCGTTGGTCCCGCGCTGCTGGTGCAGATGGATAGCACTATTTTGCTCCCGCCAGGCTGGGAATGTAGTGTTGATGCCTGGGGCAATTTGCGCGCAAGCTGGAGCCCGGACATGCAGCAAGGTGGGACCACGCGGGAAGCTGAGCTTGAGCAGGCGCGAGAGAGTGTAGACGCGCCACAGAGGGCCAGTGCTGCGCCTGCCGCAGAGCAGTCCCAGGCTACTCTGAGCGGAAGCGCGGACGGGCCGCGGGTGGATAGTGGCGAGAGCGCTACGGAGCGTGTGGTGGATGCTGTTTCTCTGGAGATTTTCAAGCATCTTTTTGCCTCAGCCGCGGAGGAGATGGGGGTGACATTGGGGCGTACGGCTTATTCGCCGAATATAAAGGAACGTAAAGATTACTCGTGCGCTTGCTTTGATACACGCGGCAGGTTGATCGCTCAGGCCGCGCATATTCCGGTGCATCTGGGAGCCATGCCAGCCTCGGTGCAGGCCGCGTTAGAGTCTTTTGCCAGCTTCGCGCCGGGTGATGTGATTTTGCTGAATGATCCCTATCTGGGGGGTACTCATCTGCCAGATATCACTATGGTTTCGCCTGTCTTTATTGGTGCCGATCCAGACGGGCATACTGGCGAACTGTTCGGTTTTGTAGCGAGCCGGGCGCACCACGCCGACGTTGGCGGTATGTCGCCCGGCTCTATGCCGATGTCGCGTGAACTGTATCAGGAGGGTATAATCATTCCTCCGCTCAAAGTCATCAAGGCTGGCGTGGTCAATCAGGAGGTGCTGGATCTTTTCTATCGCAATGTGCGTACGCCTGAGGAGAGGCGCGGCGATATGCAGGCGCAACTGGCTACCGCCCGCGTGGGTGAGCGGCGCTTGCGCGAGATCATTGCCCGTTATGGTTCGACGACCGCGCGTATGCACGCGGAAGCGCTGCTGACGTATGCCGCGCGCCTGACCAGCCATGCCCTGGCGCAGTTGCAGGAGGTGGAAGCGGATTTTACTGATTATCTGGATGACGATGGCTGGGGTGCGACTGATCTGCCGCTTAAGGTGCATGTGCAGATACGCGCTGGTAAAATGCTGGTAGATTTTGCGGGTAGCGCGCCGCAGAGTGTGGGATGTTTGAACACAGTGCCAGCAGTGGTGCATTCGGCTGTGCTGTACGTTGTGTATTGCCTGGTCGGTGAGCATGTGCCGGCTAATCAGGGCATTCTGGAGCCGCTTGAGATTCGTGTACCTGCGGGTTCGCTGCTCAATCCGCAGCGTGGTCTGTCGGGACGCGCTCCAGGAACTGCGGCTGTGGCGGCGGGCAATGTTGAGACCTCGCAGCGTCTGGTGGATGTGCTGTTTGGCGCGCTGGCCAGCCTGGCACGCGAGCGCGTGCCAGCCGCATCTCAGGGCACGATGAACAATCTTACTCTGGGCGGTTATGACGCTTTTCGTGGGCGAGCGTTTGCTTACTATGAGACGCTAGGAGGCGGTATGGGTGCGCGTCCCGGCGCGGATGGTCTGTCGGGTGTGCATGTGCATATGAGCAATACACGCAATACACCTGTTGAAGCTCTGGAGATGGACCTGCCGCTACGAGTCAGACGCTATAGTTTGCGCGCGGGATCAGGGGGCGCGGGCCGCTATCGCGGTGGCGATGGCCTTTGTCGCGAGTTACTCTTCCTGACGCCCGCGACGGTCACGCTTTTGACTGAACGGCGCAAGCGAGCTCCGTATGGTCTGTGGGGTGGAAGCGCGGGCCAGCCGGGCGTGAATCTGCTGGAGCATGCTGGCGAGAGGCGCGCATTGCCAGGCAAGGTCACGCTTGATCTTGCTGAGGGGGATGTGCTGTGTATCCACACCCCTGGCGGTGGTGGATATTTGCCAGAGCAAGGCAATGCTGAGGTGTGAATGCACTTGCGCGTGTGCGAGAGGCTGGAAAGAACAGGGTTGCCGCTTGAGCAAGTTTTATACAGGCAGGAGATTGTATGCAACTTTTAATGCTTGGTGAGGCTGAGGTGCAGGGATTGCTGGACCCCATTGGTCTGCTGGATGCGCTGGCGGAAAGTTTTAAAGCGTTGAGTGAAAACCTGGTTGTTGCCCCAAAACGTAGCGAAGTGACTGTGCCAGAAAAGGGATTTTTGCTGACGATGCCAGCGTATCAACGCGATCACGAGATCACTGTCAAGCTGGTGTCCATCTTTCACGGCAATGAAGAGCTCGGTCTGCCTTCACACCAGGCCTTGATCTGTTTATTCGATGCTCAGACTGGGTTGCTTTGCGCGATTATGGATGGCACGAGTATTACAGCCCTGCGCACGGCTGGAGCAGCTGCTCTCTCGACCAGGCTGCTGGCGCGCCCGGAGAGCAGTGTGCTGGCGATTGTGGGCGCGGGCGTGCAGGGGAGGGCGCATCTCAAATTGCTGCCGCTGGTGCGTGCTTTCTCAGAGATCCGCATTGCCTCGCACAGCTTTGCCAACGCGGAGCGCCTGGCGGCCATAGATATCAGAGCGCGCGCGTTTGCGAGTGTCGAGGAGGCTGTAGATGGAGCTGACGTGATCTGTCTCTGTACCAGCGCGAGCAAGCCAGTGCTCAAGCTGGCGTGGCTTGCACCGGGGGCGCATGTAACCTCTGTGGGATACAGACCGCCAGGGGGAGAACTTGACTCGCAGATCATCGAGCGCAGCCGTCTCTTTGTGGAGACGCGCCTGGCCTTTGAGCCTGCACCAGCCGGCTGTGCTGAACTGGCAGGCTTTGCTGCCGGATTTGGCACAGAGTTAGGCGAGCTATTGCTGGGTCAGCGTCCAGGTCGCCAGGGGCAGCACGAGCTAACGCTTTATAAGGCCATGGGGCATGCCTGCGAAGACATGGCTGCGGCCAGCCTGGTCTATCAACGCGCTCGGCAGGAGGGGGCGGGTCGCGTGGTGGAACTCTAAGCTGACGGAAGCGCGTGAGCATAGTATGCAGGTGTAACTATAGTCGTATGGGAGGGTAGTGTTTACAGTGGAAGTGGCGAGGTGTATAGGTGAGGGTAGTGTGTATGGTAGAAAGAGCGAGGTGTATAGGTGAGGGTAGCGTGTATGGTAGAAAGAGCGAGGTGTATAGGTGAGGGTTGCACACGTGGCAGCAGAGGGATTGGTCAGCCATAAGGCACATTCTTCTCTGCTTCTGTTGCGTAAGCGACGCTTCGGCCTGTATACTATAGCGAAATTGGTAGCCCTCCACAACGCGTCAAGTATATACGTGAAGACGCTCACAAGCGCGTTGACAGGCTCGTGAGAGCCTGATCCATGGTCCGAACAATCCAGTCATGGTAATTTAGGAGGAGCGCAGGCAGGGGAGCAAGTGGAAAAATGGCTGAGGATTGGACCTGTGGAAACGCCAGCCAGAGTTGATCGTTACAATGGTTGCTTTCTCTATGGTTGTATACTGTCCATAACAGGACGCCTACTTGCTATTCTATTCTCTGGAGGTTCTGTTCTTTGAAAATTCTTGTCACTGGCGGAGCAGGCTTTATTGGCTCTCATCTGTGCGCGCGCTTGCTGGAGGAGGGCCATGATGTTCTCTGCGTCGATAATCTCATCACTGGTTCAGAAAAAAATATCGCGTCGCTACGCACTCACCCGCATTTTACGTATGTGAAACAGGATGTCACACAGCCTTTTGATTTCACGGCTGAGGCCGTTTTTCACATGGCTAGTCCGGCCAGTCCTATCGGATATATGGAAAACCCGATTCAGACTATTCTAGTTAATAGCCAGGGAACCTACCAGGTCTTGAGCCAGGCGCTCAAGCAGAAAGCGATGTTTCTTTATACATCGACTTCAGAGGCATATGGTGATCCGTTGGAGCATCCTCAGCGTGAGGATTACTGGGGGCATGTCAATCCGATTGGCCCGCGCGCCTGCTACGATGAGAGCAAGCGTCTCGGCGAGACACTGACCATGGAATACTACCGCCAGTTCCAGCTTAATGTGCGTATTGTGCGCATATTCAACACATATGGCCCGCACAGCCAGATGAATGACGGACGGATGATCCCCAATTTCATCATCCAGGCCCTGAAAAATGGCCCTCTGACGATTTACGGCGATGGCAGTAAAACGCGCAGCATCTGTTATGTCAGTGACTTGATTGATGGATTGCTACGAGCGATGTTCGCCCCGCATACCGCTGGAGAGGTCTTTAATCTGGGCAATACCGCGGAACATAGTGTGCTGGAGTTTGCGCAGACGATTATCAAGCTGTGCGGTGCGTCGTCCAGTCTTGTCTTTGAATCCAGTCGTATCGATGATCCTGAACGGCGCCGCCCGGATATTACCAAGGCACGCACCGTTCTTGGTTGGGAACCACGCGTTTCCAAAGAAGAGGGCTTGCAGCGTACAATCGAGTGGTTTCGCAGCCAGATTCCTGATCTGAGCACAATTCCAACACATTAAGGGTGTCGCGAGCACATTTGGTGTAAGGGTTAAGAAGAACAGGAGAGGATAGGTAAAGGATATGGGTATATTCAAGATCAGCGTGCCGCAAGGGATGCGTCCCGGCGCATGGTTGAATGCAACCTATCAGACTGCCCGGTCTTCTATGGCTGGACCTACGGTGCTAAGCGCCCTGGCGGCGGCTCTGGCTGTGACAGTTTTGTTGGTACCGCCGCTGCCCTGGAATATTCGCCTGCCGTTCTATCTAATCTTGCTGGTTTGGACCATCCTGCGCCCCCGTCTCGCGCTTTACTTAATGGCTTTCGCGGTCCCCTGGGGCTCGCTTGATTATCTGAATGTTAGCGGACTGCGCCTCGATAGCGCGGATATTCTGGTCGGCTTTCTAAGTGTCGGCTGGCTTTTAAGCTGGGGTCTGCCTGCCTATATGGGCGGCGCACGCGATCGCGAGAAGGGCTCAGTGCCTGCCTATCTCTTTCTGGCGATCCTTGTGCTTATCGGGGTGATGCTTCTTTCGCTAACTGTAGCGATAAGCAAAAGGGATAGCTTGAAGGAGATCGCGAAATGGCTGGAATTTCTGGTTCTGGTGATGCTGGGGACGCAATATTTGCGGACACGCCGCCAGGTCTGGACGCTGGCATGTTTTATCATAGCCGGGGCGATTACGCAGGCTTTATTTGGCTATGCTCAGGCGATCTTTAGCCTGGGACCACAATCCTTTGTGCGCGATTTCAATTTGCGCGTTTATGGGACGTTCGACCAGCCCAATCCCTATGCTGGCTATCTGAATACGGCGCTGGCTATGACCTTCTCTCTCTTGCTGCTGGGGCGTAACTGGTTGACTCGTGTGCTTGCTGGCGTGGCTACTTGCGTGATCGGTGGTGCTTTCTACCTGACTCAATCGCGTGGTGGTCAGGTCGCGCTGATCTCCGCGCTGCTCGTGATTGTTCTGCTCGGTATGCCGCGCATTCGCGTCTGGATGCGTGTGCTGCTGGCCGGCATCTTCGCGCTCGCGCTGGGCATGGTTTCTGGCGTTATTCCGCTCTATCTCTTTGACCAGGTTAACCACTTTCTGGGTCTGACTGGCATCTCTCTGCAGGACCCCAGTTCGGCCAATTACTCTACCGCGGAACGCCTGGCCCATTGGATTGCCGGGATCAATATGTACCTGGCCCATCCAGTGCTTGGTGTGGGCATTGGCAACTATCCAGATGCCTACCCTGACTATTATGTGACCATCTTTGTCAACTCCCTGGGTCAGGCGCACAATTACTATATCAACATCGCCGCCGAAACTGGCACAATCGGTCTGGTAGTCTATCTGCTCTTTGTCAGTGCTATGGTGATTGCCGGTAGCAGAGCAGTACACCGGGTCTGTCAGTGTCGCGCCGCGGCCTGGAAAAACCACTCGTCTCACGGCGAGCAAATTCAAGCTCCACTGGGCAGGCGTAATAAGCTGATGCTCTTGCTGCGTCCGGCGCGTTTCCTGCAGCATTACCGTGGCCAGGAACGTTTTGAGATCACAGGTAAGCTGACGAATGATCGCGCTCTGGCGATTGGTCTGCTCGCCTCGCTGGTCACTATCTGTGTTCACAACCTGGTCGATGATCTGTATGACCATAGCCTGACAAATTTGATGGCCCTTCTCCTCATTGCACTGCTTGCCCTGGGCAAAGTAGTGTTACACGCGCCGGTTAGCAGCGTGCCATCCGCCTCCTCGTTGACTAACAGCAGGCGCGAGGAACCCGCGTCAGTACCGGTTGCGCATATAGTCTGACTAATAGCGCCAGGGAGCGCGTTGCCATCCTCATGTTGCCGGGATTATGGGGATAAGGTGCGTGCAAGCTCCAGCTTTGGTGGTAGGTCAGGGGAGAGCAGAGCTTATAAGCGGCAGCGCCACCCAACTTCTGGGCGCGAATTCGCCCTGGAGAGTGGGTGACGAGTAGCTGGCGTCATTGCTCTAAAAGCATGAATATGCTATATTACTCATAGTATGTTAATGTTTTTAATAACCGGGAAAACCGTTTCTAAGCTTTAACAGATGACAAGCAAATTAAAAACAACAAGCGGGTCACGAGGGTGGGAGGATTACCTATGCGCCAACAGAACAACGAAGAGATGTCTTTTGACGAGCGCTCGCCGATTACAGAGGTAGAGCAAGCGCAGACGACAAAAGACGAAGTTCCCTTCGAGCAGGTGGCTACGCTGGAGCAAATGACCCTGGTGGAGCCGGGCGCTGTACTGGCTGCCGCGGATAAGGGCGTGGAGATCAGCAAGTCGCAGCTCTCGTTGAGCAAACGCCTGTTTAACTGGCGCACACTGGTGCCGCTGGTGATCGTGCTTGGTCTGCTGGCATATACCGCGCAAAAGCTGCAAATTAATCCCGCGCAGACCTGGGCGGCGTTGAGCACGGCCAATCCGCTCTTTTTCTTAGCGGCCTTTCTGGCTTATTACCTCTCCTTTCCCATTCGTACCCTGCGCTGGCGTCTCTTGCTGGCCAATGTGGGCTATACCGATAAGAGCGCGATTGCTCAGCCCAGATTTAGCAAGTTGCTGGAAATTGTCTATATTTCCTGGTTTGCCAACGCCATTGTGCCCGCTAAACTGGGTGATCTCTACCGGGCTTATCTGCTACGCGAGGAGGCAGGGGTATCAGCCACGCGCACTTTTGGCACTATACTTGCTGAACGCTTGCTCGATTTAAGCGTCTTGCTGCTGCTTTTTCTCGCCTCCATCCTGGTCAGCCTGCGCGAGAATCTGCCTGCCTTCCTGCGCACTGGTCTGTACATTACCCTGGCAATCGTCATCCTGGGCATTGGCGGGCTTTTCTTTCTGCGCATCTTCAATACACGCGTGCGTGGCTTTGTGCCCATGCGTTTCCAGAACCATTACGATCAACTGCAAGAGGGCACGCTGGGTTCCTTCAAGCGTGTCCCGCTGCTGATTGTACTCACTGTAGCCGTCTGGTTATGCGAGGCGGGCCGTTTTTTCTTTGTCGCGCTTTCCCTCAATCTGATCGCGGGCAGCTTACTGCACATTGGAGCGACGGCGGTCTTTATCGCGCTGGGTGAGGCTTTGCTGACCATTGTTCCCTTTACAGGTGGAGGTGTGGGACTGGTTGAGGGAGGCATGCTGGGCATGCTAGCGCTATTTACGAGCGCGCGCAACCTCAGTGCCGCCGCGGTCCTGCTTGACCGCATTATCAGCCTATTCAGCGTTCTCCTCATCGGCCTGGTGGTCTTCTTAGTTGCCTCTGGTCGGCGCGTAACAGGCAAAGAGAAACGGACTGACGCATAAGTCATTCCTGACTTTTCGGCAGGAGGAAACGCGGTTTGTGCTCTCCTTGACAGTGCTGTATGCCTGAAATATAATTTGTCAGCGAGTCCATGAGTTACAAACGCTGTGCAGATGTGCAAATATTACAGCATTTGTCGCCCAAGGGCTCTCAAATGGGACACGAGAGGGATGAGATCGAGTCACACAGGTCAGGATAGGTGAAAATGAGACATGTGAGACGGCACTGAAGCGTTTTAGTCGCAAGATTCAACAGGAAGGTTGTTCTCGCTGAGGCGCGTCGGCGCGAGCATTACGAGAAGCCGAGCGTCAAGCGCAAGCGTAAGGAAGTCGCGAAACGGCGCAAAATGGTGCGGAAAAATTAAAGCGGTTACGTGTTGCAAGCTTTCTTCTGCCCAGGGAAAAATAATCATTGTATGGGTCAGACGCGGGCTTTTTTTGTGCTGTTATAGACTGAGGAAGATATGTTTGAGCCAGATTTAGAGACAGATGAGGCTCTCATCGATGTTGCGATCGAGACCGAGAGCGCGGCGGAGAATGAGGCGGCGGCACAATTACTAGAGAGATTGGATTTGGAGCGGCTTGTCAACTCCACTTTGCGCGCGGTACAGGTTGAGCAGGCGGTTACTTTGACGCTGGCGATTAGCGGTGATAGCGCGATTCAGGCGCTTAACCGGGAGTATCGCGGGCAGGATAAACCTACGGATGTGCTCTCCTTCCCGCTGCTTGACGAGCCGCTGGTGCAGGTGCGCGCGGATTGGCTGTGGCAGGTGCCAGAGGGGACAGAGGATGTAGAGCAAGCATCCGACGAGAGTGTCGGGTATGCGGCACCGGTTTTTGTTACACCGGCTGAACTACGTACCAATCTGGGAGATATTATGATCTCCTGGCCTACGACGCGCCGCCAGGCCGAAGAAGCTGGCCATTCCATGGCTGACGAACTGCTCTTTCTGCTCTGCCACGGTATTCTGCATCTTGTGGGCTACGATGACCAGACGGAGGCGGGCTATACTGAGATGGTGCGCTTGCAAAAAGCGATCCTTGCCGGCTTTGAGGTGGAAGGCTAAATGATGAGTAAACCCGCAACATCTGGCGAAGCGGAGCGGGGCGAATTCGCGAAATTCCTGCGTGGCTTTGGCTATGCTTTCCACGGCCTCTGGTACGCGCTACGTACCCAGCGTAACGCGCGCGTTCACCTCGCCGTTGCTATTGTGGTGACGCTCGCGGGCATTTTCCTGCGCGTCTCAGCCCTGGGCTTCGCTATCCTCTACAGCGCTATCGCCAGCGTATTTATCGCTGAAATGTTTAACACCGTCTGTGAACTCTGCGTAGATCTCGCACAGCCAGAGTATCATCCACTGGCCCGCATCGCCAAGGATGTCGCGGCAGGCGCAGTCCTTTTGAGCGCGCTAATGTCTGTCGTCATCGGCCTCTTTGTGCTCGGCCCTCCTCTGTGGGCGCTCATTTTTCACTGAACATGTGACGTGTGGTCTCGCGCGAACAATCTTTACGCAAAACCACACATAGCAAGCATCTGTTGCTGCTGGCTATTTACGCGCTCGACATATTGGCTAATGTGCTTGTCAACGTGAATGAGGTCGCCGGGATTAGAGTTCCTAGCGCTTTACTCGCTCAACATACTGGCCTGAACGCGTATCGATACGAACACGATCGCCAGGATTGATGAAGAGTGGCACGTTGATTACCGCCCCGGTCTCTAAAGTGGCGGGCTTGGTGACGTTATTAGCGGTATCACCGCGCACACCCGGCTCAGCGCTCTCGACAGTCAGTTCGAGGAAATTAGGCAATTCGATAGCGATTATTATTTCCCCATCGACCAGCATCTCTACCACATCCTGCTCCTTGAGAAACTTCACCCCATCGCCCAGGCGCTCTTTCTCCACGGGTTGTTGGTCAAAGGTTTCGGTATTCATAAAAATGTAATTGTTATCGCTATCGACATAAAGGAACTGCCAGTTCTGGTGCTCCACGCGGACTGCTTCGGCCTCTTCTGAGGCGTTGAAACGTTGCTCCAGAATTCTGCCGTTTTTTACGTTTTTCAAGCGTACCTGATAAAACGCGCGCCAGTTACCAGGGGTAATGTGGTCTATTTTTTGAATAGAATAAAGGACATTGTTGTAACGGATCACCATACCATTATAGAAATCTGTGGGGGTTACTGTTGCCACGTAGAATGTCACCTTTCTGCTCTTCTCAACTTCTGTTTGTCTGGCCAGGACCAGCTTTTTTCAACTCTCCATTATAGCGACTTTGGAGTCAGAGGGCAAATCCAAAGAAAATGCTTAACGTCCCATTTCTGTTGTATCTCTTTCTTGCTGGAAAAGGTCAAGGTCTCTTCAACTAATTCGGTACCCGTCTGGAGCACGTTCAAGAAAAAGTCTGGCGTTCCCGTCCCGCGCAGGTAGAGAAACCAGAAGTCAGTTATCGGTTTTGTGACTTGCCATGTCATGATACGCGCAGAGAAAGTTAGAAGTCAATGAAAAGCAAGCAGTCTATCTACAATGACTTATCAGCCTGAGTATGAAAAAGTACCCACCACACACGTTCCACTGATTACCTCTTTCATTGGAGCCAGACTCTCAATCCTGGTTGTTCATCTTTTTAAGGGGCGTTCGGACGCAGGGCCAGCCCGGCGCGGGAGTAAATTCGCTCTGGTGAGCACAAAAAGGGCGAACCATCCAGATATGAAATATGCCGGAAGCGGTTCGCCCTTTTATACAAAAAATGATAATTGCGGAGATCAGGGCATTAAATCAATAACTTTATCAGTATAATCACGGTATTTTGCCAGACGACGTTTTTTGAGGTTCTCGCGCAGTATCCAGTTGATATCAGGGTCGTTCCAGGTAGCGATTTCGCACATCAGCGCAAAACCTTCTTCTGGTCGGGCAGCAGTAGCAACACTAAGCGTATAGCCCAGGGCCTGACGCAAAACACGTACATTGGTGCGCCTACGCTCATTATGTGGCAAAGCATGAAGATACTCGACGCAGACGCGTTGCATGATGAGAGCGGCATCAATCAACTCGATAGAATGGAGTAACGCTGGCTCAGAAACTGCTGCCAGACAGGCGCGCAATTGCAGACAATCGCCCTGATCAAGCAGGTTCATTAACATTGGCAGAGTTTCATCTGAAGCTGCGATTAAGAGCTTTTGCAGAGCCAGTGCAGTCGCTTCGCGCACGCGCCAGGCCAGACTACGAGCGTATTCTGTCAGACGCCCAAAAACTTCTGCACGCCATTCAGGCAAGACACAGGCGCAGGACCCGAAACCGAGCACACCGCACATAAAGACATACTCGCCCGGCGTATTGCTTACGATCTTCTGCTCGTCGCGCACCAGATGGTTGAGCAAGGCACGCATCTCGTGACGATAAGACGGGGCCAGTTCTGCAAGGATCTGGCTGAGATCCTGGGCCAGTTCTACGTTGGCACGCGTCCCAGGCAGGCGGCTCTGGTCGCGAAGGTAGAATTCTAAAAAGCCTGGTTGCCCGGCCAGCGCTCTCTCTACCAGTGGCTGTAATGTATCTTGCATGCAGCACGTCCTTGTCTATAGTCAACTCTGATGAGATATTTGCAAGCGGCATTATTTTGTATAAACAGCTAAGTTCATCTCATATTTTACCACACTTATGCTACACCTTCCCTTTTTTTATCGATAGCACAGAGACTACTATAATCATTTTCTGACCGCATACATCAAACGATTATAAAGACATACAAGCCAGGTTGGCGAGATTAGAGCAAAACAAATGTGATAAACAAGGGTCAATATGCCGTATTTCTCACGAAGGAGAAACATTTGTCTATGCTGCTTGATGAATATGCGCCATTGGAGCGCTACGGACACAACTTGACCTGGCTTGCCAGACAGGGAACCTTCGCACCTCTCGCGGACCAGGAAGTTGTGGCACATCGCGTCTTTCAGATTCTCTCGCGCAAGCGTAATTCTGTGCCTATGATCATAGATGGGAATGAAGCCAGACGTTCAGCCATGATCATAGAAGTGATTCGGCAGATGGCCCTGAGTGATGCACCTGAGGCTTTTCCCACCAAACAAGTCATCGCGCTGGACTATGAAGCACTCTTTAGCAATCCATCTGATGATGAGTTAATTCGCAAGCGTCTCAGAGAAGAGATACAAGAGCAACGGAAACGGGGTCAGTACGAATCGCACGAAGAATGGCGGGACCGAGCAGGTAAAGTGCTGCATGAACCTCTATTAGAAGAGTGGATAACACAAAGAACCTATCTGCAACGACTCCGATTGATGTTCATTGCGATGTGCCACATGCCAGATTCTTTTATACTCTTCGTTGACAATTTTCACCGTATCATCGGAGGCGACATCGATGCCTTCTATTTACTCATACCAGCTCTGGCACGTCGCCAGATCCAAATGATAGGTGCCTGTTCGCTGGAGCAGTATCGGCAATATATTGAGCGTGATAGGGCTATCCAGGCACGCTGCCAGGAAGTTATTATACGCGCTGCCAGAAGGGAATACTGGCCAGAGGCGATTTAGCGAGTAGGCTTTTTTCTGGACCAAATTTGGACCGGGAAGAAGCATACTCGCGTTCAAAATTCAATCAATAAGGAATATCCGCAGAACTAGCGCTTTGCAGGCTTGCGGGCGCGCACAAAGGCACTGATAAAGCGTCCATCAACCGCGTCCTGCTCCTCGGGAGAAAGTGCCTCAAGCGATGCACTGGCACCGCTTGAGGCCATCTCAGCCAGGGTGTAGCGACGTGTCACCTCGATGTCAATGTCAACAAATCCAGCGGCGTGCAATAGTAAGCGATAGGTTTGCTCTTCCAAAGCTCCTGCAACACAGCCAGCCCAGGACTCCATATCCCGACGCAGAATGGGCGGCAGGTCGCCCTGGACGACGATATCCGAGACGGCAAAGCGTCCACCAGGCGTGAGTACGCGATAAGCTTCACGTAGCACCTGCCCTTTGTCAGAGGAAAGATTGATCACACAGTTAGAAATGACCACATCAACGCTACTCTCTGGCAATGGAATTGCTTCAATGATGCCCTTTAAAAATTGAACATTCTCGCTCCCTGCTTCCTTGCGATTACGTTCAGCCAGCTCTAACATTGGTTCGGTCATGTCTAAACCGTAGACAAAACCTGATGGCCCGACGCGTCTGGCCGAAAGCAACACAGCAATACCACCCCCACTCCCAAGATCAAGCACCTTTTCGCCTGG
>JBEVTI010000002.1:0-338688 GCA_041156125.1 Candidatus Paraktedonobacter carboxidivorans
TTTCCTCCGCCCGCCCCCCCTGAGAAAAACAGGGAGTGTGGAGAGATGGGCGCCACAGCGCCCATCTCTCCACACTCCCTGGACCCTCCAATGGAAACGTTTACAAGAGCGCAAGACGACTTTTGAAAAATCCTGGGCTAATACTAAGCTTTGTTGAGAACTGTGCTCGGCGCCTGCAACGCCTCGCGAAGATTTATTATTGGTATGTGGTTGGGCGCCGCTGCGCGGCCAACCGCCTTTCACTACCTATCTGGAAGCGCTGGGACGCCGCTGCGCTGCATGGCTATCTTTTACTGCCCACCTGGAAGAGATGGGTGCCGCTGTGTCTGGCCTGGCTATCTGGCACCGCTCACAAAGAAGCGATGGGCTGTTGCGCGGGCTGAGGTCAGTTACTATGTGTGATGGTTTATAGCAAGCACGCGCCTGGCATGGGCCACGGCTTCTCCTATGCTGGCAGCAATGATGGCGCCGGACTCTACCAGTTGCTGTAACAGGTGAGTGCCGTCGCCATGTGCGTAATCGCGCGCGGGGGTACATAAAAGCTGGATTACGGCTTCTGGCGTATGCTGGTCCTCAGGTAGAACATTTTTAGTATCTGGTGGTAGCAGTAGAACAACTGGGCTGCCCTGCTGGCAGAGTTCCACTGCTTCATGGAGTAGTACCAAGTTGCCCGGCCCAACAGGCATAGGACAGATAATCAGCAAGGATAGCGTTTGCAGGCGTGTATGTAAGTGTTGACGAGTGCTCTCTGAAATTGACGAGAAGGGCAGCTCGGTGATGACCTCGCTGGCCAGGCGTAGAGCCAGGGTATGGTCGCTATCGCCGATATGCAGAACGCCCGCGCTAAAGACTATGCGCGCATCGGCCAGGGCCCGCATGATCAGCGCACCCGAGCCTCCTCCTGCCATAATGTGAATTCCTGCTTGTTGTGTGCTCTCTACTTGCTTATTTGCTATGCTCTCTCCCGGCGGTAAAACGCTTAGATGCTCCACTCCACGCATCACTCCCACCTGTGCAGCTATGCCATAGACGCGCTGAAGCAAACGCGCTTCCAGGACCTCTGCCGGGCTACCATCGGCTACGATGCCACGCTGAAAAAGCCAGAGACGCTGAAAATAGCGCGCAGCCAGGTTGAGGTCGTGCATGGCCGCGATGACCGTTACGCCGGTTTTGTGGTTAAGATCCTGCACTAGCTCAAGCGTTTCAACTTGATATTTTATGTCAAGATGAGAGGTAGGCTCGTCCAATAAAAGCAGGCGCGGTTGTTGCGCGAGAGCCATGGCCAGAGTAACGCGCTGGCGCTCTCCTCCGCTCAATTCGTGAAAAACGCGTTTCGCCAGGCGATCTACTTCAGCCAGGCTCATAGCCTCGCGCACGATGGCATGGTCGCGAGCAGTTCTATTGCCAAACAGGCTGATAAAAGGCGTGCGCCCCAGTGTGACCATCTGTTCGACAGTAAAGGCAAAGGGCACCTGTAGCTCCTGAGGCACCACCGCCACACGTTGGGCAATCCCTCGGCGTCCCCAGGCCCTCAGTTCACGACCATCCAGGATTATTCGTCCTTGTTGAGGCCGCAAAATACCACTTAACAGGCGCAAAAGGGTCGTTTTCCCGGAGCCATTTGGTCCCAGTAACCCCACCATTTCGCCGCTCTGAACATGTATCCGTACCCCGTCAAACAGGGTCTGACCAGGATAAGCAAAAGCCAGATCTTCTACCCGCAAAAGCGCTGTCGCTTGCGGCTTCTGTGCGCCAACTAAATCCACGCTGTCTACCATTTATATGCTCGCTTGCTATTTCTCAGCAGAAACAAGAAGAAAGGTGCGCCAATCAACGAGGTAAAGATGCCAACGGGTAGCACACTGGGAGCCAGGACCACTCGCGCGAGCAGGTCAGCCAGCACAAGAAAGATCGCTCCCCCAAAGGCCGCGGCTGGCACAAGCAGACGGTGGCGTGGTCCCAGCAGAAGACGCATGACATGGGGAATCATCAGGCCGACAAAACCAATCAGGCCGCTGATCGAGACCGCGGCAGCAGTGAGCAATGAGGCGAGCAGGATAGTCAGCAGCTTGTAGCGCTCGACGTGCAGGCCCAGATAGGCCGCGCTCTCTTCGCCCAGACCAAAGGCGTCAAGCACGCCAGCCAGACAAAGTGCTAATACAATCCCCGGCACAATCAAGACACTGACCAGCAGGATAGGCATCCAGGTATCAAGTGAAACACCGCCAGAAAGCCAGTTAAACAGAGCATTAATGCCTCCAAACTGGGTATGTGAGGCCAAGGTCAACAAGATGGTCTGCACAGCTATCAGCACGGAGTTGACAACCACACCAGCGAGAATCAGCGTGACTACGGGCGTTTCGCCCCCCGAACGCGCGAGAAGATAGACAAAAAGGACAGTAACAATGGCTCCGACAAAAGCGCAGATAGAGGTGAGCGGGAAAAAGGCGCCGTAAACGGTATTAAGGGGCAGAATAAAGGCGATTGCCGCCCCTAGAGCCGCGCCTGACGAGGTGCCGATCAGAAAAGGATCGGCCAGTGGATTGCGCAAAATCGCCTGAAAGAGCACGCCAGCAACTGCCAGGGCCGCGCCAACTAAAGCGGTCCCTACGACAATTGGCAGGCGATACTGCCAGATAATAACTTCAGTTGTCTGATCCCAACTCCCTGTAAAATGAAAGATACCTGTACCATGCAAGAGCACCTGGAGAATCGTAAGCAGGGGAATTGGGGTCGAACCAAAGCTCACACCCAATACAATTGTCCCCAGCAAGAGCAGCAAGAGCAACAACAAGATCCCCCAGGTAGACAGCACGCGAATGCGTTTTACAAGAGCAGGTAAAGAAATGAGTTTGTTCATAAAACTTGTACAAGAGAGCGCAGGCTTATAGTTAGCCTGCACTCTCTTTGAGAGGGAACTAAACGGTTCCAGCACAATACGCGGGCAGCGCGCTAGTAAAGCTAGCAGGATGAATAACCTGAGCCAGGCATTGCAGACCCTCAACCAGGCGAGGTCCGGGTCGTCCGATCAGATTGGAATTGATACGTACAACTTGATGCTGCTTAAGCGCATCAACGACTCCCCAGCCGTTGCGCTGGTAAACCGCGGTGACGCTGCCGCCGTAAGCTGGATCTTCCGTAAGAATCAGGTACTGCGGATTGGCGCTGAAGACAGCTTCGTCAGTAACCTGGGGAAAGCCGCCGCCAGAGGTATCGTTGTGGAAAACATCAACACCATGCGCGTCGGTGAGCAACTGGTCACCAAAAGAACCACCACCGAAAACATAGGGCTTGCCAGGCAGACTATCATCGGCCTCAATCATGACTTTAGGCATGCTTGTAGCAGCCACTTTCGCCTCAATCTGACCGATCTGCTGCTGCAACTGCGCAACCTCTTTGCTGGCCGCGTCCTGCGTGAAAGTCAGCTTACCGACCGTGAGGATTTCGCGCAAGACCAGCGTCAAGTCGCCCGATGGCAAATTAACGACACTCACATGCAGGTTCTCTAACTGGCTATCGTACTGTTTAGTGTCATCACCATAAGTCAGTACCAGGTCTGGATGCAACTGGACAATCTGCTCGACGTTATATTTGGCGCTGGCATCAGAGATCTTGGGCAGCGCGGCCAGGGCAACGGGATAGTTAGTGTAGTAATCCACAGCTACCACTCTCCCTTGCAGAGGCAATGAGCCAAGAATTTCGCTGACATTGGGTACCATTGACACAATCCTTTGCGGCGCGCTACTCGGAAATACAAGCGGCACGTTATGTGCATCGGTTGTGACTGGCTGTAATGCAGCCTGGGTTGGAGTAGGAGTTACGTTACTTGTAGTCGAGGCCTGCCCACCACAGGCAGTGAGAAACAACGCACAGACTGCCAGCAAAGCTAGCAAAAGGTGGCGCGAAGAGATGACTTGGGAGCGCATCTTAAATAAACCTCCAGGAGATGCTAAACGCTCGCCGTCACCTTGCGCAAAACAGGGATCAACCAGAGACACAGCAAAGTCAATAGAGTATACCCTGGCAGCTCTCTCCTCTGACGCGAAGGATCATGAGCACAAAAAACTTACCGGGCAGGTCTCCTGACTTCTGGTTAAAAACGCGGCTTATCTGGCCTTCCCACCCTTTGGAGAGCAGTGGCATAAATGATAAGCAACTCACCAATCACAGTAGCGCGACTGTGTCGGAATTTCACCGACTTCCCTATTATGCCCGCCTTTTCTGACGGACCACCCGGCAAAATACGAGGAAAATTTCCTCAGGAAGTATATGCGATCACAGAGAGCAATGTCAAATTATCTATGTATCCTGTCCTAATGGGCAGTTGACAAGAGCCGCCACGCGGATGATACTAGAAACCAGGCAGAGGAGTTCTTTTTCTCTCTAGCGAGATTTCAAAGGATATTCGTTAAACATGGCTGTAGACATCGCTTTTTTCCGCAGGGTTATGGGACAATTCGCCACAGGAGTTACCATTGCCACCACGCGCAGTCAGGAGGGTATTGCTGGTCTGACTGTCAATTCATTCACTTCCGTTTCACTGCATCCCCTAATCGTGCTGATCTGTGTCGATCTGCGCAGCCAATCCCTGGCTTTTTTCCGCACAGGCGGCGTCTTCGCGGTAAATATTTTGTCACATGAGCAAGAGGCACTTTCTAATTGCTTTTCTTCTTCTGCTGATGAACGTTATAACTACTTTTGTCACGCTCGCCATCATGTCGCGACCACCGGGGCGCCAATTCTTGAAGGCACGATGGGCTTTATTGACGCTCGGATTATTGCTGAATATCCCGGGGGAGATCACGCGATTTTTCTAGGCCAGGTTGAGGCAATGGGGTATGATGGACGCGTCTTTTTCTTGCCAGACATCAGCACAGCCCAGAGCACGCTGCCCGCGCCTGTCAATGAGTCGGGCGCGCTCAGTAGCAACGGTCTTAATGGCCACAACGAGGCTGAGCAAGCACCTGTATCCCCTCTGCTGTATTATCAGGGCAAATATCACCATATCTCTAACCGCTATCATCATCAACGATCTGAGTTGTTGCCAACCACGCAACATCATGACGAATAGCAATGAAAACAAGCGCGCCACCGCGCTAATTGCTCTCCAGCAAAACATTCTGACCTGTCGTCTCTGCCAGGAGCAGGGCTATATTCCGCTGGCTCGTCCACTGGTGAATGGCAGTCCTGACGCTCGCATCATGGTCATTGGCCAGGCACCTGGACATCGCTCTGTAGCCAATGGTCGCTCATTTAGTGGACCCGGCGGGAGCATTCTACAGAAATGGCTGGAAATAGCTGGCTTCCCTCCCGGCTATCTTCATACGCATGTCTACCTGAGCTCGCTCACCCGCTGCGATCCAGGACGCAATCCCAAAGGCGATGGAGACCGCCGTCCCTCACCCGCTGAACTCGCGCTTTGTCGGCCCTTTCTTGATGCTGAACTTCGTCTCCTGGGTCCCCAGGTGGTGCTCCTGGTCGGCAGTATGGCGATTGAAACCTTCTGTGGCAAAACGCGTCTGGACGCAATCATTGGCACCTATCGCGCCCAGGCCGGTATGCTCTTCTTACCTCTGCCCCATCCCTCCGGTGTGAGTCGCTGGCTGCTTGCCCCTGAACATCAGGAATTACTGCGCCAGGCCCTCCGACTACTCTCGACCTGGCGCGAAACCTACCAATTGACCAGCCAGATCCACTAAAAAAGGGGTACTGCCCAGACTATTTCCAGCGGGTCAGAATCACTTCGCGCTGGAAAAGACGCGTCACCAGCCAGAAAGCCGCGATAGTCAGCACAAGCAAAATCAGCAGCGTAAGCAGCGCGAAAAAGATTCCTAGAACAATGATGCCAAATAGTTGGCCAAAAAATATCAGCAAAAACGGCACAACTAACCAGGCGGAGAACTGCTCTGCCGTGCGTGGATCGTTGACACGCGATGAAATCGCCGTCATAAAGGCCACAGCCAGTAGCGAGAGTACCGGTGTCCACAGGAAAAGCGCCACTAGCCAGCCTGGCGTGACGACTGCCGTGAAAACGCGCGAACTCACAGCCAGCGCGGAAAGTGTGCCGATAAAAATGCCACCGCTGAGCCAGGTCACGATGACAGCTGGCAAGACTGCCGCGACACATTTGCCAACAAGCAATTCCCAGGTCTGGATTGGCGTAGCCAGCAACGGCTCCAGGGTGCGATTGCTCTTTTCACCAACGATACTATACGCCGCGATCACACTGGGAATAATCACAGGTAAAATAAGATAGAGCATAGAGAACTGCAAAGCTATGATTCCCTGCCCAAGCTCATTAGTAGAGAAATGCGCCAGCGAGGGAATCGGCAGAGCCGAAATGGTATTTAGCCTGGTAGCCGCCGCGGGAATTTTATTTGTGAGAATAAGCAAGACAAGCGGTAGCAAAGAAAAGATCAAAGGCGGCAAAATGACGCCAAGCAATAAGCTGCGCTGCTGAGTAATCTCCAGCCACTCTTTCCTCAGCACAATCAATACATTTCTCATGCTTCCTCTCCCTTCGTGCTTCCTGAGGCAGCCTGAACCTGCCCTTCCTGCCCATTACCGATCAAACCCATATACACTTCCTCCAGTGAATGGCTGAGCGCCTCAACGTAACGCACCTGCGCGCCAGCTCTCACTAATGCGCTCACCAGCATAGGGTTCTGATACTCAGGATCATCCAATTTGACCGTCAGTTTATCCTGATTCACGATAACGCCTCCGACAAAAGGTAGGGATCGCACTAGCTCAAGCCAGTGCTCAGCCTCGCCAACTACGCGCACCAGTGTCCCACGGCCAAACATGCCTACACGTAAATTGGCAGGCGTGTCCACGCGCAAGAGTTGGGTACGAAAGACGCCCACCAGATCGCAAAGTTCATCAGCTTCATGTAAGTTATGCGTAGTCAAAAAAATGGTTCGCCCCTCAGAGCGCAATTCTTTGATAAACTGATGCACTACACGCGCCGCTATGGGATCGAGTCCGGCAGTAGGTTCGTCAAGAAAAACGACCTGCGGCTCGTGCAAAAGCGCGCGCGCGATAGCCAGCTTCTGGCGCATGCCTTTGGAAAAGCCCCCCACTCTGTCATCGCGCCTCTCCCAAAGATTCAGCATATGCAGGTAGCTCTTAACCTGCTCCGCTGCCTTCTGGCGGTCCAGGCCATATAAACGCGCGAAAAAGAGCAGATTTTGCCAGGCGCTTAAACGATCATACAGACCTGGCGTCTCGGTCAGAATACCAACAGCGCGGCGAATCTTCTCGTTCTCCTCACCCAGGGTATAGCCCGCGATCCTCGCGCTGCCTGCGCTGGGCGCGATCAGTGCCGCTAACATGCGCACTGTCGTGGTTTTTCCCGCGCCATTTGGACCCAGAAAGCCAAAGACGCTGCCAGTTGGAATGGTTAGCGTTAAATTCTGTACCGCGATACGCTCGCCAAAAACGCGTGTGAGCTGCGATATTTCTATAGCATTCATTGTTAATCACCATCAAATTCAATATTTCAGCATATACTGAAATATTAGCATAGCAGCTTCCAAAAGATCAAGAGGTTGTCTAGCTTCTCAGCATTTTCTGTGGGAGGAGCAGTGTTAATTGGAGTACTGGTGTATCACGAGAAGACAAATGGGTATAAATTGAGCGGTCTTATTCCAGGAATTGCTGCGCTCATCTTCCTTTCAATTGAATAGACGCGAATATGACATTTGTCTGGCCAAGAGAAGATAGGATCTTGCAGCTTATCCTTTCTTGCTGTATCATTATTTCCGTAGGCCCAACCAATAGAAGTAGAAGAACATAGTTTCTCGATCCTGCAGCAAAAAGGTCTGGGGATACAAAACTGCTCTCAGGGGTGGGTACACCCGGCACGAGCAGGTTTTTGTTATGTCCTTGCGAGGAATTAACAGGATAAATAGCACGCGTGTATCTGGAAATAAGGGGAAAAGGCAGGGTTACCTGTGACACTCAAGGGATTACTCGCACTTTTAATACAGCGGCCAGAGTTTCGTCGTCTGGTCAAACATCTTCAAGACGCGAATGGGCTTCCGGCCCTGACGGGAATTACAGAGGCAGCCCGTCCCTATGTAAGCGCTGCGCTCGCTAAAGCCCTCCAACAGCCGCTTTTGATCGTGGTTGCCAATGAAAATGAGGCCAGCCAGTTGACGGAGGCGCTTAAGGCCCTGGTCGAACAGCCTGAGGAAGTTTTTTTCTTGCCCGATCGCGACGCGCTACCTTATGAACGGTTGATCAGCGACGCCCAGACCACTCAGCAGCGTATGAACGCGCTGATCGCGCTCACACAATATGAGCGTAATCCGCTGGTGGTCTGTTCCGCGCGCGTACTTACTCAGCCGGTAATTCCTCCGCAGGAGCTAGCCCAGGCTTTATACGAACTGCAAAAGGGCGAAGAGATTGATCTGACCTTTTTATTAGAACACCTCTATAACATGGGTTACGAACCTGTGACAGAGGTTGAGGAGCCAGGCCAGTTTAGTCATCGCGGAGGCATTGTTGATCTGTTTCCTCCCACATTGCCACGTCCAGTACGCGTCGAGTTTTTTGGTGACGAAATCGAGTCTCTGCGCACCTTTGATCCAGCAACTCAGCGCTCACTCAATGCGCTTGAGACCTGTCTGATCGGACCAGCACGCGAAGCACTACCCCGCCATGGTCCTGAAGCGGTACACGACCTGGAGGAACTTCTCAGCACTATGCTGCATCACGACGCTGAGGAGCGTTGGAAACGCGATATGGAAGAATTACGTCAGCGCCACTCGTTTGATGATATCGCCTTCTATCTACCTTACTTGCACAACGAAGCCAGTGTTCTTGACTACGTTCCCAAAAATGGCCTGCTCATCCTGGACAACCCGGAGAGTCTGCAAAATCACATCCTTGATCTGGATGCTCAAAGCCTGGATATCAAAGAGCGCTTTGAAAAAGAGCGCGAGAATCCAACTCGTATGCGCGACGCGCACATCAGTTGGGCCAGATTGGAGCCACGTTTGCACCAGTTGCGCCAGCTACGCTTCGCCGGTATTCTCACAGGTAGCGAAGACTTCTCCTCTGACGCGCTGGATGGCACTAACCATCTCGTGCCCGCATTCACAACACCCAACTCGTATGGCGGACGCCTGCGCGCTTTTGTACAGGATTGTCGCAAAGCTCTTGACGCGCGCGAACGTATTGTCATTGTGACTGCTCAGTCGCGCCGACTCGCAGAGGTGATGGGCGACGAGGCAGCTCTTGGCGATGAAGCGATTCATGTTTCTCCTGGGGTTAATATCAATGAACTGCCCGAAAGCGGTAGTCTGACACTGATTCAGGGACAACTCAGTGAAGGCTGGCAAGCCCATGCCCTGGCGCTACAAATCTTTACTGATACCGAAATTTTTGGCTGGTCACGCCGCCAGAAGACGCAACGCCGCAAGCTAATCACTCCAGCTAATTTCCTGGCTGAGGTCAATCCTGGCGATTATGTAGTTCACCAGGAATATGGGATCGGACGCTTCGAGGGCCTGATCAAGCTCGATTCAACAGGAGTAGATCGCGAGTATCTGCTGATACGCTATTCTGGCACTGACAAACTCTATATTCCAACCGACCAACTCGACCGCGTCACGCGCTATATAGGCATGGGGGACGCTGTGCCAGCACTGAGCAAACTGGGCACGACCGAGTGGACACGCGCGAAGTCACGCGCTAAAGAGAATGTCCAGGAGATCGCGCGCGATCTCCTGAAGCTCTATAGTTCCAGAGAGGCTATTGTAGGCCATGCCTATCCTCCTGATTCGGAACAGCCCTGGCTACAAGAGTTGGAAGACGCCTTCCCATACGATGAAACGCCCGACCAGGCACGCTCCATTGAGGAGGTCAAAGCTGATATGGAGCGTCCACGACCTATGGACCGGCTGGTCTGCGGCGATGTTGGCTATGGTAAGACCGAGGTAGCTCTGCGCGCAGCTTTTAAAGCGGTGCTCGATCAGCGCCAGGTCGCAATCCTTGTGCCCACTACCGTTCTCGCGCTCCAACACTTTAATACATTTCGCGAGCGTCTGAAAGCCTACCCGGTACGCGTCGAATTGCTCAGTCGCTTTCGCTCGGAAAAAGAACAGAAGCAGGTGCTGGAGGATCTGGCACTGGGTAAGGTCGATATAATTATCGGCACTCATCGTCTGCTGCAAAAAGATGTTGTTTTCCTCAACCTTGGTCTGCTGGTCATCGATGAAGAGCAACGCTTTGGCGTAGCGCACAAAGAACGCCTCAAGCAGATGCGTCACGAAGTCGATGTCCTGACCATGACGGCCACGCCGATTCCGCGCACTTTACATATGTCGCTGGTCAATGTACGCGATATGAGCGTCATCGAAACGCCTCCACAGGAGCGCCTGCCAATCCGTACCGCGATCCGCGAATTCGATGATAATCTGATCCGCGAAGCTATTCTACGAGAGATCGATCGTGGAGGTCAGATTTTCTTTGTGCATAATCGCGTCCAGGGTATCCAGGTTATCGCACAAAGGCTCCAGAAGCTGATTCCAGAGGCGCGTATTGTCGTAGGTCATGGACAGATGGCCGAAGATCAATTAGAGCGTGTGATGGTGGATTTCTCCGCTGGCGAATACGATGTACTGCTTTCAACGACCATTATTGAAAACGGGCTGGACATCCCTAACGCGAATACAATTATCGTTAACAATGCCTCAGTATTCGGCCTCTCGCAATTGTATCAGTTGCGCGGACGCGTGGGTCGCGGCACGCACCAGGCCTATGCCTACTTTCTCTACAACAAGGATACGCGCCTGACACCGCTGCAAGAGAAACGCCTGCGCGCCATTTTTGAGGCTACTGAACTGGGCGCGGGCTTTCGCATCGCCATGAAAGATCTGGAAATCAGGGGAGCGGGCAACCTGCTTGGCGCGGAACAATCGGGCTTTATGAATTCAGTGGGCTTTGATCTTTACTGCAAACTTCTCGCTGAAGCGGTGGAAGAGATGCAAGGCAAACACGTCGAAACAACCGGTGTGCCCAGCGTACAGATAGATCTACCGCTCGATTCCTATCTGCCCGATGAGTACATTGGCGACCGCGCGCTGAAGGTCAAATTCTATCAGCGCCTGGCCAACCTGGCCTCATCTGAAGAGGTGGAAGCCATGGAGGCTGAACTCAGCGATCGCTTTGGCGCTCCGCCGCATCCAGTACATAATCTCCTGGCCATGGTGCGTCTGAAAGTCGAAGCAGGTCTGCTAGGCTTTGAAACTATCGCGGCCAGGGATAACGATTTTGTGTTGACCGTCAAACGCAGTATAGTGCCGAACCGTATTATGCTCTACCGACGCTTCCGCAACGAGGCCCGCGTTCAGCAAGGTGTGATTCGTATCCCTCGTCGCCTCCTGGGCAGCGATTGGATGGAACAATTACGCGCCCTGCTCCCATCGATTACCACCGCCGCTTAAATAGCACAAAGAGCGAGCGTCCCCACTGATGCTCGCTCTTCTCCATCTCCCGGTAAAGAGCCTGGCTTTTCCTCTATAAAGTGATCAAACCTTGATCCTGGAGCTCGTTTATGATTACCTCAGTCTCCAAAACCGTCTTATTCGTAGTACGCGCGAGATCGCCCACATTGCGCTGCCCATCAATAAGAAAATAAATCAGACGCTGGCGACGCGTCAGGCCAAGAGAAAAGATATCTCGTTCTGGCCCAACTTTGACTGGCACCAGGATCTCTATGCCAGAGGTACTTTCTTGCGGAGGCACAGAAGAATTCGCCATGTTACGCTGCTCTCGCGCTTGCCAGCGCAACCCACCAGTTATCGGTAATTGCAAAGGCGAGAGAGACTGCGTACGCGAACCAAGCGGCGCTGTTGTACTGCCATACCTGAGTGACGAGAAGATATTCGTAGGAGGTCGAGGCACATCAGTCACGAAAGCAAAACGAATGTTTCTCCAACTCAACAGATAGTTGAGTGCCTCAATACCAATCAGCCTTCCTGCGCGTGCATATACGGGCTGACCGGCGAACAAATAGATTTCTCCTTCCTCCAAATATCCCTCTTGAGCATACTCAGCCCTCAACATCCCATGACGTTGCTGTACTCGCGCAACTTCTAGCAGGTCACCTAAATTCTCAGCCGCAATATCCCTACCTTTCGTCATTGCACGCAATACCCCCTTCTGCAATTCTAATTCTCTATCTCCATGCTGCACATCTCTGAACAGCAACCTATATGCTTGTTATGCACGAATTGACGTGGCATTTTTCACATACACACATATCTATTTATACCATGAACTACTGTGACAAAGGAAGTAAAAACGAGAAAGATTCTCGCATCACAAATTTCTTAATAAAATTTTTATACTCTCTCGCCTGGCACTGGTTAAAAATACCCGCACATGCGCTATCTCATTTACATGGTGACGACCAGCACAAGTTCTCTCATACATGATGGCCGTCCATTTCTCTGCCCTACTGACCACGCCGCGTGTGCATGAGGTAAAACATCATAGCCTGTTTGTAATCAAAGACAGTGGCCTTCCCTATGCTGATAATCTGATCGCACATATTTAACAGAGTAGAGACAACCTGAATACGAGCAGTATCCATACCATCCTGACGACGAAGCACATCTACCAGTTGAAAGGGACTCAGTGCGCCTATTTCAATGCCCGCGCGCACGGCCTCCACGCGTAGCCAGATGACCAATTGATGGCGCATTTGCTCAAAAATCACAATATCTTCATCAGTAGCAGTGGTTGTAGCGCTACTTTCTGCCTGTTTTGCCGTGAGATCCTGAACAGTATGTGCTACCGGTATAGACGTTGAGTGGTGAGCTGTAGTGACCACCTGGGGAGTAGGAAGCGGCTGAGAAGCCTGTCTGGGCAATGGGCCAGAGGGCGCGGGAGGCATGGCTTCCATCTGTTTACTGCGCCGGGAACGCGCTGGCAGAGTTGGGGAATTTTCAATCGCGGGCACTGGCTGAAAAGTGGTAGCCATATTCTCAATTTTGCCAATGGTCAGAGGTAAAGTAGGGGAAGCCTCAGCCGAGGCGGGAGAAGCCAAAAACTCGGCCTGAGCAAAGTCTTTTTCCCTGGCCGCAGCCGGAAAAGGCGCTATGAGAGGATTCTCAACAGGCTTACCGCTTGTTGAAGGCCAGAGAACTGCTTCTTCCTCTTGTGAAGTATTGCCATTGCCCGGGTTCCCATTAGCCAGCGGGCGAGCGGCACGCCCGCGGCGCGCAGGAACATTGCCGTTACCTGGGCGCGTAGTCGGGGCTTGCACAACTGGAGTTGATGGCACTGGAGTCGAGGCCGGACGCACCTCACCCCGCACTTCTTGGAGTTGCTGTTGTAAAAGCATAGTTCCAGAGAGAATCTGCTCCCACGCCGCCTCCGCGTATCCCGTGATATTTGTTGCTGACCAGGAAGAGACTGCGTGCGGACTCCCAAAGGGTCGTTGTCCCTGTTGCCCACGCAAATGTCCACGCAACCCATCGGCCAGTTCCAATGAACAATTCGTGATGAGCGTACGCACATCAGTCATGCGCTTACGCCCTTGTTGCCCAAAGAAACTGCGATTGCGTTGCACGAAATGGATAAACAGGCGCTCCACCTGGCGTTGAAACTCAGGCGAATCTACATCTACGCGCCCCCATACATTGAAATCAACCGCGTTTAAATACTGCCAGACCTCCTGACGCTTGGCGCGGTCCACCGGACGCGTACGTAGCGCACCCACCCGATAATCGTAAAAGCGCGGATAACAGAAATGAGCAATCAACGTTTCTGCCAATTCGGCCTTCAGACGCGCCACCTCAGTCTGTGGTAATTGATTCAAATACAGGCCCATCCTAACACCCCTTTCTAAGAGATCTCTTCCCCTCTTTCTTTAGAGAGTAAATGTCTGCAACTGCAAGAGATTTCTGCCCTGCACAGCGCTTACCGTTGCTGGAGCCTGGACAATAAGCAGCGCCAATCCCTGATTACTGCTACTTATTGTACCGGATGTCGCACTATAGGGCAAGAGAGAGAGTGCAAGATGAGACAAGCCCTTTGGCACATCCCCAATATAAAGCAGGTCAGTACGCATCTGCACAATAGTACCAGGCTGCCAGGTTGAACTGGGACACCAGAACGAGCCAGCGAAATTATCCGTGCCAAAAACCTCTTGATCTGCGCTATTCAACACAGACGTATAAAGGTGTAGTGGTGGAATAAACCCCTGGCTAACTTTCCAATAGGTGACAACCTGCAAAAAGGCGCCAGGCCGATTGACTTGAAAACCAACCAGGCTGACTTTTCCCGTTGTACGACCCTGGACCCGCGGCATAAAATCCACTCGCAATAAGTTAGTGCCCGTCTGTGGTGCCACCTGGGTAAAAGAGCAGAAGTCCTCTGGCAAATTGGGCAAAGCATTTATTCCATCGGTGGCCGGAGAGACCGGTGAGAGGCCCGGTCCAGGCAAACCGTGTTTCAACAAAAGATAGCCATCGCCAGACGCTACAATCCCATAGTTCCCATGGAGCAACAGCGTTCTTACTACATTGCGATAATCGATTGGAGCATAAGGATAATTATCGCTGGTCACATCTAGAAAATCATAATCCGCCTGATCATCAGCGTAGGGGAACATGTATATATTTGTCCGTTTACTCAGATGTGGCACCAGGCTTGACTGAGCCGAAACCGATGCCGTCGCGGGGATCATATTGATAAAACGCTGGGCCTGCGCGTCATGAGAAGTCACCTGCGGCCAGATGAAGTCCTGCGAATAAGGCATCACACCATAAGTCTGATCATGACGTAACACACCGAGCAGGGTGATCGCTACTAACACAAAGAGCACGGCAGGCTGAAGCCAGTGAGAACTGGAATTCGTACGTCTATCAGGCAACGCTTGAACAGGTTCAGAGGAGGCGAGAGCAGTTTGCCCGGCAGTTGCTTTGGCCGCTGCCGCCGGCGCGAATTCGGCCTGGGCTTTTGTAAAGAGCCACTGGACCAGCCAGACTACCATCACGAGCGCTTCTATTGTCGCGAAAACCAGAACAGGCACGATTTCCGCATTATACTGAGCAGTGCCCTGGTACATGTTGGGGTCAGAGCTAAACAGGTTAAGCAAGAGCGAGGGCACAGCGATAATTAATACCCACGGCGCGAGCAACGAAAGGTAGTTCACCGGCGAAAAAAGCAAGCGAATATAGTAAAAGTGCGCATGCTCAAATATATGCTGCTTAATTAAACTCACTGGCTGCGTGACAATTGTGCGTACAATCTCAAAAATTCCACTGCCCAGATAAGCATAACGCGAGGACAGTAGTGGATGGCCCGTTGGGCTATAAACGCGGAAGATCAGTAAGGACAAGGCGACCCAGACGACTGCGAGAGCCACCAGACCCAGTCCACTGCGCCAGCGCTGCTGAAAAACCAGCGACCAGAGCCCCAGCATGGCAATCACCAGGGGAATCTCCTCTTTACAGGCCATCGAGAGAATGGCAAAGACAAATAACCAGATCGTGCGGCGCGTGTAGAGAAAATAAAGCGTAAACATCAAAAGCGCGCTCGTCAAAACGACCGCGTGAAAATACCCGGCTTCAGCCTGCTGGAGTTCTGGATACAGCAAATAGAGCGCCGCAATTGCTGCTCCCGCCAGTTCGCTGCGCAAACGCAAGCGTGCCAACCAGAATGCTGGAAACGCTCCACTGGCCACCACCAGCGTCTGGAGTACCATCAACATCTTTGGACCAGGCCAGAGCGCGTACAGTAGCGAAAGCGGAAACAGAATCGGCTCAAAATGAATCGCAAAACGCGAGAAGCCGCCCACATTATAGCAGTTAGTATCACTGACGATGTTGCAGATGGTTTGCTGGAGCAGGTGACCATTCGTAATACTCCAGACAGCCTGGTCCATAATCCCTACGTCTTCCGCGGGCGTCCTAAAAGCATCCTGCATCCGCGCCATATAGATGATATAAAAAGCGGCAAATGCAAGCGCCAGGCTAGTTACCAGACCTGTAGCAATCCAGAACCAGCGCGTGTGCTTCATGGATTCTGGAGCTGGATAAAGATAGAAGCGGCTTTTGATAATTGCAAAACGCTTCCGCCAGGACGATTCAGGCATACAAGACGCTTCTTTCTTGGAGAGGGCCGATAAAACTCTCTCCGCCAAATACTATTTCTCTGGCCCGCGCCTACGCGCGGTCGTCCCCCTATACTTCCCCTCTACTACACCAGAACAGACATCAATACATCATAAAACATCTATGCAAACTCACCAGAAAGGCCCGCGGTGAGTTATCCCTGATCTGCAAACAGGTTGCTTAAGAAACCTGGCTCGCAAGGCCATATGAAATTGCGGCCATTTGAGCGAAAAAAGTCCTTTGAGTCATGTCATATGTGCTCTAATCGAGTTCCTGGCGAATGCTATACTCTTCGTCAGAACGAAACGCATAGTGGCGAATCATCTCGCTCTGCAAACCTGCCAGCACAAACTGCACTCCGAAGATCATCAGCAAAATACCCACGAACAGGAGAGGCTGATTATGAATCGGCTCATTAATAAAGAAACGACTGCGGATCACGATCGCCAGATCGACCAGGATGCCCAGTACAAATGCCCAGAAGCCCAGCGGCACAAAGAGTCGGAGAGGTTTACGCAAGAATGTTGTCAAAAACAGGACATTTAATAGATCTATCAAACCGCGTGTAAAACGGCGTGCGCCGAATTTCGAGACGCCAAATTTGCGTGGATGATGATGGACCTTAATTTCCGTAACTCGGAAACCCCGCCAGTGGGCCATCACTGGCACAAAACGATGGAATTCGCCGTATAACTTGAGATGGCTATCTTCGATAATCTCGCGCCGGTACGCCTTAAAGCCACAATTAATATCATGTAGATGGACGCCAGTCAGTCTGCTTACCATTCCATTGAAGATACGTGAAGGAAACGTTTTCGAGAAAGGATCGAGGCGTGGATATTTCCAGCCAGAAACGAGATCGTATCCCTGATCCAGAGTCTCCAGGAAACGCGGGATCTCGATTGGATCGTCCTGGAGATCCGCGTCCATAGTAAAGATTATTGCGCCTCTGCAACGGCTAAAGCCCGCCACCAGGGCCGGTGTTTTACTAAAATTGCGTCGGAAACGAATAACGCGCACCAGGCCAGGATTGTCCGCGTGCAATTGTTTGAGCACTTCGAAAGTGCCATCGGTACTTCCATCATCGACAAAAATAATCTCGTAGGTCTTGTCCAGTTCTTTGAGTTGGGCGGAGAGTGCTTCATATAACAGCCCGATATTCTGCTCTTCGTTCATTGCAGGAACAACGACCGAGATGTCCACTTTATGGGTAGCGCCATCGGATGGCGTCTTGAGTATTCCGTTAGATACCACCAGAACTTCTTCTGTTTGAGGCATGCCTGGTATTCTCCCTCTTCCAATCTGGAGCGGGATCTCGTTTCCGTTTTTCAGCTTCAACTGGAGCGGGATCTCGTTTCAGCCCGTAAGCTTTAATTGGCGCCTATTATACCATACTATCCATCAGATACAGAGAATATGGTACTTTCAACAATGCCAGAGCGAGCGTGCTTAAGCTAACGCGCCTGCCTTTTCCATATGCTATAACGGGCCAATGACAGTGAGAAGTATGTCAGAGCTTGCGCAATAGGAAAAAAGATCAGGGGTCTAGCGTCTCTCTTGCTCTTTTTTGCTCTGGCTTATAATCAGATAGCATGAGCCAGAGCGAAAACGAAACAGGCCGAACGAACTCAGTTCTCTGACGCTATCTCTCTACTTATCAAGCCTGTAAATAAATCTGGCCGATCAGTAGTCAGAGAATCCACACCAGCATCTGCCAGGCGTTGCAGACTGGCAGCATCGTTGACAGTCCAGATACCCAGGCGCAGATCGTGAGCATGAAAGAAGTCAGGCATTTCTGGAGTAAACAGGTTATAATCCATATTCACCCACAGGCACTGGCTCTCCTTTACTCGCGTGACCAGCTCGGGTAGCGCAGAGGAGGTATGCGGCAGCCACACATCCTTGGAAACCAGCGCGCCTGTAATGGCCTCTGGAGCCAGGATCTTGATTTCAGGCAACACTGTCCAATCAAAAGACATAATCAGGACTCGTTCCAGCATATGCGCCGCCAGCACATCCCGGATTACCGCCTCAGCGATGCCAGGATAGCGTCCATATACTCCAGCACGCTGGCTGGACTTAATCTCAATATAGACCTGGAGTCGCGCCTGGCGAGCCAGATCCAATACTTCTGGCAGATCCGGCATCCGCTGTATCTCAGGCCAGCCACCAGGAAAATGCGCGGCCACATTTAATTCCCGCAAAGAGGCCAGATCCAAATCCAGAAGATTTCCCTGACCGTTTGTCAGCCGTTCAATAGTCTCATCGTGAAAAACAATCAGGTGTCCGTCACGACTCATTTGCACATCAAGTTCTAAGGCATCAATGGGCAACGTTTGAGCATGGCGAAAAGCCGCCATAGTATTCTCCGGCGCCAATCTCGATCCGCCGCGATGGGCTACTCTCAGGCAAGTAGGGGTTGCTGGTATACGCATAGTTAAAAAACACCTGTATGCTTTTTTCGCGTCCATTTCTGGCTGGTCTGTCCGCTGCATCTCGCCTGGACAGCGACCACAGGGCCCGCGTTTGTCCTCATTACCATACCACATTCTACCTTGCACCTTCTCGCCTTCTGGAAGCAGCTTCTGTTATAATAATGGCAAAGTATTCCTCTGGGAAGTTGAGAAAGAAGTCCGTGCATCCTGCTACTTCCCTGTTCGAGCAACGCTATGAACATGATGCTTCGCGCGACAAAAAGCATCTTCCTATAGGATAGGAGAAAACGGTATGGCACTAAATGTGGGGCTGGCTGGTGAAGCCAGCACTGTTGTCGTTCACGAAAACACGGCAGCCGCAGTCGGAGCAGGTGGAGTCGAAGTCTTTGGTACTCCCATGATGATCGCGCTAATGGAGAATGCCTCCTGGAACGCAGTTGCTAAGCACCTGGATGAAGGTTTTGTGACTGTAGGTACCGTGGTAAACATCAAGCACCTGGCGGCTACTCCACTCGGTCAGCATGTTCGAGCCAATGCCGAATTAATCGAGATCGATCGTAGGCGCCTGGTATTCAAAGTTGAGGCCTACGACGAAAAGCAAAAGATCGGCGAAGGTTTACATGAGCGGTTTATTGTTCAATTAGAGCATTTCTTGCGCAAGCAGTAAAGTCTCACCAACTTGCATGTCTGGCCTTAAGGAACCCTGAGTGAGCAGCAATGGCGCATGTTTCACTACAAATAAGGGAGCGATAAACAGGAGAGAGTGTTAAGCCAGCTGCATTTTCTCATTCTCCCAGTACCATCTTTATTTGAGGGAAGTGTACATTATTCGGCGACATTTTAGCTAGGCAAATGAGTTGCATCCTGATACAAAATGTGGTACTATAAGTAGGTCTCGGAATGAACCGTAATAACCATTCTGAGAGAGCAATCTGTAAGGGGATGTCGGGTTTCGACAGACGGGCAGGTTGATAAATTGCAAGCCGAGGTGTCGGTATGCACTCTCGTTAAACAACCGACAAAAAATAGTTGCCAAAAACAGCAACACCCAACTCGCTTTCGCTGCTTAATACCCAGTAAAGTGACGTCTCCCTGACTTTCGTCTACGGAGTTAGATCGAGGCGACGAAAACATAGACTGCTCTGACGAGGACTGCTCTCTAATCGTCAGCTAAGACCAGAGGGCCAGCGCGGCTAAATCCTGTCGATGGGAGTTTGCCACGTAAAACAAATCATCGACTAAGCTTGTAGTACATTTTTCGATCGGCACGCTTGGACAGGGAGTTCAACTCTCCCTCATCTCCACCACTCAAGCGGCTTCTAGACTGGCTCTAGAAGCCGCTTGAGTTTTGATGTTAAAAACCAGCAAACTGACAAATGTAGCAACCGTGTAGCAACCGGCTTTTTTACTAAAGCAGCGACTATTAATTAGCTCTATATCCATTCGGTAGATTTGGGCAAAGGGTTTAACTATGACAATGATTTTGACATGTCGCACAAGAAACTACATTGTACAAGCGAGCGAGCGACGGCTTTCCTACCCTGATGGAACCTTAGCGAACGATCATAGCAACAAGGCTTTGATTTATAATAGACGTTATTTGTTCGCTTACACAGGCAGGGCGGAACTCATGCGCCAAAATGCGATTGATTGGGCAGCAAAAATATTATCGGAGAAGAAGATGTAAATACCGCAATTAGATACTTAAAGTGAGTTCTGGATAAGAAAGCCCCTCTCCGATGAGTTAGAATAGGAGTCAGACAAACAACTTCTACCCATCATCAGAGGGATCTCGCAATGAGTGTACTCGAATTGTTTTGTGCTGTCGATGATTTTTGGCGCTCCTTTGAGCCGCAGTGGAAAGCCAATCGACTTGGGGTGGGCAACCAGCGAGCACGCGCAGGCCAGCTCTGTCCAAGTGAGGTGATGACGATTCTCATCCATTTTCACCAATCGCACTACCCAACGTTCAAGGCGTACTACACGGAACATGTCCAGGTGCATCTGACAAAGGAATTTCCTCACCTGGTGAGTTATCCACGCTTCGTTGCACTCATTCCGCATATGATGCTTCCGATGCTGGCCTATTTGCAGACCTGTTATGGAGCTTATACAGGCATCAGCTTCATCGATGCGACTTCCCTGCACGTCTGTGATTCCAAACGGATCTCCCAACACCGCGTCTTTGCCCTTGATGCAAGGCGTGGCAAAAGTTCGATGGGTTGGTTCTTTGGCTTTAAACTCCACCTGGCAGTCAACGACCGGGGAGAGTTACTCGCTTGTAGCCTTACGCCTGGCAATGTGGACGATCGCGCTCCAGTTGCAAGGATGGCGAAACGCCTCCGAGGCAAACTCATTGGGGATCGTGGCTACATCTCTGCTCCTTTGACCGAACTGCTCTTTGAGCAAGGACTCCATCTCATCACCCGTTTGCGCAAGAACATGAAAAATCGTCTCATGCACCTTTCAGATAAACTCTTGGTGCGCAAACGAGCGATTATCGAGTCGATCATCGATCAACTCAAAAATACCTCGCAGATCGAGCATTCTCGTCACCGTAGCCTTGCTAATTTTGTCGTCCATTTGATTGCTGGCCTCATCGCCTACAGTCATCAGGACAAAAAACCGGGCCTTCATCTCGATGAACGCCACCTTCTGGCTGCTTGACGAGCTTTGCTTATCCAGAACTCACGTTATATAAGATTACTCTGGCGTATTTGCTCCAGATAGGGAAGGTGCGGGCAGATCGAGTGGTTCAGGCAGTATGCTCCTGGTCTCAGATGATAGCCTGATCACAGATGAGCCAGGAAGTAAGCGCTGGCATTGCATGGTCCACCATTTTGTACAGAGACGCCCATGATACTTCCACACCTTCTATATCTACTCCTCCGGGAGGCGCGGGCAAAGAGACCAGGGCAACCTCACTGCAGCCACTTTTGCTGTAGCTTTATATTTTGCAGAGGGACAACTGATATCTTGTGGCAGTCGCAGATCTTCTTGCCGAGCGCGACGAATTTGACAGCGAGAGAGTATGCATTTATAATGCATACTATATTCTCTTCGCGTCTTTGGAACGTATACGCACCGCACACTGCGGCGGTAAAAGCCAGTCTGGCAGTGTTTGCCAGGCTCTGGCGGGGTCTGAAATGGCCTCAACTGAATGATTATACACACGAAAAGAAGTACTCCTCTGTTTGAACAATCTTCTCCACTGCTCAAACGTGTCCAACGCTTACATACTCGCGAGGAACGCGAACACCATGGCCTTTTTTACATTGAAGGCATGCGTTTTGTGACACAGGCACTACACCATCATGCAAAAATCGAACACCTTGTCGTCTGTCAAGAATTGCTCACCCACCCCTATGCACAACGGCTCGTCCGCGAGCAGAAAAAGCGTGGGACGCCTGTTTTAGAGGCTTCTCGCCATGTTATGGAGCGACTCTCCCAGGTTGTAGACTCGCAAGGGCTAGGGGCTGTTGTCCATCAGCGCTGGCTACGCCTGGAAAGCGTCAAACCGCAGGACGAACTCTGCTGGATTGCGGTCGAAACGCTGCGTTCCCCAGGCAACCTTGGCACGATGCTGCGCACCTCGGACGCGGTCGGGGGTGCCGGGCTGATGCTGCTAGGTGAGACAACTGATCCCTATGATCCAGGCACTGTGCGCGCCACCATGGGAGCCATGTTTACCCAGCGCTTTGTCAGAACCAGCAGAGCAGAACTCATCCAGTGGAAAAGACGCCGCCAGTATCTGCTGGCCGGCACCTCTCCCACTGCGCGCCAGGACTATCACGCAGTCAGCTACCCAGCGCCTGTCATTTTGCTGATCGGCGAGGAGCGCAAAGGGCTTCCTGCTGAACTCCAATCCATCTGCGATTTGATGGTCAGTATTCCCATGGTAGGTGAAAGCGATTCACTCAATGTCGCTATGGCAACAGGCGTAATGCTCTACGAACTGTTTAACCAACGCCGGAAATGAATAGAACAATTCACCGTATTGTAGATGACCAAATTCAGTAGGTATGAGCCACCGAATTTGGTCATCTACAATACGGTGAAAATCATCCTACACTTCCCCTTTGTTAAAAGCATCAACCCATTCAAAGGAAGCAAGAAAATCCTGCGTGAGATGCGGATAATCGACTAAAAGATGAGCGACCAGAGCAAAAACATCAAGAGCATAGGAACGTGTCTCAGTAGCAAGCCACACGCGCTGAAGCAGAGAAACGAGCCATTCCCACTGCTGCATCTGAGCCAACCCCTGTGCTATTTCACTCAAGGCTTCTGCTCTGGAAGATGCATCCTCTATCCTGCCTGCTATCTCCTCTGCCTGAGCCAGCACCCTGCTGGCCTCTGCTCCTTGCTGCCCCTGAGCCAGCCCCTGCACTATGACACTCAAGGCTGCTACTCTCTCCGATGCATGCTCTATCCTGCCTGCTACTTCCTCTGCTCTCTGCCACTGCTGCCCCTGAGCCAGCCCCTGCACTATGACACTCAAGGCTGCTACTCTCTCCGATGCATACTCTATCCTGCCTGCTACTTCCTCTGCTCTCTGCCACTGCTGCCCCTGAGCCAACCCCTGCACTATGACACTCAAGGCTGCTACTCTGGAATATACATGCTCTATCTTGCCTGCTACTTCCTCTGCTCTCTGCCACTGCTGCCCCTGAGCCAGCCCCTGCGCTATGGCACTCAAGGCTGCTACTCTGGAATATACATGCTCTATCCTGCCTGCTGCCTCCTCTGCCATCGCCAGCACCCGGCTCGCCTCTGCTTCCTGCTGTGCTTGAGCCAGACCCTTTGCTATGGCACTCAAGGCTGCTACCCTCTCCGATATATCCTCTATCCTGCTTGCTACCTCCTCTGCCTGAGCCAGTACCCTGCTGGCCTCTGCTTCCTGCTGCCCCTGAGCCAGCACCTCCGCGATGGCATGCAAGGCTGCTACCCTGGAAGAAGCATGCTCTATCCTGCCTGCCACCTCCTCTGCTCTCTGCCACTGTTGCCCCTGAGACAACCCCTGTGCGATGGCACGCAAAGCTGCTACCCTCTCCGATGGATGCTCTATCCTATTTGCCACCTCCTCTGCCTGAGCCAACACCCTGCTGGCCTCTGCTTCCTGCCGCCCCTGAGCCAGCCCCTGCGCTATGGCACTCAAGGCTGCTGCCCTGGAATATGCATCCTCTATCTCGCCTGCTACTTCCTCTGCTCTCTGCCACTCTTGCCCTTGAGCCAGCCCCTGCGCTATGGCACTCAAAGCTTCTGCCCTGGAATATGCATGCTCTATCCTGCCTGCTACTCCCTCTGCTCTCTGCCACTCTTGCCCCTGAGCCAGTCCCTGCGCTATGGCACGCAAGACTTCTGCCTTGTCCGATGCATGCTCTATCCTGCCTGCTACCTCCTCTGCTCTCTGCCACTGCTGCCCCTGAGCCAGTCCCTGCGCTATGGCACTCAAGGCTAATACCCTGGAAGATGCATGCTCTATCCTGCCTGCTACCTCCTCTGCTCTCTGCCACTGCTGCCCCTGAGCCAGCCCCCGCGCTATGGCACGCAAGACTTCTGCCCTGGAATATGCATCCTCTATCCTGTCTGCTACCTTCTCTGCTCTCTGCCACTGCTGCCCCTGAGCCAGCCCCTGCGCTATGGCACTCAAGGCTTCTGCCCTCTCTGATGCATGCTCTATCCTGCCTGCTGCCTCCTCTGCCTGAGTCAGTACCCTGCTGGCCTCCGCTTCCTGCTGCCCCTGAGCCAGCACCTCCGCTATGGCACTCAAGGCTTCTGCCCTGGAATATGCATGCTCTATCTTGTCTGCTACCTCCTCTGCTCTCTGCCACTGCTGCCCCTGAGCCAGCCCCCGCGCTATGGCACTCAAGGCTTCTGCCCTGGAATATGCATGCTCTATCTTGTCTGCTACCTCCTCTGCTCTCTGCCACTGTTGCCCCTGAGCCAGCACCTGCGCGATGGCACTCAAGGCTTCTGCCCTGGAATATGCATCCTCTATCCTGCCTGCTGCCTCCTCTGCCTGAGCCAGTACCCTGCCCGCCTCTGCTGCTTGCTGTGTCTGAGCCAACTCCCACGCGATGGCGCTCAAGGTTTCTACCCTCTCTGCTGCATCCTCTATCCTGCCTGCTGCCTCCTCTGCCTGAGCCAGTACCCTGCCCGCCTCTGCTTCCTGCTGTGTCTGAGCCAACTCCTGCGTTATGGCACTCAAGGCTTCTGCCCTGGAATACGCACTCTCTATCCTGCCCGCTATCTTCTCTGCTCTCTGCCACTGCTGCACCTGAGCCAGTCCCTGTGCTATGGCACTCAAGGCTTCTGCTCTGGAATATGCATCCTCTATCCTGCCCGCTATCTCTTCTGCTCTCTGCCACTGCTGCACCTGAGCCAGTCCCTGTGCTATGGCACGCAAGGCTTCTGCCCTGGAATATGCATCCTCTATCCTGCCTGCTATCTCTTCTGCTCTTTCCCACTGCTGCCCCTGGGCCAGCCCATGCGCTATGGCACTCAAGGCTCTTGCACTATCCGATGCATCCTCTATAGTGTCGGCAATGTTTTGCGCGCGCAGGAACGCTTGCCTACTTTCCGCCTGCTTTCCTGGCTGGACTGTCAAATGCACGCCAATATTCACAAACAGGCGTACTTGCTTGCTCTTGTCTGTCAACAATTCGGCCAGCCCTAAGACCTCGGCCTCGCGATGGAGCAGGAGCATGGTTGCAAACAGGGTGTTTGGGTACTGATCGGCCTGGCTTCTAATGCTGCTGCGCAATAGGGTGTAGCGCCAGAGGAAAGGGAGCAGGGCAATGGCCTCTGCTTGTCCCAGGTGAGGGCGCGCTGCTGCTCTTCTGCCGAGACCCAGGTCCTGCATATAGGAGCGCGCGCTGCGGTCCAAGCGCTCTTTGGCTTGTCCATATGCCCCTTCATCCAACACTGCAAAGAGTTGTTGATCGAGTTGGGCCTCATAGAGATGCGTGACAGAGTGCTGGCGGGCGTAGAGCCGCCGGAATTGCTCGCGCGGGTCTTTGCTCTCATTCCAGATATGGGCCAGCCCTCCACGTGTACACCAGTGGGCCAGCAAGGCGTGGTAATGCTCTTCCTCATCTCTGGCAAAGATATGCGCGTGAGGATGTGCCTCGTCTTCGCGCAGATAGTCGCGCAGCTTCAAATGGAAGAGGGCATAGGCCCGCTGACCGCTCATAGTGAGTAATCCTCCCAGGCGGGTCAGTGCATCGCGCAGTCGCTCGTCATCGATGGTGGGTAGAATCTGACGGATATGCGCAGACTGCAGCGGTTCGCAGGTGGCCAGCAGGATGCCCAGGACTGGCTTGATGACCTCGCGCCAATCAAGGCTGTGATGCTTCAAACGCTGCATTGAAAAATAGAAGAGATTGGCTGGATCACTGGCGACACGCGCAATGATCTCCTGTGGAGTCAGCGTTCCGACTGCGTGCAGTTCTCTGGCTACCAGGTCCAGGTAGAGCGCATTCTCCTGGAGCGCCTGATGAAGTTGCTCGATGATGGTGGCCTTCAGGTGGACCTCGCGGCGCGCCAGGAGACGTTCAAAGTCGCCTTTGCTCAGGGAAGGCAATCGGTATTCTACGTGCGGAGCCAGCAATTTCAGCGGCTGCAAGGTATCATCGGGGCGTGTGCCCAGGACAAAGACCATCCCTGCTGGCAGCTGGTCAGGCAGAAAAGAGAGATCTCGCTCACCTGTGAGATCCTCCTCTTCGATCTGATCCAACCCATCCAAAAAAATTACTTCTTGCTGCCGCTTGCTGGAAAGGTCGCGCAAGAGATTGAGAAAATAATCGCGTAATGCCGGGCGACTTACCGTGGCAACATAGATGTCGGACAGATCATGCTTGAGGATCAGGCGAGCCATCAGATCGCGCAGCAAGCTCACCTGGTAATCTGGGCCGGGACGAAAGGGAATAAAATGGGAGACCACTGTCTCCCGGCCATAGTGCTCCACCAGTGTGGCAATCAGACTGCTTTTTCCCTGGCCTGCTTGCCCGGTAATAGTGATATAGCCCCCTTGCTCCTGCTTCTCCGCGATACGCGCCCGCACCTCTGTCAGTTCCTGCTCACGGCCCACAAAACTCCGTAGACGGTCATTAAGAAAGGCTGTATGATCGGCCAGCATCGCTTTTAGCCTCTGTCCCTTCTGTCCATTGAGCTCTGAACCCGGCGCGAGTTGGAGAAGAACGACCTCGCGGATCTCGCGGGCCACCTCTTGCAATACCGCATCCAAATTGGCAGCCTGGTCCAGCGGCACTTCATTTTTGGGCAGCGGCTGGAATGGGCGTAAAGGAGTATCCTGAAGGTCATATGCGCGCGCTAAAATGGGGATAATCATCGTCGATGGGCAATGCGTCGCAAGAAATGCCATTTCCTCTTCGCACGCGTTAAAGCAATCGACGCTGGTTAACACCAGCACCAGAGATGCCTTGCCTAACATCTCTTCCTGAACTCGCTGTCTCTCTCCTCCTGCCAGAATTTTTGGTGTATACCAGAGATGCAAGGAATACTGCTTGATAAGACGAGCCAGGTGGCTTTCCAACGCTGTACGCCAGCGCTCATCCGCGCGCGCAGCGATAATGTAGATCAGAAAAGCATCCCGCTCCATACAGGTCTCCCTCCTTTATATCCGGCCAGACAGATAGACGAAGCCAGGCAGGCCAGATATATCAATGAATAGTAGTATAACGTTTTGCACTCATTCTGGCAAGAATAAAGGAGCAGGGGAAAGATCTTCTCAGCAGAGAAGGAGGGGTTTTACAGACTGCAAGGGCAAAGATACCATATCTGGCGGACAACGCTGCTGACAAACTCAGCCACTTACCCCAAAATCTGGAGTGGGGTTCTCCTGCTGGGCATCAATGGTGCCTCTCGCTTCCTATCTTTATTTGTTCGATGTATCCAGCCCTTCTCCCATAGACTCCATCTCATTACGCTTCCTCCCTCTCCTGCCATTAAACGGCGCAAGCTTGTAACAGTATTAAAAGCATTAGGAGTAAGTATAGTAAGCGCTGGCATTGCATGGTCCACCATTTTGTACAGAGACACCCATGATGCTTCCACACCTTCTTCTATGTCTACTACTCCGCGAGGCACAGACAAAGAGACCAGGATTACGTCTACCGCTCAAGCGGAAGTTCATATTCCTGGAAAGACATGGCATATCCAGAACTCTGGCAGTTCACAAAATCTTTGGGAGGTAGCCTGGGGGCACTCTCAGTTTGTCGTTCTAGGGGACGGTGGTCTCATCCTGACCTCTCCCTGATCCATACCACCCGATGGATGGAGCGAAGGTTGAACCCGGGGAGAGAGACGTTTAGCATGCATCAGGGTTTGTGGACATGAGCCCTTTGTCATTCATTGACGATAGCAGGCACGACAAAACGGGTGAGCAGTTCCTTCTGGGGGCCACTGAGCGTCTCTCAGAGATAGAGGAGATGACCACCACCAGATCCACTGCCGTAACTACAAAAATATATTATCCGCCGAGCGCCCTGCCGCAAAGAATGCGGCGTGCTTTCCCAACGTAGTAATCCACCAGAGGAATCCATAGGCATTCTCTTCAGGCCAGCCTCCCCTGTTCTGCACCTGGGTCGAAGCCTGGACATACGCTTCTGGAATGAGCTACTGACCCTGCCAGAAGCCTCCATGCAGGTAGAGGTAGCCAAATTTCGCCATATCTTGTGGCTTGAAATGGATTCTTCCTGCACCATAATAGCGCCCGTCCGGCGTCTTTTCCCAGAGAAATCTACTCTGCGCATCGGTGGCTATGCTCAAGGGGCCGAACAAGTGCTCTGTCGCAAAGGTTAGCAGGTCAGTCTGCACGACCTGCTCTAAGAGTTGCACGAGCACATGCACAGGAGGATCTGCATAGTAAAAGGTCTGCCTAGTAGGGCTAAGCAGAGGCGTTGCAAAGACGGTCTCCAGGTAGCTGTTGTGCTCCTCAAAGCTATAGCGCCCATTTAGCAAATTATCCATCCTGCTGACCATCGTTAGCAGATGGCGTAATGTGATCGTCCGCTTCTACTCGTCCAGGCCTTCATCCGTATGAAGTCAGGTAAGGCCTGGTCAAGAACGTGAAGTGAGTCTTTGCAAAGAGCAATGCTAACCAAAGCGGAGAGGATACTTTTTGTTGCTGATAGTAGTGTTCAAAGACCAGTACACCATGCCAAACAATGAGCATCGAGTACATGGGGAGCGACTGCTCTTGAATGAAGGCGTGAAGACGCGTGAGTGTGTCGGCATCCATGCCTTATGCTTCTGGAGGAGTTACCTCCCAATCGTGTGCTGGCCAGGGTACACGTCGTATGCTTTCTTCCATGAAACACCTCTTATCTTGCTTACTCATTCTTTTCTGTTGATAGTATATCACAGCGTTCTGGAGAAAGCAGGCTGTGAGTCGCTGGGAACGCGTTTCCTGACGCTGAGTTTCCATTGGGTATCCAGCACACGATCTTTGCCGAGAAGCCTGTGAAGGATACGCGGAAGCCCATGGACATGAATAACCCTCAATATACGTCCTTCTGTTTCAAACAGGTCTATCTCTCAATTGATACTTTCTTCCTTCAGTTCTTCAGTAGAGCTCATTACATTTCTTATCGTATTCAACTACACTAACTGCACTCTTCTATCGTCTTGGAAATGAGGTTGGTCCTATATGGCGCTCCTGGATGACCTGGCACCCGGGATGATGCTCAAGGGGTTCGCTCCACAACGGTCACGCTTGTGGCTGTGACTCGCCATGGGTCAGATAGCGCGGAGATTATTTATTGAGAAGGACACGAATTTCGAGGAGGAGTAGGAGTGTACTCCTTTGGGTACACTCTAAACGTGTACTTAGAAGGAGTACACTGCTAAAAAAGTCTTTTGAGAGATTCCATAGGAGAGGACCTGATCGATGCTACAGTCAATTGCAAGCCAGTTATCGGAAGCCGACGCTCAACTTATTGAGGCATATCAACTAGGTACACCCTTGAGTATCTACAGACTCAAACCAGGCCTTCTACTCTTGCTGCATAGCATAGGGTTCATCATCACTGGCTGTGGTATTGTTCAATTCGTCCTGGCCATAATTATCGTTTTCACACGATGGAATCAAGAGCAACCGCTGGGTTACATTCTGTTCAGCATCCTTGTAATTTTGACCATTTTGTGTCTTGTGATGGGGCTGACTATCCTGCGTGTTACAGTTCCTGGAGCAAGAAAGAAACGCGTGGTTGTTTGCGAACAGGGATTGTTCCAGAGCGGGAAGAACCTGGGAAGTAAAGAGGTAGCAGTCGCCCGCTGGTCGGACATTCTTGCTATCAAAAGGTTCTTTAACGAGTACTTTATTATGTGTCAAGGAAATAGAGTGATTAAATTTGAAACCACCTATCAGAACATTGACGAATTAGTTGCATTGGTCAAGACGCACAGCGGAAAGGCATAGGTTAGGTCTCCCCGCTTTGTATCTCTTCTCCCCTCATCTCGTCAGGGCATCTCTCCCAAGCTCAGCAATGATTTGACAGTAGCGTGCAAAGGCGGGCTTGGGCTGGTAATCATCGCGCAGCAACCCAAATTGCGCGCAAAGATCGTCCTTAGAACTGTGCGCATCGCGAGGGCAAAATGCTCATAATGGGTAATATTGAGGCGAGCGCACTGCTCATATATGATCCAAATAATTATTTCCAGCACTTCCGTCTGCCATTCATAAGAGCAAGTCGGCCCTGGTGGCCAGCCATGTTCCGTGAGATGGATTGGGCACGACTCAGGAATAGCAGCGAAAGCTATGATACACCACATCTTCTGGCCAAAATCGCATGAACAAGCCTATCGAATGTTACCCTTCAACCAGCTTTTTCAGGACATTCAAGACACTATTTTCATCATCTTCAGCCTGTTCTTCTGGTTGCTGCTCTCTGGGATCATCCTGGATAATAGTTAGCGTTGTTTTACCGTTAATCTCTGCCAATGTATAGGTCATGGTAAAGTAGTTTTCCGGTTTATCATCCAGCCCGGGGCGAGGGACAAACAATGTGTATTTCACCAACTTATTCGGCTCAATCTCAAGGATCGTCCCTGTTTGTTCATAGATCGTGTCTTCCCACTCACTGCGGTAGGCAATCGGGCTGCCTTTTTGCCAATCGGTAATGACATCGGCTCCGTACTGCCACTGCTTCACCAACTCCGGTTTCGTGATCGCTTCCCACACAGAGGCAATTGGAGCGTTTATCATAATTATTGATGTCGTTGTGTGATTACTCATCGATGTTCCTTCTCTCAAAATCAATTTGCATGCTGATGCTTCATCAGCACTGTTCACTATGAACATCTCTAGCCTACCACGAGTAGAGGAAAATTTCGGTCCTAAAATATCTTGGAACTGGCACGCATGTGATGCTTCGCCCTCCTCAGGGCTCACCTCTTTCAGTTCAGCGGATGTAAGATCACAACGGGAATCTTGCGGGTAGTGCGCCTGGCATAAGCTCCCCACGGGGGATTCTGAGCAATCAGCCGTGGCCACAGCCCGGCGTACTCCTCCGGTTCGGCCACGATGGCCAGCGCGGGCTGCTGGCGGCGTTCAATCTGGATGCGCACGTGAGGATTGCTGAGTATATTGTAATACCAGCCTGGATGACGATCCTGACCGTTATTGCTGGCCACAATCACATAATTTTCTCCATCAGGCATATACTGCAAGGTGTGACTGCGCTCCTGGCCGCTTTTGCGCCCGGTTGTCTGCAGGACCAACATGCCCATTTTTCCCAGGCGACTTCCAAGCCGTCCATCGCTCTTTTTATAGACCCAGGTCATCATACGATCAACCAGGGTCACGCCAAAGTCAGAGAAAGCCATTACTCTAAAAAAAACCTTCCTTCTCAATCGAAAACTCAGGTTTACTATAGCATATAGCTTCTTATTGCGGTATGGCATGTTCAAACTCTGACCAGAGCATATTTATGATCAGCGAGGATACATATGAGCCAAATCTTAGCTATGGATGTTCGCCATCTGGTTTTGTAAGAGCATTACTTGCTCAAGCATAATCACATCCATATCCTTCTCCGATGCCGTCGCCCATCTCATGATCGAGGAAAGAAAGAGTTCTTTAAGATAGGCAAAAGAGAAGTCCATTGTCAGATTGGCAATACTGGAAATGGCCTGCTCTGAAAGGCGCATGGTGGCCTGTAAGGAGGCATTCCAGAAAGTAAGGTACTTGATGCGTTCTGCTAACACTGGCAAATTGAAAAGATACTTGCGATCAAAACGACTTGGTCGATCCAGGATTGCTGGATCAAGTCGCTCTGGATGATTCGTTGTGGCAAGGATGACGATGCCAATATTGGACGCAAAACCGTCCAATTCGTTGAGAAAAAAGGAGCGGTTCTCGTCTGTCAACAAGGAATCGAGATCCTCCAGGACAAGGATACAAGGGGCAGCTTTGCGGGCTCTTCTAAAGACCTCGCTGATATTTTTATCATCCGTACAATATTGAGCCTTGAAGCTCTTCACATAGAGGCAGGGTTTGTTGAGCAGATTGATCAGTGCCTTGATGGTGTGAGTCTTGCCATTTCCAGGTGTACCAAGGAATAAAATGCCGCGCTTCCAGGGAATGTGATAGTGTGCATAGGTTTCGCGTGCAGCAAAGAACTGCTCCAGATCGGACCTAATCTCCTGCTTGAGTGTTTCTGCAAGAATCAGATTGTCGAATGTCGCACTCTTAATGGCCTGGAAGAGTCGCTCATCTTTCAGCCAGTCGCCATCGTCAAAAACGAGAATCTCGCCTCGTACCGCTGCATTCCAACGGCAGACAGCCTCTATGAACTGGTCGGCTGCTTGCTCCGTATCTGCAAGGAGCCAGTGACGAACAGTAGGGCAATTTGCCTCCCAATGGAGCGTCAGGAGCACCAATCTTTCTTCTTGCCAGGTTACCTCTGACCAGGCATTGTACGCGCGATGTCTCAGTCGTCCCTCTGATAAGAAGGCTTGTTCTTCCGCGTCTGGCTCCTCCCAATCAGTCAGAAACTCGCTGTCCTGCGTGATTTGGGAAGCGATGGTGCAGTGCTTACTCTGTGCATAAGACGCAACATCAAAATAACCGCTTTCACATTCTCTGAATGCTTTATCGGGAAAGAGTGTTATCAATTGCCTGTTCACGTAATACGAAAGAGCGCTTGGAGGCAGGAGAAGTGCCTTATCAATCAATTCTTCTCGATTCATGAGCAAAATAATACAGCAAGTAGTAGGGTAAGTCAAGGAAAACGATCCGATAAACTCTGGTAAATAAGAGGATGCTCATGACTATTCCAGGACCTGGGTGGGCTTCTCTTGAGCCTGGAGGGCCTTTGCTCGTTCTGCACGCAACAGTGTTCGCACGAAGGCTCCCCCTCCCCTGGTCTTAATCCACTCTTTGAGCGCTGGTTCCGCGCGGAATTCATAGCGTTCGCTCAGTTCTGCCCCTTCCTCCGAGCCGTCCTCTTCCTCATCCACAGGGAGCACGATGCCTGTGCGCTCATGGATATACCCAAGCGCGAATGCCCCTTGCTCGCGGCGATTCAAGCCTCCCTCAAAGGTTGCAAGGGGCAAAAGCGTCATCATAGAAAGAATAGTCTCTTCTTTTCCCGCTGCAATCAGCGCGGCTAATGCCTGGGGAAACACCTGGGGTGGAGCCACGGCAGCCCGAGCATACACTTGTTCAACTGCTTCCTCTAACACCCCTTGTTGTGCCAGAAGCACCAGTAAACGACCTAAAAGATAACCTCTTGAATACTGCATGATAGGCTCCCTTCCGAAAATTAACCGGAAAACATGTACGAAATTCTCGTACGAATTATAAGACAAGGAAAACTAGTTGTCAAGTTCATACACGCTCAACGTCTCAGGGATCTTCGTATCAGAGCCGCTGGCAAGGGAACAGAGAGCAACATAGCAAAGGAATTGCTCTAAAAGCTGCTGAAAAATTACCACTTATTGGTATACGCATCTTATGGATGGATACCCCTTCCCATCGCCTGATTGCTCACTCAGGAGAAGCAAGACGCTATTCCGCTTTGACACAAATAAGTGTGCATGATAGACTGCATCAGGCTATATGCCTGGACAGCTAAGCCTCTTCAGAAACATTCAGAAGGTGCCTGCCCTCAGAACAATGAAAGGAAACCACAATGAAATTGAACGCGAAAGGCTTGAGCCATCTTGGTCTGAGAGTCACCGATCTCGCGCGGGCAAAACGGTTCTATGTTGATACCCTCGGTGGCCAATTAATGAGGGAAATAGAGGGGGCAGTGTTAGTCAATATGTATGGATTGCTGATCGGATTGTACGGAAGCGATACACACTCTGCAAAAAATGAGTACTTCAGTCCGTTTCGGGTCGGTCTCGATCATCTCGCACTCGCGATAGAAGACCCGGACACCATGGAAGGTCTGAGGCAGGAGTTAGATGCGGCAGGAGTATCCAACCATGGGGTTGAGAAAGATCCAGAGACCAACGACCTGTATATCAGTTTCTCTGACCCTGATGGTATCGCGTGGGAGCTCTATGCAACCACCACTCGCGCCGATGAATAAATCATCAGGCCAAGATTTATTCTGTCATCATTAGGGAGATCTATCTTGAGTACCAACAATGTCTCCCCTCGCTTTTCCGACGAGGAGTTCCTTCGACGTTACCAGGCGGTGCGAACGGTCATGGCAGCGGCGGGCCTGACTGCGATCATCGCGTATGGTCAGCCAGGCTTCGACGCCGAGGTTCAGTACCTCTCTCAATTCCCTGTGAGTCGCGAAGGTGTCCTGGTGTTTCCAGCCGAGGGGGAACCCGCTCTATTCATCCAGTATTTCAACCATCTCCCTACCGCGCGCAAACTCGCCTTTTTTCCTGATGTTCGCTGGGGTGGTCCAGATATGATCGCGTCTGTTGCCGAGCATATACAAGCACAGGGATTGGCGACACAGCGCCTGGGCATCGCTGGCTCATTTCCCGCCCAACGGCTCGCCTCGCTCCAACAAGCTTTGCCAAAAGCTACCATTGTAGATATCACGGAACCATTCCTGCAACTTCGCTTGATCAAAAGCCAGGAGGAGATTGAGTTTATGCGCAGAGGTGCAGCATTCAGCAATCTAGCTATGGAGGCTCTTGAGCATCAGGTGCATGCGGGCATTACCGAACTGGAACTAGCGGCTATCGTCGAAGGTGCCTATCTGGGTCTGGGAGGAAAAACACATATCCATTATGGCCACGACGCCGATGAGCCAGCCAACTGTGTGTGTTCCTGCCCAGCAACTCTCGCCGCGCATCATTGAACAAGGCGATGTGTTGCTGACCGAAATCAGCGCGCTCTACCAGGGCTACGCAGGTCAGATCCTGCGCTCGTTCGCCATGGGCACACCTCCCACGGCAGAATACCAGAGGCTCTATGAGACAGCTGTTGAGGCATTTTCGCGCCTCGCGGCAGCGCTGCGCGCTGGCGCGAGTAGCGAAGAACTGTTGGAGACGGCGGACTATATTCATTTGCAAGGTTTTACGATTTATGACGACCTCGTCCACGACTTCGGACCGGGAGCTTACTATCCCAGCCTGCGCACCAGGTTGACTAGCGCGCGAGTAACGCAACCATTTGTGTTTCGCGAGAATATGACCGTCGTGATTCAGCCGAATATCATCACCGCAGATGAACGCATGGGCATCCAGGTTGGCGAATTGCTCCGAGTTACATACAACGGAGTGGAGGCGCTCCATACCTATCCAATGCGCTTTGTGCAGTGCAAATAACGCCCAGAGATCTCAAAAAAACCTCATAATCTGGCGCAAAATCTCTCTTCCTCATGCAAGCGCCTCACACTTTGACAGCCACATCAAGTTTCATCCCAGCCTCATAATGGCCTGCAAGGTAGCACACAAATTCTGGATGCGAGTCAGTGGCTGAGGACGAAAAGGTGTAGTTCACCGTTTTGCTCTGTCCAGGAGCAAGCGTTTCGATCCTCGCCAGGGCCATGTGATCCATGTCGCCCATCGACATGCCATGCATTGCACCTTCGGGCTTGGGCATGATCATAAACTCGTGAGCGGCCTGTCCTTTGTTAGTGACCACAAAATGATAGGCCACGCCTGGCGCAAATTGGGTGAGGGAAGAAGTAATCTGATACTCCGTCTCTGTCACCTGCACCGTTAGCATGGCAGCTCCCCTGCCTGTCCCCGCGGAACTCGATGGGCTGGAGTTTGCTCCCATTTCCATCCCATTGCCTGTGCTTCCGCCACACGCAGCCAAAACCAGGAGCAGGAGAAGCAGGCCCCCCATGCTCAAAAACAGTCGTTTCATTGTTCTATCTCTTTCTCGCAGATATTCTTTGATGCTGATGTATCTCGTGCTGAGGGATTACTCCCTTTCTTGAGCTGCCTGCCCCATGTTCTCATGATGATCCATCTCATGCTCGCTGATCGTCGTGTGCTCCTGCCCGGCATGTTCCATTGTATGGGCTGGCATGCTCATCATCTTCAACATCGCGGGCCCACCCGTGCGCAGAAAGCGCATGAGTAGCACCGCGGCGAGAAGTAAAAAGATGAGATTGAGTACCGTCGTATAGTTCCACTGTATCCCTTCCGTAATCGCAGCCACGTTGCGATTACGCGGGATTATCCCCAGAGCCGCAAATAAAAACTCGACAACATACCCGGCAGCGGCCATGGTGATATAGAAGGTGACGAAGATATAGCTCATGACCTTCCAACCATAGTATTTGCGGTAGATATCCAGAATGGGCAAAATGATCAGGTCAGCGAAAATAAAACTGACCACGCCACCAAAGCTAATGCCGCCACGCCACAAGACAGCGGCCAGCGGCACATTGCCCACTGAGCACACAAAGCTGACCAGCGCGACCAGGGGTCCCACCAGTGGCCCTTCGATGCTGGCCAGTGTCGGATTACCCGCCAGGAAAAAAGCCTGCCAGAATGTTTCAGGTATCCAGGCCGCCAGCGCGCCCGCGATGAGCAGGCCCAGCACAATATCCACCCAGACGGACGCCAGATCCATGACAAAATAATGGCTGATCGCCGTAAATCCTCTGGCGCTCCAGAGTTTCCGCCAGAATGACCCTCCTGATACACTCATATCCATAGCAGCATGCCCTTCCATTCTGCCGGTTTTTCCTTGAGCCGCCTGCTCTTTGGCGCGTTGCACCAGGCGAGGGGTTAAGGTCAGCCGAAAGATGACGGCCAGGAAGAGTACCATCAGGATGCCGCCCAGATACTCTGCTGCCATAAATTGCCAGCCCATGAGCACAATCAGAATGATACCAAGTTCGATCACCAGATTAGTCGAAGCCAGTTCAAAGACCATAGCCGAGACAAAACTGGCTCCTTTCTGGAAAATGGCGCGCGCCAATGCTACTGCAGCATAGGAGCACGAACTGGAAGCAATGCCAAAAAGCGTCGCCAGCGTGAGATTCTTCGGTGAGTCGCCACCAAGCGCTTGCGCCATGGATTGATGAGACACCACCGCCTGCACGACTCCTGAGAGAGTAAAGCCGAGCACGAGTGGCCAGAGAATTTCCCACAACATACTCCAGGCCATCAGGAGTGCCTGCAGAATACCGGTTATGAGTACCGTCATGCATTTCCTTTTCTCAGTATACCCGCACCTGTTTTCCCACAAGGGAGTGGTTTCTTGCTGAATATTTCTCCACGCGAGCTAAACCGCGGGGCTAATCACTGCAGGGTGGGCAGCGCAAGCCTTTATCATTGAGAACAGTTGTATTTGTTCTCATAAAGCCATTTTAGCACATTATTCAGCTATGTTATCAGGTCGGCAATAGCGCTGGGAAGCTGTTTGCAAGACTCAAAGGGTCTCTGCCTTTGCGAAATTATTTAACAGAGCGCAAACAAGAGTTTCTTCGCATGGATGGTATTTCCCCTGGCTGCTTCTAGCTACTTGCGCTGGTGTAGTGGCGCAGACCAGCATGCCAGACGAGTTGGGTCTGCGCGAAGGCTAACAAGGCAACAGCCAGACCAATAAGGGACAGCAGCAGGGGACTGGCGCGACCCGTCAGCGCGCTGGTCGGGAAAGAGGCAATTAAGGCATATGGCAATATATATATCTTAGCAATAAACTAGTCTACGATAAGGAGGGGGCGTACGTGTTATGGATAAGAATGGCAAAGAAAACAAGTGAGATTTAAACAAGCTATCTAATTTCAGTAGCCTCAAGCGGATCGTTAGCAAGTAAATGTCGGGCCGCTCCCTCCTTAAGGGAGGGGACATCAGCAAGCCGAAAAGCTCAAGTGACTTTGCACTAAGGAGAACACTATATGTTTTGTTCACAGTGTGGCACACATGCCAAAGATGGTGAACACTTTTGTTCAAACTGTGGAGCATCTTTGCAGAACCCTGGAGCCGTTCAGCAGTCGGCGCCAGGCCAGGTTAGCCACAACCAGGAAGGCAGGAGCCACAGCCGGGCACAAGACCCTTATAAAGGACAACTCGCAGATCTGCGTTTGCAACTCAAGCAACTCAAATTGGATCTCAAGCAGATCAATAATAGCATGGGACGTACCCGTTCACATTATGACCAGACACGAGCGTTCCTGCCCTGGAGTATTCGTGAAGGTTCAAAATGGTTCGAGGATCTCAAGCTCATGGGGAAGCAGCCGCAAAAAGAGCAGCTGCAGGGCCAGATTGCTAACCTTCAGCAGCAGATTCTGCAACTGGAGCAGGCACAAGTAGCGTGGAAGAGGGAGCAGCAAGCTCTGCGCTAGTCGGATACGACTACTCTGCGCCTGATTGGAAAGCTGTGCTCCATCGAGATCGGCATGGATTTCCGCGCGCATGTGCTCTTGCACCGGTAACTGCTGCCAGTGAATGGGTCTGCGCGACAAGCAGGACCGAGCTGAGCCTTCGGGCAAGTGTAGCAAGAAGGCCTCAAGCTCTGCTGGTGCATAGTCTCAGACATCAGACCAGAACATAGCCAGTGAGGCGGCAAGCGCGTGCCCTTGAGCGCGACCGGCCAGCGCAGAGGGCGTGCGAGTTGCTGGGTCCAGTGGATTCAGCCCGATAGCGGCGATGGACGCCTCATCTGGCTCGATCACTATGACCTGACTGCCCTCACTTGCCAGAGTTGCCGCTTCCTTAGCCGGACCCATGCCAAAGAAATTCGCGTTTGCTCCCATAGGATTCAGGATCAAAATACGCTCATAACCCTTTGCCAGGTCTGCATTTGTTACTGAGCGCATCCCACCGTCCATGTAACGATGGCCGGCGATAGTCACTGTTGGCCAGACACCTGGAACAGCACAACTGGCCCCGACAGCATCAATGAGAGAAACGCCTGAATCGCGCTTCATAATATATTCCTCACCAGTCTCAGCATCGACTGCGACGATCAGGAGCTCCTGCTGAGGCCAGCTATGAACAGGAAGCCGGGCCTCTATAGTGACACGCCGTTCCGCCTCTGAGATCGTCGAGGCAGCCAGAGCATATGCCCCGATCCGCGCACGCCTGGCCTGTATATCAGCCCCACTGTCCACTATCGCCTGGCGAAACACCTCCACCATTTGAGAGGGATCGAACGTTACCATGCGTTCTTTCGACTGCTCTGGCGGAGTCAATTGGGCAGCAAAGAGGCTCTCAAGATCGGTGCCGCTGGTGATCTGGGCTCCGACCACGGAGCCAGCAGAGGTCCCAAGCATGAGATCCGCGTTCCGCACATCCACACCAGCTTCGTGTAAACCCACCAGGATGCCCAGTTCCCAGGCAACTCCAGCCACGCCTCCTCCGCCAAGCACCAGAGCCTGTGTGCCTTTCTCGTTCATTTTCATTGGCGCCCTCCAAAAAATTGATCATAAGGAGACAGTACGTCCCTATGGTTTCTCGATACTATTTTCTTATTCTAGCACCGTCTCTTGCACTCCCCACACCTTTTGTTTGGCAGAGGTTTAGCGGGCGCTGCGCGCCCACTAAACCTCTGCTTTTGCCGGTGCGGGGAGGCAAAGCCGTTTTGGCCTGATTTTTCAAAAGCAGGCATGACCTATAAAAATGTTAATCGATACGCTCTTCAATAACTACAGTTGAAGTGCCAGGTCGGGTACGTCTGATAAAGGGTCGGCGCAGCAAGTTACCGAACAGAACTGGTACAGTGCGCAGAAAACGCGGGTGACGCAGCACATAGAGCATCATACGCGGCTGGAGCGCTTTCCAGATGCCAGGCACTTCATCTGTTTCGCCAGTTTTATCCGGGTGATCAGGGCCGTCTCGATCGGCCCAGCACTCACGTGTATAGATATCGCCCAGGCGTTCCAGGACCACTGCATCATCAGGGACCACAGTGGATAGCGAGAGCATATACTCGCGCGGCGTTTGCCAGCGCCGGCTCGCGAGACCAGCCCAACCAGCTAGCAGACCTATACGGCCATAGGCCTGCGCGGGAGGGCTAAGTTCGCGGAAGAGGCGACGCCACCAGAGATTAAAGTAGAGCAAGCCGCTCACAATAAAAACAATCAGGACCAGCAAGACAATCCCTACATCCTGGCGGATCTGGCCGGCCACAGAAGAGTCGCCCCCATTTGTCAGATTAGTTCCGACCTGCCCTCCACCCTGTTGCTCATCCGGTCTGTGGATCTTCGAGCCGGTCACAGGAGAACCAGCGGGATTAACAGAGATGCCTGGCGTGCCCGTAGCTTTGATCGGGCGAGCAAACTGCGTGAAAGTAGTCGAGGGTTCAAAGTTCACCCAGCCATAACCAGCGAAGTAGATCTGTGTCCAGGCGTGAGCATCAGTACCACTGACATCCTGCTCGTTGGTCTTGACATCATACTTCCCGTTGGTATAACCGACAGCTACACGAGCTGGAATATTCAGTTCGCGAGCCATCAAAGCCATAGCCGTCGCGAAATAGTTGCAGAAGCCGCGTTTTGACTCAAACAAGAACCAGTAAGCGGCCTCCGCTCCTGGCGGAGGTGGGGCAATGGTCGAGTCATAGGTATAGTGATTGCGCAGATAGATCTCCAGCGCGGTGACTTTATCGTACATTGTCGATGCATTGACTGTAATTTGCAAAGCAAGCCCACGAATGCTGGAATTGAGGCCTGAGGGCAATTTTGTGTAAGTTGTGAGAATATTGGGATCAAAGTAAGTGGCTGGCAATGGACCTTCATATGAAGGCGGGAGCGTTGAAGCTGTGCCTGGCATAGGCACGCTTCTCAAAGTCTCCACATCCGCGCTTGAAACATAGGAAACGACTGTATAGACATCGCCCGCAGCCAGTTTACCGTTATTCCGCAACCAGGCGACAACTTCTGCATCTGATTTATTTCTGACCAGTTGACTCTCCTGATTTGTCGCTACAATCTGCGAGGCACCAAAGATGTAGGCATATTGCTCACTAGGAGGATTAACGACTTGAACCGTCTGAGTTACCTGGCGCAAAAGGAGAGACTGATCTGAGTAGCTGCTGTTAACTTTTTGCGGAGAAAAATCCTGAGAACTATTGAACCAGCTGTGTGACCCATCGTACTGATCGTAACTTGAATACATTAAGTACTGGGTACCATCACTTGTTTTGAGTTGGAAAACCGGCGTATTAGTGAGATGGGGACTTCCTCCCAGGCTCAGCAAATTGGTAAAACTTCCATGGTTGGGAGAATTAACCGGCCCATTAAACGACAACAAGCGATTCCAGGCGTTTTGTGCCTGAACCCAGGGATTATTATCGGAACTCCAGATTTGCGATGCCTGCTGATTCGTGTAGCCCCAGGGCAGAAGCCAGGAGAAAACTAGAATTGCCAGCGAAATCAACGAGCCAGCCTGCATAAATTCCCAGCCCAGATCATCTGAACAGCGCAAACCCTGGCGCTTCCAACGGGACGAAGACTCATAGAGGTTGAAACGTAACAACAACAAGAGCGCCGCGACCAGAAAGAGAAGCAGAAAAATCACATAACCCGAGTCTATATTACTCAGATTGATCAATAACACTACCGCGTTGGCCAGGAGCATCAACCAGGGACTGCGGGTGCGGTAGACCAGCCAGGCACTGGTGTACGCTAGCAAAAAGCCTAGCGTTAGAATAAAAAAAAGGAAGATAGAATCGTCTGAACTGGTTCCTCCATTCCAGGCAAGCGCTAACCAGGAGCGCATGCTGTTCACAAACGCAGGGAATTGACCAGCCCAATCGGCGCTACTCGTTTGCCAGAACGCAAACAACAGACTAAGCACAACAGCCAGAAGATGGATCAGTACGCGCGGGATACGCCGTTGTTTAGCTGCGATCACTCCAAAGATCAAACCCAGTCCGGTGATTGGAGTAAGCAGGTTGATATGTTCAACCCAACCGACAACCTGGACACACCAGATGGTACTGTAGACCACCAGAGCGAGCAGGAAAAAGGTAAACCAACCTTCCGCCAGGCGAAAATGGGCAAAGATATTCCCGGCCTGACGTTGCACGCGCTGATTTTTATCTGGACTCTTCCCAGAACTCTGATCCGCAATCAGTTTCGCGAGGCGATCAACGGTTGCGTCTTGCATAGCCTTACCTCCGTTGTGTGTAACGTGCCTCAGGATCACGTTCGAGCGCCTCGCTCAGAGAATCCTGACAATGGACACGCAACACAGGCACCCTCGCTCCTTCTAATAGAGCCAGGGTATCTTCGTCCGCGGGCCGTTGGTCGAACGAAGTTGCCTCCAGACCAATAACAGCAACCTGAACACCACGGCGTTGCAAATGGCGCACACCGTCGTGCCAGTCCCGCGAATTTGAGGGCGTAATGAGAATTGCGACTGTATTTCGTCCAAAATGAAAAGTATCAAGTGTAAGAGCCTCTTTGAGATCCGGCCCGTCTCCTGCTTTGACCACTGCAAGCACTTCCAACACACGCTCAATCTGGCGATCACCACGGTCTAGCGAGAGAAACTCCCGCTGCTCGCCGTTGACGATCATCCCCAGAGAAAGATCCTGACGCAAAAGGTGGGAGGCAACAGTCGCAGCAATTGTCACGCCATATTCCTCAGTCGAGTGCTCACCCTGGCCTGCCTGAACAGCTTTGTGCAGATCCAGGAAAACCCAGGCATCAAGGGCAGGATCAAGGTCAAATTCTTTGACCATCAGCTTACTAAAATGCGCACTGGAACGCCAATGAATACTTCGCAGAGAGTCTCCATTCACATAATCACGCACAGTTGTGGCATTGGTAGTGGTCTGCAAAGCGCGGCGCGAGCTGCGTCCGCGGCCCGGCAAACCGCCAGAAAAGAGCGCGAAATTATTGATCGGCAACACACGCGGCAAGACCAGCAAATCGCGCGGCGGCGTCAGTGTGACCCTGCGGCGGAACATCCCAAAGGGATCACCGCTGGTAGCTGAGACAGGACCAAGCTGATAACGACCCCGCTGTTTACAGATCGTGCGCGCGCGCCAGGTCGCCCTCTTGCGCCCACCCATGCTGGCCACATAGCCAGCACGATGTCCAGGCAAGGTCGAACCATCGGCAATCTGCACCCATAGCTTGGGCAATACGCTGATATTATCAAGCATCAAACGCTCGTCGAAAACCTCGCCCACCTGCACACGTGTGGCGACCGAGGCCCGGCGAAAGATCATATTGTGGAGACTATAACGAGCCCAGATCCACGAGAGCACGAACAAGAGCAGCATGACATACGTCAGAACATAGAGCACATGCCAGCCACTGCTAATCGCGAAAAAGGCCAGGAGAACTACCAGGAGAAACGCTTGCCAGGGACGCATAACTCAGCGCCCCTTTCCACCAGCAACCCACGCGCCCGGCACTGGCACTGTCTGGAGAATTTCCTCCAAAATAGCCGCCGAGGTAATGCCTCGGACACGCGCAGCAGGCGTGACAATGATACGATGCGCCAACGTCGCTTTACTCAATAATTTTACATCGTCGGGAATTACATACCCGCGCCCACGAATAGCCGCCAGAGCTTGCGAGGCCCGAAACAACGCCAGAGAGCCGCGTGGACTGGCCCCCAGATAAATATTATTATGCGAACGCGTCGCGCTCGCCAGCGAGACAATGTATTCTCGAATGGATTGATCTACATGAACAGATCGTACCTGCTGCTGAATCTGTACAAGCTCCTCAGCGTGCATGATTTGCTCCAGATCGTCCAGCGGATGATGGAACTGATGCGAGTCCAGGATATTTACTTCATCCTGCGTTCGAGGATAACCAAGGGTAATATTCATCATAAAACGGTCAAGCTGTGCCTCGGGCAACGGGAAAGTGCCCTCGTATTCAATCGGGTTCTGCGTCGCCATAACCATAAAGGGATCTGGCAATTTATAGGTCGATCCATCGACTGTGACCTGTGCCTCTTCCATAGCTTCGAGCAGAGCAGACTGAGTTTTAGGAGTCGCGCGATTAATCTCATCGGCCAGCACAATTTGGGCCATAATTGGACCAGGTCTGAATTCAAAGTTGCCCGTCTTCTGATTATAAATGGAGACGCCAGTGACATCACTTGGCAACAGATCCGGGGTAAACTGAATACGCTTGAACGAGCAGCCAATTGAACGCGCAATGGACTTGGTGAGAACCGTCTTACCCACACCAGGCACATCCTCGATTAAGACATGGCCCTTGCAAATTACCGCAATCAAGCTAAAAGCCACTGACTCCGCTTTCCCAACAATCACCTTCTCTACATTATTAATAACCCGTTGGACCGCAGTAGCTAAATCCTGTACAGACTGCATGCTTTTCTCCCAAAAAAATCTTGATCTGGTATTACAACTCCTGAACATCTTTGGAACATCTTGACAACCTGTAATGGCTACCCCTCAGTGTACCACGTGGTCACAAGGTCGCAAAGAGGTTTGCTAACATTCCGATTGATTACGGTTATTTATATTACTACGCCGCGCAGGCGCCATTTGTCGCAAAGTTTTTTCTAATGTAGCCCATAAACCTGAATCTGGCCTGAGTACCACTGGTGAGACGAGTCCAACTATGATATCATAGTGCGATGGAAAACCAGAAAACAAGTCATGAATCACAAGAACTTCACGCCATAGTTCATGGTCAGGTTCAGGGAGTTGGTTTTCGCTATTTTGTGATAGAGCAGGCACTGGCTTTAGGTCTGCGTGGCTACACACGCAATGAGAGCGATGGCAGCGTAGAGATACTGGCTCAGGGACCGCGCCAGGCACTGGAGAGCCTGCTGGCTCTGCTCTGGCGCGGTCCCTCCGCCGCCACTGTCACTCAAGTAGAAGTGGACTGGGGTAAACCGTCATCTCACGTGAGCGGCTTCCACATCCGCTGGTAATCGCTGAGGAGCACCTGTTCTTGTCCTCAGAGAAATCGTTAAAACAACCCGCGCATCTTCCGGCCCCGCCGGACAGGTATAATAGATCATTTGTCGCAAAGGGGATTTTTATGATTGACCGCAAAACAGTCTTGCATATTGCGAAGCTGGCCCGCCTGGGCCTGAAAGAAGAAGAGATCGATGTGCTGGGTCAACAGCTTTCTGTGATCCTGGAAAATATCGCGATTCTGCAAGAGGCCGACGTTTCTGGCGTTTCACCTACCGAGCATGCCTCACGCCTGCATAATATTATGCGCGACGATATTCCGCAACCCTCCTATGCCCCAGAGGTGCTGCTGGCGAATGCACCCGCGCAAGAGGATAACTGTTTAAAAGTCCGCGCGGTATTGGAGGAGGCGTAGATAATGAGCGAACTGTATAAGCTATCTATTGAAGAAGCGGGCCGACTCCTGCGCGCAGGTAAACTTTCGTCAGTTGAACTGACGCAAGCTCACCTGGATCGCATTCGCGCGGTCGATGATAAGGTCAAAGCTTTTACCCTGGTAACGGATGATCTGGCCCTCAAACAGGCTGAAAAGGCCGATCGACGCATTCGCAACGGGGAAGATGTGACGCCGCTGACAGGCATCCCGCTGGGCATCAAGGATGTAATTTGTACCAAAGACATCGTGACGACCTGCGGCTCACGCATGCTAGAGAACTTCAGGCCACCTTTTAACGCTGCAGTGATGGAAAAGTTGAATGCGGCAGGTGCAGTGATGCTGGGTAAGACTAATATGGACGAGTTTGCCATGGGTTCCTCAACCGAGCACTCGGCCTTCTTTCCTACACACAATCCCTGGGATCTTGAACGCGCGCCAGGTGGTAGCAGCGGGGGTTCGGCTGCCGCGGTGGCAGCTGGGATGGCCATGGGAACGCTGGGCAGCGATACAGGGGGATCAATCCGGCAGCCAGCTGCTTTTTGCAATATAGTCGGCCTCAAACCAACCTATGGACGTGTCTCGCGCTTTGGCCTGGTAGCCTTCGCCTCTTCGCTGGACCAGATCGGACCCTTCACACGTAGCGCCCGCGACGCGGCTCTGCTGATGCAAGCTATCTCCGGGGCCGATCCCCGCGATGCCACCTGTTCGCCTGAACCAGTCGCTGACTACATGGCGGCGTTACATGGAGATATTAAAGGTTTGCGCATCGGCGTCCCCACGGAGTACTGGGTTGAAGGCACACAGCCAGGAGTAGAGCAGGCTATACGTACCTCAATCGAGAAGTTGCGCGAACTGGGCGCGATAGTCGAGGAGATCTCGTTGCCCCACACGCGCTTCGGTGTCTCGGCCTACTATATTATCGCCCCCGCAGAGGCCAGCGCGAACCTCTCGCGTTACGATGGCGTAAAGTATGGCTACTCTTATCGCGATACCGATGATATGTGGGAAGCTCTGGAAAAGACGCGCGAGTATGGTTTTGGCCAGGAGGTCAAACGTCGTATCATGCTGGGTACTTACGCGCTCTCGTCTGGTTACTACGACGCCTATTATAAACAGGCCGAGAAGGTGCGCGTGCTAATCGCACGCGACTTTACCGAGGCGTTTGCGAAGTTCGACGTGCTGGCCAGTCCGACCAGTCCCTCAGTGGCTTTTCGCCTGGGCGAGATCTCAGATCCCTATAAGATGTACCTGCAAGACGTTTTCACCATTCCAGCCAATCTGGCTGGCATCTGCGGCGTCTCCATTCCAGGTGGCTTTAGCCAGGGTCTGCCAGTCGGCCTGCAACTGCTCGGTAACGTTTTCGCTGAGGATAAAATCCTGCGTGTTGCCGATGCTTTCCAGCGCGTCACAGACCATCACACCCGCTGGCCTGAAAATTTCTAATGGTGGTCTTATTATGAGTCATCCCTGCTTTTTTCGCAGCATGAGCGCGTGTACTCCCCACTCCTTTTGTTTTGAAGAGGTTTGGCGGGCGCTGTGCGCCCGCCAAACCTCTTCTTTTCTCTGGGGCGGGGAGGCAAAGCTTTTGGCCTGATTTTTCAAAATCTGGGCTGACTCATAATCATAAAATGTGTTGTTCTCTATAATTGTATTTGAGGAATTGAGAAATCGCTCATGGATCGACGGAGATTGCTCGCTATTATTCTGCTCGTGATCGCGCTTCTGCTTCTTATCAGCGTGCCCCTCTGGTTTTTTTCACCACTCAGCAGTGCTTTCGATAGTCAGGCTAATCTCAACGCACCACCGCTGACCCCCATCGCTTTAACGCCTATCCCTCAAGTTACTCCCCAGGCGACCCTGCTTCCCAAGGGCAAACCCGGCAAGATCCTTGCCCAGGGAGCCATTCTGGTGGAAGCTGGGACCAGCTCAATCCTCTATGAGAAAAACGCCGAAACTCCATTCCCTATGGCCAGCACCACCAAAATCATGACTGCCTTGATCGCGCTTCAAGCAGGCAAGCTCAATCAGGTGATTACGATTGGCCAGGACGCGGTAAACGAGGACAGCATCGGCAGCAACGCTAATCTCGTCTCTGGCGATAAACTTTCGCTTAAAGAGTTGCTTTATGCCCTGATGCTGCCCTCTGGCGATGACGCCGCTGTCGCCATCGCGGACAGTGTAGCTGGTTCACAGAACGCTTTTACAACTATCATGAACATCGAAGCCCAGAAACTTCATCTTTTCCAAACCCATTTTTACGACCCCACTGGACTGGACACCGATCTCAAACTCAATCCTATTCCCGCAAGATCGCATTACACAACAGCCTACGACTTTGTACGCCTGGCTAATTATGCCATGAGTATCCCCTTTTTTACCCAGATTGTAAGTACACCCACCTATCATCTCGCGGCGACTGCCACTCACGGAAATTTCAACTGGAAAAACACCAATACCATGTTAACCACTTACAAAGGAACTCTGGGTATCAAAACAGGTTGGACCGGTGCCGCTGGCGGCTGCCTGGTCTTTGCCGCTAAACGCAATGGCCTGACCTTGATTGGCGTTGTGCTACACTCCAGCAGTGCCACCAGCACACAGCTTCAGGACGAACAGACGCGTGTGACAGATGCTGAAACGCTGCTCAACTGGGGCTTTAGCGTATCACTAGCCTGACTTAGATAACTCAGGCACCATAGGCATCAAAAATCTGAGAGTAATCGTAAGGTCGCTGGTAGACGCCGCTACAGCCATGGGGTGCGGTCTGATAATTGGTACAGGGACGGTCGCGTCGAATGCTCCAGAATGAGAGCATAGCCATCTGCTGTCGCTCAGCATAGTTATAGACCGTTTGCGCATCCCGCAAGGTGAAAACTTCGCTGCGATCGTCGTTTACTCCGATCATAGGCGTAAGACCCATCATACCCCAGGTCTGGCTGGAACTCCTGGTCGGATAAAGTTGATGTAACTGATGAAAAACGTTGTTGGCTGTAATAATGACATTCTGCCCCATCTGCTCACCCGGCGTATTTTTACTGTAATAGTCCATAGTCATCAGATTGACAGTATCAACCTGTACTCCATTCTGGATAGCATCGCGCAGCAGATTTATGCCGCTCGGACTCAGACCGGCCATTTCGACAGGCAAAGTATAGGAAATGCTGAGCCTCCGGCCAGACTGCGCGAGCCGCTGCTGCAGAGTAGCAAGCGCCAGATTGCGTAGCCTGGTTGCCTGGGCATTTTTCAAGGTTTGCCCTTCAATATCAAAGTCGAGATGGGTAATATCATACGTATCGATTACGGCCTGATATTGCGCTGCCAGATCAGGCACAGTGTTACAAACGGAGGCCAGTTCTAAAGAGGTCGAACCGCCAAAAGCGACGCGCACATCGCCGCCTATCGCGCGCAAAGCGGCAATATTAGCATGCATCCACAAGCCGAGCGGCTGCAATGTATTCCACGTGGCCTGGCAAATTCCATCTTTATTAGCCTCAATAAAGGCCAGGGTGAAAAAACGCACGCCGCTGGCTTGAGATAAAGCAACCAGATTCGTCTGCAGGGATACATCGTTACTATATGGCGCGAAATAGCGCGCCGGCCAGACGATTCGCACCCTATGCTGCTCTTGCCATTGTCCATCCGCGCGATGCGCCGAGGCTAGCTTCCCACCAGCCAACAATGCACTCAAGCCCAAAACACAGAGAGCAAACAGCCTCCATACATTCACCTTTCGTTTACTCATTCGCCACAGTCTCCTTCTTCAACATATCCTAGTTCTCTCAGCAAGCAGGCAATAGATGCCTCGCACCTGGGAACTGGTCTGTTTTTACTATATCTGCCACCTAAAAATAGCTATTCACACTTGCTGTGGAAGAAAAGAGGAGCTTGCTCGTATACCTGGCTATGTGCTGACAGAATAGCATGGTCGAAGATGCGCAGTGAGACCTGTAGAGGATGCTGCTTTGATGCTAAGAGTTGCGAGCCGGAGTTGGTCGCATCCCCGGCTCGCACACACCACTCATTGTGATATAACCCAACCTCGGTCTCTAACGTTACAACTATAGCAAAACTGATCAGAATATATACTGGTTGCCTGTATCTTTTCACCCCTTTTCTTCCTGGTAATATAGGAATTTGTAGAGATTGGTAAATATTTAGGACTGGTTACTATAGACAATGTCCGGGCGTTTAAGTAGAAGTACCTAGATTTATGTTGCTGAGTCTCCAGACTCACCGCGTATTTCAGGAAAGATTGTGAGAGACGAAGCACTTCTTTACTATTTTGCTCTCACCCTTTAATTAAAACAACCCGTATCAGCGTTTATCTGGTTATAGATCAGGCAAACAATGATTACTCTACATAGAATAAGAAAATGGCATGAAATCTATATTACCGCAAGAAGCTCTTTCAGATGAGGAAAAGCAGCGCCAGACTCTTTTGTCTCCTTCAAGATCAATCAATCAATTCTTCGCCTCATGCTGGAATAAATTGCTGGCTGGCCATAGCTTTATCGCTTATTTACCCATAGGGCTGGGGGTACTCCTGCTTTTTTGCGGGGTGTGGTATGTACAGAGTGATGTTTCACACTATCAATGTTATGCAGTGGCTTTCTGGCAAGGAAGCAGTGGTCTTACCCAGGTACCCTCTAACCTATGCACGTTCTTTTCTCATTTTGGCATCGATCAAAAAAGCATCACGCCGTTTCATCTTCTTCCTCTGGAATATCCACCCCTGACCCTCAGCCTCTTCTCTGCTGCCTACCTGGCTCCGCCCCAGGCATATCAACTGATTTTTGGGCTGATGATGGCAGGAATGGCGCTGCTGATTTACTGGTTACTCCTGCGTTATGGACCACGTGGAGCAGGACTGGCTTACGTATTTTTCCTGGTTATTGGAGCCTGGGCCACAGCTTTAGGCCGCTTCGATATGGTTCCCGCAGCCCTGACGCTGCTCTGCTTGATTGCCACCGAACGAAAGCATTGGACTCTGGCCTATGTGGCACTTGCCTTTGGGGTCTTGTTCAAAATTTATCCACTCCTCTTTCTACCTGTGCTTTTTTTAGCCGAGCAAAGAGCGCATGAGCTTTATGCCCAGCCTTCTGCATCGCTCAAACTTCTGCCTCTCCCTGACACACTCTGGCGAGCAGCGCGTGAACTGCGTCAATGGCGCTGGAAGAATCTCTTGCTCTTCTGGGCGCTCATTGCGGTTATAACAGGCTTCTTCACGCTTCTCAATTTTCAGGGAGCGCTACTCAGCCAGTTGAGCTATTTCGCTAATCGTCCGATCCAGTTGGAAGCTACCGGAAGCACAGCGCTCTGGTTAACTTCACGAATTGGCCATCCAGTATGGCTCGTCCAAAGCTTTGGCTCTTTTAATCTTGTCAGCGACCTGGGACATCGAGTCGCGCTAATAAGCGAGGTCTGCTTTGCGCTCGGGTATCTGCTGGTTCTCCTCGGACAATGGCGTGGCCAACTAGATCTGGTCCAGAGCTGCATCACGCTGCTCCTGATCTTCATTGTTACCAGTAAGGTCTTCAGCCCGCAGTACCTGATGTGGCTCTTGCCACTGCTAGCTTATAATGGCTCTTTTCAAGTCCGCTGGTTTGTCGTTCTCTGGGGAAGCATCTCTTTGCTGACGACCGCTATTTATCCTTATATGTACATGTATGTAAAGACAATGTCTCCGAGAATGCACCTGACCGATGCCCTCGTAACCTTTATCGTCCTGGTGACACTGCGCAATATATTGATGGCGCTGGCCACGCTGGCTTTCCTCTTCAACTGGTGGAAGGCGAAGCGCCGACAGAGAGGCTTCCCAATTTCTTAAAGATCGAACCCCGCTCTAGAGAAAAGCAGAGGTTTGACGGGCGCTGGCCGTCAAACCTCTGCTTTTCTCTAGAGCGGGGAGGCAAAACCTGTTTTGCCCTGATTTTTCAACATCAGGGCTCACCCACAGATTAAGCAGATGTCAGGCAGTCCACTCAAGCAGGCATGGAAGCGGGATCAAGCCATATGGAAGCGGACAAAATCACACAGATGGCAAGGTTGGATGATAATTGGGATTCTGCGAAAAATCGAACGCCTCATAGAAATCGCCGAGGCGCGGATTACCGTCGCGGGGCGAAAAAGCTGGTCCGGTGGCCGTGCCGTGAGCCGCGTCGTTATTGCTGCCAGGGGTGGCATGATCGAACTGATGATTGACGCTGGCCAGGCTGGGCAGAGCGAAGCGGCGTTCGATAAACTTGAGGATAGAGGAGTGCTCATAAAACTGGCCAGAGAGATAGCCACGACGCGCATACGGTGAAATTACCAGCGTGGGCACGCGATGACCAGGGCCATAGGCATCGAGTTGAGGAGGCGCGACGTGATCAAAGAAGCCGCCGCCTTCGTCATAGGTGAAAAACATGGCTGAACGCGTCCAGGCACTTGAAGCAATCAGTGCATTGATAATCTCGGCCATTTTATCCTGACCGGTATTAATATCAGCGGGCGGATGTTCGCTAATCAGCGATTCTGTAATGAGAAATGAGACCTGTGACAGTTTGCCATTCTTGAGATCCCTATAATAGTCCTCCTCGTCAGCGGTCAGGCGGGCGTCTTTCTGCCAGCGCTTAAAAAGGGCCAGCGCGTTGAAGTGTTCGAGATCGTCGAAAGTACCATTGCCCAGACCCAGATTGTAGCACTTCCAGCTAATATGATGGGCATCTAGCAGATCAACAATAGTTGGATAATCGAGCGTGCCCAGACCCACCGAGTCCACCGTGGTTCCTCCCGACGTAGCTGCCCAGAGAGCCAGACGATTCGGGACAGTGGGTCCCAGCACAGAGGCAAAATAATGGCCACAGAGCGTAAAATGATCGGCCAAGGCGTAGTAGTACCGCAGGTTAGAGCCATCGTAATAGCCTAGAGCTGTTTTACCATCAGTCTTGTAGAAGCCATCCATTTTTCCGCCGTCCCATTCGCTATGGATAGACTGCCATGTATGGGAAGGATCGCCGGAGATTGGTAAAAGAAAATGATGCGGTGCAACTATGCCACCATTTCCATCAGGCTGCCCATAGCCAGTTGGCACGCCAAACGCTCCAGCGCGCGGATAGTAGCCAAAATAGGTATCAAAGGTACGATTTTCCTGACAGGCGACGATGATATGATCGATCGGCACCGCGTGAGCGTGGGGAAGCGCGCTCGCAGCCGTGGCACGCTGAGCCATCTGATAGCCTGCGCCCGCCGCGAGGCCTGCCCCGGCTAAAATACTTGCACCACTCAAGATCTGCCGACGCGATTGACGCCTGGAAGCAAAGTCTCGAAAACTCATAAAAGGTTCGTCTCCCTACTACAAATGGACATCATTCTGCGGCATCTGCATAGGGACTATTCCTCAAGGCTCAGCTTAGCGGACAACATTGAAGGGTGATCCGTTTGAGGGTACTATGCTCCCATACATTCGCGCGCATTAATTTGTACCCAGATAAACGGCTCTCGCCCGGCTATTTACGCAAGGAAGATGATTTTCAGATACTAGCAACACACAGACAAACATGATAGAATAGCTTTGCCTACGTAATCCACAACTATTATTTTTTATTGAGTAGAGTAAACCAATATGCGTTACGCCATCTTCACCGATATACATGCCAACCTGGAAGCTCTAGAAGTAGTTCTCGCGAAGATTGATGAGCTTTCCAAAGAGCAACCAATTGACCAGATCTGGTTTCTTGGCGATCTGGTTGGTTATGGACCCAACCCCAACGAGTGCATTGAGAAATTGCTCGAACGTACCGATGTGATTATCGCGGGCAACCACGACTGGGCCGCTGTCGGTAAGTTGGACCTGGATGATTTTAGCGCGGCGGCGCGCATCTCCGCGGAATGGACCGCCAAAGAATTGACCCCGGAGCATCGCGAGTTCTTACGTAACCTGCCAGAACGCCTGGAGATAGGTGAATGTACACTGGTACATGGCAGTCCCTACGGACCACTCTGGGAATACCTGACCTCTGAATTGCTGGCTGAACGCAGCTTTCAATGCTTTAACAGCCGTTTCTGCCTGGTCGGTCATACTCACGTCCCAGTCATCTTTCAGCAGCCTTATACGCTGGCCAATGAGCCAACTGAGAAACTTGATCCACTCGACGAAGAAACGGCTGAGATGAGCGCGGTTCTGCTTACCTCGCAACAGGCTGAACAGGCTGAAAATGCCCTTCTGGAAGCCGAACATGAAGCAAACACTCAGGCAGCCCTGGCTACATTCGCAAAGAATCAGACGCTTGATGCTGATGAGGCTGCTCAGCAAACCCATCTGAATGGAAACGAGCAAGAAGAAACGCCAGAGGCGGACTCCAAGAATACAGATGGCGAAGAGACGCTATCTGACAACCATGAGTTTGTAGCCTACGAAATTGCCGATAGAACCACGCCCGAAAACGATATTCAACACGCGGAAGATCGCTTGAACGATGAAATCGAAGAACTACTGGAACTGCTCGGTCTGAGCCAGAGTATGGTTCAGGTTACTAACGAGATGCTCACGCCGCCAGAGCATATGTGGGAACCGCCAGAGAAATATCGGGCCATCATCAATCCCGGTGGAGTCGGTCAACCACGCGATGGAGACCCACGGGCAGCCTTTATGGTTTACGATAGCAAGCAGCATACCTTTGACTTCTACCGTCTACCCTACGATTTTGAGAAAACACAGGAGAAGATCATTCTAGCCGGCCTGCCCCAATATCTGGCGGTACGCCTGGCCTATGGTCGGTAAAATATATAGTCATGAAATTGATCGTCGGCCTGGGTAATCCAGGCCAGCAATACGAACAAACGCGACACAATGTTGGCTTTCGTGTTGTGGACAGCCTGGCCACAAAATGGGGCTGGAAGTGGTCCGAGCGGCGGGGCAAAGCCATCATGGCCAGCGGCACTGTCGGCACTGAGAAGGTCGTGCTGGTCAAGCCGCTCACCTTTATGAACCTGAGTGGCGAGGCCGTGGGCGAACTGGTTCACTGGTATAAAGTCTCCCCAGAGGATATCGTAGTGGTCTACGATGAATTGGACCTGGATACTGGCAAAATACGCTTGCGCGCGAAGGGCAGCGCAGCCGGACACAACGGTATGCGCGATATCATTGCGAAACTGCATACCAGCAACTTTCCACGTCTGCGCGTGGGCATTGGCCATCCACGCAATAGCCGCGTGGAGGGTCGCGACCACGTGCTAAGCAAGGCCAGTGGCGATGATGGCATCTTGCTGGCCAGCGGCGAAGAGCGCGCGGCCCAGGCCATCGAGATGCTGCTCACTCAGGGTCTCGACACAACCATGAACGTCGTTAATACTGATCCCGCAGAGGCTGCGCAAAAGGCCGAAGAACAGGCCCGCAAAAAACACGAGCGTGAAGAACGTAACCGCCAGAGACGCGAAGAACAGACCCACCAACAAATCAGTGATGCCTCATAAAAAACGTAACCCTCTCACCTTTGTACTCAGAGGCGGTGGCGCTGCTATCAGATGTTTGGCAAGAATCTCTAGCGCTGAACCAGTAAAGGGGCGTTCCCCACTGAGCCATTCATAGACCACAATCGCCAGGGAGTATTGATCGCTGGCTATATGAGCCTGTGCCTGAATCTGCTCCGGGGCCATATAGGGAGCAGTTCCCCGTAAGCTCTCTTCAGTTGTGGATGAGGTGCTATGATCGACGACCGCGATCCCAAAATCGCTGAGGATCACGTTATTCTGCTCATCGAGCAACATGTTCTCTGGCCTAACTATGGGGGCAGTTCACCCAAATATGCATGATTTGATTTTTTGCTGGTCCATTCGTTAGATATCACAGTATCTGCTGAAATATTGAACACAATAGTGCTTCAGGATGTGAGGGCGGGAGTTTGCGCTTGCCTGGTGGCCTGACGCTTCGCATGTTCTGGAGCATCCACAGGAAGAGAGAGCTTATGAGCTTCACAAATGATGAGCGCGATAAAATGCAGCCTGAGATAAAGGCGCGTACATCTTTGCCTGGACTTGCATTGGCGCTTCTCGCCCTTCAGATCCTGATCTCCATTGGGGCTTTGCCGTTTTTGCCGCCGATTGTGCCAATCCACTGGAACGCCGCAGGTCAGGCCGATCAGTATGCTTCCAAATGGGTAAATACGCTGCTGTTTCCAGGATTGGGCATCTTCATCTACCTCTTGTTGCGCTATGCCTCAGCCATTGGACCGCGCCTGGGCAGTCATGCTGGTAACATTGCAAATGCTCATGTCAGGGCCATCTTGCAGGTGACACTTCTGCTCTTTGTGCTGACTGTGCAGCTTCTGGTGACGGTCGTTTCGCTTGGTGTGCTCGTTGATTTTGCTCTGGTGATGGACCTGGCGCTGTCAGTGCTGTTTATTGTCATTGGCAACTATCTGGGCAAGGTGCGCCGCAATTTCTGGCTGGGCATTCGCACACCCTGGAGCCTGACCAACTCAGTAGTCTGGGAACGCACGCACCGACTGGGTGGGTGGCTCTTTGTAGCGGTGGGACTGCTCGGCATTCTCTGCAGTTTTATACCTGCGCTACGTCTCTGGGGGCTTCCGGTGCTGATTATTGCAGTCTCCGTCTTTCTCTACCTCTACTCGTATATCTACTACCAACGGCAGACGCGCAGTGGACATGAACCTCTTGCGCCACCATTTGATGAAGATAACTAGGGGTACATGCTTCTATAACTACACGAGATGTGGCATATGGTCAGGGCTATAGCCTTTCGCTCTTGCCCGGCTCGTCCATTGGACCTGTTCCCCCGGACATCGCTCTGGTATCAGCAGTTTCAAGGCCGCCAAACCAGTCGAGAACTTCCGTCATAAGATCCTGGAAAACCGTGGTATTCAAAGAATAAACCTGAAACTGCCCGCGCCTCTCGACATGCACAAGATCGGCCAGTTTGAGTACAGTCAAGTGATGTGAAAGCGCGGTACGACCAATACCCGTATGCTCCGCCAGTTGGCCCGCGTTATGTTCACCGCCACGCAGGTAACGCAAAATTTGCCGCCGTGTGGGGTCCGCAATCGCCTTATATGCCTCTTGCATCGATACTTTGCACCTGCCCTTGCTAGATAGCTTCAGTATTTCAATACTTACTGAAATATTTTAGAATATGCACACCAAAAAAGCAAGTGAAGCATGAGTTATAATTGCTCGGCGTCCGTGACATCTCGCACGGCCTCTCGCGTGGTGCTCTGGAATAGAAGCCTGTCCAGCATCTGCGGGCAGGCTTCTATTCCAGAGCACCACACGAGGAGGTGCTATTGCGCGGCTTGCAACTGCATAATTCACCCGTTTTAGGGGTTGCCAGCGGCCTTTTGTTTCATATGGTACTCATGCACGCCTTTCTTGAGCGTTCCCAGTGCCAGGGTAGCGCAGGTAGGACGAGTCATGACAAGTTCGCGGCCCAACTGCTCTATCAGATCTTCAAAGCTCATCGCTTCGATCTCCTCGGCGCTCATACCCTCTACAATTTCTGTCACATAAGAAGCTGCCGCGCGGCTAATGGTGCAACCTTCACCCTCCCAGCGGATGACATCCACCTTGCCCGCGGGATCGAAATGGGCATGAATGGTAATGATATCGGCGCAACCAGGATTGCCGCCGCTAAGATTCACGGTAGCATTCTCTAAAGGGCCATAGTTGCGCGGATTCTCATAGTGGTCTACTAAAAATTCGATTGCTTCCTGACGATCCATATGCTTCGTTTTCTCCTGCCTATCAGGGACAGCCTCCATAATTGGATAATAAGAACTCTTTTCCGCCTGTTTTCAGGCTTCCTTATTATAGAACAATTCACAAAGGGATTGTTATCCGTGCATGCGAAAAAATGGCCAGTGCTTATTCTTTATCGGCAGACAAAGATCGCAAAGTCTCGGAAAAACACCTGGCTTTTCCGAAACTTTGCGATCTTTGTGCGAATGGAGAGAAATCTCAAGGTTTCTCAATAGGAGCACGCACCAGATTGCCCCATTCGGTCCAGGAGCCATCATAATTGCGCACACGCGGATAGCCAAGCAAATACGTCAACGCGAACCAGGTATGAGCTGAGCGCTCGCCGATGCGGCAATACGAAATCACATCTTTATCCGGTGTGATATCCTTGCCAGCATAAATCTGACGCAGTTCTTCGGCGGACTTAAAAGTGCCATCGGCATTGGCCGCGGTCGCCCAGGGAATATTCTTCGCCGTGGGAATATGGCCACCGCGTTGAGCACCCTCCTGTGGATAATTGACCATGTGCAGCAGTTCACCCGTGTATTCCTGGGGCGAACGCACATCGATCAAACGCCGCTCAGCATCTTTCAGACCCGCCGCGACATCCTCGCGATATGCACGAATAGATTCATCCATAGGTTGAGCATGATAAGAAGCTGGCGCGTAAGAGGGAACATTCTTGTCCATTGGGCGCCTCTCAGCTTCCCACTTAACCCGACCACCATTCATGATTTTGAGGTTGAGGTGACCATACATCGTAAAGAGCCAGAACGAGTAACAGGCATACCAGTTGTTTCTATCGCCATAAAGCACAATGGTCGTAGCATTGTCAATCCCCCAACGGCTCAGCAATTGTTCAAAGCCTTCTTGAGCGATAAAATCGCGTGCTACATCATCCTGTACATCGACATGCCAGTCAAGTTTTAGCGCTCCGGGGATATGGCCCAGTTCGTAGAGCAACACATCCTCGTCGGCCTCAATGATCCGCACAGTGGGATCGTTCAGGTGCTCGGCCACCCAACTGGTCTCAACCAGTACCTCAGGATGAACATAACCGGACACAGACCCTGTGCCCGCATGAGTCGTCTCAGTGCCAGACATAAACAGTTCCTCCCTACTTGTTTCTGGAGTCAAAAGGTCTCAGTAGTGAGAACCTCGCAACATATCAATAAAAGTGTCTCTCAAGATAACAAAGTTAAACCGCTTTATATTCTACCCCACAGGTCGGAATTAAACAAGGTCAGGACCAGCTAAAAGCTGTCTCTTGTTTGGACCAATTGTTATATGAGTCTTTTGCCCCACCCGCCCTGAAGAGAGATTTTGCGAGGACACCTCGCCCTCCGGTTAGGGGCTGCCGTCCCTAACAACCCTGCTTTGCGTCGCCCCAAAGTTACCTTTAATATGATCGCATTTCTAGTGCTTCTCTGGTATACTTATTTGGAAAAGATATATAGTGTGATTATTGCAAAATTGAGGACAGATCGGCTGTAGGAGGTTTCTCATGCCAGATCGCGTTGGACAACAGCTGGGAAATTATCATCTTGTTCAATTAATTGGCCGTGGTGGATTTGCGGAAGTATATCTAGGGGTACATCTTACTTTAGGAAATCAGGCAGCTATTAAAATACTCCATACTCATCTGAGCGACACTGACGAAGAACAGTTTCGCATGGAAGCGCGTACAATTGCTTATCTGGAACATCCTCATATTATCCGCATTCTCGACTTTGATGTCTTTGAAGGCATGCCTTTTCTCGTCATGAATTACGCTCCTAATGGGAATTTGCGCCAGCACCACCCTAAAGGTTCACAATTATCATGGTCACAAATCCTGACATACCTGCATCAAATCGTCGAAGCACTCCAACATGCTCACAACCAAAAATTCATTCATCGCGACATTAAACCAGAAAATGTCTTGTTGGGTAAATACGGTGAAGTTCTGTTGAGCGACTTTGGGACTGTGCTCTTCGCCCAAAACTCTCACCAGCAAAGCACTCAGGATATTGTTGGCACTGCTCATTATATGGCACCTGAGCAGTTTCAGGGTAGACCGCGCCTGGCTAGCGATCAATATGCCCTGGGTATAATGGTCTACGAATGGCTATGCGGACATCGTCCTTTTTATGGCTCATTCACTGAAGTGGCCAGCCAGCATGTGCTTTTTCCCCCTCCTTCTCTCTGCGAACAGATGCCCACGCTACCACGCAATATCGAACAAGTTGTATTTAAAGCCCTGGCCAAAGCTCCAGAAGAGCGCTTTGATAGTGTAAGCACATTTTTTTATGCTCTGGAATTCGCGGGACGCTCACCCAATGCTCCCCTGGTAACCAGCCCGGCTGGTGTGGGCCTCGTTCAAGCTCCGCTCACTCCTCCTCCAGGCAGCCCTCTTTCATCAAATCAGCCAGAGAAGCCACCACACCTGGCGCGGCGCAAGATACTTATTGGTGTTGGTTCAGCACTGGGCGCTCTAGCGCTGCTCGGCATCGTGGGAGAAGGCTGGGTTCTGGCAAATAAGCGACAACCCTCAGGGAGTGTGGCGACGCCGACACCTATTCCCTCACCGATACCGTCTCCCTCACCGACTCCTACCCTTGAAGCGTCTACCAATCTGAGTTACTCAACTGATCTCAACCATTGGAATATTAACTACTACCGCCCATCAACCCTCGCTCTCTCCACCAAAGCACCTGCTGCAAATTGGGTGCAACCAGCACTACAGGGCATCAAACGCTTGTTTGGCACCATCCGCTTTGGCAATAACACCACCATGAATATTATCCTCGACCAAACCACTCAGTTGAATAGTAGAGGCTTCTTCGATGCCCAAGCTTTCTTCGCGTATGATGCCGATACCGATTTCTCTAAGAAAACGCCTGTGGTAATATCCAGCACTAGCAATGCTTCTCAATCAATCGAGTTCACGATTACCTATGCCAATGGAAGCCAGCAAAAATATGCTATCGAGGCCTACTGCTACGTGGATCAGGGAACTTATACGCTGGCTTATTTCCGCAACGTGGTCCGGCAGGGCACCCTGACCCTCAATGGAATATCCTATCCGATTGCTGTCACCGATGAAAATAATGATGGCATCTACTCCGATCTGAACAATATTGATGTGACCTTTGATCTGAATAGTGATGGCATTTACGAAGATAACGAACACTTTAATGCATCATATAGAATTCCATCGAAAGGCTTCTTTTATATCATTGACAGTATCAGCGAAGATGGTACTCAATTAACTATAAAGAAGCTATGACCATTATTATAGCCAGGCTTATGGCAAATCTGCTGGCTGTTACAGGTGCATGCGCAGGGTTTTTAAACGCTCGGCCAGGGCAGTATTACGCAAGGCGACGCGATCATTCTTCACAGCGACTTCCAGGGCACGAGGCTGACCGATGACAATGCATAGGCGCTTGGCGCGGGTGATAGCAGTATAGAGCAGGTTGCGCTGCAAGAGCATGTAATGCTGCTGCACGAGGGGCAAGACGATAGCGGGATATTCGCTGCCCTGGCTTTTGTGAATGGTAATCGCATAGGCCAGAACCAGTTCGTCGATTTCATGAAACTCATACTCAACAAACAGAGGGCCAGTCTCTTCCTGAAATTCGACCTTGAGCGTAGAGTTCTCTTTGTTAATCAGGCGAATCCAGCCAATGTCGCCATTAAAGACGCCTTTATCATAATCGTTGCGCATCTGCATAACTTTGTCGTTCACGCGAAAAGTTCGCCCGCCCCATTCGAGCATGGCGACCGGGTTAGGATTGAGGCGCGCCTGTAATTCTTCGTTGAGCAAGGAAACGCCAACGACGCCTTTGTACATGGGCGCGAGCACCTGGATTTCGCTCAGGGGATTGAGCCGATAATGGCGCGGGATACGGTTCTGGACGTAATCCAGCACACGCTGTTGTACACGCATAGGATCATCTTCGGCCAGGAAATAGAAATCGCTCTGCGGCTCCGGCTTGAGGGACGGCACCTGACCAGCATTGATGCGATGAGCATTAACAATAATCTGGCTGGTCGCAGCCTGGCGAAAGAGGTCGGTCAGACGAACACAGGGGATAGCTTCACTGCGCAAAAGATCGCGCAGGACGTTGCCGGGTCCCACCGAAGGTAACTGGTCGGCATCACCAACCAGTAAAAGATGAGTTTCAGACGGTAGCGCTTTGAGTAGATGATAAAAGAGTAGAATATCAATCATCGAGACTTCGTCAATAATTATAAAGTCGTAAGGCAGCGGATTTGTTTCGTTGCGCAAGTATGAACTATCATGCGGCACAAACTCCAACAAGCGATGGAGGGTTTTCGCGGGCGTGGTCGAGGCTCCTGTGGCCTCGGTAAGACGTTTGGCCGCGCGCCCGGTGGGAGCTGCCAGCGCCACCCTGGCGCGCCGTTTGCGTAGAATCATCAGCAGGGCGCGTAGCGAGGTCGATTTGCCTGTACCGGGTCCACCAGTCAGAATACTTACTTTGCGCGAATAAGCCATCTGCACAGCTTCACGCTGTTTCACAGTCAGAATCATCAGCCGTTTTTCCGCCAGAAAGGTGAAGACTGCCTCCCAATTTTCTTGAGAGACTGGCGGAAGCCGGCCCGGAGCACGTACAAGCGCGCGCAGGAGGCGAACTGATCCCTGCTCAGCATGCCAGAACGGTGCGAAATAAACGCGTCGCCGCGCGGCCTCCTCCTCAGGGCTAGCTTCTACTTGATTCAGCATAGTGTTAGCAGAAACCTGGACAGAGAGGACAGGGTCAGGCGCATTGGGTGGCTCAATGAAGACATCTCGATCACCACGTAACGCTTCAAGCGCTGGCGCCAATTGTTCTGGCGCAGCGTGCAACATTTCAGAAGCTCGCTCAAACAGATCGGACACTGGCAAGAAGCAGTGACCATCTTCATTCGCGGCCTGTGCCAGCGCGTATTTCAGGCCCGCGCTCAGCCGTGGCTCGCTATCTAGAGGCAGACCCAGTTTGACCGCGATATCGTCAGCTGTACGAAAACCGACGCCATAAACTTCGTCGGCCAGTTGATAAGGATTTTCACGCACTACCCTGATCGAACTCTGACCATACTGTTTATAGATGCGCGTGGCTAAATTGAGCGAAACTTCGTGGGATTGCAAAAATAAATGCAGCTCTTTAACTTCCGTCTGCGCGCTCCAACCCGTGATAATGCGCTCGCGATCTTTGTCGCTAAGTCCTTTGACTTCATCGAGACGCTCCGGCTGCTGTTCAAGAATGGCCAGGGTCTGTTCGCCAAAATGATCGACAATCTTTTGTGCTTTCTTGGGACCAATATGCTTAATCAGGCCAGAACTCAGATAGCGCACGATACCCTCAGGTGAGGCTGGCAAGCGCTGCACAAAGCTGGTCACACGTAACTGGCGACCGTAGCGCGCATCCGTCTCCCATGCCCCTTCAACTGAGAGCAACTCACCTACCTGGACTCCGGGCAGCGCGCCTACAATCGTCGTCAGATCGTCGCGCAACAGCCGCCCACTATCATTCGGTCGAAAGCGGGCTACGGTATAATGACTATCCTCATTGCGAAAAACAATACTCTCTACAGAGCCTTCTAAGCTGGGCATACGACCCCTCTATCTAAGCTAATTAACACAGAAGCACAGACCTGCTCACTCTAGCGAGAACGGTATTTATTATAGTACAGGTGATCGATGAGAGCAACGCTGAGGAAAAACGCGGCTTGACGGAGCGAATCTATAAGCTCTACGATAAAAGAAACAGCAAATTCACGCTTTTTTCGTACAAAAATGGCCGATATGGCACGAAAGAATTGTGGATCGGCGCGATATGGGTTATAATTATCTTTGGCTTACATAAGATTCGCAGAAGCGAACTCGCAGGTTAAAGCAATGCTTCCTTTCACAGACGTTCGCATAAACCTTCTCTGGGGGAGACGCAATAGTTTATGAACGGAAAAGTCACCTACCGTCAGCAATATACACGCTGTGGCAAACAACGCTGCCGGAAATGCAAAGAAGGAACCGGGCACGGTCCATACTGGTACGCGTATTGGAGCGAGAACGGGCGCACTATTAGCAAATACATTGGCATTCACCCTCCTGAAGAGGTCGCGCTTAAGGGGCAGCCAGTGGCAGTTGCACAACACGAGGAAGACACGCAGACCGCAACTAACAGCATTTTGCCCTCTCGCAAGACAATCCCGCTCGCGCTTCCTCTTCCTCCAGGCGTCAATGAGACTTTAGTCAGAGAAACAAAGCAACAACTGGTCAAACCTTACCTGGAAGTAACTGGTTCCCAGCCACTTGTGCGTGTGTATTTGCTGGGCCATTTCCGCGTCGAACGTAAAGAAAAAGAGGAGTGGCAAACGGTTGCTAATCGCACCTGGCAACGCCGACGCGCACGCGCTTTGCTGGGCTGCTTGCTCAGCCAGACAGGACGCCGCATGGGACGCGAGCAGGTGATGGAGGCTCTCTGGCCTGAACTGGACATAGAGACCGCAGCCAACCGTCTCAATGGCGCGGTCCACGAACTGCGCCAGATCCTTGAACCTGAAATCGAACGCCCGGCTGCTTCAAAATTGCTGCGCCTGGAGCGCGATATATTGATGCTCGCTGATGCCACTCAGATCTGGGTGGACGCGGAAGCTTTTGAAACCCTGCTCAACCGAGTTAACCTGACCAGAGATCAGGCACAAATCGAGCAAATGTTGGAAGAGGCCTGGGAACTTTACGAGGGCGATTATTTATTAGAGGAGCTCTACTCTGAATGGGCATCGGCGCGGCGCGAGTCGCTCAGGCGCGGCTGGATGGGTCTGCTGCTGAATCTGGCCCGACTACGGGCCGAACGAGGAGCGCTGACCAGCGCGATCGAGCCATTGGATCGCCTCCTGACCGCTGACCCGACACACGAGACGGCGGTACGCCGCTTGATGGTGCTTCTGACACAGCTCGACAGGCGTGGAGAAGCTATCCGCGCCTACCAACGCCTGACCACAATTCTCAAACGCGATTACGAAAGCGAGCCTCTATCTGAAACCATGGAGCTCTATAAAGCTCTGCGCCAGGGTCAACTGCAGGGGCTGCTCCCTTTGAATGACTCGATTACGGGCGGTATATCTACCCGCCAGCCTGTACGCCACAATCAGGAAAAAACCACACACCTCCTCCCGCATACACTTATCCACAATTCTGGCAAAACCGCCTCGCCTGCTCATTCGCTTGAACAAGATCTAACCTCCGCGCAACAATTGCCACGCCCGGTCTCACCACCAGGGCGGCACAATCTCAGCCCACTGATTGGGCGCGAACGCGAACTAGAAACCACGCGTGAACTTCTGCTAGCCATTAACGACCTCTCCCCGCGCGATGAGCGCAAGAAGACCAACCCACCAGAACATCGGCCAAAGCTGGCCCACTGCGTAATGATTATGGGCGAAACCGGCATCGGCAAAACACGTATGGCGGAAGAATTAAGCCAGCAAGCACATGCGCTAGGCTGGCGCGTAGCCTGGACTCGCGCCTATGAGCAGGAAGGCACAATTCCCTATCGACCCTGGACAGATATCTTGCGCACACTCCTGCAAGATATCCCTATGGATCAACTCACCAGCATGGTCGATGGGAAAAAAGGCCAGCTTGAAGGCGAAACTCCAGGCGCGTTAAATCCAGCCGCTACCACGCAGGCTAAACTGCATCGCCTCTCTTCCCTCCTGCCAGAACTGGCTACCGCTCAAGAGACCCAACTCCAACAAGCCCGCGCTCAAACACCAGCCGCTCCCGAACAGGAGCGTTTCCATCTCTGGGAGGCCATGCTCTCCCTGCTCAATGCACTCGCGCAATCCGCGCCACTGCTGCTGGTTCTTGACGATTTGCACTGGACCGACGATAGCAGCCTGGAATTGCTAGCTTACCTGGCGCGTCATCAGCAAAACGAGCGCATCATGCTGGTTGGCACCTGCCGCGATATCGAACTGGCTCCCAGTGCCAGCCTGCGCTCTCTGCTTAACGATCTACGCCGCGAACAAGTGCTGGTCACATTTCCACTCCAACCACTGACACAGCCACAAATTGCCCGCCTGATCGCACACCTGCCCCATGAACTGGTGCGCCGCATCCAGAGCCAGGCCGGCGGCAATCCTCTCTTCGCGGAAGAGCTGGCACGTTTCAGCGAGACTATCCCCAGCGCGAAGCTCAAAAAATACAATAAGAATGACGCTCATTACGTCGGGCAACTCGATGAACAAACTGTTAGTATTAATGTCACAGATGCTTCCAGCCCAACACCTTTGCCAGAAACAATCGCGGCTGTCCTGGAGAGGCGTCTGAACAAGTTGGGAGAGTCCTGCCAGATTTTGCTCAGCAAGGCCGCGGTGCTAGGTCGCTCCTTTGAATTCAGCCTCCTGACGCGCATGACAGGCGAAGCTGATAATAACGAAGATGCCACGCTCGATCTGCTCGAAGAAGCACTGCGCTCCGGCCTGCTTACTGAAGAGGTCAACGGCAGCAGGATCGTCTATCATTTCTGGCACCCGCTGATCGTCAGCCACCTCTACGAACGCCTTTCCGCGGCTCGCAGAGCGCAACTACACCGCAGGGCCGCCCAGGCTCTAATCGAACTCTATCCCAGCAATGAGAGCAAAGGAGCCGCAGCTATAGCTCATCACCTGAGTAAATATGGCCAGGACAAGCAAAAGCTGGCCTATTACGCAGAAATCGCGGGCAATCAGGCCATGACACTCTCAGCCTATTCCGAAGCTCTCCACTACTATCGTCTGGCCCTGACATCGCTGGAGGACTTGAGCACAGGTACATCTCTCGCGGAACAGGATGCATTGCATATCGCTCGTTTGCTGGAATGTATGGCCGAGTGCAACGACATGCAGGGCAATGCCGCGGAAGCTCGCCAGCAGTACACGCATGCACTGGAACTGCATACAAACCTGCATAAAGACGCGAGCATGTTTACTACTCCTGAGGCATTTCAAGCCTGGCAAGAAGAAGAGACGCAAGTTGAGGGTCTGCTCTGGCGCTCTATCGGACGCGTCTGGAAATACATTGGCGAAGTCGATCTGGCGCATGATTGCGCGAAACGCGGCAAACAGGTCTTACGCGAGGCCGGTATTACTACAGGGGCTGCCTGGGCCTGCCTTGAACACCTGGATGGCAGTACGTATTGGGCGGAAGGCAATTTTAGCGAGGCGCGCCATTATGTGGAAAAATCACTAAAAATCCACGAGGAGATGAGACGCAAAATTCAGGAAAACGCCAATAATATACAGGCAGGGCTGGCATACCGCCAGGAGACACCAGCGCCACCGATGACACACAGCCGGCGTGTCTTACTCGGCGATCCGCTAGAACTGGGCCGCACCCACGAATCACTTGGTGTTATCGCCGCCAGCCAGGGCCAGTACGCAGAAGCCCTGCAACACCTGCATACCGCCCTGACCATTTTTGAAAATCACGAACTGGTCGGCGTCATGAGCCAGGTCTGCAGCAATATTGGCGCGGTCCACTCAATGCGCACAGAGTACACCATCGCTACTACCTATTTTAAACGCGCTCTGGAACTGGGCGAGCGCATCAGCGATCGGCGGAGCAAACTTCTGGTTACTGGCAATCTGGGAGATATCGCGGCTCGCAATGGCGATTTACAGGAGGCCGCGACCTGGATGGCCGAGAGCCTGGCTCTATCAGAACAAGCCTCCAACCGCGAGCATACAAGCTGGGCTCTGGTCACACTGGCCGCCGTTCAGCAAGACCTGGGCGATATGCGCGGGGCGTTAGAGAACATCAGGCGAGCGTTGGCGGCGGCGCGCAATATAAAGAGCACAACACGTCTGGGTTTCGCCCTGGTTGCTCTGGCTAACTGGCGAGTCACGCGCGCGCTGATTCTCAGCCAGCAACAAAGCTCGTCCACGCTCAAAAGCGTACGCATCAAGCGCGAGAACCCAGAGTGTCTGCGCCTGCTCAAATCCGCCCAGGCCGCGATTGAGCGCACTTTTCAGTTAACAGATATCGACACTGAGACAGAATGCACTGGTCAGGTCGTTTTAACTGAGATCTATTACCATCTGGGAGACCTGGAGCGGGCCAGGCAACAGGCCGGACAAGCGCTGGAGGAGACACGGCTGAGCGAAATGATGCACTTGATCGGGCGAGTACAACGCCTGCAAGGAGAAATTCAGGTCGCCAGTGGTCTGGAACGGGAGGCCGATGCCTCTTTTGAGCAAGCGCTCCAAACTTTGAAAGAGCATGGCTTGCGCCTGGACTACGCGCGGGCTTTGCATCGCTATGGCCTTAGCCTGTTGACGCGCAATTTGCACGTGAAGAGTTCACAGGGGGCCTATACGCGCTCCAGTTCACCGCAGATAAACACTGGTCTTAATTACTTGCACGAAGCCCGCGCTATTTTCGTCACCTGCCTGGCCGGCCTCGATCTGCAATGGATTGAAGAGACTCTGACAGACCCCGTTTTCCTCTTTGAAGAAATATGAGATCAGATGAGAACAGCAACACTTGTGATTATTGGTGGGGGTATCTTTGGCACTAATCTTGCTTATGCCCTGGCCACTCGAGGAGCGCGCGGGGTGGTGCTACTAGAGCAGGATGTAATCGCCGCGGGTTCCAGCGGCAAAGCTACAGGTGGCCTGCGCCAGCAATTTGCCGATGAACTGGACATCCGCTTCTCTCGCGAAGGCATCAACTTCTATACACGCTTTATCAAAGAATACAACCCCGTGGAAGAAGAGTATCGCCCGCCGCATTTTTATCAGCACGGCTATCTATTTCTCTGTAGCAACCAGGAGAGTTGGCAGACTTTACAGAGCGCGACGGAACTTCAACAAGCACTGGGCGTCCACACGCAGTTGCTCAGCCCGGACGAGATCAGTGTACGAGTGCCGCAACTGGTAGTCGATGATCTGCTTGGCGGAACCTTCTGCCCGACTGATGGTTATAGCGATCCTGGCGCGATGACGCGTGTACTGGCCCATGCCGCCAGTACACTGGGCGTGACCATTCTGGAGCATGCGCCAGTCAAGGCCATTCAGGTTAAACACAACAAAATCATGGGTGTTAGCACACCACAAGAAACGATCTCTACACCACTGGTAATAAACGCGACGGGAGTTTATGCAGCCCTGACCGCGCGCCTCGCTGGCATGACAAATCTGCCAATCTGGCCGCTTAAACGCCAACTCTACCAGACAGAAAGCTTTGAAGACTTGCCCCAGAATGTGCCAATGGTGGTGGATGTCAGCACTGGCTTTCACTTTCGCCGTCGCGATGGCGGAGTTATAGTGACGATGCCCTTACCTATCAGCCCACTCCAAATGGCACAAAACAAAAAACTGGAGCCTGAGTCCTTCGCACTTCACCTGGACGAAACCCTCTGGCCACTTCTGCAAAGCGAGATGCAGCGGCGCTGTCCCACACTGGCACAGGCTAGCATCCAGCGAGCCTGGGCTGGGCTCTACGAAATGACACCAGATGATCATCCCGTTTTAGGCCGCACTCATATTGAGGGCTTTCTCTGCGGGTTCGGCTTTGCCGGACATGGCTTCATGCACTCGCCTATGGCCGCTCGTCTACTTGCTGAATCCATACTCGCACCCCAGCAGAGCAATCCCGACCTCGAGATCTTCAGCCTGGAACGGTTTATGACTGGCAAACTGATTAAGACAACCAGTTTTTTATAATAGGATGTGGCATGCCGCTTCCGCCGCTCTAGCAGCCACGCCTTGAGCTGTTTAACAAAAGCAGAAGTTCAGCATACCCCGCGCTTTGAGACCAATCTTGAGGTCTTTGATGAAAAGCAAACGAGCATCAGCACTACCCTGACCTGAGCAACCAGATAGTACGTAATTCACATGCATGTGGGAAAAATTGAGTGATGAAACGTATACCATTTAGCTAGATAAAGCTGGTCATAATGGGGAACGCACGCCTTGTTATGGCTCTGACCTCCTTATGGGATAAAAATCCCATCTATTTCACTAATTTGGCAGTTCCGCTATCCTTATCGTTCTACACTATGGATTTGAAGAACAAGTCATGGCAAAGCAAGAAGGATGCACTACCAAGCAGTAAAAAAGCCGGACGCCACAAGGGGGTAGGCAAACGCTACAGCTTCATTCCAAAGCATTCTTGATGAGAGGAAAAGAATCTATGCAGAATCTTCTGTGGCGGCGCTGGCAACAGAACTTATTCTCTTTTATGCTAGTTAGCATTATATCCCTATGCATGACAGGCTGCACTTCAAGTAGGAACCTGACAGTTCTACAGCCACTTACGGGTGTAACTATTACCCCTACTATAAATCCCACTCCTACGCCGAATTTTACTGTGAGTACTTCCTTCAATAGCGCTACAGTTTCAACACCTGAAAGCGGCTTAACCGTCTATGTGGATCTAAATGGCACTTATATCATTAGCATGCAAACGCCTGGCTGGAGATTAAGCGGCTCTGTTGGCTATCCTTTAACGCACATCAGTGTCAATAGCGGTTCTGACCGCCTGGGCAATTATCGGGAAATTTCCTTCACTTATCAAGGAAGAGTTGCGCGTTCAAGCTCAATTCGCAGCTACGGCTCGCATCCAACTCTGCTTTTCAGTACAACTTACCTGAATAATAGCAGCAACACAGAACCATTTCCGGTCTTTACCAGTTATCCTAAAGATCTTCTGCACTTGAGTTATCACGGTTCCTTTGGCATCTATGGCTTTGACCTCAAAGGCACGGATGGTCCCTGGCTCTTCTTTGATAAAAACGCCAATAGCTTTGTTCTCTCGCCAGCTGCTAATTTTATGGTCGCCAGCCTACAGATGAGTTCTCACGGCACCATCTCCAGCGGCATCAATAGCGGCATTGAAATTCTTCCTCAGGGTTTTACTCAACAAACAATGCTAACGGTAGGCAACGGAATTAATGCCACTCTCGATGCCTGGGGACACTCCCTGACAGATCTCCAAAATAAGGTCCGCCTCGCCAATGACTCTAACCTTACGCTGAACAAACTCGGCTATTGGACTGATCGTGGCTCTAGTTATTATTATAGCTACATTCCTTCTAAAGGCTACACAGGCACTCTGGAAGCAGTGGCCAGCGATTTTGCGAGGCAGGGGCTTCCTCTAGGCTATATGCAACTCGATAGCTGGTGGTATAGCAAGGGTAATCCTCCGAACTGGCACAATGGAATGGGCGGCATTTACGAGTATACCGCTGACCGAACGCTTTTCCCTGAGGGTCTTGGCACCTTCCAGAAAACCATAGGTCTCCCTTTAATTGCCCATGGACGCTGGATCGATACAAACAGCCCCTACCGCGGACAATACAGCATATCCAACAACGTCTCTACCGATCCGCGCTACTGGCAAAATGTTATGAATTACCTCCACAATGATGGGGTTGTGACTTATGAACAGGACTGGCTCTCCGCACAGGCCCAGAGCCTGTATAACCTCAACGATCCCAATGCCTGGATGAGCGCGATGGCCAATGCGGCTAACCAGTATGGTCTGACACTACAATACTGCATGCCCGATCCGCATCACTATCTACAAAGTTCAATGTACAGCGCGGTTGTCACTACCCGCGTGAGCAACGATCACTTTATCCGCGCCCGCTGGGACGAATTCCTCTATGATTCGCGCCTGGCCAGTGCTCTGGGTGTCTGGCCCTGGAGCGATGTCTTTATGAGCACAGAAACGAGCAACCTGCTACTTTCTACACTCTCCGCTGGCATAGTTGGTATTGGAGATCGGCTTGGAAATGAAAGCAAAGTGAACCTTCTACAAACGGTACGTCCCGATGGGGTTATCGTCAAACCAGATAGCTCTATCGTGCCTCTCGACGCAACGTATGTCTCCGAGGCTCAGGGACCAAAGCCAGCTATGGTTGCCGCAGCCTATACATACCGCACAAATCTGACCGCAGCCTATGTTTTCGCCTACAGCCGCACGCGGGCGAACGAGCAGGTAGCCTCTTTTACGCCAGCAAACCTGGGGATTAATAGCGATGCTTATGTCTATGACTACTTTACTAAAAGCGGCAAAGTCATCCACTCCAATGAGAGCTTCCAGCATAAAGTTGGCTATAATGGCGCATACTTTATTGCCGTTCCTGTTGGTCGCTCGGGGATTGCTTTTCTGGGTGATACAAACAAATTTGTTTCTCTTGGTAGCAAACGCATTAGCAGTCTGTCTGACGACGGTACGGTCCATGCTACCGTCTCCTTTGCGGCGAAAGAGGGTCCTGTTACACTGAGTGGCTACGCTCCGTCGCTGCCAACCGTCGCCACTAACAGCGGTAGCGCGGGTCCTGTCGTCTATAACCCAACCACTCATCTTTTCTCTTTTTCAGTCTCAGCCGACGATAACAACAGCGCGACCGTCAACATAAGCCTGTAAAAGCACATGAAGCAAGGCGAGAGAATATCCTCCAGGCAGGAATTTTCCAGCCCTGCTTTCCACAAGCTTTACGCTGCCCTGGGGAGAGCACAAGCAGTATTGACATGCCGACATTACAAGGGCTATGATAAGGGCATAAGAAGAGCTATATAACCTATATAATAGCCTGCTAAGATTGGCAGAGAAAACGAGCTTCTATGACTGTATCTACCTGCTCGCAATGTTATCGACCTCTGGCTCCTGGCGATGATGTCTGTGCTAACTGCGGAGCTTTTGTTGTTGCAGCATCCTCTAAACCCAAACCAATGCCTGCATATCCCCAGGGCAACGTCTCAATTCCCGCCAGCCCCACTCCTACGCTTTGTCCAACTTGCCGGAAGCCTGTTCAGCCAGGAGATGATATCTGTGATTATTGCGGAGCGATCCTTGCTAGCGTAAGCTCAGGTGGCGGGAACACTCCTCAGCATAATGGGAATACAGCGACCACTTGCCCGGCCTGCCTGGCACCAGTCAAGCCAAACGACGAATTCTGCGATCACTGTGGCGCGGTACTCGCTGCTGTGGCTGTAGCGACTCCACAGCCAGCAAACGCGGCGCAACAAGCAGTTCCACCACCTGCCTCTACAGGCCAGGAAGTCTGTCCGCGTTGTAATGTAGTACGCAGATTCGATAAGAAGTTTTGCGGCCAGTGCGGCTATCATTTCCCGCCCGGCCAGGGTGAAGTACTGGGCAACAAATATCACCTGGATAAGATGATCGGCAGTGGTGGAATGGGCGCAGTCTGGCTGGCCGAGGATATCGTGCTACATCGCAAAGTAGTGATCAAGGCGCTACTCAATAACGATGATCCCGACCTGGTAGCGCAGAGTGTCAAAGAGCGCGAGTTCCTGGCCAGGCTTAATCACAGCAATATTGTCTCGATCTACGACTGTATCGCTCAAGGCAATGAGGGATACATTGTAATGGAATATATTCATGGTAAAACTCTTGAAGAGCTACTAGAGGAGCGCCAGGCACCTTTTCCAGTACCCGAGGCAATCACATATATCCTGGGCATACTGCCGGCCTTCGCCTATCTGGCCAAGCTCAATATGGTCTACTGCGATTTCAAGCCACCCAATATCATGATAGAGATGCGCGAGGACGGCGTGCAGACGCCCAAGCTTATCGATCTGGGGACCGTGATCAAATACGGTCCTAAACCTGATCGCGTCTATGGCACTCACGGTTTTTATGCGCGCGAGGCAGTCAAATCGCCTTCTCCGCAAACTGATCTCTACTCCATCTGCCGTACTCTGGCCTTCCTGGTAACATTGATGGATATTGATAAAAACATCTTTGGCCTGCCGCAGCAGAATGAATATTCAGAGTTCCAGCAATACCCGGCTCTCTATCGACTTTTATATAAAGGCACGCACAGTGACCCGGCGCGGCGCTTTCAGAGTGCGGAAGAGTTAGAAGAGCAACTCAGGGGCGTACTGCGTCTCTGCGCAGGCGGCGCAGCGGGCGTAGCCTTTGAATCGCGCAAGTTTGTCTCCGCGGCAGTGACCTCGACCGGGCGTTTAGGACGACGAGCGGAGACTGCTTTGGACGAACAGGACCGCTCGCTGCGCCAACTGAGCTTTGGCGACCAGGCACTGCAAAACGGCAACTATACGGGCGCGATCAATTTCTACCAGCAGGCGCTCAGCACTAATCCACAAAGTATCGACGCATACGCGCGCCTGATAGATACATTCATTGAACAGGAGCATGTGCAGGACGCCGAGCAAATTCTAGCGCGGGCTCCGCAGAACTCGATAAGCCACTGGAAAGCGCGCTGGTCGCAGGCGCGTCTCTATGAAACGCGCCAGGAGTGGTCCCAAGCAGAGCAGGTCTACCAGGATCTGATGCTTGATCTGCCTGGCGAACTGCCGCCCCTACAGGCGCTGGCTCGCGTCTACGCGCGCCAGGGAAAAACTCGAGAAGCGGTCCAGGTTTATGAATATGTCTTGAAAGCCGACCCCACCAACGTCGATACGCTTTTTGCCATATCTGATTGTCTGATCAGCCAGCGACGTTGGGATGACGCGCTACGCCATCTTGGCAGTGTCAGTGAGGCATCTGCGCGTTATACTGACGCTCAGGTTCTACTCTGCGACATATACGTGCATCGTTCGCTACCCGGCTTACCGAGTGAAACGGATATCGCCAGGGCGACCGCGATTGTGAGCAAACTCAAAGGCCATCTCTCTGATGCTCGTTATTATCTCTTACGCGGCGAAGTGTACTATCTGGCCTGGCAACTGGCGCGCCAGGGACTTCTGCCGGCCAGCACAGTCCTCGCGGATGCCACTCATCCCGGCGCGCGCGATCTAGGCAACATCGCTGAGAGCAGCTACAAGCAATATCTGCGTAGCGATGTTCAACTCGCGCCACGTGAAGAGGTGATCCGCCGCAAATTCGAGGTAACTTCCTGGCGTTTCTAACCCGTGCTCTTTCCAGGCAGATAGCCTGGTGGCCTATCAAGCGCTCCAAGGCGCTCTATGTAACTTATAATGCCTTTGAGCAGAGGTAACTGCCTTCGTCTACATAAGTAGAACTCTAAGACAAGATACAGATAGGGAAGGATTCTCAGCATGTTTGATCTGACTTCTCACTATAATGACCATCTTGGCCCCAACCGCGAGTCCATGCGCCTGATTCTCTCATTGGGCTTACCCGAGCAAGCGCAGGTCACGCGTTCGCGTGTTGCGCTGGCTATTGTTCTCGACTGCTCCGGTTCAATGGCCGGCGAAAAGATTCAAGCTGCGCGCGACGGAGCAATCAAAGTTATCCAGGAGTTAGATGAGCAGTTTAGCTTTGTAGTTATCGCTTTTACGCACGAAGCACGCCTGATCTACGGGCCGTCCGAAGGCATCCACGCGCATAAACAGCGCGCCATCCAGGCCATTCAGTATCTCCATGCCGATGGAGGCACCAGCATGAGCAATGCTCTGCACGCGGTTATCAAATCTTTTGATCCTTATCGGGAATGGGCCAGGACGGTGCTCTTTCTAACAGATGGGCAAAATGGGGACAAAAAACCGGCCTTTTTGCAATCTGTTGAGGAATGTGTGCGCGAACGCATCAGTATCTATGCCTGGGGGGTGGGTTCGGACTGGAACGCTGATGAGTTGCGGGCGCTGGCCGAGAAAACGCATGGCAACGCCGATATTATTCCCAGGCCACAACAGATTGAGGCCGCGTTTCGGCAGACCTTCAATCAGATTCGCCAAACCGCGCTGACTAACGTGCGCCTGGCTCTCTGGACTCCCGAAGAGGTCGTGGTCCAGCAAGTCGAGCAGGTGTATCCCAACATGGTCAACCTCACTCTCCAGACAGATGGTACCAATCCGCGTCAGCAGCTCATCTCTTTAGGCGCGTTCTCCACCGGCGAGCGCCGCGATTTTCTGGTCAATCTCAATATTAAACCCCACGAGCCAGGCCGACCGTATATGATCATGCGCCCTTCGATCAAATTTGTCGATGCGCAACGTACAGAGTTGGAGGAGCGGGGACCACGCGAAAGCTGGATCGCGGTGGAATGGACGCTCGATGTAGGGCTGGCCGCCAAAATTAACGAGAGGGTTGCGCACTATACCAGGGAGGGTGAACTGGCGGAACTCATTACCGGAGGCACAGAGGCGCGAGCACGCGGCGATCTCCAGCAGGCGGCAGCGTTGCTGGGACAGGCCCTGGCTCTGAGCGAACAACTCCAGAATGAAGAGATTGCTCGTCTGCTGCGCATGATGGTCACGCAGGGCGCCAACGGCCAGATCTCCCTCAAAAACGCTGACGCGTTGACACTTAAAACGCTGGAAATCAAGAAGGGCAAGACCGCGCAGATCAATTAAGCGCGCGTCTTCTCCCTATGGAGGCCACAGGCAATGACACAGACCCAACGCCCACCAACGCTCATTCCATCGCTCATCGCGCCCACAATCCAGACAGGCATCTCATCCTCGCAAAAGCTCTCGGAGCGCATCTGGCGGCGCTTTGCCACGCTTGGGGGACGCTTCAGGACGCTGAGCCTTACTATCATCGTCGTGACCTGTCTGACAGCTCTGAGCGTAGCTATTTCGACAAACCAGGCGGCAAGCAATCTAAATACCATTGGCAACCAGAGCATTCCAGGCGTCTCCGCAGCCCAGAGCATCATTCCCTATCTGGAGGATATTGACGCTCACGCAGCTGACTACCTGACTAGCACCAATTCAACCCTGCTGCCGTGCGTCGATAGTTTGAGTGGTCAGCAAATGGGACAACTCAGCGCGCACAATTGTGCGGACAAACTCATCGATCTGGATCAGCAAAAGCTCAGCCACTACCTCTTTCTCGCCGGACAAAACGCGACTTATCCAGGCTCAAGTACCGCGCTAGAACAAACGCAGGCCGGCCTGCAGTCCTACATCGGCTATATCATCCTGATGCGTCACGACTATGCACAGGCTACCAATCCCGGTAATGCCGCCGATCCATTTATGCAGCAAGCGTATAAAGACGCGACAGAAGCGCAAACGATCATGTACCGTCAGCTCGCGGGCAGTTCCAGCGAGGCAAATCTGCCTCGCTGCACAACGGTTAACCAGCAATTCAGTTCGCAATCCTGGCCAAACGCCGGCATCGAAACCAATATGCTCTGCCTGAGCACGCTCGGTAAGGCAAATCTGGATAACGCGTCGACCAATATGAAGAGATTCTTTGGGATTAGCCTGGGCATCGTCTTCGGCCTCAGCATCTATAGCTGCATTTTTCTCCTCTGGGCAACCTGGAACATGGTAACAGTGACACGCAAACTATTCAATCCGGGCCTGATCCTGGCTCTGCTCGTCGCTCTCTTCTCTACCACTATCGTGCTGGCGGATTTTGACGGCATCTATGGGCCTACCGGCTCCTTCGCGATGATTGCAAACGATCATAACTATGTGTACGCTACAAGCGCCCTTGAGCAAGAGGGAGCGCGCGTGCAGGCCGATGAAGCGCGCTGGCTGGCCGCGCTCAACGCGCACGATCTTACTAGCGCCAACCTGTGGCAAAATGATCAGAAGGATACAAGCGCGCAATTCACTAGCAAGCTGCATGATGATCTCATAAATCCATTGCAGACCTCAGCAGACGCACCGCTGCTCACGCAGGCTCAGCAAGATTGGACTATGTATAGTACTCAGATCAGCCAGGTCACACAAAAGGCCAGCACCGCGAATAACCCAACCGCGATAGGTGACGGGGAAGCTCTGTACGCGGGTACAACCACTCTGACTTTCCAAAACCTGATGAACGATCTCCAGCGCTTTAGCAAAGTCAAAACCAGCGATTACCAGAGCATCCTCACAGCAACCAACCAGATCCTGATCGGGCTTTCGATCTGGCTGGTCATCGCTTTTCCTGTACTCGGCGTAGTGGGCGCCTGGGGCATCTCGCGCCGCTTAAAAGATTTTTAGAACCGTAGGGAAAACTCTCGTACCTGGCGGCAAAACCACCAGGTACGAGAGTTTTCCCTACGGTTTAGAGGATAAGTCATCCCTGAAAGGGTCCGGTAATCTTGTGTTATGGCACAGCAGGCACGGGCACGGGTGCCGCAACTTGCGCGGCATCCTCGCCAGATGCCTCTTCCAGCGTTTTTTGCGCGGGTTCGCGCAGAACAAGGGTCAGCAGGCAACCGACAAAGGAGAAGACGCAGGTAACATCGAGAGCACCAGTGAGGCCAAAGTTTAACTGAATCGCTTGAAAAAGAAAGACACTGATAAAGGCCCCTAGCTTGGCGACCCCAGCCGCGATTCCATGGCAGGTAGCCCGCTGATTGACTGGAAAGAGTTCAGCGGCAAGCATGAATGTGGTTGTGTTAGGACCGAACTCAGCAAAGAAATAGCTGAGACCAAAGAGCAGCAGGAAAGGTACAACTGTCTGCGTCACGCCAGGAATAACACCCATCGCCAGGAATGTCAGTCCCATACAGAGAAACCCAATGATCTGTAGGCGCTTGCGCCCGATGCGATCGACTGTCGTAAAGGCCAGGACATAGCCGGGCACAGCCGCCACCAGGAAGATAATCAGCGTCCAATAGAGAGATGTAAGCAATAAAGTATCAGGAGCTACGGCATTCTGGGCTACCGCTTTGATAATCAGAGGAGTAGAAAGCGTATTGCCATAGTAGGCGTAGTCAAAGAGAAACCAGGTGCCAGCAGTACCAATCAAGGGCAGAATATAGCGCGCAAGGCGTGCATTGGGACGCAGCCCCTCGCTCGCCTGCGGGGCCACCAGGCGTCCCTTGCTATAGCTCTGGAGCTCTTGCGCGGCTCTCGCGGTATCACCGAGCACACGCGAGACAAAGCGCGGGGACTCTGGCAGACCTCTGCGCAGGAAAAAGGCGAGCAGAGCTGGTAGACATCCCAGACCGAGCATCAGACGCCAGGAGAGGTCCACGGGAAGTTGCAGCGTCAGCAGGATCAGCGCGCTCAATGGACCTGCAATCAGGGCCAGCGCCTGCATTGAAAAGGCCATGCCCACCAGCCGTCCGCGATCTTTAGCGTTGGCATACTCGCTCATCAGCACTGCCGTGACCGGATAGTTGCCACCGATTACAAAGCCCAGCAGCGCGCGGCTGATAATCAGCGTAATCACCTCCGGGGAGAATGCCGAAGCCAGTGTCAGCACCGCTATAGCCAGCATCTGTCCCCCATAAATCGCCTTGCGCCCCACACGATCAGCAATGCGCCCATAGACGATCGCGCCAACAAACGAGGCCAGCAACGCAACTGAGCTGAGGATTTTTGACTCAGTAGCATCTGGTTTGAGCAAGGACAGAGCCGGTCCGATAATAAAGAGATTATAGGCATCCGTAAAAAAGCCCATGCCCACTACCAGTACAATCCGCAAATGAAAAGGACTCAGAGGCGCGCGATTCAGTGTATCCGCCAATGTGACATTTTGCTTGATCATAAGCCTGATATTTCCCTCCCTGAAAATGCTTTTTAACCGAATTAGTATAGCATAGAGAGTTTAACCCTGCATTAAAATAACTTGCTCTTTTGACGCTATCTGAGATCGTTTTTAGAGCTAAAATGGCGACTTTAAGCAGCTTGGATCTACTCGCCTTGTCCCCAGTGTGCAGTGGCGGCAGGTGAACGGACTGAGCCACAAGTGAAAAGGGAAAACGTTGTACTACGCTTGAGCAAGCCCAGGCGTAGTACAGATGATCAACGCTACACCCATTCCCATCAGTACCGTATCCACCGAATCGATCAGCGTTTTCACCCAACCATCCCACACGAAGTGTGTCGCCAGGAACCACAAGATGATCCCAATAAGCAGCCATCCCCAACCTGTAAACAGAAAGCGAGGCTCATGCGGATATTCTCTGTGTAAGATCCTCCACAAGCCGTTCGTAATGCTCGTAGAGATTTATGTTGTATGTGTATGCCGTTTTTTGCTGATTGAGTGGGCCTTTCTCGCATTGCTTCACCCTCTCATTAACTCTACTCTGTTAGAACGCGGAGAAACAGAACATCTACAAGACTACAACGACGAGTGCAAATCATCAGGCAGCTCTCTGCTAAACGGTGGAAGGATCTACGCTCCTTCGTCAGCGCTTCTCAAGATGTCATACAAAAGACCTGCGATGGGTGTGGGCGACTCCACCTGTTGGGCGGTCTTTTTGAAGAGACCAACATCCTTCAGCGGTATCTTACTCTGGCTGAAAGACGGATTGTTCTCGGCAATCCTCCTGCCATAGCTCTGATAGATGGGAGCGGGAAACAACGTCTGTGTCAGCATATCGATAACGGCTTTTGGATCGACTCCGTTTTTCTCGGCCATCGAGAGCGCTTCTCTCAGGGAGTGCCCTGCCGAAACAATCAGGAAGTTTCCAACCAGCTTGACAAGAGTTGCCGCGCCAACCTCTGTGCCAAAATCGAAGATCCCCTGTCCCCCCAGCGCCTTGAGGAGTGGTCGGATGCGTTCTTTCGCTTGCTGTGGACCCGCGCAGGGAATCCAGAGCTGTTGGGCGATAGCTGCCTCGGGTCTGCCAAAGATAGGAGCCTCGACATAGGCACAGTCATGTTGCGCGTGGATTGCCGCGAGCCTCTTTGCCGTTTCAGGCAACACCGTGCTCATCGAAAGATGGACACTACCTGGTCCCAGGTGCTCTAAAAAACCCTCGCTCATGACGACGCTTTCCAGTGCCGCGTCATCCCACACAAGCGTCGCCACAATCCCTCCGCTCGTCACCGCGTCAACGGGCCGGCTCGCCAGGTGTGCTCCCCGGACAACTAGTGGCTCCGCTTTGCTCGCTGTGCGGTTGTACACCCGGAGAGGATAGCCGGCATTGAGAAGATTGGTAGCTATGGGCAGACCCAGCAGGCCGAGTCCGATAAAACCGATCGTTTCATGCATGTGTCTTTCTCCTTCTGACTGCATGAGTCGCCAGCACAAACATGACGTTAACGTCATGTTTTGGACAAAAAAAGCTCAGGGTTGTTCTCTTTCCTCAAACCAGCGCTCGAAGCGTTCGATATGTGCCAGCAGGTCAGCGCGGAATTGCTGGAACCCGCCGATTTTCTGGTCTACCTCAGTGAGATGCTGGCGCAGGATTACGAGGATTTTCTGCTTTGGTTGTATTCCACTCGGGTCAGTGAAATACAGGTCGATGACATCACGTATCTCCTCCAGACTGAGTCCAAGCTTCTTTAGCTGGTCAATTCTGCGCAGCCGGGCAAGTGTCTCCTCAGTATAGGAGTGCTGGCCGTGGCCTTCACGTTCACCTGGCGGGAGCAGTCCAATGCTTTCGTAGTAGCGAACAGTGCGCGGAGTGACTCCAGCCCGTTCTGTCAGATCACCTATACGCATGCGGTCATTCATATTTCAATCCTAAAATGTTACGTTAACGTCATGTTGATAGAGTATCATCCGAGCGAGGCGTTGTCAAGGGGCACAAAATTCCGGGTGCGACTCACCTTTTTGCACATGGTTTGGAGCGCAGGCAAGTCTGCGGTTCCGGGAGGGCTTGTGGGAACACAGGTCATCCGTCTTTAGAGACGAGAGTGGTCGTTCTCCGCGGACGGCGGTACAATCCCCTTAACACAGAAGCAGCAAGAGTCTGGAAAAAACCAGATAGCAAGGGCAAATTCAAGCTTGTGCTCTACACAATGTGTGGCTATAGCACTTTTTTCTATGTCAACAGCCAGAGAAAGCCTCTACCTGTTGCGCGATCAGGATGTGGCATAGTGAATTTCCAGGAACAGGAAAAACACTACATGGGCGCTCCAGCGGCAGGGTAACGCATGCTACATATGCGCGCTACCCTGCCAGAGCTTACGACTATGTGCCGCGGGGTCTACAATCAGGCCGCAGCGGACGTGACGGACATTGTGGACCAGCCGGGTAGCTGCACGCCGGTGCCAGCAGACAAGCTGCGAATGATCTGCGAGGTACCAGTAGCCAGATTATCGTAGAGCAGGTTGCTCGTGCCATCGGCATTGTACGCGTTGAGCAGCAGACCATGACCGAAAGGCGCGAGAGCAATGTTCTGAGCACACACCCTCAGCACCGCTACCAGTTCAGGCAAACCACAAAGGGAAACAGCTCCGGGAGCCGCGTCGGCAAAGATGATTTTTTCTGCAGCGCCAGGGGCAATGCCCAGCTTGCTTACCTGGAATTTGTTGCTTACCTGATCCATTACCATCAAGGTATTGTCGTCGGTATACCCTATCGGAATACCGGAGCCCTTACGTAAAAGACGCAAATTCGAGCCATCGCTACCCACTGTATAAATCCCCTGGCCCTGGCCGGACGAACCTTGATCGGCATAAGAAATCGTCGTGCCATCAATGCTCAGCCAGAAGTGCGTATTGGGTAAGGACTGTGTAACCTGTTGGGGTATAGGATTGGCCTGGGAGAGATTAGCCCGGTAAAGCACATCGGCCTTCAGATTCTGCGCACCGGTAAAGTAGAGGAAGGGATGATGGTAGAAAGTCAATCTACTCGCTCGCAGCGTCCATGCAGACTGCAGCACGCCAGTCTGCGTATCCAGTTCCTGGACTCCTCCATCGATCCTTTGCGTCAGAATATGGGTCGTATCCATCCAGATCGCATTACCACCCCGTTTAGCGTCTATTTGATACACAGTCTGCACATTAGTTGCTGGTGAAAAGATCTGATAAACTTTTTGTTGGCTCTGAGATATATCGTCAAAGAGCAAACTCTGACCATCCGTTGAAATCCCATCCGTATTGACCGCGAGATAGGTCTGCGTGGACTCAACAAGCGTGACCATGCGATTCTGGCTGGCATCGTAGTTATAAAAAGCCAGACTTCTGACCATGCCAGCAGTCGAGAGCATAGTCAGGCCAATGAGCGCGGAGTTCCAGTCGTTGTTACCCACACCTGGATTGGCCAGAGGCTTCTGCTCGGTCGTTCGAAGAGATGCCAGAGTAGCACCAGACTGGCCCGCAAAATGATTCAGTAGTCCGACCGCGGCCAGAAGCACAGCGGCAACAGTTGCTAGAGTAAGCACATGCTGGAGAAAGCGACGACGCGGAGAAGAGTGAGCATAAAGAGGAATAGGAAAAGCTGCCTGAGTGATATCCTGGCGCGCTTGCACGCGCTGTTCATATACCTGCGTCTCTTTTTTCCGGGCAATGCCCTCCTCATTGGCCTTATGTTCGCGCCAGATCCTCTCGATAATCGCGCTGGAGACTGAAGGCACCTGCTTCTCGTTCGCGACCATATAATAGTAGAGCATCATGCGCTGCTGTGTACGCATACGCCGAGCTTCAGCAAGAAGGGCGGAACAGGTAAGGCAGCTGGACACATGAGAGCGCAGTTGGCGAAGCTGACGTTCGTCTTGTAAATCTTCTATGTACGCGAGTCGAGTGGGCGCGGGAGTCGCTGGCGGCATATCAAGATCGTCAATCAGACGTAGACATCGGGGGCTAAATGAACATGGCGGCAGATCCCTTATATCTACATACTTCATCAACGTCCCTCCTGTTCAAGCTTGGTATAGAGCTGCTGGAATGCCTGGCGCGCACGGGAGAGACGACTGCGAACAGCGGAGAGAGAGTCTTGTAAAGCCTCAGCAATTTCGCGATAGGAGAATCCTTCAGCATCGAGCAACAGGCACGCCACTGAGGCTTCAGGCAAACGAGCCAGCACCCGCTGGATCAAATCGCGTTGCCCAACCTGTTCTTCAAAATGCTCTGGACACTCCAGATAATCTTCACCTGGCTCATCAAAAGCGTCATCGCCGTATCCTTGCGGTGGCGAAAACGGTACCCAGGTGACGTGCTTACGCCGACGCCACTCACTACGCAACTGATTGAGCGCAATGCGGTAAAGCCAGGGCGCGAAATGTAACTCTTCGCCTTTCATGCGCGGCAGGGCACGATATGCCGCCAGGAAAGTTTCCTGACACAGATCCTGCGTCAGTTGGCTATCCTGGGTCAGGCTATAAAGCATACGCCTGATGCGCGGCTCATAGTGCAAGACGAGAGCTTCAAAGGCTTCCACAGAACCTTGACAGGCCGCGATGGTTAGCTGTGACTCATCATCCAGGGCTTTCATACAGCTCCAAATCATCAATCGATCTGAAAATCAGACCTTCTTAGGAGGAATAATGCAGGTTAAGGGTCATTTGTTTCGCGGGTCACCCCTACGAACAAAAATATGCCTATCTATATTATAAAGTAACCAGGCCATACAAAAGCTGTGAACTACTTCACAATTTGGAGGGAATTTCTCCTGTTCGGTGAAAAAATGTTCATAACGAAGATGCAACTGCCAGGTAGCACACAGGCTACACCTGGATTTCACCTTTGCGCTTAAAGAGCTTTCTTACCCCGATAAAGATAAGCCCGGCTGACACGTCGCCAATCGAGTTCACGGCCACGCACCGGACGCTGCTCCTCAAGGACCTCCAGATGATCAGTCGCGAGAAAGCGGCGGCGCAAGTTCGAGAGATCGATCTGCTCGTCTAAGGGGAAAAAGGCTTTATACAATAGAGCAGCTTCCGCCAGAGTCAGAATACCATCGCCACGCGCTGGCTCTTTGATCACTTCAAGCGAGCGCGTCTGCTTATTGCGTGTTGAATTATTCTCCTGATCCCACCAGATGCTATCCGTTTCCACAGAACCCATTGAAGCCATATCAGCCAGATAGCCTAAGACCAGCTCTGGATCACGCTGAATCTGGGCACGCAGAGTGTGTAGCGCGGACTGCAAAATCGGTCCTACTTCAGGATCAAGCGCATACTGGTTAGCCTCGATCTCAGAGACCGACACCCAATGCACACGTAAGCTTGGCACAGGATGATGCTGCAAGTTGGGACGCAGTTCATCGCGATTCGCCCGCAGAAGCACGCTATGAATCAAGGAAACCGCGGCACCTTGCTCCGCGCTATTCCAGACATGCACCTGCTGCTCCTGCCAGCCCGCCTTTAACTTGAACAGAGGCGCATTCTCGTGCCAGACCAACAGAGTCTCAAGCGTTCGCGCAACCGCATCGGTAACAGCTTCTGTCCCCAGTACCAGGCGCATTGGGGGTCCCCAGGGACCATCGCGCAGCAAGACCCAAAGCGACCAATCGCGCACCGCAAAGGTCACTACACTTGCGGTCACAATCAAGCGGCGCGGCGCTGCATCACGTGCAGGCTGCGGCTGAATTGGTGTATTTGGTCCTGGCTGAGAGGTGTTCATAATGACATTCCAACTTCCCTGCATCGCTACAAAACGATGATCCTATCCATGCAATTGATTGTACCCATTTATCGCGCGGAAGCGCAAGCCTTGAAGCTAGAAACTCATTGCATCTGAACAGGAAAGCAGGTACAATTATGTATAAATACGTATTGATAAATGTACCTGGGTTGTTTATGGCCAGAACGACTCTAGCATGTCATAGTCTCTTGCAGCAAGTGAGATGAGACAACTATCCCGGATCTGCCGGGCTCGGTCTGCATTCTGTTAGCAACGCCGCACCAGGCGGGAGGGTGAGTAACTATGCCAGCATTTCTGACGCACTGGCGCATTTTAATTGAAACAGCACGAAATAGCCAGGATGCTGGCAACGACCTTGGCTCACTGATTATCGATGCCGCCGCCTTACGCAGGCGTGCCCACGGCTGGTCTACACCTCCACAAACTACGCCTGCTGGCGCGGTTTGGGATACAGGGCCTTTGCCAGCAATCGCTTTTCGCTTTCCAGGTAGCGATATCTCAGCCATGGCCTTCCTGGGGGCACTGGCACCGGATATAATGGACTATCACCCGCGTTATTTACGCGAGAAGCTTACAGATGCCTATCTGCGTACCCCTCAAAATGCTCCTCCAGACACACGCTATCCACTACAATGGTCAGAACTCTTCCACCACTCACATTCGGGCGATATGTTAATCCTCTTCCTGGAGCAAGTCGCGCTTGTTCCCGCGCCCGCTCTACGCAGCCAGGCGCTAGCCTTCGCCCTTGGCTATGTCTCGCATATTGCCACGGATATAGCTCTCAATCCCTGGATTAAGAGCCTCGCTGCCCACTCTCCATTACGCCGCGTCTCCGGTCCGCATGCCGCGTTTGAACTCCTCATCGACGAATATCTGGCAAGCGCCTATTTCGAGCACAGGCGTTATAGCATACTACGCCAGCCCTGGGAAGGATATATTGAACCAGCCGCGCGCTACCTTGGCCAGCCGAGCACTCCAACAGCACAGATTTTGCAGTTTCTTGCCGGCGCCGCAGAGGTTTATCAACTCCAGGAAAATCAGACTGAGGCCTTGCCTACGGATTTTCTGGCTGGCTTGCAGGGACTACGACGTTTCCTGGCTGGTTTTGGCGAAGCACGCTGGCTGGCACTTACAGCCACGCGCAAAAAAGTCCAGCCGGACTATATTCATACACTATTGAATGGCTCGTTTGAAGATACAGAAATCATTCCACTGGAGCAAGTCCTGGGCTACGCAACTCGCCTGAGCGAGCATCTCTGCCGGCGCGCTATCAGCTACTATACCGCGCTGCGTAACACCAACGCGGAGGCCAGCGAGCGCAGTTCGCGGCGCGCGGCACTCGTCAGCGATCTGCGCAACTGGGATCTCCATACTGGCTATGCTACTGAAACAGATCCCCACGAACCGGCATCCCTTGCCCTTCACAACTGGGTCCACTTCTCTGAGCTCTGGGAACATTCCACACCTGGACAGGAACGCATTGCCAGGCTCATCAGTCAACCTGGCTGAATAGAAAAAGCACGAGTCGCGCCTGGCTTTGAAAAATCAGGCACGACTCGTACTAACTCAGATATTCTTTTGAGAGAAAAAATTTAACGGCCAAGCAATATGCTGAGAGACACTGCCAGACCAGTAGAAAGCAAAATGGATAAAAAGAGAAGCAACCGAATTTTTCGGATCTGCGCGCGATTATCAATGGCAACTGCTTTTGCACCACTGCGCTGACGAATATATTCTTCTGGCATATTGTTTTCCTCTCCTGGAAAAACTAGTAACGAAGTGGCCAGAGGTTTGGCCTCCCCTTATGTTTTTATACGTTCGAGAGCGAGCTATAGTTACAACATTAGCGAGCAATTATTTGTCAATTTGCTTTTCCCATTTTAACGAGTGACATCTGCCTGCCCACTGTAACCATCATCTTGTGATGCATAGCCCTGTTCAGAGGGAGCAACCAGCGCCGGGACGAACAGGGATGGCTGCCCCGCGCCAGATGCGGGAAGAAAATCACTATGGAGTTCAAGCGCCCGGCGCGCGCGCGTGTAATCACGATCAAGCAACAAACGAAAAATCTGTTCACAGAGTGCCAGGCTCTCGGCTGCAGCGGCCCGTCTGATGGCAGTCAGACTACCTAACAGGTCGTGGCGCTTGGCCAGGCGAAACAAAACATGGACTCTTTCCAGACCTTCTGCGCACTCGGTATGCACCTGTTCATTCCAACTCTGGCCATCGAGCAAGCCCTGCGCGCGCACCAGAAAATGCGTGCAGAGCGAGATTGCCTCCTGATACTCTCCATGGCGCGCCTCAATCAAGGTCTGCAATATACGCTGCTCATCAGCGGGATCAAGAGCAAAAACGGAGAAAAGACAGCCTTCGCCGCCCATTTTATGAATATCATGAATGAGTTGACGAAATTGCTTTTCCACTTCCTCGGAGTAAGGCAACAAATAGACAGAATTCTGAAGCGCAAAAGCTCCCAGGTTTTGGAGCCGACGCCAAACCCAGACTCGTTTCTGAGAAGGCTCGCTCGGCACTTTATATGTCAGTTGCAGCCAGCGGATGGCTTCTCGTTCGCGCATGGAGACATTCCTTAACCAGAATATAAGCTAAAAAAGTAACCAGTGTTACCTGGTTTAGCTATAGTACTCCTCTCTTATCCTCTAGTCAAGTTGCCAAAAAGTCCGGTTAAGATCCGAATTACCAGAATTGTTTTCTCCAACACCAGGAACCTATCTACTCTGCTAAAACCGATGCTTAGACGGACTCCACTAATATATGATGCGCGTGGTCCTGACTCTGTGGCCACGCGCATCTTGTCACTGGCCATAGTCTGAAAACTTTGACCACTGCGCGATTGGTGGTCAGGCCCCGACTGACCCGCGCTTTGTGATAGCACAAGTCACTATTCAGCGTTCAAATAGTGGGAGTGCGCCAGTAGCGGCGATTCGCGAGATTATCTCCTGGCTGGTTAGCAGTGCTGGAAACGAGGCCTGCGTGTTGCAAAATACGCAACCCCTCAAGCAAAAGGGCGGGGCGGGTCTGCTCCAACCTGATTTCCCAGACCCGCAGGTGCTCCTGCAGTTCTATCAACGTTAGACCATACTCTGTAGGTAAGACCGAAAGAACCAGGTTGGCCAGTTGCTGCTGATTGGCGCGTTTAGCGATTTGCTCCGGAGTTTCTAACAACTCCAGGGGCTTTGAGGTTGGCGGTGTAAAGCGCAGATCAAAACGACAGACCGGCGCGCTACGCTTCATACACGACACCTCCACGACCTGGACACGCTGGCCATAACGCTGGGCTGCCCCTTCTACGGCCCCCCACAACAATGAACAGAGCTGGCGTGGACTATCATAGACAAGCGAGAGGTCATGAGGCGAAGGAGAGATTGCCTCATATTCAAACAGTGGCGGCGTCAACCCATCTGGCAAACGACGCATCTGAGCATGGGCTTTGCGCATCATTAGGAGCAGATCACGCCCATTATTGACCCTGGTCAATAAATAGGCACAAAGATGGCTTGTCAGCCCATTCAACATAAAATAACGCCCGTATTCCCACAACATTGTCTCCGGCGAACTCCCTGTCAGCTTGCAGGCAGCCGCTACGCCAGACAACAATACCTGGTCACTATATGTGCGACTGGCTAGAGGGGAGGTAGCCGCGGTCTCTCCTATCTCCTCTCGATAGAGTCTGAGGAATGTTTCACTGTATCGTTCACAAAGATATCGTTCCCAGGTGACAAAAATCAAACCATGCATATCCGGCATCCTTCTAATAAACTTCTTCGATCAACGTACGACCCGGCGTTTCCAGCTTTTACCGGGCTGGATAGAGTCAGATCCTTCTTGAGGCAAAAACTCCCCTCCTTCCACTGCACCAAACAATTTCAGTACCGTTCTTTCGCCAAAGAGAAAAAGAGGAACCCTACAAATGATAAGCACCCGGATGAGATATCGAGTTTCCCAATAATCGTACATGGAGTTGCACCAAAACCACGCTCAACTTCCCCTGGAATGGTATATGAAGCGACATGCCAACACATGCCCGGTAACTAAATAGATCTATAGCCACCTTTACCGGTTTATTTAGCATAACATATTTATTCCTATATTTCTACCCTTTCTAACGAATAGTACTTTTGGATATTTAGATGTTATACAAGATCTTGTGTGCATAAGAGAGAATTGCTTTATACTTCAAACGCTTCTGGTCTTCTACTACTCTGATGCCATTGCTAAACTCTTCTGCTATCAGCATACATTGGGCAAGATGGAAGATATGACTGGCAATGGAAGGCACTGATGACTTAAAATAGAAAGGTGCAGATTCTAGTTCCTCCTACCTCCCGGCAGATTCGCCTGGTCAGGATAGGTAGTCATGCGTACATAAAACGCCGTTTTTGCATACGTGAGAGAATAAGCTGGTCCGCACGCTCACTTTGTAGAGAGCAGCATACGCATTCACACCCGATAGAGAAGTAAAATGGAAGAAACAAAGTTCTCATACATTAACAATTTTATCAAGCAGTATCAGACACTGGTTCTTGCGACCTCAGACAACGAACAGCCGTATGCAACGCGCATCTTTTTTGTTGAAGAGACGGTAACGGCAACGGGCTGCAGGCTTTACGGCACGCTGATTACCTCTTCACGCAAACTTGCTAATCTCCAGAAAAATCCGCGTGTGGGACTGTTTATCGGACCCGATCAACCTTCAATATGGTTGGAGGCAACGGCGCGCGCGCGCGTGCTCAATGATGAACAGTACACGGCAGAGGTGTACACGCAACTGGCTCAAAAATCGTCCGCAGCCGCGGCTTTTATCTCCAGAGTACCTACGGTCGCGGTCGAACTGGCGATCAACTGGTTACGTATTACCGATCTGACCAGTAGCACGCCCTATACTGAAGCTACATTTACGCTGGAGCAGGAAGTTGAGATACACAAAACGTGAAAACATTACAGCTTTTTAGTGCAGTGACCCGCGCGCGTACTCTGCCAGTTATGGTGATACCAGTGGTCATTGGTACACTTCTAGCCTGGCAACAGGGAAGTGCTTTTTCCTGGTGGCTTTTTCTGCTCACACTGATTGGAGCACTGGCAGCCCATCTGGGCGCTAACCTGATTAATGACATTTTCGATTTTGAGCAAGGCACTGATCAGGCGGCCTATGATTTGAGGCTCAGCGGGACCACCATAACCACAGGATCGCCGCTACTCTTAAAGGGACAACTCTCGCTTAAAACATATCGCTGGTTCGCTCTGGATTGTTTCGCCCTGGCGCTACTCTGTGGAGGAATACTGACCATTTTCCGCCCGTGGGTACTGCTTTTTGCTCTGCCAGGCTTTTTACTGGCGTTTTTCTATGTTGCCCCACCGCTGCGCCTGGCCTATATCGGACGTGGTCTGGGTGAGGTCGATATCTTCCTTGCTTTTGGTCTGCTACCCCTGGTAGGGGCCTTTTACGTGCAAGCAGGTACTGTAACCCCTGTAGCTTTTCTGGTCTCTCTGCCAATTGGCCTCTATACTATGGCAGTGCTCTACTTTCACCATTTTCTGCATTGGCGCGGCGATCAGAAAGCTGGCAAGATCACGCCAGTTGTCGCTCTAGGCGAACATGGCGCACGGGTGGTAGGAGCGCTAATCCTGGCTATGATCGCGCTGCTGATTATTGTTCTGGCCTTCACGCGCGTATTACCCTGGTACAGTGTAGTAGCGGCACTGACAGTACTACCAGTTCAACTTGCCTTACGCGAGGCTAATGGAGAACTCAAGTACTATTTGAAGCTCATGGCCACGAATATGAACAATAATATACTGGCCGCTCTAATTATTATCGCAGCTCTCTTAGTTAGAGGTTTTGTCCACATCTAATTACTCAGGGCTGTTGCAAGATCGGGAATAAACCCGGGCAGCGGGAGTGCAGAGGGCGGCCAGCCCCTCTGCCAGGGTTCAGGGTGTCCCCGAAAAAGATGTTTTGCCCTTTGTTGCGAGCCGCCGCAGGCGGCGAGAGTAATCTTGCAACAGCCCTGTCTAATTACTACGCTATGGCTGTTTTTCAGCCGTTTATGTGCTATACTCTAAATATAAACGCGGCTTACCAGGGATAACCCCTACAAATGGCAGGTGGTCTACACCATCAAAGAAAGGGGGAAATAGCGAAGAAGCACTCTGGTTTTCAACAACTTTATTCCTACGTATTCTCAGATTTGTAGCGCGTCTATCCTAAAATGTCCACAATGGTGTGGAGCACATTGCATCTGACATCAGCAGGCGCTCCCGCCTGTGGTAAGCAGTACGTGGTCCGCTCGGAACCACGTCGAAACACATGTATCATGGTTGTACGTGTATTGCTTAGTCTTTTGATGAAAGGTGGAAACCTTCATGGCTCAAATCGCAGCAGAACGCTCTGAAGCAGCCGCTATGGCTACTGCTAATCCCGCCCCACTTGGCCTGGCAGCTTTCGCCCTTACTACCTTTGTCCTGAGCGCCTCTAATGCAGGCTGGTATACTGAGGCACCAACTGGTGTTATTGGACTGGCTCTCTTCTATGGTGGCCTTGCTCAATTGCTTGCTGGTATGTGGGAATTCCGCGCTGGCAACACCTTTGGGGCTGCGGCATTTTCTTCTTATGGTGCCTTCTGGCTGGCCTTTGGCTGGGGACTGCAAAATAACCAGATCAAACTCGGTACAGCAGCGATAGGATTTTACCTGCTCGCCTGGGGCATTTTCACATTCCTCTGGTTACTCGGAACATTAAGGACAAACGGGGCTCTTATTAGCGTATTCCTGTTTTTAACTCTGACCTTTTTTGCTCTGGCTATCGCCAACTTCGGTGGCGGCGCGATCTGGGCACAGATCGGCGGCTATCTAGGCGTCATTACGGCTATCCTCGCCTGGTACACCGGAGCAGCTACCATGCTGGCAACGACAAGAAGTCCGGTTCAATTGCCCGTATTCCCAATGAGCTAAGCACCAATTAGACTGAGCAATAATTGCTTAGTCTAGTGAGCTACTATGCAGAGGAGCGAGTTGTCAGCCCGCTCCTCTGTACTGAAATGCTGACACAAATAGTATGTATATACCAACACCAGGCGAATTGCACTCTGCTTGATATACCTGGTGGCAACGCGCTTGCTATGCCCATCCAGGTCATTATCCTCTCATTTCTCAACTACCCTGGCAACAAAACCGATTTATAGTGGGTATACCAATTGGCACTCACGTGCGCATATAGGCGTTTGACCTCGCTCCTAATTTACGTTATAGTAAAGGCGCCTGCACAAAAATCCACAAAGACAGAACAAGCTTATCCGCACTCATTTAACATGAGTGAAACTGAGGTTTTATGACAATAAGTAAAGAGGTACAGCATATGGCAGATACGGTGGCGCGGGATATGCAAACATATCTGACGGAGCTGATCCGAGAGGCCATTCTACGTTATCTGGTCCAGGAAGGGCTGAGTATAGAGGTGGAGCAACTGCCCATTATTCTGGGCTTTTCCGCGCAAGCCAGCTTCGGTGATTATTCAATGCCAGTGATGTCGTGGTCTGGCAAAACAAAGCTGGGACGCCCGGCCATGCTGATCGCCGAAGCTCTAGCGGAGATCCTGCGCGCTGCACATCATCCAGCGATTGCTGAGATTACCGTGACAAAGCCCGGCTATCTTAATTTCCTCCTGGATCGTCCGACAATTGGGGGCTCGATCATTGAGCAGGTTCTTGCGCAAGGCGCGAATTTTGGCCAGAATAAAGTTGGCAAAGGCATAAAAGTAATCGTTGAACATACGGGGATTAATAGCAACAAAGCGGCTCATGTTGGTCATCTGCGCAATTCCTGCATTGGTGATACTGTCGTACGCATGCTACGTTCCCAGGGCTATAATGTCGAGGCTCAAAATTATATTGACGATTCAGGTGTCCAGGTCGCCGATGTGGTTGTCGGCTTTACGCTGATGCAGCAGGAGCAGGGCAAGCTTGAGGTACCAGGAGGCAATCAGCCCCAGCCTGGCGAGTCGTTCGACTACTTCTGCTCGCGCGTCTACGTGGCAGTTGGTAAAAAGTACGAAGAACAGCCTGGATTGTTAGAATTACGTAAAACAGTCCTGCATGCCATTGAACATGGCTCTGATACTGAGAGTGGCCCGGACTTCCCAGGGCTGGCTAATAACCTTTCGCAGCAGATCGTCCAGGCTCATCTCAAAACTATGGCACGCCTGAACATCACATATAATTTGCTTACATGGGAATCGGCTATCCTGGGTGCGGGGCTCTGGGACCGTACCTTCGCCATGCTGCGTGAACGGGGCCTGCTGGAAAAACCTGAGAGCGGTCCAGCTATTGGTTGCTGGATTCTTCCCTTTGGCGACGATGCGAACACAGAAGAAGCAACCAGAGAGAACGAACGCATGCAAGATAAGATCCTTGTGCGTAGCGATGGTACCGCTACCTATACTGCCAAGGATATCGCCCAGCATCTCTGGAAATTCGGGCTGACCGATGATCCATCAATGGAAGTCCAGTTCCAGTACGCCCTCTGGGGTACTCAACGCGATGGGCAGGCGCTCTGGACCATGCAGGCACCCGGCAATACAGCTATGGCCAGTCAGGAGGGCAATCCTACACGCTTCGGACACGCTCAGCGCGCTATTAATGTTATCGATATCCGACAATCGTATCCACAGCAAGTCGTACGCGAGAGTCTGCGCCGCCTGGGCTATGAAGAGCAGGCAACGAACTTAACGCATATCGGCTACGAGGTGGTGACACTCTCTCGCTCGACAGCAGCCAGTCTGGGCATTGATACGTCAGATGGACGCAACTTCTATCCTATGTCTGGTCGCAAAGGCATCGAGATTAAAGCCGATGATCTGATTAATACCGCTGTAGAGAATGTGCTCGCGTATATGGAAAAAACCGGCAAAAAGCGCGAGGAAAGTGCTAAAACGGCGGCAATCCTGGCAGCTTCGGCGATCCGCTACTTTATGATCCGCTTCGGCCTGCAACAGGTTATTGCCCTGGATATAGATGAGGCGCTGCGCCCGAACGGTGAAACGGGCGTCTACCTGCAATACGCTTATGCCCGCGCCAATACGATTTTGCGTCGCCTGCGCGAGGCAAACTACAGTGAGCCGGAACGCCTGGAAAGCTTGCCCGATGCGCTGGAGCAGAGTGAGTGGGAATTACTGCGTCACATTGATGCTTACCCACGCCGCCTGGCTGAAACCGTTACACAGCTAGCACCCAATACGCTGGCCAGTTACGCTTTTGACCTGGCCTCGCATTTCAGCGACTTCTACGAGCATACCTCGAAAATCAAGGACGAGACCGATGAACGTATCAAAGCGTTCCGCACACACCTGGTGCGGGCCACAGCTCAGACTATGGGCAACGTTCTACATGTGCTCGGCTTTATTCCTCTGGAAGAAATTTAAACAATTTTCTATACGACAGGGGTTATGCCGAATTTAGCCAGCGTTGGCGCTCCCTTATATGGACTCCCTCCCTGGCACTGGCGAATCTCGTAGAGGTTGTGTTGAGCAGTAGCTGGTTGAAGATTGGCCAGCCATTGCTCAGCAAGAAGGAACGAGTTGCTACGGGCTTCGCTGCCTACAACAGGAGTTTGCTAATGCCAGAAAAATCCGTGTAAAACATTTCTTTCAGCTCTTCCCTGCTGAAAGGGGAGAGTTTGTTGCGGGCAAAAAAGCATTGGAAATACAAAAAGCGGCTGCGCGAAAATCAGGAATAATTCCTATCTTATAGAATGTGGAGAGAATGTACATGGCTTCACAGCAATACATGCTCTATCTTGGCAGCTACGCCAAAGCTGAGCAAGCGGGCATTTACGCCTTCCATTTTGCGAGTCCATCCGGGCAACTCACGCCCCGCTGGTCGTTTGCTGGCATTGTTAATCCATCCTTTATTGCGCTCCATGCTAACAAACGCTGGCTTTTCGCGGTAAGCGAGATGAGCTTACATAGTGATGGCCGTTCAGGCGAAGTCTGGGCGCTAGATCTGGCCGAGCAGGGAACAGAGAGTCAGCCACACGAGATCAATCACCAACCGAGCAATGGCGACTGGCCATGCCACTTGACGATCGATGCTAGCGGGCGCTGGATACTGGTCTCCAATTATCAGAGCGGCAATATAAGTGTCTTCCCGATCCTGACAAACGGGGCGCTGGGTACCCTCGCTGAGAATGTACAACACAGCGGCCATGGGCCTAATCCTGAACGCCAGGAGGGTCCACACACCCATTCAACAATCTTCACACCCGATCAGCGCTTTGTGGTTGTGGCTGATCTGGGTAGTGATCAACTGGTGATCTACACTTTCGATACAACCAACGGCAAACTGAGCGAGCACGGGCGCGTCCACTGCCCACCTGCCTCCGGGCCGCGGCACATGGCTTTTCACCCTACTGGACAGCAATTCTATGTCTCGTTTGAACTCAATAATACTGTGACTGTCTATAACTATGATGCCATACAGGGCACTTTCAACGCGCGCCAGACCCTCTCAACTCTGCCGCCCGACGCACATGAAAACACAGCGGCGGATATTCATCTCACCCCGAATGGTAGCCTGCTCTATGTCTCCAACCGCGGCAATGAGAGTCTGGCTATCTATACGATTACAACTGGCGGCTTGCTAGAACTGCTGGCGATTGTTCCCTGTGGCGGTCTTTGTCCACGCAATTTTGCCTTTGATCCCACAGGCCATTTTGTGCTTGTTGCTAATCAGCATAGCGATGAACTAACAGTCTGGCCTCTGCTCAATAGCTCGTCTGAGCCCGGCCAACCACCGGCACAGATAGCCATTCCAGGCGCTTCATGTGTACGATTTGGCTGAGATGTGAAAACCAATCCGTTGTAATAATAATTATCCGGGAGGTCCAGGGCCTCCTTTTGCGCGTTATTCAACGGGAGTTGATATGACTATTCTTGACGCTGAAAAGGCCTTGCACTGTTCAACAAGTGGAGGATTTGACAATCCCTGGTCTTATGGATAGAATTTTAGACAGATCTCTCCGTTTGCGACTATAAAGGGGCAACTATGAGCAAAGGCGAAACAACCCGTCAGATGATTCTGGAACGCTCGGCTCCGCTTTTCAACCAGCAGGGATACGCTGGCGTTTCCCTCAGTGATATTATGCGCGTTACTGAACTGGAAAAAGGCGGCATCTATAACCATTTCACGAGTAAAGAGCAAATAGCTCTAGCCTCTTTCGACTATGCCTGGGAACTGGTTCAGCGGCATACTCGCCTGGCGCTCGCTGATAAAAAACACGCGCTAGACCGGCTCTACGCCTTTGCAGCGGCCTTTCTGGATCTGGCTAACGATTCACTCTTGCCCGGTGGTTGTCCTATTACGAATGCCGCTATCGATGCTGATGATACGTTTCCAGCTCTGCGTGCGCGCGCGCGAATGGCTATGGATGTCTGGCGCACAAGCTTGCAACGTATTATCACGCGCGGCATTGAGCGCGAGGAGATTCTTGCCACTACAGACGCTGATGCCTTCGCGACACTCTTTATCGCTACTCTTGAAGGCGCGGTGATGCTCAGTAAACTCTACAGCGATCTACGCTATATCCACCACGCAATCGCGCACATCAATAGTTGTATTGAGGCTATTGGGCTGCCGCGCCTCTGAAATTTCCTTGAACCACAAGCAATAAACTGATTTCTATGGGCGCAACAGCATACAGGTTGTGGTCCCATGCGCGTATAATTTCCCTGATGCGTCAGTGATGCGTCCTTGCGCTGTAGCTGTTCGCCCACCAAGATAGATCATTTCCCCGGCACAATAAATCATACCTGTGCTTTCTGTAAGCGCGCGCAGATAGTTGACCTTGATTTCCAGAGTCGTATACCATTGCCCTATCTTCAAGACGGATTGCACCGTACAACCCATAGCTGAGTCTAACAAGGTTGCCGCCACGCCTCCGTGTACGGTGCCAAGGGGGTTGTAGTGATATTCCTCGGGCTGCAAAGAAAAAACTACACGTCCCTCGCTCACTTCCTGAATGTTCATATTTAGCAGCACAGCTATCGGTGGCGACGGCAATTCTCCCCGCTGAATGGCCTGCAAATAGGCCAGCCCACTTAGCGTCTTGCCCACACGCACCATTTCCGCTGGATCTTCCCAACTAAATGCCCGGCTACGACTTTTTTGCTCTTCACTCATTTCTGGCTTGTACTCCCTTTTGTTGACCACATAAAGAGGTTCTAGAATAAGACCGATCGGTCTTATTCTAGAACCTTCAGGAGTTGCCTGTCAAGGGCAAAAGCGCGGCGCTTTTGCTGGCCGTTATTCAGCAAATTCCTTTTGCAGTGGCTGAATGATCTCTGCATCCAGACGCTGGACGATATCATTGGGATACGGAAAACGCAGACCAAAGACCAGGTGAGTAGCTCCAGCCTTGATAAAGTCGCGTGTTTGCGTATAAGTTGTCGGGAGATCCTGAGCATTGACATGAACCTGGACGGAGCGCTGAATGGCATGTGGATCACGTCCTATCGCGGCACAATGCTCATCAAGAGTCGCGGATTTTTGTTTAAAAAAGTCTATATCACCGTTTACGAAGTTCCAGATATCGGCATACTGAGCAACAATGCGCAATGTCAGCTTCTCGCCGCTACCTCCAATTACAATAGGGGGAGTCGGCTTCTGCACGGGCTTGGGCTCACAATAGGCATCTTTGATCTGGTAATAACGTCCCTCAAAGCTCGGAGCCGTCTCCGTCCACATGCGTTTAATAATCTCGCATGCCTCGCCCAGTCGCCTGATACGCTCACCAGGAGCGTATAGAGGAATACCGTATGAACTATGCTCAGTCTCATTCCAGCCCGCACCTATGCCAAAATCCAGGCGCCCTCCCGAAATGACATCGACTGTCGCGCCAATGTTCGCCAGCACAGCTGGATGCCGGTATGTGTTGCCAGTAACCATCAGGCCGAGGCGCACCCGGCTGGTTAGAGCAGCGAAGGCGCTCAGCAAGGACCAGCCCTCTAGACAAGGGCCGCTTATGTCGCCATGGATGGGCATGAAATGATCGAACAGCCAGGCATGTTCAATTGATGGGGTGGCATCAGCTGCCAGCCAGACCTGCTTCATGGCCTCGTAAGTCGTATTCTGAGGCGCAGTTTTTATACCAAAACTGAGTTGCACGTTTTTCCCTCTCTAAATCAGTGTGCTCTGATCCTGCACAGGTGAGATATAAATAAATCTCACTTTATAGTACCACAAATCGCATGATTCTATAGAAAAGTGTGCAGCTTTTTCTTTACGTGTAGCAAATATATAGCAAACTCCTTGCTACACGCTACTTCGCGCTCTCTGTTGGATGGTGCCTTGTTACGCGCCTACAAACAGGACCAGGCGGTCCTGCACAGTTGTCTGATCAGTTTTATCCACCCAGAATCGAGCGAGAATCTTGCCATCAGAAGGTTGGAGCGCATAGATCCTGTTGCCAGGGGTGCTATAGTACACAGTATCATTACTGGCAACGGGAAGCATATCGACAAGATAGCCGCTGCTGAAACCGGGGTCAACACCATGTGGTACCGGGGTAGGAGTTTTCTCGCTTCCGTCTAGCAATTTTACAGGCGTTGACCAGCGAACATCGCCGTTCTGGGCATTCAATGCTACAATCTGGATTTGCAGATTCTGCTCTTTTCCTCTTACTGTCGAGGTTGTACGCGTCTCTAGATAGAGACTATCACCCAGAAGCGCCGCGCCAGTCATAAAATCGCCGTTATGCTTCTTCTGATATTGCCAACGTACCGCTCCATCATTGGTGTTGAGCGCGTGCAGTGTCGTAATATCATTAATGTTTGGCGCTGCTGCAGGCCACTGATGATTATATGTCTGAAAGTAAAGCGCGTCGTTAGAAACAGCTAAATAGGGGCTTCCATTGGGCTCTTCTCCCTCCATATATGGAATTTGCCAGCGCTGGTGGCCTGTTGTCAGATCATAGGCAGCGGCCCGCACTTGAGGGATTTCACTATTCGTCATTCCATGTGAATCTTTATAGGGCGCAATCGACTTGAGATTGTACTCCATTGTGTAGATTACCTCGTTGACAATCCGCGCTACGACGACAGGCATGCTGCCTGAAATTTCTTCATGATCTTGCCAGAGAATTGATCCATCCAGCGGATTCAGCCCATAACGCGCGAAGATATTCTGCCCATTCTGTCGATACACACCAACCGCGTAGAGCAACTGAGCGGTGATGGCAATCAAGCGGAATCCATCGGTAGCATCTGTTCCGTAACCTGGATCGCTCTGTGAGCCTGCAATAGGATACGAGCGCTGCCAGAGTTGCCGCCCTGTGCGCGGATCACGCGCTGTCAGCGTGCTGCTATTGGATGTCTTGGACTCGACCAGCGTATATACCGCCCCGCTATTTGCCAGAGCTCGGGCGGAAGGTTGGCGCCAGAGTATAGAACCATCTCCGCTATTTAAAGCGTACAAGTACTGTCGTCTATTGGCGCTTTGCATATTACGAGTTTCTACATAGAGAATCCCTCCTACAATAAAGGGCTGGTTGGAAGTTAGTGCAGAAAATGGATACTCAAGTACAGCCTCTTCGCTTGCAAAAGAATGTTTCCATAAAATCTGGTGAGTCCGATTATCCAGTCGTAGAGCGCGTTATTGAGATATGCGTAAAGGCCCGAGGCTGGAAACGGCCTTTGTACGGTCAGTGGATTGTGAGATTGAAAATTGTTAGCCAGGGCAAAACCGCCTATAACCACCAGCGCGAGAACAGCTGCCAGCAGCGCAAGGCGAGGGATGCGTTTCCCGCGCTGCCCACGTGGGCTGAACGAGACAAGAACTCCACTCTGCCCCGTTTCTTCACGCTCATCTACAGTTGCAAGGGGTTTCTCTGTAATTACGGGCAAAACGTTCTCTTGTTCCTCAGAAGCCCGGACGCGCTGCCACACGCGTTCCAGAGAGGCGGTATACTCATGCCTTCTGATCGAATAGAGAGATTGTAACAACTGAATGGCACGCTGGTCTGTCTGCTCTTCTGAAATATTCCTCTGCTCGATCAGATAGCTTGCTATTTGCTCATCTACCTGATCCGGTGTGAAATCGTTCTTAGCGCTGCGAAACATCTTGCTCAATCCTTTCAGCTATGGCTACCGCGGGTAGTGCTTACGCAGCTCGTTTAAAGCCCGAGAGAGGATGCTACGCACCGCTCCCTCGCGTTTATGCAGTAACACTGCGATCTCTGTGCAACGCAACCCACCAATAAAGCGCAATTGGAGCACTTCCTGCTGGATCTGTGAGAGGTTTTGCAGATACACGCGCAAATAAGCTGCCTCTTCGCGCTGGATGACTAGTTTTTCGGGTGTCGCTCCGTCCTCCAGAGTCTCCAACAATGCGTCCAACGAGACTTGTGGCCGCTGGCGCTGTGCCTGGCGATAGCGATCATTGACTTTGTTGCGCGCAACTGTCTAGAGCCAGGCCCGCTGTTTGTCCGCGCTCATAACGGTAAGATCGGCGCGTAACGCACCAATAAACACGTCGGTCAGGATATCCTCCGCGTCATGCAAAGCTCCTGTGTGGCGCATAATATATTCAAAAAGCGCAGGGGCATAAAGCTGATAAAGTCTGGCAGCGCATGCATGGCGCTTCTTTGCAGGAGTGTCACCGTCTTCATCCTGCAATACAGGGCGTTGTTGCATCGAGTCCTCCATGCACCTCTTATTGTCGAGATATCTCTAGCACCTACATCGCTATTCTGCCAAAAATGTCGCGTACTTTTGAGCCGGAAGAACTATTACTATAGATAAACAGGTGGTAAGGTAGGTATTCCTGGCAGGTTACGGCAAGGCTGCACCAACAAGCTCAGCAATGTCAGCAATGCCCTCGGTCTGCAAAAACGCTGCGATGCCTGCAAGGATTTCGACTCCTGCTCGCGGGTTGATGAGGTTAATGGTACCGACCTGGATAGCGGAGGCGCCGGCAAGAATAAATTCGAGGGCGTCGCGGGCACTGGCGATGCCTCCTGCTCCAATCAGAGGTACGTGAGGATATGCTGAACGTAGCTCATGGGCCAGATCATAGAGGATGCGCAGAGCTAGCGGCTTAATAGCGGGACCGCTGAGGCCAGCGGAAAGGGCTGGTCTGCGCGTTGTCAGGTCGATGCTCAGACCAGGCAGGCTATGAAGAAGGACAAGGGCGTCAGCGCCAGCCGAGGCCGCGGCCAGGGCAATGGGGCGTAGATCGCCCGCGTATGCTACCAGTTTAACAATAATAGGGAGCATGCTTTTCCGGCGCACTGCAGCGATCAAGCGGGCCACGAGTGCGGGATCAGAGCCAAAGGGCGCGCCATCCGCAGCCAGATTGGGCAGGGCCAGGTTGAGTTCGAGCGCGGCTACACCAGGCACGCCATCGAGACGCGCGGCAAGATCCACAAAGTCGTCCAGACTGGTGCCAGCGAGGTTGACGATCACGGGCACTTGCCAGGATGCCCAGGTTTCGGCATAGCTTCTGAGCACTTTCGAGACCCCAGGGCTGGGCCGATCAAGGGCACTCAACAGGCCAGACGGGGTCTCAAGCAACAGTGGCTGCACCTGTCCCGCGTGAGGGCGAGGAGTGACACCGGCGCAAACTATTGCCCCCAGGCGCTGGATTTCAGCACTTTTGCTGTACTCGACGCCGTAACCGGCAGGGCCAGCCGCCAGCATAACCGGATTACGCAACAGCAAACCACTTTTATGCCGGGGCGCCAGTTCGATCTCTAATTTCATACTTACAAATCTCATGCATAGTGCGTCAGCCCACGCCTCTACTACTACTCTGGCAAAGTTGCCGCAGCGCTGCTTCTGGCTCTTATGTTGTCCACGCTTGCTCGCGCACGATTAATCTGGTCGCGTAAAGCGCGAGCCATCTGGGCCGCGCCTGCAGCGTACTGCGCGCTGGAGTCGGCGTAGAGAATGGAGCGCGAGGCTGAGACCATGGCGCGTTCGCCATGTATATCGACAGCCAGAGGCACAATAGCTTCCAGATCGCCGCCCTGCTCGCCAATACCAGGCACAAGGATCGGCAGGTCAGGACAGAGCGCGCGCACGGTTCGCATCTCCTGGGGATAGGTCGCGCCGACGACTAGCGCGCAATTACCGGCCTCGTTCCAGGTCTGAACACGTCGGGCTACCACTTCATAGAGCGGTCTGGTCATGCCATCGACTTCCTGCACCAGCAGATCTTGAAAATCACGGGCCCCCGGGTTTGAGGTGCGGCAGAGGAAAAGCACGCCACGGTCGCGATAGGCCAGAAAAGGCATAACAGCATCATGACCCAGGTAGGGACTGACGGTCACGGCGTCAAAGCCATACGTCTCAAAAAACGCCGCAGCATAGTTGCGCGCAGTATTGCCAATATCGCCGCGTTTGGCATCAGCGATGACAGGGATGTGCGCGGGGATGGCACGCAAGATCTCCTGCAAAGCCACCAGGCCAGTTGGTCCTAAGACTTCAAAAAAGGCCAGATTAGGCTTAAAGACAGAAGCAAAGGGCGCGGTGGACGCGATAATAGCCTGGCAAAACTCGACTATTCCACGCTCAATTGGTAAGGTTTGTAAATGAGTGGGCAGGCGCTCAGGCTCTGGATCTAAACCCACACACAGGAGAGAATTATTCTGACGTTCAGCCGCCAGGAGTTTTTCAAGAAAGGTCACGCTTCTCTTCTCTTTCTGCTGCTATTGACCAGACATCTTGCGTGTGCCAGGTTTGACTATTGGCTGGCTAGCATGGCAGAGGGGGCAAGCAGCGGGATCATACGAGCGAGCCTCGACACTGAGCAATGCCTGGAGCGGCACAGCAAATTGCCTGGCAGCCTCGCCATGACTACGATCAATTAAGACTTCGATACCCAGAATTTCTGGCATGTAAGGCTGTAGCGCCGCCAGCGTCTCTCGCAATGAGAGTCCAGTGGTCAGCACATCGTCAACCACCAGCACGCGTTCGCCAGCTTGCAGGGCAAAGCCACGTCTCAGCTCGCGTCCACCATTGACCACCGGTTCCGCGATCATACAACTCGCACCGAGTTGGCGACCAACCTCCTGGGCTAGCAGACCGCCGCCGGTCGTTGGACCAATGACGACCGCTACATCCCGCTGGTGATAACGCTGCGCGATTAGTCCGCAGAGTTGCTCGGTTACACGCGGATGTTCAAAAACGCGAAACTTTTCCCAATACTCATCACTATGGCGCCCAGAGCTAAGCAAAAAATGGCCGCGCTCGTAGACACCCAGTTGCTGGAAAAGCTGTAATATTTCGCCAGGGATCATTTATAGTACCTTCAGCCTTACGCTTATCTGGGCCAGTTCATGAGTTGCCCAGGTGGAACGCACCTCGCCCCAAAGTTGTTGATATCCGACCAGAACATCTTCCGCTCTACCTCCGTCCACATTGACATGAATGCCAACGGTCTTCAGATGTTTTCATGACGATTTTACCACATTCTAAGCAGATCTAACTGATGGATCTGAGGTTTTGCAAAGACCATTGCTCGCTCGTCTCATGCTGCCTTGTACGTTGATCTGTCGTGCCTTTCATTCTCAGCGGACAACAAATTGGCCAGTGGAGAGTTTTATCAACTCTTCATTGGCCAATTTGTTGGTCACCCGTGCAAACGTGTTTATCTTGTGATCTCAACCTATTTAAACGAGATAAGCTGAACATCGAAGATCAGATCAGAGTTGGGTGGAATCGACCCTGCCGACTTGGTGCCATAACCAAGTTTGGAGGGAATATAGAGGCGACGAATGCCGCCGGGTTTCATGCCAACCAGACCCTCAACCCAACCCGGAATCAATGATGATGCGGAGAGTTGGATGGAGATTGGCGCAGGGGCAGTAGTACTGTGCGCGTCGTACGAGCTATCAAATTTCTGACATGTGCTCGCCAGCCAGCCTGTATAATTGGCAGTAACCGTTTTGCCATCCTGGACAGCCGTGCCGCTGCCCACCTTTATATCCACATACTTCAACCCGTCTTTGAGAGTCGTTGGATTACCCTTGAGAAGCGGAGCCGTGGTCGGTCCAGCAGGAGGTGTTGTGCTGCTAGCGTAAATCGCTGGAACAGCTTGCCCATCGGGAGAAAGAAAACAGTATTTGCTAATGACAGTCGCAGTTGCATTCGCGTAAACAGTCGCTGTCACATGAGCATGGGCATTAGCGGTTCCAGTTGCATTCGCGTGAAGCGTAGCCTGCTGGGCGGTGTAATTCTGATAAATTATCTCAGCACTAACGCCCAGGACAATCAGCAGAAAAGCGGCCATGGAGGCGCTGATAATGCGCCGACGTTTGCGGCGCCGGGCCAGACGCTGGATACGCTCCTGTTGGCGCTGACCAGGCCGACCACCCCGAGCAACAGCAGTGGCAACAGGACGATTGTCTTTCTGGGGCTTCTCTTCATCAGATGTATCTCGTCCATTCACGGTTTGCGGCATAGGCTATAACTCTGCCTTTCAAAATGTAACTTGTTTGCGGTAAATACCCCGCACACCGTAGAGAGATTGCTCTCTACGAAAACAATACTCCTCAAACAATATCTTGGAAGTTTCACAATTGCAAACAGAGGGTACCATTACTGTTTCATTCTGGCAAGAGGCAGAGATGCAAAAACATTTGCTTTGCAGTATAATACCTGCTCCTTCTTAAGCTGCGAGAAATCCTGATCAGTGAAGCACTGACCCGTCTGGAAGATCAATACTTCATTCACGACAGAAGCGCACTCTTTTGTACTGAGAAGGGCATGAAAAAAATCATCATAGGAAATCTGCACTATATATAATGGTTGTGGTATAATTGTTACATGCATTCACGCATGAGAATATACAGGGGCCACTTTTCCTATTTGCCAGGTATGGCCGGGCCAGGAGACAGGAAGGAAGAAAAAGGATGCCATTTCAGGGTTATGTGCGCTTCCCCACGATTCACCAGGATAAGATTGTTTTTGTAGCTGAGGATGACCTCTGGCTAACCGCAAGCACAGGGGGACGCGCTGAACGCCTGACCGCTGGAGTGGCAGAAGTGAAAACGCCCTGGTTCTCGCCCGCTGGCAAAGGACTGGCCTTTGTGGGTAAGGCTGAAGGTACTGAAGAGATCTACCTGATGCCGAGTCTGGGGGATGAAATACAACGCCTGACCTTTCAATCCAGCTCATGCCAGGTCGTAGGCTGGATACCCACAGGTGATCATATCCTTTTCGCCAATAGCTCCAATCATTTCGACTCCGATGGTTGGACCATCTATGCTCTCAAGCCAGAGGGAGGCCTGCCCGAACAGCTTCCTTATGGGATGGCCAATGCTATTACTTTTGGGCCGCGTGGTGGTATAGTCATTGGACGCAACATTGGGGAACCAGCGCGTTGGAAGCGTTATCGGGGTGGTAGAACTGGCCGACTCTGGTGCGACATTGCGGGCGATGGTCAGTTTCGCCCCTTGATTCGTCTGGAGGGCAATCTGGCTGCTCCCTGCTGGATTGGCGAACGTATCTACTTTATCTCTGACCACGAGGGCATTGGCAATATCTATTCCTGTACCCCAACCGGCGAAGATTTGCGTCAGCATAGCACACGTGATGATTTTTATGTGCGCAACCTCAATAGCGATGGTGAACGCATTGTTTACCACGCAGGCGGCGATCTCTATCTGTTCGATCCAGCCACCAACGAGAACCGACGCATCGAGATCTCGCTACCCAGTACCAGAACACAGCGCAGCCGCAAATTCAGCAATGCTGCCCGTCATCTTGATACCTATGCACTGCATCCTCAAGGGTACGCGGTGGCTATTACCACCCGCGGCAAAGCCTTCTCACTAGCCAATTGGGAAGGACCCGTCCTGCAACATGGCGAGGCTGATGGCGTACGCTATCGTCATCTAACCTGGCTTAACGACGGCAAACGCCTGGTGGCAATCCACGATGCCAATGGTCAGGAGGAGTTGATCATCTTTCAGGCAAATGGCTCTGAAGAGCCTCGCACATTCCCTGAACTGGACCTGGGCATTGTGGCAACCCTGGAGGTCTCGCCAACCGAAGATAAGGTCGCATTGAGCAATCATCGCCAGGAACTGCTGGTCGTAGACCTGGAAACAGGCACCTCCCAGATACTCGACCATAGCCTCTACTCAGCTATACGCGGCTTCTCCTGGTCGCCTGATGGCAAATGGCTGGCTTATGGCTTCCCTGCTGGCGAAAATCTCTCAGCCATCAAACTCTGCCAATTGGAGAGTTCAGAGACCTTCTTCGCGACCGAGCCGATTCTTGAGGACGAGTTCCCCGCGTTTGATCCTGAGGGAAAGTATCTCTACTTTATTGGTAAACGTATCTTTAATCCGGCTTCTGATAATCTCCAGTTTGATTTTCATTTCCCTCGTGGCGAAAAACCCTACGCGATCATGCTGAGGCGCGATCTACGCTCTCCATTTATCCCGGAGCCGAAAATTCCTTCCGAGAAAGACGAGAACGCGAAAAAAACCAGTAGCGAGAGCAATGGCTCTAAAGCCGATACCTCTGACGAGAGTTCAGCCGACGAACCTAAAGAGAATGGCAACGCGAATGAGCAGAACAAAAATCCTGAACTGGTCATTGATCTTGAGGGAATTAGTGAACGCGTGGTGCCTTTTCCGGTTGCGGAGGGTCTCTTTGGCGCTATCGCAGGTCTTAAAGGCAAGGTACTGTTTCTCTCGTACATGCCTGACGGCAGCGGATCATCTAACGGGAGTCAGCCGCGTGGCAAAATCGAATGCTACGATTTTGAGAGCTTTAAGGTCGAGTGGAGCATCGAGGGAGTCAGCGGCTTCGATCTCTCCAGGGATGCAAAGACGCTTATTTATCGCAAATTCCAGCGCTTACGTGTACTCAAAGCCACTGAGAAACCAAAGGACAATAGTGAGAGAGCCAGTCGTGAAAGCGGCTGGCTGGATCTGGAACGGATAAAGGTCTCGGTTCAGCCAGCCGCTGAATGGCGACAGATGTTCGTTGAAGCCTGGCGCTTGCAGCGTGAATACTTCTGGACCGCTGATATGTCTGGCGTAGACTGGTCCGCGGTCTACGCGCAGTACGCTCCGCTGGTCGAACGCGTCGGGTCCCGCGGGGAGCTATCTGATCTCTTCTGGGAATTGCAGGGCGAACTGGGTACCTCACATGCCTACGAACGCGCGGGCGATTATCGCCAGCCACCGCACTATACTCAGGGCGCGCTCGCCGTCGATTGGACCTACGATGTGGAGACGAACCGCTATCGTATCACGCATATCGTCAAAGGCGATGTTTCGGACCCTCACGCTAGCTCACCATTAAGGTCACCTGGACTCAACGTGCGGATCAGTGACGCAGTGCTGGCCATCAATGGTCAGCGCCTGGACGCGCAGATGCCGCCGCAAGCTCTGCTTGTCAATCAGGCCAACCAGGAAGTTCAACTCACACTTGAAGAGGCCGAAAGTAAGGAAATACGCACGATAACCGTCAAGACTCTCTGGCCCTGGCACGAACGCACCGCGCGCTATCGCGAGTGGGTGGAGACCAACCGCGCCCTGGTTCATCAGCTTTCAGAGGGTCGCCTGGGCTATATCCATATCCCCGATATGAGCTTGAACGGCTACGCCGAATTTCATCGCGGCTACCTGGCCGAATTCAATGCGCAGGGTCTGGTCATTGATGTACGCTGGAATGGTGGAGGCAGTGTATCTGGTCTACTACTGGAAAAGCTAGCAAGACGACGCCTGGCATATCGCTTCTCTCGCTGGCGCCAACCCCAGCCCTATCCCTATGAATCGCCTACTGGCCCGATGGTCGCTCTCACTAACGAACATGCTGGCTCAGACGGCGATAAGTTCAGTCACAGCTTTAAATTAATGGAGCTGGGGCCGTTAATCGGCATGCGCACCTGGGGAGGCGTAATCGGCATTAGCTATCATCACCAACTGGTCGATGGCACCAATACAACCCAGCCAACCTCGGCCAACTGGTTTAAAGATGTTGGCTGGAATCTGGAAAACTACGGCACTGATCCCGATATTGAAGTCGAAATTACACCGCAGGATTATGTCAACAAGCGAGACCCACAACTCGAACGAGCCATTGAGGAATGCCTGAAACAGATTGAACTCCATCCAACTCTCCGGCCTGAGCCTGGTGAGCGTCCCAAGACCGCCAGAAACAATCATCTGGTGGATAAAGGCTGAGCTGGGAAAGGCCAGCAGAGCTGCTTGCTATACCCTTCACGCGAGGGCGGCTCAACGACAGGGATTGGAAGCGCTATCTGTGTTGCTTGTTGGACAACTCCTCACGGTAAAAGTCAGGGACGAGGCAGCAGGATGTGGAAGCAGCGCATAGTAGTAATGCCGGGCGGGGGAGGGATATGGTACAACAGGCGTGCTGTTCGTATCCTCTCCAGTAATCAGCAAAAGACTGCTACTGGCATACAGGTCTGTCCGCGGAGGCGAACTGACATAAAGATCGTGGATAGAGCCATTGATTACCTGGAGCGGCCAGTGAGGAACGGTAACAGATTCACTGTTCGCCTGGGACAACCAGGCATAATAGACCAGCCCGGCGGGCACGGGCGCTACCTTGCTCAGGTCAATCTGCAATTCATCGTAGGTACCTGAGACAGTGGATGCGCTGCTTAAAAAACGCATCGTCCCAGCGGCACCGCCATTGGTTGTTACAGTGGGCGTAGCAGAAGAAAAAAGGCGTGGTCCCAGGATGGTCGCGCCAAGCCCTAAGAGCAAGACGCCAGCACAGACCAGGCTCATCACTACCAGCAATTTCCGCGACAAAAAGCCGCCGGCTTTACGAGCACCTGGCGTGACCGGAGGGGATAACGTGACCGAGTCGAGCGGGATCTGCGCGTGCATAGGTGATGAGTTGCCTGCAGGACGCTGAACGGGTCCCGCGGGGGCGTACTGCGTCTGCCCATGTGGCATGGGTGAAGTATGAGACGCGGGCGTCAGGCGTGTCACTTCATCTGCGGTCGGAGTCACCCTGTTCACCTCGCCTGTGGATGAATTAAACTGTACAGGCAGATTTAGCTGGCTACCAGGCATAGGCGTAAAGGGCGCAGGCAACACGGACGGATGTAGTGCTGAAAAGCCAGAGCCCATGCTCACCTGAGGCTGCAAGGGATTATAGGCTGGCGCGTCCTGATACTCTCCAGTCCTCCCTAGCACCGCGGGCACAGGTAAGTTAAACGCGCGGGCCAGCGCGATAGTCATAGCCGTGGCGCTGGAATAGCGCTCGTTTGGATTTTTGGCGATACTCTGCAGCACAACAGCGGAAAGCGCTGGTGAAACAAGAGGATTGATAAGCGCAGGCGCGGGCGGCTGTTCGTCAACATGTTGCAGCATAACGGCCAGAGGATTATCTCCGCGAAAAGGCGTAACGCCAGTGAGTACCTCATAAAGAATAATCCCCAGAGAGTAGAGATCGGAACGGGCATCCACAGGATGACTTTGAGCTTGCTCAGGTGAAATGTAAAGCGGCGTTCCTACAAAGCCAGTCACAGTAGAACCGCCACCCTGCCAGCGCGCAATGCCAAAATCAGTCAAGATTGGCTCTCCTAGAGAGCGTGTAGTCGAGAGTGTCGGGTCCAGCAAAATGTTCGCTGGCTTGATATCGCGATGGATCATTCCCTGTTTATGAGCATAATCCAGTGCCAGGCTAATCGCAGCAAAGAGATCCACAATCTCGTTAGCTGGCCAGAAAATCCCTTTGCGCACCGTCCCACGGATCGCAGTGGCCAGAGTACCACCCTCGATATAATCCATCACCATATATGCCTGGGAGTTTTCGTTATGCGCGTCAGTAAGCTGAAAATCGTGAATCTGTACAATATTTGGGTGACGTAGCGCGGCAACCAGGCGTGCTTCGCGCATAAAATACGCGATAAAATCAGGGTCGGTCTGCAGATCGGTCAGCAATAGCTTGATAGCTACATAGCGCTGAAGTTGTGTATCGCGAGCTTTCCATACTTCGCCCATCCCACCATGTCCCAGACGCTCTAATAGTTCATATTTGCCAAGTCGTTCTCGTTTACTTGTCGGTTTTCGCTCCATTGACGATAGTTCCCCTTATGATTAGCCAGTTCCAGAACACTATTTAGAGGCCGCGAACGCGCGGCAGCGCTACATTCCTACCCAATATATGCTGGAATGTAGCGCCTATTTTTTATGTCTATCCTCCCACCCACTCTCTTTTTCCACCCGTATCTCTTTTTAGATATTTTGTGGGAGATTTGCCGTTATCGTCAAGGCCGCGAGCTTCTGGACATCATAGTGAACCTGCAGCACGGAGAGTATGATCCGATCCGTCTTTGGGTCAAGTTGGCCGACGTACGCATAAGTGGCATACTGAAGCATGTTATCCAGCATAGTTAGCGTAGATGCCTGGGATAGTTGCGCGCTATTCATAGCGACAAGTTGCTTCGCGTAGGTTCGCACCTGCTGCAACCAGCTTCTTGCGTTATTTAGCGCCTCGATCATCTGTGTACTAAGCGCGCGCATCTCCGGCGTCGCATCTGGGGCCTGGACTACACCATTGAGATGCAGGGCCAGGTGATCTACATAGCCTGGCGGGTTATTATCCAGATCGGTTCCCTTCTGCTGCGCCGTAGTAACTGAGAGTAACGCGACCTTTGAGGCCGGATCTGGATTGCTCATACCCCCTGGTATATCAATCGCAACATTAGGAGAGCCATCCAGATAGGATAGGATCGAACTGAACAGGCCGCGCATTAAGCCAGCATTGAGGCCCGCAGCACTATAATCGTCGCGCGCGCTGACAGACCATTCCATTACCTTCTCAGTATTCCTAAAAAGCCAGACATCCAGCCCACCTGGCAAGCCCAGCACTGCCACCTTTGTCTCTTTATAAAAAAGGTGACGAATATGATCCAGAGCGCTCAAAGCAGGAGTGCCATACGGTGTCTGTGGAATTTCCGCGTAATAGCGCCACGTGCTCGGATTGGCAGCCGGTCCCAATTGCTGGCCACCAGTGCTCTCTTCAGTAATCAACAAACGGCTGGTCAGAGAGAGCAGATTATCGTGAGCAGAGGTACCTGGATAAAGATAATTGATACTTCCATTGCTAAACGGTAGCGGGCCAATCTTCAAGGGAGTGGCAAACAGTGGCTTAGGCTCCAGCGGTACTATCTCAGCTTGCGGATGGCGATCTGCGAGCAACCAGGCATAATATCCTTGTCCCGGCTGAGGAGTTGGCAGGTTATGCAAAGAAAACTCTACTTTATCGGCGATACCTTGAGCGGAATTAGGGTCAAACTGCCCACTACTGACAAAGAAAACCTGACCGCTACCGCTCACAACTGGCGTATTATGGTGGAAAAACAGGAAATACGATCCCAGGCCCCCGCCCAGCAACAGGCACAGTAAAAGCGCAACCAGTCCAATATAGAGGCCCCTTCGTCTTCCTCCGCCTCCGCCTCCACCGGGTAAAGATGTGGGTGGCACAGGCGGTACTGGAGCCTGGACTGGCGGAGCAGCGTAGGCCAGCATTGCCCCAGATGGCGGGCCAGCGACAAGGGGCGTCGCTGTCGGCCTGGTCGCAGCACTCATCAGCGGCGCCTGACCTGGAAATTGAGCAAACGGGGCAGCCGGCGTCTGACTGGCAACGGTGGGCAAAGGTGCTGAACCGGGCGCATCAGACCAGGAAGGCGGATTCGACAACCAGAGCGCAGGGGTTACTGGCGCTGGTATCGTTGGCCCTGAGTTGTTCGCACCAGAAGCACTATTGGCAATGGGGAAGGGTCTTTGAATCGTCGCGTCCGCTGCATCTGGCTCGGGATTATTGCTACTAGCAGCAGCCTGAGATGGAGTACCGCTCACACTGGCCCCTCCAGGAATCATTTGCGCGGCACCAGAGATTGGTCCGACAGGAGTCGCGAAAAAAGCCGGAGCGCCCGAAGATGGCACCCGGATAGCAGTGCCATCCACACCAGACTGAGAAGCACCCGAGCTCATATAGGTAGGCATATCACGCACATCTGATGAGAAAGCTGGTTGGGCAAGACTCTCGGGCAACGGCACATTTAGCGCCTCAGCAATCGCCGCAGCCATCGTCACAGCGCGCGAGAAACGCGCATTGGGATCTTTCGCCAGAGAGGTCATAATTACCATTGTCAACGCCGGGGGAATATTTGGATTGAGCAGCACTGGCGCTGTTGGAGTAGCGAAAAGGTGCTGCGCTAGCACAGCAGTTGGAGTATCAGCGCGGAAAGGCGCTACACCAGTGACCAGTTCGTAGAGGATCACTCCCAGCGAATAAAGATCGCTGCGTTCATTGCCTGGATAACCACGCGCCTGCTCTGGTGATGTATATAAGGGTGTCCCCATTTGCGTGCCAGTCAACGTCACTGCGGTCACCCCCAGAAGCTTGGCCAGCCCGAAATCCGTCAGAATCGGCTCGCCCATGTGGTTACGCGAACGATTGTGCTGGTCTAGCAAAATGTTCGCTGGCTTGATATCGCGATGGATCATGCCCTTCTGGTGAGCATAGTCAACGGCCACGCTGATCGAAGCAAAGAGGTTGACTACCTCGATGGGCGAAGGAATCTTGCCCTGAGCCGAGGTACTGGCGATATAGTCAGCCAGCGTCTGACCTTCGATATAGGACATAACCATATAGAAAATTGGGCTACTCTCACCAGTTTGCTCAATCTGAAAGTCATGGATCTGCACAATATTCGGATGATGCAGGGAAGCAATCACCTGCGCCTCACGTTGAAAACGCGCAACAAAATTAGCATCCGCCTGGAGATTGTTATGCAACAACTTGATGGCTACGAAGCGTTGTAGTTGAGTATCAAGGGCCTTCCAGACCTCCGCCATACCACCACGACCCAGTCGCTCCTTTAATTCGTATTTGCCAAGCCTCTTGGGCGGCTCTGTACTCATTGCATCTCCTCTTTTCCGTAGTGCATTCTCACTTGACCACTGTGGATTGCGTAAGCCAGGCTACTTAGACCAGAGCCGGGCAGGGATTGCTCACTCCACAAGCGCGCACATCAAATGTCGCCAGGCTTTGAATTGCATAATGGACCTGGATCACTCCATCCGTGATCTGCCCCTGAGGGTCCACCTGGCCGACAAGCGCTTGATTAGCCAGCACCGCCATCTCATTTAGCAAACTCAACCCCTGGCTGCTGGCCAGTTGCGCGTCACTCATATGGAACAGGGTCAGAGCATCGGTGCGAATAGTATGATCCCACGCATCGACGGCGTTCAGGCCCTGATCAATTTCAAGCGCGAGCGCCTTTTGCGTAGGAGATGACTCTGGCAACGTCGCTACTTCGTGAAGATGCTTCTCAATGTGATAGAGGTAACCAGGTGGGTTCTGATTGACTGTATCAAAGGTTAGCATCCCAATCTTGGCAACCTGCGAGTCCACCAGCAAGCTCTGTCCCGGCAAATCGTTCTGGAGCTGAGTATAGGTATCTCCATCGAGATAATCGAGGACGCGGACAAGTTGGCGCCGTAAAAAGAACAGATTGCGCGTAGCCGGGAGGTCTGCGTCTCTGGCGCTACCTGCCCATTCGAGAATCTTCTGCGTATTACGATAAAGCCAGATATCCAGGCCACCAGTCAGCCCTGCTGCCGCCACTTTGGGATCATTGGCAAGCAAGTGACGAATATGATCATACAGACTAAACTTCTCTGTGCCAAAGGGGTGTGGCACCTCAGAAAATCCGGCATAGTAGACCAGCGAAGCAGGATCTGGATTTAACGGCGGGGTACCAATATCTCCTTCGGTAACCAGAAAACGGCTGTTGGTGGCCAGCAGATCCGAGTGCTGGGCATCGCCTGTATAAGCAAGGGTCAGAGTTCCATTAGTGACAGCCAGCGGGCCTGTGATGTTCAAGGGAATGGGCAACCATGCTTGATTTTTCGCATTGAGCAACCAGGCATAGTATCCTTTGCCTGGCGGAAGCTGAGGAACATTTTCGAGTCTGATCTCCAGTTCATCGGTAATACCTTGCACTGTCGCGCTATCCGGGTTTGAACTCAACAGGCCGCTACTCACAAAATAGGCATGCCCGATGATCGATGAAGTTGCCGCAGGTGAAGACGTGTTAGGGCGACCAGCCACAAAGTAAACACCCAGAGCTGAACCTACTACCAGGAGAACCAGCAGTACTACAAGAGCCGTCCACAAAGTACGCCGCCGGGAGACGCGCGGTGGCGGAGCCTGGGGTGGAGATAAAACAGGCGGTGCCAGTACGCTGGTTCCAGTGGAAAAGACCTGACCGGGCGCGAAGGCCCTTGGCATAGGCGTGAATGGGCCACTTGGCGCGGGCGAAATGCCCGACTGCGAATTACCCAACGGAGCGGAAGAAAGGGCCTGCGAGTAACCTGGTAGCGGTGAAAAGTTTACATCGCTGATACCGTGCAACGAAGTTGGCAACAAGGCAGCAGGCGACATACCAGCTGGCGGGGTCAAGTGCGTGGGATGTCCGGCGGAACTCAAAATGGTTGGCATATTAGCGTTCGCTGGCTGTTCAAACGGCGCGGCCCTCATAGGAACAGGTATCTGCGGATTTGCTTGGCCAGGCTGAGCTATCGACTGTTCTAGCTCTGTCATGAGAGCAGCAATATTTGGAAAACGCAGGGCCGGATCTTTCGCAATGCAGCGCATGATAACTGTTACAAGCGCGGGCGGAATATTAGGATTGATCAGCACAGGTGATGCAGGAATGGTATTGATATGCTGCATCATAATCGTCGCTGGATTATTGCCTGGGAAAGGTGGCGTGCCAGCGCAAATTTCGTAGAGGATCACACCAAGCGAGTAGACATCACTGCGCACGTCTCCCGGTGTACCCATGATCTGCTCGGGCGAGGTATATAATGGCGTTCCCAGCCACCAGCTGCTGGTGTGACCCGCAGCTGTCGCTAGCAGTTTAGCCATACCGAAATCGGCTACAATCGGTTCACCCATGTGATTACGGATGGTATTACGCCGATCGAGCAAAACGTTCGCGGGCTTGAGTTGACCATGAACCACGCCATGCTGATGAGCGTAATCCAGCGCCGCGCCAATGGATGTGAAAAGACGTATCACTTCGGACGCAGGCAAAAACTTTCCCTGGCGTGACGTATTGCGAATATAATCGCTCAACGTTCCACCATCCACATAATCCATCACTACACTGGCGGTTGTATTGCCTGTCCCAGGTGGCTGCGAGATAAAAAAATCTTGATACTGGACAATGTTCGGATGACGCAATGAGGCAATGGTCTGCGCTTCACGCTGAAAACGGGTCGCGAAGTCGGGGTCCACCCGCAAATTGGCGTGCAAGAACTTGATCGCCACATACTGGCGGGTCTGGATATCAAAAGCTTTCCAAACCTCGGCCATACCTCCCTGACCCAGAAGTTCTTGTAACTCATAGCGTCCCGTATAACCTGGATTTGTATTCATAACGACCACTCGCGCCTTTCTCTGAGTGCCTCAACGAACGATGCAATCATACACACATTCCCCTCTATTTAAAGGTAACGCAGCCCTGCATCATTTTTTGGCTACGAAACTTTCCAGTCGCTAGCTATTCGATCGGCCTTATCAATTCCGCTTCTCTGACTGATACTCATCTTCTAAAAAGCACTGCCACCGATAGACTCAACCTCATTATTCAATAGATGCCAATGATTGTCAATAGATTTCTGTTCTGTATTTATTTATTATTACGCTAAATTACAGTTTACCTGCTATTTAGCAGCGTTTCCTTTAGAAGAGCCTCGCGCTTTCTGGTGTTTGATAAACCAGAAAATGCCGCTTGCTATGCCAAGTAACATCAGCACCACAATCAGGAAGCCGACGAAAAGCACAACTGGCGAAAATGGCGCCTGGACCACCGAGGGCGGGACATTCGGCGGCGGATACACGCCAGCGATGATGAAGCGCGGGCTGCCACCAACAGCAATAGTGTTAATTAGCTTTTGCCCAGGAATATCCAACATCGCTACCTGACCACTGGCAAGCGCGACAAAACCAAGTTGTCCATCATTAGTAACTGCGACTGCCTGGGGAGAAGCGGGCATAGGCCACGTATAGGACGGTTCACGCGGCAAGCTAGCCATACCAGCCAGAACGGGTGTGAGCACATCCACTTGTCGTAGGCGCTGATCTGGCACATAAATATCCCCGGTGACTGCGTCATAGTCCATTGATCCAAAAGCACCACCGCTCAGGAGGGTCCCAATGGTCCGATGCGTTACCATATCCAGCGCGATCACGCTGCCCTGGCGCGTAGCTACATAAGCGGTCAGAGTGCCTGGCAGACTGAGAAATTGCGGATCGCCAGCGACTGCGATGCTATCCTGAAGCTGTCCCTGGTCATCTAGAATACTGACTGCATTCGGGCCAGCAAGCCATAGCTGTGTGCTTGGGGTATTATCTCCAGCCACGTTTGCTAAAGTCGCGGCGAGCCAGTGAACTGGCTCAGGCACCTGGAACGAGCGCTCCTGGGTGCATGTTTGAGCATTGAGTACCAGAAGGGTTGTTTCGTCCAGACCCGCGACATAGAGAGCCGTCGAGTCTACACTTAAAGCCAGCAGAGCCGGATGGCCTGGAAAGTCTGCGTTACAAATCACCTGCCCGGTTTTCGTTGCCAGTGCGACGATGCTTCCCACCCCAGGCCGGGTAATATACAGAATACTCCCGTCCGGGCTTAACAAAAGCATATTTGGGCTGCCCGCGACCGCAAAACTGCGTGCAATATGCTGCTGAGCGATATCAATCACGCCAACTCCCTGCTGTGCTCCAGCTATATACGCCAGATTAGGAGCTCCTCCATCCGCATAAGCTGTTGCCGGTACAAACGGAACAAGCAGGGTCCACCCTAAAAGAAACAAGCCAATAGCCCTTACACCAGTCTGGAAAAAGCCTCCTGGCTCCCAATGTCTCAAAACGTGGTTCTGCCTTTCTTGTAGGTGCATCCGCTACATCTACTCCTAGTATACGATAAAAGCCATTAGTCTATCATAAACAAAATGAATGATCTCTAGGCCGGACGCCCTCGGAAGCGCTATCACTCACCCCGCTTTTTCGGTATGAGAAACTAAAACAGCGCGGCTTATATGCCTGAGCAAGGATCAGAGATTGGCTTTGTGCCCCTGGACCCAGGTACCGACAATGACCTCGGAGGATGCCCCAAAGAAAAGGCCATCCAACCAATCCTCAGCCGTCCAACCAGCCAGCGTGGGATGGTTGAGGTTGATAGCGACCAGGTCCGCGGACTGCCCAACAGCTATCTCACCAGAAGCGAGGCCCAGCGCGCGCGCGCCAGCAGTGGTTCCCATAGTCAACAGCAGCGATCCAGGTGAAGCCATTGCATCAGCAACCAGGATACGACGGCGCTGGTAGCGCATACGCGCGCTATATTCGGCCCAGCGCAATTCCTCGCACGGGTCCAGGCGCGTATTACTATCGGCGCCAATGGCCAGCGGAATACCAGCCGCTAGCAGTTCAGCGTAGGGCGCGATGCCATCGCCAAGATCTCCTTCCGTCGTAGGACACACACAGACTGTGCTACCAGCATTGGCCAGCAACTCAATCTCGCGCGCGCTCACGTGAGTAGCATGGATAATCGTGGTGTGCCCGTCTAACGCTCCAAAGCGCTCTAGCAACTCGATAGGGGTACAGCCATAGGCAGCCTGAGTCTGCTCAACTTCGGCCCGTTGTTCACCAGCATGAATGTGCAGGGGCAACTGATGCACGCGACTATACTCAACAATGGCGTGGAACCAGCTAGCAGGCACAGCGCGCACTGAATGGGGCGCCAGACCAACCAACACTCCAGCAGTCAGTAGGGCCTCCACACGCTCTAAATAGGCCTCAACTGTAGCATCGCAAAAGCGCAACTGGCTCTCTTCTGGCGGTTGGTCAAAACCATTCTGCGCGTAGGCTGTCATCAATAATACCACGCGCAGACCGGCTTCACGTCCAGCCTGGAGGATTGCCTCGGACATGGCGTTAGGTCTGGCATATGGCTGACCATCTGGCTGATGATGAACATAGTGAAACTCGCCTACAGTTGTATAACCCGCGGCCAGCATCTCGCGATACGTACGTAGCGCGCCAGCATAAAGCCGATCGGGATCAAGTCGCGCCGCTTCCGCGTACATCGCGCGCCGCCAGGTCCAGAATGTATCTCGCTCCGAGATAGGCCGCTGAGTGTGCCCGCGCAAGGCCCGCTGAAAGACATGGCTATGAGCATTCACAAATCCTGGCAATAACGCTATACCAGGCAAAGGATCGGTGATCAACTGATCCGCCGCACGCGGCTCAATCCCACTAATCAAGCCATTATCTGAGATAGCCACAACCATCTCTGCCTGGAGACCGGCAGGAGTATAGACATAATCCGGTGCAAGATATTTCATCAAGTGAATACTGACCTTCAAGTAAAAGAAGCGCAAGATGCTGAAACGCTATCAGACGTAATGTCCGAGCCAGGCTGTAAAAAATCAGTTAGTTGAGATCGCTGCTGCCGAACAACGCGGCCATATGTGTAATCATGGGTATTTTTTCTAAGCAGCAGACATATAGCAAAATACTGGCGGCGCACACTATCTGATAGACGACCAGGAAGTCGGCTGTACTATAGCACGCCAGACCATGAAAAACAAGGGGAACAGGGCCATGCCTGCTTTTGTCAAAGCAAGTTAAGCAGTTTTGCCTATAAAACACCGGCGTCACCGATCAATTGAAAGGCAGCCCAGAAGTAAGGATGGAGGTAATAGCTGCGTCCAGAGGAGCGGGCGCGTTGCAGGAAAGCGCGCTGGGCGCTGGCAAGCGCGGTAGCCTTGGTGTAGCCACTGAGTAGGGCTTGATAGAAGATTTCCATAAGTTCAGCGCTGCTGGCATCATCGATTTTCCAGAGTGTGGGCAGGAGCGAGGCAGCTCCGGCATAGAGGAAGCCGCGGCCAAGGCCAATGACCTCGTCGCCACCGCCGATACTCGCACGTCCCGTTTCGCAGGCGCTGAGCGTGACCAGTGAGCAGTTGGAGAGGTCGAGATTAAAGACCTCAATAGTGCTGAGTTGACGGTCGGCGAGCCTGATACTGGAGAAGTTGGGCGCATCCAGGCGAAAAAGGCCATGGGCAGCGATATGCACAATAGGACAAAGTGGCGCAACCTCGTGCAGTAACGCTGCTGTGGCGGCCTCGTTATAGATACAGCGGGCTCCGAGCCTGTGCGCTACCACTTCGGCCTCCTGCACAGCATAGGCAAGACGACCGTGATCAGAAAGGCCCATGACCAGTGAATCCGCGGGATTTGCTCCTCTGGCACGCACACGCTGACCACGCTGCTGCGAGATGTCCAGCAATGCTGCCGCCGGTAGATACGAGATATCCAGGCGTTCGACCAGGAAACGCTGGCCATCAAACAGGCTGTGAAAGGGTAAATAATGCAGCATGCCATATGGAATGATGGTCAGGTGCGTATAGGCAGGCAGAATCTCGGCCACCGGCGCGAGTAGCAACTGGTAAAGGCGTCCGAGCAGACCAAGGCTGTTGGCCTGCAAGCCGGCAAAGGTCTGACCATAATCGCGCCCGCCGCTGGCCTGGGACGCCAGTTCCAGGTTGACGCGCCAGAGGGCCAGCAGGCGCTCCAGCTTTGGAACCGCCCCCTCCACATAATGCACCTCGATGCTCTTACTGGTTAGCTGGAACAGATAGAGATCCTGGCCCGCGAGATAGTATTCCAGCAACAAAGCCTGCGAGGCAAGGCGTTTGCCAAGATCAATGACCAGCGTATCGCTCCATTGTGAACGTGGGCGCGCTACCAGGTCACCTGCCAGGCGCAATTGCATTTGCTCAAGCAACTGTTCGATTTTACGCTCGCGCTTCTGCATCTCCTGGCGTGCCTGACCTGGCTTCATGGCACGCAAACGAATGATAGCGGTATCGCTCAAGCTGGCCTCGTGCTCTGTCTCGTATACAACAGAGCTATACCAGGCCTGTTCCTCGCGCAGGCGAGCCAGATCCTCAAGAATCGCCTCGCCAGCTTTATCCCCGGCGCGCAGGCGAATATCGATATTGTTGCGGAGATAATCGCCGAGTACACGCGACTTGGCCTTCTCCACGTAGACCAGCGCCTGATCTATATTCCCGCGTTTGAGAGCCAGAATGACCGCACGCTGATATACTTCGCCCTTATCCTCCAGAAAACTGCTGCGCTCGTCCAGCACCAGGTGGCCTTGTACTTCGTCAATGCCTTCTATGGCCTGAGCATAGTAACGTGCTGCCGCCTCCAGATCCTCGCTACGCTCGGCTATCCGACCAAGCAAGGCATCACAGCGACACTTTAGCTCGAGCAAACCCTGCCCTCGCGCGATATCAAGCGCCTGTGAGCAGAGGTCGCTGGCTGTAGTGGTATCGCCCTGCAGAAAAACGATATGGGCCTGCAAGAGGGCCGCGCGGGCCAGTTGGGGCAAGGCCTCCTGCTCGGCAAAAATATCAGCTACATAGCGCGCCTCGCGCAGACTGTCCGCGATCTGGCCATCAGCGAAATATAATTCCGCCTGTAAAAGGCGCACACGCGCGGCCAGGCCCATAAAACCGGTCTCCTCTAAAATTACCCCGGCCTCGCGCAACATTGTATCCGCGTCGCGCACATCACCCTTGAGTAAAGAGGCCTCAGCCTGATACATCAGTGAGTGCGCAAGGTTATGATGATTACTGGGAGAATTGCGGAAATAGGCTACGGTCTCGCCCGCAAGTTCATACGCCTCCTGAGCGCGATTCAGACGCAGCAAACAGACACAGGTCTGTTGCGCGACCTCCGCTGCCTCTAAAAGCATTGAATGATTCTGAAAGATTGCGCGGCTACGATTAAACAGCAATAATGCCTGTGAATAGTGTCCCTGCGCGGCGGAAATTTGCGCAATATTCAATTCTTCGCGCGCGACTGCGACTTCCTGGCTGCGATGGTTGGCAAAAGTAGTGCGGGCCTGTTCGTGAAGCGCTACGGCTTCGCGAAAACGTCCCTGCGCGGCCAGAGTAATGGCCTTATTGCCGCGCGCGCGCGCGATATAGAGATCGACCCCATCGCCCTGCAAAGCGTAGGTTTCAATGGCCCGATCAAAGAGGCGCAAGGCCTGATCGTACTGGCCCAGCTCGTAGTTGATAATCGCGGCGTTGACATCAATCTGACCTGCACGAAGCAGTTTGCCATAGCGGATAAAGACCTCGCGAGCCGCAGTTGCGTCACGCAGAGCTTCACCAGTACGATTGAGGCGTAAGCAGGCGCTAACTCGACCAATCCGTGTGCGCGCCCAGCCAACCTCATCGCCGATCGTCAGAAATTCTTCACCGGCTGCATCTAGAAACGGCAATGCCTCTTGATCCCGATCCATGCGCCGCAAAGCATCGCCACGCGCCATTAGACCAAGGGCATGAACATAGTGATTGTGCAAGAGATCGCCAATAAAAAGCAGATGACCAGCCATCAAAAAAGAGATCTGCGAATCCCTGGTCCACTGATGATCAGCTTCGCGCTTCATCAGTTCGACCAGTTGATTGATAGCATCATCATCAAACGTAGGCAGCCAGAGTTCCAATATGCGGCGCCCCTCCTCTTCGCTTTTGAGGAGCAAGACGGTCACGAGTTCCTGTGGAGTCATTTGCGCTTATGTCCCAATAGTCTTTCGCTGTTATACATGCTGTTAATTTCTCATCATTAAGACGATTGATATAAGGGTTTCAGCACAACGAAAAGACCAGCAACTCCTGGCTTCACCAAGCAGTGGAACAAAGCTCTTATGCAGCCAACTCCCACGCAAAAGCCTCTTCTCAAGACGGCTCCGTAAGCGCCGCCAGCAACTGAAACCTTGTAATTACCGCTCAGTACACGAGGTGCGATAAAAGCATCTAGAACGGCGTCTCACTAAATATACAAAGCGATACCATTTTTTCAAAAATTGAAAGGTATGCCTGAATGAAATATATTAAGAGATAGATTCCACTTATAAATGTGTTCTGAGTGGCACTGGTTGTAAGCATCATCTATAACCTTACGGTGGCTAACAACTGCATTCCTATTTTTGACGCTGCCATTTATAACAATCTCGCCCGTGCGCTAGTAAAACTCCACTGCTACTGCGTTGGTTTTCACCATCCCGCGTATTTTCGCCCTCCGCTCTGGCCTCTAATCATCGCGACCATCTACTCTAGCGCGGGCGAACACAACTTCTACGCGCGCCTCTTCGACTGCTTGCTTAACTCAGGCACATGCGTCTTCATTTACCTTCTTGCCAGAGATCTTTTTGGGAAACGGATCGCTCTATTTACTGGTTTGATAGCAGCCATTTACCCCGGTATTTTTATCTGGAACGGCTGGCTTTATAGCGAAACATTATATACGTTTTCTCCCTGTCTCAACGCTTGGAACGACGCTGGTTGGCAGCTATAATGACACTGTTTTTCAGGGTAACCATGTGATCCGTGGCATGTGGTTACCGCCAGTCGGCACGCTTAACCCGGACTTTAAGCACTATACCATAGCTGACGAAAAGATGGATACCGCACGCGCCTTTACCTGGATGCGAACTCATGTAAGTGAAATGCCAGAAATGCTCGGTCTCCACCTGCTAAATATGTGGACGCCTTATAGTTACGCGCACGGATTACCTTTCGAAGAATTTCCCAGGCAACCTTCTGCGCAAATCATGCTCTACCTGATCCCAATTACATCGATACCAATCTTTTTACTTACCCTGGCCGGTCTTTTCGCGACCTGGAAGCGCCACAAAAAGCGATTATTGATTAGTTATCTCGTCATTGCGATCCCTATATTACAGAACATCGCCTTTTATGGTAGTCCACGCTATCGCGCGCCCATCGAGCCGCTCCTTGTGCTTCTAGCCGGGGGAATGCTCTGGTGGCTGCTGAGCGCTGAGCCAGGCACATTCCGCCACGCCAGAGTTCAGCGAGCAAAAGCGCTTGCAAGTAAGAGCGAATCTGTGATTAAAACCACAGGCAAGCTGCTGACGCCATCTGTCTGAAACAGAGCATAAAGTGAACAAGCGCGCGAGAGGACAGACGCTGTATGCCGCGTCTATCCTCTCGCGCCTCTGCTTTTCTATAACATGATGAACTGATATGCGCTACTTATTCCTGTGCGCCAATCGGAATGTGCTCGATTACGATAATACCATCCGGGGATTGCAACTCCAGGGTATAGGTGGCCGGAATCAGGGATGAGAAGACAAAGTTACCTAGCTCATCCACATTCTGAGCAGAAACCGTCTCAGTTTCGGACAAGAGCAGGACGGGCATGCCTTGTAAAGCCTCCAGAGACATATCCTTCCGAGTGACAAAGCCGAGCAGTTGGAGCGAATCCGCGCGCCCAGTTGCGCGTTCTACCTGCAAAGAGATGTTGAAATCTTCTGCGGCGTAGCGACGTGGCCAGAGGGCAGAGGACGCGGGAGTACGCTGATAGGCCAGGCGAGGTGCTGGTGGCAACAGGGTCGCAATAACGCGACGAGCAACCTCGTTAGCGTGATCGAGCAAATGATTGAGCAGAGCACCCGCTTCCTGCGGCAGCGCGTGATGGTTATTGCGCACCTCTGGCACAAACAACGAGGCGGGTTGTTTAGCAAGCAGTGGATCGCCAATGAGGAACTCGCTCAGCGTGCTCAGTTCAACAGAACAAGGCACGCAGGTACGCAGATGAAATTTGACTGCCAGAGAGGTTTCGGGGTCGAGTAAGCCAAGTTGAAACTCCCCAAGTACCTGATTGGGCGGGCAATCCCATCGATAGAGTTTACTAATCAGCAAGAGTTCCTGGCGGCGGTAATCCACCAGCCGAGTTGAACAGCGTGGGCAACGCACCAGATGCTGCTCTACGACTGGCCTTACTCTCTCCCCAGCCAGATAGGCGAGCAGTTCTTCATCGCGAATAAGCCCTGGTTCACTACACTCCATGAGCATTTCCTTAATTACAAAAACACTTGACCTTTGCGACCTTGTCCATGCACCGTTCCCCAAGATGAGGCAATCTAGCCTTAGCTCAACTACGTACCTGTTTTGCAGATACGACGTTTCTGCGATTATTGTCGGCCAGAGAATCTACCCACCAACCCTGGAAGAGGCCATGCTCAAAACGTTCCAGTCATACCGCGCAAACGCTGACTCACCAGGCGATTCTCCCCAATCGTTGGCTGGCTTGCCATCGTTCCACGGACCTTTTTTTGTCCTTTTGACCAGAATAAACGAACAAATTTCCACTATTCTAGCATCAAATTCTTATTTTGCGAAATTATGAAAACATTGTCAGAGAATAAAAGCTACCAGTGACGATTTTTAAAGATCGCCTGTAAACGACGATTACGACGTAAGCGTTCCAGCACATTGCGCTTGATACGATAAACGTCCTCTACTGAAGAAAAGTAGCGGCGATGTTGCGCGCAGATTTCCGCTGGCTTCATGCCCTGCACGTAGGCCAGATAAATAAGTAAACGTTCATCTTCACCGTTTAACTCTTCCTGGATGACCTGCCAGAGGCTTTGAATAGACATGCCAGAAATTACGTCCTCCGCGGGATCGTCGCTCGCAGGCTCCTGTTCAATGGAGTCGAGCGTTTCTTCATACTGGCGAGCCTGGCGAGCACGCACTTCATCAGCAATGACGCTATGGACGCACATCTTTAAATATTTCAAAATAGCGGCTAGCGTATCGAAATTGTCCATTTTCACAGGCGTGAGCGCCTGTGAAAATTTGGCAAACACCGCGTTCACCAGAGGCGCACCGCCGTCCTGGCCCAACAGCGCCGCGACGCTCTGGTGTTGATTCACCCAGGTAAGAACGAGCGGAGCATATTGTTGATAGAGACAGGCCCAGGCATCCTCGTCACGCTTGATAATCGCGCGGCGGAACAATTCCAGACAATAGCGGTCGTTCGAGGCGCTCTGGCGCAGGAACTTATTGGTTTCCTCCGCGCAACAACGCGCCAGTTCATTGACCGAAAGCTGATCGACTGCTGTTATCTTTTCTACCCCGCCACGTTGTACAAACTCTGAACCAGATGAGTGAGAGGGCATGCAGGCCTCCATCCATAGCAAATCCCGTAGGTAATCTCCATATATATGCCTCAAATTGGCATGAAATACGCGCGCGAATTTTATTATCGCACATCTTTGGAAGAATGTGGTAGTATTTTCGATAAATAAGGACTTCCTGGGACATAATGAGATATTGCTTCCTTAATGGCAGAGATATAAGGCAAATTTCCTACAGCAATCCTACAGTTTTGTCAGAAAAATTTCAAGTGTGATATGCTTAGGACTCGCTGATCTACATAAGTAACGGTGCCTTCGTAGGAGAGAACTGGCAGATGTCAGACTGTCAAAAGGTTCGGATTTGGTGGTTGCGGAGCGGCAAGGGAGGCGTTGGGTATTTCCATAACAAATGCTCCTTCGGGGCAAATCTACGAAGCAAAGCGCGGCGCTCCCAGGTTATAAGCACAAGGAGAGTACGCCGCTCATTGATGAGTGAAAGTGCATGTCACAGCAGCCAAAAACAGAGACGGACCGCCTGGCAAATGTCATCCAGGTGCTCCAGTTGGGTCAAAAAACAGGCAGGCTGATCGTCGAACACAACGATGGGTTGCGTTTCGAGCAGGGGATCATCACTTTTGTCAATGGGCAGGTGGTTCAAGCCAGCCTCAACCAGTTTCAGGGTCCCGAAGCCTTCAATCGGCTAAAAAACTGGGGCGCCTGTCGCTTTGCTTTTACGCTCGAACAGCGTGCTAGCACAACTGCCCGGCTACCAGCATTGTCACCACCTCTTTCTCCAGTGCTACAAAAGAGAGAGGCCGAGAAACGCGCTTCTAGTGGGCTTCTGCTCCCTAAGCAAGCACCAGGGCAGACCGATAAGCAAGAAAGCGTGCATAGCAGAACACCTCGAAATGTGGAAAGCACAAGACGATTTATCCCGCTAGACTGGCTAGCTATCCCTTACCGCACACGTCAGATTGAGGAAGGTATTCATTTGATCGAACATATGGGCCTTTCGCGCACGCATCGACGTTTATTTTTACTTATCGACGGCAGTCGCATGGTAAAAGAACTGGTACGCTTGATGGCACATAATCCTGAAGAGGTGCAGAAACTTCTCCAGGATCTTGAGCATGTGGGCGTTATTCATCTATAAAGGAGCACTCCTCTATGTCCCGCACAGATTTTTCGAGACGCCGCAGGCTGCCACTCGCTGTCCGTAGCTCTTTTATTCTCATTCTAGCAGCCGTGCTCCCCCTGCTCATTGCGGTAGGCTTTAGCGAATATTATGCTCGCCCTGCTCTGACCACACAAGCAGATAATACGATGAAAACTGACGCTCAGACGCGCGCCCAGTTGATAGACGCCTATCTGAAAGAGCGCACGCTTGATGCGGCTACCTTGAGCCAGGTACCTACTGTGCAAAGCTTTCTCCTGATACAACCATCGAAACCCCCTACTCCAGAATATCTGGCCGCAGTTCCTCACGCTATTTACGCTCTGGCGGCTGGCGAGTATCGCAACAGCAAATGAACAATGAGAACTGGTATGGTCAGAACCACTACTTTACAGTGCAAACGAACACTACATTGCAGCATATAGCTGAGAATATTAAAGCTCAACTATTTACTTTCACACCGCAGGGACAAAGCAGAGATTACTGGGCAGCCAGCCAGAAATTGAGCACCCAGAACTGGACCTACATTGTAATTAGTCCGAGCGCAAACGTCACCCAGGTTGCGGACGATCAGTTACGCAATACCATTCTTGTCGCTATTGTGGTCGCGCTCCTGGCGGCAATAATCGGCTTCTGGATCTCCAGCCGCATCACGCGTCCGATCATGCGTTCGGTCGAGCAGATTCGCGAGAATAGCGAGGCACTGAATACGCTGGCGAAAAAGCAGCAGAGCGCTTCTTCTGCGCAACTATGGGTACTGGACTCGATCCAGGTCGGTCAGCAATCATTGCAGTACTATACAGATGCCACGCGGATCGCCTCTCGTAAGTTAGGCGAGGTCGGTATAGAGCTACAACAAAGCTGGCACCGGCAAAATATCGAGACCGTCAGGCAGGGTCTGCAACATCTGATCACAGCCGCCAACTATATTGAGCAGGCCAGTGGCTACCAGGGCGACAGCAGCCAGAAACTGGGAACGGCGATCAAAGTCACAACCCAGGTGAATGAGCAACTCGCTGATGGCGCAGTTTCCGCCACAAAAGCCGCCTCGCAGTTGGAGATGGTGGTCAATGATCTGCGCAGCGTCATCGGTCGGTGATCTCAGGGGTAACTATCTACGAAAAACCGGCAGGAACTATGAGTTCCCAGATCTTTTCTAAGCAGCATAAGCGCATGTACTCCCCACCCTTGTTGTTTTGACTCTGTTGGCGAATGACACTCTTGCTCAATTCTCCCGCCCACCCAGGAAGCGCATTCGCCAACAGAGTCTGTTTTGCAGAGATTTGGCGGGCGCTGCACGCCCGCCAAATCTCTGCTTTTCTCCCAGAAGGAGAGGCAAAAGCAGGCATGATTCATACGCATAGGCGTACTATGCCGCGACAAAGAGCTAATCTCCGATGGCAATTTCGCTAGTGTCAGCCAGATTTACTTCGACGACAACATCCTGGTTTCTCTTTTCGGTTTGTCCCCAAACATAGAAGACTATGGTCAGCAAAACGATGATTGCCAGAGGAATAAACTGAGTCAGCTCGTAAGTCAGGCGACTGACATTGTTATTGGCAACCGTTGAGTCAGCCGGGATCAGGATAAAGTAGGTGGCAATTAGCGCGTATATCATAGGGAGAATCGTGACGATCCAGGCGCCAACCATCCCACCCGGCACTCTGTAGGGACGATGAACGTTGGGATATTTGTAGCGCAGGATAATGTACGCAGGGAAAATGAACAGATAAGAAAGGGTGGTGGTTGAAATCGTAAAACCAATCACCAGGCCAAACAACGTGCTCAAACCACTCCCAGCCGCGTAAGACGATACCAGAATAGCCGCGATCATGGCAATGCTCGCTGTGATGCCAGACATAGCATTTACGGCAATTGGCGTGCCATAGCGACCGCTGAAGCGTCCCAGGAAAGACGGGGCAGTACGATCAAGAGAGGCGATGGCATAAGTACGATCCGCGCCAATGATCCAGGTGCCACCGCTGGAGGCCAGGGCAATAATAATGCCGAGAGAGACCAGCCAGCCTAAAGCAGTCGCGAGGCCCGCAGGCAGAATACCACTCACGATCTGGAACGAGTTAAGGAAACCGCTGGCATTCGACAACTGGCTGCTTGGCAGAGTAAAGAGAATGACCGCAATCGGAATTGCGTAACCAAGCACCGCTATCACGCCCGCGCGAATCAGTGAACGCGGCACATCACGCTGTGGATGCTCAATCTCTTCTCCTGCTCCATTCTGCAATTCAAAACCCACCCAGTTGAAGATCAAAACTGGGAGGATCCCGCTGACAATCAGAGTGAAATTATGTGGGATCAAATCGGTCAAAACAACATGTTCTCCCGTTGAGTGGCCACCGAAGAAGTAGATCAGAGCCAGAATGATGAAGACACCAAAAAGACCCATCTTGACGTAGGAGCCAAAAACGGAGAGCCATTTGCCAAAGCGCAGAGACATGATCGCGCTCCAGGTGACACCCCAGATGAAGAGCAACGCGATCACAATCTCGATCAGTGCGTTTGTTACTGTGCCACCGCCAAATAGATAGTTGGGGTCCTTGAACCAGAAGACCTTGATCGCCCCAATCGCGGTAACAGAAAGCGTGCCTCCCACCCAGAGCGGATTGGAGATCCAGTAGAGAATGGCCCCCAGAGCGGCGAAAAAGCGTCCTCCAGCCAGCTTACACCAGACATAGACACCACCCTCCTGGGTAAAGGTGCTACCAAGTTCAGCAGTCAGCAGGCCATAAGGAAGCAAAAATGTGACAGCGGAGATGATTAGCCAGGTAAAAGCCTGTCCGCCGTTCGAGGAAACAGCGCCAAGGGTGTCAATACCGATAATACCAGCAACAGTGTAAAAAATCATGTCGAAATAGCGAAACTCTTTGCGGAGCTTTTTCTTCTCCTCCAGAGCTGCTGAGGTGGTAACTTCGCGGATACTAGAGTCCATAATGTGGCTCCTCCTTCGCCTATGCGGGTCCGTCAAACTTCTGAGTCAAATGGTGACAAAACACTCTGTGAGCAAGAGCGCATATGTGGAGACGATCAAAAGACGGTCACAAAAAAGCTAGCAGTTCGCGAGGCTGCTATCCTCCTTTCTCTCAACTCGGCATGTAGGAAACAGGTAACGCAGCCTTGGGCGACATTATACTACAAATTGTCAATGCTCAGCTATGTTTGACTCAGAATTTTTCCTTTTCTACGTATCTCCATCATTTTAAAGTGTTTTGTAGATAAAAGTTACCCTACTAGCGCAAAGGAAAGTTGAGGAGTGACTCCAGTCAGTTTATCTACGCGCTTTTCCTATCTAGCTGGAAAGGATAGAAGAGAATAGACACAGGAATGATGGGCTATCATATACCTGTGTCTATGCAATGATGGTAGAGAATTTTGTGAGCGAATGCAAATTTTTCGCTAATTTGCTCTGAAAATACTATCAGAGAGGTAGCAAGAGAGCGTAAGATTAGCCCGTGACGAGCAGACCAATCCCCAGGCCTAACAATGCGCCGACAAAAACTTGAATAGGGGTATGGCCAATCAGTTCGCGCAGGCGTTTTTCGGCAAAGGGCTTGCCCTGGAAAGCATCTTCGATCATTTGATTGAGAATACGAGCCTGGATACTCACAGCGCGGCGTACACCAGCGGCGTCGTACATGACGATCGCAGCCAAAACAGCTGCGATGGCAAACATAGACGAGTTGAGACCTGTGATCCGCGCTGTCGCCGTGGCCAGACTCGTCACCAGGGCTGAGTGAGAACTGGGCATGCCGCCTGAAGAGACCAGGCGCCTCAGCTTCAATTCACGATAGCGAATACACTCATAAACAGTCTTACTAAGCTGGGCAGCAGCCCAGGCCAGAAAAGATGCGATCAAGATTTGATTTGTCAATAGTGCTTGCATGCGTTTGTTTATTTTTCTCCTTGTTCCGGCAGTCCTCTTAACGCCAGATCCAGCGGTTCGCTCTCCAATTTTCCGTCATTCATAACGCGCAATTGCTGTACGCGCAATTCGGCTTTTTGGAGCAAATCATGGCAATACTGCGCTAGCTTCATGCCTTCTTCATAGTATTTGAGAGCATGATCCAGGTCCAGGTGCCTATCCTGTAAAGCGTTAACGGACTGTTCGAGTTTCTCAAAAGCTTCTTCGTAAGAAAGCGTCGTAAATGCATCCATACGCAACATCTCCCCAGGGCAAGGCGCTGTGCTTGCCACGAATTAATAAGTTGTCACCCGAGCGAAGATCTGTCCATCGGTCACCTGAATCGCCAGTTCATCGCCGGTCTGGACCTGAGCAATGCTGGTTATAATGCTCTGATCGCTGGCGCGCCGTACAACAGAGAAACCACGCTCAATCGTCAGCAATGGGCTGAGCGAGTGCAGGTTGAGAGTTGTCCCCCTCAAACGTTCCTGTTGGAGCGCAAGCTGATGCTGCATCTCATTTTGTAGCATCTCAATAGTACCGTCGAGTCGCTGCTGTAGGCGCTCAAGCTGCGAGCGCGGAGACTCACGTTCAAGCTGGCGCTCGGCGTGTGCCAGATCATCACGAGCGCGCGCCAGAATACCCTCGAGCAAGATGCCCAGTTGTTCTTGAGCCTCCTGTGCCGCAACCCGCAAATCGACGATATTGGGTACCGCCCTGGTTGCTGCCGCGGTCGGCGTAGAGGCGCGGTAGTCGGCGACAAAATCGGCGATTGTAAAATCAGTTTCATGGCCCACACCACTAATGACTGGGATGCGCGAGCGTGAGATAGCACGTGCGACGATCTCCTCATTAAAGGCCCAGAGTTCCTCTATTGAGCCACCACCGCGTGCTACGATCAGTACTTCCGCTTCCCCATGCTCGTTGAGCAGATCCAGGGCCTGGACAATTGCGGCGGGCGCTTCGCTGCCCTGAACCAGACTTGGCGCGATCACAACCCGGGTCAGTGGATAGCGAGTATGCAAAACGCGCAGCATATCATGCAAAGCCGCAGCCTGAAGCGAGGTAACAATGCCGACTACCGCCGGCGCGACTGGCAGTGGGCGTTTACGGTCGCTATCAAACAATCCTTCAGCTTTCAGACGTTCCCTGAGTTGCTCAAAACGCGTTGCCAGCGTGCCTGTCCCAACTAACTCAACCTGCTCTACGTAAAGTTGCAGTTTACCATCGCGCTCGTAAAGCGAAAAACGCCCACTAACCGCGACCGCCATGCCATCGCGCAGTTCCGGGGAGGTTGAGCGCAGACGCGCGTATTTGAAAAAGACACATGACAACTGCGCTTCATTGTCTTTCAATGTAAAATAACAATGACCAGAAGCAACAGTCTTGCAGCCGGAAATCTCTCCATGCACCCGGACGCCTTGCAGTCCCGCATTTGTCTCCAGAAGATCTTTGAGGTAACGTACAGCCTGTGTCACACTCCAATCTGCCAGAGGTTCAAGTTCAAACTCAGGGAATAGCATCAGGCTTCCTCCAACCCGGCTATCTCGATAGTGATCAGTACCTGGCCATATTCTACTGGTTGCCCGTCCTGTGTATGAATCTCCACTACACGCCCGGCCACGCTTGTTTCGACTTCGTTCAGCACATTCAGGGACTCAATAGTGCCAACCAGTTGACCAGCTTTAACGCGATCGCCGACCGCAACCAGCGTGCCACCGCGCGGCTTAAGCCAGGGATGAAACTGGCCTACCAGCGGTGCTACAATCTGATGCTGGTTCGCATTCACTGCTGAGTCCGCCGCGCCATTCTCACCAGAAGCCGCGTGTATCATCTCGCCAGTTAATACGGCTCCATTCTGCGCCTTTACTTTGCGCAAAACCAGGTGAACACCTTCACTGGCTCGTCTGACTTCAAGTTCAGAAATATCGCTACGATCCAGCAAGCGTACGAGTCCCTGAATCTGAGCAATGCTTATGACTTCAACTATCTGGCTCGCTTCCTCTGGGGTAGCCTGGGTCTCCGGGGCTTCGATTGGGGCGGTCCTTTTCCTCTCCATAGTCGCTTTCTCCTAAAAAATCTTGCTGTGCTCTGGTCCCCCTCCTCGCACAGGCCGCGCCGCGCCGCAAGCAGTAGAGAAAAGAGCGGAGAAGTGGGTAGCCCCACTTCTTACGATGCCTATGCGCGCTCGACGTAAGCGCCAGTGGTAGTATTGATGCGAATCAGATCACCAGTCGAGACAAAGAGCGGCACCTGAACTACCAAACCAGTCTCAGTTGTCGCTGGCTTGGTGCCACCAGTAGCGGTATCACCCTTAAAGCCGGGCTCTGCATACTCAACGCGTAAGACAAGCTTTTCCGGTGGGACAACCTGGATTGGCTTCTCATCGAGCAGGATCAGGTCGAGTTCCAAGTTATCGATCAGATAACTTTTAGTATCGCCAAGCTGCTCAGAACTCAAAACAATATCGTCATAGGTACGCGTGTCCATAAAATGATACTGATCACCATCCTGGTACTGATATGTAACAGTCGTGCGATCCAGGGTAATGCGCGGAAATTTATCACCGGCATCACAGGTTCGATCAAATGTTGCTCCGGTCCGCAGGTTACGCAGCTTCATACGCACAATCGCACCACCGCGTCCCATCTTCACATGCTGCCATTCTATCAAAGAACAAGCCTGGCCTTCAATTTCAAAGGTTACTCCCTTTTTCAGGTCGCCCGTCGAAATCATAAACAAAAACTCCTTTAACGCGGAACCACCAGTTGAGTTGGTGATTGCGTAAGTACTTCAAACCCATTTTCGGTTACAATACCGCTATTTTCGATGCGCAGGCCACTCCAGCCAGGAATATAGACTCCTGGTTCAACAGTAACGACTGAACCCGCAGGTAGGATCATGTCTTCGGGTGAGCTCGGCTTGAGGTCTGGCGCTTCATGGATCTGCAAACCAATGCCATGGCCAGTGCCATGGATATAGTAATCACCAAGGTCGTGCGCGAGCAGCACATTGCGTGCCAGTGCATCGGCAGCTTTCCCGGAAATATTGGCATACAGACCAGCTTCGCAGGTCTTCATCGCCAGCAGAACCGTCTCGTATAGCTCGACCATCCGTGTTTCAGATGGCTCACCCAGACAGATGGTGCGGGTCATATCAGCGCAATATCCCTTATAGCGCGCGCCCATGTCGATGGTAATCAGTTCACCACGCTGGACACGCCGTGAACTGGCATGAGCATGAGGCATTACGCCGTTGGGACCGGAGACTACAATGGTCTCAAAAGAGGTACCATCAGCTCCCAGTTCCAGCATCTTGCGCATCACCTCCCACTGGATCTCCTTCTCAGTCATATCCGGCTGCAGCCAGTTACAGAGATGGGCGAAGGTCTGATCTGTAATCGCTGCGGCGCGGCGCAGTAGCTCGATCTCATAGGGCTGCTTGACCAGCCGCAGGGTATCGATCGCACTCTTTGCATAAGGAACTAATTCCACCGCGCCAGCGAAAGTTGCTTTGAAATGCTCGTACTCCGCGTAAGTCACCGCAGAAGCCTCGAAACCGATGCGCACTGCGCCAATCTCACTGACAAGCTTGACCAGAGCGGTCGCGTATTCGCGCGCGGGTGGTACAAGAATCTCCCAACCCATAGCTTCTCTAGCTGCGATCTCCTGGTACAGTGGGACAGTCAGCAAAACCTGCCGCTCCCTGTCTACCAGAAGCATACCAGCGCCCTCAGTATCATCGTTCAGCCAGCCGCTCAAATACGAGCGATTCTGCGGATGTGTGACCAGATAAGCATCCAATCTCTGTTCGGTCAGCCAGACACGTAAACGTTGGAGTGTTTCTTGACTCATGACATTCCCTTCGCTCGTTCTTCATGGATTAGTTCTACCAGAGCTTCCAGAGCCAGCAGATAGCCACGCCAGCCCAGGCCCACGATATGCCCGCGCGCGATCGCCGCGATTACCGAATGATGGCGAAATTCCTCGCGGGCATAGATATTGCTCAAATGCACTTCAATCAGCGGCAATTTCGTCCCGGCGAGTGCATCGCGCAGCGCAAGCGAATAGTGGGTAAACGCACCTGGATTAATAATAATCCCATCCGTCTGCGCGCCGTATTGTTGAATATGGTCGATCAGCGCGCCCTCGTAGTTCGACTGGAAAGCCTCTACCTCGACGCCCAGTTCCGCTCCACGCGCGCGCACCACGTCGATAATCTGTGCGAGCGTCATTGTTCCATAAATTGCCGGCTCACGCGTGCCCAATGTATTGAGATTGGGTCCATTCAAGATCAGAATGTGCAGCGTCATACTCCCATAGTGAAAGCTCACCGCGCTTACACCTTCCCCACTGAGGAAAGATCCTTCTGCTCTGCTGGGAGACTATCTTCCTGGAGAATTAGCACTCAGGCGGACTGAGCGAATCAACTTTTTATCCGCTGTATCATACCATAGTTTCTCTTTCCTGCACACCCATCCGAAGCACCTGGAGTGTATGAAATAATTGTAGACAAATGAGCGGGTAGACCTATGCCTGAAGGCCAGAGAAAACACTGGTCAGATCATGCTTCAAATGGAACGAGTAAGTTGGATATATGAAGGTTTGCTAGCAGATACTATGCATTCGCATACGCCAGAAAATCTCCCGATACCTGACAATATCGCTGATCCGTAACAGATCTGTAACAAACCTCTTGACAGCGCGAAGCCGAGCATGCTATTATGATCTCCGTTCAAGGGCAATTAGCTCAGTTGGTTAGAGCGCCACGTTGACATCGTGGAGGTCACAGATTCGAGTTCTGTATTGCCCACTTATGAAAAGAGACGGCTCCAATAAGGCCGTCTCTTTTTTTGTCTATCTGCTACTGTTGCCATGGTTTCTTTGATCTTCGCCTAGCCTGCTGTGAGGGCAAAACTGGTTCATGGGTGGCTGGCTGACGACGGGAACTTTTCTGCATCTGCTAACGTCATCGGGGATGAATACTCGAAAATTTTGCTATTGGAGGAATTCACGATGCGTAAGAAACTTCTGCTTATCCCCATACTTGCCTTTGCTCTTTTCATCTTCCAGACTGGCTCGGCTTTTGCCTGCGGTGGGTTAATCGCGCCCGATGGCGATGTGCGCCTGGGACGGGCTTCAACACTGATTGCGTGGCATAATGGTGTCGAACATTACCTGACCAGCTTCTCTTATCAAGGATCAGCCACCAATGTGGGCTGGATCGTTCCGCTGCCGGCGGTGCCGGATAAAATTGAAGATGGTGGGGCGTGGACGCTACAACGTCTGAATCTCGAAAGCCACCCAGCACACATTAGCTTTGATGTCCCCCAAATGACCTCGGCTCAATCCGCTCAGGTGCTGCAGCAAGTGCAGGTTGAGGCGCTGAATGTGACAGTGATTAAGGGAAGCGGCAAGGAGATAGTTAACTGGGCGGTACAGAATGGTTTCTTCCTGGATGAAGAGACACACGATCATCTGCTGGTTTACGCGCAGGCCAGCCCGATCTTTATGGCGGCGAAATACGATACGCACCTGGCGGAACAGCGCCACCAGCAAGAAGGCGATGGCGTGCCTCTGTTGATCACGATGAAAACGACCCGTCCATGGGTACCACTGGAGGTGCTGGCGCTTGGTGCGCAGCAGGTCGAGGCTGACCTCTACTTCCTGACCGATATGCCACTCAATATCTCTGATCTGAACGCCAGAATCGGCCAGTCTGCTGTCGGTAGCGATGTGCCGGGCGCGAGCGGCCTGAAGCTGGCTTTCCAGGAAAAATTGTCCACGCAGTTGTACCACGATCTCTCCACTGACCGCAATATGAGCTGGGTATGGCCAAATAGCTGGTTTACCTATCTCAGCCTGGATGCTCCCAGCCCACAGGTGACATATGATCTGAGTGTCAATAGCGCGGGTGTACTCCATGCAGCGCCCTTTGGCACATCTCCAATGGCCGCCAATAATAATACAGGCACACAACTGCCAGGCTGGATACCAACCTTCCCCATGAATACACCACAATGGGCAGAGGGGTTCCTGGCGCTAGCAGTAGTCGTATCTGGCATACTTTTCTTCGTGAGAAGACGGGCAAGAAAGGCTCAACGCCTGGCAAAAACGGCGTAGCGTTACACCTCTCTATGGTTTGACCGTGAGCGCGTGAGTGCCAATGCCCTCGTCGCGGGTACGATGGACGCCGGCAGTCTCTTGAATGCCTCCTTCTGGATAGACCAGGCGAGCTTCGCTGGCGGGCAAGAGACTGGCTACCTCTTTGAGCACGGCGTCCAGGAACTGGTCCTCAGGCACCGTTTTAATCGCTTTGCCTTTGCGGAAGATCACGCCACGGCCCTTGCCGCCGGCCAGACCAACATCGGCGTCCCGCGATTCGCCAGGACCATTGACGACGCAACCCATGACAGCTACCTGAATGGGGGTCTGAACTTTGGAGAGGCGCTTCTCCACTTCATTGGCTACACTCACTACGTCGATCTCAACACGCCCGCAGGAGGGGCAGGAGACAAAGGTGACACCGCGATTGCGCAGTTCCAGCGAGCGCAGGATTTCATAGGCTACCGGGATCTCTTCCTCTGGCTCAGCGCTCAAACTGACACGAATAGTGTCGCCAATGCCCTGAGCCAGTAGCAGACCGAGGCCGACCGCCGATTTTACCGCGCCACTAACGAGCGTGCCTGCCTCGGTGATACCAAGATGAAGAGGATAATCCGAGCGCGCGGAGAAACGTGTATAGGCTTCGACCGCGGTCAGAGGGTTGGAGGACTTCAACGAGACTTTGATTTCGTGATAATCCAACTCTTCGCACCAGCTAATATATTCCAGCGCTTTGGTCACCATGCGTTCCGCTAACTGCTCGCGCTCACGACGCCGGGCCTCGGCGGGATCGCTGCGCTCAAGTGTGCCATCCTCACGCAAGCGCACCTGAATACGCTCCATCTGTCCACGCTGATCCAGCGCGTCAATCGAGCCGGAGTTGACACCGATACGCATAGCCACACCACGCTCTTTACAAGCACGCACAATCTCATCCAGAGATTGACGACCATTGATCAGATTGCCTGGATTGATGCGCACACAATCAACTCCCTGGCGAATAGACTCCAGAGCCAGTGAATGTTTATAGTGAATGTCGGCAACCAGAGGTATATGAATCTGGCGTTTGATCTCACCAATGGCCAGCGCGTCCTCCTCTTCAGGTACCGCCACACGCGCAATCTCACACCCAACCTCCTCCAGACGATGAATCTGGGCGACCGTGCTTGCCACGTCGCGGGTGTAAGTAGTGGTCATGGACTGGACCGCAATCGGCGCAGCGCCTCCAATGGCCAGGTTACCAACATGAATCTGCCGGGTCTTCCGTCGCATAGCTTCTACTAACTGCCTTTCAAAATGATTTCAACACAAAGTTTTAACCGTTCCAATGCAAGACATCGCTAACGGTAATGATTACCATAAGCGTTAAGAGAATTGCCATGCCCGCGAGATTAATGATTCCTTCTAATTCTGGCTTGAGGCGCTTGCCGCCGCGCAGCAATTCGATGAGAATCAGGAAAATTCGCCCGCCGTCCAGGGCTGGGAAAGGCAAAATGTTGATAATCGCCAGGTTGATATTTAAGATCGCGGTCAGACTGAGAATTGGCCACAAACCTTGAGTAGGGACGCTCTGGGCTACCTGGCCGGTAAATTTTACAATGCCCACAGGGCCCGTTATACTCGCGGGAGTCTGACCAGTAATCATCTGACCAATGGTGCTGATAAACTGACCAGTCACGCTGAACGTCTCACCAACGCCTCTGACTGGCGCCTCCCAGAAAGGATACGTGAGCAGGATGGTGTTCGCAGTTGAAACGATACCCATCGCGCCCTGGCCTTTGGGCGGATGAACGCGCACATTGACAACGGTTGTAAAGTTCGTTGTCTGCCCTTTATGACGAGCCACAATCGTGATAGGCACAGTCTGCTTGTCACTGTTCTGGCTGATCACAGTTTTCGTAATATTCTGCACATCAGAGAATTGCTGGACACGCTGACCGTTGACGCTGATAAAGGTATCATCGGGACGCAGGCCGGCCTGGTCCGCCGGAGAACCCGCCACGACGCTGCCCACCTGAGGAGCCGGTACAGGCTGACCGAAACCGTAAGCAAACATGAAAAGCACCATTGCCAGGATGATGTTCATCGTCACACCCGCGACCAGCACAATGATGCGCTTGCCAGCTGTTTTAGCCGCGAAAGTCCCTGAGTCGTAATGCCCATTCACATCGCGTGAATCACCGTTTTCGCCAGGCATACGCACAAAGCCACCAATCGGCAGAAAATTCAGCGAATAGATTGTGTGATGCCGTTCGTGACGATCTAACTCGACATTAGGGGTACCTCTTGATCTAATACCGAGAGCCGTTTGAGACACACTACCAGCGGCGGTACTTATACCATCCGTGACATCGTCCAACAGTGACGGGTCTTCATAGGTATCTTCAGGATTGCGCGGACCACCGAACCAGACCACTTCCCAGCCACGGCCATAGCTACGCTTGCGGAAACCCACGAAGCGAGGAGGGAGGCCCAGACCAAACTCTTCAACGCGGATGCCTGCCCATTTCGCAGTAAGAAAGTGCCCTAACTCATGAATCAGAACACACAGCCCGAATACTGGAATAGCCGCCAGTAAGTACCAGGGATTGCTTAATGGCATCAAATCGTCCTCCCGTAACTCTGCTCGTACAATGTGCGTGTGCGCTGACGAGCCCAGGCGCAAGCGTCAAGAATAGCGTCTACATCCGGGTCGGCTACCGGCTGATGCTCCTCTAGCAGAGTCTCGATCAGCTTTGCAATATCCAGCAAACCGATTTTACCCGCCAGAAAGAGCGCGACTGCTTCTTCATCCACGCCAACCAGCACGCTTGGATAGGTAGCGCCGCGTTGCGCTGCCTCGCGAGCCAGGCGAAAGCAGGGGAAACGCGCGAGATCGAGTTCCTCGAAATTAAGACGCGCCACATCAGGCCAGCGCAATTCGCGCAACAGACCAGTACCAGCTGTATCCAGGCGCTCGGGATACCCGATAGCCGCCAGGATTGGCAGGTGCATACTGGGCAGACTGGCCTGCATTTTTATTGAACCATCGATGAACTCCACCATCGAATGAATCACGCTCTCAGGATGAACCACCACCTCAATCTTCTCATAGGGAATATCAAAGAGCCAGTGGGCTTCGATAACTTCCAGACCCTTGTTCATTAAAGTCGCGGAATCGATGGTAATTTTTGGTCCCATGCGCCAGGTGGGATGAGCCAGTGCTTGCTCAACTGTCACCGAGCGAATATCTTCCAGGGGCAGACGGCGGAAAGGGCCACCAGAGGCCGTCACAACCAGGCGCCGCACATGGGGCATCTCTTCGCCACGCAGGCATTGCCAGAGGGCACTGTGCTCACTATCGATTGGCAAAAGCGCCACACCCGTGCGCCGAACTTCCTCCATCACCAGATGGCCACCCATAACGAGTGTCTCTTTGTTGGCCAGGGCGATGGTTTTACCAGCACGGATCGCGGCCAGGGTTGGACGCAAACCCACCAGGCCGGAGGCTACTGCTACAACAATATCAACTTCGGGCAACGTCGTGACTGCCAGCAAACCTTCTTCGCCCAGTAAAACATTGGGCAAGGCTGCACGAGCTGCCAGAGCCACTTCGGGGGATTCGGCAAAGCAGGCGGTCACAGGAACATGAAATTCGCGCGCCTGGCTGGCCAGGAGATCAACATTCTGTCGAGCTGCCAGGGCCACTACGCGAAAATGATCGGGGAAACAACGCACCACATCCAGCGTTTGCTGGCCAACCGATCCGGTGCTACCTAATAGTGCAATCCTTCTGGGCAAACTAGTCATCTTCTATCTCGAAAGGCAGAATTCTCATCTGCCTATGCTTTACTGGTATTGGGGCGAACTGGACGCTCGTCCTCCTCCTGTCAGATTATAACACGCATTAGCACTGGCAACTTCCCATGTTACCATAGATCAGAGCCGGGCTATAAAGTTATACACGTCCCAGCAACTGCGCGAAGATGTAGACCGCAAGAGCCGCGAATAAGATGCTATCCAGACGATCCAGCATGCCACCATGGCCAGGCATAAAATGCCCGCTATCTTTCACATGAGTCTGGCGTTTGAGCAACGATTCTGCCAGATCGCCGAGCGCCGCTGCCGCACCAAGGACGATGCCAAAAGGTACTGTCAGATACCAGGGTACGCCCATAGGCAGGGTTATAAAGAGCAAAGCGGCAGCGACTGAAAAAATCATGCCACCAAACACCCCTTCCCAGGTCTTACTCGGACTGATCTGGGGAGCAAGTTTGTGACGACCAAAGAAATGGCCAGCGAAAAACGCGCCAGTATCAAAACCCCATACACCACCAAAAACCGTCAGGAGCCACCACAAGCCAGTTCCCAACCCAATCTGGGAGCCACGCAACAGGAGCAAAAAGCTCATTGGCCAGCCAACGTAAAAAGCAATTGTCAGCGTTAGCGCCCAATCGAGCATAGTTCCTTCCAATCTCTTACGAAAAAGGAGTGTAGAGAACAAAATGAGAACAGCCGCGCTAATACCGATTTCATACAATTGCAAACGCTGCTGTTGAGGAAATTGCGCGGCAACCAGAAAGAGCGCGGAAAGGCCTGCACTCACCAGAATCAGCGGACGATAGCCTTCATGTACCAGCATGACATGAAGCTCATAAATAGATAGGCCGGTTGCCAGAGCTGCGGCAGCAAAGGCCCACCAGCCTCCTAGCCAGAGGGAAGCCAGCACAATCGGGATGGCTACCGCGGCAGTTAACGACCTTAGAACGACTGAACGCGACCACTGCCTTTCAGCTTTCTCTTTGTCTCGCTCATGGTCGTCTTTTTGTTTATCTTGCTCGCTTGCCTTTTGCACAACGCACCTATCCAAGATGTATCATCTCAATACATTTTACCCAGACACTCCTGGTAAAAGCATAGGCCGGGGCTTTCTTTGCATGCTTGCCTTTAGCACGCTTCTCGCCTATGCTTTTACCAGGAGCGAATAACAATGATCAGCGTCTTTTTCCTACCCACCTGGGAATTTTTGCGGATGGCGGGTTCGTGGCTCGCTAAGACGCAGAGAGCTTGCCAAAGCGGCGTTGCCGCTGCTGGAAGCTCTTTAGTGCTGCCAGTAGATCCTCGCGGCCAAAATCTGGCCAGAGGGTTGGAGTCGCATAATACTCGCTATACGCGGACTGCCAGAGCAGGAAATTGCTCACACGCATCTCCCCGGCTGTGCGAACTACCAAATCAGGATCGGGCAGATCGCGCGTATAAAGGTAAGAGCTGATGAGTTCCTCGGTAATCGAGGAGGGGTCCCGTCCATCGGCTACGATCTGGCGCACAGCATCGACAAGTTCGGCCCGGCCACCGTAGTTAAAGCAGACATTCACCGCGATCTTCGTATTATTCTTTGTCAACTCAACCATCTCATTGATCGCGCTTTGAATATCGGTAGGAAGACCAGACAGGCGTCCAAGGTGACGCAGGCGCACACCCTTGTGATGAAGCTTTTGTAGATCTGTGCGAATGGTTTCCCACAGGAGGCGCATCAAGCCCTCTACCTCGTTTTTCGGGCGCGCCCAGTTCTCTGTCGAGAAAGCATAGACACTCAACATCTCGATACGCTCATCAGAAGCGCACTCAACCACACGTCGGAGAGCAGCCACGCCAGCCGAGTGACCAGCCAGGCGGGGTAAGTGGCGTTTGCTAGCCCAACGGCCATTACCATCCATAATAATGGCCATATGGCGCACACCAGGCCACTGCTCATCTTCAGCATGAGGATCTGCAACGGTTTGCAACTGCGTTTTTTCTTTTCCCTGCAACGAGGAGAAAAGCCCTTGTATCCTGGGCACGTTAGACCTCCAGAATCTCCTGTTCCTTGGACCTGCAAATCTTGTCCATCTCATCGATGAAGCGATCTGTCAGCTTTTGTAAGCGCTCAGTACTACGCTTCAGTTCGTCCTCGGAAATTTCCTTCTTCTTCTCACGATCGCGCAGTTTGTCGTGAGCATCACGACGCACATTGCGAATAGCCACCTTATGCTCATCCAACTTCTTATGCACGGTCTTGACCATATCCCGGCGGCGTTCTTCGTTCAACGGGGGGATCACGAGACGGATGATCTGACCATCGTTGCTGGGATTAATACCCAGGTCCGACTTCTGAATCGCCTTTTCGATATCCGCCAGTTGCTTGCGATCCCACGGCTGGATTACCAGCATACGCGCATCCGGCACAGAAATTGTAGCAACCTGGCTAATCGGCGTCGGCGTACCATAGTAATCGACGGTGATGCGATCAACCAGTGCGGAACTGGCCCGACCAGTGCGAATAGCGGCGAGATCCTGTTTCAAGGCCTCGATCGCCTTTTGCATACGCCGGTCGGCATCCCCAAAAAGATCATCTACCATAGTCCTGCTCCCTTTACGAGGGCGCGCTCATGCGACGCCCCGGTCTCTGAAATACATGGTCTCTTTCTAGCAAACAACAGAAACAGACACATGTGTCAATGACTCGTACTCCACTGTGGTTCTTCCATGTCATGGACAAGCGTACCATACTTTTGGCCGCGCACAATAGCTTCCAGAGCACCTTCATCATAGAGGTTAAAAACCACTATTGGCAGGTGATTATCCTTGCAAAGCGAGAGCGCGGTGCTATCCATCACTTTCAGCCCCATATTCAGGGCCCGCATGTAGCTCAATTCATCGAACTTCTGGGCCTGTGGATTACGCACGGGATCATCAGTATAGACACCATCAACCTTGGTTGCTTTAAGCAATACCTGAGCATTCAGTTCAACAGCCCGCAGAGCTGCCGCAGTATCGGTGGTGAAGAAGGGATTGCCACTACCAGCTGCGAGAATGACCACGCGACCTTTCTCCAGATGGCGTTGGGCCCGGCGGCGAATAAATGGCTCGGCCACTGGTGGCATTTCGATCGCGGTCTGTACACGTGTTACCATACCAAGCTTCTCCATCGCATCTTGCATCACCAGCGAGTTCATAACGGTGGCCAGCATGCCAACGTAGTCAGCGGTTCCACGATCAATGCCTGTCGCAGCCGCATCCACGCCGCGCCAGATATTGCCGCCACCTACCACAACTGCCACCTGGACCCCCAGATCATAAACTCGCTTGATTTCCCCGGAGACGCGCCGCACAGTCTCAGCGTCAATGCCTGAGCCTTTACGCGGACTGAGCGCTTCTCCGCTCAACTTGAGCAAAATGCGCTGATATTTGAGAGATGAAGTCTCTTGCGACATAACCATTACACTCCCATGCGTAAGCATCTGGCCGACCATCCTGCACGAGACTGACCGGCCCGCCAGCTATTATTCGCCAAGGGCGAAACGGCTAAAGCGCCGCACGATAATGTTTTCACCTGTCTCAGCAATGACTTTACGCAACAGATCGCTGATCTTAAAAGCCTCATCCTTGATAAAGGGCTGCATGAGCAACACCTGCCCACCAAAGACTTTGTCGAGTTTACCCTTGATGAATTCGTCGCGCTTATTGTCTGGAATACGCGCCAGTGACGGGTCTTCCAGAACTTTCTTGCGCTCTGTCTCAACAATTTCGGCAGGCACGTCTTCAAAGTTGATGTACTGTGGCGCAACCCCTGCAATCTGCAATGTCAGATCGCGGGCCAATGCCTGGAAGCTTTCACTACGAGCAACGAAGTCGGTGCTACAGTTCAGCTCCAGCAGAACACCTACGCTGTTGTTATGATGCACATACGAAAAAACACCTCCCTGTTTGGTCTCACGACCAGCAGCGATCATTTTCTCTGCCTTGCGGTCACTTCTGGCATCAATAAGCTTGATGGCCTCATTCCAGTTTCCGGCTTCGGTCAGGGCATTTTTACAATCAGCAAACGTTGCATTGGTCTGCTCACGCAACTTTTTTACGTCTGCGGCAGTATACTCCATAGTCTGTATCTCCTCATACTCACTGGGTATAATACTCAGGCTTCCGTGGAAAGTCTATCGTCTCCGACCATCGGAAACGGACCCTGAGTGCTTGACAAAATGATTCTAGTGTGATGCGTGTCTGCGCTTACTGGTGCAAATTGGCATAATGAGGCGGGAGAAAGGGCCAGAAGATCTCTTCCAGGGTAGCCCACTCTCCCGCCTTCCTATCAGGCCGTGTGACTAATGAGCGTCTTGCGTGGCCAGTTCAGGCTCAGCGATCTCCGCGCTCTCAGTCGGAGCCTCAACGCTGACTGGCGCAGCTTCTTCAGGAGCGGCTGGGCTGACAAAATCGATCGGCTCGCCTGCGCTCTCTTCCGGCAGTTCCGAGTCCTTATGCTGCGCTTCCAACTGGCGACGACCTTCAATGACGGCGTCAGCGATCTTAGCGCACAAGAGACGTACCGCGCGAATAGCGTCGTCGTTGGCGGGGATTGGATAGTCCATCTCATCCGGGTCGCAGTTGGTGTCGGCCAGCGCGATCACGGGGATCTCCAGGCGACGGGACTCCAACACAGCGGTGCGCTCTTTGCGCGTATCTACAATAAAAATGGCAGTAGGCAAGCGTTTCATGTCTTTAATACCGCCCAGCGTGCGCTCCAGACGATTCATATCGTCCTGCAAGTGCTGCACTTCTTTCTTGGGCAGACGCTCAAAGTCGCCGCGCTCACGCCTTCCTTCCAGCTCGCGCAGATAGCGTATCCGCGATTGAATGGTCTGGAAGTTGGTCAACATACCACCCAGCCAGCGCTGATTGACAAAGTACATGCCACAACGCCTGGCCTCTTCAGCTACGGCCTCCTGGGCCTGTTTCTTCGTGCCAACAAACAGAATGGTACCGCCATCAGCGGCTAACTGCTCGACAAACTTGTACGCGTCGTTGAGGCGCGTCACTGTCTGCTGAAGATCAATAATATGAATGCCATTGCGGTCCATAAAAATGAACTGCTGCATCTTCGGATTCCAGCGACGCGTCTGATGGCCAAAATGGACACCTGCTTCAAGGAGTTGTTTCATTGAAATGATATTCGCCAAATGGACCTCCCTTTGATCCTCCGCTCTCTTCCCATCGATGCAAGGGTACCCTACGGCCATAGGTGAAGCCGAGCTTCACAAACCCTTACAACATGCGAGGTATACCAGGGCATACATCGATCCGAGAGCGTGTGTATTTCTTGCTTTTTCTTACGGATGCTTCTCCGCTAAGTTGAAAGTATAGCACAGTGCGTAGCAGGACGCAAGAAATTTGACGGGCGCGGACCAGGGCTTTTTCGCGCCCTTTTCTCATACTACTGGACTCCGAAAAACGAGATCTGGCCAGGAATGTGGCGCTCCATCCATGCTTAAACACTGCCATTCTTAAAGATTATCTCTCAAGACTGTTACACGCGCGCGTACTTACTGTTACATGCGCGCATACTTTAAGAATGGGAGTGACTGACTATGTTATAATTCTGGCAAGCAAGCATTGCGGTCCTCTGCATGGAGGGAAAGCACAACAAGCATATTCTTGAGATATCTGCCTGGCGAATATCTCCCCATTTCTATAGCAAACCCAGAAAAATAATTCGCGATTGAAGCGCAATCAATGCGATGGTAGTAGAAAGATTGTCTCGCTTGTACTACATTACCTACGTCTGTCAACAAAGAATTTTTCAGACTGCGCGCGGGGACGTAAGACGCATATTTACGAGTGCGTTTCGTCCCCTTTTTTTCCGCCTGGTCGCGCAGAAAAGAGGTCTTTGGGAAACTTCCGCGCCCAGCCGAAGGGTCCGCACCGCGCGCATCTCCGGGTTGTTTTTATTGCTCTTTCTCTGTGCCTTTGAGTTGAGTGGCTGTGGGCAACAAACCGCTGCTTCTCCAGATCAAACTACGCGGCAACAGAGCCAGCAACAAAGTCTGACCTATGTGGCTATTGGAGCCTCGGATACCTTTGGTACTGGCTCTAGCGATCCCTATACCCGGAACTGGCCCACTGATCTGGTCCAGTTGCTGAAAGGGGATCTTCACCTGATCAATCTAGGTATTCCTGGCATTACACTCCACGATGCTTTGACCAGCGAGTTGCCAGTTGCACTGGACGCTCATCCAGCGCTGGTGACGATCTGGCTAGCAGTCAATGATCTGGCAACGAGTGTGCCAGTGAGCTCCTACAAAGACGATTTGAATACGTTGCTCAGCCGCCTGGATAGCGCAGCTCCACATGCACGTATCGCAGTGGGCAATGTGCCTGACCTGAGCAGCGTTCCGTATTTTCATGGGAAGAATCTGGTGGGGCTAAATAAGCAAATCGCGATATATAATGTAGCCATCGCGAGCGTTGTGGCCAGCCATCACGCGATTCTGGTTGATCTTTCCGAGCAGGGTTATAACCTGCAAACTCACCCGGAATATATTAGCGACGATGGGCTACATCCCAGTGATACCGGCTATTTTCAGCTAGCTCAGTTGTTTTACAACGCTTTGCGTAAAGCATAGGTTTGGGAAAAGCATATGACAAACTTCTTCGGCATGCCAATTGATACATTAACCACTGTTCTGCTAATCCTGACCCTGGTGATCCTGGCAAGCGTGGTAATCCTGGCACTAAGCAATCTGATCTTTTTCAAAATTGGCGCACGTAACCTGCCCAGGCGGCGCGGACAGATGCTATTGATCGTTTTTGCCTTGATGCTTTCAACTACTCTACTGACCAGTGTGCTGGCGACTGGCAATGTGATTACCTCAACGGTGCAAACTGTCGCGGTCACTAATCTAGGCAATATCGATGAAACTGTCGAAGGGGGGCATGGAGATATTGGCCTCTTCGACGAATGGATCTATTACTACCTGCACCGGAGGATACAGCACAATCCCGATATCGCCGCGTTGGCTGCCGCGCTGGTTGAGCACAACCTTCTGCTGGCCGATGTGACCTCGCGCCAGGTGCGCTCCAAGGTCTCGGCGATGGGACTGATCGCGGGTACTGAGAAGGGCTTTGGTGGCCTGCTTGATGACACCAATCCTCATCTCCAGCATACTATCGCGCAATTGCAGGGAGCAAACGATGTCTTTCTCAATCATACGCTGGCTCTGCTAATCAATGCTCACGCGGGCGATACGCTTTACCTCTATTCACAGCGCTGGCCTGGACAGCGCTACGAAATGCATGTACAAGCAATTGTCCAGGATGGAGGCCTGGTCGGACAGGTGCCGTTTATTATTAGCAATGTCCAGACCTTTCGCCCACTTGAGCACACGAGAGACGATCTCAATTATGTCTACGTTGAGAATAGTCGCGGTGTCAGTTCATCCCAGGTCGCTGAAGAGTTGAAACACTCGATACCGCGTAATACTGTGCATGTGATCCAGGTCAAGCAACAGGGTATCCAGGCCTCACAGTCGGCTAACGATATCTTCTCACGGATCTTTGCCCTCTTTACGCTGTTCGCTCTGGCTATTGGTTTGCTGCTGATCTTCCTGATCTTTGTCCTGCTCGCAGCCGAACGACGTGCTGAGATGGGGATGGCGCGTGCCATTGGGGTACAGCGTCACCAACTGGTGCTGATGTATCTTTTCGAGGGCACGCTTTACGATCTGCTCGCCTCGTTTATCGGTCTGCTGGCCGGGGTAGGAGTCGGAGCTGCGTTAGTGTACTTTCTGACACCTATTCTCGCACGCTTTAACTTTCCGCTCAAACTGTCATTTCAGCCAGGTAGCTTGCTGCTCGCGTACTGTCTGGGTGTAATCTTTACCTTTGCTTCTGTGACGATCTCGGCCTGGCTGGTAAGCCGGATGACGGTGGTGGATGCACTGCGCAATTTGCCGGAGATCGAGCGACCATCTCTGACCCTGCGCGAACTGAGCGCGAGCCTGTGGCAGAGCTTCGCACGCGGCCGTGTAACGCACCGGATGCGCCGCCTGTTTCTGGAACAACTTCCCGAGATAGCCATCGGCTTCATCTCCGCAGCCGCGCGTACTGGTTTGCTGCCGCTGGTGGGGGGCTATGGCCTGCTGCGTTTCGGGCTGGATAGCTCGCAGATTACACCTTTCTCGCTGGGCCTGACACTTCTGATCGTGGGCGTAAGCCTGGCGCTAAAAACGCTGGTAGACTGGCTTCTAACGCTTACCGGTCATAGTTCGTGGCACAAGCAGACCCGGCGTATCTTCGCGGCTCTGACAGGTCTGAGCATCATGGCATACTGGGCACTACCCTTTGATGCGCTGGCTTTTCTAGGATTGCCGCGCTTCCAGGGCGGGATTGAGATCTTCTTTGTCGCGGCTACGATGATGGTCTTTGGCGCGGTCTGGGCCTTTATGGCCAATGCGGACCTGCTGGCCCGGCCTTTATTAGCGCTGTGCGCGTGGTGGCCTAGTTCCAGTATGCTGGCTCGCCTGGCCTCGTCCTATCCCCTCCATCACCGCTTTCGCACAGGTCTGGGCGTGACCATGTTTAGCCTGGTTATCTTCGCTATGACGGTGATGGCAGTGATTACGAACGCTATGCAGGACACCTATACCAACATTGATCTACAAACGGGCGGCTATGATATTCAGGCAGTCGCCTATTTCCAGGGCGTACCTGATCTGCCTGGCGCGCTGATCAACCACGGTATCAATCCGCAAGCCTTCTCGGAAATTGGCACCAGTATTACAACCGATGTCGGCGTAATCCAGCCAGACGCGCTCAATCCGGCCTGGCATCTTTATCCAGCTCAGGTAATTAGTGGCAGTCTGCTGCAAGGTAATGGACTGCATCTAGTGGCAAGAGCGCAGGGCTTTAGTAATGATAGTTCCGTCTGGCAAGCGCTGCAGACTCACCCCAATTACGCGCTGATTGACAACACTGCCCTGCCCTATGCTCCGAATAGTCTGATCAACTCTCCCGTCTACGATCCAAACTCGCCCAGCCCGGCTAACGCGGGCGCGCCTGTCTATCCGCCGGGTTTAGACCCCGATTATGCTTTCTCGCTCAGCGGCGTCTACCAGGGTCAGACAAGTTTTGCCGCTACAAATATCTGGACGCTGAACCTTCAAGGAGCGAACGCGCAAAATGTGGCAGTCAATGCCAGGTCTGGGGGCACACTGAACGCAAGCGATTTCAATGGTACACTGGCGCAAAAATTCACAATTATCGGGGTCGTCGATAACAGCGATAGCACTCACTTTGGCCTCTATCTCTCGCACGCGGCTTTCCCCACGCTCACGGCCAGTGCAGCTACTCCTAATCAACAGACCTATTACCTGAAGGTTGCTCCAGGTCAGGATAAACGGGCTCTGGCTCTGCAAATTGGCTCAGCTTTCCTGGACAATGGCATGGAAACGACGGTCCTGGAGGACGAGATCTGGTCGGTACGCGGCCCACGCATCCTGCTCAGCGATGTCTTGCTGGGGGTAGTCGGCCTGACGCTTCTGCTGGGCGTGGCGGCCCTGGCGATTACTGGTACACGCGCGGTAATCGAACGACGCCAGCAGATTGGTATGCTGCGCGCGTTAGGTTGTAAACGCCTGTTGATTCAGGGCGCTTTTCTCTGCGAATCGTGCTTTGTCGGCATTACTGGCAGTCTGAGCGGTGTAATCCTGGGGCTGATTCTGGCGCACAACATTTTCGCCGTCAATTTTTTCGAGCAATTTCACACTGGCCTGACTTTCACTATTCCCTGGTCAGAACTGGGCTTGATCGTTGTGGCAGCCCTGGTCTCCTCACTACTCGCTGCTGTGCTGCCCGCATGGCAGGCGGGTAAAGTTACCCCAACAGAAGCGCTGAGGTATTAAGGCAGCAAAAAGCGCTGTGAGCCGCGGGCTACCTGGTTTGGATTTCATCTGCGACTCACAGCGCTTTTTGCTGCCTTTTACGCGAGTACACAAGCCGCATTAGCTGGAGAAAGTTTGGGATAGTAGCGACAGAGGCCTGACTCAAGTGCGCGCTTACAAATAGAGGGCCAGATGCACCTGCAGCCTCATCTCCGCAGCAAAAACACTGTCCGCTTATTGTGGGGCTAAGTATAGTGTAATTAAGAGTACATATATTCATCTCTTTTTTTGTTTACCCTATTCATTGGAGATGGAATGGCCATTTGATACAGATATTGATCGCGGATGATCACTTGTTGCTCCGGCAAGTAGTACGCGAAATTGTTGCAAAGGAGCCAGATCTGGAGGTTATCGCGGAGGCAAGTAATGGGCAAGAGGCTATCGCGCGAGCAGTAGAGACACGGCCAGATGTGATTTTGCTGGATCTGATGATGTCGAACTGTGATGGTTTCGAGGCTACCAGGCAGATCCTGGACAATGCGCCAGATGCGCGCGTGGTTATCCTATCCGCCTTATCCGAGGAACAGCATGTGTTACGCGCGCTCCAATGTGGAGCCATTGGCTATATTACGAAGGATAGCGGCGCTGATAGCTTGCTAAAAGCTATTCGCCGTGCCGCGCAGGACGAATTGTATATACCCTATCCTCTGGCCACACGACTGCTGGCGCTGTTGCGGACACTTAAGCCTGCAAGCACATATAAAATCAGGAGTGAGCACTCCATTCACTCCTCTGAGCGCAAACTGCCGACCCTGGCGACGGCAAAGAAAAAGAGCAAACGCAATCTCCCTTTGACCACACGCGAGCGCGAAGTGCTCAACTTGATTCGCCAGGGACAACGCAATCGGGAGATCGCGCACGAGTTGCGCATCGCTGAATCCACAGTACATAAGCATGTGCAAAATATTTTCGAGAAGCTCAATGCCCGTAGCCGCACGGAGGCACTGTTTCTGGTGAAATAGCAGTACAGTATCAAATTCTCCTCGGTATGTGTACTGCCTGCTAGTCTTGAACAAGTAAGATGACAAAAAGCAAAGGAAGAAGCTCTTTTGCCTTTGCCAGCGGGAGACAGCCTGACTGGCAAAGGCGCGGATTGGCATGCTATGATATCCATATCTTTCTTATTGAGAGTGTTTCTCTCAGAGAGGTGAGCATGCAAACACGACAGCCCATTATCCAGGCTCAAAGCGTCAATAAGGTGTATCGCAGCGGGCGCCTGCGCGTGGAGGCCCTTCACGATGTTTCTCTAGCTGTAACACATGGGGAGATGGTCGCGATTATGGGGCCAAGCGGATGCGGCAAAACGACCCTGCTGAACTGCCTGGCTGGTCTGGACACGATTGACGACGGTGAGATTTTTATTCAGGGTGATAACCTGCGCGATCTGACAGACAATGAGCGCACGAGTTATCGCGCGCGCCACATGGGCTTCATTTTCCAGGACTTCAATCTTCTGCCCATGCTCAGCGCAGTCGAAAATGTCGAGCTACCGATGCTGGTGGCAAGAGCTTCGACGCGCAAAGCTCGCCAGCGAGCTCTGGAACTGCTGGACCAGGTAGGTCTGAGCGAACGAGCGCGCCATCGGCCCGCGGAACTCTCTGGTGGACAGCGTCAGCGTGTAGCCATCGCCCGCGCATTAACCAATAATCCGGCGATTGTCTGGGCTGATGAGCCTACCGGCAATCTCGACAGTGAGGCCGCGCAGGAAGTTATGAATCTCTTGCTACGCTTTAACCAGAACATGGGCCAGACCCTGGTACTCGTTACACACGCGCTAGAGGTCGGTCAGATCGCGCACCGAATTGTCCGTATGCGCGATGGCGAGATTACAAGCTAAAGAAGACTTCCGCCCTGACTTTCTCAAAGGGACTCCCTGCCCCTGCGGCGCCTTGCAGAAGGCTTTTTGATATGGGTAGCGGATGGCCTGGTTGTTTACCAGGCCATCCGCTACCCATCATCGCTAAGCTAGCAGAAAGATTGGGGATGCCTTCGTACGCATGGGCATCCCTAACTCTCTGGTTTAATGCGCCAGTTCGTAGCCTTTCGAGGAACTATGCACGAGATCGCGAACTACATCCTTGATGTGGGACGAAGTCAGGCCATAAAGCTCTTTGAGGATTGAGGGAGCACCGTGTTCGATCGGTCGATCGGGGAAACCAATTAAACGCACATCAATATAGCGGAGGGCGTGGGCCTCCAATAGTTCCAGAATGGCGCTGCCGAAGCCCCCAGCTATGCCGTGATCCTCTATAGTGATTACACGGCGCGTAGCTTTGGCCAGACGCAGGATCATGGTGTCGTCCAGCGGCTTAGCCCAGCGCGCGTTGACGACTGCCACATGAATGCCCTCGTCAGCCAGTTCACGCGCTGCCTGCTCGGCCTGCTCAACAGGCGAGCCATAGGCCAGGATGACGCAGTCCTGTTGCTCTGCTTGCTCAAGGGTCGCAGGACTCAGCAGTTCAGCTTTGCCAACTTCCAATTTGTGCAGTTCTTTATCGAGCGGAACACCCAGGGCTTTGCCTCGTGGATAGCGCAGGCTGACAGGACCATCCAGGTAGATGGCAGTATAGAGCATATGGCGAAGTTCGTTCTCGTCTTTGGGCGCCATGAGCTTCATATTAGGCAGAATGCGCATAAAAGCAATGTCAAAGAGGCCATGTTGCGTGGGACCGTCTTCGCCGACCACGCCGGCGCGATCCATGGCAAAGACCACATGCAGGTCCTGGATACAGACATCGTGAAAGACCTGGTCAAAGGCGCGCTGCATAAAGGTTGAGTAAATTGCTGCCACCGGTTTCAGGCCAGCAGTTGCCATGCCCGCGGCAAAGGTGATGGCATGCTGCTCCGCGATACCAACATCGAAGTAACGCTCAGGAAAACGCTGATGCATTTTCTTCAGGCCTGTGCCCTCAGCCATCGCGGCGGTTATACCTACTACTGAGGAGTCTTGCTCCGCGATCTCGACCAGCGTATTGGCAAAGACCTCAGTGTAGCTCGGCGGATCTCCAGCATTCTTCTTGATTTCACCGGTCGCGTAGTCAAAGGCGCCAGGCCCATGCCATTTGGTCGAATCCTTCTCAGCGAACTCCCAGCCCTTGCCTTTCTTGGTCACTACCTGCACAATCACCGGGCCCTCAATATGTTTGATATTCTCGAAAACATCTACCATCAGAGGCAGATCATGACCATCAAAGGGGCCGAAGAACTTGATGCCCAGCTCCTCAAAAATCATACCGCTCTTACTGTGCATCACAAAATTCTTGAAGCTCATCTCTGCGCGCCCGGCAGCCTCGCGCGCTACCTCGCCAACCACTGGCAGGCGCTCTATTGAGCCTTTTGCTACCTCGCGTAAGAGACGATAGCTGCGCGAAGTCTCTACACGCCGTATTTTGCCCAAATAGTGATGGAGCGCACCTACGTTATCGGAGATCGATTTATCGTTATCGTTGAGCACGATGATCAGATTTTTCTTCAGGCTACCCGCATTATTAATCGCCTCCAAAGCCATACCGCCACTCAGAGCACCATCGCCGATGATCGCCACCACTTTAAAATCCTCACCGCGTAAATCGCGTGCTACAGCCATGCCCAAAGCCGCTGATATCGAAGTGCTGGCATGGCTGGCTCCAAAGGTATCGTAAGGACTCTCATCGCGGCGGAGGTAACCAGAAAGACCGCCAAACTGGCGAAGCGTGTGAAACTGTTCGCGCCTTCCGGTCAACAATTTGTGAACATACGCCTGGTGTCCGATATCCCACACCAGGAGATCACGTGGAGTCTCAAAGACATAGTGTAATGCCATAGTAAGCTCAACAACACCAAGATTAGGAGCCAGATGACCACCATGAGTCGAGACCTTTTCAATAATCTCATGCCGAATCTCTTCAGCCAGTTGCCGCATCTGCGCATAGGTAAGCACGCGCAATTGTTCAGGGCTATCAATAGTATCGAGTATCCTCGCCAATGATTTCCTCCAGTTAGTTAACGCCAGGCGCAAGCTTTCCGCCGCGGACGGCGCAGGGAACAGAGGCTGAGCACATGCCAGATCCTCCAATGAAAAACCTTCTGGCAAATAGAAAGCAGTGCGACCAGATACAGAGGGCCTAAAATAGGTTCTTAATGTATTATAGGAGCGTTTGCCACCCATGCCAATACCCTGACAAAAAAATTCATGCACTTGAGGGGTTGACAGGCAATGAAATGGCCTGATTAGCCGTGTGAAATGCTCTGAAGAGCATCTTGACAGAGCGTAACTTTCTTCTTATGATACCTCAGAGGTATGATCTCTGTCTGCTTTGTAGACGCAGAGAAGGCTTTTTAAGCGTTCCGCTAACAAGCCAGCTCTGGTTTTTTGACCAGCTATTTGAAAACACGGATGAGCAGGGCTAACTGTCTGGCGGCAGACAGCTAGCCCTGGCAGAGGTGCCTTTCTTGTGGCAAACTGCATGCAATAGCTGATAACAGTAGCAATGTACAAGGCTCAATAGAGGGCCTATGGAAAAAGGTGGAGTTATGACAAGGAAAGACAGCGAGAAAGACGCAGAGCGACCACATTACTACTCTCAATTCTGGTTGGATATCGCAGCAGGACGCAGGGTGATCGGTGGTCCTAAACCTGAAGAGGCTGAGATAAACGAGGCTGAAGTGCCCGAACCAACCCCTTTGCGCAAGGTAGGGCGCAGCACAACTGATACGGTTAGAGAGACACGCGCGAGCGCCGTTGTAGAGCCGGAGATTGAGGAAGAGGAGGAAATTGAGCAGGATACTACAGTTGAAGAAGACGAAATCCCGACCATTGTCTTTGACGATGATACGGAACCGGTAGCAGAGGTAGCAGAGGTAGCAGAAGAAGACTTTAACGAAGAGGAGCCTTCTTCGTCAGAAGAAGAAGCTTTTGAAGAGGAAGAAGAGGAAGAAGAGGAAGAAGAAGATAGCGAGGAGTGGGGCCGGCGTGGCGGCGGACGCAAAAAGGCCAAGCCGATCCGCCCGGTAAAGCCTCCCAAGAAGCCTAAACGGGAGATACGGCGCAATTTCTAAACTGCTTTAATTTATACGGGCTGGCTCAAAAACACCCGATGTTTTTGAGCCAGCCCGCCTCTTCTTTGCCATGGCTAGAGAAAACAGTCTGCCTTTGCTCTATTTCAAGGCAAAAAGCTCTGTTCCTGCCTATGCCGTTTCAGTGCTTCAAGTACTTTCCCGGTCTTAGAAAGAGAAAGCTGTAGATCAGGAAGCTGCTCCTTCATCCAATCTGGCCAGCAACAAGGTGCGTACCATATCTGCTCTGGCCTGACCACGTGTCTGCTTCATCACCTGGCCGATCAGCGCTTGCGCGGCATTGGTCTTACCAGCGCGATAATCAGCGGCAATTTTGGGATTGTTGGCAACCACTTCGCTGATGATTGCTTCCAGAGCAGAGGTGTCGCTGATTGGTGGCGCGTAGCCTTTCTCTTTGACAATCTCTGCTGGCAGTTTGCCAGTGGCAAAAGCCTCATCGATCACTTCTTTCGCTTGCTTGCCGGTAATGCGCTCGTTATCGAGCAAGTCGAGCAAGTTCGCGGCTGCCGCGGGAGAGAACAGGCTCGCTTGAATAGAAAGAGCGCTGGCTTTGAGCAGGCGAGCTACATCGTTAAGCACCAGATTGCAGGCAGCCTTCGCACGCGCCTTGCGGTCCTTTGTCTGCGAGATGGCGATGATTTGCTCAAAGTAATCGCCTAAAGCTTTGTCCTCGGTCAACACATTAGCATCCTGGGCGGAAATCCCATAAACACTGACGTAGCGCTGGCGACGCACATCGGGCAATTCTGGCAGGCTCGCGCGCAATTCGTCAACCCAGACCCGGCTAATCACCAATGGCGGCAGATCTGGCTCAGGAAAGTAGCGGTAATCGTGCGCTTCTTCTTTGCTACGCTGCGAAACGGTTACACCCTTTGTCTCTACCCAACCGCGCGTCTCCTGGTGAATAGTTCCACCAGTGCGCAAGACGGCGGTCTGGCGCTGAGCTTCATAAGCCAGAGCACGCTCAACAGCGCGGAAGCTATTCATATTTTTGATTTCGGTTTTTACGCCCAGAGTCTTCTGACCACGTGGGCGTATTGAGATATTGGCATCGCAGCGCAGGCTTCCCTCTTCCATACGCCCGGACGAGACGCCCAGGTATATCAGAATCTCACGCAACTTCTGCATATACAGCCGCGCTTCCTCGGGACTACGCATATCGGGCTCACTCACGATCTCCATTAGCGGCGTACCGGAACGGTTGATATCCACCAGGCTATAACCATCGTGGTGCAGCAAACGCGCTGTGTCTTCCTCAAGGTGAACACGCGTGATACCAACCCTCTTTGTCTGTCCACCGTGCTCGATTATAAGATAGCCATCATGGCTGAGCGGGACATCGTACTGCGAGATTTGATACCCTTTCATCAGATCTGGATAAGGATAGTTCTTACGATCAAACTTCGAGTACTCCGGGATTGAGCAATTCAACGCCAGGGCGGTCATAATGGTATAGGCTACCGCCTGACGGTTGATCACCGGTAGCACGCCTGGCATCCCCATACATACGGGGCATACATGCGTGTTAGGCGCGGCGTTCGCGTAATCGGTGCCGCAAGAACAGAACATCTTACTGCGCGTCAACAATTGAGAATGCACTTCAAGGCCAATCACAACCTCGAAATCTGTGTCCACAGGGGTATCTATAGCCATTACTTCCTACCTCATCTATAATAAATCAGGCGTTTATGCTCTTCAGGGTGCTGGCTATTAGTCTAGCGGTTTCCTGGGTTTTCGTCAATGGGAGATCTACACCAATGCAGAGCTTCTCTCTACTCTGCGACCAGCACTTACAAGAAGAGAGCCGGTCGAATACACTTTGGAACCTCTCTCCACGCGAAATTGAACTTTTTCATCGCCTTGTACGTGAGAAATAGCAGGTTGGCAATTCAGGCAAAATGGAGTATACTATTCCATACCAAGAGCGACAAACGAGTGACGTTGCGATGGCTGGAGGCGCGTTACGACGTTTTTTTCGCGGGAAAATGGACGGCGTGTCTGTCTACCTGTGCGCAAAAGACACGGGTAAGCGGGTAGGAGAACAAGAAGAATGTCCTTGATTAATAGGTTCAAGCGCGAGATCAACTGCAAAATTGTCTATTACGGGATTGGTCTCTGCGGTAAAACAACGAATCTGCATTACATTCACAAGGCAGTTAATCCCAACGATGTAGGAAAAATGGTCTCCATTGATACAGAGACGGAACGCACCCTGTATTTCGACCTGCTCCCACTTGACCTTGGTAAAGTCTTCGGGTATCAGATTCGCTTTCAATTGTATACTGTACCGGGGCAGGTGCTCTACCAACAAACCCGCATCGCTGTTTTGCGCAATGCCGATTGCGTGGTCTTTGTGGCTGATTCACAGGCCAGCAAGCTGAAGGAAAATCTGGAAAGCTGGAACGAACTCCAGGAACAGTTGCGACGTATGGGCAAGAATGTCGCGGAATTCCCCCTCGTGATGCAATGGAATAAACGCGACCTGAAAGAAGATATTTTGCCTGTTTCAGTGCTCGAACAGTACCTGAACCCCTATCGTGTTGCTAGCTTCGAGTCGGTAGCTGTCACTGGGCGGGGAGTAATAGAAACTCTCAAGGTAGCAATTAATACGACATTGAAAAGCCTTGATCCGATCTAATTCCTACCTGTTAACTGTGCGCCCTGGCAGAGGAGCGCACGCTGAGGAATAAAAGAAGGTTTTGTTAGCGCCTGACCGCGCTTTTTTTGCATGGTAGCCCCAAATGGTAGAACCAGCGTAAAGCGTAGAAGCAGCCGAATTTGAGCATAGATAGGGTCGCTGTTTTTGCGCGCAACCACCAGATGCTATTGCTCTCATCCCAAAAAGAGCCATAATAAATGAACTATTATGTGCTCTTTTTTTCTTTACCATAACGTTTATCTTCAGCGAAGAATATAGCTAAAAATACTGTATGTTTGTGTAAAGCTGATCATATTGAGTATAATAGGCAAGCATCGATCAATCTGCGCCAAACTTCCCCTGTCTTGCGAGGAAGCAAGGGCCACAGGCCGATAGAAACGCTGGTAGGATAGCGACTAGCTCTCCGCTTTGCCTGCTTTGCTATGAGGAAATGCCATGGAAACCATCAAAGTCATTGTTGTTGACGAACAGCCATTGTTTCGCGTGGGAGTATGTACGACGCTCGAACAGATGGGCGGTTGTACTATTATCGGAACTTCAACCAATATGCGGGAAATCCTGGAACTGGCACGCACAGGCACTCCCGATGTTGCTTTGATCGACGCTGGCCTGAGCGAGGCTGATCCCCTGGAGATCGCTCGACAAATCCGCCACCTCGCGCCGCGCGTGGCGGTGATGATGCTAACACCCACTGAAGATGAGGAGCGCCTCTTTCAATCAATTAAAGTCGGCGCGGCTGCCTACTATCTGCGCACAATTACGCCAGCGGAACTCACTGACGCGGTACGCCGCGTCAGCCAGGGCGAGTACCTGATTAATGATGATGTTCTCTCAAAGCCGCAACTGGCCAGCCGGGTACTTAAATCATTCCGCGAACTGGTCGTAGATGACGAGGAACCGGCTACCAAGGATCTCTATTCTCCGCTTTCAAGTCGCGAGGTGGAAATCCTTGACTATATCGCGCGTGGCAACAGCAACAAAGAGATCGCGAAATCCTTGAAGATCAGCGATCAGACAGTTAAAAACCATATCACATCGATACTTAAAAAATTGTCGGTTAATGACCGAACAGCCGCTGTGGTTCATGCACTGCGTCATGGCTGGATTAAAATGCACGATGTGGTTGTCGCCAATCCGTCAACAAACGAGAAAAGCTAGTACACACACTAGGTCCAGAGCGCGAGTAGTTCTTGCCCACTATTGGCATCTAGAAAAAGATAGCACTCATGAGGAGTATTAGTGGCATGAGGGTCAGCGGCGTTGTCAGGAGCGGCTAAAACCACTTTGCTATAGTGAACCAGCCACGCGGGAACGCTATTTAAAGCACCCGTCGTGGTGGTGCTTCCTTTGTAGCTGAACAGAATGTATGCCGCGTTGACGCTGCTCGCGTGGACTGCTGCTTGAGGTTCCATCTGATTGGCCAGCAAGAGAGCCTGCTGGCGGTTCAGAAGAGCCGTCTGGCCAGAACCAGGGGTAGCAAGCGTAATCCCCGCGGCAAGCAGGGGATCGACAGTTGGTTGCGCGGTGGGCTGACTCTGCGAGCCAGTGAAGGGGAAGCGGAACGTCAGGCCAGCATTGTGCTGACTCGCTATCAGCCAGCCAAAGCAGGCCAGAGCTACGCAGATTAGCAGACCACCTGCTACGGCGGACAACAAGTTTATGCGTCTGCTCGATTCGCTGTTGCGCCCTGCTGCTTTCTCTGTGCGCCCTGTTTTACGCACTGCCATGCGTTTCCCCTATCCTTCTTTTCCTGTCCGCCAGGAGGCTTCACTGAGCGTTTTCTCTCTCAGACGACTCTAGTATAGCTTATGGTATGGCTAAAGACAATCCCACTGGTTAATGCCAGAGACCAGACTATCTGCCCTCAAGGCTTGATCATTAACCAGAAGAAACGTTAATATCTTCCTATTTGCGCCCACAAAACGTGAATTAGCAGCCGGTAAAGCCTCACCTACCGGCTTCTTCTTGTTTTGCTCATATTAAAAAAGCGTATAAGAGTGTTGGCAACCGACAGCAAGGGCGTCTAGCAATTAAAATAGAAGCTGGCTCTCCGTTGACCTCTTTTCCCGCAAGAGCTATACTGAAGATAATTGAACAAGGAAGGATACGCATTTATGAAAGTCTATGGCCGCATGACGGTCTTTCCGATAATGCCAGCACGCATAAGCCGGCTCTATGAACTGGCTTATAATTTATGGTGGAGCTGGCATCCTGAAGCGCGTTCACTCTATCAGGATCTGGACCCTCAGTTGTGGGAAAGCGTGGGACACAGCCCGGTGCGCTTTCTAAGCGAGGTCGAGCCGGCCTCATTAGGGCGCGCAGCCGAAGATACGAGCTACCTGCAACGCTATGATGAAATCCTGGCTACTTTTGATCGCTATATGCATCCCCGAGCAGAGGAGACATGGTTCTCACGCACTTATCCCGAACTGTCTGAGCGCCCTATCGCGTATTTCTCAGCGGAGTTTGGTTTGCACGAGGCATTGCCGATCTACTCTGGTGGCCTGGGTATTCTCTCAGGTGACCATTGCAAAGAGGCCAGTGATCTGGGGCTGCCTTTTGTGGGAATGGGATTTCTCTATCCACAGGGTTATTTTCGCCAGCGCATTACGCGTGAAGGCGTGCAGGAAGCTTTCTATGACAAACTGCATTTCTCAGAGGGACCAGTTGTCCCAGCAGTCGATGCCGATGGCAATGAGATAATGATCAGCGTAGACCTTCCAGGGCGTAAGCTGCATGCCAAGGTCTGGAAACTACAGACCGGGCGCATTGCTCTTTATTTGATGGACACCGATGTTTCCCCAAATGCGCCGGCGGATCGCGAACTGTCTGCACGCTTGTATGGCGGTGATCGCGATATGCGCATCTCGCAGGAGATTGTGCTGGGCATTGGCGGGGTACGCGTGCTGCGCGCTCTGGGCATCAATCCCGCGGCCTGGCATCTGAATGAAGGGCACGCGGCCTTCCTCAATCTGGAGCGCTGTCGCGAGCTTGTGGCGCAAGGTCTGACTTTCCGCGAGGCTCGCGAAGCTGTCGCGGCTAATTCGCTTTTCACAACCCATACGCCTGTACCCGCCGGTAACGATGCGTTCTCCTATGATCTGATCGATCGCTATTTTAGCGGATACTGGGGCCAGTTGGGACTGACACGCGACCAGTTCCTGGGCGTGGCCCGCGAAGATCAGGGCTGGGGACCAACATACAGTATGACGGTGCTGGCACTACGCCTGACCGGCCAGCACAATGGCGTTAGTGCCCTGCATGGTAATGTCTCGCGTCGTATGTGGCAGTTTCTCTGGCCTGGCGTTGACGAGGACGAAGTACCGATTGAGGCGATTACAAATGGCGTTCACTGCCCTTCCTGGATCGCACCAGAGATGGATGCTCTCTTCAAACGCTACCTGCGCGAAGATTGGGCTGAACATGCCGATGAACAGGAAATGTGGGAAAAAGTGCGAGACATTCCCGATGCCGAGTTCTGGAAAATTCATCTACAACGCAAACGGACGTTGATCGCTTACGCTCGCGAACGTTTGCGCGCCCATCATCTGCGTCTGGGTGAAGGCCCACACCAGATCAGCGAGTTCGATCACATGCTCGATGAGAACGCGCTCTTTATTGGCTTCGCGCGTCGCTTTGCTACCTATAAACGCGCGTCCCTAATTTTTCGCGATCTCCCGCGTCTCCAAAAGCTGCTGGACGATCCACAACGCCCGCTGGCGATTATTTTCGCGGGCAAAGCGCACCCGGCAGACCAGCCAGGCAAGGCACTGATCGAGCAGGTCTATCAGTTCTCACGCGGCGTTGCCTTTCGCGGCAAAGTGATTTTCCTGGAGGACTACGATATCGATATGGCCCGTTACCTGGTATCCGGCTCGGATATCTGGCTGAACAATCCTATTCGTCCTCACGAGGCCAGTGGTACCAGTGGTCAAAAAGCCGCTCTGAATGGTCTACCTAATTGCAGTATTCTGGACGGCTGGTGGGATGAAGGCTATAACGGTGAGAATGGCTGGGCTATCGGCGAAGAACGCGACTATCACGACCAGAACGCGCAGGATGAAGCAGATAGCCTTTCACTCTATACGCTTCTGGAAAACGAGATTATCCCCACGTATTTCGAACGCGGTGCTGATGGCCTGCCACATCGCTGGCTGGCTATCATGAAAGAGGCTATTCGCACCTGCGCGCCCGCCTTTAGCATGCGCCGCATGGTCAAAGATTACACTACGCGCTTCTATGTGCCGAATATCCAGCAAACTCGGCAAGCTGAGCAAAAGCACTTCGAGAAAGCGCGCGTCCTGGCGGCGTGGAAAAGCAACGTGCAACAGGCCTGGCCTGCTTTAGAACTCTATGCGGATGGACGCCGCGATGGCCAACTCAGCCTGGGCGAAGGCGTTAATGTGCTGGCCTGGGTCAAGGTGCAAAAGCTAACACCTGAGGATCTGAATGTAGAACTGGTCTATGGAGAAGAGAAGAATGAGCAGATTACTGTACCCCAGAAGCTTCCTATGCAGTATGTGCGTCAGGAACAAGACGGTTCGTATCGCTACGAATTGCGCTTGCAACCTGGTACTAGCGGTAGTATCGCCTATGGTGTGCGCGTTCTGCCTACCCACCCCGAACTGACAGGCAAACATGATCTAGGACTTGTGCGCTGGGCATGATTCCTTCCGCACTAAACAAAACAAGAGGAGATGGTCTGTGCCTATCTCCTCTTGTTTTGTATCTCCCGTTGCGCGCGAGCGAACGTCTGGCAAACTATGCTCTATAACTTCGGTCAAAAATGTTACCACTTAGCGTACTAACCTTTAGAAAACAGAGCTTTACCAAAAAGCGGGGCAATCTGTTATAAATTATATGCATTTTTTACTGTATATCGATAATAAATACTTAAATGTAGCATAGGAGATAGGTATGTCACACAGGCAAAAAAATTATTTGCTCGCAGCTATTTTCCTACTACTAAGCCTCGGTTTATTTCCCCATATTTCACAAACTCAAGCCTATAGTACTGCTCACATTTTTTCTGCCACACCTGGCGTTAACTACGCCAGCCTGGTTAATCCTTTTGTAGGAACTGCGGTACAAAGAGGCGCTCCCTTTGGAGGAGGCTATACTTTTCCTGGCGCAACTGTTCCGTTCGGTATGGTTCAATGGAGTCCTGATACTTTGACTAATCCACCCGGTGGATACGCCTTCAGTGATACTAGCATCAAGGGCTTTAGCCTGACCCACCTGAATGGAGCCGGCTGCTCAGCCTTCCAGGATATCCCCTTTCTGCCTTATGTAGGCACACTCAGCAGTTCGCCTGAGTTGCATCCTACACAATACATGGCGACCTTTTCCCACGCCGATGAGACAGCTTATGCTGGTTATTACAGGGTTAAACTACAGAACAGAGTGACGACAGAACTCACCGCCACTCAGCGCAGCGGTGCAGCCCGTTTTACCTATCCGGCTGGCCAGAGACATAAAGTTGCACCCGGCTATGCTCAATACGCGAATTTTTCCGGCTGGGATATCTATCGCTCAGAAGCTCAGTTGCTCGCATTTCTGGCACCAAGCCAGGCCAGCGATATCGCACAATCAATGGTGAATGACTATACGCAAAGCGGAATGCTACCGAAATGGAGTCTGGCGAATAGGGAGACCTATGACATGGTTGGCGATCCAGCCGATGCCATTATCGCCGATATCTATGCCTGTGGTGGGACACACTTTGATACCTCGACCGCCCTTTCAGCGATGATTCAGCAAGCAAGCAGGCCCAATAAGGTTCGCCTGGGCCTGGCTTACCAGCTCGGCTACGGCTATGTACCTCGCGATAAAGGTTTAGGCTTTCCGGGTTCAGGTGCGTATTCATTGGAGTACGATAGCGCGGATTTCGCGCTGGCAGCCTTCGCTCAGGCCCTGGGCGATGCAAAGGACTCTCAGCGCTTTGTCAGACAGGCTCAGAACTGGAAATACCTGCTCAATACCCAGGATAGATATCTGGAACCGCGCTATTTGAATGGAACATTTCTCTCACCCTACAGCTCGACTACTACCGCAGGCTGGATAGAGGGCGATGGGGCACAGTACACCTGGATGGTGCCGTTTAATCTTGGGGATCTCTTTCAGGGACTGGGCGGTAACAGCGTGGTAGTCTCCCGACTTAACGCGTTTTTTGGGCAACTGAATGGGCGCTCCGACTCGCCTTATGCTTTCCTGGGCAATGAGCCATCACTGGGAACACCATGGGAGTACGACTATGCTGGAGCGCCTTATCAGACACAGAGGGTGGTACGCCAGGTTGAAAATACGCTGTATACGATCCGGCCCGATGGTCTACCAGGCAATGATGATCTGGGGGAAATGTCTTCGTGGTATGTCTGGGCAGCACTGGGAATGTTTCCTGAAACACCGGGCACAGCCAATCTGGTCCTGGCCAGTCCACTCTTTCCCAGTATTACGATTACACGCCCTGGTGGGCAGACCATTATAATTAACGCGCCTGGAGCCTCAGCCTCGACTTTTTACGTGCAAAGCTTGCTGGTCAATGGCCTGAGCAGCGAGTATCCCTGGCTACCTCCCTGGTTTATGATGAAAGGCGGAACACTCGATTACGTCCTCTCAACTAATGCGAATACCAGTTGGGGTTCCGCAGCCTCACATAGCCCGCCATCCTATAGAGATAGCATCCCGCCGCAAAGCGTGATGCTACGCCAGGGCATACAATGAAATCTGTGCCTCTTGCTGAAAAGGTCTCTATTTCCAGGTTCTCTCCAGGATACGCAACCAGTTCTCGTGGCCGATCTTGCGCAGGGCCGCGTCATCGTAACCATGTGTACGCAGCACATCCAGAAAGCCGGGGATACCAGTAGCGTCTTTAATCTCATTAGGAATGGTTGTGCCGTCGAAGTCCGTACCTAAAGCAACGCCATCTATGCCCAGGTGTTCAACCAGTGAGTTGATATGCTGGACAAGCACTGATAACGGGGTATTGGCATCGCGCGCGGCATCCTCGCGCAGATCGTTGACGCCAAAGTTCAGGCCAACCAGGCCGTCAGAGGCTTTGATGGCATCTAGCTGTTTATCAGTCAAATTGCGCGTGGAACGACAGAATTCGTGGACGTTAGAGTGAGTGGCAACCAGCGGCGCGTCTGATAGACGAGCGATATCCCAGAAACCTTTCTCGTTCAGATGCGAGAGGTCAAGCATGATACCCAGACGATTGCAAGCTTTTACCAGTTCTTTGCCCAGATCAGTCAGGCCGGGACCCGTGTCGGGCGAGAGGGGATAGCCAAAAGGTACGCCATGCGCGAAGATGGTGGGACGGCTCCAGACCGGGCCAAGCGAGCGTAATCCAGCCTGATAGAAAACTTCGAGCGAATTCAGATCAGGATCGATAGCCTCCGCGCCCTCGAAATGCAAAATAGCGGCATGAACGCCTGTGGCGAGACAGTTTTTGAGGTCAGCTACATCGCGCACCAATTTGAGCTGACCCTGTGAGCGCTCCTCCAGCCGCAAGAGCAGTGCCACCATCCCTATGGTCGCACTCATGGCATAGGTATGCTCTAACGGATCGGCCAGGCGCACTTGATAGCCATGCGTATCGATCTTGAGAGCTGGCTCAGCATGAGGGGGCAGAGTGGGATCTGGCGGCACAAAAACAGCAAAGAAACCGCCCGCAACCCCCCCTTCCTGCGCTCGTGGCAGGTCGATATGGCCAATCTCGCCGCGCACAAAAAAATCGCGCCCACAGCCGCGTTCGGGCAAATACAGGCTCAACAGCGTATCCTGATGACCGACGATAACAGGGATAGTAGCACTCATAACGCGTCTATCTTCTTTCTCACAAGTAATTCGTATTTATCTTATGTGCTTAGTATAGCACCATTGCCATTCTGGCAAAGTCGTTCGCTATAAGTTGTCAGCGGCAGCATACAAGCTCTATCCTGGGCTACTCTGTATAGAGAGGCATACCTCTGGCATCTGCCAAGCATGTATAATAGACGACTTTGCAATCGGCAGCGCGAGAGCATACAATAGCGCTAGTACAAAATGACAAGTGTGCTCTAAAAAACTAGCCTGGCAGGAAAGAGCGAATGAAAACAGTACAATTCAGTCAGCCTGGTGGCCCTGAAGTTTTGCGGGTCGCCGAAGTAGCAGATCCGCTTCCAGAGGCGGAAGAGGTGCTGATCGATGTCAAGGCCACGACGGTCAACCGCCTGGATCTCTTCCAGCGCGACGGAAGCAGACCAGTTCCAGCTCTGCCCTTTACTCCTGGCTTAGAGGCCGCGGGCGTGGTCAGCGCGGAGAGCCAGGGCTTCCGCGTTGGAGAACGCGTACTTACCACATGGGCCTCCAGCGCGCGCGGAGGCGGTGGATACGCAAGCCGCATCGCCGTCCGAGCGCACGACCTTGTGCGCATTCCTGATGAAGTGAGCTTTGAGGAGGCAGCGGCGACTGGTTTGACGGCCTCGACTGCCTGGAAGGGTCTGTTCGATGTCGGGCAGTTGCGTGAAGGCGAACGTGTTCTGATCTGGGCGGGTACCAGCGGAGTTGGCTCGATTGCCATTCAGCTAGCTAAACAGGCTGGCGCATGGGTAATGGCCACCAGTGGCAGCGCGGAGAAAGAGAAAACTCTTCAGCAACTGGGAGCAGATCTGATCGTGAACCATAAAGAGCAAAATGTAGCTGAGGCTGCGCGTAGTGTCAATGGCGTCAATCTCGTGCTCGAACTGGTCGGCGCAACTCTGCAAGAGAGTATCAACGCCTGCACCATCGAGGGACGCGTGGTGCTGATCGGCAATCTAGGAGGGCAGAAGGCCACGGTTGATACGCAAGCCTGGCGTTTGAAGCGCGTTAATGTGCTCGGTGGAGGCCTGATGCATACCACACCAGCCAACGAAGAGCATATGCTTAAGCTGGTGGCGCGGAAAATCATCCAGCCACAAATCTCGGCAATCATGCCAGTAGAACAGGCTGCCGAAGCCCATCGCAAGCTTGCTAATCACGAGATCATTGGAAAAATCGTTCTTATGCATGAGAAATAAAGAGCAAGCGCGCATTATAGGCAAAACTATATTTGCCTATAATGCGCGCTTGCTCTTTATTTTAGGGAAAGTTTACCTCTCCTCTTCTTCCTCCAGAGTAACCTTCTGACCTTCAGGCAGGACGCCACTGGCGGCGGAGACATCGAAGGAGAGAATGTTAATATGATGTTTGTGATCGGTGCCAGACCAATCCAGGAAGAGCGTACCATTGCCATAAGCCAGGCCAGCTACCCCTGTCCCGGTAGATTTTTCATTCAGCGTAACTTTGTTAGACCAGTTTATAGCGTCAGACGAAGTGAGCAGATTCAACTTGTCGTCATGGCCAATCCACGAGAGGTAGAAGAAGCCATCGCCATAAATGATGCCTGGAGTTGCTGTGTGCGGACTGCTATCGTGCAGGGTGCGTTTGTTCTCAAACGTGCGCCCATCGTGGGATTCCACAACGTTGATATGATCGTCGCGGCCAAGCCAGGCCAGATAAATGCGATCGTTTGTAGATGCCAGGGCTGGCCCGGCATCCTCGGTGCTCTCTTCGTCTACCGTGGTTTTCCCATACTCAGCCAGTTCCCCATCGGCGGCCACATTAAACGAAGTAATATTCACATGATTCTTGCGATCGCGACCGGTCCAGGCCAGATACAACCGATCATTGGCGAAGGTCAGAGACGGCGCGGCCTTGCGGTGAGAGGTCTCAGCAATCGTATATTTGTTGGCCCAGTTGAGACCATCAGGGGAAGAAATAATATTGACACGCTCCTCGTGATCAATCCAGGCCAGGAAAATTAGCCCTTTTCCATAAATCAGCGCGGGACGGGTGCTTTTGAGGCTACGTTCGTTCGTCAACTCATGCTTCTCGTTAAAGGTTTTTCCATCGGTTGAGACTGCGACATACAGGTGCTCGTCATTGCCTTCCCAGGCCAGATAAATGACATCTTTTCCATACGTAATGGGCATGTGTGTTCCTCCTAAAAGTAATAATCTGTACAAACTATTTATCGATCAAACACTCTCTCCTACTCCACTTCCCTCTCACCATTGATATAACGAACAAGCAGTCGGATTTCCACAGATATTTCTGCTGATTCAAGTAGGCCAAACCAGAAAAAAATAAAACGAGAGAAAGCTGACGCCTTCTCTCGTTTTTGCGAACCGCTGCCGCTGGATTATGGGTTGACTCCCATACTGTTCTGAATATAGAGAGCCATGGGATAATATCCATCGGTGCTACCAAAGGGTCTGCGATACCACCACCAGTCCCAGATGTGTTGGATCGCCAACTTAAGATCGAATTTGGCGTTTGTCTGGGGCAGAGTATCGCCATAGTCGAGCCAGAGCAGAGGCCCGATGCCAGTTCCCAGGTTGGGGTCCGCGCAAGAGTTAGACGGGGTCTGATTCTCCTGGCAGGCGGGAAGCTTGTAGCCCTCGTCCCACCAACTGCGCATTTTGTATTCCTGCCCGACATACACTTTGGCATCAGGGATATAATCGTCACCACCAGTAATGATCACCGGGGTGTTATTCACCCAGGATGGACAGGCGGTCGGATAGTTGAAGCAGAGATTGGGGTAGTCACGCAGGTACCAGGCAAGCGGCCAGACGCCACCCGCAGAGATGCCAATGCGCATCTGATGAGTACCACCAAAGTTCTTTTTATCTACCGCGTCAAGCTGGGCCATCAGCCGGTTTATATCGGTGGTCGTCTGCACATAGATCATCATTTCGTGCGGCCCATCGGCAGGTTCAACATAGGCCACCTCGTACATATTGTGAATAGTCGGCAGCAGCAGCAGTAACGCCATGACAACGCCGAACAGACCCAGAGCAAACTGGCCAACCCCAACGCGCGGGCGTAATGGAGAAATCTGACTCTCCCCAGGCACTTGCTCTTGCGACTCCTGACGGATCTGGGAGGAGAAGAAGCGCTCTTTGAGGAAGCGATAGCAAGCAATGACACATGGCTCCAGACCTATAGCCGCGAGAATCAGCATAGGCATGGTCATGAAAACCATCAGCCAGGGCATCTTTTCGCCCGCCCAGGAGTAGATGAAAAAGTCGCCCAGAAACCAGTAAACCATAAAGAGGCGGAATTGATTGGGTTTCCAGAATGAGCGTATGATACCCACAATGGAGAAGACCACCCCGATCTGCTCGTAGAGAGGAATGAGCAGCAAGTAGTAATACCAGGGCTGGCCACCTCGCGCGACGTGCTGCTGCTCCAACCAGTAATAAAGGCCCTTCCAGATACCATCGCCAATGCCACCAGCAATGTTAGTAAAGACCACGCTGAAGAGAAAGAGAAAGATGGCCAACCCAACAATCAGAGCGAAGAACCAGTGGGTCCAGGGCATCGTCAGAAGAGTATCAAGCACCGGTTGGCGGCGATCCACCAGCCGTGCCAGTCCGCGTCGGTCCGGCTGGACTATTCCACGGACCTCCATGGCCAGGATAGCAAAGACGACCAGGCCCAGGAGAATCCCCAGCCAGGGCAAAACTTTGACGGTAATCGACTCCAGATTTAGCAGGTTCTGATCGGATATGGCTTGATTGTTGTTAATATACACTGAAAGCGTATTCAACAAACTAAAGAACAACTTGGCCGCGATGCCAAGGAGCAGGAAATAGAGCGGTACAAACACAAAAGCGAAGGTGCGTGGCAAGTAACGGGCCGCTTCCTGGTCAGCGAGAAGTTTGCGCAGAGGCAGCTTTGAGCCAAGCTCCCAGGCAACCAGAGCCCCTAGAAAACTACCAAAAATCGCGATGGTCAGGAAGGTGGCCTCACTTGTCGCGTAGGAAAGCGCAAAGCCCGCGGCTGCCAGGACGAGCCAGCCAATCTGGCGTGTGCGAACATAGCGTGCCACCGCGACTACGAGCAGGAGGGTAAAGAAGGCCATGTAGATGGATTCACGCGCAAAACGCGAGAAGTAGACCATGCTGGGCGCGACCGCCAGGAGAAAACAGGCCAACCATGCTCCAACTTTGCCTAGATAATCGCGCAGGAAAAAGGGCAAGGCCACCAGCAACGAACCTAACAAGGCAGCCATGATACGCACGGTCGTTGTATTCACACCATTATCAGGCGCACCCAACCACTGACTGACCTGGTAGACTAGCGCGATCGCATGGAACTGAAATGGGCCATGCAGCAATGGATCATACTGATAGCAGGAATAGCCCGCGGGCGGATTATTCAGGCCAACGCACCAGCCCCAGTGCTGCAAGTTGTGCAACAGTTGCAAAGCGTAGTATCCGTGCAAGCTCTCATCGTGGTGCAAAGGCTTGGCACCAAGGTTCCAGAAACGCAAACCCACACCCAGCAGGAACACGCCCCAGAACGGTGCCAGGTTTATCCATTGATCGCGCGAAGGCCAGCTTGACGCCGGAGACTGCAAAGATCGCCTGACTGCCGAAGCACGAGGCCATCTTATAGGGGCCAGGACAGACAATGTAGATACCTGGCCAGGCTCGTCCTGGCCAACATTCTCTTCCTCAACAAGGACCTGCTCTTCACCTTCGACCGGGATTATTTCAGCGTCAACTGGCACAATCTCAGCGTCAGTTGGCGTGATCTCAGCGACCTCAGGTCCGAGCTGCGTTCTCTCAAGAGTTGCATCTGGTGGCTGTTCATAAACTTCAGCCACCATGTTATCCACAGATGCTTCTGGGATTTCGGTTGCATCGAAGGTCGATATAGCTTCCTTAGATACAATCTCATCTGGCTGTGTATCATAACTTTTCAAAGGCAAACGCTCCTCATAATTTGCAGGTGGACTCGCCAGCAGGCAGAGCCAGAATCAGGAGCCTTCTATGGCACCTGGTAGATTGTCACGCCATCTTGTTGATAGACGATGCGCATAAATGCGCTAAAGCGCTGGAGGCTCACATCAGAGGAAACGTACGTCTGTTGCTCCAGAGGCCCAACGTAGAGGTACTGGGCATTATAGCGCGCCAGCAAAGTTAGCACGTCCTGCGGCGATTTATCGGTATAAATCTGATTGACATCATTAACTCGACGGAAGAAATCAGCCGAGTTAAGACCCCTACTTACCCAGTTTACCCGCCACTGCCACTCGTGGCCCTGCCAGTTGATGGGGGAGGGCAGGCCAGTAAAGATGGAAACACGACCATAAAGGCTATACTCACCGCCCGGCGCTTCCACAATCGCAGGGTCACCGGCAATATTCGCGTTGAGCCAGCGAATAGCCGCGTAATCGCCAGGATCGGTGCTGCTCATATAATCCAGACCGTCCAGGCTTGTATCGCGTGTAAAACCTTCATAGCGTTGATGAACCGCTGTCAGCGGATAAACGGCGCCCATCAACAGAAAAATCAGCAGAGCCGCTGACCAGAGCAGGCGGCTCAGGCTATAGGTCCTGCGGGCGGCTAATACAAGTTGTGCTGATGGACGTAAGCTATCCAGCACAAAGTAGACGCCAGCGCCTCCTACGATGGAGAGCAGCGCCCAGGCCTGAAAGTAAAACTTGAAAACTGTGTTCATGCGCGGAAACGAACCCGCGAAAACATCGCGCAAATACACGATTTCGCAGAACGCAACCAGCGCAAAGGCTACTGAGCCGAGCAATAGGGTAAACGAGCGTTCGCGTTCTTTCAAGTGGTAAAGCGTCAGGATAGCGCCTATGGCAGCCAGCATGCCTGTTACTACAAATGTCTGACTATTCTTCACGAGTAGTAGCACAAGCAGGCCCAGCAGCAAGGTCGCGATCAGGCCAAGCACGCGCGTATCTCGCAGCCTCAGGCCAGAGCCGCTGAAGGCTTCTGGCTCGGTCTGATCCTGCTCTGAGACGACCTGCTGCGTTGGCGCGGGAGAAATGGTTGATGCGGCGAGATCTTCTATCAGGATGCTCTGTTCATCCTGAGTAAGATTAGCCTCCTCAGGGTCTGTTGGACGCAGAATTTCCATTGTTGCCTGGCCGGTTCTTTCCTGGCCCGTCTGAGTCGCGGAAGGAGAGTGCGCGAGACGCGAGGCAGAAGTTGGGGATGGCAATGATGTATCCTGCCAGGTCACAGTAGTGGGCGTATCCCCCTGAGGAGATGGCACACCAGGCGTAGCAGGCACAAGACGAGTCCCAACTCGGGGGCGGAAGAAGGTGGCTAGCAAGAATGAGAAGAAGATGAAGGTAAAGGACCCGTAAATCAATACTTCGCTAGCCAGTGGCGTGCGATCAGATGAACTGACCAGGCCAAGACCTTGAGCGGGCGAGACAAAGTTCAGGTAGAAAGGCGCGAAGAGAAAAAATGAGAGCGCACCCAGAGCAGCGCCAGCGGTGAAAAGATCCAGCCCAAAATCCAGGCTCAGGCGCGACCCATGCGCCCTCCATTGCTGGAGTCCCAGGCAGACCAATGCCAGTGCCAGATAGGTGGGATAGTCCCAGCCGTTCATGGCGTAGAGACTACCAAGCAAGAGCGCGGTTGTACCAAGTGTCAGTGGCATCCGCCAGGCACGGCCAAAGGCTTGTAGACCCTGCCCTTTCTGTCCCAGAAAGAGGTTAAACGCGAGGGCGATACCGACGATGGTAAAGGCCAGAGCCAGTACATGTGCGTGGAAACAGGAGAGAAGAAAGCTAAATGCTGGAAATTCGTTGATCGTATTGACAATCACACGCGTAGCATTAAACCAGTAATAATCAGGTAGATCGCCATGATTCTGCCACCAGGTTTGCGTTGCAGCCAGGTTTCCAAGCACTTCACCAAGCAGAATAGATAGGATACCGAACGGAATTGCGCCATTCATTGCTGGCAAAACTCGATCCGGGCGCACATTCACACGAGTCATGGACTGACCGCGCTGGCGACGATTGTGTTGTGCCCAGGCGACTATATTGGCAGTCACGCCGAAGAGGTTGACCGCGGTCAAGCCGAAAAACATGGAGATGCCTGTGTTAAAGGCTATTGAGGGAGATTGGCCAAGCAATTTGGCCAGCAGGGCGATGTTATAGTGAGCGTAGTAATAATAGTTGATCGTCTGCCCAGCGTACCACATATCATTTGGCGGAAAGTGTGGACTGCGCATGATTGCGGACAGAAAACCCTCGTCCATATACATCTCAAAGCTGCTGATATCAGGCCCGGAAGCGCGCAACCAGCCAAGCAAATAAATCATGCCGAAGAAAATCAATTCAACGCAGAGAATGTAAATGAAATGAGAGCGCACCAGTTGCAACAACGTCTTGCGTATACGCAGAAAACCGAACACATTCAGACCAAAAAGCAACAACAATACACCCCAGATAAAGGGCTGACTAAAAGGCAAAAATTGCAGGATCATCAGCGGCAACCAGACACTAAAGGCCAGCACCGACAAACCTAGCGCTTTACTAAAAGCCCAGCCACGGTCAGGGAGATTATGAAAAACGGTCATAGTGAGCGGAAGGAAGATGAAACCCAGAGCTTCCATGATGGCCCACATCTGTAAAAGTTGTAACATTCGGTACTCTCTCGCGCAAAGTTATTAATCCCTGGTTCAGAAAGATACTATAGTACAAAGCGGGACGAAACACAAGATAATGGAGAAAGTATTGCGTTACTTTCATTCACACCAGGCATATGAGGTACTTACTATCGGCGAGGCCACGCGGGTCAGGACGCGCTCCTTTTGCATTAAGAGCAACCGAGTTGTCTGGCACTTTGTCCCCTCTGCTTCTTCCACTTTCAAACACTATCTTTTACTATCAGTGAATGATCTGGCCGTCGCGTTTCTCGTCTAATCATAATCAGGATCAGTGTCTCTGTCAAGTTTTTAGAGAGAAAAGTACCTTGCTTGCCTCAAAAAGTACAATATATTCTCCTCTGCTCACAAGCACAGGGAGTTTTACATATTCGCTATAAGCAACGACAAAAATGGCTGAGAAGTTCCCGCTGTCAGGTAAATTTGCAATTTTCGGCAAGATTCTTATAATTTGCTATGATACTCAACGATTAGCATTCTTCTGGTGGTAGAGTTGGCGTTTTTAGCGCCTGATGATGGTGGTGGTATGAAAAAAAAGCTGTTCTTTGAGCGAACACTTCCTATGTATCTTTCCGGTTTACTCCTTGTGATCATGCTGGTGACGGTTTTTACTCAGGCTAACAACGCAGCTCTGACCACAGACGAGGCGATGCATGCCAGTTATGGGCGCGCAACGCTCGCATGGTATGTGACGCTGGGTAGAGATCGCAGCTTTCTTAATTACCCTCTGGAGACGTATGAGCCACAACATGGGGCGATTTTTGACGCGGTAGTAGCGGCTGCGCAGCGCGTCTGGCATAATCAATGGCAGACTGAGGCTGTACTGATTGGTCTGACAGGAATGCTGAGCGTGGTAGCTCTCGCTCTCTGTGGCCTTGAACTGGGCGGCTGGTGGTTTGCCTGGCTGGCCGCGCTCAGCTTGTGGCTCTACCCACGCTTTTTTGGCGCGATCTTGAATAATCCTAAAGATATCCCCTTTACCATGGCCAATACCTTTGTCCTCTGGTCGGTTCTACTATTGCTGAGACAATGGGGAGAAGAGCAAAAGTACGCGCGCAATAGTTTGCTGGTGGCGTTCTTTCTGGGGGTAGCCATCGCTGTACGCGTCAATGCGGTTATCTGGTATATGATTCTGAGCCTGCTTCTAGTCGGCTGGTGGTTGCTCAACTGGCCACAGGCACGTAAAGAAGGCAGGCTGATGCGAGTACTGAGACAGCATAGTATCATCTGCGGTCTGATTGGCGCTGGTTCGTTGGCGTGTACTATTGTCCTGTGGCCATACGTCTTCCTCAATCCCTTTGCCAATTTATATGATGCGATAGTGGTGATCGCGAAATATCCATGGAATGGCTCTGTGCTGTTCCAGGGCAAGATGCAACTGGCGGTCGATCTCCCGCGTAGTTACACACCCGTCTGGCTGGTTATAGGCTCTCCGCCGCTGCTGCTGCTCTGCGCGGCACTCGGGCTGTTTGTTTTCGCAGGTCTATATCTACGCAAGCGCGCTCTAGATCTGCCTATGACGCTGGTTCTGCTGGCCTTTGCGGTACCGCTAAGCATCATAGCAGGGCTACACTCAGTTCTCTATAATGGCTTGCGGCAGTTTCTTTTTCTGGTACCACCACTCATCCTGCTGGCAGTCTACGGGATGAAACATACGCTGGCCTGGCTCTGGAGGCGCAAATACACGACGTTGCTACTACTCTTTCTGCTCGCTATGGAGGGCGGCTACACGTGGACTGTGAAAGATATGCTGGATTTACATCCTTATGAGTACGCCTATTTCAGTCCGTTGATCGGAGGCATCAGGGGAGCCGAGGGAAACTATGAACTCGATTACTGGAATACCTGCCAGAAAACAGCCAGTGTCTGGCTTGGAAGTCACTATCAGGAGTTTGTCGCCAAACAGCACCCTACTATTCAGGTCAGGCCAGCTAAATTCCAGTATATGACGTTCCTGCCTGGTATTTTCCAGCCAGTACAAAATAACGCGGATTTCCTGATTGACATTCCGCCTTTTGCCTCAACTCAAGCTCTCTCCCACTATCGCTTGATCCACACTGAGAGCGTGCAAGCGGTCCCTTTGTGCCGAGTTTATGTTAAAAGCGCGGCAGCAGGCCCCTTGCAGCCAGATAAATAGGTATTTCTTCTGAGATTGGCGCTTTTTTTCTGGATGATAACACTCATTCGTTATCACTTATGTGGCAAAATAGTAAATAGATGAATATTTTCTTAGCAGGTAGATTATGAGAAATTCAACCGATCTCTCTCCCTTGAAACCAACGCCTATGCGCGATATCATCTGGCTTTTTGTGGGGACGCGCTTGATGCTGATTGTGGGAGGCTTCATTAGCTTTATCCTATTTCCCATTCCTCAGCATGTGTATCCCAACACGCCAGTAAATCTCGCTGCCGTGCTCCAATCCTGGAATCAGTGGGACTCGACATACTATGTACGCATTGCTCAGTTTGGCTATCAAAGCCTGAATGAAGCAGCTTTTTTTCCGCTTTTCTCACTTTTGACCAAAGGGGTCGCGCTGCTGTTTGGTAATCAGGCGTATTGGCTGGCCGCGCTGATTGTGAGCAATCTGGCCTTATTTGGCGCGCTGTACATGCTTTACCAACTAGCTACGGATGCGTTGGGCGAGCGCGTGGGATGGCGTACAATTGTCTATCTTTGTCTTTTTCCTACAGCTTTTTTCTTTTTTGCTGGCTACAACGAGTCGCTCTTTCTCTTTCTCTCGTGCAGCACGCTGTTCGCGCTACGCCGACAGAGGTGGCTGCTGGCTGGCGCATTTGGCTTGCTAGCCGCGCTCACGCGCTCCGCTGGCCTGTTGCTTGTGCTGCCGTATCTCTATGAACTCTGGAACGCACGCGATCAATCTCAAGCCGATCTGGGCAGCCTGCTCAAGAACTCGTTCCTTAAGGCTCTACCACTTCTTTTGATCCCGCTAGGGACTCTGCTCTACTCCCTCTATTGCTGGCGACACTTTCATGATCCACTGGCCTTTGCTACGGTACAAAAATACTGGGGACGCGCTTTTTCGTGGCCCTGGATGGGTTTGTATGATGCCTTTAAGCAATTATTCTTTATTCAAGGCTTTGGCACCTTCAGTGAGATCCATATTTTTATCGATCTTACGGCCACCCTTGGCTTTATCGCGCTGGCTATTCTGGGCTGGAAACGCCTGCGTCCGAGCTATACGCTCTGGGCTGGCCTGCTGCTCCTGTATATTCTCTGTAGTTCAGCGACCAGTGTGATGAATTCACCTGATGCCGATATTCTGATGTCGAATCAACGCTTTGTACTCGAAATGTTTCCGTGCTTTATTACGCTCGCCGCGCTTGGCCTCAAGTATCACCGTCTGCATCAAGGGATCTTGTTGTGCTTTCCCTTTTTGCAGGCGCTGATGATGGCGCTATTTGTGCTCAGTCGCTGGATGGTGTAGCTGGCCATGCCAGAAAAAGTGGCAGCCTTTAGATGCTTCCAGACCTCTCCAGCCAAAACTTGCAGCTAGCTAACAAACAGTGTATAGTCGTGTTTGGTAGAGTATAAAGGACGAGGGCGTCCACAGGCTTTGCTGCTTCAGACGGAGGTAATTCCGATGACCATCAGGCATTAGAGGGGGATTCATCATTTATGCGTCGTACTAAAATCGTCTGTACCATTGGTCCGGCAACCAGCAGTGAAGAGCGGATTGAACAGTTGATGCACGCGGGTATGAATGTTGCGCGCCTTAATTTTTCCCATGGTACCCACGAAGAGCATGCTCTTGTCATCGAGCGAATACGTGCTATCTCTGCGCGGCTGGGCCTGGCTATTGCTATTTTGCAAGATTTACAAGGGCCAAAGATTCGGACTGGCGTATTGCGGGATAGAAAACCGGTTACGTTAGTAGATAACACAGCATTGGTCATCACTACTCGCGATGTTTTGGGAACCTCTGAGATCATTTCCACTACGTACCAGCAACTTCCCCAGGATGTCAAGTCCGGCGATCGTATTCTGCTTAACGACGGCCTGTTAGAGTTGAGCGTGCTGGACAATGACGCGACTGATGTGCGTTGCCTGGTTGTGCATGGTGGCGAATTGGGAGAGCATAAGGGCATTAATCTGCCAGGCGTGGCTGTCAGTGCTCCGGCTCTGACAGAGAAAGATCGCGACGATCTCCACTTTGGCGTTATGCACGATATTGATTATGTCGCGCTGAGCTTTGTGCGCAGACCAGAAGATATACTCGAAGCTAAACGGTATATTCGCGAGTTTCAGCTAGAACATAATGGGAAAAGCAAGAAACACCTGATGCCTATCCCTCTCATAGCGAAGCTAGAGAAACCAGAGGCAATTACACGCTTGAACGATATCCTCGATGTAGTTGATGGGGTGATGATTGCTCGCGGCGATCTAGGGGTAGAGATGCCGCCGGAGAAGGTGCCGTTGATCCAGAAACACATTATTGCCAGGTGTAATGAGCTGGGTTTACCCGTGATTACAGCGACTCAGATGCTTGAGTCAATGATAGTCAATCCCCGCCCAACGCGCGCGGAGGTAAATGATGTCTCAAACGCTGTACTCGACAGGACTGACCTGGTAATGTTGAGTGCTGAGACGGCTTCCGGGGGATATCCGATAGAAGCGGTTCAAATGATGGAGCGGATTATTCTGGAAACAGAGGCCGGGGGTAAGACGTCTCAGCAGCCACTACGCCAGCGGCTGTCACAGGAAAAAGCGGTTAGCCATGCAGCTCGCACGCTTTCGGAAGAGGCGAGCGTTAAAGCCATTGTGGTTTTTACCCAGTCGGGTAATACGGCGCACCTGATTTCCCAGGATCGTCCCCGAACTCCCATTCTGGCCTTTACGCCGTCTGAGCGCGTGTATCGCCAGTTGGCTCTCTGGTGGGGTGTCTGGCCGCACTGTATCGAGATGCGGGGCTTTACCGATGAACTAATGGAGACAGCTGGTAAGCAATTGGTAGACGCCGGGCTCATTTGCACGGGCGAGTATGTCGTGGTTATGGGAGGTCTGCCATTTGGTACGCGGGCACGCACGAACTTTGTCAAGCTTCACCGGGTAGATTGTAAGTAAATTGGAGCAATCAAGCAAGGCAGGCAAGTTTATAGAACAAGCAGAGTTTAAGAGAACCGGCCCTATGTCTATATTGTCTATGACTTGTGCCTGAACGATGTGCAGAATCTTATATAAAACAGCAGTTGTTAGCTGGAAAGATTTGAAATCAACTCCCTCTGATGCTATACTGTGGGAAGAGAAAGATCAGTAACGCGGCGGATACACTGACCGTATTCCGCCGCGCCTTGTTTGCAACGAGGCAGCAGAGGATCTCATGTAATAATCGGCTTAATGCAGCCGTTCAGATGGAGAAAACCATGACCACCCAAACACGCAAAGCTATTCCCGTTCCTCAGGTTGAGCCTCGTCAACCCATCCCAAACCAGAATCTGCGCGTGCCCGGCCCGACGCCGGTGCCCGAACGTATTCTGGCTGAGATGGCCAGGCCTATGATTAATCACCGCGGGCCAGAATTCTCGGCCATCTTGCGCCGGGTTACTGCCCGCCTGCAATATTTTTTCCAGACTGCCGCGCCTGTGATGACTTTTCCGGCCTCTGGTACTGGCGGTCAGGAAGCCGCTGTCGCGAATCTGTTCTCGACCGGCGACCATGTGATCGCGATTTCGATCGGCAACTTTGGCGATCGCCTGGCGACTATCGCTCGCAAATTCGGTCTGCAAGTGACCATGATCTCGTTCCCCTGGGGCGAGGCAGCCAATCCTGATGTGGTGGAAGCACAGTTGAAAAGCAGCGCTCCTTATAAAGGTGTGCTGGTGACGCATAACGAGACCTCAACCGGTGTGACCAACGATATTGAAACTCTGAGCAAGGTCATTCGCGCTCACAACCCCAATGCGTTGATCGTGGTTGATGCGGTAAGTTCGCTGGGCTGCGCGCCGCTGGAGATGGACCCCTGGGATTTGGATGTGGTCTTTACCGGTTCGCAGAAGGGCTGGATGACGCCTCCCGGACTGATGATGATAGCTGCTGGCCCACGCGCTGTCGAGGCTAATAAAACCGCGAATCTGCCGCGCTACTACTTCGACTGGCAGTTAGCACTGAAAAGTCTGGAAAAAGGTCAGCATCCGACGACACCACCGGTCTCGCTATTCTACGCTCTGGATCTGGCCCTGGAGTTGATGCTGGAAGAGGGGCGCGAGACGATTTTTGCCCGCCACCAGAGCATTGGCGACTATGTACGCAACCGCGCCAAAGCTTTTGGCCTGAAGTTGCTGGCCGATCATCCCTATGCATCTAATACTGTCTCGGCTATATACACGCCTGCGGGCATTGAAACCAAAACGTTGCTCAAAAAAATGCTTGAAAACGACAAGGTTGTGCTCGCGGGTGGTCAAGGGCAATTAGATGGCAAGATTTTCCGCCTCGGCCACCTGGGCTACGTTACACAGCAAGATCTCGCCGAAGCTCTCGATAGTCTGGAAATGCGTCTCACAGATCTAGGCTATAAGAAGTAGAGAGGATTGGAACCCGATGGGAGTAGAGGAACAGAACGAGGGCTCTGCGGTGCCCAAAATACTGATCGCGGATGAGATCGCGACGGAAGGTCTGGATCTTTTGCGCACCGAGTTGCCTGAGGCAAAGATTGATGTCCGCCCAGGTCTCAAGCCAGATCAACTACGCGCAATCATCGGTGAGTATTCAGCCCTGATTGTGCGCAGCGCGACTCAGGTGACCGCTGATATTCTTGCTGAAGCCGGGAAACTGAAGATCGTCGGGCGCGCGGGTGTGGGCGTGGACAATATCGATACGGAGGCCGCAACCAGGCTTGGCATTATGGTGGTCAATTCACCGACCGGCAATATCGTGGCGGCGGCTGAACATACTATCGCGATGCTGATGTCGCTGGCGCGACACGTACCCGAGGCGAGTAGCAGTACTAAAGCCGGGAAATGGGAAAAGAACCGCTTTATGGGCATTGAGGTGCGCCATAAAATCCTTGGTGTGATCGGACTGGGCAAAGTTGGTGCCGAGGTTACGAAACGCGCGCAGGGACTGGAGATGCAAGTCATCGCTTTCGATCCCTATATCTCTCCTGAACTGGCGAACAAGCTGGGTGTGGCTATGCTCACTCTCGACGAAGTTTTGCAACAGGCCGATTTTATCACGCTACATACCTCGCTGACCAGCGGCCCTAATGGGACACGCGGACTGATCAGCGTACGTGAACTGGAACTGATGAAGCCCACGGCGCGTCTAATCAACTGCGCGCGCGGTGGCCTGATCGACGAAGAAGCTTTGCTGCACGCACTGAAGGATGGGCGCATCGCTGGTGTGGCTCTAGATGTTTTTAGCCAGGAACCTATTCGCGATAGCGAGATCCTCAAAGAACTGCTGGCAAACGAGCGCGTGGTTGCGACACCTCACCTGGGGGCTTCGACCGAAGAGGCGCAGGTAAGCGTGGCGACCGATGTGGCTGAGCAAGTGGTCTCGGTGCTACGCGGTGGCTTCCCGCGCGCCGCGGTCAACGCGCCGCTGATCCTGCCGGAAACGTTGCGCTTTTTGCAACCCTATATGCAGCTAGTAGAGAAAATGGGTCGCCTCTATACGCAGCTCCAGCCGGGTCCACTAAGCAGGATCGAACTGGCGTGCAGCGGCGATATCGCCAACTACGATCTACGTCCGCTCAAGTCGGCCCTGATCAAGGGTCTGCTAGAGTCAGTTTCGGACGCACATGTGAATATGATCAACGCGCCCACACTGGCCAAACAGTGGGGCCTGGAGATCATTGAGCAAAAATCGTCCACACCTGCCGAGTTCGCTAATCTGATTACTATGCGCGTGCTCGCTAGCAACGGCTATACTTCGTCCTTTGCTGGCAAGCCTGGCTCTGGTGATGAACAGATTGAGGTGCTCAGCGGCTCGGTTATGCACGGTACCCCGCGCATTGTGCAGATCGGACGCTATTGGACGGAGATTGTGCCAGAGGGCTATATTCTCTTCTGCCGCAACTACGACCAGCCAGGGATGATCGGACGTGTCGGGACTGTGCTGGGCAAGGCAAATGTAAATATTCGCCATATGGATGTCGGTCCAAGTGTACGCGTACCCCATACGCGCGATCCTCAACAGCCGTCCGCTACCGCGTTAATGCTCGTCTCGGTTGATGAACCTATCCCCGACTGGGCACTGGCTGAGATCGGCGAGGCTGGTAATATCTTTGGCCTGACCCTGGTGAAACTGTAAAACCTCTATCCTCTAAAGAGAGAGCAGGGGATGCGTCAAATAGATGCATCCCCTGCTCGCTTTAGAACCTATCTATACCTCTAATAAGTCGTGATCCCTGACTGGCAGCGGGTCCCCGCGACTCAGACGTTTTTTGAGATAAGCATTCAGGGCATGCCTGACAAAGAAGTAGCCGAGCACCAGAACCAGGCATACGCCAAGCGTGGGTAATGTATAGGTCTGCACAAGGTAGAGGGCCTGTTGCCAACGCGGTCCCAGTTCCCACCCTACGATAAGAAATGTCACACACCAGATAAGCGAGCCGCTGGCTGCTGCCAGCAGAAAACGCAGGAATGGCATGGACGCAATACCAGCAGGGAAGCAGGCAAAGGGACGAATATAGGGCAAAACACGCGAGAAGAAAATCATGCGCCCACCCGCGCGCTGAAACCAGCGTTGAGCCAGGACCATTTTCTGGGCGTCGATACGCAAGAGGTGTGCCAGACGGTACAGTAACTTTTCGCCATAACGGCGTCCAAGGCCATACGCGCAACAGGCCCCAAGAGTACTTCCCAGAAGTGCAACGACCATTAACAGGCCAAGATGCAGACTTCCATGCGCAGCCATCGCCCCAGCAAGCAATAATATCGTGGTGTTAACCACAGGAATACCGCTGCTCTCCAGTAAAAGCAAGATCAAGACCAGCAGATAAATGAGCAATGGAGGAATATGTTGATATGTATGGACTATAAAATCCACGCAACGATCCTTTTCCCAAACTTCTCGCCATCACGCGAGTTTACAATATCATAGTTTTCCTGTGTTATAAGACGATCAAAGGTTTGTCAGAGTTGCATAGGATTCTTCACACCTGAGCAAGCAGAGCGCTTCCCAGGCAAGTTTAATGCCCATGTAAACTCTTAAATTGGCCAGCAAAAAGTCCCAGAATGCAACTAGCAGGAACAGGAAACGTAGTATAAAGCAAATCTAGACTCTGCTAGAAAAGCAAATTTCCAGCACTACGCAGGAAAATGTAGTAGGATAGCTAGAGCGGTCAGAGCAAACGCTTGCTAGAAAAACGTTCGGATCGAACGTTTCTCTAATGAGAATGGACCTAGACAAATTACCTGGCTTGTGACTCTTCAGGTACCCTTTACACTTTGCCCATGGGTCCTGATAAAAGTGGGGGTTTGCGCGAGGATATCCCTTTTGTACGCCCCGGAGACGGCTACTCTGGCCAGGGATTACCACTCCCCTGGTTGAATAGTTACCTCAGCTTTTGGTGATAATACCTGATGCACTCTCTGTGACACATCCATCGCTACGATGAATAACGAAGGAAATATTACTTATGTCAGCAAAGACGCCAGAGCGCGCGAATTCTCCGAAAACACAACGTGGCCAGCCGACACGAGGGCAGGCACGTTTCGCTTTTACAGTACTTCTGGTGGTCAATATACTGAACTATGCGGACCGCTATGTGCTGTCAGCAGTCCTGCCGAAAATTCGGAGTGATCTAGGCTTGACTCCTTTGCAAGAGGGGTTGCTCGGATCGTCATTTCTGCTAGTCTACGCCATTGCTACGCTGCCACTGGGGGTCTGGGCTGACAGAAGTGTACGCAAAAATATTGTGAGCGCATGTGTTGCTATATGGAGCATCGCGACAGTTTTTGTGGGCCTGGCGCGCAATTTTACGCAGATTTTCTTCATGCGTTCAGTGCTGGGCATTGGTGAGGCTGGCTACGCGCCTTCTTCGCTTTCGCTGCTCGGCGACTATTTCTCTAAAGAGCATCGCGGGCGTGTGCTCTCCTACTGGTCGATGGGCACATTGCTAGGTGCTGCCTTTGGCTTTACGCTTGGCGGACTGGTCGCGGACGCCTTTGGCTGGCGCTGGGCCTTCTATATTGTTGGCCTGCCCGGCCTGCTCTGCGCTTTCCTGGCCTGGCGCATGACCGAGCCAGCGCGTGGGGCTTTTGAAACCCTTGACGAAAAAAGCGCTGTGGAGACTACCGCTTACGAGTCAGAGACGTATGGCCACGGAAGCATCGGTAAGGATTTCTGGGGTACGGTGAAAAAATTGCGCGCTATCCCAACCTACTGGGTTCTGGTGGGCGCACTGATCTTTAGCTTTTTTACCATTGGCGGCACATCCTTCTGGTTACCAAGCTATATTGTTGAAGATTTCCATATGAGCGTAGGAAGGTCTGGTCTGCTTTCTGGCCTTGTACTGGTGACAAGTGGCCTGGTTGGCACAGTCGTAGGGGGCTGGCTGGCCGATGCGTTGCAAAAACGCTTCCCTCAGGGTCGCCTGCTGGTTGCCACGTTGGGGCTGTTACTGGGTGCGCCGCTTGTGCTGCTGGCACTTCTTTTACATACACTTGTGCCGTTTGTGGTGGTCTTCATTCTAGCGGGGATCTGCTTGAACTTCTGCACAGGACCGCTCAACGCTGTCATTCAGGATGTTATCGCGCCTGAGATGCGCGCGACCGCTGTCGGTCTCTCGCTACTGCTGGCCCACCTGCTGGGCGATGCCGCCGCGCCGTTCTTGATTGGCGCGCTGGCTGGCAAAATCTCGTTGGGTCTGGCAATGACGCTGACAGCTCCTACCAGCCTGTTTATCGCAGGTGTGATTTGCCTGCTGGGCCTGCGTACGGTGGTTGCGGATATGCAAAACATGAAAAGGTAGTCAATTCCAGACTAAGTGCAATAACTGGCAGTAGACGATTTTATGCTGCCAGTTAGGGGTAGGGAACGCGAACGCAATAAAAAGCCTCCAATTATATGTGGAGGCTTTTTAGCAAGCGGGTTACGGGATTCGAACCCGTGGTCTCAACTTTGGGAAAGTCGCATGTTACCACTACACCAAACCCGCGTAGGACTTCCTGACACGCTGGATTATAGCCGATAAAGATAAGAAAGTCAAGCTTTAGCACGAAAACTTCGCACTTTCCCGCTCGGTTTATGATATGATTATGATACTTTATATCGCGCCTGACAATTCGTTCTTAACTAGTAGTGGTCTGTCAAATTGCGTTTGCAACGCACAGTTGCGCGACAGAGGGCGAAGTGGGCACAACCCCTGGCCCTGGCAGAGAACAACGGTCCACACTTTCGGCATCACGTGTTGAAACTTTGACGGGATACATAGGACTCATACAAATAAAGTTAATGCGCAGTTGACGCGCAGCAGGAGGACGGCATGGGTATTTTCTCACGCATCGCGACTTTCTTTAGGATTCGCGCAAATGCGGCCCTTGACAAGGCTGAAAATCCAGGGCAGGTGATGGATTATTCGTACAGCAAGCAGCTCGAGCAACTGCAGCAGATTAAACGCTCAATCGCTGACGTGGCAACCGCGAAAAGCCGCCTGGAACTCCAGCAATCGCAAACCCTTACCCAACTCAACAAACGCGATCAGCAGGCCCGCGATGCCATGAAGGCGGGGCGTGAAGACCTGGCACGCCAGGCCTTACAAGAGAAAGAGACAGGGCTGGTCCAGGTTAACGGTCTGGAACAGCAAATTTCGCAGTTGCGCGACCAGCAGGAGAAATTGCTGACCATGCAGAGCACTGTGAATAAGCGCGTAGAGGCGTTCCGCACTCAGAAAGAGATGGTTAAAGCCCAGTATAACGCGGCTCAAGCCCAGGTGAAGATTAATGAGACGCTGACCGGGATGTCCGAAGAGGCAGGCGAGATGAACCTGGCGATGCAGCGCGCGCAGGATAAGGTTTTGAATATGCAAGCGCGCGCAAACGCCATGGAAACGCTGATTGAAGCCGATGATATAAGCGTGCAGTTGTTACCTGCCGGCAGCAGCACACTTGACCGCGAGTTGCAAAAAATCTCTGCTGACCAGAGCGTTGAGGCTCAACTCCAGGCTCTGAAACAGGATTTGCTGCTCGGAGGTCCAGACGCAGGACAAAAACAAATTGAAGGGCCAGCCTCTTAAAGGCTGGCTAATTCTTCTTCTTCTCTTTCTCTTTTTTGGCCTTATAGAATGACTTGGGCTTGGGACGGCGTTCGGCCTCCAGATAGGCAGCAGGGGCCGCATCTTCGCGATCTCGTATCTCCGCGTCATCCCGCTCGCTAATCAGTTCCTGGAGATCGTTGTAGACATTATAGTTATCAAGCGCTTCATTCATACGCAACATATGTCGAAGCACTTGAATTTGCGACATATTTGTTTTGTCTTGCTTCGCCGGCTCCGCCCGTTTCAGGAGCTTCTCAACCAGATCCATGCTGTCGTCATGTGCGCCTATTCCCTCCAGGCGTTCGCGTACGACAAGCAACTGCTCATACAGGTTCATATAAATGACTCCCCTTCTTCTGTAATGGCAATCAATCTTCTGGGAGCATGGTAACATAGCCTGTTTCCCGCGTCAAATGGCCTGGTTCTATACCCAGGATTAATTGCCAGGGCCAGCTACAAAGTGTTTGGCCCTGTTAGTCTATTCACAGAAAAAACAGGCGAGCGAGGTCACCCTTGAGAAGATAGAGTTGGCTGGCCAATTACTGAGGATGGGCAAAGGTCTCAGATGCTCATTTCGCTTCCATACGCCTGTAGGCGTATCTTAATTTTGAGCAGACCCAGGCGAATACGCCCCTTGACGGTACCAATAGGTATCTGCAGCGCGTCGGCAATTTCGGCATGGGTATAATCAGCAAAGTAGTTCAACTCTATGGCCTGGCGTTGCTCGGGCGGAAGTTCATCCAACACATGGCGAATGAAAGTTGCCCGCTCGCCGCTCCAGACCTGCTGCCACATTTCTGGCTCGTGGCTCTCCAGATCCTGGCCAGGAATTACCTGTAAGTGGGTAAATTGATACTCACGATACATCGAGGAGCGCACCTTATCCAGCGCGCGATTGCGCACAATGGTCTGTAACCAGCCTTTGACGCTACCCAGTTCTTTCTGATAAGAGAAGGCTTTACGCCAGAGAGTGAGAAACACTTCCTGGATCACATCTTCTGCCAGATAACTATCACGCAAAATTCGATAAGCGAGGCCATACAAAAATTGTTTATAGCGCGCATATATTTGTTCCATAGCCCATTCAGCCTGACCATAACAGAACGCTTGTAGTAGAGCATCATCACTGGTTTCTGCAGTTTTTTCCTGTTCGCCAGCAGGCATTACAGCGCAAGATGAGTCAAGTAATGTTGTTGTCATTGTGGGTCTCCTAGCATCGAGAAACATTTTTACCTACCTGGAAGAGAGTGTACTGGCAAAGCATTACTTGTCATTTACCGGGCGATTACCGCTGCATTCCACAAAAATAAAGCGCCTGGCAAAGTCGAAAAGAGATTTTTCTAGCAACAAGAGCGTAAATTATAGAGAGCTTGACAAAAGTTCTATGAAGTTGTAATGTAGCTCAAGTATTATTTGCTGAAAATATATGTCTGTTGACCCTGATACCGCTCCAGGAGGTTCAGGATGCTTGAGGCGTTTGATGGCCTGAAAGTGACTACGCTCGGTCGATTCGCTGTTCTCCGCAACCAGGACGCGCTCAGCGGCGGATACTGGAATCGTCGTAGGGTCTGCGAACTCTTCAAAATACTGCTTTCAGTGGAGCAGCATCGCATGCACCGCGAACAGGTACAGGAGCTTCTGTGGCCAGACTCTTCGATGGAGCAAGCGGCTAATTCCTTTGGCAAGACCCTCTATTTGCTGCGCCGTGCTCTCGAACCTGAGCTATCCGCGGGTAAGTCATCTGCCTATCTTGCTCTCGACCAGGATGTGCTGGTGCTGGTTCTCGCCAGGTTCGAGATTGATATTGATCTGTTTGAGCAACAGGCCCGGCTTATTCAGACGCACGCGCCAGATGCACTCAGGGATTTTGATGCTGTACTGGCCCTTTATGGTGGCGATTATCTGCCTGATGACCTTTATGAAGATTGGACACAGCGCAGACGAGATCGCTTACGCCGGACATATTCGTGGTTGCTGGAGCAAGCTGCCAGGGTGGCGATAAATACTGCCCAGGGGCAGCGGGCCAGTGAATACCTGCGCGCCTTGCTAGAACAGAATTCGCTCGACGAGGCTATGCACCGCGAGCTAATGCTGGTTTACGCGCGTACAGGGCGGCGTAGCGAGGCACTCAGTCAGTATCAAGCGATGCGTAAGATTTTACACGATGAGTTAAATACCACGCCCGCGCCTGAGACAGTCGAACTGTATAGTGCGATTCTGGAAGGGCGCATTACTCCCGATCTCGTGGATTTTCGCCAGCCGTTTACGCCGCAATCAGTTCTTGAGCTGTCAGGCTCACTTGTGCATACCCACACGCACGCGGCCTCAGATCTTCATGCCTCTTCTCATGAGACCCATGAAGTGGCCGTGGCACCCGGAGGACAGCAGGCAGTCAGGGCCAGTGTGATCCCTGACATGGAACTGGTGGGACGCAACAGAGAACTCCAGCGTCTACAGCAAGCATTCACAAATACGCGCAACGAGCAGCACTGGATCTTTTTTGTGAGCGGCGAGGCTGGAATTGGCAAGACGCGTCTGGCGCGCGAACTTAGTTCCTGGGTAGAGGATCAGCGTACAACCACCCTATGGTGTACCTGCGATGAGCTAAGTAATAGCTTGCCCTATCAACCAATCGTCGATATGCTCTCCACCCATATCCGCGCGAGTAGCCCGGAGCGTGTGCGCGCAGTGCTAGGCCAGAGCGCGGTTGACCTGGCTAAGATTCTCCCTGAATTACGTATGCTTTTCCCCGAATTGCCGCTACCAGAGCCATTTGGGCGAGAAGTAGAACGCCGCAACCTCTTCAACGCGGTCTCTGTTTATTTAAACACACTGGCGACAGAGGGTCGCTTGCTTCTCGTGCTGGATGATCTGCAATGGGTAGATAGCGCGACCATCCAGTTGCTCAGTTATGTGCTGCAACAGAATGCCAGTCAGAATGTTCAGGGCAGCCAGGGTAGCCAAAGAAATGCAAGGCTGTTTGTCCTTTTGCTTTACCGAGCCGACGAGGTTCACGAAACCCATCCGCTGCGCACGCTGCTGGGGACACAGTTACGCACGGGGCACGCGGAAGAATTGCGCTTAAAACGGCTGAAAGAGGACGAGGTGCAGCAGCTACTTATTCAGATGGCAGGGCATGAGGTGAGTATTAATTTTACTGAGGAGATTTATAAGCATACCGAAGGTAACCCGTTTTTTATCGGCGAATCGATTCGTACACTGGTTGAAGAGGGAAAGCTCAAAAAAAGCGGGGAGCGCTGGCAGACGACAATCGCGCTCAAAGATCTGGCCTTACCGCAGAGTGTCCGCATGTTGATCGAACGCCGCCTGACGAATCTGTCGCCTGAGTGTCGCCTGACCCTGGCCTATGCGGCATTGCTCGGACGGCAATTTCACTCTTCTTTGCTCTGTCCAGCTCGCCATCTCTCAGAGGAGAAAATCGCGGAACATGTGGATGAGGCTCTCCATATGCACATTCTGACCACGCCTGCTGAGGAGATGTTCAGCCAGGATGTGGATTTGCTTTTCACACACGATAAGATTCGTGAGGTGCTGGCGCTGTGGCTTAATCCATTACGGCGTAGGACCGCGCATGCTCAGATTGCCCAGGCAATTGAGACCCATTATGCCTCACACCTATCAACCTTCTACAGCGCAATCGCGCACCATTATCAGATGGCGGAAGAGAGGACGAAGGCGGTCGCGTACCTGCAAAAGGCCGCGGGCCAGGCGATGAGCGTGTATGCCTTTGCTGAGGCGGCAAGCCTGCTGGAAAAGATGTTAGAGTTGCTGATTGGTACAGAGCAACGCTTCCAACGGGCAGAAGTGCTGCGCAAGCTGTCGATAGATGCCTACCTGTACACTGGCCAGGCAACTAAAGCCATCGAGGCAGGCATCGCGGCTTGTAGCCTCTGGCAGGAGCTTGGCGAGCCAATCAAAGAGGCGGAAAGCCGTCTTGATGTGTCTTTTTCATTTCACTGGATGGGCAAAGAGCAAGAGTCCCTGACCTATATCAAGCGCGCGTTAGAGTGCCTGAACCGCGCGCCGGAGGAGTTGCGGCTGCGTGCCAGGGCACATGTTCAATGGGGACTGGCCGCGACAAACAGTGGGGATACACTTAAAGCGCTGGGTGAACTGCAACTGGCTGATGAATTACATGCGCGGATTGGTGACAAAGATCCTTTCATTTCAGTGGTCTCGCTATGGGCGCGTAGCTGGTGCGCCTTTGCCTGTGGTACGCAAGAAGAGATGCTAGATTATGCCTTACGCAGTGCTGAACTCTGTCGCACTATCCATATGTTTGCCTGGGAACCGATGATGACCTATTCAGCCGCCTGGGCTATGATGCTGATGGGGCGGTTAGCAGAGGCCGCACGGATTGCGCACGAGACATATGCCAGGGCGCTACGCCATAATTCCGTAGGAGCACAGGGCTGGGCCAATCTTGTCCTCTCTTTCATTGCCATTCAACAACAGGACTGGGACGAGGCTGAACGCTACGCCCAGGAAACGGCTAAGCTTGCCGCGATGATGCATGACACAGATCTGCTGGCACGCTCGTTCTGGGGTCGCAGTATCTGCGCCGGCTGGCAAGGAGATTGGCAGCGCTCGGTGGACCAGAGCCTGGAGGCTTTGCGCATCTTAGAGCAGGAGGGGGAGATTTCACTGCTCTATCCTTATCTGCTTTTACAGGCCGCTAAAGCGCACTTTTATGCTGGCTTGCTGGCCCAGGCTCAGGAGTATCTTGAGCAGACCATGAAGTTCGCAGAGGAGCGCCATTACCGGCAATTACCCGCCATTGGACGACGCATGCAAGGCCGCATCCTGCAAGCACAAGAACAATTTGTACCAGCGCTTGCCTGTTTTAAGCAATCACAGACCGAATTGGCCGCTCTCCATGATGAGGTAGAGTACGCGCGCACACAGGAGGCGTATGGCCTGTATTTCCACGCTAGAAACCAAGCGGGAGATCAGTTGTTGGGTGATGAGCTGCTACGGGAGGCCCGGGCGATCTTTACGCGTCTGGGGATTAAAGGTTAGCGCAAACACCTGGCAACGGCTGTATAGCGCGCTCTTTTCCCTCTTTTAATTGAGTTGCGTACCTGTATTGACCAGGGCATTGCCGCTGATGGAAACCGCAAAAGTTGCCGCAGGAGGCGCTGGCATCCGCGCGAGTTCCGCTGATGAAAAAATCCCCCTGTGTCCCTGCCTGGCATAGAGGTAGGGACACAATACTAATGGAACGCAAAAAACGCGCTGTTGGATTACTGTTTGTAGCATTGATCCAAAGGAAAAGCGTTTCTTATCATCAACGCTTTGGCTTTTTATCCAGGCACAACAAACCCTTATACCGGATAGGCGGGTAAGGCGACAAAAAAGCTGGAACCTTCGCCAGCTAGCCCGCTACTCTCCGCCCAGATACGGCCACCCATGGCCTCAACCAGTTGACGACTAAGATAAAGGCCAAGGCCTGCTCCACGCTGCGAACTTTTGCGCGCTGCCGCCAGGCGAGTAAATTTAGTAAACAGCAAAGCTTGCTCGCCAGAAGCAATGCCCGGCCCCCAGTCGCGTACGGCCAGCATGATCATAGGGCCAGACGCGAAACCGGCATGCTCTCGCATACTCCAGTTATTCTCAGAACGTTTCCACACATCTGCCGCGTCGATGGTTTCAGCGCTGAGAGCAAGGCGCGAGCCAGGAGGGGTATATTTGAGAGCATTGCTCAATAGGTTGAGCAGAACCTGACGCAAGCGCCCTTCATCAGCCTGGATCTGCAAGTCAGCGGCAATCCTGATCTCCAGGGGACGCTGCTCGCGCGCAAGGCTCGGCTCTAGAATCTCCAGGACTGTCTGTATAGAGCTAGCCAGATTGACCAGGTTGGCTTTGAAGGTAAGTTTCTCTATGTCCAGGTAGGTTGCATCCAGCACATTACCAAGCAAAAGCACCAGTTCATCGCAACTACGACGCGCATTCTGAATGAAGCGCAAACGTGAAGCCTCGTCAAGAGCCTCTCCATACTCGCCGAGCAGTTCCAGATATCCCTGAATGGCTGTCAAGGGTGTGCGTAATTCATGTGAGGCGGTAAGCAGGAAGGTATTTTGCGCGCGTTCGGCCTCTCTGGCCTGGCGCAATGCTTCGCGCAACTCGCTGGAGAGATGCTCTCCCTCGATGACGACAGCCGCATTGTTCGCGAATAATTCAAAAAGGCTCATGGTTTCCCGCGTGGGGCGCAGACCATTCAGCGGGAAATCGGGAGTGAGAAAACCAAGCAGTTGATCATCTCCACTTACCAGCGGCACCAGAAGCAGATCCTGGCCACGCCAGGGAGCGGAAGCTGACGACTCGGCTGCGGTCGGCGCGAGAGGTGGAAGCTGGTCTGTGAAGAGCGAGGATAGAGCAAAGTTGCTGGCAAACTCTGTCTCCTGCCAGATGGATGCTTCTGCAGGGAGAAAATAGGAATCACTGATGCGGTAGCACTCATCAACAATTCTGGCCACCACGCTATTGGGCAAGGGGTGACATTTGAGATGATCCTCCTGGGCAGTATCAATGCCGCTGCTAGACGCGACGCGAAAAAAGCCGCTGCCATCATCAAGATAAATAGCGGTATAGCGAAAGCGCAAAGCTCGGCAGGAGGCGGTGACAATCCGCTTGAGAAGCGCTTCTCTATTCATTTGCAAACGCAAGGAAGAGCCTATCTCTACTACGTACTGCAGGATATCGCGGAGATAGGTAGGGCTATTTTCAAATGCTCTCCTGGCTTCATCGCCAGTTTCTGAATTGGCGCCACTATCGCGCTGTCTCTCCACGCAAATTGCCTCTTTTCTTTAAACCAAAAGCGGGCAGATGACCAACCAGACAAAATGGCCCGGAGCAGTGCTACCAGGCGGGCCTGCCTTGCGACGGAAGCACCAACAAATATATGTTTGTTATTATAACATGTCTATGCATTTTCCTGACTACACATTTCGACATGCACGAGATTGGTATAAAAAGTGCTACCACCGCCAAAGTCGGCCAGACGATCGGAAGTTGTGACATTGACATTATACCGATCAGGGCTAAATGTCGGCCACCAGACCGTCGCAGTCGCTAATACGCCAGGGCGCACATCCTCTGTAACATCAGCTACCAGGCGACACGAGCCGCGCTCGTTACTCACACGTACCCACTGACCGCTGCGAATATTGCGTGCCTGGGCGTCGCTGGGATGAATGCGCAGGGTGGGCCGACCCTCTTTGGCGCGCAAGGACGCGAGATTGGCAAAGCTTGAACTCACAAAATGATGGGCTGCCGGGCTGAGCAGCGGCAGGGGATCGCTGGCTGCCGGGGCCTGATCCAGGCCTGTGCGCGCTTCGGCTTCTGGTACCCAGGCGGGCAGGGGATCGTAGCCACGGGCTAGCGCTTGCTCAGAATACAGTTCTACTTTACCTGATGGGGTAGCGAAAATACCATCGGCGAATGGGATTTTCCGCTCTGCCGGGATATTTAGTTCAATAGATCCCTCGTGCTGCAAACGAGCAAAGGTAATCCCGGCAAGCACAGGCGCTTGTGGCGCGGTGGCCTCGAGAATACCGCGTATCACGCTATCGGCGTCTTCATGCAACCATGGCTCCTCAAAGCCCAGCGCTGTTGCCAGTGAGCGCATGACATCCCAGTTGCTGCGCGTCTCACCGAGCGGGGTGATGGCCGGCATGTTGTATTGCAACGCCAGTTGCCCGTAGGGCTTGTGCAGATCCACCTGCTCAAGCTGACTGGTGGCCGGCAACACAATATCGGCATAGCGCGCGGTATCGGTCAGGAAAAGTTCGTGGGCGACAGTGAAAAGATCGTCGCGCGACAGCCCTTGCACAATTCTACTGGTATTTGGCGCAGAGGCCACCGGATTGGCATTATAGACGTAGAGCGAGTAAAGCGCGGGAGCTGCCTCACCGGTTAGCGCGGCTCCCAGACGATTCATGTTGATAGTACGCGGCGCGGGAGGACAGAGTGGATCGTGCTGATGAGATAACGTCTCGCGCTCCCAACGCAGCCAATCGCTGGTGCTATACATCAGTCCACCGCCAGGGATGCCATACTGGCCCGTTAGCGCGGGCAGACAGAGCAGGGTACGCACGGTTTGACCCCCATTGGTGTGGCGATTGATGCCATCGGTCACGCGTAAGAGAGCGGGGGTTGTGGTAGCGTAAGTTCGCGCGAGATCAATGATAGTTGCTTCAGCCAGGCCCGTGATGCGCGCGGCACGCTCAGGTGGAAACTCCATGATGCGCGGCAGCAAGGCCTCCCAACCAACGGTATGCCTGGCCAGCCATTCTGGCCGATGCAGTTGTTCGCTAACGATTACGTGCATCATGCCAAGGGCCAGCGCGGCATCGGTGCCGGGGAATGGCTGGATATGCTGATTGGCTGAGCGGGCCGTCAGGGTGCGGATGGGATCGATGACGATTACCTGACTACCCGCGCGCTGAGCCTCGCGCAGAAATGGCATCAGATGAGGCGCGGTGCTGGCGGGATTGCTGCCCCAGATGAGAATCAGTTTGCTCTGCGTGACCATCTGCGGCGGTGGAGCGAGACGCCCGCCAAGGGTCAGCAAGACGGCCTCCTCAGCGGCTGCTCCACAGATCGTACGCTCAAGCTGGCTCGCGCCCAGGCGATGCCAGAAACGCTTGTCGCTGACCGTACCTTGCACCAGACCAAGCGTGCCCGCGTAACTATAGGGCAAAATCGCCTGTGCCCCGTGCCTGGCAATTATCTCTTGCCAGCGCCGGGCAATCTCTGCCACAGCCTCTTCCCAGGAGATGCGCTGGAACTCACCGCTGCCTTTAGGACCGCTACGGCGCAGCGGATAGAGCAGGCGCTCTGGGTGATAGACGCGTTCAAGATAGCGATTGACTTTGACGCATAGCCAGCCGCGCGTGACTGGATGATCCGCGCGCCCGCGCACACTTACTGCCCGCCCCTGCTCGTCCACCCTGGTCTCCAGGGCGCAACAATCAGGACAATCATGCGGGCAGACGCCATAGACAACGCGAGTCGAGGATGCTTGAGGCAAATTGAGCAACATGATCTATCCTTTCAAACGGGCGGTGCGCCGCAATCAACACTGTAGATTACTGCAAGCATGCAACAAACCATAAGCGCCCGTCAAGAGCCAATGTACTTGAACCCAGGCTTCGCGAGGCTGTTCAACAAACTCGGCTTTAGGATGAACTGCAAGGCGCTGACGATCGAGCCAGGTCGATCGTCAGCGTCTCTTGGCCATTAGCCGCTTACTCCCAGGCGCCTGTGGCAGTCAGCCAGTCCAGGGCGATTTCAGGCATGTGAGAGGCGGTTCCCTGACGCTGTGAGCAGTGAGGAAGGCTGTGCAGGATGGTTGAGCCGTATTCTTTGGAGATGATACGGCGATCGAAGATGACGACGGCGTTGCGCTTCTCGTGACTCCAGGCCAGACGATTGAGGGCGCGGCGCATACGCAGAGCGGCCATAGGCACTGTAACCTGGTGCAACTGGTCGGAGTAATGTTCCGTGCGCGCAGCCATGGGTGGATCGTTGAGGACAGGCATGGGCAGACGCGCTACGAGTACGCAGGCAGGCGAGCGCTCTACTTCGTCGGCGCCATCCCAGAACGCGCCGGTTCCCAACAGCACAACGCGCTCCTGATCGTGGAACATCTGCCAGAGTTGACGCGGCGAACCATCAACGCCATGGCCCAGCACAAGAATACCATGTGTCTCCAGAGACTGTTTGACCGCAGCATAGGAGCTACGCAGGGCCGCGTGCGAGGTAAACAGAACTACGACTTGACCATCCAGCGCGGTCGCGAGTTGCACTATCGTTTCGTCAAGATGGCGCTGATATTGCGGCATATTGGGTTCCGGGACATCGTTTGGCATATAAAGCAGGGTCTGCTCGTGGTGTTCGGTCACAACTGAAAGAGCTGGACAGGTATCCCCATCGAGACCAAAGCGCGCGCGATAAAACGAGAAGTGGTGGTCTACTGCCAGGGCAACTCCCACCAGGATCGCGCCCACACCCGCAGACAAAATATGCTGCTTGAAGAGGTCCATGGTCTGAATGACCTGAGAATAGAGTACAGGCGAGGTCTCCGCCTGCTGGAGCTCCTGGGAGACTGGCTCGCCCTGGCGTTGCTGGACGAGCGCAGGAGGCGGAGGAGCCATCCTCAGCCAGTAAACCATGGCAGGTTTTTTCTCCTGGCCAGAGGGCGCGCCCAAAGCCTGTTGCCCCAGACGCTTGAGCGCGACGAGCCGGTTAGCCAGCGCGGCCAGTTCCCAGGCCAGCGACTGATCTTCACTGCCGCCTGCATCCAGGCGTGTATGCCTGGCTCGCGCCTTCGAGATGCTTTTCTCCGCTTCTTTAATCAGGTCGATGACGCTCTGTAAACGTTGAGCGGTCTGCTGCCAGCGTCTCTCAACCTCTAACCAGGAGGCGATATTGCGCTCCTGGCCGGTCAGGCGCAGTGGCTGATCGCCGCGTTCATTGCCACGCGGCGCTGAGGTACGGCCAGCGGATTCGTTTTTCCCTTTATCCTTACCGTTGCCCCCATTCGCGCCCTCCTGCAAAAGCTGAGTTAAGATCTGAAAAAGCGCGTTGACGGAACTGCGAGCCTGGCGCAAGCTCTGGAACCAGCTAAGCAGGCGAGCATCCAGTTCAGTTTTTGGGATAGTTGGTGTGCCAGACAGGCCACCGGGACCATTCTCGCGCAGTGAAGGCGCGGCCAGAGCCAGCAGGCCTTGATAACGCCCATCTGGCAGTTCAACGCCAATTGTGTTTAACAAACTCAGCAGGCGTGGATGAGCCAGTTCGACGCTGCTCCAACGAGCGATCTCGTCCTCCAAGAGATCCGCGTCCAGAATCAAGCGCCGATCGATCGCGCCAAGCAAGGAATGGGTTGAGGCCAGATCGTCCAGCAGGCCAGCATGGGTAGTTACGATAATCTGAGCCGCTTTGACTTTCTCTTCAGCCTGATGGACAAAACAATAGCCTTTGCGCCGGTAAAGACAGCGATCAGAGGGCGTTTCATGCTTACTATCGGCCAGAGGTACATATTCCACACCCGATGAGATGCGCTCCCAGGCGGTGGTCTCCTGAGGCAGAAGCGTTAGCTCGCTGCGCTCTCCAGTGCGCGTCTGATAGGCCCACAGGGCAAGTTTGGCCATGCCACGCGCCTGTTCCGCCGACAATTCGCCGCTGGTGCGCCGCAAGGCAGAACCAAACCAGCGATGTGTACACAGATAACCTCCGTGTTCCGCCAGATAAGCTACGGGCAGTTGGCTATGCAGCGAGATTTGCAAACGCGGCAAGACTCCATCGACCAGGCGGCGCGCTACCTGGGAATTAGCGCAGGCAATCAGCAACCGCGGGTGCGGCGCATCCACAGCATCCTGGCTGGCCATGCTCAACCATTCAAGGGCAGGAAAGAGCGCGGGGGTATAATCATTGGCACCTACTGTGACCTCCATCAACAGCGAGCTTTTTGCCGCCAGAGCATGCTGCAGAGCCTCATAGGCTGTGCGATAGCCAACCTGCCTGGGAGAGGCTGTCTCTGGTTCCGGGGAAACAGTTGCTTCAACCTGTACAATTGGAACCGGCGTCTCAAGTGTGTTTTCCTGCAAGATCTCGACCAATGTCTCCAGTTCGCGAGGCGCGTCAGCAGCAGCCAATTCAGCGACCAGAGGCAGCGTTTGCTCGGAAGAGGAGTCGGGAAGAGTGGGGGTATCCACGCGATTGAGGGCGAAAGAGAGAACACGCGGGTCCATACCAAGTTGAGCGGCAAAACGGTCGCCCAGACTTCCCCGACGCATAGCAGGGGTATAGGAATTGTCCTCCTGGGAACGCTCGCGCCACTCCTGGCGAAAAAACCCCAGAAGCGGCCAGGAGCGGGGAGCATCCAGGTGAGCAAGATCCTGCAAAATCGCCAGGTCCACCCGCTGCAAACGCTCATGGAGGGCTAGAAAAACATCCATTGCCAGCACGGTATCCACCATTGCCCGGTGGCGACCCGGCAAAACGGGCAGGCCAAGGCTTTCCGCTACGTAGCCCAGATTATAGCTGGTCAGCGAGGGCAGCAGAATACTGGCCAGTTCAAAAGTATCCACCAGAGGATTATGCTGGGCAAGGCCACGCCGACGTAAAAAACCGACATCGAAGGGGATGCTATGGCCAACGATCGGGTAACTGCCAATAAATTCCTGCAGGTCCCTGGCAATCGTTTCAAAACGAGGAGCGCCAATAATCTTTTCGGGGGTAATACCCGTCAGGCGCTGCACACGATAGGGAATCGAACGACCAGGGGAAATAAGCGTCTCCATCTTCTCAAGGACAGTTGAGCCTTGAAACTTTACCGCCGCCACTTCCAGGATAGAATCCTGTTCAGCATGCAAACCGGTGGTTTCCAGGTCAAGCGCAACGCGAATAGGTGGCTGTTTACCCATAAATGTTCCTTGCGTTTCTCTTCTACATGACCATGCCGGCAACCGCTAACGCGCAGGCCAGCTTTCAAGCAAACGACGAGCCGCCTCAGCTGCCTGTCCACGGTGGCTGATGCGGTTCTTTTCAGCGGGTGCCATTTCAGCCGTGGTCTGGCCAAGTTCTGGGACCAGAAAAATAGGATCGTAGCCAAAACCGTGCTCACCACGCGGACTCTCAGTGATCACTCCTTCGATCATGCCCTCGACTACACGCAGATAGCCTGAGGGCTCGGCCAGAGCGATCGCGCAACGGAAACGGGCCGTGCGCTCCGCGGGCGGCACATCGCGCAAACGTTCGAGGATTAAACGAAAACGCTCCTCATAGGACGTATCTCGTCCCGCGAAACGCGCCGAGTATACACCTGGCACGCCTCCCAGAGCATCTATTTCAAGGCCCGAATCGTCGGCCAGCGCCAGCATTTGCGATGCCCGGGCGTACGCTTGTGCTTTGAGAACCGCGTTCTCGAAAAAGGTTGTACCAGTCTCTTCAACATCCATATCATTCTGGATATCGCGCAAAGAGAGCAAAGTAAACGGCAAATCCCGGAAAATTACCCGAAACTCGTCTAACTTGTGTTCGTTCGTTGTCGCTAACAATAGAGTACGCATGAATTCTCTCTAGTGCATTTCCACTTGACCTTTGCGGAGCGCGGGAGGCTACTTGCCCCTGTGGGAAGCGACTCCAGTTAAGATCTTGCTTCGGGAGCCTGCTGAGGCAAATCTCCACATATTGGCCCCTATCTTACCATATCTCTGGTACGTTGTCGAGTTTGGCAAAAAATGCCTGCCAAACCTCTGGGCCTGAGTCGCTCTGAAAAGTGCTTGACAGGAAATATGGCAACAGGTATAATCATCCACGTCAGTAAGGTTAAATGTGACTGGCAAGCCGATGTAGCTCAGTTGGTAGAGCACACGATTCGTAATCGTGCGGTCAAGAGTTCAAGTCTCTTCATCGGCTTTTTTGCTGCAGTTTACAAGCGAAACACTTATCCCAAAAGTGGGCACGCGGCGCGAAACTCGTGGACCAGTTGCTCGATCTCGAGCGGAGTGCGGTGCATCGACGCGGGCGTAGAGAGGTTGAGTGTGAGGATTTTGCGATTAAGTTCGCGCAATTCCATCTCATATCCAGCGAGAGCATGGCTAATCGCGGCGTTATAGGCGCGTTTTTCGCTGGGGAAAGGCGCGACACGTCGGCGGCGCAGATCGCGCCCGCGCTTGCTCAAGGTCGCTTGCCTGGCTTTAAGACGTTGCAGTTCACGGTCGATCTCGCGCGCCTGCTCAATTTCGGCGGGCACGTAGCCGTTGCTCTTGAGCAGACTGTAACCAGGGGCTTTATCCCCGGCATACGGGTTGGTGTCCAGATTAAGCGGCTGGCCTGTACCAGGCAGACCGCGAAAGACGCCGCGCTCCTCGGCTTCGCGCAATTGCTCCTCGATATGGTCATAAAAACGCTTACCATGAAAACGGTTGGAGGATACAGGCTGGTCTTGCTCAGAAGGCTGCGGAGAAGATTTTCGCCAGTCTTTAAAATCCATGATCTCTCTTACCTCAGATTATTGTTCTGTCGCATCTTCTGCTGAAAATACTATAACGCGCGCGATTACCTCTCGTGCAAGTTCGTAGACCTCCGCTAACGGCATATGCTGCTCCTGGGCCAGGCGCAAGCAGTCTTCGTATTCGGGCGCGGCACTGATGATGCGTGAGCCCAGGCGCTTGAGCTTAATCTGGAGCGGACCAAGGGGCGTGATGATTTGCTCCTGACTGCGCTGAGCTTTGCGGCGCTGAACCTGTTGGAGGCGCACACCAAGCGTGCTGGTCTCAGTCAGTATCAAACGGCTCAGGCGCTCAGTATCGGCGAGCTGACAGATCAGGGTTAGCATGACCGCCGGGCGATTCTTCTTCATTTGCAGAGGAAGATAGCTTACATCCAGCGCGCCAGCGCGCAAGAAGCGCTCCATGAGATGACCCAGTAGCTCGCCTGTCATGTTGTCAATATTGCACTCCAGCACGCTAACCCAATCGGCGTCCGGCGCGCTGTCCATCGCTTCTGACTCATTTAGAGAGTGACCAAGGCAGAGGCGCAGGCAGTTGGGCCAGGGAAATTGCTTGCGCCCAAAGCCATAGCCCACGTTTTCAATTACCATAGCTGGCTGCTCAAAACGGGCGCAAGTCGCTAGAAGAGCGGCCCCAGTTGGAGTAACCATTTCACCTTCTACGGCCATAGGTCGCCAGGGCGCGGAGACGCGGCGTAGAATTTCGAGAGTGGCGGGTGCTGGCACCGGTAAGAGGCCATGCGCGGTTTTCACATGGCCACTACTCAGCGGTAGCGCGGAGGCATAGAGCTGCTTGATCCCCAGACGCTCAAGCGCCCAGATGGTCCCAACAATATCTACAAGCGCATCTACCGCGCCAACTTCGTGGAAGTGAACATGCGTGATGTCTGTGCCATGGACATGGGCCTCAGCCTCGGCCAGGATCTGGAAAACTGCCAGCGCTCGCTCACGCACGCTCTGAGGCAATCTCGAAGCCTGGATTAAGGCTTGAATATCGGCAAGGTGGCGCGTGGGCTGCTCCTGATCCATCTGGACAGCGAAACGAGTGCCGCGAATACCTTTATCGTTGAAGGGTTCATATGTCAGTTGATAAGAGCCGAAAGGAAGCCCGGCGAGCGCGTCACGCAACTCCCCAAAGGGCAGCCCGGCATCGAGTAGAGAGGCAAGAAACATATCGCCACTGATACCCGAATGACAATCAAGATAGGCAATGGTCGTTGGCATCAACGAAAGACTCCGTTATTTCCGTTTTCTTTGTTAAGAGAAAGAACTCTCTAGTGTCCCTCCCCACGGGGCGCTACCGGGTCAGCCCTTCTCCCCAATTGGGGCTGTCCCCGGTAGCGCCCTCCCCTCAAGCATAGGTACTTGGCGCGCCGCTACCCGCGAACAGATGCTATACAGCCGCGCAGAGGTAACTAAGAAAGTAACCCTATTATAAACCCTCGTGCTCTAATTGCGCCAGCCAGCGGCTTCTTTGCGCGGGCGGAATACGTGAGCTACCTATGAGGGCCGCGCGAAAACTCTGCTTGCCTCTGGGAGAGGTCATGATATACGAGGCGCGCGCTTCAGCGACCAGAGGCGTTGAGGGCAACGCTGGCCAGCCTAAGGCCTGGCGAACCACATGTGTAGACTGACCCAATACCACACTCAGACGCTGGCAGAGCTCCTGGGGAATGCTAGGCGGATCAATCTGGCACGCGGCCAATTGCTCGATAATATCGGTGCTCAGATCCAGCAAAGCCGCCAGACGCGCAAAAGAATAGCGCTGGCGCTGCGCTAACATGGCCAGCGTCACCGTTTGTTGCGCTGGCAGAGGCGTGTTGACCCGCTTCCAGGCAAGCTTTAGTGCCGCGCGCGAACCCGCCGATAATGATGGCACTGAGGTCGTATCAGTCGGCAGGCCAACTTCCATGGCGTAATAATACGTCACAAAGTCGGTAATCTCATCAACATAATGCGGATAATTGCGCGCGTAGTCCTCCAGACGGGGCCGCAAACCTGCTTCTTGCTCGGCAACGAACTGCGCGGTAATCCGCATGATCTCCTCCTCACGCGCTTGCTCCATCTCTCACCTCCTGCTCCTCTTCGAGAACCCGGCGTAACTTCGCCAGAGCTGCTGCTAACCTGTTAGATACAGTACGTTCGGTAATATTTAACAATTCACTGATGGCTTTGATTGTATAATCCTCCCAGAAAATCAACCAGACAACTGCGCGTTGGCGCGTTGGCAGGCGATACAAGAGAGCTGCAAAATCCGTTTGCTCTACCGCAAGCAGATCTCGCTCAGCTCGCTCGTCTAAAACGTCCCTGGCACTCACTACATCTGCCGACCACTCAACACGATCGATGCTTTCAAGCAAAGCATATGGCACACGTTTGCCCGGACCAGGCGTGGCTTTGCGCCAGCGCCCTTCTTTACGTAGAAAACTCTCATAGGCATGTTTACGCAAAAGACGTAAACAATGATAAAAGCGCTCTTGCCAGAAATGTGCTTCAAGATTGAAAAGAGCACGGAGCAATAATTCACAAAGATCAGCATACAGATCTGCGGCAAGAATGGAGCGCTCGCCGGCAGGGGGATGTAAACCAGAGAGCGCCTGACCTACCCACTGCTCATTCGAGGATTGTAAGCGAGCAATGATGATTTCACATAAACGACGCCGGCTCTGCTGGTCTCCGCACGCGATCGCGTTTTCGCGCAAGACCCTGACTACTATTTCAAGCGGGAGCGCTTGCTCCGCTGCCTGACTGGTTTCCAACAACGTCCAAAAGTCCTCAGAGCCATACACTGGAAGTTCGCGATATATCCGTGCCAGAGTTTCACGGTGCTCCACAAATGAAGCTTGTTGAGATGCACTCACCTCTACCTGTCCCCTATTCTCTTTCACCAGGACCCTCCTCTAATGCCCATCTACCAAACCGTGAATAGTATAGTCTGTTTTCTATGTTGGATCAATACTTGAAACTATCTGGCTATATAGCGGCTGCCTGAAAATCTGCTATGCTTGATCTACTTGCCGCTTTTGTGAAACTCTATAGCCTGGTGATAGACCTCTACGTAACGTCTGGCCGAGGCTTGCCAGGAGTGATCCGCGGCCATGCAGCGCTGTTGCAGGACACGCCAGGCATCTTTGAAGCGGTAAAGTTCGATGGCGCGCACAATGGCGGCAAAAAACTCCCAGGGATCATAGTTGGTAAAAGTAAAACCGTTGCCAGAGCCGGTGTTGGGATCATATTCCTCAACCGTGTCGGCCAGGCCACCTACGCTGCGCACCACCGGTACACTGCCATAGCGCATGGCGATGAGTTGACCCAGGCCGCAAGGCTCAAAGCGCGAGGGCATGAGGAACATATCGCTGCCCGCGTAAATCGACTGGGCCAGTTCAGAATTAAATGTCAGAAATATTGCTACCTGATCGGGATAGCGAGCCGCCAGCGATTGAAATAGTTCGTGATACTGCTGATCGCCGATGCCTAGCACGACCATCTGCACGCCCTGCGCGAAGAGTGGCTGGGCTATTTGCGCGAGCAGATCAAAGCCCTTGGAATCGGTAAGGCGCGAGATCATGGCCAGCAGGGGTACATCTGATTTTACTGGTAGATGGGCGCGCTCCTGCAGCTTACGTTTGTTCTCCGCGCGCATTTCCAGAGATTGCGCGTCAAAGTGCGTGTAAATGTAGCGGTCGGTGGCGGGGTCCATCTCCTGGTAATCGATGCCGTTGAGAATGCCAAAGAGCCTGTCACGGCGAGAGCGCAGCATGTGATCCAGCTTCTCTCCAAAGGTTGGCGTCAGTATCTCTTGCGCGTAACGTTCGCTAACTGTGGTGATCGCGTCCGCGAAGAGAATGCCACGCCCCATAATGACCAGTACATTCGCGAGTTCTACTATTTGAGGATAGAGGAAACCGCCGGCTGAGACTCCGGCAACCTCCAGGATGCGTCGGCCAAAAATGCCCTGATAGGCCAGGTTGTGAATTGTATAGACTGTAGCTGAATTAGCGAAAAAGGGATCGTCATGGTAGATTGTGTGCATCCAATTGGGCACAATCCCCGTTTGCCAATCATTACAGTGAATTACATCCGGCACCCAATTGAGCGCGCGCACTCCTTCAAGCGCGGCACGGCAAAAGAGGATAAAGCGTTCACCGTCATCCGTGTATCCGTAAATGTTATCGCGCTCAAAGTAGCGTGGAGCTTCAATAAAATAGACGGGAATAGCGTCACCTATTGTACTCTGAAAAATATTGACCTTTTCCTGATATGAACCCATTTTAACGGGAACTGCTTCAAACGCGGGCTGCAAATTAAAACGATCTGATTTAACCTGCGTATAGAGCGGCATGACGAGGCGTACATCGTGTCCCAGAGCCTTAAGGGCTTTAGGTAAAGCCCCAACCACATCAGCCATACCACCCGCTTTGGCAAACGGGACGATTTCAGCGGCGAGGATATAAATTTTTAGCGGCTGCTCATTCTGCATAAAGTTTTCTCTCCCACAAAGCGCGTACCATTGCACATCATCACGAGATTTAGCGCGCTCATAAGTATATAACATGGTAAGGCAATTGGGAACCAGCGCAGCCATAGGGATGCCGAAGCGCTAAAAAAGGTTGGATGGCATGTAGAAACATTCTATTCCCTTGAAGAGTGATATAATTGAAAAAAGTCCCTTTGATAGAAGATTATACTTTCATACTTTTACGTACTGAGGTTTATCGTGCAACAGGCGCAAATCCATCTCCCTATCAAAAGTGTTGTAGGGGAACGTTATCAAATCGAGGAGTTGCTGGGCCAGGGAGGCTTTGGCGCGGTCTATCTGGTGCGCGATTTACGCGTACAGCAGAATGTCTTCGCGCTTAAAGAGGTTATGGACCCGGTTCAGCAGGAACGGCGCCATTTTACTTTTGAAGCGGATTTGCTGAAACGCACAGACCATCCCTCGCTACCACGCGTTTATCGAGCATTTGATGATCCGGTACATGCTCGCGCGTATATGCTCATGGATTATGTCGAGGGTACCAATCTAGAGAAGTTGCGCCGTCAACAGACTGAAAAACGCTTCTCCCTGAGCGAGGTGCTGGCCTTTATGGGTCCTATTGCTGAGGCTGTCTCCTATTTACACGCCCAGCAACCTCCAATCATTCATCGCGATATTAAGCCATCCAATATTATTGCTCCGACCTCTGGAGAGCGTACGATGCTGGTCGATTTTGGGATTGCCAAGGAGTTTGATCAGGAGGCTACGACGACGGCGATCCGCCATGCCACGCCAGGTTATGGAGCACCTGAACAGTATGGGACCGGTACAGATACACGCACGGATATCTATGGCATAGGCGCTACACTCTATACTCTTCTAACAGGCACGACGCCCACTGACGCTTTTTTTCGTATGACCCAACAGATGAGCAAAGATGTCGATCCCCTGCTACCGGCCATCCAGGTGCTGCCAACTATTCCCGCGCACGTCTCCGCGGCGATTTCACGAGCGATGGCCCTGGAAAAAAGCGCGCGTTTCGCCAATGTGGACGAGTTCTGGCAGGCCTTACTGTCCGACTCGCAGCAGTTGCCTGTCGCTATACCGCCAGAGAATGTAAAGGTTGCCACTCCTTCCGTGGTTGTCAAGCCGCTGCCGCCCCTGTCTGCTGGGCGTGCCGCGCCATGGTCTTCACGACGCGGCAGATGGGTTTTACTGGCCCTGTTACTTATCCTGGCACTCGGTATAGGCTTCGCTGCCGCTCTTTCGTTGCCGGGACTACACCCACAACAGGCAAGCTCAGCAGCCACAGGCTCAAGGACTGCTAATACTCAGACAGCCAGGCCTGGAAGTACCGCGCCGTCCGCTATCCAATCTCCTGTTAACCCTACTTCGCAACCTACTGCCCATCCTACAACTCGGCCTACCTCGCAACCGCCTTCGCAGCCGACCTCGCAACCCACGTCGAGACCCACTTCTCGCCCTACAGCCAGTGTCCCGGCGTTAAACTCGACGTATAGCGGGACCATTCACGACAATAATGGGTCTATCGATACAAATATGTCCCTCCAGGGCATAACGCAAAATGGACAAAGCATTCGTGGAATGTTTTATGTGTCGCAACCCCTCAACGGAAATGGTGCGTTTACAGGGACGGTCAAGTCTGATTCTTCCGTTCAATTTACCGTCCATAGCTCCGATCCTGGAGCAGCCGCGCCGCTTTTCTTTAGTGGGAAAATCCAGCAAGATGGTAGCATGAGTGGGCAATATTGTAGTCTTGACGCAACAAACCATTGTAATCCCGCTGTCGGCGGATATGGCACCTGGTCTGTCAGACCCAACCAGAACGGCTCCTGAAAGCGGGAAAAAGCGAGAGGGCCAGATGAAGCATGTGCTTTACCTGGCCCTCTCTCTGTATTGACTTCTAGCTTAGACGCGATAGCGATTACGCACCAGGAAGTAGAACTGGAGCGCGGCCAGGGCGCCTATAATGATGGCCACCACGAGGGCATCTAATTGCGATTTAGAGCCAATAATCGAACCGGGGCTAAAGGGAATATTGGTCTCAGTATCGTGAAAACCCGGAAGGGAGAAGAGGGCAAAGGCCGCGATATAGATAAAGAGGCTGGTACCAACAAGCAACCACATCCCCAGGCAGCCTAGCGGCTTCTCGCCAACCACCGCGAACTCACGCCGCGCCACATTGGTCCAGATTGTCGCCAGAACCAGGCCACCGCCGCAGAGCATCAGGGCAATAGTCGCCTGATAGGGATCGCCTGGATCATACTCAACGTGGGTTAGCAGGGTCAATAGAGCCAGCAGAACGGTGATGGTAACACCGCCAATGATCACCAGGTTGCGCTTTGTTTTCCAGGCCCAGACCGCAGCCATGAGCAGACCAAAGGTAGTGGTCGTAATGATCGCGCCAATCAGGTCGCCGCCCTCTTGAGAGAAGGCGCAACTCTGTGGGATTGCCGACTTACGCGCGCAAACCGTAAAGAATGGGCCAAGGCCGGGCAGCGAGTGCAGCCAGCCGGTGAAGGGATAGAGCACAAACCAGGCTACCAGGCAGATCGCCCCGAGCGGCGCCAGATTGACGCCGATCGCGTAAAGCCCGCTCATAGTATTCTTGCGGGTCGGACGCATCAGGTAGTGCAGGCGCAGAGCGAAGGCTCCAAGCGTACAGAAAATCGCCAGGATCAGAATCAGATTGTAAATTGTATTCACCCAGAACAGACCCGTAGACCAGCCGCAGCCGTGGTCTACGGAAGCCGCGCAGGTGGGATTGATGATCTTAGCGAAACCGTCCGGGCTAACAAATGAGAATAGCAGCGTAAACGCGATTAACAAGACGGTACCTAGCACAAGCATCACGCGCACCGCGGGAGTTGCGCCAAGATCGCTGCGGTCGGGATTATCCTGTTCGAGCCGAGCCAGGAAGCCGTAAAAGGCCCAGGCTACTCCCACAAAAAGAATAATCGCACCCAGAGCTACCAGGTCCACCGCAGCCGCGGGAAACCAGAGAAACTTTCCACCCAGCACTGGAGCTATATTGGTGGTCGCATTGGGAAAGGTCTGATTGCCAGTCACCACTGCCCATACAACAAGCACGGTGCCCACGATAGTCAGAATAACGCCCAATCCGATAAAGATGACAGGCGGAACGACCGGTTTAGGATCAAAAAGCATCACGATGGCCTGGATGACCAGAAAACCACCGAGAGAGACAAACGCCAGAGCAAGTAAGCCCTGTTCCATACCGATCAGGGACGAAGATGTCATTTCTGAATTGATAAAACTTGGAAGCTGTCCTATCAAGAGAGCCGCGATAAAGAAAAAGCCGACGCCAAAGATCAGCGCGCGTGCCCAGGATATGCGCTCTCCCACTTCCCTTTGTTGAGTTTGTTGCATAGATCGCAAACCCTTTCAACATATCGCACTCGCAACAATGCGACATGACCAGCGATCAGGCGAAAGGGTACCGCATCTCTGTGAGGCGATACCCTGACGAACATTTACGGCACAATAGTTAACATCGCAAGCATGCCTGTATGGAAGCGACAATAGTAGATCACCGTATGATCTTTGTTCGCGTTATACATCGCCTGCGTTATAGTCAGCGTATAGGTGCCGTTTGAATTGATAGGAGTAGCCAGCCCTGAGTCAAAGACCGAAGGTGCAGCTACAATATTGCCGGGATTTGTCCCCTGAATGGCAGTGACGGTGTGTATTGTAGTGCTTTGATTAACCCAGGTGATCTTCGTGCCTACCTTAACTTTGACATTCAGGTTCGCGAAACACGCGGGAGTACAGGTAGCACCAGCCGGAGGAGCAGTGATATCAATAGTCACTGCAGTCTTCTTTGTATCATCAACAGCCGCGCCAAACTGGCCGGTACCGGCTCCAGCGGTCGCCTGAGCCACTGCTGTTTCATAAGCAGAGGGCTGAGTCTGCTGAATATCGGTTGGCACCTGTTTAAAGCCATTCGCGATAGAGCTATCAGGATAGGTCTTCTGTAGGTATGCAGGATCGGCTGAGCGAATCAGAGCGAACAAATATTGGATCTGTGGATCAGAGAGTGGGCCACCGTATTGATCGCTCCAGGCAGGCATCAAAAGTGTGCCAGGATTGCTTGCGCTGGGAATTCCAGCCTGGATAATGCGCAGAAGATCTGTATCTGAAAGGCTATTTACCGCCGAGTTCCCATTTAATTGAGGACCAGCACCGCCCTGGCCATTAATACCATGGCAAGTAAAACAATATTTTGCATAAAGCGCGGCACCCTGAGCAATACCATTGTTCTCCTGAGCAAGCCTGGCCTGGGTCTGGCCATTGGTCTCCATAATCCAGAAAACCGGGATCATGATCGAGACAATCGCCAACATGATCAACGCGCCATAGCCGGCTTTCTCAACCGCATTTGTGCGAGAGTAGACAATGTAGATCAAGGCCCCCACAGTGATCAGCAGGACAACAATACCTACCGCGGCCTGTACGGGATCTATCATAAGAACACAACCCTTTTATTCTAGTAAAATCGGGGCAGAACCTGTCCCCAAATCTGGCTGGTTTGAGCGGGGAGGGTGCGAAAAAGCAGGCGGATGCGCGCTTTTCGTTTCTCCCTATCGCGCCAGAAACCTTGCCCCAGCCCGGCCAGAGGCGCTATTGAAGCGACCTCCGCTGGCTGGAGAAAGGTGTGATTACTGAGCTGCACATGGACCAGGCACGGGAATAATGCGCGTGGTATCGTCAGGACGCGGCACCGGCGCGCTCAAGGTACCTGTCTGGACAACTACCGAGTCACCCTGGAAAAGCAATGAGAAACGATCCAGGCTACGTGGAGCCGGACCATCCAGGTACTCACCACTGACATTATAGTGCGAACCATGACATGGGCACTTAAAGCTCTGGCAGTCATTGCGGAACGGGACCGTACAGCCCAGGTGAACACAGCGCTGATAGAGCGCGACCCAGTAAGAGCCGTCGCTATCCTTGAGCACGGACTCCGATTCCAACTGATCTGTCAACGCCTGGCTATGCAGCAGAGTGTTTGTGCTCGCCGCGATATGCATGAGATAGGTCTTGGCCTCTTGATGATAGAAGACCCCTAGCTGATCCAATGAAAATTTACTAGGATCGGCAGCCTTGAAATCAGTCTTCTTACCTATCGTCAGGTCAGCGCCAAACTGCCCCGCCAGATTCGGATAAAGCATATACAGGGCACCTGCGACCGCCGAAGTCGCCGACAGGCCCCAGACAACCAGCATAGACCTGCGCAAGAAGCGTCGGCGGGACAGACGCTGTTTCGCGATTTCGGCAGCTTCAGCACCACCGCCATGCAGCATTTCGTACTGCTGAGCCGTAATCGCGGGCCTATCACTGTCGTTACGTTCGGTACTCATGGTATCTATCCTCTATTACAGGTCAAAGTAAATGTGCTGCCAGGGCCAGACCCACAACCAACCAGGGCCGCGGAAGAAACTGCCTGCCAGGGTAATAAAGGCCCAGAAGCATAGGAAAACCGTAAAGGTTGCGATCGCGACCTTACGGTCCGCGTATGCGCGGCTAGGATTGCGGTCAACGTATGGCAAGACCGCCAGCGCGAGCAAGGTCATCCCCGGCACCATGACACCAGCGCTATTCGGCTGGAAGTAGTGCAGCAGTTCCTGCAAGCCCAGGAAGTACCAGGGAGCTTTCGCGGGATTAGGCGTCGTATTTGGATCAGCCGGCGTCAACAAAGGCGCGTTGATCACCAGAGAAAGCAAGGTGACCATGACCATTACAATTGTCGCCGCGAAAAATTCTCGCACAAGCAGGTGCGGCCATACGAACACTGAGTCTTCTAGCGGCTTCTCAACGCGCGTAATCGCCTCTTGTTTGACAACAGCCAGAGTACGATAACGCCGTTGAGTCGCGGAAGACTGTGTCTGCACTCCTGGTTCTTTTTGCTCAATTGCCATAGAAATTTCCTCTCAAGCGAACCAACGGGGCAGAAAGCTTACAAAGCCAATGCCCCTGGAACAGACAATGGCCACTAGCGCTGCGTGCCAGCCGGCACTGCCGCGCGCTCCCGTTCCGCGCGAGCTTCTAATTCGCGACGCGACGGGGGTGGCGGACCAGCTTCACCGCCATCCTTACGGATACGCCAGAAATGCACAGCCATCAGCAGTGCCCCGGCCAGCGGTAACAGGATCACATGACCAACGTAGAAACGGATCAACGTAGGCTGACCTACCGAAGAGCCACCAACCAGGATCTTATACACTGTCGCACCGAGCAATGGTGTATAAGGAGCCAGGTTCGTACCAACGGTAATAGCCCAGATCGCGATCTGGTCCCACGGTAGCAGATAACCTGTAAAGCTCAAGAACAGTGTGACGAAAAAGAGCAAGACGCCGACAACCCAGTTAAACTCTCTGGGTGGCTTGTACGCACCGTGATAAAAGACACGAATCATATGCAACGTAACTGAGACCACCATCAAGTGGGCTGCCCAACGGTGCATGTTGCGTACAAGATATCCAAATGAGACCATAGTGTCGAGTTGCTGAATGTTGACATACGCGGTCGATGTATCCGGCACGTAATAGAACATCAGGAACACACCGGTGATGGTCAGCAAAAGGAAGAGAAAGAAAGATATACCACCCATACACCAGGTATAGGTGATTCTCATGGCCTGACGGCTCACTTTAACCGGATGCAAATGCAGAAAGACGTTACCCATCATTACCAACGACTGGTTCAGTGGAGTATCCGGGTAACCATGGCGGAAAAGCGAGCGCCAGACTTGACTCTCGACCATCTTCTGTGTAAGAGTGTCGAGCAAACTTTTCTTTGGTACAGTACTCACTGTGCCTCCTCAATAGATCGTGCCAGGCTAGCCTGCCAGGACCAATTGGAAAATAGCCTGATGATCAATTAGCGTTTAAATACGTTTGGCCGATTATAGCATAACTAATGTTACACGTACTTCAGTGCCCCCAAATGGGTGAGGCAAGACCTGGATCGGGGCCGCTTTCTACAAGGGAGAGCATACTCTCGATCTACGTAAAGGTCAAGCAATAATGCACCAGACTGAAACAGCTAACGCACATAACATCCGTACTATTTTAGAATCAGGATCGGCAGTTAGACTCACTTTTCATTGTAGCGCAACCAGCTACGTTTTGAGAAGAGTCATCCCTGGATCTAGATCGCGTGTCCGACAGTATAGGCATTCTGCAAAAAGCTTACTGCAAGACTCTTGCGCGTGCATCAGGTGCATACCTGATAATTTTCATGGCGACACCTGATTTCTCGCTTATAGCAGAGCCTCATTCCCTTGCGGCGTGGGAGATTATCCCCTGCTCCGCGCAAGTGATTTTTACGTGACTCTGGCAAATATTTGACAGTGACGAAGATAACTCACTACAATATGAGAGGAGCATCTACTAATAGCAGAGAGGGGGAAGAATGTAACGATGGCTCAAGCCCACATAAAAGAGAGCGAGAATACCCAGCAAGATTTACGTCTGCTCAAACCCCTGATGGCTCTGCCAGTCTTCTATAAAGTGCTGATCGCCAACAGTTTTATCATCTTTGTAGGAGCCACGGGAGGCACCTGGCTGGCGGCAAATCTGGCGAGCCATAGTAGCCCTTACGCGACGCCGACCTCCCTGGTGATCTTCGTGGCCTTCGGCTGGTTGATCAGTATCGGGCTCAACTTTGTTGTTCTCCAGTTTGCTTTCCAGCCCTTGATGCATCTGGGCAAGGTGATGCGCAGGGTTCAAGCGGGCGAGCGCACGATGCGGGCACCCTTGACTGGCACTGATCCCCAGGCCGATCAACTGGCTCAGACCTTTAATATGATGCTGGAAGCTATCGATGAGTCGTCACGCCTGCGAGCCAGTCAGATTATTAACGCCCAGGAAGAAGAACGCAAACGTATCGCGCGCGAGCTGCATGATGAGACAAGCCAGGTCTTGACCTCGCTGCTGATTAGCCTGGCTATTCTGGAGGAGTCGATTCAGACGGAAGAGGCACGCAAGCGTATTTCTGACACGCGCGCGCTGGCTCATCAGACGCTGCGGGCGATCCGCAGCCTGAGCATTGATCTGCGACCCAGCGCTCTGGACGATCTGGGACTGTTGCCGGCACTGCGCTGGTATTTGAAAGAGTATCAACAAAAATGCTCTATTGAGGTTGAATTTCACTCCACTGGCTTGAAGGATCGCCTACCTGCCGAGATGGAGACCGCTCTTTATAGAATTATTCAGGAATGCCTGACAAACACAGCACGCCACTCACACGCGCACAAAGCGCTGGTTAATTTGAAAGAAGAGATTGACGCTGTATATGGGACTATTATTGATGATGGCGATGGTTTCGATTACGCATCCCTGCTCAAAATTCCTAGCCAGGAGCGGGGGCTGGGGCGCGGACTGGGGCTGACTGGCATGCAGGAGCGCGCGATTCTGCTGAATGGCGAACTTGAAATCAAAACGGCTCCTGGTCACGGTACACGTGTGGAAATTCGCATTCCACTACCAGCAGGATATATCAGTGTAAAGAAGAAGCAAAATGAACTCACGCTCCCGTAAGTTCACAGCAGAGAGAACCAGAGTACGAAATACATGAGCATACAGATTTTACTGGCTGACGACCACACGATCCTGCGCGCAGGTTTGAAGATGATGCTGAACGCTCAGCCGGATATGGAAGTGGTGGGAGAAGCCCAGGATGGACGACAGGCTCTCCAGGAGGCATTGCGCTTGCACCCGGATATTATCCTGATGGATATCACTATGCCTGATGTGAATGGCATTGAAGCTACCAGGCAGATCAAGCGCCAGATCCCTGAGGTCAAGGTCTTGATCCTGACGATGCATGAAAATGATGAGTATGTCTATCAGGCATTACGGGCGGGTGCCTCTGGGTATATGCTCAAAGAGGCGGCTGATACTGAACTTATCAATGCCTTGCATGTGGTACAAAGTGGCTATTTTTACCTCTCGCCTATGGCGCAATCGGTGATGGTCGGCGATTATCTGCAACGCGTCCATGCCGGGGAGGAAAAAGATAGCTATAGCAGCCTGACGGAGCGTGAACGGGAGATTTTAAAGCTGGTCGCGGAAGGACACACGAATAATCAGATCGCGGAACTTCTGGTCATTAGCCCTAAAACGGTGGATACACATCGCACCCATATTATGGATAAGCTGAATTTGCATAGCCGCGCCGAACTGGTGAAATACGCGATGCGGCGCGGCCTGCTAGAGGACTAGAAGCGGGGCTAGATTAAATACCTACGCCTCGTCTTCATTAAATTCAAGATCGTCGGTCTCGTTGTCTTCAGCAAAGTACTCATCGCTGTAGAAACCCACGTCTTTCCCAATATAGACGCTGACTAGAAAATCATCGCGCGGCATGTCCGCTGAAAGTACGAGATCCTCGTCAATCTGTTCTATCAACTTGCTCAGATCAGACTCTTCCAGTTCGCGCTCCAAAATTAAGGTACCGTGAACCGTGGTCGTGGTAAAGTGAATGTCAACGGTACCCAGACGACTGTTGCTCTGCAAGGCCGACCCCTGCATAATATAATAGCTCTCTGAATAGGGTGTGCGAAAATGCCGTTCAAAGCGAATATCGTCCATAGACATATGTTCCTGCGCAGCCAGGCCAGCTCCTCATCTGGAGATGGCACCGTTACCGCGCCCTCCTTTCTCATCGTCCGCAGCTTCTGCCCTGCGGGTAGCGGATAGCATCCCACACATTATAGCATGGAATATTGAGGACGCGAGGGCGGATCGCTGGTCAGATAAGATCTGACCAGCGATCCGCCCTCGCGTCTCTGGCTGCAGATTTCAGATAAAGGCGAATGAGGAACGCATTGGCGCGAAATCATTCTGATCTGTGGATGCGAAGGCTTGCTGGGGAGCCAGAAACTCCAATAGATAAAAATGGTCATTATGCTGGGTGGCGTAAAGCTGCAATGCGTAGGTCGCGCCTGATTGGACGCTGGTACCCTGGATTGCCTGCCAGCTAGAGCCAGCGAAGGTAAGGGCAGGCGACGCTTTAGGACCATTGACACCCAGTTGGCCGGCCTGCTGCTGAAGATAAGCGCTGACCTGACCATTCGCCGCTGCTTTGCTTAGATTGACCTGACCGGTGTGCGAACTATCGATAAAATGCACAAAGGTATGAGCCTGATCGATGTTGACGCTCCAGCCTGGTGTGTAGTTTAGTGAGATGCCAAACGCGCTGTCCCGATACGTCTGATAAGGCTGCGAGGCGGATGCGATGGTAAAGGGCTGATAAAGGATGTACCAGGCTACACCGCCCGCGAGAAGCACGACCAGCAATAATGCCATCAGGATAGGCGCAGTCTTTCTCTTCTTGCGCGGTCGAGCTTCAGCCGCACTTGATTTTGATGCATCTGCAGTTGCAGATACTGGAGATATAGGCGCTGGCTCGAAAACTGGCGGGAGTTGAGCCGCTGGCGGTGGGAGATACTGGGCAAAGGGCTCCATGGGCGCCTGCGACTGGCGCGAGCTAAACACGTCCGAACTGGGCGGAGAGGCGAACACCTGAGGTCCCTGCGCGGGCTGCATCTCCGGGCGCAACTGGGCGTTGCCGGGCGCGGCCAGGGGTCCCTGAGGGAAGGGAGGCAAGGATGGGGGATTGAACGAGGGAGCAGGCTGCGCGCCTGGGTAAACAGGACGCCCACGAGATGCCAGCGGGGCTTCCGCTATCTCCATGGCCTTGGCTTGAGGCTGCATTGGAGATAAGGGAACATATGCTGCCGGTGTAGGCGTAGCAGGGTGTACGGGTCTCGCAGCGGCGGGCGGCGAGACGGCTACTGGCGGCTGCGCGGTTGGATCAGCGACAGGGGGCGTACTGGCCGCCATAGGCCGGGTGGGAAGATCTACGATTTCATCAACAGGTAGCACTGCCCACTTCTTGGGCGCGGGCGTGGAAGCGCGCTCTATTTTGAGCACTGGCTCCTGACCGGCGATCTCTGACGCGCTAAGCGGTATCGTTGGCTGATCCTCAACGGCTGCTTTGTGTACGCCAAAATTTGCTGGAGCGCTTTCTTCCTGGCGGACTGGCTGTTGCTCTTCACGAACTGACCCCTGACTCTCCTGGCGCGCTAGTTGTTGGCGCTCCTGGCTGGGACTCGCTGGCGGCGGACTGAGGGGAGCTTGCCAGGGTACCGTTTTCTGCTCTACATGCCCTGCTGACCGCTCTTCTGTGCTAAAGGCGACGCTGGCCAGAGGATTTTGCTCAACAGCCGGGGCAGGTCCGGGTTGTGGATGCTCTTCTTTGAACGGGTTAAATTGAATAGTCTCTGCCTGTTCCCACACTTTGATACGTAGTTCGCGCCGCGCTGTTTCCGTCGCGCGAGGATTATCCAGGGGCAAGGGCGTACCTGGTAAGTTGCCAGGCAGTTCCACGGGGAAAAGTGGGGTCGGCTGTCTCTGCGTGGGTTCCGCGGGAAGCGCAGTTGCCTGGGACGCAAACTGTTCAGATGCCGTTGGGTAAGAGAGAGACGTTTCCGGCAAAGGCGACTGTGCTTGCGCGGGCTGGGAAGTACCGTTTTGCGTCTCGGCTTGCGGCAAAGGGGTGTCGAATGAGCGCCTGGGCAAAGGAAGCGACTCCTGGGCAACCTTTTCCTCTGCTTGCTCTGGAGATCTGGCGAAACTTTGCGCGGCTCTCTCCTGCTCTTTACGCAGTTGAGCCAGTTCTTCGCGCCAGTTTGGCAAGACCATGGTTGAAGCTTCTTCGGCTGGCTTTGGCGCGGCTGGTCGCACAGGAGCCGCTGTGGGCGCTGGCTCGGCTTGATTAGTGGAAGGCGTAGGAGCCAGGCGCGTGGGACGCTTCGGCATACGCGAAGACGGGGAAGCAGTCTGCTGCGGTGGGGACACTGGCGCGCTCCTCGCTGCTGGTGCTGGCGGTACTATGCGCTCACGCTGAGGCGGAGATGCTGGCGCGCTATTGGCTGCTGGACCCGGTGGAACTGTTTGCCAACGCTGAGGTGGAGACATTGGCTGCGCGCTCTCGGCCAATCCCGGCAAGCCAATCTCTGGCTGGGCAAGGGGAGAGTCAACGCGCGTAAACTCTTTTGGCGGGAGCTTGACCTTAATGGCTGATGGAACTGCTGCGCCATCATTAACGCTGATCGGCGCTACCTGGGATCGGCCACAATCGTTACAAAAGCGAGCGTCTTCCTTCGCTAAAGGGCGCCCACAAAAAATACACTGTTTTACCACTAATCCTCTCCTGACTCTGGCAACGGTGAAGCTGTCTGGGGAAAAATATGTGGGCAAACCGACAGTTCTCTCGCTCGTTTGACCAGTAAACACGTGCAGAACGATAGGACACTTCTTGCCCCTTTTCATACTACGGTACCCTACCCAGGCTAATCAGTCAAGCAGAGTAGCCCAGGTGTAATATATAGAAGGGCCTGATGCAAGGCAAGGACCTATTTGAGTCCAAGTAATGCTTCCCGCTCAGCGGCTGAGGAGAGCACTTGCTGATTTTTGACGATTTCCACGAGCTTCTTGCGACCCTTGGGACTACCGATCATCAGGACACCTACCAACTTGTTGTCCCGGAAGAAGAGCTTGCGGTAGTTCTCGTTGCCCTTTTCGCCTGGCTCACGGCGGGCAAACGCGACCAGTTCATGATTGTCGGACTCGGCGGTGCCTACGACGGCGATGTTTACGTCGAAGAGTGGGCTGGTATAAGTTGGCACATCAACGTAGGACTGACGATTGCCAGCCATATTTGCCCCTACGATACGCCCGTGACCCATGGCGTTGTCCCATGTACCCATGGTATGGTATTTGCCAATGGCGGCATCGTAGAATTCGGCTACATCGCCCGCGGCATACACACCTGGTACGCTGGTCTCCAGATATTCATCTACTACAATCCCGTTGTTTACTTTGATGGGCGTGTTTTTGAGCAGAGTTGTGTTGAGGGTGATGCCCAGGCCAACGCCGATCAGATCGGCCTGCAGTTCGCGACCCTTTTTGGTTTTAATATAGCTCGGCACTCCATTTTTGGGTACGACGCTCTCGATTTCGTCACCATGGATGACGTGTACGCCAAACTTGCGCGCGATATTGTCCACAACCTCACCACCTTCAGGGTCCAGGGCACTACGCAACCAGTAGGGGCCGCGCATCAGCCAGGTTGTATCGAGCTTACGCACAGCGAAACCATCGCAAAGTTCGTAAGAGATAAAACTACCACCATAGGCTACGGCGTGGCGCGCTTCGAGCATACGATTGATGATGGTTTTTGTATCATCAAGGGTCACGAAATTATAAATATGCTGGCAATCTACAGCACCTGGCACTCTGAGCGGATTCGCCCAGCCGCCCGTGGCAACTAGCAGCGCATCGTACGGCAAATGCTGGCCTCTATCGGTGACTACCTCACGCTCAGCGGTATTGATCTCACTTACCATGGTCTCCGTCAGCAATTGCAGCGCGCGCTGCTCGTGCCAGGCGAAATCGCGAATCATGACTTTCTGCTCCACAATTACACCCTGAAGAAAACGTGGAAGCGAGACGCGATTATACAGCGGATAGGGTTCGTTGGTTAACAAATGAATGCTGCAATTGGGGTCGTTTTTCCGCAGAGTCTCAGCGGCAGTTGTTCCTGCGATGCCATTGCCAATAATCACATAACGTCTATCGTGCGTTGCCAAATGCCTGATCTCCTTATTTATAATACCGAAGATGCTGGGAAGCTAAAAAGTCGAGGCTACAGCTCTACTGCGCACATAGTAGCATAGTTGCGTGGAGAACGCTACTATAGGATCGCTCTGCCAGGCTAGCTGTGGCTTTGGTATAGCACAATGTCCGCGATCCGCTACGAACTGGCCCTCTGCCAGCGCTCACGCCGTGTATCAGGCTAAAGAGAAATGGCCCTTGAAACGCTGAACTGGCCAGAAGGGCTGTCTTATGCCAGCCTCCTACCCTGCTCAGCCCTTTGCATATACCTTGAGCGATCCCTCTAATGAATATGCGCTGATGCCTTCCATTGTCCTTTTGCTCTTCGATTGCAGGATGTATCATAGCACATGAGGTAAAGCTCTATTTCAGGAGCTTTTTGACTTGTTCTAAAAAATCATCCAGATCAAAGGGCTTGTTAATGCCCACAATGGCTCGCATCTCCAGTTCGCGTTGCGGCAGGCGCGCGCTCATCATAATAGTAGGAACTTGCTGCATTTCGGGCAAAGAGTGAACACGGTCGTAGAGTTCAAGGCCGTTGATGCCGGGGAGATGATAGTCAAGAATCATAAGATTGGGTTTGAGGTGCTTGATTGCTTCCAGGGCTTCAAGGCCGTTGGCAACAAGCAGCGCCTCATAAGGTGTTTCGCCCGTAATAGCCTCAACCAGAAAGGCACCAATATAGATATCATCTTCAACTATCATGACTCTTTGGGAGGGATTTCTCGCCTCCATTTCATTTTCTTTAAGCATGCCTCCGCTCCGTCCTCAGAAAAGTTCTTCTATAATACCCTCAAGTTCTTTTCTTGCAGTATATCACACTTCAGCAGGCTGTACCTTTTCCGTGCTCCTGCTTGCCAGGACCATAGAAAAATCGCCAGGCAGAAACCTTGCCTTTTCTCTGTCTACCACGTTAGCAATGGATAGCCAGCAACAGCTTTAGTCGCGATCTACGAGGACTTTTATGCAAGCTTTTAGTTTTGTCTTCTTTTCCAGCGTCTGTACATGACCTCATCTCCCAGGCTTAAAAAGCCCCAGGTGGTAAACCCATGCACAATGATGACGGTGAGAAGAGACCAGGGCTGTGGTTGGAGAACATAGAGCGTGCTGAAGAGGACGCCTGCCAGGCCCACACCGGCGACACTGCGCCAGCTCCATTTACCCAGGCGATGGTAGAGGGTATAGAGCGCTGTGCTGACCAGCCAGCCCCAACCAATCCAGCCAGTCCACTGGCTGACTACGGCCAGCAGGAAGCCGCGAAAAAAGAATTCTTCGACCGGACCATTGATGAATAAATAGAAAAAGCCCTGCAAGGCGTGGTCGCTGAGAGTGGGCCGGCGAAACCAGGGGCCGACGATCAACATGCGGTAGGTGGTCGCGAAGACCGCCATGCCAATGCCTATCAGCAGACCCTGCAGCAATTGTTCTGGCCAATTATGCAAGGTCAGACCCAGGAAGGAGGGCGGAAGGCGCAACAGAATGATATATATAAACGGGGCAGCCGTGAGCGGCAGGATGCGTATCAGGACATCGGGCCAGAGCCAGCGCCATGTTGTGGCGACGGTTGAACGCACTAGCTGAGGCGATTTGAGAGTTGACACGTTTGCTCCTCTCCGGGGCAAAAAGATATCCTTGACCTGGTTGTGTGTAGTTGCCATCGTTTATATGTACTTTCCTGACTCTTTGTTAAGCGGATGTTAAAAGAGTATTAAGTATAAACGATAGCTGGCATTTTGCCTAGACCGAAAGCTGTTGCAAACGAGCAAGACCGTCCTTGACTTCAGTGCGCGAGAAATCACCACTTTCTAAAGCAGAGTCGTTTTTACTGAGCAGGCGCGCGTAGAATGCTCGCCCTTTGATACGCATCTCATCCATGCTTTCGATGCCTTCGGTGGTTTCCATGGCTTCGTCTGTCTCTTCCTCCAGTATAGCAAAAAGCAGGTCTTCAGCTTTACCGTAGCGATTGGTAAACTCAAAGTACCAGAAGAGGAGTTGCTTTGTGCGCAGAGGAAGCTCGTACTCCTCCAATTTATTCAGCAATGCTTCGATTTCCACGATTTTTTCGATCTCGCGCTTGTGATTCTGGTTGTAGAGGGCCTCCAGAAAGAGATTACAGGCTTTAAGATAACTATAGTAGCTTTTGCTTTCGTCGTGTTCATCCGCGTGGAGGTCGCCCTCAGCTTTGAGCAAGAGAGCCACCAGCCAACATTTTTCAGTATTGAGCACACCCAGGGTTGTCAGCAGTGCAAGCAACGTCTCGTCGGAAAGCGCTTGAATAAAGCCACTGCCCATGCCTAGAGTCTGTCTAAATTGCTGATCGATCAATTCGTGCGAGGCATGATAATCTTTCATTTCTCGCTGGTAGACGATCTGGGCGATTGCCCGGCTCATCTCTTCAAACATACGTAGAATATAATCGCGTTGTGCCATACTGTTTTCCCATTTCCGCTCTTTGCTAAAAGGGACCTGCTTTCCGCAACATCTGAGCTTAATATATGTATACTATGGCGTATATACGACTTTTTGGCAAGCTTTTTCTCTGGTCCTCCAGGACCAGGGAGATATGGGGCATATTTGCTTTTATAAAATCTGGAAGCGGCAAAGATATTGCGAGTAAGGCGCGCACAGTCTTGCTCGCGATACCTTGACAGGGCACGTTTTGCTATAACCTTGCCCCACCTCTCTCGCCCACAGATATCCAGGAAATATCCGCAATCCTGGCGCTCATTTTCAGTCCTCGATACTTAGTAGATTCAAGCTGCGCGCGCCCTCAACAATTTCCAGCATGCTCTTAAGCAGTGTGTCCGGGGAAAGGGGCACAAGCAGATCGCGGTACTCAAAGGGGATACCCACCTGTCCTAAACTTTGTGCTTCTAGTTTCTCAGGTAACTTGTCTCCTGGAAGCTTTTGCTCGTTGGGGGTGTCTACTGGCTTGTTCACTTTCCCGCTGCCAAGGAGCTGGCAGATAAAATCGGTATGGGAACCATCTCCCTGAATCAGATGCCGCGGCCTCCATGGAACTTGTTGTGCAACTGCATCTTCTTTCAAGAGCTTGCGCTGTTTTAAACTTTGTAGCTGCTGCTGCCAATACGGAACTGTGCAATATTTGCTTGTGGTGAACGTATCGATAACCAACTTCAGCAGATTTTCAGGTAACGGATTATTTCTGAGGTACAAGGTGCCAGTTCTCTGTGGTAGACGCTCGGGTGCCATCTGGATGAGAAGTGGCGTGGCGTTTTTGTTGCTGACACCTGGATTGAGCACACCCTCCGTTTGGGCCATCGTATCGAAGACCATATACGCGAAGGTCAGGTAGAGAAAACCATGCAAGGCATCTTTATCAATTCTCTGCATCTTTTGCAGGTACACGTCATTTTTAAATGCTGCGTTATCCATCAACTGCGAGACGGTTTCAGCAATAATGTTTGTTGCCTCTATGTAGATGAGTGAGCTTGTCAGGTTGCGAAAAAAGAACGGGATAGAGGAGGGAACAATGCCAACTGTGGCCTGGATATATATCTCGTCGTTGACTTTGCTGGCGCAGTCTTTTGCCAGTTCCGCTACTTTTTCCCGGTCTGCAGGGGAAACCCAGTTGTTAAGCTCCACAAAAGGAACTCCAACGTAATAGCCTGGCTGGGCAGGTAGAGGAATGGCTTGTTGAGAACCCCTGGCGAGTTGGATAATCTTGTTCATGTGCTCTTTGAGAATACTGGCTTCTGTCTTGAAAAGCTGGTCTGCGTCGGCCTGGTGTTCATCAATGGGACCAGTCACGTATTCCAGGATGCTGTGGACTAAGAAAGCGAGGGGATTCTCACTTTTGGGGATATAATTCTTTGCCGCCAGATATTTAAGCAGTTCGCCGCGCGGCTCATATGACCTGGTATCTGCCTTTAAGGTGAAGTGGGATGGAGGCTTTGGTTCGGCTGTCCTGCCCACTTCTTGCCCATAGCCCACTCTTCCACTCAGAAAAGTTAAGACTTGCGGTGGGATATTTTTTTCTGCAGACGCCAGCTTGTCGTCTTTTAACAGTGCATAGATGAGGACTGAAGAAAGCTCTAGCTCGAAGCCAATCATGGGAAAGTCTCCTTTTTTGCTACAATCTCGCTTACGCGGGCTTGCATGATCACTTTTCAGGGACGTTTTTCCACAACAGTTGAATAGATAGCAGTTCCCTGCTGAGAATGTACCTGCGCCGATTGAAGGTACATTTGCTATTTTAGCACAAAGACTGTAAATATAGCAGATGGATTTATGAGGGCAACCGTTTATACGCTTCGGGAGGTAGAAAACGGGCTTCTTCCTGCAATGGAAGCAGAACTCCCGTACCTGGCGACCTTGCCGCCGCATCGTTTGGTAAGTGGCCGGGCTTGTAGGTGGCAGAGCCGCTTACAAGCCCGGCCACTTACCCCAAAATCTGGGTGGGGTTTCTGAGCAAAGGGCTGGAAGCATGCCTGTAAGGGAGTTTTGCCCCTATAGTTTCCTGAGACCAGGGGATGTAGCTTCGCATCAGGAGGGATGGCGAGGTACACGCGCTATGCTTTCCCAGACTGCCTGCTACTTTCTTGAGCAGGCAGCCTGGGAAGGCGCTCTCTTGCCCTTCTTTAGGCCAGGCTGGCCAGGGCGCGGTCGAGGCGGGCGAGGGTGCGTTCGCGACCCAGGACTTCGATCATCTGGAAGAGCGGAGGGGTGGCTTTGCGTCCACTGACTGCGACGCGTACCGCGCCGAAGAGTTGGCCAGCTTTCAAGTTCAGTTCTTCCATGAGGGCGCGCATCTGCTCTTCCAGGGCGCTATGCTCCCAGGTGGGGACGCTCTGGAGGAGGGCGCGGGTACGCAGCAGGGCGTTTTTGGTGCTGGCCTCGTCCATGTTTTTTTGCGCCAGGGGCATCTCGTAGCTCCAAGCCTCGCTGTAAAAGAACGAGACGGCGTGCGCGGCTTCGCCCAGGGTGCGCAGGCGCTCCTGTTCGAGGCTGAGGACATGCTGCGTATAGCTAAGATCGAGCGGACGCTGGATGGAGTCCGGCAGACCACCCGCAGCCTCGGAGCGCTCCATGTAGGGCAGGGCGCGCTGCGTCATCTCTTCAATTGAGAGCTTGCGCATGTAGACGCCGTTCATCCAGGCTAGCTTTTCGGGATCGTAGATCGCGCCGGAGACGCTGACGCGTTCCAGTGAGAAGGCCTGGATCAGTTCTTCGCGGGTAAAGAATTCGGTTTTGTCGTCGTAGGACCAGCCGACGAGGGCCAGGAAGTTGACGACGGCTTCGGGCAGAAAGCCCTGCTCCTGCAGTTCTTTCCAAGAGGGCGCGCCGTGGCGTTTACTGAGTTTGCGCTTATCTTTGCCCAGAACATCGGGCGCGTGATAGAGCAGAGGCATGGTCCAGCCAAAGGCCTGCCAGATCTGGACGTGCAACGGCGCGCTGGAGATCCACTCTTCGGCGCGAATCAGATGTGTGATACCCATGAAATGGTCGTCGATCACGTGCGCGAGATGATAGGTGGGCAGGCCACTGCTCTTGAGAATGATGGCGTCATCAAGATTGGCATTTTGCCAGACCATTTCTCCACGCAACTGGTCGTGTACGACTGTCTCGCCACTCATGGGCATGGCGAAACGAATGGTCCAGCGCAGGCCCTCGGCCTCGTTGGTGGCGCGTTCTTCCGCGCTAAGATTGCGACAGCGATGGTCATAGCGCGGGGGCTGCTTGCGCTCCTGCTGCTCTTTGCGCATGGCGTCCAGGCGCTCAGGGGTGCAATAACAGCGATAGGCCTGGCCGGACTCAAGCAACTGGTTAGCGTATTGCATGTAGAGCGCCTGGCGGCTGGTCTGATAGTAGGGACCGTAGGGGCCACCGACCTGGGGACCTTCGTCGAAGTCCAGCCCCAGCCATTGCATGCCTTCTATTAAAAACTCGACCGCGCCCTCTTCGGTGCGGAGAGTGTCGGTGTCTTCGATTCTCAAAACAAATGAGCCGCCGGTGTGGCGAGCATAGAGCCAGTCAAAAAGGGCTGTGCGAAACCCACCAATATGCATTTTGCCGGTTGGACTGGGAGCAAAGCGCACGCGCGGCCTGTTGACATCACCCGGCGTGTGCTGTCCCGCTGTACGATGATCTGTCTGTGTCATAAAACCTCTTCCTGACAACCTAACGAATGTGCTGCCTATTATACTCCCTTCTGCCCACTGTTTCTAGACTGTTTTTCACGCTACCTCAGGCTCTCACGTGAGATACAAGAAGGAGCCATGAGGAAAGGACACGACTAGTATTCTACAGGCCCGTCAAGCGCTTCTCGCAGTATGCTGCCATTGTGGCCTATCTCACGTATCAAGCGGTCAAGATACATCTGTATTCCGTATATTCGATCAAGAAGCCTGATATTTCCTGCCTGCCTACAAAGCTCACTTGCCTCTACTGCTACTTTAACGCCCTCCTGTATTTCACCACCATGATACTCTGCTGCATCTGCCTGTTTCATGCCAGTTCTGGCAAGGTAGGAAGTCAAGGCTTGTGATAGGCTCGATTGCTGATTATTTTGTGCCATGTAGTGACCTCTTGTCTTGTGTGTTTTGCTCTGGCGAGAGCGGTCAAGCCATTCCCTGGAGTTGTAGAATAGAAGAACAACGGCAAAAGATACAGGCAATAAAATGCTATGAGAAGATATCTGGATAACGGATCTTTGTTAACTCGATTCCCAGCATTGCTACATGACTATTCTTCTTGCCATAGGCAGTAGCTTCTATGGCTTCATAGAGGGCGGCAATGCGGCTAATGACTCTCGAAGATCCTACTTCACTGGCAAGCATCAGTCCTTCTTTGGCATCCTTTAGCGCCTGCTCATATTCGCCCTCAAGGAGATATGACTGCGCCTGCAAGGCCAGATTGAATGCCTGGTGACGTTTGGGGTACGGAGGTTTTATGGCTGCCAGCGCCTCTCTTAATTCTCGCCGGGCATCTCCTGGATACTGCACTGTTCTTAGCGGGGCCGCGAGATATGTCTCTGCTCTATCAAGATGATATTGCTCCTCATCGGTATAGACAAAGTGAATATCTTCCTCTGCATACTTTTTCCCAACAAGTGTACTCTCCTGATCGAGCTTTCTCATTGCAGATGTGAAATCCTGGGGAGTCTGCGACATTCTTGCCTCTACTAATCCTCGCGAAACGGTAATGACTCCCGTGAAATTCGGATTTGACACGCGGCCAAAATCTAACGCCGCCTGATAATCAGATGAAGCCAGAGAAAAATCACTTTGAGCCGTCTCAAAGTTGTGCTGACGTGCCCATTTTGCGCCCCTTGCCATGATGGTCCAACCCCGGCGCAAAAGGATGCTTGTAAGAAGCCGCTTCTGGTTCTTCTCTTTGGCCACTACATAGGCTTTATTCAGATGAGCAAGAGCAAAATCATACTGTTCCCTATCTGTTTGCATATTTGCTAGAAGCATATGATAGCCGCATAAAAGGGGAATACTTTGTTCTTTTGTCTGCTGGTCGCCGTAGAGTACCTCTCTTTCAAGATTGCGTATTCTGCTATGGATATTACTTCTTGCTGTTTGGAGAGTGCTGGCTTATTCACAGAGAGGAGATGATGATGAGACGAGAATACATACCTGAACCACAACCCCTGGCGCGACTGCGGGTGATGGAGGAGGAGACGCAGCCGTTGCCATCGCTGGCGGGGCTGGCGGCGGGTGTGCGCGTGCTGACGGTCTGGAATATCGCGCGCAACAATCCGATTGCGCCTCGACAGGCGCAGATGGTCTACGCGGGCCTCTATCACTTGACCGGGATCTCATATCGTGGGCGGATTATGCTGCGGCTGGAGCACGCGAGCCGGGAGCAGAAGTAGAAGGAGCAATCAGGCTATGGAAGAACATGGTATCCTCGCCAGAGAGGCTGTGCCTGAGTGCCGGGCGGACTCTCTCTCGATGCGAGAGGCAGCCAGTATGCTGGGTGTTTCGCAGCGCAGCGTGTATGGCTATATTGAAAGCGGGAAGTTGGCAGGGGAACGCAGCAATAAGATCATCCGTGTGAGCGCGCAAGAGGTGGCGACCTTTGAGCGTCGCGCACCTGGCCGGGTACGCAGCGCGCCTCCACGCTGGCGCTGGCCACCGGAGCAAAATCCTCTCTATCTCACTACGATTCTCGTGCGCGTGCGACCAGATGGTGCGGCGTTGCTGGATGCTACATGCGCGGAGTTTCGTGTACAAAACAAGCATCGCCTGCCTGGGACATCTGCGCGCTATATCGGGCGCAATCTGGACGATCCCGACGAGGTGAACATTGTCCTGGTCTGGCGACGCGCCTCCATGCCTCCCGACGAGCAGCGCGCAGGCTCTCGCGGCCCTCTCCGCAGATTTAGCTGAGGTGCTCGATTGGTCAACGGCTATAGTCACAGAGAGGCGGGTGCTTTTGCACGCTGGCTAGCACACGCATACAGGAGGTCGAGCCAGGCCGCAGCCCGTCGAGGTCAAACCGGCATGGGCCGCTCTCACTGCGCGATAATCTGTCTGGACAGCATAGCCCTGCTTTCTAGAGCATAGCCTGTACAAAGGCGCGTATCAGTGGGTGAACGATATTGGTAGAGGCGGAGCGTTCGGGCTGGAAGAGGGTGAGTATATAGAATGGGTGCGTTGTGAGCTCAAAGGCGCGGGCCTGCCCCTCGTTGTCCAGCCCGGCGATACGCATCTTGCCATCGTTGAAGAGGTGTTGATAATGGAGAGCAGGACCGAAGCTACAGTGGTATTGCTCGCGTATTTCCTCTTGTCCGTACAATTGTGCCAGGCGCGTGCCTGGAAGCAGCTTGATGGTCTCGGCTACCTCGACGAGCGGACATAGGAGCGGCGCGATCAGGGGTAGTGCGGCGGCGGGATTTGACTCGGCATGATCCGCCTCAACCAGCCCAAGCACATGGCGAGCGTGTTCGATCAGGGCGTGCTGGCTGCCGCCGCAGGTTCCCAGGAAGGGAACCTGGTGTTGGCGAGCGAAGGTGATAGCGTGCAAAGCGCCATCCATGCTGGCATACGGGCTGCCGGGGACGCACCAGATACCGTCAAACGAGTCGAGTACGCCCGGCTGGGGATCGCGCAACTCGGCTGAGTCTGTCAGCAGCCAGTTGACCTCGAATGCGCAGTTACAGTCGCTAGCGGCCAGTTCAAGAGCGCGTGGGATAGCGACATGGGCAGGAATGGCGGGGCTGTAGTCTCCGACGAGTGCTATGCGCAACGGATTGCTCATAAAGTCCTCCCTCAAAAGCTTCATAAATAAATTGCGCAGCAAAAAGAAAACCAGTGGATTTACTCCACTGGGATTCTATTGTATACCAGGTTTGCCGGTGACGGCAAACCGATCAGCTTGCAGGACAGTATAAAAATGATGTGTTCTCGCTTTGCAAGATCCTTCCCCGAAGTCGGGGCAGAAAGACTTTGAGATTGCCCTGATCAGCTTGCTCATTATTTATGCACAGCAAGCGTACGAAGCAAAGTATTCACATCAGGAAAGTGGATGGATTCTGGGTTCTTCGCGCAGCTTAAATGCGCCGACTAGCGCGTGCAGACGGGTCGTCGAGGTAATTAGCTTGCGCAGATGATGATCTGCCTCCTGCGTTTGTTCGTGCATGCCGGTGCTGGCTTCTGCAGCGTCTTTGATCAGGTAAAGGGCGGATTGTGAGAGGTGGACCTGCTGATTCAGGTTTGTGTTGATGCTGTCAATGGCCTGGGTCTGGCGCTCCAGGACATTGAGCAGGGGATCGATGGGGAGCTTGCCTGTCTGGACTGCTTCGCGTCGTTGCCGGGTAACTTGCTGGGTTTCCCGCGTGATTTTCGCCAGCACCTGGGACTGCTCCGCGATGGTCAGGGCTGTATCCGCCATCTGCTCCACGGCCTGGAGGGCCTCGCACATGTTCTGAACCTGGTGCTCGCTGACGCTGAGCAGTTGGGTCATACGCAGTTGCGTGGTTCTGGTCAGAATCTCTATTTCGTCGGTCGCTAGCTTGACGCGTACTACCAGGTTGCTCAGTTCATCGATCATGCAGTTGAAGGAGTGAGCCAGGAAGCCCAGAGCGTCTGAGGTTACTTCAGAGCGTGTACGCAGGTCGCCGGAGCCAAGACCCTTGATTTCGCTAATTAAATCCTGGACCCGATTCTCCAGAAAATCGTGCTGGCGCTGAATATTCTTCATCAGCCTGACGATACTGTCCAGCATAGTATTCATGGAGGTGGCGACCATATATGTTTCGTCGTGACCGATGACGACTGCGCGGGCGTTTGTTTCACCTTGCGCGATCCGTTTGGTGAGATGGACCAGCTGGCGCAGGGGGCGCGTGATGGTCAGATTGATCAGATAACTGACGGCAAAGACTACCAGCGTGCTAAATAAGAAGGCCATGATGGTCCAGAAGATGATCGGCTGAATCTTAAACGCGTTGATCTCGGCGACGATCTGGCTCATGCTTTCGGTGAGGCCGACGAGATTATCCACGTTGCCTTTCAGGGGCAGATATTCCAGGTTGGCCTGAGCTACGTCCCCTGCCAGGGTGGCCGGCTCAGGATTGGACATTTTGATGTCCATAAGCACCTGCGTTTGCGCCTGGCTATAAATCTGCCACTGCATGTTGACGACATAGATCATGGTACGCTGGCTGGCGGGAGCCTGGTTACCCTGGCTGTCGTTCTGCAAAATATCGCGAATAGTTTGCATGCTTGAAGAGCTGCTGATCTGGTAATCATGGCCATAGGTCTTCAGGGTTAAACTAAAATCACTCGTTAACTGAACGATCTCGCGGCTGTTCTGAATATTATTGGCCGCCGATCTGGGGTCAGTGTTCAAGACCTCTAGCAGAGCATTCATGCGCAGGATGTCTGCCTGCATATTAGTGGCCAGGTTGACGGCATTGTTCTCTACGCGTACCGTATCGTTGATGGTGCTCAAGGTATTGATGTATGAGCTGCCCAGAACCGAGATCACGATAGCAGGGATCAGGGCTGTAATGGCTGCCGCGATCATCAGGCGCTGAGTGATCGATATGTTTGTAAGAAAGCGCCACATGGCTTATTCCTCCTTTGGCGACGGTCTGGATCGAGTAAATAAAGAATGTGCTGTGCTACCGAACAAGGCAGGAAGTAAGAGGAACTCATAAATAAATAGCTTTCACCTCGTCAGTTAGCTTGAGCAAGCGCGACCTGACCTGCATGCCGTTCGCGATTTCCCGCAGGGCATTGGCGGCAACCAGGGCCGCAGTGCTGTAGCGTGGACCAAAGGCTGGCGGGCGCATGGTGGGAATAACCCTATGAATAAATGTCTGACTGATCGGATCTGCATAGTAGCGCCCGTAAAACTGGCTGTTGATATTATAACTTCTCCGTGGCAGCATACCTCCTTCTGGAATCAGAAAGTTGGTGATCACGGCGGGCGAGGTTGTCAGAAAATCGATCAGTTTCCAGGCCAGTTCTTTATTGCTTGAAGCAGAGCCAATGCCCAGATTATGAATATCAGCACAGGTGACTGGCTGATTTATGCCTGGTCCTAGCGGTGTGGTAGTGACGGCGAAGGTCTGGTTGACCTGCTGACTGGTGCTAAAATCGGGATTGATCGAACCAAGGATGCCAGTCAGATAGGGGCCATCCAGCTTAAAGACGACTGTGCCCTGAGCCATCAATTCCCGCTCAGCCTTAATGGCGAGATTGGCGGGAGTCCAGCGCTTGCGTACAGCGTCCTGGAGCCACTGGAAGGCCGCGACAGTGCCATCGTCGGCCCAATTAATCGTGACTTTGCCATGGCCATCGTCGCTCATGGGATTGCCGCCAAAGGTCCAGATCCACGGCCAGAAGCCAATTAAAGCATATTCGGTCACAGAGGTATCGAGAGCAAGGGGATAGATATTCGCGGGCAACTTCGCGCGTAAGACAGCCATGGCCTGATCAAGTTCAAGCATGGTTTTAGGAGGGTTAATGGAGTCCAGACCGGCCTGCGTCAGCAAGACTTTGTTGTACCAGAAGGCGTGGGGAGTAATGCTAAAGGGCACGGCGTAGAGCGCTTCTTTATAAATACCTGCCGCGAAACTGCTAGTGAATGCATCGTCGATCCAATCCTGGGAAACAAAGGGAGCGAGGTCAGCCAGGGCGCCCATGCCAGCCAGGACATATGGCACATTCCCGCTCAGTTCCATTACATCCAGGGTGATGTGCGCGTCGATCAACTTTTTTAGTTCAGGTAAAACATCGTCAAAGGGCATGCCAATATTGTTGACCTGGACATTGTTCTGATTCTCAAAGGCCGAGAGGGCTTTATCGATATTAGCCCGCGTCGCTGTTTCGGCGGATGCCCAGTTAGTGAAATTCAGACTACTCTCCAGAGTGCCAGAGGGGCTGCATGCCTGGAGCAAGGCAGTAGAAGCACCGAGCGAAAGTCCCAGCGCCAGCGCCCGCCCTATCAGGTCGCGACGGCTGAACTTTCCCTGGCCGCGGAAAGAAGAAATCGGTGTGTCCCACATGGACGCGCCTCCTATTTGCGCCATAGCAAAAGATGATCTCCTGTGATTAGTTGTGCCATGCTCAGGTAAAAGCCGTTGTACTGAGCATGGGAGGATGCTTGCTCCTTTCTCTATGTTATACTTTTTTTACACTTTTGTATAGTATGTTCTTTATCTTTGCACAGGGCCTTTGCAAAGGTCTTTTCCTCCGCCCTCCCACCCTTGAAGAGAATGTTTTGCGAGGACACCTGGAGCTCCGGCAAAGGGCTGACTGCCCTTTGCCATCTCGCTTTGATCCCACTTTTGCGAAAGCCTATTAGCTTTGCCAGAGTTCCGCAAATCGTAGGGCAAAAGTCCCATCCCTGGCAGCTTTGTTAGCCTTTCAGGCCGCTCTGTTTGTAGCCCTCAACGATATAACGTTGGAGAAGCAAAAAGATAATTATCAGTGGGAGTGTGGCGACAATAGCTCCCATAAATAATTCGTGCAGGTTAAGCACCTGGGCATTCAGGAAGTTGGAAAGGACAACTTGAATGGTAAACGCTGACTGATCCTGGCCAACGACCAGGGGCCAGAGGAAGCTGTTCCAACTGGCGATAAAGGTAATTACGCTGAGTGCGGCAATAATGCCGTAGGAGTTGGGAATAACGATACGCCAGAAGATGCCCATGTAGCCCAGGCCGTCGATACGACCTGCTTCCTCTAATTCATGGGGGAAATTAAGGAAAAATTGGCGAAACAGAAAGGTGGTGAAGCCAGCGAAAATTCCTGGCACAACCAGGCCTTGCAGCGTATTGACCCAGCCCAGATAGGAGACGATTACGTAGGTCGGCACGTAGAGTACCGCGCTGGGAATCATCAAGGTGAGCAGAATAGCAAAGAAGGCCTGATTTGACCAGCGATAGGGGATGCGGGCCAGCCCATAGCCAGCCAGGGCTGAGATCAGAATCTGGGCAAGGGTTTGCAGGCTGGCGATGGTTGCGGAATTGAGCAACCCGTCCATAAAGGGAACTTCTGGATCTGTGAAGAGTTCCTGAATATTCTCAAAATGCAGCCTGGTGGGGAAAAATGTCCAGTTAGGAGAGGTAATCTCCCGGTCAGTGGCCAGACCATTTCTGAGCATCAGGTAAAAGGGGAAAAGAAAAATTGCTGAGAGGAGAATCAGCAAGCCATAGCGCAGAACCGTGCCTGCGAGCTTGCCAGTCGCTCTCTGGCGCTTCCGTACGCTGGGCTGAGATGACGAGATCCTGGTCTGCATAAAGTATCCTTTCTAAGAGCCGCCTGGCGAGGTCTGTGGATGCAGGCGCGAACTGTCCGCTAATCTCAACTGGCTCGCCCAAAGCCCAGGAGGCGTCCCTGGAGCAGGGTAAAGCAGACAATAATCAGGGTAAGAATCAGGGCACCCGCTTCCCCATAACCATAGTTTCCTCCAGTCAAAGCGACACTGTAGAGGTATACGAGCGGTGGACGGGCCAGGATGCTGTTGCCGTTGGACATGATATTAAAGAATTCGTCGAAGGCCTGAAAGGCTGCGATGACGTTGAGCAGGAGAATCGAGATTGAGGCGTTGCGCAGCAAGGGAAATGTAATGTAGAAGAAGCGTTTCCAGCCAGCTGTTACGCCATCGACCGCGGCTGCTTCGTAGAGTTCGCGCGGAATTTCCTGCAGCCCGGCGATAAAGATGATCATATACAGGCCCAGTTGCAGCCAGAGGCGCACGGTGACGAGTACGATCCAGTAGAGCGGGGGACTAGAGGTAAAGATCCAGTTGATCGGCTCCAGGTGAAAACCCTGCAAGAACTGATTGGCCAGGCCATAAGAGGAGCCGTTGAAAATATTCATTTTCCAGATTACTGAAGCCAGGACGTATGAGCAGGCTGTGGGCAGGAAAAAAATCAGGCGGAAGAAGCCTTGAGCGACCTTGACGCTATTGATCAATAAAGCCAGGCCCAGAGCACAGATAAAGGTTGTAGGGACAATGAAGAGGGTAAAGATGAAAAAGGTGCCCAGCGAACCCACAAAGTCGGGATCACCGAGCATGGCCTGATAATTGCTCAGTCCGGCGAACGCGGTGGGGGTAAGCGTGGAGCGCGCGTCTGAGAAGCTGAGGATGACGCCCCAGATGATAGGGATAAAGAAAAAGACCAGGAGACCAAGAAACAGGGGGCCAACGAAACACCAGAAGACAAGCGTGGTCTTCTGGCGCCGCCGCCGCACCAGGCGCGTGCTGTTCGAGGTTCGCTCTCCTTCAGCGGGAGCGAGTGCAGCTTCTGATGAAGTGATCTGAGAACCGAAAGCGTTCATACACGTTTCCTTCTGTCAGGCGCTAATGCTTTTCGACTCGACCTTGCTGGAACCCTGGGAATACGCTTGCCCTGCTGGGAAAGCGACTCCAGTCAAGGTTTGACGCGACCCGTATTGAGGGTCACACGATGGTGAGGGTACTGCGATCTCTGTCTACTCGCGGTTCGCGCGGGATGAAACAGATATGGTGGAGAACAAGGGACTTCCTATCCCTTGCTTCCACCATCTGCTTAAAATGAGCGCATCATTCCTTTGATGCCTCTGGAAAGACTGACAGCTAGCCCAGTTCTTTCTGCAACTCTGTGTTTGCCTTGTCGGCAGCTTGATTCAACAGGCTGCTGGCGTTTTTGCCATCTTTGACGATGCTGCTGATAGCGTTTGTCAGTGCGGTGTCCATGGCGGCATTCCAGAGCGTGGGGAGCGCGTGGCCATACTTGTTAAGGATGTTTACCGCGTCGGACGCCGGGGATGCCTGGAGCTTGGTCGTTTGCTGCGCAATGCTGCTGCGCGGCGGCACGTGGAAGCCATAGCCGACATTCCAGTCGATCTGGGTAGGCGTGCTACTGATCCACAGGGACTTAACCAGCTCCTTGGATAGCTCGACATTTTTCCCTTTGGCTGAGACAAACTGGGCCCAGCCGCCATTGATGGTTGCTGGCTGGCTCTGCGCGTCGATGGCAGGCCAGGGAAAGACGCCGAAGTCGTCGCCCAGGGCTTTGGCGATGCCTGGCATGGCCCACAGACCGCACCACTGCATCGCCGCCATGCCCTGCGTAAACGACGAGGGGTCCCACCAGAAGGTCGGAGCGTCCGGTAGCACACCGCCAGAGGCATTTAACTCATGAATCTTCTCGTAGGCGGCTGCCATGCGCGTGGTGTTAAAGGCGATTTTGTTATCCGCCGAGATAAAGTCGCCGCCTGTGGCCCAGCCAGCAATATAGGAAAGCGCGTTTGCGCCCCCATCCGGGCCGATGTAGATGCCCTTGGTAGAGCCGGTGGTCAACTTCTTGGCGGCGGTAATCAACTCGTCTACTGTTGTCGGAATCTGAGTGATGCCAGCTTTTTGGAACAGGCTTTTGCGGTAGTAGATAAAGGTGGGGTCGCTGATCATTTTGATGCCGTAGACCTTGCCGCCTACTGTGTAGGGGGTCAGGTCTGCCGTCAGGAAGTCGCTTTTGACATCGGCGATAATGTCGTCCAATGGCTCTAGCTGACCTGCTTTGACCATGGAGACGCTGATGGTTGGCAGTTCAAAAACGTCGGGGGGGTTGGACCCCAGCAGGGAGGCCTGGACCTTGTCGGGATAGGCATTGCCGGTGCCGGCGATCCAACTGACCTGGACGTTGGCTTTGGTGAACGATTTGGCGTAGCGCAAGACGGCTTCGTGCGTGCCCGTTTCTCCATACTGATGATACCATTGCTGGAGCGTGGGGAGGTTTGCGGTGCCACCGCCGGGAGAGCTGTTTGTGCCCGCGCAGGCCGCCAGAAACGAACTGCCCAGAGCCGCGGCTCCCAGGGTTGCGCCCGAAGATTGCAGAAAACGCCGGCGCGAAAGTGAGGAAAAAGATCTACCTTGAACCATGTATATCCTCCTGAAGAAGATGTTTACTATCTTCGTTGCTCGCGAAAATGCATAGAATATGGCGTTCATCGAAAAGGCAATCGTACCGGTCGCGTTGCACTCTCCTAATCTCGCACTCGTTGAGGCCTCGTCTCACAGGTGCATCTCTATGCTGTTTTTTCAGGGATAAATCTTGAACAGGCACAAAAATAGCTTCATTTCTCCATGCATAGAAAAATTACTATAGCCTGTGTGCCTGACCCTATCCCGTTTCCACGCAGAAATATCCGCGCACCTGCTTACATTACCAATAGTAACATACGAATGATTTTTTGTCAACATAGTTTACAATGTATTTTGGAGGGTAGCGAAAAGAGGCTGCTTTGGCAGGCTATTTGAGGTTGGTTTACAAGGGGGTGAAACGCGTGGTAAGATCTATAGTATATCTAACACGCAAAGGGGAAATGCATGGAGCCATGGCATGTACTTATCCGGGATAAGCAGCAAGAACGTGAGAGAATCCTGAAAGAGAAGGGGCGTAAGGGCACCGATCAGCATCGCGTGCGCGCGTCCAACCGCACGTTAGTGCTCAACTATATCCGTGAGCGCAGTACTGTGCCTCGCTCAGATCTTGCTCCCTATACTGGGCTATCGCGTACGGCGATTGGAAACATAGTTGACGAATTAGTCAAAGAGGGGATCGTGCAGCAGGAGGAGCATCGCCTGGGGGATGACCGCAGGACTGCCCTGCTCTCTTTTAACGCGACGGCAGGCTATGTGCTGGGGTGTACGCTGGGGAGCCAGCATTTGACCCTGGTGCTGGCCGATCTTAGCGGGCAGCCCAAACAGCATCTGGAGATTCCCTTTGCCTTGAGCAAGGGTCCAGAGGAAGGGCTACCCCTGCTGGCAAAGCTGCTGAGGGTTTTTGTGGCGCAGCAACAGACTGCCTGGGAAATGATCGTAGGCATTGGGCTAGGCATTGTGAGTCCGCTGGCGCTTTTGCCACATAAGGTGGCTCTGCCCGCCGCCTACGCGCGCTGGGCCGATATTGATATTCAGCAAATGCTGGAGGCCGAGCTGGGCGTACCAATTTACCTGGATAACGACGGGAACATGGGAGCGCTGGGTGAGAGCCGCTATGGGGCTGGTCGCGGCGAGGGTAACATGATCTATGTCAAGGTTGGCTCAAGCATTTCGGGCGGGCTGATTTTTAACCACGAGATCTATCGTGGGTACGCGGGCATGGCGGGCGAGATCGGCCATGTGCCGGTCGATTTGAATGGACGCTTATGTCAGTGCGGGCGTTCAGGTTGCCTGGAGACGGTGGCGGGCAAAAACGGGATCTTGCTGGAGGTGCAGCGTTTCTTACCCACGCTGACTACACTGCCGCAGGTCATAGAAGCCGCGCGCGCGGGAGATGCAGCTTGCGCCGGGGCCCTGGCCCGCGCCGGCAGATACCTGGGCAAGGTTCTGGCCGGCCTGATAAATACTTTGAATCCATCGTTAATTGTACTTGACGGCAGTAGTATGCAGGCCGGAGAATTCATTCTTCAGCCATTGCGCGCGTCGCTTGAGACACATAGTTTGCCGGCCTCCCGTGTACATACACGCGTTACCCTGGCCGAATGCAATGGACTGGCGATGCCTCTGGGCGGTGTCGCTACGATTCTGGATGCAATTTTTTTGGAGATGTGATTGGAGCAGCGTCTTTTAAGCGAGCGCGGCGAAGTGCAAAGAGAATTTTTTCTCGCTTTTCAGCATTTGATATTATGTACGAAAAGTCGTCTTGATAAGTAAACGGTAAAGAGTTTTACAGGCTGGCCACACCTGGAAGGGTTTCTTTGCATTTGGCCAGGACAAGCCAGCCTTTTTTCTGCGTAGCAGTGATGATGCAAGGGGGGAGCAATGGAGCAAAAAGATTATGGGCAAGCAAACAAACAATAAACCATTTCGACAAGAGGATTACAATGAGGCGACCGAGCCGCTACCTTTGCTGCCTTATGTCAACCCTTATAGTGCTGGTAACGCGGCGGTGCCCACACAGCCAGCCACACAGCCGATTTTTTTACCTTATGTGCCGCCAGCTCAGCCCACCTATGCTCAGCCGCAGACGCCAGCGTATCCTCAGCCTCAACCACCTGCGGCTAACTATCCTGTCTTACCGCCGCTTAAAAAGCAGCGTGGTCGCCCTCCCGGCGGTGCCGAGCCTTATGAGCAGCCTTTGCCCGCGCGCAGAAGACGACGCAATCGCCTGCCAGGCCTGGTGAGGTTCTTCTTTGTGCTGGTGGAACTCGTCTTGCTCGCCAGGATTGTATGCATGCTATTCAGGGTGCAAGCGAGCGCGTTCTGGTTTGCCTTGCTTGTCGCCGCGAGCGATCTATTTGTGCAGCCAGCACACTGGTTAGCAACTTATGTCAACATCTCCTGGCTCGCGGGCACATCGCTGCTCACTTACCTGGAGTTTGTGGTGGCTATTCTGATGTATGCGATCATCTCCCGGCTACTGAGCTTCCTGTTACGCGTGCTATAGACAAAGCAGAGAGTAGACGCGCATTGAAAACATTTCTGTTTACCGACTCTCAGTGACTGCCACCGCAAGGGGGTCCGCACTGGCGTATGACAACAGAGCAAGCTTATGGAACAGCAAGTGCTGAGCGCAGTAACTTGTTGTAAGAAACGTTTGCCGCAGAATGGCCCTCTAGCGAGAGCGCAGGATGCAGGTGCTATTGCTACGCCGCGCCTGGACTGTAGTCCGAGCTTAATTGCTGCTCTGTTGCTGGCGCGCAAAGAGTGAGGGCGTGAAAGATGCAGACGCATTCACTCTTTGCCAAATTCATCCAGAACATCCAGGCTATTGATGAAATCACGGTAGGCGTCGAGGTTATCTGGCTCCTCTGCTCTCCGGGGGTCGCCTTTAGTCGGGAAAGTCTCCTCATTTGCCTCTAGAGCCACGCCAGCACGTTCCAACACACTTTCCTCAACGAAAATCGATGTTTTGGCGCGTACAGCCAGGGCAATAGCATCGCTGGGACGCGAATCAATCTCTACATGCCGGCCAGCAACATCCAGCACGATACGTGCATAAAAGATGTCTTCAATCAGGTCAGAAATCACCACGCTCTCTATTTTTGCTCCCAGATCATGAATTACGTTTTTTAACAGATCATGCGTTAGTGGGCGCGGCGAACTGGTGCCTTGTAGTTCGATGGCGATAGCATAGGCCTCAGAATGTGCTATCCAGATGAAAAGATAGCGTTCTTGTTTTGTTGCCTTCAAGATGACGACCCGCTGCGACGTTTGCAAATTGATTCGCACGCTTTCAACTGTCATCTCAACCATTTATCTGACTCCCTCTTGTGTGGCTGGGGATCTTCAAAGAGCCTCTGTCGCTTTGATTGTACACTTTTTCCAGAGAGTTGCGCAAATGGGCACTCTCTGGCAGTTCAACATTGTGCTTTTCCTTTTCTCGCAACATTCCAATGTCCTGGCCAGGTCTACTAAACAGAACGACAGACAATGCTGAGAAACGCGTCTGCGAGAAACAGGAGCTCTTTTTTCTCTCTCCGCTTGCCTATCTAATTGGAAGTATAGCACAGTCTCAAAGAGGATTGTCAAATATGACGTGCATATCTTTTTCTTGTTGAAGCTGCCAGTTATCCATAGATACTCGCTGATGTGTCTCTCTGCGCGAACGCTCGCCGCCTGATGTACCCCACTTCACAGAGGAGCGGCAAGCACTGGCCACAAGCTATGCGGGCAAGGTTACTGAAAAATTCGTTCGATAACCGCTTGACTTGAAGGAAGGACTCTGTTATGATTTGAATAATAGTTCTACTTTCGAGTACTATGTACTTCGGGCGATGCGGGCCTATTGATTGAAAGGCAGGAAATATGCGGATGTCCTCCGAACAAGCTAGCGATATTCAGCGACGAATATACGATTTTATTGTAGGATACATGCGAGATGAAGGCATGCCACCTACTAATCGCGAGATTGGCCAGGCGATGAAAATCGCGAGTACCGGCCATGTCGATTATCATCTTTCAATGCTGGAGAAGAAAAACTATATCCAGCGCGAACCCAAGAAGAGCCGTGGTATCAAGCTTATCCACCAGCGACTGGCGGGTATCCCCATTATGGGCAGTATTGCCGCGGGTCTGCCAATCGAGACGATGACCGAACCAGATCAGATGCTGGATGCCGGTCATACTCTGGAACACCAGAACAGCTATGCACTTGTGGTCAAGGGCAATTCAATGATCGAGGACCATATTTGCGACGGGGACTATGTGGTGATTAAACCTCAATCCTCCTGTCAAAATGGGGATATCGTGGTTGCCGTGCATTTTCTGGAAGAGAATAAGAGCAGCGCGACCCTCAAGCGCTTTTTCCAGGAGCAGGACCAGGTGCGCCTGCAACCGGCCAATTCGGGCATGGACCCCATTTATGTTTCAAGGCGTGAATGGGATACAGAATGGCATGTGCAAGGAAAAGTAGTGGCTATCTTCCGCCAGTACCGCGCTGCCTGAGCTGCTCGCCTTCGATCTCGCCTGTGATAAGCACTAAATAACGCGGTCTAACTCTGCCTGAATTGCCCGCTATCAGGCAGAGTATGCTGGCGTTTTTCTTTCATTCTACTTGATCCCTGTGGCTGAACCATCTCTCCAGGCGGCAAAGACCGCTGCATCCCGGCACGACCCTGCTACTCTGGCTATCCTTCTGCCTGCAAGCCCCCGATCCACACTAAAACCTGCCGGGCCAATGCCTCTATGCTCGTTACGACCTGTACGTCTGGACGCACCAGGGCTGTCTGTATGCGTATGTCCTCTATACGCTGATAGTCAGGATGAACCCCTACGAAAAGCTTTTTCTCGCTCATAGACCAGGACCCAAGCTCATAGAGAGCGATGGGGTTAAGCGTTTCGCAGGGAAACCAGAAAGAGATAGCTGTGGCCTGGCGTAAATGCAGGTGCTCCCAGGCAATCTGCTCGTGCGCGGCATGCTTATCCTCTATGGGAAACACAGCACGGCGGGGATTCAACAGGACCAGGGAGGCAGCGCGCAATTGCTCAATCATCTCATGCTGCCAATCGGGGCAACCGGTGATACCGCCAGCAAGAAAAAGGCTTGTCTCTTTGCCACTGTACGTTTCTAATGCTTCTACGTAATGCATATTATTTTACTCCCTGCGCTTGTGCCACAGATGAAACTATCGCTGGTAGAGCCTGACTAACGTGAAAAAGTCCGGTGAACGTGAAAAGGCCTGTATCTATTGCCATGGGCTGGTCTATGTGAACAAGCTTAGAGGCGCTGGGCACGTCGCAGCAATTGTGCCTGAACTCGGCGCGTTATGCAAGAGGTCCGCGAGCAAGAGGTCGGGCATGGTCGCAAAAATGGTCAGGTAAGCGCCAGCAGCATTCTGCTCGCTGGTAGGAAGATGCCAGAGGAATATTTTAGTAGCCGCGTGTAAATTCAGAAGTGAAATGGGCCTGCTCAGGGACAAAGAGGGCAGATTTCAGTGAAAAATGACTCGCGCTGGCTCTGTAAGCCACTATCATTCTTGAAATTTGAGCGGTTATCTGCTATAGTTCAAATAAATACCCATTTACTTGCTACACTTTTGTTGAGGAGTCCAGTACATTGCGTAGCATTGCGTTGTGCGAACGGGAAAGGATTTTATCCTTATGAGAGTTGCCGCTGTGGCGTTTGTGTTGATCGTAGGTGCGGCGGTTGTGCTGGCTTTTGCCAACACGCTCAATTCCTGGGTGCTTGGCGGCTTGCTTGGTGGTCTGGCTGCTATTCTGCTGTGTATTCCTATCTCTCTGGCTATCTTTACCCTGGTGACCCGTCGCCAGGCAACACGCCAGCGGGCTATCGCCCAGGCCCAGGCTCAGGAAGAGGCTGAGGCGGCGCGCCTGGCCGATGAGTTCTATGAGCAGGAACTGACAACGTATGCGGGCGAGAATGAGTTGCTGGACGATGAGGAGGAGGCTCTGCCGAATACGCGCGCGCGCTATCTGCCCGCTAACAACCGCCGTGCTCCTGTATCTGGCTATCTCGCCTTGCCACCGGTGGATGAAAATCTGGACCCCTATGACGATGAGCAGGAGACGTTGGTGCGACGCCTCCCACAAAATTATCCGCTCCAGCCACGCTATCCTGTACGCCCTCTGGGACCTAGAGAAGAGTTAGCTCCACCTGCTCCTACGACGGGAACTACGCGCAGGCCCGCGACCAGTTCGCTGGCTCAGCATAAATCCGCGGCTTTACACCAGGCTCGCCAGGAAGCGCAGCAGCAGCGACAGAAGCGCGCGACACAGAAGCGCGCAGGCCAGGGTACGTCATCTCGTCTTCCTCAGAATAGCCGCTCCGCTTTCAAGCAGCATGCGCGCACTTCACATACCCTGCATCCATCCGAACGCACTTCCGCTGGCTTCCAACCTGAGGATGAATATCCTTCGCGCCAGTACACTACACGTTCCTCCTGGCAAAAGGAGGAAGATTACTCTGCTTCTCTGTCAACTGAGGAGTTGCGCACGCGCTACCATCAGTATCCACGCCAACCAGCTTATCCACGTAATCCGCGCAATCAGCGCGGGCGCTCAGCTGAACCCTGGACCGGTGAGCTGGAGGATGAGGATCAGCCAAGGGAGACACCACACTCGCGCCGCCCGCGTCGTGATCCTGAACGCCTGTCAGGCAATCTGCGCAATCCACTGGTACGCCGCGCCCCTTATCTCTATGAAGATGATCCACTGCACGAGGAATTTGCCCGCCAACTTGACCGAGAACATCCGATTACGCGCCGTTCTTCACTTTACGAACACTATGAGGATGATGAGGATGGCACAGAGGAGTAAGTAAAAAGTCTCTGCCCGACCAGCAATAGAAAGCAGAGAGTTGGCCTGGAGCGATGAATTGCTCCAGGCCAACTCTCTGCTTTCTGGGTCGAGCATACTTGTCGTTAGCAAGGATATGATCCTGCTATTTGTCTTATTGTCTGGTCTCACCAGACAAAGTATGTTAGTATGTTTCAGTACCCTGAAATGGGTTACAGAAAAAGATCCTGGCTGGAGCCTCTAGAAGGCGAAACATCCTGCCGAGCTCCGATACATTTACGCGGAAATGCACTAAGGAGGCTATTGCCTGGTGAGTTCACTGATTACATTTTTAACTGATTCTATTCAAAGCCTCTACGCCGTGACGGGCCTGTTTGGCATCGTGCTGGCTATGGCGATTGAAAGCTGCTGTATTCCTCTACCGAGCGAAATTATCATGCCTCTGGCCGGTTCGATGCTGGCTATAAGCAGTCAGGTTGGCGCGAAACATCTGCTAGGTGTCAATCCTGCTTCACCACTCTGGCTGAATTTACTGCTGCTTGCTTTCGCGGGCGCGCTGGGCTGTCTGGTCGGCTCGCTGGCCGCTTATGCGATTGGCTATGCTGGCGGGCGCCCGCTGATGCTTAAATATGGCAGGTACATTTTGATTTCGCAGCACGACGCTGATAGAGCCGATTCTTTCTTCCAGCGCTGGGGACCGGCCACGGCGTTCTTTTCACGCCTCTTGCCTGTGGTACGCACCTACATTTCACTGCCTGCTGGTATTTCAAAGATGCCGGTGCTCAAGTTCGCCATTTACACGTTTCTGGGTTCACTGCCCTGGTGCTTTGTGCTGGCCTATCTCGGCTATCAACTGGGCAATCACTACGAACAGATCAGTGGGCCGCTACACTATGTGGACGGGGCGATTGTAGTGATCGTAGTCGTGCTGCTGGCGCTCTATATCTGGCGTCACATTCGCAATGATCACCAGGCTCGCGCCGAACATACCGCCGCCGAAGCTGTCGCCACACTGGAGGCCAACAATCCCTGGAGCCAACCAACGTTTCAGCCTGGCCAGCCGCCTGTCTCTCCCCAGCCATCAGCGCCGCAGCCACAATGGGGGCAACAGCCCGCTGCGCCTCAATCCGCGCAGCCACAATGGGGGCAACAGCCAAATCCTCAATCTGCGCAACAGCAGTGGAGAGGCCCGGCGACTCCCGCGCCGCTGCCACCGCAGCAGGGCAATAATCCAGGACCCGGCAACGGGCGTCCACGTTAAGGTCTTGCCTCAGCTTCTATGAGTTGCAAAGAATTTCAGAGGCTGACCAGGCCCTTGCACGCGCCGTCGTTTTCGGCTGTATGCTGAAAATGACGGCGCGATGCACGCTTTGTCATGGCTGGCCAGCGCGCAGTTTTTGCCTCCTGGCTTTTCCACGACCCTGACTGGCCGGACACCATCCAGAACTTTCCACGATCTTCTTACGCACTGGCTCGATCAGCGCGCTTCCCCACTGACGCGGCGGCTATGCGGGCATGGGTGCTCTCTTCGCCGGGTCCGCCCCTCTACTTTTTAGACCTCGCGAGCACACCTGATCCGCTGGAATATTTCTCATATCTGCCTCTGTTGTCTTCCTATAGAGAATATTTTTACTGTACTCCGGTTCTCAGCAAAAGCCACGGTGTACCTTAAAAGTCGCGTTTCGGTCCCGCCACACCTGTACTCAAGAGAGGGCGGACAGGCTACGAGGCCTTTAAGATTAGCTCCGTGAAAGCTCAGGGTTTCTCAAAAGTGAGGTCAGAGCGGGAGTGCAGAGGGCGGTAACCTTCTGCCGGAGCGCGAGGTGCCCTCGCAAAGCTCTCTTTTCAGGGCGGACGGGGCAGAAAAGACGTTTGAGAAACCCTGTGTGAAAGCTCAACATTCCTTGACTATGAAGAGTGGACGTGATAAGCTTTTTGCTGATAATTATAAAAGAAACTCGATATACATAGTCAACAATACAAAGAAGGTGAACTGACATGGGTGATGCTTCCCGTGAGATTATGCGCCGGGCGCGTAAACTGGTGCCTGAGTGGACACCGGATCAGGCGAACGAGGCGCTCACAGGGCCGCGCAAGGCAGAACAGGATGAGATTGTCCTGGTCGATGTGCGCGAGAAAAATGAGTGGGATGAGGGGTATATTCCGGGCGCGCTTCACATTCCACGTGGCTATCTGGAGCTGCAGGTAGAGGAGGCCATTCCTGATAAGTCGAAAAAGGTGGTGTTGTACTGCGCTGGTGGAACTCGTTCGATGTTCGCTGGTCTGACTCTACAGCAAATGGGCTATGAGGATGTTGTGTCGATGTCTGGCGGCTTTGGTCAGTGGAAGAGTAGCGGGCTGCCCTTTAAGAAGCCGCGCACCCTTAGCCAGGATCAGCTGAGCCGCTATAGTCGCCATCTGCTGGTACCAGAGGTCGGCGAGCAGGGACAGATCAAGCTGCTCGACTCGCGTGTGTTGCTGGTTGGAGCTGGTGGTCTGGGCGCGCCTTCCGCGCTCTACCTGGCCGCAGCCGGCGTAGGCACGCTGGGAATTATTGACCTGGATGTAGTTGAGGCGAGTAACTTGCAGCGCCAGGTAATTCACACGACCGCACGCATTGGTGAGTTTAAAGCCGAGTCAGCGAAACAGGCTATTGAGGCGCTCAATCCCGATGTCAAGGTTATCACCTATCTTGATCGCTTGGATGAGACGAATGTGGGACGCATCATCGCTGATTACGATGTGATCATCGATGGTACTGATAACTTCCCCACGCGCTACCTGCTTAACGACGCGGCCTTGCTGGCCAATAAGCCGATCGTGCATGGAAGCGTTTTCCGCTTTGAGGGCCAGTTGACGGTCTTCAAACCCTACGAGGGGCCGTGTTATCGCTGCCTCTATCCTGAGCCACCTCCGCCTGAACTGGCACCAAGTTGCGCCGAGGCAGGCGTGCTGGGCGTGCTACCAGGTGTGATTGGCTTGCTACAGAGCGTTGAGACCTTGAAACTGCTGCTCGGCATGGGCGAGCCTCTGGTCGGGCGTATGCTGACCTACGATGGCCTGTACAGCGAGTTTAGCGAGCTTGGCCTCTATCGCGATCCTAATTGCCCAGCCTGTGGCGAGCATGGTCACCCGGAGAATTTGCCGATCTACGCGGATGTGTGCGCGATGCCTGCGGCTGTCAAACGTTAAATGAAGCTGGCAAAGGCCAGTAGAGGAGCTACAGCTTACGCTGTTGACTCTCCATTTCCTGGCCTCTGTCACTGGTCCCGCTCTGCGGGGTCAGCACGATAAAAACGAATACTCTGGGCGTATCTCATACGCCCACTAAGATAAATCAAGGAGCAGAAACTTATGGCAACCGTTCGACTCGCACCTGTCCTACGTGCCTCTGTTGGGGGCGTAAAACAGGTGAGTGCCACAGGCGAGACTCTCGCAGATGTGCTGTCCGACCTGTACGGTAAATTCCCGGCCCTCAAAGAGCAGATCCAACCAGGCGATACGCTCAGCCGTTTTATTAATATCTATGTCAATGACCAGGATGTGCGCCATCTTCAGGGACTCGCGACCAACGTAGGCTCTGCGGATACTGTTATCCTGCTACCAGCTATGGCTGGTGGTCGCTAAGCCAGCAAGAGGGGATCTATGCGCTACAGTAGCATACTCGAAACCATTGGCCATACCCCACTTGTTGAACTACGGAGCTTTAGCCCGCATGCTGCCGTGCAAATTTTTGCCAAGCTGGAGGGAGCCAATCCTTCGGGCAGCATTAAAGATCGCATTGCCAGGCAGATGATTGAGGAGGCTGAGGCCGCTGGCAAGCTTAAACCCGGCGCTGTGCTTCTGGAACCGACTAGCGGCAATACTGGGATCTCTCTGGCGATGATCGCGCGCGTTAAGGGCTACGAATTTACCGCTGTTATGCCCGATAATGTGACGCAGGAACGCCGCAAGATGCTCGAACTCTATGGCGCGCGCATTATCCTTTCCGATGGCACGCTTGGCAGTAATGGCGCTGTACGTATGGCTCAGCGTCTGGCCCGCGAGGATGATCGCTATGTCATGCTCTATCAGTATGGCAATCAGGCTAACCCACGCGCACATTATCTCGGAACCGCGGTCGAGATTATTGAGGATCTGCCCGATCTCGATGTCTTTGTGGCGGGTCTGGGCACCGGTGGCACGCTGACTGGCACTGCGCGCCGCCTCAAAGAGTATAATCCCGCGATTAAAATTATCGCCGCTGAACCTATGCAGGGCGATGGCGTACAGGGTCTGCGCAACCTGGAAGATGGCTTTATCCCCCCTGTACTCGATCAAAGCTTGCTCGATACCAGAATTCTGGTCTCTGGTTCTGCCGCGATCCGCCGTACCCGCGAACTTAAGGATCAGGAGGGCATTTTTGCCGGCCCATCCTGCGGTGCGGCGCTTCACGCGGCCTTGCGGGTTGCGTCCAGTCTGGAACGTGGTAAAATCGTAGTGATCCTCGCTGATGGCGGTTGGAAATACCTCAGTGAAGATCTCTGGACTCGCGACCTGGATACTATTGAAGAAGAATTAGAGGCCAAATTATTGTGGTAACACCTGAGACGTTCGTGGTGCGGATTCCCCGCACCATTTACGCGGATATGCTGATCCATATTACTACCGCTTACCCTAACGAGGGCTGCGGCGCGCTCGGCTGCGTCGGTGCTCTCGTGGTCGAGAATTATCCCACAGCTAATGCCGCTGAACATCCTGACGATTTCTCGATTATCGGCGAAGCTGATCTGGTACGTATCTATAACGCTATCGATGAGTATGACGGAGAAATGATCTATTACCATTCCCATCCCGTTAGCGAGGCGTTTCCCTCAGCACGCGATAAAGATTGGGCTAGCGGGAGTGGCTGCCTCTATCTGATCTTCTCGCACCGCTTCCATCCAGAAGAGCCATATGCTCGCATTTTCTCCATCCAGCCCGATAAAACGGTGATCGAGGGCAAGATTGAGGTTATATAACAAAAAAGCATGATTTACAGATAAAGCATAATTTCTGGTACAAGCCTGGCTATTTATGTACTGGCTTTATGATACAGACAAAAAAGATAACGCGTGGGAATAATTCACGCGTTCTTGTTGTTAGTAGCCACAAAAGCAGAGCAGCAAGCGATATACACGGGAACGCTGTTAGATGGCAAGCAGCCTGCTAAAGTAGACTAGAGGAAAGATTATGAGCGATTCGACCGATTATGCCAGTTTTCGTCAGCGCCTGGATGCTGTTTTACGCACTCGCGACGCGAGCAAGGTAAACGCTTTTTTAATCGCGGAGGACCAGTGGTCGCCGGGCGAAGCGGCCAATCCTGAATACGCGATGTGGATGATGATCGCGGGCACAGCTACCCTCAAAGAACTGCACGGCCAGGCCCGCCGCTGGCTGACCGAGCATGGTCACGCGGAGTCCGCGAACGCTGTGCTCAAGCCCCCGCGTGAGAACAGGCCAGTTAGCAATGGTCCCAGGCAGACGGGCCAGAGTGCGCGCCCTAACAAGAACTCTGGCGCTAGTCAGACTGGCCAGCAGGATGCGCGGAAAGCGCGACCAGAGGAGTAGAGGCGTGTCCAGGGTGCAAAGCATCTCACGTATTCAAGAGATGCCAGGCTTCGAGCAAAACATCTGATGAGCGACCGCGCTTGCGCAGAAGGGCGGCATAGCTGGTGGAAGTCTGGTCCATGCTGGCACGCTGGGGACCAAAGAAAAGCTCTGCAAGTTTGAGGGAGTGTTGATAACTGGCAAGAGCCTGCTGCGGTTTGTCCTGGGCCTGATAGAGGGAGGCCAGGTCACAGAGCACTGCGCCGATGCTGGGATGCTCGGCTCCAAAGAGGGCTTCACGGATGGCCAGAGCTTGCTGATAATACTGCTCGGCTCTGCTGTAGTGACCCTGGCGCTGATAGAAGCGAGCCAATTGATGGAAACAGGCGGCTGTGTCGGGATGATAGAGACCAAGCAGGCGCTTGCAGATCTCCAGGGAACGACGCAAGAGCGGCTCAGCTCGCTCGTCTACTTCCTGCTCTTGATAAATTTGCGCCAGAATATTCAGGGAAACGGCTGTCAGCGGATGATCTGCTCCCAACTCTTGCTCGCGAATATGCAGCACGCGCAGCATGAGCAACTCGGCTGTCTCCTCTTCCGGGGCAGTTGGCCCGGCTACCAGCGACATCATGGCTGTCAGGCGCGATATTTCTCTCTCTCCCCTTGCTAATGTCTGCGTGCCTGGACTACAAAAACCCATCTCTTCCGCGCTCTTGCCAAAAAGCGCGCAGAGCTTGAGACAAAAATACGCGCTCGGCTGCTGCCTCCCTCGCTCCCAACGATTGACCGTCAATACCGCTGTATGCAGATGCTCCGCCAGGTCTCGCTGCCGCCAGTGACGCGCCAGGCGCTCCTGGCGCAACTTATTCATCCAATCTGTCGCCTCCGAACGCTCCATGATCTTTCCCTTCGCTGGCCTTCTTCCTGCCTACTCTTTTTCACGTTATACAGTACCACTTACTATGTGAAAGAGAATACCATGAAAGCTGGTAGATGTCAAGGATTCGCTTTGCGCGGGAACTCTTACCAGTAAAAGAATATGAGGCAAGTGACACGCCTGCGCGTCACTTGCCTCATATTGTTCACCAGGTACCCTATCCACTTTACCCGTATAGAAAGAAGGTACACCACCACGTTACCCCTGTAGAAGAGGAGAAAAGGTTGTAAGAAAAGGTTTATGGGAATAGAGTAGGCACGTTAGTACTATAAAATTCGGCTTCCAGGAATTCCAGCAACAGAGCAAAATTGAGAATATCAGCGTCGCTTTTAAGCGGAGCAGATGGATCTGGGCCACCATTCAGGCTGGCGATAAAAGGGCTGGCCGCGCTGACAATAGCTGCCTGAGTCAAGGGCTTATCAAAGGCACCATTCGCGCTGAGCGGCATTTGCAGCAGGGCGTTGAGGAAGCCAGCGTGGCGAGCCTCAATAGTCAGAATTGAGCCAGCCGCCGCCAGGATACCCTTGTCTTTGATGGCAGGTGCGGCCATTAAATATGCTCCCACACCGACGTTCTCCAGGGTTTGAGAAAGCTTCGCAAAGGACTGAACATCCGCTTGCATAAGACCCTTAAAGGTTGGCTTGGCTCTGGCCCCGCTTTTTAGGGCTGACTGGAGAAAAGTGACATGCTGATTCTCGTCGTTCATGATCTCAGTGAAAGCTGTCTTGCTATCTGCAGCGGATTTAAGCGCAAGCTGGGCGGTCTGCTGTGTGCCAGTGCCAGTGGTCGCCGCGGCAGCGGTGGTGCCTGGAGTCGCGATGTTGGCTGTTGACGAGCCACCGCAAGCAGCTAACAGAGTGGTAGGCACAACCACAGCGGTACCGAGCAGCGAGGCGCGTAGAAAGAAACGACGCGAAGATGCTCCACGTTCAGAGACAATAGTCGTATGTGCGGACAGCCGATCGTTATGGTTGTCGCCAGGTGTTACGAAGTCAGTCATGATATTCCTCATTTCTTTACTTAGAAAAATGCTTTTCGCAAGCCTCTATATTTTCTTGCGTCTGTTTGAAATACGCCAGAGATCAGAAGTTGTAAAGCTCCCTTATCTGGCTGTAGGGGTGGTTGGATGGCTGAGAACACTTAATGTACCTCAGCCATCTGGCCAACGGACCCGGAGATCATACACACATCCACGTTTCTCTCTCATGCTAGCTAAGCAGTGCGAGCTAGCGGCGCACTGGATCAGTCCTATACGGTGGCGGCTACGCGGCGGTCGGCCAGGGCGAAGCCCACATAGGCCATCACGGCTCCGAGGACCAGGTGCAGAAAGTTATCCGCAGTATTGATCATCACGATGCCAAGCAGCAGGTGATTGATGTACAAGAAGGGCAGGAAACCCAGCACTCCGAGCAACAGGTAGATGACGCCACCTGCGCGATTATACAGCACCGATGCGCCTGTAAGCGCGGCGGCGATGCCCAATACTCCGAAGAGCAGGTGAACAACGCTATGTATACCGTTGACCATAAACAGGCCAAGTAGCGCTCCATCAGGAGTCAGAGCAGGAACGAAACCGAGTACCCCAATCAAGAGAAAAACAATGCCGAAGACCATTGCGACGGTCCTATTAATATTTGTCATGGCTTTTTAAGCCTCCTTTCTGCTCTAGGTTACGCAGCAAAATGAAAGAGGGATTACATTCGTCGCAATTACATAAAAATTTGTGTGTGCGGCTTATTCTCTCAAAGGCCTTTGCAGGCGGATACAGGGGGCTTCACGCTAGAAAAGAAGATATGGCGAGATCTCGCCATATCTTCTTTTCTAGCGTGCTCTACCCTTAAGCTTTCTTGAAGTGCGCGACGATGTCTTGCTGGACATTGGCGGGCACTTCTTCATACTCGTAGAACTTCATGGAGAAGGAGCCGCGACCCTGAGTGATTGAGCGTAGATCGGTCGCGTAATGCAGCATTTCGGCCTGGGGAATATGGGCGGTGATTTGCTGTAAGCCATTCTCCAGGGGGGCCATGCCGAGCACGCGACCACGTTTGGCGCTATTGATGTCGCTCATAACGTCGCCCATGTGACCTTCCGGGATGACGATGCTGACCGCCATGATTGGTTCCAGCAAGGCGGGACCGGCCAGGGGGACGACCTCTTGCATACCCAGGGAGGCGGCGATTTCAAAGGATTGCGCCGAGGAGTCCACGGGATGGTATTTGCCATCAACCAGGGCTACCTTGACGTAGACCATGGGATTGCCGGAAATAAAGCCGCGCCTGAGTGATTCGCGCACGCCTTTCTCTACTCCAGGGATGAATTGTCCCGGCACGACGCCACCGACGATCTTGTCCTCGAAGATGAAGGTTTCCGCACCTCCCATAGGCAATGGCTCAACCTCCAACCAGACATCACCAAATTGTCCATGACCACCGCTCTGCCGCTTGTGGCGTCCGTTGGCGCGCGCCTTCTTGCGAATGGTTTCGCGATAGGAGATGCGCGGCTCGCGAGCCTCTAGATCTACGTTAAATTTGCGCTTGATCCCTTCGATCACGATTTGCAGATGAGCTTCGCCCATGCCGGATAAGAGCACTTCGGCTGTTTCGGGATCACGCGTCATGTTGAGGGTGCGATCCTCCTCGAGCACGCGAGTCAGAGCATTGCCCATTTTATCCAGGTCGGCCTGGGTTTTTGGGAAAAGCGCGACCGTATAGCAGGGCGCGGGGAAGTTGATGGGCTCTAGCGGCCTGGCGTCTTTATTGGCGCTGAGGGTGTCATTGGTATGAGTATTGATAAGCTTGGCAACGGCCCCGAAGTCGCCCGCGGGAATTTCCGTGGCTGGCTCCTGGTTTTTGCCGCGTGGCGTAATCAACTGGCTCAGGCGTTCATCGGCTTTTGTGCTCAGGTTCAGCGCGTGAGCGTCGGATTTCAGTGTGCCTGAGTAGACGCGAAATGTGCTGATGATACCCACCTGGGCGACCGCGGTTCTGAAGATCAGTAGCGCCGGTGTAGCCCCAAGGGCTTGTGCGTCCTCAGGTAGCGTCTCGGCAGCGCTGGGCAGATAGCTGACGAGGGCGTCGAGCAATGTTTGTACGCCGATGTTCTTATTGGCGGAGCCGCACAGCACTGGAATGATCTGGCCGGAGCGAGTACCCGTTTTGACGATGGAGAGGATCTCTTCGTCGCTTAATGCTTCGCCTTCCAGGAACTTCTCCATCATCTCGTCGTCGCTCTCTACCGCTGACTCTATCATCTGTTCCCGGAAGGTGCTGGCACTGGACTGCAGATCAGCTGGAATGGGAATTTCCTGGACCTTATTGCCTCCGCTAAACGTATAGGCTTTCTGGGTCACAAGGTCCACCACGCCTTTAAAGTCCGCTTGCTCACCAATGGGGATCTGCAGGGGCACGACTCTGCTACCGAATTGCGCGCGTAGAGAGTCCAGGGCACTGGCGAATGAGGTATTTTCACGATCGAGTTTATTGACCAGGACCACGCGGGGCAGATGGCGCTCGTCAGCGTATTGCCAGGTCAGCTCGGTGCCTACCTCGACACCTTTTTCCGCCGTGACTACCACAAGAGCCGCATCGGCCACCCGCAGACCAGCCTTAACTTCACCTACAAAGTCGGCATACCCAGGAGTGTCTATAAGATTGATCTTGGTGTCCTTCCACTCGACAGGCAGCACTTTGGTATGCAGCGACATCCGACGCTTGAGTTCGTCAGGCTCAAAATCGGCTATCGAACTGCCTTCATCCACTTTACCCTGCCTGGTCACGGCACCGCTATCATAGAGGGCCGCGTCTATCAGAGAGGTTTTACCCGCTCCAACATGGGAAATCAAAGCGATGTTGCGAATGTGTTCCGCGCTATAGACCTTCATTAGTCAATCCTCCTGTATATCTTATGCGGTACTGGCCCTGGCTAACGCGCAACACGCGACGCGCCAGAACCTCTGCATCCCCACGCCAGTGTGATGTAGAAGAGGAAAATGCACTGTTTTTTGACTTGACTCCTGTCCGGCTGGATGAGCCGGGAGCTTGCAATTTGTGCTTGCTATAGAGCCTACGGGAACGATTGGGTACTTCTGTAGTATAGCAGGATTGGACTTATTGTTCAACCAGTTTTGCTCCTGCTTGACTCCCTCCTCCCGAAGGATATGCTATACTGAGCAAGATGCATACAGCTTGATGTCACTGTATAAGAACTAGTATCCCAGCGAACCCAGGAAAGAAGGGTATAAAAGCATGAACACACTCTTTTGCGATGTACAGAAGGGATTGAGGCATTGCAACAAACTGGCACTCTTTCGCTGCGCTGGCTGCGGACGGGCACTCTGTCCACAACACGCGCTACGCATGAATACACTGAGCGGCACCAGTCGGGTCTGCGCTGCCTGCTACCGGCGCAAGTATCAGGATAAACAACGCCTGCGGAACCTCCTGCGCCACTAAACGCGCTCGCCTGGCTCTCTGGCTCACTCTCTCCCCGACCGCTTCCTCAGGGACCAACCAGTTTACTTCTACTGATTGGCCCCAGGCTTTTTTTCTGCTTTTTCCCACGTGTGAGCACGGAGGAACAAAGCATGAAATAGCCCTGCTCATAACGCAGAAGGGCGGTAAATGCCTATTTAGAAGGCCAGGCACTTGTGTTATACTGAATGGGATTTTTCCAGCCCAATCTGTATAACATAAGTAAGGGAGAGGTCACTATGACTGTAAATATTACTGACATTGAGAATATTCTGGCTGAGGCACAGACCTGGCGGCAGACGCAGACGATCAATCTTATCGCGAGCGAGAATACGCCGAGTGAGGCGGTGCGCAGGGTGCAGGTCTCCGATCTGATGGGCCGCTACGCTGAAGGGCACCCGAACAAGGGTGAGCAGGTCAACCGCTATTATCAGGGCACGCGGCATATCGATCAGATAGAGACGCTGGCCGAGGAGGAGATTAAGGCGCTCTTTGGGGCCAGGCAGGCCGATGTGCGCCCGATTAGCGGCAATGCTGCTAATACCGCGCTCGCCCTGGGCTGGCTGCGCGGAGGCGATACGGTGGTCGCGAACTCTACGGATGCTGGTGGCCATATCAGCCACGGCGCGGTTGGGGTCTTTGGACGGCGCATCCAGAATCGCGGCCAACTGCTCAGGGGCAGTAGCGAAAAGGCGATCAATCTACACTATTTCCCGCTGACGCCCGATCATTATCATGTGGACGCGGCCCGCACAATCGAGTTGATCGAGCAGGTGTCTCCGCAGTTGGTGATTATGGGCAAGAGCCTCTTTCTTTTTCCTGAGCCGGTAGAAGAGGTAGCGGCTTTCTGCAAAACGCAGAATATACCTCTGCTCTACGATGGCGCGCATGTGCTGGGCTTGATTGCCGGTGGCCAGTTCCAGGACCCCCTGCGCGAGGGCGCGACCTGGCTGACGGGCAGTACGCACAAGACATTTCCTGGTCCCCAGCGTGGAGTTATTCTGGGCAATCTGGATGCCGAGGGCGAGAAGAAGTTCTGGCCGGCGGCTGATCGCGGCGTCTTCCCTGGTTCTTCAAGCAACCACCACCTCTTTACACTGCCCGCGCTGGTCGTGGCTGTGCGCGAGATGCGGCAGTATGGACATGAGTACGCGGCGCAGACCGTGCGCAATGCTCAGGCCCTGGGACGCGCTCTAGATGAGCTGGGTACCCCCGTGGAGGCACGCGAATCTGGCTATACGCGCAGCCATCAGATCGCCGTCAATGTGGCCGACTGGGGCGGCGGCGTCGAGGTCTCCAAGCTCCTGGAGGCCAACGATATTATCGTCAACTACAATATGCTGCCCGGCGATACAGACCCACGCCTACCCTCTGGTCTGCGCATCGGCGTGCCTGAGATGACGCGCTTCGGCATGGACGAGCAGGCGATGGGCGAACTTGCCCAACTGATGCACGAGGCGATCCGTGGCAAGGCTGTGAAAGCGCAAGTAAACGCTCTGCGCGCGCGCTTCGTCGAGATGCGCTACATCTAAAGTATTCTCTCATTTTTACGGCTCTAGACTATGGGACACGCCCATAGTCTAGAGCCGTAAAAATGAGAGAACATGTTAATTGAATGTAAAGCAAACATTACTCAACGACTTCAATTGTTCTGGCATCTCGCTGGCTGACCTGGCCGATGATCGAGGCTTCTACCTGACGGCGCTGAAGTTCTTTCATTAGCAGATCGACCTGGTCGGGTGCGACACTGATCAGCAGACCGCCCGATGTCTGGGGATCAAATAGCAGCATCTTCTGAGCATAGCTGATCGTTCTGGCGAAGCTGCAGTTGGACCATAAGAAGGCCGCGTTACGTTCTCCCCCTGCCGAGAGGATATCCAGTTCAGCCAGGCGCGCTACGCCAGGGATGAGCGGCACGCTGCGCAGATGGATACATGCTGATAAGCCCGCTGGCATCAACATCTCGTTGAGATGGCCCAGCAAACCAAAGCCGCTTACGTCGGTACACGCGTGTACTGGCACTTCGCGCAAGGCTTGCGCGGCCTGAGCGTTGAGGGTTAGCATCTGGCTTGTGGCGGAGGCTACGCTCTCGGATGTAAAATCGTCAATGGCAAAACCGGCGTGCTGGGATTTTAAAGCGGTGATGACTATGCCTGTGCCGAGCGGTTTCGTTAAAACAAGCAAATCACTCGGCTGGCTGGCTGCTTTGGAGATCAGGGGCCTGCTCAGCATGCCGGTCACAGCCAGGCCGAGCTGCAGTTCTTGCGAGGCGATGGTGTGGCCGCCTAAGAAGCTCGCGCCAGCCTCGTGGAGCTTATCAATTGCTCCCTGTAAGATGGCGCTGGCTATTTCCGCGGGGACCAGTAAGCTGGGCAGACTGAGCATCAGCAGGCCCGCGAGCGGCGCGGCCCCTTTGGCGTACAGATCGCTGAGCGCGTGTGCGGCGGCTATCGCACCAAAGGTGTGGGGATCATCAGAAACAGGCGTAATTGTATCGACGCTCTGCACAAGCTGAGTCAGGCCAGCAGGAATAGATGTGATCCCGACATCCTCGCGCTGGCTCATGTGCAAAGACTCATCCGGGGCAGCAATGTTGAGACGGTCGAGAATGTGTTGTAGGACCCCAGGCTCGATTTTCGCCGCACAGCCGCCCGCGCTTGAGAGCCTTGTCAGTGCATACTCTTGCATGAGTGGAATTCCTTAGAAGACATTTTCTATACTTTGGCGCTACTTGTGGCGGCTTCCGTCAGAACACGAATTTGGATATCAAGAGACTGGGCCTTCATGGTGGCCGCGACAGCCGGTGGTAGTAGCATTTCCCACAGCTCTCCGGCGCAGATACGTTGACGGACCAGGGTGGCGGTGACGCCTTTCGCGCGCTCGTCTCGCTCCCACATTACCTCCACGTCCAGGCCAAACGAGACAAGAAGATCGCGCTTCTCTCTCCCCCAGTCATCATAAATGGTCATATAAAAACGCGCATCCAGTGGTACATAGGCTCCCAACAGAGCCAGGTGATTAAGTGGGAAAGGCACAATACAAAATCTGTCACCAGGCACGCCCGCTTCGCGCAGCGCGCTGTCTATTAAGATTGACCGTTGCCAGTACGCCAGCGGATTGGCCGTCTCGCGCGAACGGTGCGGATTGCTGGCATGGAAAGCCATTTCGCTGGCGTCGGGATTAGTAATGCCAACGAAGAGAAAATCGCATCTTGTGAAGGCTTCCATGGCATAGATTAAATGCTCATTATGAAATGGCTGAAACCTGCCATGAACCACCCCAACACGTGTAGCCATTGTTCATCCTTCTTTCAATTTAGATTGCGCTATTGAGAAAGGGAGATCAGCCTCCCAGTGGACTATCTCTTATACTCATAGTATAAAGCCAGCAAAGAGGAATAGTTGGATTGTCTATTCCAACTATTCGGAATATGTAGTCAATCTTCATACCGTTGAAAAGCGAAATATACCCTTAAAACCATAATTACTCTGTGTGCTGCCATTCTTCCGCCAGACGCAGAAGCTGATTGTAGTGAACAATGCGATCACCGCGCCGGGGACCACCAATCTTGATGTAATCGGCTCCAATGGCGACCGCAAGATCGCACATGGCTGTATCCTCAGTTTCGCACGAGCGATGGGAGACGCAGCAGGTCATGCCGCGCAGGCGGGCGGCGCGGGTGGCGGCGAGGGTGCCGCTGAGGGTGCCACTCTGGTTCATTTTCAGGAGGATGCCATGCGCCAGTTGCTGGTCGAGGTAGCACGCGTTGGTGGCGAAGAGGTCGTCACCAACCAGGCATAGGGCATCTCCCACATTGCTCTTGAGAGCACGCCAGGAGGCGCTATCGTCGGCGTCAAAGGGATCTTCGAGATAGGTTAGAGGCAGAGTACTCAGCAATTGTTGATAGAGCGCCAGCAGGTCGGTACTGCTCACAAGTGTCTCGGCGAACTGATAATGGTCCTGGTCGCGCTTGAGATGCTCAGCCGCGACATCAAGCCCGATGCCGATTGATGCTGAGCCAGGCAGGCGCGCAATGTGTTCGGCGACCTCGGCTAACAGGACCTGGTAGTGGCTTGTTTTGACGAGCATACCGCTTGAGGCAGAATAACCCAGCAGGCGTCCACTGGCGCGCATGGACTGCTCAAGCTCCTGGTAGATCTGCAGGGCGACGGCTATATCCTCGTAAAATGTGGCGTAGCGAGGGACGAGCATGATCTGCTGGAAAGGCACAGTTCGCTCCTGTCCGTGAATGCCGCCGCTAAAGAGGTTGATGAGAGGATGGGGCACGCGTGGTTGAAACGGACCTGACGAGGCCAGGTAGCGCGTGAGCGAGAGGTCGCGCGCCGTCGCACTGGCGCGAGCAAAGGCGAGGGAGAGCGCGAGCGTTATATCCGAGCCAAGATCCTGGCACAGCGGATGCTGGCTTAACACGCGATCGAAATCCTCTTGCGCCTCGCCTCCCTCCTCCCGCAGCACACTGGTCAGTTGGCTGATCTCGCTGGCGCTGACGAAACGACCTGGCGCGAGTTGGCGCGAGCGCGGTTTTTCGCGCCGACCCGGCTTGATAGCTATGGGCACGGCTGCACGCCCCCAGGAGCCATCTGCCAGCACCAGTTCGGCCTCGACGCTGAGGTTGCCACAGGAATTGAGAATGCCGCGCAAAAGTATGCTTTGCGTTGGATTACTCGTATGCTTGCTCAAACCGTTCTCTACTTGTCTGCCCTGTCTCACTCTGCCACCATGACCGCCTGGCCGGCGTTCTCCACGCGCAGGACATAAGGCAACAGGTCGATGGCGCGTTGTATAGGTAGGCCACCAGTCGCGGCGTAGCGCTCACCAAAGGCTCTGGTGGCATCAGGGACGATTGATCTACCGTAGAGAATGATCGGCACTGCATCCGCGGAGTGGATACCCAGTTCGCAGGGCGTGGCATGATCGCTAGTCACCACGCAGAGATCGGCGGGCGCGAGTCGCTGTAGCAGGGGAGCCATAAAGCAGCGGTCGATGGTTTCAATGGCCTGAAGCTTTAGCAGCGGCTGGCCGTCGTGTCCAGGCTCGTCGGGACTTTTCAGGTGGATGAAAATGACATCGTTGGGATCACTGGTGATCTGCTGAACCGAACGGCGCAGGTAATCCTCTTCTTCTTCGCCTGCTTGCGGATTGGAGTAGGTGAAGCAGCCTCCCATTAAGTGGACCAGGCCCTTTTCGGCTGGCATCTGTCCGTAAAAAGAGAGCTTGCGTTGGTACTTCTCGTAGAAGCCTGGAATGGCTCTGGGCGGGTCGCCACCGTCGCGCAGGAGCAGCGTATTGGCTGGGAGCAGTCCTTGAGCTTTGCGCTGGCGGTTGATGGTACTATTATTCATGACCTCGCGACTGCGACTGACAAATTGATTCACCAGATTGGCTACATTTTGCGCTCCCTGGCTGTTCTCCAGCGGCTGACATTTCAGCGGCCTGGGCACAAAATTGTCAACGGGAATGCCAAAGGGGCCGTCTTTACGAAAACCTGGATCGGTATTGCTCACGTTGCCTGAAAGTGGCAGGGTATCGCTTCTTAAACAGAAAATGCCGCGATGGTGACGAAAAGAGACGAGATCAAATGTAATATCATTGAAACCTGTGAGAAAAACTTTGTCTTTTATTTCCTGGGTCAATGCCTGTAATTCATCCTCTGTCAGATCGCGCGCTGTACGCCGGTCTAACAGCTGTTCCTGTTCATTATAGCTGGCGAAGTTGATGCGAAAGCTGACGGCCTGATCGGAGAGTTCCAGAAAGCCTGTGCCCAGACCTTCGAGCGGACCCCGGCCCGTATAATATTCGAGGGGATCATACGAAAGAAGGGCCATAGCGCCGTTATCCGATTCGGGACAGATATCCTGGCGGATGATCGTTAATAAGCCTTGCTGGCCCTCTCTGGCCAGTTGATCAAGGCAAGGAGTCCGGGCGGCTTCGATGGGAGTCCTGTCGTCCAGAGAGGCGATGGGACGATCCGCGGCCCCATCAAGAATAATGATGTATGTTTTCATACGATTTCTCGTTTTCTACAAAAAATTTCTAAACCTATTTTACTCGCCCGCGCAAATCTTAGCACTAAAATATGGCCATCCAGCCTCCAGGCTCGCGTGACGTGGGTAGAGTGGGCGCGGACTCTGGACTCTGGCGTGTTACCTCAGGGAGCGAGGCGCAGCCATTCTTCGTCTTCCAGGCAGATGGGCCTGGCCATGTTGACCTGTTTGGCGTAGCGTTCAGCTCGCTTGTGATATTGATGAGCCTGGTCGAGATGGCCCAGGCGATACTCAAAGAGGGCGAGGGAGACGTAGGCTTCCGCGAGGTCGGTGGCGGCTGTCAGGTTTTTCACAGATTCCATGACGAGTTCACGAGCCTGCTCCAGGGAGCCGCGCATGTAGGCGACATGGCCCAGGTTGGCAGTGAGGGCAGCCCGCAGATGGAGCATTGCAAATTGCTCTTTCTGCGCGGAAAGCTCAAGAACGCGCAAGCCCTCCTGGTAAGATGCAACAGCCTCATCAATGTTTAAGAGCTTCAAATGGATGTTGCCAAGCGTCTTGAGCGCGTCCACAATGAGTTCGTTTTCGCCGTAGGTGCGAAAAACCTCTATAACTTGAGTGGCCTCGGTAATCTCCTGGTTTGAGCAGGGCTTCCATTGACAACTGATCTTGAGCTGACTCAGATTGACTGTGGCCTGAGGTAGATCGCCCGCGTTTTCGACGGCGAGGAGGATACGTTGCAGCAAATCTTTGCCGCGCGCCATCAAGCCTGCCTGCCAGAGAAAGATGTTTGTCAGCGGGTTGAGCATTTCAACTAGGAGTTCTGTGTCACCTCTGATTTCACCCCAGGCAATGATGTGGTCCGCCCAGCGCACCAGGACGCCCCAACGGGCCTGCAAAAAGAGAAACTTGCTAATACGCCTGAAAAACCAGCTGGCCTCTGCCATTTGTTTCTGCTCAATCAACCAATCGATGATGGTTTTTAAATTGGTGACTTCGTTGCGGCACTCATCGTTGGGTTCCGTCTCTATGCGCATGGCAAGGTGCTGGTACCATTCTATCTGGCGCTGGCGAGCCTCTTTCTCAAATTCAGGGTGGGCCGCCAGTTCGGACTGCGCCTTGACTTTGGTTAGTGGCTCCAGGCTGAAACGCCCACTCTCCCTGTTGATGAGCGAGAGGATTTCAAGCTTGCTCAGTCCCTCGTCGCGGTCGAAAATAGCTTCATGGAAGCCAGCCGCATAGCCCAGAGCCTCGCGGGTCGCGTCCGTGGAGAAGAGGGCCAGGGCGGAGAAGAGTTGATAGGCATCTCCACCCTGAATCAGGTCCATGCTGCGTTTAAAACAAAATTCCTGGATGTCGTTATTAGGAAAACCGAGCAGACGCAGTTCAGTCTCGATATTGCTTTTGCGCCAGGCCATACGCCCCAATGTGCGCACAATCGCTAATGGGAGATAGCCAATGCGCAAGAGCCGCTCTTCTTGCGCGAGGGTAAAGGTGAGATTATGGCGTTGACTCTCGCTGTGAATCAACTCGCGAGCCTCGTAATCATTGAACCCACGCACCTGAATAGGGACCGCGACATCGATGCGGTGGCGCGTGGTGACAATGGCTTTGCTGGGTACTGGCAGGTCGCGCAGGAAGACCATTAGTTCCTGATCGTCGATGTCTTCAAGGTTATCGAGCACTAGCAAGACCCGGCGCTCTGAGAGGATTTGCGCCACAAGTACGTCGCGGTCGGACAGATTGACAGTACGCGTGATAGCAGGTAACTCAAGCACTTCGGCAATGACACGGTAGATATCGTTTAAATCGGTGAAGGTCGGATGGCGCGTGACGATGCCTGCGGGCAATAGTTCACTCTGTTTCGCGGTCACCCAGACGATGGCTTCAAAACGCTCCTCTGGCGCTTGACTGGCATAACGTTGATAGTGCCGATGAGCTGCTTCCAGGGCCAGGGCCGTCTTACCGATGCCGCCGATCCCTGTCAGACAGACAACGCCCAGGCGATGACGATGAGAAAGAATCTTCTCTATCCTGGCCAGCTCTTCTTCACGTCCCACAAAATGCTCGTAATTGCGCCCGGGCAAGTTGCGACGCACTGCCGAACCGTTCGCCTCGCTGTTCGGAAAAAGATCCTGAATCAGATCCTCTTTGTCGATAAAGCGCGCCTGGCTGAGGAAATGAGTCAGCCACTGCTTCTGCATGCCACCACGGCTCACGCAGGCGCGCGCGAGATGCTCTACTTTCTTGCTTTCAGAGGGAATGGCCCCCTGTCTCCACTTCTCAATACTCCAGCGCGTCGAGTTCATCTCGAAACCCAGAGCATCTTCCAAGGCGATAATCCCTTTGTTCTCACTTGCGGCGATGCTTTTTAATCCTTGAGTAAGCAAATCGCCAAAAACCCGGTTCGCTTCAGCCACGGCGCTGCCCTCCTGCACTCTGTTTCTCTGGAGCAAGATCTTTCTCCAGAAGCTGGTTCTCTCTTACAAGGTACAGATTTCTCTCTTACCCTTCTTTTGCCGCAATTACTTTGATCATGGCGCAAAGTCGCGCCAAAAAGCCGGAAATTACCTCCGAATCTTCGGAGTCTATTATAGCATTTTACTTACTTTCTAGTTATATATAGAAAACGTGTGAGACAACAGGGTAAATCAGGGTGAAGCACGGTGAGCATTAGAGATCAGACTCCGAGGTCTTACGCTCCCACAGCAACACACTCATGGCCAGACGTTTGCGAGCATAGAAGAGCAGGGAGGTATGGCGGGCGCGCGCGGCTGCTTCGGTGGGTATGGGCTGACGATAGTCCTGTAAGTTGATACCCAGGGCCAGCAGTTCGATCTGCAGCCGGCCTGGCTCGTCCTCAAACATGCTGCTATTAGCCAGGTCGATCAATAGCGCCTGGCGTTGCTTGCGAGGAAAGCGCGCAATCCGGTCTGCTATCACGCGGAAAAGCCATTCCTGATAGACATTGTCTATCGCCTTCGCCTCAATATAAGCATTGTAGCCGCTCTCCTGGCCCAGCGGGAGAAATGCCAGCGCTTCACCTGGATGATACTCTGTCTGAAGCTTGCGGCGCAACAGGTCGTAGAGGTGGTTGCGGGCAATGGCGATCATCATTGACAAGGGATTTTGTATCGGCGTGGCCTCCCCAAGCTCCGCTTTGCGCGCCCGCTCAAGGTAACGGCTGACCGCCTCCTGCGTAATATCAGCCACAATCTCCTCCTCCTGCCCTCTCCACTGAGGTCGCCGATAGCGATAAACCAGGTATTCAACCAGTGTAGATAGCCGCTTGTACTGCTCTAGCCATGTGTCTTCGTTACTTTCGCTCGTGGTCATTATGCCCTCCAGATGCGCTACCCCTTAGCAATGTTATAACTACGCATAGGTATGAAGTATGACTTGGAACACGGGTGAATTTTATCCCTTATGTAAAGAGTAACCAGATAGTGCTCTGAAAAGTCTGACAGAATCATCCAATTGTTTTGCGGAGCATACGAAGAGCTACCAGACAATGCACTATATATTTAGTATCTTTGTTCTAACGAGAGCTTGTATCAAGACCAGAGTTATGCTAATATATTGGAACTAAAGCAGTTGCGAATTTTTCACTTTATAACTATTTCTCGATTCTGCTGCTAAACGGCAAAAGAAAAGGTGCGAGAATAGGAGGAAACGCATGCCCCTTCACACAAACCTCGCGCTTGCAACTCTGATTGCTTAGTTGGAGGTAGAGGTTCCTGAGCTTATGAGGGAGGCTCATGTTCCAGGTCTGGGACTCTCTTTGATGCGGGATGCGCGTGTGGCCTGGCAGGGCTTCTGGGGACGCAAACGGGCGGATAGCGAGGAGCCTGTTACTGAGCAGACTATCTTTCAGGCTGCCTCTTTGAGCAAGCCGCTTTTCGCCTACGCTGTGCTCTCTCTGGCACAGCAGGGGACCTTTGATCTTGATCGCCCCTTGACTGCCTACCTGCCCGCTGCCTCGCTGCCCGATGATCCGCTTGTGGAGCGCATTAGCGGGCGCGTGGTACTCTGTCATCTGAGCGGCTGGCCAAACTGGCGGGAAGAAGGGCAGCCCCTGACGCGGCTGCGTGAGCCAGGGAAACGATTCGGCTATTCCGGTGAGGGCTTTGGCTATCTCCAGCAGGCCATCGAGGCGCTGACAGGGCTGCCATTGGAGACATTTATGCAGCAGACTGCTTGCGCTCCCCTCGGCCTGGCGCGCAGTAGCTATCTGTGGACGGCAGGCGAGCAGGCCGCTTGCGCTGGCGCACACGATGCGACTGGACAACCAATGCCTCCTTTTTCGCTGGCTACCCCGCATGCAGCGGCCAGCCTGCATACGACGCCAGCCGATTACGCGCGTTTTCTGTGTGCGATGCTTGAGCCTGGCAAGATTCCTGGCTCGCTACCTCTGGCGCGAGGAGATGCTGCGCCCACGTGTCAAGCTTGAGCCTGGCATAGCCTGGGGATTGGGCTGGGCCCTGCAGGAGACTGCTGATGGCCGCGCCTGCTGGCACTCAGGAGATAACCCTGGCTACAAAAATTTTGCCCTGGCCTATCCCGAAGCCCGCCTCGGCCTGGTGATCATGACTAACGGCGATGGAGGAGAGGCTTTATGGGAACCTCTGCTGCAAACCTGCCTGGGCGGTGAATATCCTTTGTTCGCCTGGAGAGCACGCAGATGAGCGGGATATGTACTGCTACCTACATAGCAAAACATGATTTCGCCTCACATGTATACTTTCGCCTCACATGTATACCTTAAATGAGTGGCTATTGTGGGGCGGGCTTTCCTTGCTTCATATTCTGCTGATTGGTTGCGTTACTTTCACGATTGATATGCATGCCGTTTTGGAAAAAGGCGTCGGTACACTGGCGCTTTACAAGCCAGTTCGCGAGTCAGGAGAAACTCTACTCAGCGGGCTGGCCTCCCGTAGCTCTTGGCGTAGAGAAAACCGTTTGTGACCACCAGTTTATAGATCGGGAGAGGGATCGTATAGGTGGCAAGCTGGCTGCCATCTGTGGTTTTCAGCGCAAGGACCAATGAGGCTTTCTGCTGAAGCCGTTCCTGCCCTGGGGGGCGCGTGCATTGTGTACCTCGCTCTTGTTTTGAGATCTCATATAGAGGTCGCCAAAATCAGCAAAGTGTTGCACAGAATTCAGCAGAGAATGTTGGCAATACATCACTTGCGAGCGTAATCCGGTCATTTTGTCCTATTCCTCTTGTCGTAATTTACTTGTTGAGATAAGCTTGCTAGTAAACATATCCTGATCTCAAAAGCAGATACAGAGAAAGAGTTGACAGATGTTTTTTGCAAAAACCAAACAGTAGGAACTTCCGCTGTTCATTATCTATATTCTCCTCTTGCACATTTTTAGCGCTACAAACGTTTTTTTCCTGGACCCAATTGTCATACGCTACGTCAGTAACCCCTATTTGCAAGCTCTGATTGGCTTCACACTAACGCTCGTCGTGCGGATAGGCTTGACCTTTCTCTACATTATCTATGTGAACCGAAGTAATCCGCTCGTCTATCTAAAACTCACCACCAATCTGCGTCAAGGCTTGCTCTGGGGCCTCGTAGGCAGTTCTTTACTCATTGCAGGCTTGTGCTTTCGTCATTTTATTCAGAGCACTCCACTCAATTTCAATCTGGGCTTCGGCAGTTGGCTCAATATGGTTGTTTTTGTGGGCCTTTTTGAAGAAATTCCCTTCAGGGGATTGGTGTTTCAGAAATTGCACGAATACATGGGCTTCTAGCCCGCGAGCGTGCTCGGATCGTTCTTGTTTGTCTGTCTCCACCTCCCTTACTGGATCAGCCTCGGCAAGCCCTTCGCTTTTTTCCCATACAATAGCCTCTACGTTTTTGTATTCGCCATGCTCATGTGCTTTGTCCTGAAACGTTCAGGCTCACTCTGGGGCTGCATCATTATCCACAGCGTAAACGATCTGGTAAGCCTGATTTAGCGCTAGCCCGTTCAGTACTGGCTGGCAAGGGCGAGTAGCATAAACCGAGCAGATGCATGCTCCTTTTCCTCTCTGCGGTGATTTTCACGGATTTATGCTACCAGCTCCCCTGTTTCTCACAGGCAAGGTTTTCTCTTTCCCGCCCGCCCGCCCGCGCTTTCTTAAAGCAGACAAGCAATACTGGCGCGCCAGTGTTGCTTGTCTGCTTTAAGAAAGCGCGATGCCTTGCTATACTTCTGCCTGTTTTTCGGCCTTTGGCCTGGGTACATGGAGCTTCACGCGCCGAAAGGCTTCGGCGTATTCCATCTCCAGGCCTAGCTTCTGTTTGGCCTCTCTGGCTGTTTCCGCGCCCCATTCTTTGATCTCTTTGAGCATGTCCGCGCCGGTTCCGAACTGGGTCACGTGACAGCGCAACCCCTGCGTTTTTTGCTCAATCACTGAACTGATGTCAACATATGTGTTGTCCTGGCTGGACATATAGAAGTAGATCTCATGGACCCGGTAGGGGTTAAGGCCTTCGGCCAACAGTTCGCGGTAAGAGCGCGGATTGCCTGCCGCTGGGAAGATCGCGTCAAGGACGATGTTGCCGGTGGCGCGGTGATCAGGATGGTTGAGATAGGCGGTCTCATCCGGCTTCTCGTTTGGATCGGGCGCGAAGATCTGCTGTGTGGGATCGTGCGTAAAGACCACGCGGGGACGATACTTGCGGATCAGCCGCACGACGGCTTTGCGCGTCTCATCGGAATTGCGCAGGTGTCCATCGGGGAAACGCAGAAATTCCACCGCTCGCACTCCCAGAACCTCGCAGGCCGCGCGCTGTTCCTGTTCGCGCAAATGCATCAATTCGTGATCGACCACGGCGGGCACCTCGCTGCCCTCAGCTCCATCTGTCATTACGACCCAGGCAATTTTCTTGCCCTCTTTAGCCCATAAAGCGCTGGTACCAGCAGCGGCGAAATCATTATCATCTGGATGTGCGCCAATCACCAGAGCCTCAAAGTCAGGTTCAGTCACTACCTGAAGCGCTCCTGGAGCGTTGCTATCTGCCATGTTGCTAACTCTTTCTGATTAAAGATGCCTGTTTATGTTTGTTCCTCATTATATCTGAAAATCGTACCAGAGTTCAAAATAGCGAACTCGCCAGGTAAAAGCATCTTGCAAAAAATGGGTTGCTAGCTGTCCCAAAATGGACTGCTTAACCCTCTTTATTTGTAAGTATTCCCTGTGAGGATTAGGGTGATCCTGAGAAGCACGTCGATACGCTGAAGTCAATCTCGCTGGCCTTCCTGGTCCTGCTGGAGCAGTTCCAGCCCTTTGAGCGCGCGGTCTTTTTGCTACACTCGGCCTTCGAGTACGATTTCGCTGAGATCGCTCATATGCTTGGTAAGAGTGAGGCTGCTTGCCGCCCCAGTTTTAGCTGGGCCAGGCAGCATCTACATGAGCAGCGAACACGCTTCCCCGCCTCGCGCGAAACCCATAAACGCTTGCTCAATAGTTATGTCCAGGCGGCTGAGACCGGCGAGCTAGAGACCCTGGTGAGCCTGCTCTCAGAGGACGTAGTGCTCTGGACCGATGGCGGCGGGAAGGCCAGAAATGCCGCGCTTCATCCACTGCGCGGGCGCGATAAGGTGGCACGCTTCAGCATAGCAAGCACGCGCTTCTTGCCTGAGGAATATTCCGTAGAGATGGCTGAGGTTAACGGCCAGTTGGCGGCGATCATCCGTATCGATAAACAGGCGTTTTCCGTGCTGACCATCGAAGTGGCGCGTGAGCAAATTCAAGCTATTCGCGTTATAGGCAACCCGGAAAAGCTCACGCGAGTCTGAAATGCTTGCTCTATGAGCTACTCTTCTGACTTTTGTGTCAGGCGAGCCAGTTCCACCAGTGCCCACTGCCTCTCGCGCTCAATCAAATAGATAGCAATGGCCCAGGCAATAGCAGCGAACGCCCAGGCAATGGAACCCCACTTGGTCCTGCGCCCCACCTGAGCTATTCCTGCAGCAATATTTGTATTATCCATAACAGACTGTTTCTCCTTTTTCTTCGCAGATGCGATAAATGGATTACTCTCCGTTATCTTAGCAGAAGCAAGAGATAGAGACAAGATTTGCGGCAATAATTCCCAGGACTACCCGGAGTTCAGGGCTGTTTCAAAGGCCTCTATGATCTCCTGGAGGGTTATGTGGCACTGCGTCAGTTCATCCAGACCCACGGCGCGCGTGGGGAGTTCGCGCCGCAACAGTTCCTGTTCGTCGGGCGTGTGTCCCAGCAGTTCGGCCAGGCACGCGCTACGCCAGTGGAGGAGCAGGCCAGCTTGCAGCAGGCTACCATTGCGCCGACGAATCATATCCAGGCCGACGATCTTGCGCTGTCCGACGACCACTTCATAGGCGGAATTTGCCGCGTAACAGGCGCGACGCAGCACTGCCTCGCGCGCGTGACTCTCATCCAGCTTGCTCGGCAGACGCTGGGCCCGCGCCTCCTCTGGTGAGACCACACGCGCATCCACGCCAAGCGTATGCAGGGCACGCATCCAGGTCTCGCCAAACCAGCGATAGGCCTCCACAATATCCGCGTGCAGCAACGGATGGCCAGCCGGGAGAAGCGCGTCCAGGGCCAGCATATCGGGTCCCACCAGCACCGCCGTACCCCCAGCGCGGCGGTGATAAATGGGCGCGATCTCACCCGCGCGCGCCAGAGGATTGAGGATAGTCTCCTTTTGTGAGAAACCCAGCACCAGGCCGGGCGTGTGGGCCTGGGACCAGTACAGCACGGGTCGCGTGCCCGCCGCTGCCTCACTCAACAACTGCTCACTGCGCGCAATATGGACCTGCTGATCCGCGACCGTGAGCGGAATAATCTGCCAGTCTGACTCAGAAGCGTAGTGCGTTAGCAAAATCTTTCTCCGCTGGTTTGCGCCATAGCCAGCCAGCCATGGCTGATATTACAGCCAGGATAGCACAGATCAGCAGCGCAATGGAAGGCCCTCCCAGCAATGAGAGACCCCCTATCAGCAGATTCCCTATGGGCGTGCTGCCCGCGAAGCAAGCCATGTACACGCTGATTACACGCCCACGCAGGTGATCCGGCGTGATGCTCTGCAGGGCTGTATTGGCCAGGGCAGAGAAAGCTATCTGCGCGAAACCAACGCAGAAAATCAAGACTAACGATAACGGATAGTTGTGCGAGACTGAGAAAAGCGCCAGAAAAATGCTAAAGGCCAATGTACTGATCAGCAGCTTACGAATACCGGGTCGGCGATTCCCCCAGGCAATCCAGAGGGCCGAGACCAGTGCGCCAGCACCAATGGTCGCCGCGAGAAAGCCAAAGCCGATCGCGCCCACATTGAGCACGTCAGCGGCGAAAAGCGGCAACACTACATTGAAATTGATGCCAAAGAGCGAAACCATGCCCACAACCAGAATGATCAGCAGCACAGACGGCGTATGGCCGATATAGACCATGCCTTCGCGCAGACTTTGCCAGGTCTTGACTCTCACTTGCGCGCGGCGTGGGAGCGAGTGCAGCTCGCTGGTACGGATCAAGAGCAGGCCAGCGATGACGGGGATAAAGCTGAGCGCGTTAAGCAAAAAGAGCGTCGTGACGCCGCTAAACGCGATAATCAGACCGCCCAGGCCGGGCCCCAATGTACGCGCCAGGTTGAAAATCGAGGAATTGAGCGCAACCCCGTTGGGCAGATCTTCGCGCCCTACCATCTCCATGACAAACGCCTGGCGCGTGGGCATGTCCAGGCTATTGGTCGTGCCCAGCAGTAACGCGAGCACGTAGATCTCCCAGACCTGAATACTTCCGCTGGCCACGAGCGCCCAGAGCAGGACAGCCTGAACCAGCGCGATAGACTGCGTAAAGAGTAGCATATTGCGTTTAGGCCAGCGGTCAGCAAAAACACCCCCAAAGATGGAGAAAAGCAGTATAGGCAGGAACTGGAGCGCGCCCACAACTCCCAGTTGCCAGGCACTGTGGGTCAGCCTTAGCACCAGCCAGGCCTGGCCAGTCGTTTGCATCCAGGTGCCAACCAGCGAGATCAGTTGTCCAATCCAGAAGAGACGATAATTGCGGTGCCGTAAAGCGATGAAGGCGCGCGATAGGCCCCTTGCCTGTCGCTCGGGTACGATGAGCGCGGGAGCTCCCGGCTCTAAGCCGATCTCAGGCAGCGACTGTTCCTGAGAATTGGCCGAAGTAGTGGTCATGTGTACAATCCGTTCTATTGATCTCCCCCACCAGGCCACATCTGCGATCCGCATTACCCCTGATCCAGGGCTGCCTCCCGGCCCTGCATGGTGTGTAGAGATTAATAATTGTGTGACAATATAAAAATTTATAGATTATTATCTTGTTGCAGGTACTGGCGTTTAAGCTCGTGCCGCGCCAATTTTTCTAGTAGCGAGGCGCGCATCTCTTGCAGACCCGCGATTTTTTGTTCAATAAGTTCAAGTTGGCGACGAATAATTTCATCCACATGAGCGAGTTGCGCGATCTTCCCGCTTGCCTCAGTCTCCTGGCTATAGGCCATCTTAATTTGCTGACGTTCTTCCTCGGCCTCAAGAATGGTATGGATATCGGCCAGGGAAAAGCCCAGCAGATCGCGCAGATTTTTGATACGTTCCAGGCGTTGCACATCTTCATCGCTATAGCGGCGATAATTGCCCTCAGTGCGCCCGGTAGGGGGTAGCAGCCCGACCTCCTCGTAATAGCGCAGTGTGCGTTTTGTCAAACCAGTGCGCGCGGCCACCTGCTCAATCGTAAACGCTTGAGCCTGCTCTGCCGCCGTGACTACCTCATTATCCGCAACCATAATAAAATCCTCCAGGCGTGAATATCATTACCTCTTTTCCTTCTTAGCGTACCACAAGTTTACCGTTTACGTCAAGGTTAAGGAGGTTACTCCTCCATCAAGCATTTTACACTTTACAAACTCGTGCTTATGATCTATAGACTTACAAATAAAGAAGCTATTCAACTTGATAAGAATAGCAATAAAAAACGCAATGGTTCAACGCTGACGCTGAACGGTGCTCATATCAATGTGCTCACCCTGGCATCTTAATTGTACGGCCTGTTTTTATAGCTGAAAAGCAATGAGGGTTTCATGCAGAGATAAGCAGAGCAGCTTATGACGTGCCTGGCTATCATTGGCAATGCCAGTGGAGGCAAATCAACGCTGTGCAGGCAGCTTGACACAATTTTGAGCTTATCTGTTTATCCTATGGATCAGTTGCAGTGGAAACCAGCGTGGGTAGCCGTCTCGGAGGAAGAGTTTCAGCAAAAACATGAGCAGTTGCTCGCGCAAGATCGCTGGCTTATTAATGGATGGGGGCCGCTTTTTTGGCTCAGGCCTGGGAGACTTCTCTGGTTGTGCGATGTTTTTGCGCATGGAAACTGCTTAGGAAAACGCCGTGCATCCTTTTGGCACTCTCTCCGTCATACCTTGCAGAACCAATGTGCAGCCAGGAGGAAAGAGCAATGGTCATAACCACTGAACAGGCGTGGGAAGCGTTTCACGCACCCCTGCACCAGTTTATTCGCCGCCGGGTGGCTGATGAAGCTACGGCAGAGGATCTTTTGCAAGAGGTTTTTCTCAAAATCCATCAACATGGAGCAAGCCTGAAGGATGCCAGGCGTCTGGAAAGCTGGATCTATCGGATCACGCGCAATCTCATCATTGACTATTACCGGAGCCGCCACCAGTCCATAGCATCACTGGATGCCATGGAAGCGCCTGAATTGCCAGAGGAACTCCCCGAAGCTGATATTGTGAGCGAATTGCTTCCCTGTGTCCAGGCGATGGTCCAGGCGCTTCCTGACCAGGACCGGCAAGCACTCGTGCTTACTGAATATCAGGGACTCACCCAGAAAGAGCTTGGCGAGCAGCTTGGCCTCTCGTTTTCCGGGGCGAAATCACGGGTCCAACGAGCCAGGGAAAAACTCAAACAAGAACTGCTGGCCTGCTGCCATTTTGAACTTGATCGGCGCGGCCACATTCTGGATTATCAAGCGCGCTGTACGTGCTGTGAGCAATCGTCCTGCTCTGACGATGCAGCGCGTCCTTTTTGGTCAGGCTCCGTCTTCTAAGCAAAGACAATCGAGAGAGCGCAGTGCCCTTCTCGTGGTCAGGAATGCAAAGGAAGAAACCCATGAATACCGTTCCCCAGAGTGACGAACAATTACGCCAGGAGGTCAGCGCCAGGTATGCGCGAACCGCCTTACAACTGCTTGGAGCGCCTACGGAAAGCGCGGCGTCCTGTTGCGCACCAACCTGTTGCGCGCCCTTTGAGCTCGCCGAGACGCAACCAGCCAGCGCTGCGCAAGCATCCTCCTGTTGTGAGTCAAGTTGTTGTACCACCGATGCAAGCCAGGGCAACCCCATCACTTCTGCTTTGTACACCCGGATGGAGTTAGGCGAAATTCCCGTTGCCGCAGCCCTGGCCTCACTTGGATGTGGCAATCCAACGGCATTAGCCGAGTTGTTGCCCGGCGAGAAAGTGCTTGACCTGGGCAGCGGCGGAGGCATCGATGTGCTCCTCTCGGCCAAAAGGGTTGGACCAGGCGGTTTTGCCTATGGGCTCGATATGACCGATCCTATGCTGGAGCTTGCGGAGCGCAATCGACAAGCAGCAGGAATTGAGAATGCGCGGTTCTTGCAAGGCATTATTGAGGCGATCCCTCTGCCTGAGAACAGCGTCGATGTGGTCATCTCCAACTGCGTGATCAATCTCTCGGCAGACAAAGGCCAGGTGCTGCGCGAAGCCTACCGTGTGCTGAAACCTGGCGGACGCTTCGCGGTCTCAGATATTGTGGTGCAGGGGAGCCTCCCACCCGTACTCCGCCGTGATATGGAAGCCTGGGCCGGGTGCGTGGCTGGTGCGCTCGCAGAGGAGACGTATCGCTCGCTCTTACAGGAGGCTGGCTTCACCGCTATTGAGATTGAGGTAACCAGGCGCTATGCACTTGATGAAATTGCCAGCAGCGGAGCCAGCGCCTCACTTGCAGCTCTCTCACCTGAGGAACGCAGCGAGGTAGATGGACGCTTCATCAGCGCCTTCGTGCGCGCCCGTAAACCAGGAAAGCCGTAATTGTGTTCGGTGGTTCATGCAAAACTATTTGCACGAACCATCGAACATTTCCTAATCTCATGCTCATTTATGTTTGAGGAATCAAATAAAACACCATCATCTCAAACAAAAAGACACTTGACGAAAAAGAGAAACTGTTTTACCTTTGAAAAGGTAGAAGAATACCAGAACTTCTGCAACGACTTCTGACCGATCTCAATACCTGGAGAGATGATTATCAGGAGGATGGCGCTGAGGTGATTGGCAACATGCTCAATCCAGGGCCTCTGCTGGTGAACTGGCTGTTTGCCTTGCTGCATTGGCCATATGGAAATGTACGTAAAAAAGCCGAGCAGGCGTTGCGCAAACTGGGCAGAGAGCCAGTGCAGTCCGCCAGATAAGCAGTTTGTTCAATAGGAGAGATTGTCTATGATGACGCAGCTTCGTCGCATCGCTGTGGTGACAGGGGCGAGCAGGGCGCGGGGTATCGGAGCAGCCGTGTGCCACGCCCTGGCCGCGCAAGCTGTCGATATTTTCTTTACCTTCTGGGGACAGTACGATCAGGAACTCTATGGTCAGGAGAATGGGGGTCCCCAAGAACTGCTCAAAGAGCTACGCGCGTCGGGTGCGCGCTGCGCGTGCATGGAGGTAGATTTGAGCCAGCCGCAGTCCGCAGAGCAGATTTTAGGCGAGGTGGAAGCACAGCTTGGCGCGCCCTCAATCCTGGTCAATAACGCGGCCTATTCTACCAGGGATGGCTATAAGCAACTGGATGTTCAGACGCTGGATGCTCATTATGCCGTCAATATGCGTGGAACATTCTTGCTGAGCGTCGAATTTGCGCGCCGCTACTCTGGTGCTCCAGGTGGGCGCATTATTAACCTTGTCGCCGGGGAAGGTCATCCCATGCCGGGAGAATTGGCCTACGCGGCAACCAAAGGGGCAATCGCGGCCTTTACCATTTCGCTCGCCGTGGAACTTGCTGCGCGTAATATCCTGGTCAACGCGGTTGATCCAGGACCCACAGACACAGGCTGGATCAGCGCCGAGCCAGAATTGCAGCAAGCCTTACTGCAAGCAGCTCCTCTGGGTCGTCTGGGTCAGCCAGAGGATGCTGCCCGCGTGATCGCCTTCCTGGCCAGCGAGGACGCGGCATGGATCACCGGGCAGATCATTCACTCGCGTGGCGGCTTTTAGTCCCGCAATTGCTTTTATGAGCATCCTTGATTGTGAAAAATCAGGCCAAACCAGGGGCGAAGAGTCCAGCAAAAGAGTTCACCAACGCTAGCAAAAGCAGGGATAACTCATGATCCCTGCTTTATAAGACGTTTGTGGCCGGATCTTGCGCCCACGCGAGCACTTTCGGAGCATCTGTCTTTCTTAGACGCTCCCAGCTGACTCGCGACCGTAGAATGCTGCGAAATTCCATAGGTAAAAGAGTCTTCCCTTTCGCTGTCGTTGTATCGATGCCAACCTCGTTCATACCGCCAAAAAGAACCTGCTGGGAGATGCTCTTGCCACTTCCCAAGCCGCCTCGCACATACTCGATTAATGTGGCTTTGCCTTTTTCAGTACTCTCAAGGCTAAAGCTCTCGGCGAAGTCAAGACCAAAATTCTCTTCCAGATCATCCGCCAGTCCATCAATGACAATCTCGCGATTCTTGCTGCGAGCCAGCAGAGTTTGTACTGCTTTAGGAAGTATGCCGAAGGCATCTGCCAGTGAGGCTCGCGGTAAGGCCGCGATTTTGTTTTTGGGTTGTCCACGACCAAATGGCTGGGTATCTGTAATGGCTGTTATTTTTTCCCTGAGTTTACGCCTTTGCTCTCTAAGCACTACCAGATCAGCTTTAAGCAGCTTTAAAGCGCCTCTCTGTTTCAGATTTAATTCATCTTCTTCTGTCAAGCCAAGGTCTTCCCAAAATTCCTCTATTTCTCCCTTTTTCCCATTGATTTCTTCCGCGTTATCTTCTTTTTGCTCCTCAAGCTCAGGCAATCCAAGCTCAGCAGTTCGTTCAACAAACACCATCATCTGCATATAGAGTAACGCCAGGTGTCCACGCATGGCCCGCTTGTCTAGAACAGCCAGGGCTTTCGTCTGTAATGTTTGCGTTATGCTTTCCGCGCATTTTACAGCATTCTCCGCGTGCGTTTTAGGGCGCGAGTTATCTGTATCATCTCTTGTAGCTTGAGCAACGTCTCTCACTACCTGAAGCCAGTACTGCGTTTCAAAGCCGATTGTGTAATGGATATAGAGCTTCCTATCATCCTTATCCATGAGCTTGATTATGACCTCGTCAGAGGCGAAAACGATTTTCTTGTTAGTACCCTTTTCGACATACGCGACCTTCTGAAAGGTATAATCCTTCTTATCCATCAATCCGCCAACAATTGCACCCAGAGTCTTTTTATCCCCCTTGTAGAGAGCCACCGCCAGCGTCTGCATAGCCGCCAGCCGTCGATCAAGGGCAGCAGCAGCAGCATCACGGAACTGATCGAAGTGCTTCATCACAAATTCCAGATTGGAGTATCCTCTGAATTTATCTGTCACAAGTGTAAAGTAGTTATGCTCCAGCAGCACTGTATCGCCTTCTGTGATTGCCTCTCCTGCGGGATTTGTAACGGCCAGTCTGATTTCTACTTCCATACCCAGTGCCATAGATTTCCTCCTGAATGTATTGATATACGTTTCGACAGGCAAAATAGCCTCACAGGATGTTGATCCTGACTCGCGATAGATACTATTTTAAGAATAACCTTCGAGTAGTCTTTTGTAAAGCAGATTGCTACTTTGCACATGAGTCGTCTATGATTATGTAAAATCAGGCAAAACATCCTCTTTGCTTTACGGATCGCCTGCAGTGGACTGTAAAATAAGTAAAAAGCTTTTACAGAGACGCTACTCGCGAACTCTCAGTTCGAGAACTATTGATCTTCGTAATCTCGCCTCCCCTGTTCGCGCCCGAAACCGATTGGCATGCGGAGGATCAGGCAACTGACCAGCTAGCAAAGTAAACGACACAGACAAGCAAAGGAAAGAATAGATGGATAGCATCTGCTGGTTTGAGGAACATGTTTCGAGTGTGGAATGCTCAAACTGGTGAAGATCTGATAGTGAGGGTCCAGCATCGGACCAGTGGACCCCTGGCCTGGTCTGCTGATAGCAAATATGTGGCATCTGGAAAGCAAAATGGTGTAGATTTCTGGAATAGCGCGCAGAAGAGGATCATTCTCAACTATGCTCCTGTCAGTCAATATCCTGTCACAGCTCTGGCGTGGTCTCCTGATATGCGGGTCCTTGCCACAGACGTAAAGCATCCTCGTATTGGTGTTTGGAAGGTAGAAATTTCCCAGGCCCCTTCTCAGGATACTCCCCAGTATACCTACCCGTGAAAGCTCTCCATCCAGAAGTATCCATGCTACGCCTGCAGTAGCATCAACGGTGGTCTTACCACAAATGATCAATGGCTTTTTTTCATGTTCTCATGGTTCATTGCGTGCGATTTAGAGCACTTTCAAGATATCGTGGCGCATGCTCAATAACTCCTCTCCGGGATCAACGCCCATATCCTGTTTGAGGAAGCGTTGAAAGGTGTCAATCTGACGGATGGCGGCGGTCGTATTCCCTTGTAGCAGGTGAATATGCGCAATTGTTCTCACCGCAATCTCACTATATGGGTCCAGGACGCGCATCCGCAGCGCATAGGAGAGAGCATCATCGTAATGTTCGGCTACTGCGCAGGACTCGATCAATTGCTCAAGCAGTTGGAGATGGGCATACTCGTGCTGACGCCGAAAAGAGGCAAACAGGTCTTCGTACACATCTTCTGGCAAAAACTTGAGTTCGTAATAGGCCAGAAGTTGATTGGCAAGGGCTGTGGCTTGTGATATCTCTCCCACTTGCGCAGCTTCCTTGAAGCGCGAGCGCAGAGAGTGTGCATCGAGAGCATCGGTCCACCAGGCATCGTTCAATTCAAACCAGTAATAGTTATGCCGGTTCCGGCGAATAAAAGTCGATGGACGCCCGGTCGCCAGCTCTGGCTCAAGCATATGCCGCAAATAATGGATGGTTACATGCAAGTTGCTCACCGCAGAACTCGCGGTAGCCTGCGGCCAGAGCAGTCTGGCGAGCTGTCCGATCTCAAAGAGATCCCCTGGATTGAGCAAGAACCATTTGAGAAGTGTCCTGGCTTTATTTCTGCGCCAGCCTGGTTCTCCCAAAGGCTGCTGATCCAGTGTGACGCGAAACAGGCCAAAAAAGCGCGCCTGATAGCGCGCGCTTGACCTGAAGAGATGCTGCTGCTGCTCTGCTTCAGGAAAGAGAGAGGATGCGTCAGTGCGTAGAGTCATGCGTTTGTGCCTCCCACAAGGAACAATGGAGAATTTTGCTATCTATGATAGAAGTATAGGTTTAGTTTGTGGGGAAGGCTAGCTGCCTTCCCCACAGAAGAAGGGGGGGATTTCCCGCTATCCTATGCTTCTGTCCCCTTTACTTTTCCAGTGCCGGGTCGTTTGGCAAGGAGAGCAGCGACTTTGCTTTGCCTTCGAGCGTCTGACAGATCAGTTTTATCTGGTTTTCGCTATCGAGAGCGTGGCTATTGATCATCAGATCATAGAGCAAGGGATCGTTGATCTCATAACCTGAGAGTTGGCGTATGTACTGCTCCAGCTTCCGCTCCTTGCGTTTGATGAGGGAGATAGCCTGGCTCATACTGAGATGCTCCTGCTGCATAATATAGCTAATCCGCCGGGTCAGGGGCGCAACAAAGCGAATATGCAGTGCATCGGGGCGGTGGGCCAGTCTGATCTGCGCCGCGTGCCCAATAATCACACACCGACCAGCCTGGGCAATATTCTTAAGAATGCGCTCCTCAGCTTTACGATACTGCTGCTCCTGGGCCTCATAAGAAAGAGGCATGGTCGATGCGGCAGCCCATGTCTCGATGGCCTGGTGAGAGGAGTAGCGCATAAAGATCAGGAAACGATCGAAGAGGCCAAAGGTGCGCTCATTATACACGGCAGTCTCTGCTGTTGGCATCTCTAGTTGCTCGGCAACCTGCGCGGGTATCTCCTGGTCAACGAGACGCCAGCCTAGCCGCAAAGCCAGTTTGACAGCGGTCTTTTCTCCTCCACTGCCATATTGGGAGGAGATAGTGACAATCTTGATCGCGAATGGATGTGCTTGTGACATAGCTTTACACCTCATGGAGCGGGGGCGATGAAAGCTGAAAAGAAGTTCCAGCTTGATGCTCAACAGCCCAGGTATAGACCCAGCGTAAAATGGCGGCGTCCCACGCATAGGACCCGCGCTGCTCATAAAGAATAATCTCGTCGCCGGACACCCGTGGGAGGCCGCTCCCACATATAACCTCAAGCAGCGTCGTAGCAATAGTCGAGGGGTCGCGTCCGCCAGTAGTAGCCATGACCGGGCGCGGGTCCCAGCCTGAGGAGCGAATCGCAGGACCTGCCAGGGCGGGAACAACCACACGTGTTGTCAGGTCAGGCGGCAAACCCTGGCCTGTGATACTAATGAGCAGAGCGCCGGGACGTATCCAGGAGGCCTCCAGGGCTGGCCCCCGCCCATTGGCGGCAATACAAATGATATCCGCTCCCTCAACCACCTCGCGCGCGCTGCTGACTGCTTTGACTGCTAATCCCGTCTGAGCACTCATGCGGGTCGCATAGGCATTACAATGTTCCGTGGTGGGACTGAAGACAAGCACTGTTGCCAGAGAAGGCATGGCCGCTGCTATGGCGCGTAAATGCTCTTGGGCCTGTAGTCCGCTCCCCAACATACCCAGTGTAGTTGAACCCGGACGCGCCAGATAGGCGCTCGCGAGTCCAACAGGAGCCGATGTGCGCAAGGGACTCAGATCATCGGTGGCGATCAACGCCTGGAGCCGTCCATCCTGATTATCGAGCAACAAGGCAAAAAAGCCATTTGCCTCTGGATGGATATCTCCCCCGGAAACAGGGAAAACCCGTATCGATGTTCCGTCGAGCGGCGTGCTCAGCGCGTTGATATTAAAGCGGCGCGTCTCGTCACCTAGAGGAAAACTTAGCCATGACAGATGACCAAGCGTAGTGCTGTGCTGTGCGAGAAGCGCCTCACGGATAACCTGGAAGACGCTGGCGAAAAAATCCGGTCCTTCGAGTAAAGGGCGCAAATCGTCTTGCGTCAGTAATAATGGCACGTGCTCATGCTCCTTTCTTTGCTGGCGAGATGCGCCAGAAGCTAAGAATTTCCCGGCCCACGCCAGAGAAGAGAGAGCGATCCCTGGCGCATATGCCGGAATAATCTCACCGGGTTCTTGCAAACTTCTTTGCTTTAAGCTGGGAAGACAACTGGCAGAAACAAGGTCACCAGGCCAATAAAAGCGAGCACTGTCCGAAAATGGTGGCCGCTAATCCAGCGCGCTCGCATTTCCGGCAGATGCTGGAGGGGCTTTTCAGGCTGCCAGGTGCGGATACGCCGATTGACGGGTCCATGTACGAGAATAGAGGTGATGGCGATACCCACGATACAGGCGATCCCGATAAGCCTGATGATCAGTTGCCAGGTTGGTTGAGGAAACCAGATTTCTCCCAATGCCAGGAGAGCAGTCGCAAATGTCAACACCGGCATATAGGGATCGCTGTACTTATCGAGAATATGGTGTACCTCCGCGTACTGGCCAGTACTGAGCGCCGCGAAGGTCGGAGCCACAGCCATATTCACAAAGAAAAGTCCCCCGACCAACAAGCTCAGCATGATAAAAGTCGCCAGTTCGAGCAGATGATAGATCATGCAGAGACCTCGTTTCGCCACTCATAGATCTGTTGAGCATGCGGTGGCAGGTCGGGATAGATCAGAGATACATACTGATCCAGCTCAGCTTTTACGCCCTGGAACAATTGATTCTGGCTGTACTCTTTCAGAATGGCTGGCAGAGAAGCCTTGCCCTCGACAAAATGGATGTAGATATCACCCTGAACCCAGACATGCCGGGATTTGACGCCGATCATATGGGGCAGTTCGCTCGCATCAGAGCGCTGAAAAGCCTCAATGATCTTCTCTTCATCCCCTGGAGTATGTTTGCCGACAATGATGCCCCGGTAGACTCCTTCAGATTGAGCGGCGGTGTCACAAATCTTTTCAACCCGCTCTTTAATTACCTGCTGCTGAATCCGGGTCTGGGTATTGAGGTGCTTAGTCGCGGCCTCGTCGCTGAAAGGCGCTGTGGGTTTCATCGAAAACTCCTGCTCCCAGGTCATGACTGTCTCCATCTCGTCAACGCGGTCATACCACCAGCGAATGGCCATGTGCTGAAACGGTCCCGTCTCGGGATTGCGCTCGGAGAAGGTCGATTTGCGCTCGGTATCGGTCCGCCTGGTTGCCACCCAACTCCATTGCGTGCCAGAGTCATCAGGATGAGTTGTCAGGCGAAAGGTCACGCTGTTTTCATCCTCAGCAAGTACTTCGCTACTCTCGTACTCGCTAAATAGTTCTGGCCATGTTCTTACATTATTGGTAAGGCAAAACACCTCGTCTATTGGTGCATGAATATGCACAGCATTGCGGATATATCCCATACGTGAATCCTCCTAAGCTGCAAGCGAATTAACAAACTCGACAAGTTCCTGAATATTTTGTACGGCGATAGAGTCTACTTGCGGGATGACAACCCCGAATGTATGTTCCAGGCTGGTACAAACTTCGGTGAGGCCCAGAGACTCAACTCCCAATTCCTCCCAGGACGCGGTGCTGATATTGGGAATAGTCAGAGGCAGCCCAACTTTGGCATGAAAGATGTTTAGCAGCATCTGAGTGGTACATAGCTCGGTCATTGGTTGTATCCTCCTTTCTGAGTGAGTGGAAAGACCAGGGCGTGTAGATATCTAAACTGCTCTGAGCATATATGGATGGTTTACGCATCTCTTACCCGGTCTCTAAGTGTTTGGAAACCCATCTGGCTACATTTGTTAAAAAAGCATCTATGTGTGATGTTTTTGATTGTTCGAGAGGAGGATACATTTATGGCGCGTGTGCTGATCACAGGTATCGGCGTGGTCGCCCCAGGGGGTATGGGAAGAGAAACATTCTGGCAAACCCTGGTCAAGGGGAAATCGGCCTCCGCGCTTGCTCAAGTGGCTAATCTTGACCAATTTCGTTCGCAGGTAGTAGCCGCGGTGAAGGATTGGGACCCGTATCGTGAAGGTTTAAGCGCGGATGATGTTGCCAGAACCAGTCGGCATACGCAGTTCGGCCTGGTGGCCGTCGCGGAAGCCTTAGTGGAGAGCGGGCTGGACACAGCCTCTCTTGATGCAACACGGGTTGGCGTTGCCGCGGGAACTGCGATTGGTTCTACTTTGCGTCTTGAACAAGAATATATGGTCGCGAGTTCACAAGCGACCGAGTTTACAGTGAACCCCGAGCTGGTATCTCCCTTCCTTTATCACGCGATGTCTCCAACCAGTCTTAGCGCGGAGATTGCGGCCCGCTACGGAGTACAAGGACCAGTTGTCACGGTCTCGACAGGCTGCACCGCGGGGGTTGATGCCGTCGCGCATGCTTTTGAGTGGATTCGTGAAGGCGAGGCAGAGGTGGTCATTGCCGGGGCCTCTGAAGCAGGAATTTGTCCGGTTAATATGGCTTCTTTTGATGCAATTAAAGGTACTACTGTCCGAAATAGCGAGCCGAAGACGGCCTCCCGCCCCTTTGACAAGACCAGAGATGGGTTTGTTTTAGGAGAGGGCAGCGCGTTTCTGATCCTGGAGTCTTTCGAGCACGCTCAAGCTAGAAAAGCGGCGACGATTTATGGGGAAATCACTGGCTATGGAAGCGCGATGAACGCATATCATATGACAGGTCTGCCGCGTCATGGTCTGGATCTGGTTCAGGCCATTCAAGTTGCTCTGGAGATGGCCGGGCTTCATCCAGAGGATATTCAATATATCAACGCTCATGGTTCCTCAACCCGCCAGAATGATCTCCACGAAACGAATGCGTTCAAGGTCATCTGGAATGATCAGGCGTATTCCATCCCTATCAGTTCGATTAAGTCGGTGATCGGGCATTCTCTGGGGGCGATTGGAGCACTTGAGACAGCCGCGTGCGCACTCATTCTCCAGCGCGGGATTATTCCTCCTACCATTAACTACCAGTACCCTGATCCAGAGTGTGATCTTGATTATGTGCCAAATGTGGCCAGAGAGCAGGAGGTTCACCATATCATTTCAACGGCGAGTGGTTTTGGCGGATTTCAATCGGCCCTTATTCTTTCCCACGTTTAGGAGAAGGTGATCAATATGCCAGAAAAAGCTGTTATTACGGGCCTGGGAGTCCTCTCTCCAACTGGGATAGGCGCAACTGCTTTCTGGGAAGGCATGCTCAGTGCTCGTTCGTTCATTCGTCCAATCACGAGTTTCGACCCGGCCCGCTTTTCCAGTCGAGTCGCGGGCGTGTTAACCGATTTTGATCCGGCAGATTTTCTCGATCCACGCATCGTCGTGCAGACTGATCGCTGGACGCAATTCGATCTGATCTGTACAAAAGAGGCCCTGAAAGATGCGCAAATCTCTTTGCAAGACAAAGAACCGACAAAAGTGGGAGCGGTCTTTGCGGCAGGAACGGGCGGAAATGCGTATGGGCAGCAGCAATTGCACATCTGTGGATCTCAGGGTCCGCATCATGTTAGTGTCTACCTTTCTATCGCCTGGTTTTACGCGGCCAGCATTGGACAGGTTTCTATCGATCAGAAGATTCGTGGCTATGGGCGCAATATCTGCGCTGAGGCCGCTGGTGGCCCTATCGCTTTAGGACACGCGGCCAAACTGATTGCTCAGCAGACCTGCGATGTGGTGGTGGTCGGAGGTAGCGAAGCACCTTTAACTCCCTATACATTCGCGTCTCACCAGGCTTCGGGCTTGTTATCAGACGAGACGGGGCCTTATCCCTATCGTCCCTTTGATGCCACGCGTACCGGACCAGTTGTAGGTGAAGGTGGAGCTGGCTTTTGTGTGGAAGGGAAGGAGCACGCGTTGAAACGTGGCGCTCACATCTACGGGGAAATAGCTGGCTGGGGTCAGTCCTTTGATGGCATCTTGACGCGCGGGCCAGCTCCCGATGGGCAAGCGTACGCGCGAGCTATCGCTCAGGCCTTGCGTACAGCTCAGCTCGCTCCAGAGGATATTGACTGGATTATCTGTGACGGTCTGGGTACGCAAGAAGGGGATGTAGCGGAGTTCAGGGCTCTCCAGAGTATTTTTGGTGACGCTCTCCCTCAGATCCCTGCTTCAGCCCCCAAATCGATGATCGGTCGCCTCTTCAATGGCGGCTCAACGGTCGATGTCGCTGCCGCTCTCCTGGGCTTAGAGCAACAGATCGTGCTGCCAACGGTGGGCTTTGGAACGCCAGATCCCGCCTGTCCTCTTGATTGTGTACCGAATCAGCCCTGCGCCAGATCCCTGCGCCACGTCCTGGTCGGCGCTCGCGGCTTTGGAGGCTTTAACTCGGCCATTGTTTTAAAACGCCTTGCGTAATCTTATGAGTCATCCCTGATTTTGAAAATCAGGCCAAAACGCTTTTTGCCTCCTCAGGGGAATTGCAGAGATGTGTGGTGCGGGTGCGCAACGCGCCGGTACTACACATCTCTTGAAAAAGGGATGGGGCTTCGCCACAAGCAGAGCAAAACGCGTGTTTCTCCTGACCCAAAATTCAGCGATGACTCATGCAAGAACGGCAATTCGCGTAGACAGAGAAAGGAGCATATCATGGTTGCGTTTATTCATCGTTCGGAGGTAGACCCCTTAAAGCAAAATCGCGGTGGAAAGCTGTATACCTTGCTCAGTCCAAAGAATACGGGCAATACGGCGGGCTATCTTGGTATCCTCACCCTGGCACCTGGCGAAGTGTTTTTAAAGCATTACCATCCCCATAGTGAAGAGTGCTTCTATGTGATCCAGGGAGAACTCACAATTGAAGGGGATGCGTCTCCTCATACCGTAACCGCCGGAACGGCAGTCTTTGTGCCGAAATACGAGCCACACCGCCTACGCAATAATGGGCAAGAGGACGTGCTCCTGGTTTTCTTCTGCTCTCCGCTTGCGCCGTCGCCCCGCGAAGGACATGTGATGCTAGAAGAGGCGGAGCCAGCGCTCTCCTGAGAGCGTCCAGCGCTGAAACTTAAAATGTACTGAGGGAAAGAAAAGCATTATGGATTTGCATTTAACTGAGAAACGTGCTCTGGTGGTCGGCAACGGCGAAGCCTTAGATCAGGCTATCATCCGTGGACTGCTTCAACAAGGAGTGACCGTCGCTTATGCCTATGAGAGCGGAACAGCCATTCCGAGTCTGCTCAACGCCCTGGAGGAAGCCAGGAATGGGAGCTTCGCTGTGCCACTGCGCGTGGACGATGAACAAGAGATAGCTCAGATGGTCGAGCAGGTGGCACAGCGTTGCGGGCAGATCGAGATTATGGTACATAATGCCTCCGTGATCAACCACGCGCCCCTGGCGGAACTGACCCTTGCTACCTGGCGGCAGACCCTGGATACCAGTTTGACCAGCCTCTACCTGGTGACGCAGGCGGTGCTGCCTCTTCTGCAACCAGGGGCCTCGCTGATCGCCGTTTCGGCCTGTCTGGCCGCCGTGGGCATGAGAGGGAAATCGCATTTTACCGCTGCCAAAGCTGGCATCATTGGTTTTACCAGATCAATCGCCAAGGAGTTGGGCGCGCAAGGCATCCGTGTCAACGTGGTCGCCCCCGGAGTTATCGGCACTGGCGAACTGGCCGGCCTGTCACCGGAACAGCGCGGACGCTATGCCTACCTGGCGGCGCTGGGCCGCATGGGACGCCCGGAGGAGGTCGCAGCGACCGTCCTCTTCCTGGCCAGCGATCTAGCCAGCTTTGTCACAGGAGCTACCATCCCCGTTGACGGCGGAGTCGGCGGCATCGCAGCATTTTAAGTAAGCGCGGCAATTTTAAGTCAAGAAGCACCCCTGATTTTACAAAATCAGGGGTGCTTCTTGACTTAAAATGCTATGTTAAATTGCCAGGGCCTGGGTGCGTAAGATCGCTTCGGTGCGCGAACTGATATGGAGTTTCTCATAGATATGGGTCAGGTGTTTTTCGATAGTTTTCTCTTTCAGTCCAAGCCGCTGGGCGATATGAAAGTTGGTGATACCCAGACGTAACAGAGAGAGAATCTGCACCTCGCGCTCCGTAAAATGAAAGGCAGCCCGGGACATTGAGCAACTGAGAATCTCGCGCGCACGCGTACCCAGGAAGATCTGCCCCTGCGCAGCAGCCTCGATGGCCTGCGCCAGATCCTTCTCTGACGCATCTTCTCCAAGCAGACCTTGCACACCATTTCGCATCAGCGAAAACGCTGTTTCGGGGTAAAGGCGCTGCTGAATAACCACAATTCCCGGAACGCTCTGCTCATTTTTCAGCGCCCTGGTACACTCTAAACACTCGGAAAGCGTAATTGAGCTGCCCAGGAGCAGAACATAACGCTTCCCCTGCAAATGCAGAGCAACTGCATCCTGAGCCTTGCACAGACTGGCACAGACAGCCATCTGAGGAAAATGCCCAATCACGCGCTGGAGAGCCTCGCGAAGTAAGAGGTGAGACTCGATGATGGCAACTTGTATCTGCTCTCCAAGCGGATTGTCCTGCGCCAGGTGCTTTTCCTGCTCAAATTGGCTAGAGCCTGATGTGTACTTCTCTCCTATTTGCATCATAATTTTATCCTTCATACGAAGGCGACTGTTATCTCTCTTTCTCAGTCAGCTTAGCTATCGTCAGTTGAACTCAGAAGAGTGGTCGCTGAGATGGTCTGAAAGGCTCTTTGCTCCAGAGCCTGTTTACTCCAGGGCCTGTTTGCGCATCTAACCAGATTATGAGAAAGGCAAGCGTGATCATGGTCAGAACGCTGACCGCCCGTTTCTCATGGCGAGTGCTGACGCGCCGGAAACGCTTCCAGCGCTTGATCGTTCGCTCGACGTAATGACGCTGTTTATACAAGGCTCGCCTAAACGGCCCTGCACACGTCTCAGCGCGGCGGAGAATCGTAGAGACAATTCCTCGCCGCTTGAGAGACTGTAGGATCTCGCGAATGCTCTCAGCTTTGTCGCCCAGGACTCGCTTTGGCCTCAGCCTGCGCCACCTCGTCCCATTCGCTTGATCGTTCTGCGTTTTATGACAATCTCAAATGTTGTTGTTTCATAGTGCTGACCACCTGTCAGCACAACGGTCATGCGTTTGTCTTTACCATCGATCCGCAGATGCGCTTTGGTATTGAAAACCACTTGTTTGCTCAATGAGTCTATTCTGCATCTGGAGATCCAGGAATAGCAAGCAATTCACTGCTTTTTCGCATGTTTTTTGCTCTTTTTGTATGAAATACGAGTTTCTCCAGAGATTGCTTCCTTCAACCTGGCAGCAGGCGATAAGAAACATGAGTTGAAGACGGAACGGTTAGTCAATGCGTGTCGTCTGGACCAGAACCCGGCCAGGGGTTGTTGCAAGAACCAGGAAAAGGGTGTCGAGTGGAAGGCATAGTGCCAAAAGAATTGTCAAAAGAAATTTGCTTCTGCATCGTTCCTCCTATTTATGCCGAAACGCCTTGTCGCTTGTATAGCTTTACTATACATTGCTCTCTTCCACTACATTTTCGCAGCAGTTTCGCACCGAAGCTAAATCTTGCAAATTCTTCGCCAGCAGGTCTGCACCTGAAGCGAAGCGGAGGCATACAGTTACTATTTGCTCCATCCTTCATTCAAGAGGATTGTGAGAGCAGCCGTTGGTACAGATTCTGGATTGAGGATTTAGGAGCCGTGCCGAATTCCTGCTCCATAATGTCCTTGCAACGCTGATATTGACGGAGGGCCAGCCCTCTTTTGCCTTGCCGGGCATAGCAGCGCATAAGCCCGTAGTGTGCCTCTTCCCGACAATTATCGACCGCGAGCATATGTTGCCAGTGAGAGATAGCTTCATCAAACTCCTCCACACGCCAGTAGATAAGCGCGAGTTGGTGACGCGTTGTCAGATAGGTAGTACGCAATTCGTCGCGTTGCATGGTACACCAGTCGCTATAGAAAGGCTGCACATAGTCCCCACGATAGAGATCGATCATAGCGAGCAGCGAATTTTTCGCGATCTCGTCTTCCTCGTCGTTAAGAGCCTGTTTGGCACTGGCATGGTGGTTCTTAAAGGCCGCGACATCATACCATACGTCATTGTTGTAGAGCGTGTTGAGGGTGAGAGTATATCTACCCCCTTTCGTCGTGATCGCTGCTTCACCTCCCAGTGCCTGGCGCAGGTAATAGATGGTCGAATAAAATGTACGCGTCGTGTGTTCATTCATTTCTGGCCAGAGAGCGGAGATGATCGCTTCTTTGCGCACCGGACGGCCTTCATTCAGCAGATAGAGGAAGAGTTCCAGCGCGCGGGCCATGCGCCAATGGCTGACGAGTGACTGCTGGATATAGACAGCAGGTTCACCCAGCGCAACGATAGTAAGTTGGTGAGAGTAGACCTCGACGGCGGGAGGTGAGGAGACTGGCTCAGGTGGCGGTGAGAGCGATATTTCCTGAACCGGGGTCTCTAGCACTTTTACTTCCAGGTGGAGCTGATTTCTGATCTGAGCCAGGGGCGCGAGCGTCTGAATAGCGTGTTGCAGGTCTGGCAGGTGACGGATCTCTCTCTGTGCGAGGCGCTCATATCCCTCGCAGATAGTGGTAATGGCCGCGGTCTCCTGGACCAGCCTTGTGACCTCAGTCAGCTGCTTCTGGGCGAGATGATACGCGGCCAAACGCAGGAGTGCCTGGAGATGCTCTTGTTTGAGACCCATCTCGCCCAGAACCTTGCAACTGCTGGAGAGATAAGGCCACGCCTGGGTATATTTACCCTGATAGAGATGCACAGTCCCGTATACCAGGTCACGGATCGCGTATTTGTATCCGACCTTCTCACCGCTCGCGCTCTCTACCTCTACCTCAGAGATCAGCAGAATAGCTGTCGTCATGTCACGCATATAGAGGTAAATCAGGGCCAGGTTGCAGAGAATCCCATTGATCAGATAAAGATCATTCATTTGACGTGCCAGCATTAAAGCCTCGTCTGTTGGTTCCAGGGCCTGTTCATAGCGCTCCAGGCTGATATAAATTTCGCCCAGGCAGACCAGGGCGTACGCCTGACCGCGTAGAAAGCGTAGCGGTCCCTTGGCTAGCATTAACGCCTCTTGGGCTGCGGCTTCTGCCTCTTGCACTGCACCCTGACGCAGACGGATATGGGCCAGGCTGACCAGGGTTTCGATCTTGCCCCACATATCCTGGAGTTGATTCCAGCAAGCCAGTGAGCGTGAGATATGATGTTGCGCCAGGGCAAAGTTTCCTATCAGACTATAGACGCTGGCCAGAGAACTATGCCCATCGGCTGTCTGCCGACGAACGGTATGCCTTCCCCATAGTTGAAGAGCTTTCTGGTTCTGAGCAATACCAGCAGTAAAATCGCCCTGCAGCACATAGCACAGGCCAAGACGCATGTATGCCTCGGCTCTGAGCGCGTTCTCATCTATTGGCAACGTATCAAGAACTTGCAAACATAGTCTCTGGCTCTGACCGTATTCGACTTGCTGAAAGAGAATCTTACTCCGCACAATCAGTATTTCGGCTTGCAAGGTGGTGAGTTGCTGATCTTCGGCTGACCAGATCTGCCGGGTTGTGGATTGCGCAAGCGTTTCCAGTTCAGAGAGAATTGGCAGAGCCTGGCTGTAGTTACCCTGACGCAGGTAGATTGTAATCCTCAGCAGCAAGAGCCGGGGATAACGCTCCAGAGTTGTGGTCGAGAAGGTATCGATCCAGCGGGCCAGAGTGTCAGCATGGCCCTGGTTGACCATTTGCTCAGAGGACTTGATAATCAGTCTCGCGGCAATATCATCAAGCTGCCCCTCGAAGGCGTGATAGATTGCCTGGCCATATTGCTGCGCGGCGCTGAGCAACTCTGCTGCGCGGCGATGAAGTTGTACAAAGCGCTCCGGCATTTCGTGACGCAATTGCTCATACAAGAGCTTCTGTAGAACAGGCATACAACTATAGACACTATCTTTCCCTTCGCCCACGTGCGTGATAAACAGTCCATTCTGTTCAAGAAATTGCAGGTGGTCGCTTGCTCCACAAGGGGAAATATCTAGCAGATCACCACAGATAGCAGGGGTCATCTCCTTAAGAATCGAGGCTTCTTTCAGAAACGCGTACGATGTCTGATAGTTTTTAAAGACCTGGTTCACCACATAAGAGAAGAGGTACTGCGAAGAGATCTGGGAGTTTGGACCACTGGTAAAGGAGTTTTCCACAAGATTCCCGGAGAGCAATTGTACATTGCCCAGTTTTGTTCCCAGAAGAATACCGGCGATCCAGCCGTCGAACGTGGTTGCCACGTATTCCGCGTCTTGCTCGCTTAACGGGGCCAATCCCTGGCGCTGAGCCAGTTCATGGATATGTTGGGGCACGAAGCGCAACTGATGAGTACCCAGTGCAAAAACCATCTGATTGCTCAGCAAATGCGCAAAATCAAGCTCAGGAGTCAGCCGACTTTCAATAAACAGGGTACATTTCGCCGGGAGTGCCTTGAGAAAATAGCTGACTATATCATTGATTTCTGAGAATTTATTGATCTCCTGATAGTTGCAAAGAAAAAGCGCGAAACGTCCAGGGATATCTATTTGCATTGCCCTGATGAAGGCATCGCTCACCGTTTCAAAATAATTTGTGCTTTTGGGATCGTTTGCGCGCTCGGAAGAGGCACCCATCAGTAGGAGATCGAGCAAGCTGCCGAAATGGGGAAAGCGCTGGCGAATGCTGGCCAACAGTGTAGAGAGAAAAGTAAGTCGATCTGTATCGGTATGATCAAGGAAATACCAGCAACAGGGGATATCCGTATGTTGAGCGAGATCTGCCAGGAGGGTCGTTTTTCCGTACCCGGCGGGCGAGTGAATCAGTACCAGCTTGTATGGCGAAGATGACTCATCGCCCCCGGCAGTTGCCGGTTGGAGGATCGCTTTGAGCTGGTTGACCAGGATTGCGCGATGGATATGCGTGGGGGGCAATGCTGGACTGGTCACTTTGTGTTGATGGCGAGGATCTCCCAAAGTCTTTTTTACCTTTCCTAAAAACTCTTACTGAGAACCTATCAAAATGTAAAAAAAAGTGAGATACACGAGGGTATGCCAAGCTACTGCTACTTTGCCCCATCTGCGGTGTTATCCCCCTTATCTTTTCGCTGAATTGCGCCAGGATTGAGGTGTCATGACCAGCCTCATAAAGCTTCATTTTTTAAACTAGGGTTTGGGCAAAAAAAAGAAAGAAGCTTTGCTTTGGAGCACTGTCATTGACTGCTGTAGTGTCCTGATTACAACTATACCATACCGCAGGTATTGCTTTCAAGTATAGCTTTATTTCAGATGTTATTTATGATTGATCGAATTTCTCGAAAAAATATGAGTCACTCCAAATCTGAAGTGACTCATATTGCATAATGCACTTTTTAGAATTTCCAGTTCCAATAAGTGCTAACTATCATGTCGCAGAGTCTCTGTTCTTGTTCCCAGTATTCATCGTGATCGCCGCTTGAGCCTCTCACTACTAGAGGAAAGGTAGGGTCAAGCAATCCGATACAGACCTGCCAGAGATCTTTCCCATCGCGGGTTAAAAAGAGTTGGCTAGCGGAGCAATCAATCTCACGCTGGTAATAGCGGTTCGCTAGCGCGTTGAGCAGTTCCAGGGTGAGTTCATCGCGGTCATAGAGATCGATGATCGTCGCCTCAAATTCCGCGAATGCCGCGCGTCTGGCCGTTATTCTGGCGAGTAATGCTTTGCGCGAGACGCTGTCCTGTTCAAGCGTTAAGGCGTCGGTCTGCGTTGTCCAGGCGCGGCTCTCCTGGGAAATTGACAATGGGCATTCTACTGAAATGGGCAGCGGACATACCACGTAGCTGGTTGGCTGGTACATAGTGTGCCGTCTTCCTTTCTCACCTGCCTGAGCAAGGTGAACTTCATAGGGCGTCAACCTGGTCTATCAGGGCAGTCTGCCAAAGTGGCCGATAGCGCGGTATTTCTGGTAGCGTTTTGCGATCAGTTCCTGGGGAGTGAGGCTTTGCAGATCCTGCAAATGCGCCTTCAGGGCCGCGTGGAGATGGCTGGCCGCGAGGGTGGGATTGCGATGAGCTCCTCCCACTGGCTCGGGGATCAGCTTATCAATGATGTGCGTCTCTACCAACTCGCGCGCGCTGATGCGCATTGCCTCGGCAGCCTGAGCGGCGAAGGAATTATCGCGCCAGAGGATGGAAGCTGCTGCTTCCGGGGCGGCGACGGTATAGACACTGTGTTCCAGCATCAACAGGCGGTCGGCTATGCTGATTGCCAGGGCTCCCCCACTTCCACCCTCGCCGATCACTACCGCGAGAATGGGTACTGGTAAGCACGCCATCAGCATGAGGTTGGCCGCGATGGCCCTGGATTGACCGCGCTCTTCGTCTTCCAGACCCGGAAAGGCTCCCGGGGTATCAATCAGACAGATCACGGGAAATTTGAATTTTCCGGCCATTTCCATCAAGCGGTAGGCTTTGCGATATCCCTCTGGATGAGGCATGCCAAAGTTGCGTTGCTGCTGATCTTTGCTATCGGTACCTTTTTGATGAGCAAGGAAAACGACTGTTTCGCCATTGAAGGTGGCCAGCCCACCAATCAGGGCTGGATCATCCCCAAAGAGGCGGTCGCCGTGCAACTCTAGCATATTTTCGCAAATCAGATGCAGATAATCGAGTGCGCGGGGACGATTTTTATGTCTGGCAACCTGGACGGTTTGCCAGGCGCTCAGGTTAGCATAGATTTCTTGCAGGCGCGTATGCAGTTCTGTTGTTTTCTCCTGAAGAAGCGCGGGGTTTTCCAGGTCCCCACCTTCCTGGCGCATGATCTCTATTTCTTTCGCGATCTCTGCCAGGGGCTGTTCAAATTCCAGGTCGTATTCATATTGTTTCATCATACTCTTGTTCCTCTCTCAAGGAGTGGTTTGATTTTGCATCAGTGCTTTCTCAACATCCCTTTTGGGGAAGGGAAAACGTGGGGACCCCCTGGCACCCCAGCAGGGGAGCCCCTTTCCCGCGTCTGCTTTTTTGCTCCCGCGCCGGGGAGCTGGTTATACCTTTCTCAGGTGCCTACTTTCCAGAAGCGTACGAGCCTCTCTCTGCCGCGGGGACAGCGAGCCTTGGATTGGAGGCTGGTGATAAAAGTGCAAGATCTGGGCCAGCATGGCCCGCAGCTTCTGGCGCTGAACGATCAGGTCGATCAGGCCATGCTGTAACAAAAATTCGGCGCTGGCTGTACCATTTGGCAGTTTGACATGCATAAACTGTTCAATGACGCGCGGACCGGCAAAGCAGATAAGGCCACCGGGTTCGGCGAGAATGATGTCTCCGAGCATGGCGAAGCTGGCGGTGACTCCCCCGGTGGTTGGGTTTGTCAGGAGGCTGATGTAGGGCAGTCCAGCCTCGCTCAATTGCGCCAGGGCAGCCGATGTCTTGGCCATCTGCATTAATGAGTAGAGACCTTCCTGCATGCGCGCCCCACCAGAGGCCGAGGCGATGAGTAGCGGTATATGCCGCTGAATGGCCATTTCGATGGCCCGCGTAATTTTCTCCCCAACCACGGAACCCATGCTGCCGCCGATAAAATGAAAGTCCATGATGCCCAGTGCCAGGGGATGGCCTTCAATTGTGGCATGCCCAATGATAATGGCATCGTTGAGAGGGCCTTTATGGCGCTCCTCCACAAGTTTCTCTACGTACACCTGTGACTGGTTACGAAAGTGCAATGGGTCCACCGAGATCATGTCCGCGTCTAATTCGATAAAGCTGTCCGGGTCTACCAGCATACTGACGCGCTCGTGCGCTTTGAGTTTGAAATGATGCTGGCATTTCATGCATACTTTGAGGTTTTTATAATACTCACGCTCAAGAATGATCTCTTTGCATTCTGGACACTTCACCACGATCTGACGTGCCAGTACGCGCGGCGGAACTGCATCCGTGGAAAACCAGGGAGTGCTGCTCGTTTGGATCTGTGCCTGTTGCTGCATGTCTGCGAACTCCTTCCTTCCTCTTCTGTCTGAGGTTTCCCGGTCACGATTTTTCCAGAAGAATACCTGGTAAGCTGTCCTGATAGCTTGCCGCTAGGCGACTTGTAATGCTTCCTGCTCGGCAAAGCTGTGCTGCGTTGCCGCGAAGGTTTCCAGTGCCTCCAGGGTATCAAGGGCGACTGCCGTGATCTGAGGCGCGATCAGGCGTACTAGCCTGGTGAGAACCTGGCCAGATCCAAGTTCAATCAGGGTTGTGCATCCATTGGCGGCGAGCTTTTCCACACACCTGACCCACTGCACAGGTGAGATTATCTGATCCAGCAATTCCTGGCGGATGTCTGAGCCTCGTTTCAGTTCCAGACCCGAGACATTGGCAACCAGGGGGACAGAGGCGTCGCGCCAGCAAAGCTTGCTCATTGACTGATCCAGGGCGATCTGCACTGGTTTCATGAGGGGAGAATGAAAGGCTCCTTTGACTGGCAGAATGACCACTTTGCCTGTTCCCTGCGCCCGCACAGCCGCACTCAGACGCTGAACTCCGCTCTCGGTGCCTGAGACGACTAATTGATCAGGGGCGTTCCAGTTGGTTACTACCACGAGATCCTGCTGAGAGATCTCGTCACAGAGCTGATCGAGAGTGGGCTTGGAGAGTCCAAGTACCGCTGCCATAGCTCCAGGACGCTCATCCTGTTGTTGTTTCATCAGGTGTCCTCTCTGGCAGACCAATGCAAGACCCTCCGCGAATGAGAGCGTGCCTGCCGCTACTGCCGCTGTATACTCTCCCAGACTATGACCGGCCACAAAGGAGGGGACAAGTTCAAGCTGACGCGCTCGCTCAGTTAACGCCAGCGAATAGGCGAAGAGAGCTGGTTGAGCGATATGGGTCTGGCTTAATGTTTGCAGCGAACCTTCCTGGCAAAGCTGGCTAACCGGCTCACCTGAGAGCTGGTCACTGAGACCCAGATACCGTTCAAATAACGTGGGGTCACGCTGGGCGAGCTTTTGCGCCATGCCTGCGCGCTGTGATCCTTGCCCTGGGTATAAAAAGCCGATTTTCTGCATAGAGCGCTTATCCTTTCACCTACAAAGTTTGGTCAGAAGCATATTCCCCTGTTCAGGAATAGCATTAATTGTAATAGAATTATGCCAACAAACCTTACCTTGAAATTACTTTGTAAGTAAGAGGCGATGATCATGGCCTGTGCAGATTGCTGAGCAAGGTGACGCAGAAGCAGGCGAGAGAGCGAAGAAACTTGAGCAGGGCCGGCGAGCCCCTCCAGGCGATGTGACCGACGCGGCATAGAGGATTCCCCTGAAGTGGAGAACCATGAGAGAGACACCTCCTGAACAGACCGAGCAAGTGATTTTTTGTTTCACTCTTGCGGTCTCGCTCAGGAGGTGTCTTTGTAGAAGCTGATTGCCGTTCCAGGCCTATCCCTGCTAAGCCGGGATAGCTTATGTCTGCAAATCAGCAAAGTTGAGCCAGGGTCTTAGAAGGTCTCCACAAGCTCATAGAGATGCGGGTCTATTCTGATGGAGAGCGAGGCGAAGCGGGCAAACTCGCGGCCACGTTTCGCGACAAAATGTTCCCAGGCCTCGGTGCTTGCCCATTGAGCATAGCTCAGAACACGGGTGCCATCCACACTTTTGTGCAGCGTCGCTCCTTTGAAACCAGGCTCATTTTGCGCCTCGTGGCTAAAAGTGTTCCAGGCCAGCAGCAACTCCTGCTGTTTTTCGCGGTCCACCTCAAAAACGGCTATCAGGGCTATCTGACTATTTTCAGTTGGCATCAGCATGGTATTGGATCTCCTTTCTATACAGGGACTTGAACAAAGTGTTGTAGAACATCTACCGCACGTTTGTATCCACCGGAGGAGCGTATCTCCTCCTGCATCTTCTGCACGTTGCTAGCATAGCGAGGATCGTTGATGACCTGCGCGACGGCGCTATATAATGACTCAGCAGTAACGGTCTTTTCATCCAGATGGATGCCCAGACCAAGTTCCGCGATGCGCCGGGCGTTGACGACCTGATCGGCGAGTGACGGGGGAACTGCGACAATGGGCGTCCCCTGCGCCAGGGATTCCATAGCAGTGGTCATGCTGCCATGATAGATACAGACGCTCGCGTATTTGAGTATCTCCAGTTGCGGGAGGAAGGTTCTGATAATAAAGTTGTCGGGGATGGCCTGCAATTTGCTCTGATCAACATTCGTGCCGATAGAGATTACGACTTTCCAGGGTGTCCCGGCAAAGGCATCGATGCAGAGATTGAAGAAATTGGGGCGATCATTATAGACGGTCCCCTGTGTGATGTAGATGACTGTCTGGCCTTCCAATTCTTGAAAGGGAAAGTCAATCTTCTGGTCGCGATAGTCCAGCGCGGGTCCGACAAAGCAATAGCGATCATCGAAGGTATCCCCCTGGAGTTGGAATGCCCGTGGAATGGTGACGAGGTTGAGGGACTCTTCATGGGTGAAGATACTGCCGAGATGAAAGGGCTTCAACTGGTAGAGATCGCAGATCTGGCGCATAGATTTCTGAAAACCCTCAATGCCAGCGGGATCTTGCGAGGCGTTGGCTTGAAAAATGCGGGCCAGGTGCTGGTTGAAGGCAAAGATCATGCGAAAGTTAACCGCCGGAATGTTCAAGATCTCAGCAATGAAGCGCCCGCTCAGGCACATTGTATCGTAGACGATACAATCGGGCTGCTCCGCGCGCACGCTCTCCAGGATCTGCGGGATCACATAGAGACTCTCTTCTACCATGTACATGGGCAGACCTACTGGCTTGCCAGAAGCAAAAGCAGTGTTGTTGATCTGATCAATCATGGTAGCAAAAGGACGGAATTCAGCTCCCGTCTCCTCAATCAGAGAGCGAAAGCGTTCAGCGAGGTAATACGTCACTTTGTCGCCACGCGCTACCAGTTCTCGCACAATCGGCAAGGTGGGAGTGATATGGGAGCGCGATGGAATGTTTATGAAGACGAACTTTGCCATAGATATGCCTCCTTTTAGGAATGCTGCTTAGGAATGCTGCAACTCAGGGACCGATAACTCGGGGATCGGTAACTCGGGGACTGCGACCGACATAGGACGTTCTGCCTGGATAATCGTTCGGGCGGCGACAGTGCCTGAGACAAAGGTGTCGTAGACACCGTAAGCACCACGCGTCCAATGGCCAGCCATGTAGAGTCCAGGCAGAACCTCTTGCGGTTTGATAGCATTGAGCCAGTGCGTGGTATTTTTGGCCCAGCCAGAGGCGCTTCCCTCGTGATTCTTGGTATAACGCTCAATTGTACGCGCGGTCGCTAATTCTTTATAGATGATATTTTTAGTAAGCCCGGGAACGAGGCGCTCGCAATGAGCAAGCATATCTGCTGTGAGAGCATCTTTGCCCTGTTCTTCGCGGATCTTCTCTACATCGGCTGCGCGGGTCACGCACATCATCGAGACCACATGGTGTCCTGGCGGGGCAAGACCTGGATCAGTGAATGATGGCGCGGTGATCGAAAGGACTGGCCCGTTCTCTTGTCCAATAGAGCGGTAATAGAAATTGTCGGCGGTGAGCGGTTTCCAGTCTGGCAGAAAAAAGGTCTCGTGATGTGGTAGAGACCAGTCGCCTTCTCGTACTGCGAGGTAGAGGAGCATAGCAGAGGGAGAAGGCTCCAGGTGTCTGAGCTTGCGCAGGATGGAATTTGGCACCAGCGCGGTATCTGTCCAACTGGTAAGGGTCTTGGTCATGTCGGCGCATGAGACGACAAAGCGCGCGCTGATCTCTTCCCCGTTGACCAGGCATACTCCCTGGGCTCTGCCCTGCTTGTTGTAGAGGATGCGCTGAACTTCGGCACGCCGCCGAATGGTTCCCCCCCAGCGGCGAATCAACATGGCCATGGTATCCACAAAACGCTGAGTGCTACCGAGCGGATAAAACGCACCACCATGATAACAACAGAACATGGCGCACATAATGAGAGCAGAGGCGTTATCTGGATCTAACCCCAGGTAGAATGCGAGTGCATGTAAGATAATTTCCAGGCGGGGATTTTGAAAACGCCCGGCCAGATAGTCGGACCAACTGGTCCAGCTTACCCTGCCCAGCGCCATGCCACTCGTAGGATTCCTGGCCAATGAGCTATCGATATCCAGCGCGCCGTCCAAAGCCATAAAGCCATGTGTTTTCATATCCTGGATAAAGGTGGCAACGGCTGAACTGTCTTCGGGCGAAAGGGTACAGAGCAAGTGGCCCAGTTCATCCAGATTAGCAGGAACCATGATCCGTTCTTGTCCGACTGCCACGCAATAGAAAGGGTCGAGATTGGCAAAATGAATCTCGTCCACCGCCTCTAGTTCTGTGAACCAGCTATGGACCACATCACCTGGAGCCCAGCCGGACATGGTGTGAACTGCCGCGTCAAAGATAAATTTGGCGCGCCGAAAGGTGCTACAGCAACCGCCCACTACCGCGTGCTTTTCCAACACCAGGACCCGGAATCCGTGGCGGCTCAACAGGCCAGCTACGGTCAGCCCGCTGATACCCGCGCCGATAATAATCGCGTCATACTCTGCTTCCATAAGTCACTGCTCCTCTTCTGATGGAAATGCTTGATTGAGAGGGGAAGGGAAACCGATCATGGTTGCGGATCTTGAATAGCAAAAGTTAGATCGGCCCTGGCTACTACTTCTTCGTTGACATAGACCTCTACCTCGACTACGCCCCCTCTGCTGGTCAGCTTGAGTGCTTCGCATACATAACGTAGTTGATCTCCTGGTACGACTGGCTTCAGAAAACGCGTTTTCGCTCCTGCGAGCAGGTACGTTGCCTGGTCCGATACAGCTGGCGTATCCGTCTCTCCCGCGAGCAGCAGCAGAATGGAGGCCTGCGCCATGCCTTCGAGCAACAAGACTCCCGGAAAGATGGCCTTCGTGGGAAAATGTCCTGGAAACATCCACTCGTTGCCAGTGACATTTTTCCGACAGATAATCCGCTGGCGCGGTTGGATCTCCTCGATGACATCGACCATAATGAACGGATAAGCCTGAGGGAGCAGGCGGCGAATTTCGTCGAAGCCCATGACAATACTCATGCTCAGTCCCCCTTCTCTGCCTGGTAGCCGCGCAGAACGACCGCGCTCGTTGAGCCAAAGAGGTCCTGTGAGAGTAAGAGCGCGACACCCGGCGCGTTTTCTGGCCAGCTTCCCGCTGTCGTCTGTGTGGTTCGCAAGCTGGTGGCGAGCGAGCTGGCCGCGCGTTCGTGACTGACGGTAGGAGGGACGAGGCCATGCTCAAACATACAGATAGCCGCCAGGGTCTGGAACATGCCGCCCGCGCCATAGGTTTCGCCTAGCGTGCCTTTGATCGCTGTAACCTGGACCCGTGGATTCTCGGCTAGGAGTTGTTGCAGCACCTGGGCTTCCGCCTGATCCTGCTCTGGCAGACCGTTGGCACCTGAGACCACGACATCTACATCCTCACTGGAGAGGCCAGAAGCCTGGAGGGCTTGCAGCGCGGTTCTGCGCAGAACCCGCGCGCGTGTCTCCAGCGTTGGATTGGGCGCGAAGCCGCTGGACCAGCCAGCCAGTACGGCGAGCGGGCGAGCGCCACGAGCCAGCACCTCTGCCTGGCGCTCCAGGACGACAACGGCAGCGCCTTCACTCGGTAGGCAACCACGGCTACTCTCCTCGAACGGATAACCAGCGTTAGCGGACCCGGTGTGGTCCAGAATCCCTGTATTGTCATACACCCAGAGGGCGGCCAGACTCAATTCTTCCACGCCACCAGCGACAATCTGGCGCGCTCGGCCCTCGCGCATGGCCCTGGCAGCATACCCCAGCGCATCAAGTCCCGCGCACTGGCCCGAGGCGATGGTCGTGTTTAACGCGCGCGCCTTCAAGCGGATGGCCAGGTGCGAGGCTGGGGCATTGGCCAGCGTATTTGGCGCTTCCATCGGGCTGGTGCAGACCGGACCCTCAGAGAGGGCGGTATAGTCGTAATCAGCGGTGCTCTGCAAGCCAACCAGATTGCAGCCGATGGTCACACCCAGATCATCAGCTTGCGTATCTTCTCCCGCCAGGCCTGCTGTATGCAGGGCCAGCATCGACGCCCCTAAGAGAAACTGCGTGCTGGGCCGCAAATACTGGAGACCGCGTTTGCCAAGCAGGTCAGCCGGACGCCACTCTCCGACTTTCGCCCCCTCTACAGGCTGTTCAAGCGCTCCCGCAGACTCTATCAGCGTCGTTCGGCGCTCTCCTCGCAGCAAAGCCGACCAGAGGGCCTCAACTCCAGGCCCGAAGGGGCTGATCGCTCCCATGCCGGTAATCACAATGGGGCCAGTATATTTCGTCATTGCTCTATCCTCTGCATTACGATCGAGGAAATGTTCCCTCCAAAGGCAAAAGAATTACTCAGGACTACGTGTACAGGATATTCACGCGCCTGATTAGGTACGATATCCTGTAGGCAGTCGGGGTCGCTTTCCCGATAATTCGCGGTCGGCGGAATGACCCCGTGGCGGATCATCAGCGCGCAGGCAACAGCTTCGATGGCACTTGCCGCGCCCATGGTATGACCAAGCATGGATTTGATGGAACTGACAGGGACACTACGCGCTTCCAGGTCGAAGACGTTGCGAACTGCCAGCGACTCAGAGGCATCGTTGGCATGCGTCCCGGTTCCGTGCGCGCTGATATAAGAGACATCCTCTGGTCGCACACCGGCTTCCTGCAGCGCTCGACGCATCGAGGCTTGCGCCCCTACCCCCTCGGGATGTGGCGCGGTCGGATGGTAAGCATCACAGGCCAGACCATAGCCTAACAGTTCGGCATAGATCGGCGCGCCACGCGCCACAGCTTTATCGTAATTCTCCAGAACCAGCACACCAGCTCCTTCACCAACCAGCATACCCGTGCGATTAAGATCGAAGGGCTGACAGACCTCGTTAGCAATTGCACCCAGACGATGAAAGACCGCGAAGCAACCCCGCGAGATGCCATCAGCACCGCCGACAATCACGGCGTCCACCAGTCCTTCCTGGATCAGATCAGATCCCCAGCCGATGGCGTAATTCCCGGCTGCACAGGCAGTTGGAATCACATGACAGGGACCTTCCAGGGCCAGTTCTTGAGCAATCGCCGCCGTGATATAGGTTTCTACTTTGTGCGAAATACGCACCGCAGGCAGATCAGGCATTCCAGGAGAGAGCCGCCGGTCATTCTCGGCCTCGACAATGGACTGATTGCCCATGGTCGTACCCATACACACGCCAATCCGTTCAGGCAGGTACGCCTCGTGTACATTGCCCGCGTCCTCGCTAGCCAGGCGAGCCGCGGCTACCGCGAGCTGCGTCGTGCGATCGCAAACCGCGGCATCGAGCCGCTTAAAGTACTGCGCAGCCTCAAAATTTTTCACTTCACCACCGTGGTGATAGTCGAATTTGCTGGTATCAAAAGCTTGAATCGGTCCCGTTCCGACCTTGCCAGCAGTGAGAGCTTGCCAGAATTCGACCGAGCCGTTCCCGACTGGCGAGAAGACGCCTAAGCCGGTGATGACAATGCGTTGCGACATACTGCTCTCTCCTCTGATCTCTAACGACTCACCGGCTGCATAATCTCATCAAGAATCTGCACCACATCATTGAAGGTTTTCATCTGCGTAAAAGACTCCTCAGGGATGCGAATGCGATAGCGCCGCTCAGTTCGCGCCATGATTTCCAGCGCGATCATCGAATCGACCCCCAGCTGAGCAAAGAAATCATCATCATCATTAAAATCTTCTACTTCAATGATATCCGCAATCATCTTTTTCAGTTCACGACGCATATCGTTTTTCATGAACCTTTTCTCCTTTTGTTCAGACCTGTCTCTCAAGTGTTTGCCTTATCAGGCACATTGGGAGACAGATTGGTTGATTCAGGCGCTCAAGCCGCCATCAATAGTCAAGACATTTCCTGTAATGTAGCTGGCTTCCCGTGAGAGCAAAAAACAGATCGCTGCCGCGACCTCTTCCACCTGGCCAAGTCGGCCCAGAGGAATGCTTTTAAGCAAATGCGAGCGCTTTGCCTCCGGGATAGATTGCCAGATATCCGTTTCAATAAAGCCTGGTGCGACTGCGTTAACCGTGATGCTATAGGATGCCACCTCTTTTGAGAGGGATTTCACGAAACCGATTTGCGCCGCTTTGGTCGCTCCGTAGTTGGTCTGCCCGGCCACGCCAAGCCGTCCTCCGCTGACAGAGCTCACGCAGACAATCCTGCCGGAACGCTGGAGAATCATTCCATAAATCGCGGCTCGCGTGTAGTTAAAGACGCCTTTCAGATTCGTTTCAATGACCTCATCCCAATTTTTTTCGGACATCATGGCAAAGATGCCGTCGCGCGTAATCCCCGCATTGAGCACCAGCCCATCCAGGTCGCCCAGTTGTTCCTGGACATCACCAATGACCTCTTTAGCCTGCTGATAGTCCCGCACGTCGGCCTGGATGGCGAGCACACGCCCTTCAGTACTTTGCGCTTCCGCGAGAACCTCAGCAGCGGCACTTTCATTGCTGCTATAGGTGAAGGCCACGTCTGCTCCAGATCGGGCCAGGGCAAGAACAGTAGCTTTGCCAATGCCTCGCGAGCCACCTGTTACCAGAATCTTTTGTGTGCTCAAGGTTTTCTTCCTTTCTAGATCGCGTTGCAGGAGACGTTTCTTACGTCCGGTACAAGCATACAAAATCCTCTTTCGCTGTAGATGCGTTGTCTCTTCGCAGCTCTTGCGCGCTGTGAAAGCGTGCTTTGTCTGCCATAAGAGAACCAGTGTTTTGTCTCTACCTTGTGCCGGAAAAACGTTTGAAACTCTTCGCGCTTCACGCATATTTGCTACCAGCAAGTATTCCCTTACGTTTTACTGCCCACTAACCTACCCGGTTAGAGATAGGTAACCAGATCTCATAAGCTACAAACAGCTTTTACAAAAGGCAATGAGGCAGTGTTTCCTGGCCCAAGAATGCGGGAAACTGCCAGAGGAGAGTGTATGAACGAAACGTCCGCATTCACAGAGTTGCTGGAAAGGCTGGCCATCGCCGACCTGGTTCAGTTTGAACGCATGTATCGGGATCAGCAACAGTGGGAAAAGTTAAGCACTTGCTACCACCCAGATTCGTTTATCAGCCTGGGATGGTTTGCAGGCACGGGCGCTGAGTATGTCACAGCATCTCGCAAGCTGGAGTCCAGAAAAGCAGGCTGGCATCTCACCCATCTCACTGGTCCTACGCAGGTACAGGTCTATAAAGATCGAGCCCTCGCGGAAACGAATACACTAATCATCAGACGCTCAGTCATGGAGGGGGTGCTGGCCGATGCGACCATCTACTGCCGCCTGTGCTCGCGTGTTGAAAAGCGCGCGGACGCCTGGAAGCTTTTAACGCTCGACGCGGTCTATGAGAAAGATACTCTGGTTCCTGTCTATCCTTCCGAGCGCCTGGAGCTGCGCCGGGAAGAGTTAGCACAGTATCCCCCCGCTTATCGTTTCACGGCGTACAATTTGCAACGCCTCGGCTATTCTGTCAAACCTGAGCAATTGTATTCAACGGAGAATCCAGAGCGCGTTGCTCAGTTCTTCGGTGAAGCCACCAACTGGCTCTACCAGGCTTCAAACGCTGATAACTCGTAGATTGGCTTTTTCTTTGATTTGTAGAAAGGTAGGACACGATGAGTAGTCCGCATTCCACAGTTCTGGCTGTCTTTGCCCACCCTGATGATGATGCGCTGACCTGCCTGGGAACGCTTGCAAAATTCGTGCGCTCTGAATATCAGGTGCATGTGTTGACGCTGACCGCTGGTGAGCAGAGCAATACTTCCGTAGATCTTGTACGCTTGTCGGAAGCGAGGTCTGTCGCTCAACAGGTGGGTTATTCGTTAATTCAGCACCAGTTAGCCGATGGGCAGCTCTCCTTCGATGTCCATGTTGTCTCTCTGATTGAGAAATATATCCGCGAGCTTGTCCCCCAGATTGTGATTACCCACTACCCGCAGAATTTTGGCTATGGCCACCAGGATCATGACGCGGTGGCTGACGCTACCGTCAATGCGGCCAGACGTTCAAGCTGCGTCGATTGTATTCTCTATGCCGAGCCGCCCCTGCAGAACTGGGGCTTCGCGCCTAATCTTTTCGTAGATGTCACTGATTATATCGAGATTAAAAAGCATGCTATTAGAATGCACAACTCGGAGAGCGGTAAAGCCTACATGCAGCCAGATATTGCCGAACTACGCGCGCGCTGGTGGGCCTTGCAGAATCACCCGGAAAGTTATTGTGCCGACCGCTATCTTGAGTCGTTCGTGCTGGTAAAAGGCTTATTCGGACGAGACATCTTTGCACCTGGCGAACATCTCTCCAGAGAAGCAAGTGAAGGGTCACGAAGGCTGAACAGCGGACTCGATTTTCCCACTCGCGCGCCATATCTGGTGACGACTGGCAGCAGCGCGAGTACGCCTGACATCTCAAGGTAATGCACACGAAAAACCTTGCCAGAAATACTTTGCTTGATCAAACGCGGCGCAGGATGCGCTGTAATTAGGAAGGAGTACAAAGTTCATGAGTTCAATTGTCAAACCAGATGAAGCGCAGACGTTATCCACGAGCATTCAGATTGCTATTGAGGAGGCGGTCCAGGGATCAAAATCCGACGAGCGCGCAGTGGTAATCGATGTGCGCGATATTACCAGGAAACTGCCTCTGGGGCGCGAGTCGATAGAGATTGTTAAAGGGATCAGCTTTCAGATCCGCAGTGGGGAGTTTGTCTCGATTGTCGGCCCCTCTGGTTCGGGAAAGAGCACACTCTTAGGGATTGTCGCGGGCCTGGATAATCCTACCACCGGCCAGATCTTTATTAACGGTATCGATATTACGAAAATGAGCGAAGGGAAACTGGCCGTGGTGCGCAATAGCAGCATTGGCATGGTCTTCCAGGCTTTCAATCTGATCCCAACCCTGACGGCCCAGGAGAATGTGGAAGTGCCGCTCTATGTTGGCAAGCACAAAGGTTCTCCCGCCAAACGGGCGCAAGAATTGCTCAATCTGGTAGGTCTCTCCCATCGCTTGCATCATCGTCCTAACCAGCTCTCTGGCGGCGAGCAGCAGCGTGTAGCTATAGCGCGCGCGCTGGCGACTGATCCAGCGCTGGTGATTGCCGACGAGCCGACTGGCAACCTGGATGCGCGCAATGGTGAAAATATTCTCAAGCTGATTACTGATCTGCGCGACCAGACGAGCAAGACTTTCATTATCGCAACCCATGATCAAAAAGTAGCTTCGCACGCGGACAGGACGTTGCGTATCGTCGATGGACGGCTTGCTGAACTTGACTATTCTCAGGAAGTTATTACGCAGTAGGCGTCTCGCAAAGGATCGAATGTCTATGAAGATTGCTCTATACTTCAATCATAGCACGCGCGCCCTGAAACGTGGCGGTCAGCGCACTATCCTGGCGATGCTTTGCGTCGCGGTGGGAGTCATGGCCGTGGTATCAGTGCAGTTGGTGGGATCGATGCTTCAGAACTCTCTCACCAGTGGCGTGCGTGACAGCAACGGGGGCGATATCGCGGTGATCGCTCCAGGTTCACCTCTGAAAGCCAGCGATCTGGCTTTCTTTGCTCAGCTTAAGCTTCAAGGAAGCATTACCAATTACTCTCCAGTGATCAGTGCCAGCGGTATTCTTAATGCTACCGACTCGGCTTCTCAGGCTTTCACAATCGCGGCGGTTGACGCGCATAGTTATCCCCTGGTAACGCCGCCAACTTTTGTGCAGCCGGACCACGGCAGCGTTTCAGGGATCTTGCGCAATGATCAGGTGATTGTCAGCCAGGATTTCCTGGATCGTTATCAGAAACACCTGGGCGATAGTTTAAAGATCTATATCAAGACAGCGACCAGTTCTGGTCAAACGTTGGATATCACAATCGCGGGGGTGATCGCCAATAGCGGGGCCTTCGCCCAATCCGGCAACCTTATGCTCATCTCGTCTGACTATTACCTGACCGGGAAGCCTGCCTCGTTCGCGTCCTATACGACTGTGAATGTCACGACGGCAGACCAGGCTGCTACCAAAGCGGCGGTGCGGACCATTAACGCGCACTTTCCCCTGGTCGCCACGCAAACAGTCGATGAGATGATGCAAAGTCAACAATCCTCGGTTGATTTGATCACAAACTTTTTGAAGATCGCGGGCCTGCTGGCGCTGTTAATTGGCGGAGTTGGCATTGTGAACACCATGCAGGTGTTGCTCTCGCGCCGCAAAACCGAGATAGCGATGCTCAAGACGACTGGCTATCGGCGCGGGGATCTCTATGCCCTCTTCGCACTGGAGACAGGTCTGATCGGTCTGCTTGGCAGTCTGGTTGGTTCCGCGGCAGCGATAGGCGTCAGCTTTGTTGTACGTAATCTGCTCGATAATCTGGGATTGAATGCGTCCTTCCAAATCGATCCCTTGCTTATCCTGGGTGGTGTGGGCATTGGCTGTGTTACCTCGCTGATCTTTGGCTTGCTACCAATTATTCAGGCGGCAGGTATTCGTCCGCTCCAGGTGCTTCGCCAAAACGAGCACAAAAGTGCCGGTGGCGTGTTCCAGACAATCCTCTTACTGGTTGTGCTCTCGCTCCTGTTTTGCGGATTGGCGACGATTATTCTCAATAACAATCTTGTGCTGGGTCTGGAGGCAACCTATGGCACATTGAGTTTCCTGCTGCTGTTAGGCGGGATCTTTACGCTAGTAATCCTGGCGGTCAGCAAGTTGCCGGTGCCTGAGCGCTTTCAGATCAAGCAGATCCTTCTGACGCTGCTATGTATAGCCTGCGCTGTTGCTCTCTACTTTGCTCAGCCGATCTTTGGCATCTGCTTGCTGGTCGTGGCTCTGCTAGGATTGTTCATTGGCCTGCTGCCACGCGGTTTGAAAGTGAGCACCCGGATGGCATTGCGCAATCTGGGTCGCCAACGCAGTCGTACCCTGACGACGATGCTTGCGCTGTTCATTGGCGTCTTCGGCATTGGTACGGTGGTGGGTCTGGGTCACGATACACAAACCGAGGTCGAGAGTACTCTGGCGGCGAATATGCCGTATAACCTGGTGGTGACGACCAATGGTCAGGATACAAATACTCTCCAGGCAAACCTGAGCAGCATTCCAGGTCTGACCGGGAACCGCGCAGTGCCATTTGTGGCGACGGCTCCTACTTCGATCAACGGCCAGCCGATCGAAAAGATTTTGCCTGTGAGCGCTGGACTCCAGAGTGCGATTGGTACCTTGAGCCAGGTTGAGGGGTACGATCTGACGCAGAGCGTGCCATCTCTGACGATTGCGCTCGGTCGCAATCTCACCGCCGCCGACGCTAACACGCATAATGTCCTCGTTAGCGAGATCCTGACCAGTACTGGATGGCTCGGCTTGAAGATCAAGCCGGGAGATACGATCACCTTTTCCGGTCAGGATGGGACTGCCCCACAAACTGTGACTGTGGTGGGCATCATCGCCAAGGCAAGTAGTTTCGGGATGCTTGGCAGGGTTCTAGCTCCGTCCTCAGTAGTCGAGGCGTTGAGTTTGCCGACCGATCGCACCGCGATCTCGTACCTGAATGTCAATACGGCGCAGTATGGTCACGCAGTACGCAAGGTTAGCGAGTTAGTGCCCAACGCGGTGATCCAGAATTTAAGCGATACCTCGCTGGCTTTTCTCCAGAGAATAGCGGGAATTATCGATATCATGCTCGCGCTGGCCGCGCTTTCGGTGATCGCAGCGGTGCTGATCATCGCCAACGCAGTTGCCCTGGCGATGCTGGAGCGCAGACGCGAGCTGGGCATCCTGAAGTCGGTCGGCTATACTAGCCGCTCTATCCTGGGCGGGATCGCGATTGAGAACGCTGTGATTGGTGGAATAGGGGCCTATGTCGCGATGCTTCTAGCGACTGGCATGGTTAGCTTGATGGGGACTGTAATGTTCAATATGACGCTTACGATTGAACCACTGATAGTTGTCAGTATGATCGTGGGGCCGCTTTTACTCGCAGTGATCACGGCGTCGCTGGTTGCGTGGCAAGCTACCCGTATTCGTCCTCTAGAAGTGTTGCGCTACGAATAATACTTCAAGAGGCAATCCTGGAAATGCGTGTGTTACAGGGGAGCCGGTTGTTGCGAACGACCAGTTCCCCTACGGAATCGTCTTACAGAGGAGGTTTCTCATGTCTCTTCCCATCATCCCCGGCGCTGAGCCTGTCTCAGTTAGCGGAACTCGTGGTGGCATATTGCTTCTCCATGGCTACGGATCGACGCCGCAGCAGTTGCGTTCCTGGGGCCTGGCTCTCGCGCAGGCAGGCTTTTCCGTCGAGGTACCTCTCCTGCCAGGCCATGGTACCACTGCCGAGGATCTGGATACCACGGGCTGGTCTGATTATCTCAAATGCGCGGAGACTTACTTCAAAAAGCTGCGCGCGCGTCACCAGCATGTCTTTGTTGGCGGTATCTGCCTGGGTGGCATGCTCGCTGCTTGGATGGAAATCCAGCATCCCAAAAGGATTGCTGGCTTGTTGCTGATGAATGTGCCGTTTAAGTCGCCCAAAGGTGGCAGCATGAAAATCGGCAGACGCTTGATTAAGCTGGGAAAACGGTTTTTTCACTTGCCAGCCAATGCTGTCTTTGTCGCTGACCCGGATGCTCCCGCTGTGATCTCCTATAATAAGCTCCCTATCGAGCCTATGGGTACTATCCTTCCATACTTTGAGCTTATTCGTAAACGCGCGCCGAAGATTCAGTGTCCATCGCTTGTCTTCACGAGCAAGCTCGATCCAACCGCTTCGGCGAAGGAGGCCGAGTACTGGAATGAGAACTCCGGGCCAGTTGAGCAGATCTTGTTGGAACGCAGCAATCATGCCGCGACTCTCGATTATGATAAAGATCTGGTGAATGAGCTGACTATCGCGTTCGCCAATGATATCATTGAGGGCTCCTATACGCGAGGGCAGGATAAGGAGTCTTCGTGGTGCGCGCATAAAAAATCTGCCGCTGTATCTACTGCCGCTATCGATGTCCAGAGTCTCGCCAAGCGCTATCATAAGACTGACAAGGCAGACGCGGTTGACCAGATCTCTTTCCAGGTTCGAACCGGGGAGATCTTTGGCTTGCTTGGACCCAATGGGGCTGGCAAGAGCACTACTATCGGGGTCTTGACGACCACGGTGCGCTCTACTGGTGGGATTGTTTCTATCATGGGAATCAATGTGTCCAAAGATCCGCTGGCGGTTAAACAGCGCATCTCTGTGGTCCCCCAGAAATGTAATCTCGACCAGAGCCTGACCGCGCGCGAGATCCTCACGTATCACGCCAGCTATCATGGCATCCCCCGCGCTGAGCGTGAGGCACGCGCTACGGCTTTGCTGGAGGAGTTCGGCCTGACTACTAATGGGAACTCTAAGGTGAAGACTTTCTCCGGGGGAATGGCCCAGCGCCTCTTGATTGCTCGCGCTCTGATGCATAACCCGGATGTGCTGTTCCTGGACGAGCCGACAAATAATCTTGATCCGCAAGCCCGGCTGTTCCTCTGGGAGCGTATCCGCGCGCTGAAAGAGCGTGGGATGACGATTATGCTGACGACCCACGATATGGAGGAGGCGAGCCGTCTCTGTGATCGCATCGCGATTATGGATAAGGGGCATATTCTTGTGTGCGATACCCCTGATGAGCTGGTCAAGCTCATCCCCGGTGGCTCAACTCTCGAAGTTCGCGTGCGTGTTCCCGCGCCCATGCCTGTTCTGGTGAGCGTGGGTGCTGGCACGGATGCTGACTCGAACATTGCAAGCGCGTCAGATGAGATCCAGCATGCTCTCCAGGGACTGCCAGGGGCGCAACGGGTCGAGGAGATTCCGCTGCCTAAAGGAGAGGCCGGTCAGACTGATACCGCTGTTTTCCGCATCTATGGGGAAAGTGTCTCGACCCTTATTCCCAAAACCATTCATATGGTCGCAGAAACCAATGCCGAATTGTGCGATCTGCATATCAATCATCCCAGCCTTGAGGATGTTTTCATTCATCTCACCGGAAGGAATTTACGCGCATGAGCACGATTGCCCCTTCTTCCCTGCCAGCAAAGGCCAACTTGAGTATGGGACCCTTGCCAGGTAAACGCTATATGGTTCTGCTCCTGGCTTTCTGGCATATCCTGCGCCGCGACCTGCGGGTCTCTGTACGTGAATGGGTACCCTTTATTATGCAAACACTGGTCCAGCCCTTCTTTTTCCTGCTGGTGTTTGGACGGATTATGCCAGAGGCAGGGCTGTCGCAAGCGAGCTATCCGGCGCTCTTCCTACCCGGCGTAGTCGCGCTGAATATCGGCCTGGCTGGTGTGCAGAGTATCGCGATTTCGTTGATTACCGATCTGGGGGGAGCGCGGGAGATCGATGATCGCCTGCTCGCGCCTCTGCCAGTTGCCCTGAGCGCGCTTGAAAAAGTCGTTTTTGCTAGCTTGCGTAGTCTGATCGCGGGCGCGGTGACTATTCCGCTGGGTTACTTGCTGCTGGGGAGCGGCTTCCAGGTCCGCACAGATATGATCGTGACTCTGATTGTAGTCATGGTGCTGACCGCTCTGACCAGTTCTGCGTTGGGCCTGCTCTTCGGTGCTGGACTACCCATAGATAAAATCTTCTTACTCTTTACAATCGTCTTTAGCCTTGTTCAGTTCACAGGCTGTGTCTTCTTCACCTGGACTTCTCTGAATGACTTCAAGGTCTTTCAGATCATCACCTTGCTGAATCCTGTGACCTATGCATGTGAAGGGCTACGTTACGCGATGGTGCCGCCAGTTCACGGACAGGCTATAGCTACGCTGCCTATCGTTTGGGTGGTGCTGGGGCTAAGCGCCTTCTTTGTGGTCTTCATGATCCTGGGAATACGGGCATTTCGCAAGCGAGCTGTGTCGTAATGTAGGGTTTTCCCTTCTCGCTTTCAGCGGGAGTGTGGAGGGCTAGCCGCCCTCTGCCGGGGATGAAGCGCGGGAGTTCCCGAAGTCTTTCTCTTCTGACTTGCCGCTTGCGGCGAGAAAGGGAAACAGGAAGCCGGGAAACTCCCCGGACCCCGCGAGGGAGCAGATGCCCCCTTGATCCCGGAAGGTTCTAAAGGAGCAAATGGATATGAGCACAACAGGCCAGCGAACAGAGATCGAAACTGTACCTGTGTTGATTGTAGGGGGCAGCCTGGTAGGTCTGTCTACCTCGCTTTTCCTCTCGTTTTATGGCATTCCATCGCTGCTGGTTGAGCGCCATAGTGGGATCTCACCTCACCCACGCGCCTTCAATTTCAATATGCGCACCATGGAGATCTTCCGCTCGGTTGCAGCGGAGGAGGCCATTCGTAGGAAAGCGCCGCCTCATTTTCAGAATAGTGGCATTCTTCAGGCAGAGAGCCTGGTTGGTAGAGAGTTTGGCTGGATTACCCAGGACACGACCAGCAGTGATCTCAGTCCACTTGCGGGCTGCATTATTGGTCAGGACGTTCTGGAACCTGTTTTGCGCGCGCGCGCGCTGGAACTGGGAAGCGCAATGCGTTTCTCCACAGAGTTCGTTGCTTTTGAGCAAGATAGCGATGGGGTAAACGCGGTGATCCGCGATCGCGTGAGCGGTGCTGAGAGCAACGTGCGCGCGCGCTATCTGGTAGCTGCTGACGGGAATCGCAGCGCGATCCGCCAGCAGCTTGGGATCAAGACATTCGGCCCTGGTTTGATCGGGCATCAATTCAGTATTCTCTTCCAGGCAGATGTGGAGGGTCCACTGCGCGGCAGGAAGCTGGCCGTCTGTTTTGTCAATAATCCGGGCGTGCGCAAGGGAACTTCGCTGGTCTTCGCGCGCAATGGCGATGGTTTCGCGCTCTTCACTCCTTATCGGCCAGATGAGGAGCAGGAGGCAGACTTCGCCGGGGAGCGCGGAATTGAACTGGTGCGCGCTGCCGTTGGCGTACCCGATCTGTCTGTGGAGATCCTCAATGTGACTCCCTGGGAGGTTGCCGCCTGGGCCGCGCAACGTTTTCAGGAAGGCCGCGTTTTCCTAGCTGGTGATTCCGCTCATGTTACCCCGCCTGCCGGAGCCTTTGGGGCCAATACGGGGATTGCCGATGCGTATAACCTGGCCTGGAAGCTGGCGCTGGTTCTCCAGGAGCAGGCCGGGCCAGAGCTTTTGCGAACGTACAGCGAAGAACGCCAACCAGTCGTGCGTGGGACCACGGAACAGTCATTTGCGATGTTTACGCGCTTTTCCGCTGGTCCTGGAGGTGCTCAGGGGGGAACGCCGATTCTGCCGTACAACTCTATTGCTTTTGGTTATCGCTATCAGGGAGAGCATATCCCCGCTGAGTCCAGCGAGCAGGGAGCTTTTGAAAATCCGCACGAGCCGTCAGGCCATCCCGGTAGCCATGCCGCGCATGTCGTGCTGCATCAGGGAGAGCGCCAGTTCTCGACGCTTGATCTCTTTGGTAAGCATTTTGTCCTGCTTACTGGTGCTCAGGGGAGCTACTGGCGTGAGCCCGCGAGCAAGGTCGCCGCGAGCCTGGGTCTACCCCTGGACATCTATCAGATCGCTGGTGAGGACGGCTTTGCCAGTCTTGACCAGCGTTTCCTGAGCGCCTATGGCCTGCGCGAGGATGGCGCGGTGCTCGTGCGACCCGATGGCTTTATCGCCTGGCGCGCGGTTACAACCGAGCAGCATCCCGCTGAAGCTATTGAACAGGCTTTGCGCCTCCAGTTCGTGCAAACTGCTGGCAAGGCACAGAAAGAGGCAATCTTCAGCCACTAAGTTAAACAGAAGACGAGAACGACGCATAGACAGCACAGAGAATAGGAGAAACAGTATATGAGCGTGAGACACGAACTCTTCCAGAACTTCGACGCGGCTTACGAGAGCGTTGCCCCATGGGACATCGACCATCCGCAGGACATTTATATTGAGCTGGCGCGGGCAGGCGCGATTCAGGGATCGGTGCTCGACGCGGGTTGTGGGACTGGTGAGAATACCCTGCATGTTGCCCGAACCTGCCAGGATATCTGGGGGGTTGATATCTCGCCTCTGGCCATTCAGAGAGCGCGCGAAAAAGCCAGCGAGCGCGGACTCCAGGTGACATTTCAGGTCGGCGACGCGCTGGCTATCTCCAAACTGGGACGTACCTTTGATACGGTGATCGATTGCGGCCTCATGCACAATTTCTCGGATGAGGAGCGAACTCTCTTTATTGAGGAATTGAAAAGCGTACTTCAGCCCGGGGGAAAGTATTTCCTCCATTGCTTTAGCTTGCAGTTGCCAGGCGGCGTTGGTCCTCGGGGGATCACTCCTGATGAGATTACCAGCATGTTCGGCGCGGGCTGGCAGGTGAACAGTATCCGCCCGACCCACTTTGAACTGAGCACAATGAGCTATCAGCCACCCGCCTGGATCGCGGAAATCATCCGCGTGGTGGAGTGAAGATCAAGATGAACTGAGGGTGACCAGTTGGCTATCCAGCATGTGCTTTGTCTGGATAGCCAGCCCTGGTCTCTCTCGCCTGAGAAAGAGCAAGATAGCATGAGCAGAACAAACCAACAGATTCCTGAATACGACGAGACTGCGTCGGTTCTCATCGTAGGAGGTAGCCTGGTCGGCCTCTCTATGGCCCTGTTTCTGGCCTCCCATGGCGTTCGGCCCCTGCTGGTGGAGCGCCACGCCGGGATTTCGCCGCATCCGCGCGCCTTCAATTTCAATATGCGCACGATGGAAATTTTTCGCGCGGCTGGCGTGGAAGAGGCTATTCGCCAGGCGGAACCCACGGATTACCGCAACAGTTCTGTGCTCCAGGCGGAGAGTCTGGCCGGGAAAGAGCTGGGCTGGATTACGCAAGACGCGACCGAAAGCGATTTGAGCGCGGTGCTGGGGAGCATTACTGGTCAGGATATGATCGAGCCGGTGCTGCGTGAACGCGCTCAAGAACTGGGCTGTGATCTGCGCTTTTCCACCGAACTTGTCTCTTTTGAGCAAGATGCCACGGGCGTGAATGCTGTGCTTCGCGAGCGAGCTACTGGCCGCGAGAGTCGGGTGCGCGCGCGCTATCTGGTCGCTGCGGACGGCAATCACAGTATGATTCGCAAGCAACTGGAAATTGGCGTGCAGGGACCAGGCGTGCAGGGCCATCAATTGACCCTGCTGTTTTCCGCCGATCTAAGCGAAGCCTTTCGCGGGCGCAAGATCGCCATCTGTTTTGTGAACAATGCCGAGTTGCGAGGTGGAACCTTGATCCTGGCTCGTGGCGAGGGACGCGGCTATGGCTTATACGCCCCCTATCGACCCGACCAGGGAGAAGAGCATAGCGATTTTGTCGGTCCCCGTGGGGTCGAACGGGTGCGCGCCGCCATTGGTCTGCCCAACCTGCCTGTCGAGATCCTCAATGTCACCCCCTGGGAAGTGGCTGCCTGGGTAGCTGAACGCTTTCAACAGGAGAATATCTTCCTGGTCGGCGACGCAGCTCATGTCACCCCGCCCACAGGGGCTTTTGGGGCGAATACAGGCATCGCGGACGCGTATAATCTGGCCTGGAAACTGGCCCTGGTGCTCCAGAATAACGCCAGTCCAGAACTGCTGCTCACCTATGATGAGGAGCGCAGGCCAGTCGCGCGCTTTACTATTGAGCAGGCATTCGCGATGTATTCGCGTTTTGCCTCTCCCCATCTCAGTCGGAACGCGCCACCTGTAGACTATGACGCTGTTGCTTTCGGTTATCGCTATCACTCGGCCTGCCTGCCCCTGGAGTCCGCCGATTACGGCGTGAGCGAGAACCCTCACGAGCCGAGTGGACGACCAGGAGCCCATGCCGCGCACGTGTCCTTGCGACACCAGGACCAGCAACTCTCTACCCTCGATCTCTGCGGCAAAGGCTTTGTCCTGCTCACCGGGGCGCGGGGTGGGAACTGGAGCCAGGCGGCTCAGGAAGTCAGCCAGCGCCTGGGCCAGCCTCTCTCAGTCTATCAGATCGGCGACGGTTGTGAGTTCGCCGATCCTTCTCAGCGCTTTCTGAGCGCGTATGGTCTGTCCGAGCAGGGCGCTGTCCTGGTGCGACCAGACGGTTTTATCTGCTGGCGCTCAGTCGAAGATCAGGAGCGTCCCGCGGAAGTCCTCGCGCAGGCCCTACGCCTCTCGCTCGCTCAGACCGTCCCAGAACCCGTAAGTGTTGAAAGATAAATAGGCAAAGCAAAGCTGTAAGCAGTTGTTGTTCAGGAATGTACGCGCCTGAACAACAACTGCTTACAGCTTTGCTTTTGGTGGGACGGGACGGTTTCGCCCGACGACCAGGGCTGGCAAAAAAAATCCTCTACCTGCAAAGGGCAAAGCTTTGCAGGTAGAGGGGAGACAAAACATGTTTTGGCCTGATTTTACAAAATCAGGGATGGCTCATCTTATCATACACCTCGATATACCGCTTGCACTGACACCAGGCATAGATCGAGTTCTGCATTCTGCCGGTAACCTGGCATTCGCGTTGACAATTGGGGCAGACAATTGTTGCGTATGTCTGGGAGGACTGGCTGGGGCGGGCTTCCTCTTCATCCGCAAGCATACCAGGCGCGTACTGCATAGTCATTTCGTAGAGAGCCGGATGACCCTTACCCACTGTAAGAGAATGCAAAACCTCTTTGTTTTTGAGGCGCGCCTCATTCAAGGCTGCTTCAGTTTCCCAGTGAGCAATATTAATGAACTGGAAGGACGACTCGGATTTCAGGTTTTTATGCAATTGAGCATCGATGAAACCTGGCTCTTTTCTCAGTGCCTCTGAACTGCGTTCCCACCAGATCAAAAATTCGGTTTCCCCGCCAGCCTGGATTTCAAATGTATTGATCATGACGACAGAAGATGTCATACTTTTTCACCTTCCTTCTGCTGCGCTACAAGAGAAGACGCGTCAGAAACAGCTGGTGCATCAAATTCCAGCGGGAGCGCCATCAGTCCGCGCAGGAGGAAATTTGGACGCCATTGCACGGACTCGGAGGCCAGCCTGAGATTTGGCAGACGGTGGAAGAGAGTTGGAAAGATAACCTGAAGCTCAATGCGCGCCAGGGGACCGCCCAGGCAGTAATGGATACCATGACCGAACGTCATGATCTGCTCTTTCTTGGGCCGCTCAACATCCAACAGATGGGGGCAGCTAAAATGCTGTTCATCGAAATTCGCCGCCGCTAACATCGCGAAGACGCGCTGCCCCTTGTGGATGAGCGTGTCACGGATCTCGATGTCTTCGAGCGCGATCCTTGGCCGCATCTGTCCTGGCGCGCTATAACGCAGTAGTTCTTCGACGGCCTGAGGCAGGATCTCAGGTTTGGTCTTTATCAGTTCTAGCTGCTCAGGATTCTGGAGTAAGGCCAGCATCCCGGTACAGATCGCGTTGGCCGTGGTCTCGTGGGCCGCGAAGACCAGTTGAGAACAGAGCACAAAGATCTCCTTCTCGCTCATCTCTCCACGCTTTTCAGCCTCGATCATAATGCTGATTACGTCCTCTTGTGGATGAAGCCGACGTTCAGCGATAGTTGGCCTGATAAGCTCCTCTGTCTCTAATAGATTCGCGGCAAAGCGCAAAAGATGCTCAGAAGCGGGATAAGGCGTGGAGTTCACCTTAACGATTAAGCTGGAGGCTTCGTTGAAAAGCTTGCTCGCCTGCTGGTGGACTTCAGATGGCAGCCCCAGCAAAGCAAAGATTACCCGGAACAGGAGTGGAAACGCGAACTGGTTCAGCAGTTCGATCTGGCCGGTGGGCAGAACCTCGTCCGCAATGGCATTCGCGAACTCCTGAACACGCGTCCTCATGTGCTCCAGACGCCGCGTGGTAAACGCTTTGCTGAGAATGGCGCGCTGACGCGTTTGATTTGGAGGGTCCATATTCAGCAGTGACTGTTCAACATAGGGGCGGATGATGACCACCGCCTCCAACTCCTCAGCACTCAACGCGCGTTTAAACAGATAGCCAAAGGGCGAGGCGGCTGAGAGACGCGTGTCCTGGAGGAGCGCGCGTACATCTTCGTAGGTCGAGACCATCCATGCGTTGAGATGGGGATTCCAATGGACCGGCTCGTTTGTTTGCAAGGTGTGAAAGACCGGACAGGGATTGGCAAGAAACTCTGGCCGTAGCAAGTTATCGAGATCCTCAGTAATAGGGTGGGTCGTGCTCATCAGCGTACTCCTGGTGGTATACTAGCGCCAGTCTACAGGTCGATTCCGTCAGGCTATAGCCGCAACTTCTGCGTCAGGAGCAGAGTTGGCGACGACAAACACCGTGTTGAAGATCTTGACTCCCTGGCCCTGCCAGTACTTTTGCATAGAACCAACTTGCTCCTCGTGAATAGGTGCGCGCTGCCAGGAAGCCCATGCTTCCTTGCTCTCCCATATACTCATCATGATGTAGGCAGAAGGATCAGCGCTATCGCTAATCAACTCGTCGCGTAGGATGCCCGGCGTGCTGCTTACGACAGTGCGGCTTACCTTTGCAAAAGCCGCTTCAAAAGCCGCTTTGTCCTCTAAGCGATGGAGTTTGCCAAAGATCAGGACATATGTTGCCATATGTGTAGCCTCCTTAAAACGTTCTAAAGCACTAGTGGTCTACATTACTGGACAATCACAGTAAGGTTCATTCCCGAGTGGACGATACAGTAGATGTGGTACGTTCCCGTTGTGACAAAGGGTCCGATGGTGATACTGTTGCCGTTGATCTGGACGTTATTCAGCTGTGGAGCGCCCGGTTCACTCACATGCTGCGGCGAGCCGTTTTGCCAGGAACCATTGGCCAGAATATGGACCGCGCTGACATCATCGACCAACAGAAGCTTTGAACCTTTAGAGATTGTGATTGACGTTTGGATAAAACTGGCCGCGCTCATGTGAACGGTAGCAACGCCATTGGTATATGTGGTTCCTGCTCCAGACGCGGCTGGCTGTCCGATCGCGCCAATCAGCAACGCTCCGATGGCCATGCCCGCGACCAGGGTTACAGCGGAGGGCAGCCAGCGAGGGCGCGCAAAGGTTTGGTGACGAAAATCCTCCATCACAACGCCAACGTTCGCGCCAAACGCGAGGAGCAGGACGCTAATGATCGTCACGACACCTGAGAAATGCCCAAAGCCTCCCTGCGGATCAGTTTTAGGAGCGGCCAGGCTTTCAAGCACGAAAGGCTCGGTGAAAACCAGATAGAGAACGACAATCCCTAGCACCAGACTGAACAGTGACGCCCAGAGCGCGCGTTTGCGAATGAGCAGCGTTGAGACCAGCAGCACAGCGGTGCTTATGAGGATGGTCAGGTTATTGGGATAGCCCGCTGTGAGTGTCACGGCGATAGAAACCCCCGCGCACAGAACAGTGGTTACCAGATAACTCCAGAAAGAGAACTTCCTGAGAACCGATAGGTTGGAGCGAGAAGACGCTGACGCTGGCTTTGCCATTGCTGTGGGAAGCGGCTCTACCCGCTCTGCATCATCTCTCTCAAGCATTTCATCTGTGTGTTTACTCATGCTCCTACTCCTTTGTTCGTCATATAAGGTTTCCTTTCAATGTGGAAGACTTTGAGCCAGTGCTTTGGCAGCTTCGCGGTAATTGCAACCGCGAAAGCCTTTTGCAAAACATCCAGTGTGGTCGTCTGTTTATTCAACGCCAAAAGCGTCGGCCAGCCCACCTGCATGCGGATTATGCGCCCTCTTCAGATTGGCAAGATATGTGCCAGTTGTCGCGCGGCTCGCGTGATCCAGGCAACTTTGGATGGTCTCTATCTGCGCGCCCAACTGATCCATGGTCAGAGCAAAGGTATCGCGCAATCTCTGGAACTGTGAAATGCCCAGGTGTGTTGCGCAGATATCAGCAATGGTCTGTTGCCCTATGGCCTGACCAGCGGTGCGATCACTGAAAGAGATCCAGATGGGAGCCTGGAGATCCAGGGAGGCCAGATCTTGCCTATAAGCTGTACGTAGATATGTCAAAAGTACCTGCGAGAGACGGCTATCGAGCAGATCGCACAGCACCTTTTTGCTTCTTCCGCCCTGGAAGATCAGGGTCACGTGTTCTCCGTCGAGAGAGAGATTGCCCCAGGTCAGGCCAGACAGTTCACGGGCGCTACGGCCCGTATTCAAGGCAACCTGGAGCAAGGCGTAATCGCGTTGTCCGCGAATGGTCGAACGATCGATTGCCCTGAGCCGCGCGGCCACTTGTCGCGCATCCAATGGGCGCACACTCGCGTATTTGTCCACGGTCACGTTACGAATCCGTTCCGCCGGATTGGAGCTACCAGCATGCGCATTTTTGCCAGCCCAGGCATAAAAGCTGCGTAGCGCCGCGATGCGCTGATTATATGTTGAGTGAGCGATGCGACCCTGACGCCTGCTCGTGGCTGTCCGCAGACCAACCCAGTTCTGGATGTGCGGGGTCAACTGGCTTGCCGGACTCCACATATCCAGTCCCTGAGCCTGCAAATAGAGGCAAAATGAAACCAGAATTTGCCGATAAATGGCGGTGGTCGTTTCCCCAGAACTCGGCGGATAGCTCTGTTGCAACCACGCCTCGATCGCGCTTCCAGAGTCGCTATCTAGCTCTCCAGAAGAGAAACGAGTGTATTCGTAAGGCCTTGCTTGAATTTCCTCAGATGGTTCTACGAAAGTCCTGGCTATCATCGTTTGCTCCTTACTCTGTTTTCATCTCAGTGGCCTCCACGCTGCATAACGGCCTGTGTTTGTGCGCGCACCGTGGACCCAGGCGATTTTTCTCCCTCGTCGTCTGCCCCTTTGTATTCTGTTAGAGTATAGATCCTTGATCTTCGGGGAATCTTCGCAGTTGTTTCGCATAAAAGCGCGGCTTATTTTCGCAGTAGCGAAGATATCGCGAGGGGGAAATCCCTCCCGATAAGGAGGGAAGATCAGGTAATGCTGTGGCACGTTCTTTCGCTATACTTGACTTAACACACAAGGAGGGCAGGCGTCTTGAAGATACAGAATGGCAAACCGTTATTGGGCGAGAAAGATCTGGTTCATCCACGCGAACATGAACATCTCTCGCTGTACCGCAGTTACTTCTTTGGCCGATTTCGCGTCTTTCACAAGGAGCGTCCCCTGGGTGAGTCGTTCCGCAGGCGCAATAAAGCCGGTATGCTGCTCAAGTGGTTTCTGCTAAATCCGGGCCAACCAGGCTCAGTCGATGAATTTATCGATCTGTTCTGGCCTGAAGTTGCCCCGCAGACGGCTTTAGGAAATTTTCATGTGACCATGCATTATTTGCGGCGCATGCTTGAGCCGGGCCTGAAGGAGCGACAAAAATCCGCTTTTATCCATCGCGAGCCTAATAATTTCTACTGGTTCCAGAGCACTGATGCCTGGTGGACAGATATCAGTTGCGTGCGGAGTACCTTTGAGCAAGCGCGTAAATATGAAGTCCTGGGAGAAGAGGCCAGGGCCGCATTTTATTATCGTCAGGTTGCCAGCTATTGCCACTCAGGCTTTTTGCCAGAGGATAGCGCCGCGGATTGGTTGCTGCCTTATCACCAGCAGTACACGCATATCTATTCTCAGGCCCTGCTGCGTCTGATTCAGTTGTATACCCAGAGAGATGATCTGGAAGAGGTGCTGGAATACGCGTATCAGTGTTTGCGTCTGGACTCTTGCAACGAGGTGGCGATTAAAGCGATTGTGAATGTCTATCTCCAGCGTGGAAACGTCTTTCTGGCTCAGCACCTCCTGGGTACATTCTGGGAAGCGTATGAGCGTGAGTTGGGCTTTCACCCTGGCAAAGAGTTCTCTGCTTTGCGCGAACGCGTTTTTTCCGCCAACAACTGAAAGGGAAGCGTCTGGGGGCATTATGACCAGGCTTAACCAGAGTCGGCCCCCTTGCTTTGCTCAGCTTGCTTGTCCTTAAAGAGAAAAGGCGGGCAACAATCCCCGCATCACTGCTGCTAATTCTGCTCACCAAAGCAATACTTCGCAAAAGTCGCCGCAAGAATACTTTGCGGCGACTTTTGCGAAAATGCTCTCTCTACTCCACTTCTTACACCTCGCGGCGCGTTTTCAGATAACCGAGAATGATAAAAGCCTCTTCCGCCAATGTATAGAGAAAATGGAGATCGGGTCGGCTGATGGGTAGACCACCCCAGAGAGCGCCACCACGCGCCAGGAGTCCGGGTAAGCCAACCATGCCAGTCTTGAGGTAGCAATCTATAATGTAGACATGCTCGGCTTCGTGCCAGAGGGCCAGAAGCGCCAGCGCCCAGAGCCAGGGGTTTTTGCGCGCGAAAATCAGCAGGAGGATGCCATAGATGAGAACCCACGAATTCCAGATGAAATGGACCCATTCAATATCGAGTGTGCCGATAATACCATGCGCTTCCATCGGTTCAAGTCCGATCAGATGGATCTGAATCAACTGCGCCAGGTGCTCGATGAAATGGCCTCCCTGAGTACACAGCAAGACAAAAAAGAAGGCCAGGAACAGCGATTGGCGCGAAATGGCCCTGGTGGCAAGGTAAAAAATCGGCAGCCAGGCCAGGATGACAAGTATGGCCACCAGCCAGACGGCCCAACCCAGCCAGAAGGTGGTAATCAGCGCGACAGAAATGAGAAATGTACCCGTGAGCAGGAGAAGTGGTATGCGACGAACGTGCCCGGGTGATAGAGTGCTCATAGAGTTACTCCAATACCTTTTTATCTGTAGATATGCCCCTTTTCCCAACATCGTTCTACATGAAGCAAGTGTAAGTGGAGGCTCTTCTGATGGGTAGATGTCATTTGTCCCATTTTCCAGAAAGAAGCACTCCCTTTAGAAACATTTACCCTCATTGAGGATTTTGAAATGCTTCTTCTCCCATGGCCCACCTGCAACCCTCGTGGCGGAAACAATGGGGCTACCATTTTGGCTTCTTTAGCCAGCGGCCGGGGTTGCAGGCGTGTTTTGGCTGGTTGGGCCACGCGCAACTGGAGTATGATCAAGAAACGTTGCGTATTCCCTTGAACTTTGGGGATGTAGAACAAGTCTGAGAGCAAGTCATCTGCGAGAGAAGCAAATATGTCTACATTCTTGAAGGCGATGCTGACGATCACACCTGCGGGTATTACTGTTGGTTTCGCGTGAGAAAAGAACGCTACCTCGCAGAGTGGCAACTTGCTCTTGAGGCTCGCCGTCAGATCATTCGTCAAATGGAGTAACGACTCAGGTGCCCTCTTCTGCAACCCCAAAAGGTTGTCGATGGATGGGAACGTCTCCGTTCGGTTTCAATCGCCCACTCGCGAAAACCTCTTCTGCAACCTGGCTATTCGATCAATGTGAGTGGCCTTTTGAGTTTCAATCGCCCACTCGCGAAAACCTCTTCTGCAACCATGGATTATATGCCAAATGGCACCCTTCTCAAGCGTGTTTCAATCGCCCACTCGCGAAAACCTCTTCTGCAACACCATCCCGCATCTCGTATCCTCGTAAAACAGTTTTGTTTCAATCGCCCACTCGCGAAAACCTCTTCTGCAACATTGACACTTCCTGCCGCTACACTACTGCTCTTACAAGTTTCAATCGCCCACTCGCGAAAACCTCTTCTGCAACGCGAGGCTGAGCACAAGGGCCTGAGCGTCTTTGTTAAGTTTCAATCGCCCACTCGCGAAAACCTCTTCTGCAACTTGGCAGCGTGGCACGGTTTCTGAGAAACCGTAAATTTGTTTCAATCGCCCACTCGCGAAAACCTCTTCTGCAACGCAACGAGAATCTGGCGTCTGAGCTATGCCAGTGGTTTCAATCGCCCACTCGCGAAAACCTCTTCTGCAACGCAGGTGTTTTAGTACGTATTGCGCCTAATGGTGATATTGGTTTCAATCGCCCACTCGCGAAAACCTCTTCTGCAACGCGAGCTAATAATAAGAGGAGATGTAAAAATGGCGTGTTTCAATCGCCCACTCGCGAAAACCTCTTCTGCAACGCTGGAGATCGCAGAAAAAGTGGCCTGGGTCCAGTCAATCAGTTTCAATCGCCCACTCGCGAAAACCTCTTCTGCAACCACCGTTCAATCGGCATTCCCCTTAATAAGTACGGAGTTTCAATCGCCCACTCGCGAAAACCTCTTCTGCAACTTCAGCAAGAGAAAACGCTTCCTGGTCTATTACATGTTTCAATCGCCCACTCGCGAAAACCTCTTCTGCAACGTAAATGGAAGACATTATTCATCCCCTGAAAGTAACGAGTTTCAATCGCCCACTCGCGAAAACCTCTTCTGCAACGAAGTTCGGTGTAACTATTCCGGCCATTACGTTCTCCTGTTTCAATCGCCCACTCGCGAAAACCTCTTCTGCAACTCAAGCTGCGTGGCCAATCTTGATTATATGTACGCTCGTTTCAATCGCCCACTCGCGAAAACCTCTTCTGCAACCAAAGTTGGGCGATTTTGCCCAACTTTGAAAGTCATTGTTTCAATCGCCCACTCGCGAAAACCTCTTCTGCAACCCCTGTGTTAGCTGGAGCGCCTGGGAGGCGGAACAAACGGGTGGGTTGCGAGAGGCTCTTTTCCAAGACGTATTATACCATAGTTGAAGTGGCGAAAAAAGAGCGTTTTTCCTCTGAAGGCAGATGGGAAGGGGTGCGAGAGGCTACGCTCAGGGGGTACGCAGCCGAGCCTCTCGCGTCGGGCATACTTTGCCTGTGCTACAAAGGGAGAGAATGCGCGCACGGACGAAATTGGATGGGTATGGTCTTACCACGAGCAGGTTGCGGGATCTTCCTGGCAAGCATACAGCAAAGGATAAGCGCGACCTCTAGCCTCAATAAACTCAGCATAGCAGCGCAGGCTGTGTATAATAGAGCCAAAATTGCGCTACTCACCCTCTCTTTGCTATAATGCCTGTATATCAGTCAAGCACTGAAGCATTTTGTTTATCTTGTTTTACAAGTTCATGGAGGAAGTATGACAGCGGCAAGACGCGAAATCCTTTGATGAGCATATGGGCGCGACTGTCACTGGCTCCCACCCCTCTAGCGTCATCGCTGGCTTCAGCATACCCCGTATGCGCTATGCATTATAAACAACTTGCTGGCCGTTATCTTCGCTCAAAACACGGGTATAGAGCCAGGCAAACATCCACTCTTCTAAAAAGAGGGATTGAAACAAAAGTCGAGTATAAACAGCAAAATAATCTGCTATGAGCAAAAAGGGCCCCCTGTGCTCATTATCGATGTACATTCCATGTCAGGCAACGGGTTTCTCTATTGTCGAGTATAAAATGAGTCTTTCCCGAAATTTTCCACGTATAGAAGAGGGCAATACATTAAATTGCTTTTGCTGGACCGTAGTACGAAAGGATAGATCTTGATGGGTGTTGTCACAAACTGGGGTGAGGCCATTTTAAGCGCGCTCGGTAATGCGCTGAATGTCTTACTCACCTTTATTCCTCGCTTTCTCGGTTTTCTCGTCATCCTGTTAGTCGGATGGCTGGTTGCCGATCTGGTAAGTAAAGCCATTACCGTCCTGTTGCGCAAGATTGGCTTTGACCGCATGTCGCAGCGCATTGGTCTGACGCGGCTGGAGCAGCGTATGGGTTTGAGCCTCGATTCTGCTGCAATCCTGGGCAGAGTTGTTTACTGGTTCCTGTTTCTGATTTTCCTGGTTCCCGCTGCCGACACTCTGGGAATTCCTGCTGTTAGCAATATTCTCAATCAACTTGTCGATTACATTCCCAATGTGTTTGTGGCTATTCTGGTGCTCTTCCTTGGTTCGCTTGCCGCGACTGTCGCAGCCGACCTGGTGCGAGGTGCTACAGGAGGGACCGGGATTGGCAATCCCAATGTCTTTGCCGCCATCACTCGCTGGGCAATCATCAGTTTTGCTGCCCTGATTGCGCTTGAACAGCTTAACATAGCGCCTAATCTCTTGAATATTCTCTTTACCGCCGTGATCGGCGCGCTCGCCATCGCCTTTGGTCTGGCCTTTGGTCTTGGTGGACAGGACGCCGCCCGGCGCTGGTTGAATCGTGGAGAGGTCGCTTTTGAGTCAGCAGCTCCGCGCATCCAACAACAGATGGCCAATCGACAGAACGATACCGCCTCGCAGGCTGCGAACGGTGCAAATACGTATTCTACCCCTCAAGTAGTTCCTACTGCCGGGTATCAACAGGCACCGACTAGCTATCCAACGCCTGCCACACCGCCAACCAGCACATCGTCAGACGAGACGATAATTTTGCCTCCACGTTCTGAGTAATAGTAAGAGCGTGAGCACATCCACCACCGAGAACCAATACTCAGGGGTGGATGTGCTCTCTTTTTTAGCATACCAACGTTGCTCAAACCTTTATGGAAGATAGGCTGCTCGTACCAGTTTGCCACTTTAAACCCAACGAAAAAGAATAGAGAGATGGAAAAAACTTTGTTGGAGAAGGAGAACTCAATGCAAACAGCAACGCCTATTTCCTATGAAGATAACGCGCATCTAGTTACCTTTACCGCTCATACACAGGCCGTTGAGCGCGCTATCCAGACCATGCATGCCCATATGGATGAGTCACTGACCCTTGAAGATCTCGCCTCAGTTGCCTGTCTGAGTCCCTATCATTTCAATCGCGTCTTTAGTCGTCTGATAGGCATTCCACCAGGCGAATTCCTCTCGGCTCTACGCTTCCAGACGGCTCGCCGTTTGCTTTTGACGACACCTCTCAAGGTAATCGATATTTGCTTCGCCGTTGGCTATACCAGCACTGGCTCTTTTACAAGCCGTTTCACGCAACTGGTCGGACTCTCTCCCCGCGTGCTGCGCCAGCGTGCTCATGCCTTTGAGCCACTACCGGTAGAGCATAGCGCGTTCCGTCTGACGGCATCTTCTCATGTACAAATGCCGAATACCCTTATAGGTCGCATCAGCGCGCCCACAACTTTTCAGGGCACGATCTACGTCGGCCTCTTTCTCAATCCAATTCCCCAGGGCATGCCTGTGCGTTGCCTTAAACTTGGTACGCCCGGTCGATACCTGTTCCATAATATTGCTGATGGCATCTACCATCTACGCGCCGCCGCGTTTCCCGCAAGCTCGGACCTCCAATCATCTCTCCTGCCCGGCGAAAAGATGCTGCTCGGTAACAATACAGATCCGCTGATTATCAAGAACGGTTATATTTCCGGCAACCCCAATCTCATCCTGCACTCACCGCGTCTGACCGATCCACCTCTCGTGATGGGCTTACCTTTGCTTTGAATGGCGCAGAACAGCCCTGGTGCTGGTGCAAAGTGACCTGACCTTTTCAGCTTTCTAATGTACCCTTCCTCAAGGAGAGAGCGGCCTGACATTTGCTTGATCACGATCCGCTTGAGGATACTGAAATGCTCGCGCAAATTAGCCGCGCTAGCCATACAAGAGCTAGAAGCTGCACAGTTCAAGGCTCACCTCTGAACGGCAAGTGAAGCTTGAACTGTATAACCAGGCGCTCGCCCTGGCGCAGCATGACAGATTTCACTGGTAAAGTCCCTACATCTACAATTTGGCGGCAATTTACGCAGGGGCAATTTGCTCCTGAGCAATGCTGGTCAGCAAGGTCGCGAGAGGCTCGACAACAAGCTCAACCCAGCTTTAGTTTGTGCTGTGCTTGCCAGCCGCGCCAGAGCGCGCTAGCACAGAGCAGGATTAGTAGAGCCATGCAGAGCACAAGTACGTCCTGAACCAGGATAGTGTATAGAGCATTCAATTGCGGCGCATTAATCAGCAATTCCAGGGCCAGGTAGAGCATAGCACTCAGAACGACGCTCATACAGAGAGTAATCAGGGTTGTCAGGATCATGGCCAGCCGTGTGAAACGCGGCGTAAGCTCAGTTTTCCTGGTTCCTAGCACCAGGCAAGCCGGACCAATGAAAACATACCAGATCAGCGGCAGCATAGGCAGAAAATCAAGCAAGTCCCACAATAGTGTATTGTTTACATTGATAGCGTACAGGCCCAGGGAATGATGGAAAAGCCAGTTAGAGAGGCTGAAAGAGGGTACAATACTCAGCAGCCAGAACACGCCGAAGAGAGTAAAACCTTTCTGCCCCTTCTGCAGAGTTTGCTTGACCGTCAGTGCTATCAACATAATGGCTCCAATCAAGGTCAAGAGTGTCGCGCACAGGCCGCTAACGTTCATAATTTGCAGGACCAGTTTGCTATTCACCTGAGCCAGGACCGGATAGAGCGCGGACCACCGACCATACTGTCAGGAGCGCGAGAGAATCTGGGCATAAAATAGCCAGCCGATAGCAAAGAGAAAAAAGGCGGCGAAAATCGTCACCTGACTATCACGTAAACGTTGTTGCATCGAGAATTCCTTTTCTGTCAAAGCTGTACCATGTATATAAGCATCGATCATGCCCAGGCTAAGATCAAGAAGCGTTCTGGGCGTCGCCGCGCGCTCTTCCAGCACCGCCGATACCTCTTCAGCATAGCGCACGTGGATAGAGACTCAGCAGGTGCAGGGCAGTCTTCTGATAACGAGAAGTCGCTTTCATATCAATTTCTCCAGCCAAATTTCTGCAATATCATTAAGCATTTGCCAGCCGTTGCAAGCTGATCTTGAGAATCTGCTGCATAGTCGCGAGCTGTTCTTGCAACACGCTCAGTCCCAACGCAGTCAGACGATAGGGACGCTTGCGGTCGGTACTCTCTAACGGCTCAATCCATCCCTGCTCCTCCAGCCGGGTCAGCGCGCCATAAAGCGTGCCAACCTCCAGGCGTATCCCACTCAACTCCTCGATATCCTGGATCATGGCATAGCCATGCTTTGGTCCTCCCGCCAGGCTAGAGAGAATCAGCAGCGATGGATTAGTAAAACGTCCCAATTCTGATATCTTCTTGCGCATCATAGCCTTCTTTGCCGAGTCTAGTTCGGATTTATTAGTACGTATAACTATATAATAATACGTAATAATTGCCTTGTCAATAAGGTAGGATTTATATGCGGTTATCTGTGATAGAACAGTTTGCTGAAATCTGACGTATGCTTATCTGCTGAGCCATGTTTGTGGGTTGTCCGCTCAGTTTAGCCTGACTATCGACAACTGTAGGACCAGCAGAACAAAAGGCTGGGATAAGATATCATATAATTATACTCAAATGGACGGCATCACTCCGAAAGGCTTACAAATACGATGACATGCGACAACCAGCAACCCTCCACGTATGGAACCGTTGCCCTGCTTGGATCGGGCGAGTACCTGCCCGTTATGAACGAAGTTGACATCTATCTTTTAGAAACAGTGGGGGGAGCGCAAAGCGCGCGTATGGCCCTCTTACCGACCGCGAGCGGTCTTGAGCCGATGGGGGCAACCCTCTGGAATGATCTGGGGCTGGAACACTTCAAGCAACTGGGCGTCAGCGACATTCGCGCGACCCGTATTATCGATGCCGCGAGCGCCAACGACGCCGCGCAGGTAGCCCTCTTAGAGAACGCCAATTTTTTCTACTTCTCAGGCGGCAATCCCTACCATATCATCGATACAATGCGTGACTCGCTGGCCTGGGAGCATATACAGGCAGCTTACAAACGTGGCGCAGTGCTCGCCGGCTGTAGCGCGGGCGCGATGATGCTCGGTGGCCAGACTGCCTCTCTGCGCCAGGTCATGATGGGTAACGAGGTGGAATTTAAAGCCGCGCTCGGCATCGCCCCTCGGTTGATTGTCGCGCCTCACTTTGATCGCCTGGCCAGCTACATGGATCAGGAACCTTTTCAGTACTGGCTACGCAGCATCCCACCAGAATACACCGCGGTTGGCATCGATGAAGACACCGCCTTGATACGCGTTGAACTGAACGTAGAAGGTTCAGGCAAAGATCGCTGGCGCGCCATGGGACGCCAGACAGTTCAGGTCTTTGTCAGCGAGACCCAGAAACGCGTGCTACAAAGCGGTGAAGAGATCGTGCTTTAAAGCACGCTTTGACCTGGCTACTTTGCTATTTTCAGAAAGACGGAAATGCAAGAGTGTGATAAAATAGGTTGTGGTGAAGGCGAATAAGTCAAGCAACCAAGAAATCGTCAATTGCACTTATAGATCTTGGCAAAGAGACGGATAAAATCGTATGGAAGATACTCTACAGCCCCTGGTAGAACGAGCGTTAACCAATCAGCCAGGTTTTCTGGAATTCTACTTGCGTGACCAGAGCCGCTTGCCAGGGCCGCGCGGTAATGTTGAATTGGCCCAGGATCTCAGTCAGCACCTGGCTTTTCTCGCGCCTGCCTTTCCTATAGAGGTGCGCAGTCTGTTAAATCACCTCGTACGCGAAGAGCCACTGGTGGTGATAAATACGCCGGGAGAGTTCGTGGTAATGTGCGGGGTGCTTGGTCTGGGAACCAGCGCCATAGCTGTCGCGGAATGGCGCGAGGGTATCCTTATATGTCTGGCCCAATATGCTCGCAGCCACTCCGCGCGCGTGCGCGAGTCTGTGGCTCTGGCCTTCCAGAAACTTCTGCTTGCCGCTCCTGACGAAACGCTCGTGTTTCTGATGGACCTGCTCGACCGGGGCGACTGTTTGCAGCTCCGTGCCTGCCTGGCAGCAATTTCTGAGCCTTCAGTACTCAGCACAGTGCAGTTTATCTCGTCGGCTTTAATTATGCAGCGCGTCGCGATCGAATACCTGCACGCTCTGCCACTAAGCGAGCGCAAACGCGCGGATGTACGCGTCCTGCGCCAGGTGCTAGGCTATACACTGAGCGTGGTGACAGCAGCCAATCCTGACGACGGCTTCGCTCTGATGTGCGACATCGCGACCTGGAATGATGTAGATATCAACTGGGTGCTGCGCGAAAACCTCAAGAAGCGCCGACTGGCCAGGTTTCGCGAATATACCGGTAAAGTAATCGATTTGATGGCCTGAAAAGCAAGTAGTTCGCTCACGTATCTAACAGACAAAAGCCGGCAGCGCTGTCTCGCGGCTTTTGTCTGTTAGATTTGTTAGCGAGATCGCGCGCCAGCCATGTGCGCTCAGACGCGAGCATCCGTATAATAAGAAGCCACGCTTCTATGGCCATCCTTTAAAGCAGGCATTTACTTTGGATTTGCCCTCTGACTCCAAAGTCGCTATAATGGGGAGGCGAAAAGACTGGTCCTGGTCAGGCAACCGAAAGTTGAGAAGAGCAGAAAGGTGGCATTATCCGTGGCAACAGTAACCCCCACAGCTTTCTATAACGGTATGGTGATCCGTTACAACAATGTCCTTTATTCTATTCAAAAGATAGATCATATTACTCCTGGTAACTGGCGCGCGTTCTATCAGGTGCGCTTGAAAAACGTGAAAAACGGGAGAATTCTGGAGCAACGCTTCAATGCCTCAGAAGAGGTTGAATCAGTCCGCGTGGAGCACCAGAACTGGCAGTTCCTTTATGTTGATAACGACGACGACTACATTTTTATGAATACCGAAACCTTTGACCAACAACCCGTAGAGAAAGAGCGTCTGGGCGATGGTATAAAGTTTCTGAAAGAGCAAGATGTGGTGGAGATGCTGGTCGATGGAGAAATAATAATCGCTATTGAATTGCCTAATTTTCTTGAACTGACTGTCGAAAGCGCTGAACCTGGTGTGCGCGGTGATACGGCTAATAACGTTACCAAGCCTGCCACGTTGGAGACTGGGGCTGTAATCAACGTGCCGCTTTTCATCAATCCCGGCGATCGCATCCGTATTGATACGCGTTCGGGTCAGTATGTTGAGCGAGTAAAGCGCTAGAGGTGTACAAATCGAGGGCGATGCACGATGCATCGCCCTCAAAAATTGCGATTGAAAGCGACTCATTACGATTGTTCAGGGTTCTGCTGGAGTTAGCTGTAGAGAGTGCCGAGCCGGGTCGATAGATGAGCAGAGAAAGAAAGACGTTGCGGTCACCAGTGAAGGGCGGCCCACAGGTGGGGTCCGAGCACGAAGAGACCGATGACAATCGCCAGGATTGCATTGAGTAGAACGGCTCCAGCAGCTACATCTTTGGCGATCCGGGCCAGTGGATGGTAGTCGGGTTGCGCGAGGTCGACGCAGATTTCGCAGATGGTATTGAACATTTCAGAGATGACGACGCCAGTAATGGCGACATAGAGGAGAGCGAACTCGCTGGCCGAGAGGTGCAGGAGGATGCCCGCCAGCGTGACCACGAGAGCGGCAACGAAGTGAAAGCGCATGTTGCGCTGGGTGCGCAGGGCGTACCAGAGGCCATGAAAGGCATAGCCGAAGCCAGCGATGAACCTGGCGAACTCGCTTTTCTCTTTCTCGCCGGGCAGATGAAACTGACTCATGCCTCGGCTTTCTCTGCTTGCCTGTGCAGGATCGCGGTTTGCAGGCGGACCATCTCCGTATAGCCAGCCTCGGTCTGGTCGTCGTAGCCCAGAAGATGCAGCACTCCGTGGCAAAGCAAGAAGAGAAATTCATACGAAGGAGCGTGGTTGGCGGTCAGGGCCTGACGCTCGACCGTGGGCCAGGAGATAGCGATATCGCCGAGATTGGTCGTCAGCTCTGCGGGAGTGACAAAGAGTGGTCGAGCCGTCTGAACGGGGTCGGGAGCGGCATCTTCAGCCGGGTCCGCAGTCTGCCAGAGATAGGGCGCAGGTGCATCTACCAGCGGCGCTTCGAGTAAAGGGAAAGAGAGTACATCGGTCGGTTTGTCCTGCTGGCGAAATTGACTGTTCAGCGCCTGTATCTGTGTGTCGTCCATGACCAGCAGGCTCAGGCTTACCGGTTGGTGGATATTAACGGCGTGGAGTGTTTGCCTGACCAGCAGCTCGGCGTCCAGTTGCTGCAAGAGAGTGGTCACGGTGAGATCGGTATGCGCGTCGCCGGTATCGATAGATATATCGAGTATAGGCTCGCTGCTTAATGCCTGCCCTGAATCGTCCATAAATGTCCTCAGTGGTGCTAAAACAAGAAAAGGCCCGCGTCTCTACCCGAGTTTATTTGTAGGGAGAGGCGGGCCTGAGATAGAGTGTTAAAAGTTTAGCTTTTCCGCGCCATTTTACGCCGCTTGGCGGCGTCTTTACGTTTGCGTTTCACACTTGGCTTCTCATAATGTTCGCGGCGGCGTGCTTCAGCCAGAATCCCTTCTTGTTGGATCTTGCGGCTAAAACGTTTTAGTGCTGTCTCAAACGATTCATTTTCGCCAATTTTGACTTGCGTCACCAGAAATCACCCCTCTCAAGTCCGATTTGAGGCGGCGCATCGTTTCGACACATTGCAGCGTTCAAGTTATGGATCGTCGCTCGTGGACCTGCCTACAAATTATAGTTCAGGTCAATTAAACCTGTCAAGATTCGGCGTTCCAGCTCTGCTCAAGCCGGCGGCTTTCGCCCACGCTGCCGGGGTTTGGGTGTGCGAGCGCGGCGGCTTATGTGGCATGAACGCTGGCCAGAGACGAGTGAGCTGTCTGACTGCTTTCTACCGATGCTTGAGTCGTGATTGTCCCTAAGCGAATGAGGGCGATAATCAGCAACGCCAGCAGGTTGGTCATGCTGTGGTCGTAGAGATCATCTACCAGATTATGCACACAGACTGTGATAATCGCTGCCATCAGGCCGATGGCCAGCGCACGGTCGTTGGTCAGTCGGCCAAAAGCTTCAAAGCGTTGCTGGCGGCGATAGTGGCGCATAAAGCTAAATGGATGGACGAGCAGGCGCAGTTTATTGGGTGTACCCAGGGGAGCCGGGATACGCTCTTTTGTGCGCGGCAGGTGTGTTCTGGCGAGCCAGTAGCATCGACTAATGGTGCGAACGGCGCTCCCGCCCGCGACCAGCAGAGATAGAACGAAACACAGATAGACGACGAGGCCGATTGTGCCGGTCTCGGCGGCAATATTGATGTAGTAGTTATGGGCCTGGCCGAGTGAATTGACAAAGATAGTTACATAGTAGCTGGCATAGGCATCGGGGTAGTTGCCGATGCCCACGCCCAGCAGAGGATGAGCTGCATACATACGCAGACCGGCGATCCAGTGGGCCAGGCGTTCGGCGGTAGAATAGTCCTGCGAGCTGGGAGCCGTGAGCGAGATCCCTGTCAGGCCGAGGAAGCGATTGAGCTGGTTGAATAGAGAGAGCGGGACCAGCCCGGCGAGCATGCCTTCAACCAGCGCAAAAATCGCGACAATCACGACGCGCATCCAGGCGTGGAGACGTTGGAAGCCCATCAGCAGAATAAAAAGCAGAGCCGCGATCAGGGCTACCTGACCGCCGCGCGACTGCGTCAGGTAGAAAGCACCGCCGATAAGGCAGGTAGCCAGCACGGCGGTCGAGCGGGTCAGCCAGTTGCGACCGAGCAAGGCGAGGGTCAGAACAACCACGAGCGCCATATTCAGATAGCCTGCGTAGGGGTTGGGCTGGTCAAAAGTGCCGTAGACGCGCAGATTGAAACTGCGGATAAACGAAGCGGGTCCGAGTCCAAGAATTGCCTGAATATAGCCGTAGAAGGCCTGTGAGATAGCGGCCAGAACGAGAAAAGCGACCAGTGTCCAGATCTCGCGGCGTGTGCGCAGATACTGCGAGCCGAGGAGGATAAGGGTGAGAAATTCCAGCCACTTAAAAATCTCCTTCAGGCTGTCTTTTTTGCTGATCGCGATGGTTACCGAGAGGAACATCACAGCAATCAGAGCCACGGTAGCCAGAACCAGGTAGCGGGGCAACATGCTCTTTGTCCTATCGCGGGGACCAGACGTATGCATAGAAGCGGGCAGGGTCCAGCTCATCAACCAGGCAACCAGCAGAAAACCGACCAGGATATCGGCGAGATTCAAGCGCAGGCCAGCCAGGGAGACAAAGTCGAGCGACCCCCAGGGGACAGCTATTGCTGTCAGGTAGAGGGCGAGACGTGGGCGCAGGATGGTCCAGATCAGGATCACCAGATAGAAAGGAATGCGCAGATTCCAGGGCAGGGGAGGAACCAGGAGCAGAATGATCGTCAGCGCAGCACCAAGCACCCCTAGCAGCGTAGGGGCGGCCAGAGAGGCACGCGCCTGGCGATATTTCTCCTGCACAAACAAAAGTACGCGAGAGGATTGCGATCCACTCGCCCTGGTAACACTCATAGATCCACTCACTTTTCTCAAGAAAGATCAGGCTTTTGACGAAAGCGTATTCAGGTCGAGAAGCTGACTACTAAACCATTCGATAGTCAGGCGTAAACCCTCTTCTTTAGAGACGCGCGGCTCCCAGCCCAGGATAGTTCTAGCCTTATTAATATTAGGTCGCCTGCGTTCAGGATCGTCAACGCGACTGGTCTCAAACTGCACAGAAGAAGAAGCTTCGCACAGATGAATGATGGTCTGGGCAAACTCCAGAACGGTGTGTTCCTCGGTATTGCCGAGATTAAACACCTCACCGCTCGTCTGTGGGCGGAACATCGCACGTAGCAAGCCTTCAACTAGGTCGCTCACATAACAGATGCTGCGCGTTTTGTTGCCGTCGCCATAGATGGTCAGCGGTTCATTTTTCAAAGCGTGAGTGATGAAATTCGGGATCATACGTCCGTCGTCCATCTGACTGTTAGGACCATACGTATTAAAGATCCGCACGATACGCGTATTGACGTTAAAGTGTCGGAAGTACTCCATCGTCAGCGTTTCGCCGAGACGTTTGCTTTCGTCATAACAGGCCCGCGGGCCAATGGGGTTGACGTTGCCCCAGTACTCCTCGCGCTGTGGGTGCTCCAGGGGGTCGCCGTAGGCCTCAGACGTAGATGTATAGAGAAACCGGGCGTTCTGTTTGTGGGCCTGTTGAAGCATCTGATGAGTTCCCTGGCTATTGACCATAATCGTAGCAATCGGGTTCTCAAGATAGCCAACGGGGCTGGCCGGACTGGCCATATGAAAGATCGCCTCGGCTTCAAAGCTAAATGGTTGTGTGACATCGTGCCGTAAAAAAGTAAAATGTGCATGGGGATAGAGGGGAGCAATATTCTTCTCTGAACCAGTTATCAGATTATCTACACAAAGAACTTCATGACCTTCCGCGAGCAGACGCGCACAAAGATGGGAGCCAATAAAACCTGCTCCGCCAGTCACAACTATTTTCAATGGACGGGACCTCCAAATACTGAAATGAAAAAATGCAAGTCCTGTGAAAAACATTCTACAGGCAATAAGAAAGAGAGCATTTCTCCATCCAGTTCCGTTCTTGCTTTTGTCCTGAGCATGCCAGTGGTTCTCGCCACCAGCTTGTTTTTTATAGGATGCAGGGCCAGAATTGCCTGTAAGTGGTGCAAAGCACCATGATTGTACCAGTATACTTTATTGTCAGGCGTTTTGCCTATACCTGGGGTAACAAGATAGGACTGTCAGACCTGGAGTGGAAGGGTTCACAGCACCTATCTCACAGGGTGGGAAGGGAGTTGAAGAAGGAAAACACCTTGCAGAAGTCTGTGGGCCTGTACAAAAGTCCAGTTGACAAGAGGGAGACGGAGAAACGATACTAAGAACATAAGAGGCTGCTTTATTGCTTTTTATTGATTGATTTTCAAAGGACGATCTTCTATATGGCTCTCGATATCGACTTTTTCCGTAAGGTCATGGGACAGTTCGCGACGGGGGTGACCATCGCCACGACACACGGGCAGAGCGGTCCAGCCGGGTTGACGGTGAATTCGTTTACTTCTGTTTCTCTCCGCCCTCTGCTGGTGCTGATATGCGTCGATGTGCGTAGCCAGGCGCTCCCCTTTTTGCGGGAAAGCGGAGTTTTTGCTATCAATATATTGACGCAGGAGCAGGAGAGGCTGGCCAATCTTTTTGCCACGCCGTCAGAGGAACGTTACACCTTCTTTGGTCATGTGCGCTATGCATCCGCGGTTACAGGCGCACCGATTATAGAGGAGACGCTGGGTTTTATCGATGCGCGGATAGTGACCGAGTATCCTGGTGGGGACCACATCATTTTTCTGGGACAGGTGGAGGCGATGGGCTACGAGGGCCAGGTCTTTTTTGCACCGGATGCCAGTCAGGAGCAGAGCACCTTACCCCAGTCAGCCGGTACACCGGACCTCGCCAGCCACAATGGTCACGAGCAGCCTCCCGCGCCGGAGAGTTTTCCGCTGCTCTACTATCGGGGCAAGTATCGCCACATCTCCGATCACTACCACCACGAGCATCCAGAGATACCATCTCCCCAGGCGGTTCAGTCAGATGAACATGCATGAATTGGGGAGTGAGGAACAGGCACAAGCGCTCTATGCCTTACAAGAGCGCATTCGGCAATGCCGCCTGTGCCAGCAAGAGGGCTATATTCCAGTGGCCCACCCGCTGACCAGTGGTCGCCCAGAGGATCGGGTGATGGTGATTGGCCAGGCTCCCGGCCATCGTTCTGTGGCCAAAGGTCGCTCGTTTAGTGGACCAGGTGGCAGTATCTTGCAGAAATGGCTGGAGCTGGCGGGCTTTCCCGCGAACTATTTACACGAACACACCTACCTGAGTTCGCTTACGCATTGTGACCCTGGACGCAACCCGCGCGGCGATGGCGACCGCCGTCCTTCGCCCGCTGAGCTGACCCTGTGTCGGCCCTTTCTTGAGGCCGAGCTGCGCCTGCTTCGTCCACGTGTGGTCCTCCTCGTTGGCGCGATGGCGATCGAAGCATTCTATGGCAAAACGCGCCTGGACGCAGTGATTGGAACAGCACAGGAACGCGCTGACATGCATCTTCTGCCTTTACCACATCCCTCGGGGGTCAGCCGCTGGCTGCTTGATCCCGCACACCAGGCTCTGCTCCACCAGGGACTCGACATTCTAAGAAACTGGCGCGTACGCTATAACCTCTAACTAACGCAACACGCTTGCAGGTTGGTTCTACAAGGCACCCGATCTCCCTCAAGCTCACAATTTGGACGCATGAAAAGAGCCAGCCAGAGGGTGTGAGCTGCTTGCCTGGCTGGCTAGATAAACGTCTGTTTTAATACGAACGAGCAAAGATAGCTTCGCACGTGGCGGGTTTGCCGGTGTAGATACACTTCCCCTGAACGCCGCCCTCGGGCTGATCGAACGGGATCACGCGGAGTGTGGCTTTGGTCTCCTCTTTGATAGCAGTCTCGGCGGCGCTATCTTCAGCCCATTTGACGCGGACAAAGCCCCGTTGCTCGGCGATAATCTCCTTAAACTCGCCGTAACTCTCGGTGGTATAGGTTTTATCGCGCCTGAAGGCCAGAGCACGCTGGTACATAGCCTGCTGAACCTCCTCCAGGAGCGCGGGCAGGCGCTGCTCCAGACCCTCGACCGGCACAGCCTCTTTGGAGCGCGTATCGCGGCGTACGAGCATGACATTATTGTTCTGTACGTCGCGTGGACCAACCTCCATGCGCACCGGCACGCCACGCATCTCCCACTCGTTGAATTTCCAACCAGGTGTATTCTCGGTCCAATCAACTTTGACGCGTACCTTACCCTTGAGCTGCCTCTCGACGCGCTCGACGAGTCCACTCACCAGCGACTTCTCCTGCTCCTTGCGCCAGATCGGCACAATCACCACCTGGTAAGGAGCCAGGCGTGGCGGCAACATTAAACCATTTTTATCGCCGTGGACCATGATCAGACCGCCGATCATCCGCGTGCTCATCCCCCAGCTAGTAGTCGAGCAATATTTGCGCTGACCATCGGCGTCAAGAAACTGGATATCGAAACCACGGGCGAAATTCGTGCTCAGGTTATGGCTGGTGCCGGACTGTAAGGCCTTGCCGTCACCCATCATAGCCTCAATCGAGTAGGTACGCAGAGCGCCAGCGAACTTCTCGTTCTCGCTTTTGCGACCTGGGATCACCGGAATAGCCGCTTCCTCCTCGGCAAAAGAGCGATAGACCTCTAACATCTGAAGCGTGCGCTCCTCGGCCTCATCGAGCGTACGGTGAGCGGTGTGACCCTCCTGCCAGAGAAACTCGGAGGTACGCAAAAAGAGCATGGTGCGCCTCTCCCAACGCATCACATTGTTCCATTGATTGAGCAGCATCGGCAGATCGCGATAGCTTTGAATCCATTTGGCGAAACTCTGACCAATGATCGTCTCGCTGGTCGGACGAATGGCCAGCGGCTCCTCCAGCTCCTCACCACCACCGCGCGTCACCCAGGCGAGTTCGGGCGCGAAGCCCTCGACGTGCTCGGCCTCTTTCTCCAGAAAGCTACGCGGGATCAATAGCGGGAAGTAGGCATTTAAGACGCCGGTCTCTTTAAAACGGGCGTCCAATAGCCGCTGCAAATTCTCCCAGATCGCATACCCATAAGGGCGAATAATCATACAGCCACGCACAGGAGCGTAGTCGGCCAGCTCGGCTTTGCGCACGATCTGGTTATACCACTGTGAAAAATTATCTTCCTGATCGACAAGTTCTTCGACTAATTTTTCTTCGTTTGCCATCTTGTGTACCTCTCAATGTATAAAAACATGCAATAAAAAAACTCGCCCTACCTAAGGACGAGCCTCAATACCCGTGGTACCACCTTGTTTGGATCAAAACAATCTGATCCCTCTTCACGCGATCGTGCTAACTAACTGTGTGATCGCTGCTATCCAGTTAACGGTGGAGGCCCGGCCAGTTCTTCACTGGCGCTTACAGGTGGGTTCAACAGAGTATCCATACGCCGCCTTCCACGCTCGCGGCTCGCTGAGTGGCTTCCCGATGTCTACTGGTCCTGTTCAACGCATTTTACAATTTTTGTCTGGTTGTGGCAGATGATATATGATCTGTTGCACGCTGTCAAGTGCGCGAGGGTTGCTTAAAAGTTTTTTAGTTCGTCCACTCGAAAGACTCTGCTGGCGAATTCGTCGCGCTTCTTTGCCCATCTGTCCGCCTTTTTGATTGTGAATGGGTTTTACATGACAGAAAATAGTATATTCGATAAAGAATAGCATTTGCCAGCAGAGTTCAGAGTTGTAGGTGCTTATAGAAAAAACGGGGAGCATATGCTATAGTACGACCATTCTGAGAAAAGAGGAAAGACTGTACGATGGACGAACAAGAGAAACACAAACGACGCTTCAATCTACGCCTGGAAGGTAGTCTGGGGGCCGGGATTGCACTGGGCATTGGCGCAGGCGGCGCGACTGGTGCGGCTCTGGGCAATGTTTTTGTGGGCGGCCTGATCGGTCTGATAGCTGGCGCTCTGCTGGGTCTGGCGATTGGCAATGTCAAAAAACCCGAAGAATAGAGAGAACGTACTTGCATACATCGGTCTTGTACCACTTCCAGAAAATGTTATATTGTCCATTTTGAAAACAGAAACCCTCAAAGCCTATCAAGGCATGGCATTCGAAATGACCATGATTAAGGGGCTAACAGAAAGTTCCATAGGAAAGCTTGCTACATTAAGCGAAACAATGGAAAAGCGCTTTAATGCTGTAGACACTCGTTTTACCACCCTCGAAGCAGAACTTCTAGAGCATAAAACCCTCCTTACTCAAATCCTCGCACGCCTCCCAGAAAAGCCCTAACTCACCGACCAGGCGCAGCCTAATAAAGAAAGATCCAGGTGAAATTTCTACACCTGGATCTCTTTTTGTCTTCAAACCCGAGCGGGCTTTCTCTCTCTTTTCGACCCATGTAGTAGTAAAAACTGAAAATGCGACAAAATACGAGTTTCAAACCCGACCAACACCATCATCTGCTTTCTAGAGATATTCCTTTTGTGCCGCTTCTCAAGCCATGCGAGAGGCTACGTTCAACGTAGCAACACCACCTCCCTCTCGCAAAAACCTGTCTCTCATAAAGCCACTCACCAGAAGTGTACAGCACGGCCAACAGCAAAGCAACTCCAAGAACATACCGACTCTACAAGCCGATCAGGCAGTTAAAAGCGGTATATCTCGACAGCAGAACTGACAGTGTACATACTACAAAAGTAGATTGAAAGCAACGCGTCAGATCTAACAGGCTAAACTCGGAAGCCAATTCACATACCGACAGAAAAATCCTCTATTTTAACGGAGTATTTCCTCTGACAGTACTGTACACTTTTGCTAGAGAAGAAAAGAGAGTGGGGCTATTCCCAATCGAATGTGACATAGCTCTTCTGAAAAAGCGGCAACAGGCTGAGAATGTGCAAATAACGAGGTACGTGAAAGAGGGTGCGCGATGCCAACTGATTATCCACAGTATAACACTGGTGCAACTGGTCTGGAGAAGGGTGCTGATGGAGAGATGGCGCTCTTAGAGATCCAGGATCGCTTATTGACTGAACTGATAGGCGGCCTCTTTCCAGAAAGACGACAGAACTTCGGCGGCTTCACACGCGTACTGGATATAACCACCGGCTCGGGAGATTGGGCAGTAAACGTCGCCCAGGAAAACCCGCAGATCGAGGTCACCAGCCTCAGTAGCCAGCAAAAGATCCGCACACGCACAATGGTTCAGGCTGAAGCACGCGGCACAGAGAATATTCAGGCGCTGCTTCTATCGGAGAAAAAACTCCCACTCCCTTTTCACGAGAACACCTTTGACTTGGTCAACGCGCACCTGCTCTATCCGCTGCTTCTCAGCGCAGAGTGGCCAGTATTTATCGCCGACTGTCTGCGTATTACACGTCCCGGCGGCTATCTGCGCTTGACTGAATCAGAGTGGGGAGTGACCAATAGTCCCGCGCTGGAAAAGCTCAGCAGCCTCTTTGTGCAGACGCTAAAAAAGGCTGGACTGGGTCTTTCACCCGATGGCAGGCATATCGGCGTGGTGCCAATGCTGAGCTATCTGCTGGAACAGGCGGGATGGAGCGAGGTTACGCGCCGGACCTATCTGAGCGACTCCTTTATGGGACCGCAGATCGCAAGCGATCCCGCGTTACGGCTTGATCTGGTCCTGCATTTTTTTGCGCCGCTGATCTCTAAATACAAGGTTGCTAGCCATAAGGCGATTGAAGAGCTATCCAGGTCGGCAATCATCGAACTGGGAAGCGAGAGCTTCTGTGGCTCCGAGCTGTTCCTGACCGTGTACGGACATAAAATCAAGCCCACCTGCACATCCAGCTAGCACTGTCTGCGCTTCCAACGCCGGTACATTACTTCGTCGCCAAGACTTAAAAAACCCCACGTAGTGAAACCGTGGACAATCACTACCAGCAGCAGCGACCAGGGTCTGGGCTGGACGATATAGAGCGTGCTGAATAAAATACCAGCCAGGCCGACACCAGCAACGCTGCGCCAACTCCACTTGCCCAGGCGATGGTAAAGCGTGTAGACGACAGTGCTGACCAGCCAGCCCCAGCCAACCCACCCGGTCCATTGCGTGACGACCATCAAGAGAAAACCACGAAAAAAGAACTCCTCTACCGGAGCATTGATACACAGGTAAAAGCAACCCTGCACTATATGATCGCTGACCGTAGGCCAGCGAAACCAGGGACCCACAACCAGGATGCGATACGTGACGGCAAACGCCCCCATGCCCAGACCAATCAGTAGACCCAGGAGCAACTGCACCGGCCAGTTGGTAAGGGACAGGCCAAGAAAACTGAACGGCAAGCCCAGAAACTTGATATAGATGAAAGGAGCCAGGCTCATGGGCAACAGACGGAGCAGAACATCAGGCCAGATCCAGCGCCAGGATGTAGCAACCGTCGAACGCGCAATGTGGGCCGAGTCGAGATGGGACACGTGCGCTCCTCTCCGGGGTAAAAACGTGTTTTTTGGCTTGGTGGCGATCATCGTCATAGATATCTTGCTTACTTTCCATATGTTAAGAATGTTAATGGTTGTTTAACGGAATGTTAAGTAAGTATACTATGCACGTCTGAATTTAGCCAGAGTCGTGAATCTGAAACAATCCGCTCGAAGCTTAGAGCGGCTTCAGAAGCAGACAAAAACCTATGCAATAAAGAGATTTCAGGTGTAAAAATCCAGTACTCGTTCCAACCCATCCCTAACCTCTGCACGTGGCAGCCCACCTTTCACCAGTTCATCGTCACTTTTGCGCAGCAGCCTTCGATAAAATGCTTCGCTACGCGTCCGCAGTTCCACGAGGATTTCCGCCACTTCCAGGCCCTCGTCTACCTCGGCCTCTAACATATCCCATAAGGTGTCTTCGGCCAGCACATAGCGACCCGTCGCCTCAAAATACCAGAATAGCAGGAGTCCAGACTGCGGGGGTATCTCATACGCAGCCAGTTTGCTCAGCAGGTCTTCTATCTCCTCAACCGGCTCAACCGCCTTCTGGCTCTTCTGCTGAGAGAGCGCCTCGAGGAAGAGTTTAAGTGCCTTGAGATAACTATAATAGCTCGCCTGCTCATCGTGCTGGTCTGCAAAGAGTTCTCCCTCGACTTTAAACAGAGTAGCCACCAGCCAGCATTTATCGACGTTCAGGCTATCAAAGGTGGTGAGCAGGGAGAGCAGCATTTCATCGGAGACCGAGTGAAGAAAACCACGCCCCATACCTAACGTCTGTTTAAACTGTTCATCGAGCAGTGCATAGGCCGCTGTATAGTCTTTGATCTGGCGCTTATAGACGATCTGAGCCAATGCCCGCCCGATGTCTTCAAAGACGCGCAGGATATAATCTTTCTGTGACATGGTTTTCTACCCGCTGAAAATGGCCAGTTGCGCTCTCTATACAGGATTGCCAATTTTCATCTTTTTCCCTGGCTATACCATTACTCTGCTCCTGTTTTGCCTGTTTTGCCGGAGCCAAAACAGGCAAAACAAAAGAAAAAGTGTATTGGGGACACCCTA
>JBEVTI010000003.1:0-310359 GCA_041156125.1 Candidatus Paraktedonobacter carboxidivorans
CCCGATCAATCGGCCCTCTCTGGCACTTCAGTTAAAACAGTCACCCTTTCAAGTCATCCACCAGTTAATGGGGTCTTACCACCCCCTTCATGCTGGCTTAACTTTTTATCATGATCATTTAATCTATGGACGCTATGATAAAAAGTATAATATAGAAACTAGTGGAAATAGGTTCTGATCCCTTAAACTCACGAGAGTCAGTTATTTCGCGCTGTAAGCGTTTCGATATGACTGGGTTGAGAATTATGGAGGAAACGCCATGGAAAGCCCTGAGCAAGAACTGATGAACATGCTGCGCCGCTTGCCGGTTCCGATTACCATTACCTGGCGTAGTGGTCTGTATCACTGGCAATGCAGAGAGGAGAGTGGTTCCGCTCGTGGCCTGGTAGCCGCGACGGAGGACGCGCTCCGCTATTTGCTAAGTCACCCTGGAATGCTATTACGTATACAGGAGCAGGAATCATAAATACTGGCTGCGCCAGCTATGAGTGATGCCTGATTGTGAAACACCAGGCATCACTCATAGCTAGCCTCTGCTTGCCTGGGATATGCCGCTATTTCGCGGCTTCGTCTTTGACCTCCACAGGCACGCTTTCCGGGATGCTGACGGCTTCTTCTTCTTTTAGCTCATCTTTCGTGGAAGAGGCTGGCATAGGAGAGATGGGTGGCTCGAACATGGCCTCCTCATAAGCCTGGCTGGGGCTTTCGACGGGTGTTGTCGCGCTCGCCAGGGCTTGCCTGCGTCCTATAAATCCACCGAGCGCACCGCCGATAAGTGTATAGAGAGCCGAGCCAATAATTCCCCCCAGCACGCTTTCCAACATGATGACAAGCACATCTGACTGCGTAAAGCTCGCCGGGTTCATATGGTTTGTCTCGACCGGATGGCTTTTAATATATAATCTGTAGCTGGCAAGAATGCTTTGCAAGTTGATGAAGGTATTGATCACCGGGATTGATTCGGTAATCACCGCGCTGATCACCCCTACCCAGATGCCAGCGATCAGGCCGCTGGTCCACTTCTTTGTCTCCCGTGACGCGCGCATACCAGCATAAAAACCTGCCACCAGAAAGAGACACGCCGGAATATATCCCAGAATTGCCTGTGTATTCTGATCTGTCACATAACTGGTAGCAAAATTATATATTGTGTCCACTACTCCCAGAATAATGCCAAATATTAGCCCCCAGCGTAGAGCAGGTCTTCGTATCTTTGCGAAAATCTTGGCCATTCCTCACCTCTTTACTCTTATGAATACAATGCGTTAAGCTGCTTTCTTATCTAACTGTATTATAAACAGGATGCGTTAAATTCCTGTGCTCCAGAATCACAGCCTGCTTCATCATAGCGCACCATCCTGTACAAGGCAAGCTGGTACATCGACTCACTTTATTCCCGAGCTGCCTGTTGCGGCGTCGGAGGAGGAGGAGAAAAAACCGGGCGAGCAGCTCCTTGCTCCCCTTTGCGTATCAAGTCTGTCAGACGGCTGATCTGGTGGAAGCAGGACCTATCAGAAACCGGAATTGGAACCTGAACCTGAACCTGAACCTGAACCGGGTCGGCGTAGAGCCTCAATGCCTTTCTCCAACTGTTCGCTATAGGACTGCCAGCGTCGGGCTTCAGCCTGGTAATACTCTTTTTCCTTGAGAGCCTGCTGCATATTGCCAGCGAGGGCCTGTTTCTCCTGGCTGGCCTGGGTGATAGCAGTCTGGAGCTGTTGTTTGCTCTTAGTCAGGTCGCCAATGTTTTCTTGTAATTCTTTGCTTTTCTCTTCGTGGCCGCGATGCTGTTCCTCGTGTTCCTGGCGCAGGATCTCCAGGTCGTGTTCAAGGTCGATGCTCTGCCTCTTCATGAGCAGCATTTCCTGGGTATAGGCTGTGATCTCGCGGCTATGTTCTTTGCGCATGTTCTCCAGATCTTGCTGTAAGCTTGTGATCTCCGGGCTATAGCGCCAGCCTAACAGCACCTCGATCAGTTCACGATGAGCGCTACCAGATTTGCTGAGCGCGCGCATATCCTGGAGCATCGTGCTTTCCCAATGCCCGGAGACGAGCAGACCGCCGAGGGCGCGTAGTGAGATATTGAGCCGCGATGCTTGGAGAATCTTAGTCGCGTGATGAACAGAGCGCCCGGCCCACAGGCCGTGATCGCTCAGATTCAACGCCAGATCTTCGATATCCTGATCGCCTCCACGCATAGCCAGGATACCCGCGGCCTCAGCCTGGAGCTGAATGGGCGCGTTGCTATCTTTAAGAATGGCCCGCAAATCGGCCTCAACCCCCTGACCAAGCAGCAGGAACGCTTGCACCAGGTGTTTGTGGCCTGTGGGATTGCCATAGAGCGCGTCTACCAGCGGTGACGCGACCATCGACCCACCCAGCAGAAGCAGCAAAGCCAGAATGCGCAGGTTGGCCTGTTCGTCAGTGGAGGATTGCACATGCTCCAGCAGGGCCGGCAGCATCTCACCCGCGCGTCCGGGCTGGAGCGTTTCATCATGAATGCGCTCCAAAAGCAGAGCCAGTGCCATTGAGATATCTTCCTGGCGGGCACTGGTTAGCAACTCAACCAGTTCGTCTTTAATCACCAGGGTGGGCATAGCGCGGAAGACTTCGCGCGCAGCCTCGCGTCGTTCTGGATGGCTGGCATCGCTATAGGTAGCCCAGAGGAAGGGGAAGGCCGGAGTGCCAATCTCGCCTAGAATCTGGCGCGCCATATGGGCTACCTGGGCATCGTCGTCAATAATCAAAGCGCCTGCACCCGCCACAGCTAGCGCGCCCAGATCTATCAGCGTGACCGCTGCCCCGTGGTGACGCTGCGACGAGCGCAGAGCCAGCAGCAGTTCGTCGAGCACTAGCGCGCCTCTGGAGGGGTCCTGACGCGCCAGATGAACGAGGATCGCGGCTACCTCAGGTACCAGATGCGCGTCCTCCAGACCAGCCAGCAGAGCTGGCAGGCTCAACTCTGCCAGCTCTTCGGTCAAGACCTGGACCAGCATGGTCCGTGCCTGCGCGGGCAGTGGCAGACTAAAGAGCTGCACTGCGTCATTGATGAGTTCATTCTGCCTCTGAATCATGGTCAAGAGCAGATAGGTAGCGCGCGCTTGTGCTGGACTCTGCGGGGAGTCCAGCGCGGGAATCAGTGCTGGCAACACAGGCTGTCCCGCCCTGAGGAGAATCTCCATCGCGGCCTCGCCACGCTCTGGATCGTCCAGCAGGCTCACCAGTGGCGTAACAGAGTCCGGGGCTAGCTTGAGCAAATAGGTCGCGAGCAGGTCACGCGAGGCCGGGTCGGGTTGATGCAAGATCTCAAGCAATGCCGGCACCGCGTAGCGCCCATCGACGTGCTCCATCACATGGCGTACCCAGGCACGGATGCCAGGCTGAGCATGAAAAAGATGCCCGGCCAGCACCTGAGCCGCGTCAATGCCGCCCATCAGGAAGACTTCCTCAATATACCCCACCTGGTCCGCGTTGCTTTCATCTACAGCGCGCAATAGCAGTTCACCGGGAAAGGGCTGTATGCCCAGCAGGGTTCGCTCAATACGCGTGACCAGGAGCGTCTTCTCAGACGTATCCAGGCCCAGCAGCAATTCGGCGCAGGCCAGTTCACCCAGATTGCTCAGGGCGTTGATTGCCCCTTCGTAGAGTAGAGGATTGGTACTGGCAAGTAAACCCATGAGAGGGCGAATCGCGCGCTCGTCAGCTAACTGGCCCAGGGCCTGGATAATGCCCAGTGTCAGTGCTACATCCTCCTGAGCGGCACGCAACAGAGCCACCAGAGCCGGCACAATGCGTTGATCGCCCACGCGCGCCAATACACTGACTAGCAGCAGCGTGCGCCCCTCGACCAGGGGAGTCAGGGCGCGTAAAACCGGCTCCACGACAACGAGACCCAGATCGCCTAGAATCTGCTCAGCACGCCCCGCGACCAGTTCATTGCTATGCCGCAAGATCACCTCGATCAGACCGGGAATACAGGCTGGCGCGTAAAGTCCCAGTGTGGCCGCCAGCGTGTGTTGTACAGCAGGCGAGCTATCCGCGAGCAGACGCAGGAGCGCTGGCAGCGCGCGTTTGTCACGCAAAGAAGCCAGCACTTCGAGAATACGCACGCGCTCAGCCTCAGAAGATTGCTCCTCCAGTTGCTCCAGTAAACTTGGTGTTGCCGCCTGGCCGACCTCTTTGAGCGCCCCGGTCATACTGCGCGCTACTGTGTCATCGTGCGTAGAGAGATTCTGAACCAGCATACGCAGCGCGATCTTCCCGCTATCGCGCTCCTCAGCCAGGCGTCCCTGGCTCACCAGCAGTTCGCGCGCCTTCTCCAGGTCCGCGAGATTGGCCTGTGTATTCATGAGAGCCATCAGCGCTTCGTTGATTTGCTCAAACTGTTCTGGCCGCAATTGGCGCGCGGGATTGGCCTCATTGAGAAAGCGCTCTAAAATTGGCAAGATCAGTTCATGGCGCGGCCTTTGCGAACTACTGCCCGCGCGCAGCTCCAATTCCTGGAGCAGGCGCGGCAGGCTTAAATCCGCTCCCAGACGCAGTAGAGCGTTCGAGGCCCGCTTGACAATATAGACTTCGGAGTCGTACAGGCAGTCCATTAACGGCTCAACTGCCTCCCTGGCCTGTGTACCGCCGAGTATATTAATTGCCGCTGTGCGCAGACGACCGCTGTTGCCTGACCTGGCACTGCACAACCAGGCTGTGCGCGCTACTATAGCCTTGCCCCAACAGCTCAAAGCACGCACCAGGCGCTTGACCAGCAGATCCTGTTGCGAATCATCGATAATAGCCACCAGGCGCTGAAAGAAGAGTTCGGAGATCGCCAGAGGGTCCAGGCATTGTATAAAAATCTCGCTATCTTCGATCAGTAATAGCGGAAAAAGTGCCTGGTAGAGTTCGGGCGTTCCCTGTGCCGCGCAGTCCTCGAAAAGCCTGGCCAACTCTGTCAATGCTCGCTGATCACCCAGTATCTCGCGTAAGGCGAGATCAAGCGTTGGCGGCACCTGGAGCGGCTCTTGCAGATCTACATCAGGAGGCGTCTGAGCCACCCCCAGACAGATCAGGCTGCTCACCAGGGCTCGAATACGCTGTCCCCTATGCTGGCGGGCGTAAACCGCCAGGGCCTCGGACGCATCTAGAGGCGTGGGCAGCAGACCGGCCCATAGCGCCAGTGGCTCGCTCCAGAGCACGAGGTCATCGGGTAGCATTTCTATCTCATCCAGGCGCAGATGTGTGCTGCCCAGAAAACCAGCCAGGTATTCGGCCAGCAAAGCCGAGACGATCAAAGAATGACGAAAGCTGAGCACTCCCTGCCCATCGATATCGATCAGCCCCGCGCGGTAAGTGCGCTGGAGAAGCGCGCCTGCCTGGTCCCTGGGCAGCGCTTCGGCAAGCGAAGAAACTGTGTTCTCGGCAAAGGGAAAATAGACCTGCTGCCCGCGTGCCCAGGCTACCAGCGTTTGCTGAAGGCCACGCTCATTGTTGACAGATGCTTCTGACAGATTTAGTGCTTGAATGCTCTCAATAGGTAAGTTCAAGAGATCGCTATCGCCCTTCCCACGCACAACGCAGGCCAATTCGCGCAAGAATAGCAAATCATCGGAGACTGTCAGATCAGCCACACTGCTTTGTCCCGTAGCATCCAGGCGTTTAAGCAAAAAAGCGCGCAGCAGGCGACCACGAGTATCAAGTTGTCTCACCTCGTTGATCGATAACGTATCAATACATGCCAGAAGCGCAAAGAGATAGAAAGGGGTAGTGCAGATCAGGCGCAGGCGTGTCTGCTCAAACGCGCTCATCACCTGGCCCGCAGTGGGCAGATTGGGATGAAAACTCGTATCAAGTTCAGCAATAAAGCGCTCAACCATACTCCGCGCGTGCGTCTCTGCCAGGGGCGGAAGCGTCGCGCGCGGTACCAGATTTTCTCCCACGGCCCGCGCCAGTTCATTTGACTGCTCGTAAAGCTCCGGCGTGCAGGTGAGTAGTAGACTGTTGCGTGTCTGGCGCAGGAGTTGGATCAACTCTCGCTCAAGCGCTGGACGGTACATCGCCGGCACCTCATCCAGACCATCGCATATGAAAAGCAAGCGCCCCTGCCGGAAGAGTCTTTTAAGATACGGATACGCATGGACGAGGCCAGGCTGATCGCAGGCGTCTAGGAAAGCCAGCAACGAGAAATCAGCATCGTCGGGCAGGTCAGATGCCTGGAGAAGTAGCGCGTAATAATTGAGAGGCACATATAGCGGAATGCTGGCGCGGCTAAAAGCCAGTTGCCGCCGCCGCTGAGCCAGAGCGGAAAGATATTCATGTACAAAAAGCGTCTTACCGGCCCCTGACGCGCCCAATAGCAAGAGATGGGTGGGATTCGAAGTCAAGAGAGTCTCAATTAATGTGAGCGGAGTCAGCATCCGCTGCTGGCGCGGCCTGGTGGGAGCCGGATCATCGACTGCGTAAGATATTGGAGCATCATATGGATAGGACCAGGACTGCAAAGGGGTATAGCGCGCTCGATAAACTTCCTGTTCGCGCGCGAGCGCTTTTAAATATGCCAGCAAGGCCAGAGGCTGCGCCAGCCGCCAGGCCAGCCAGCTTCCAAGCGCGATCTCCCCTAGAGGCACCAGCCAGAGCACAGGCAAGCGCGCGGGCAGCAGCAGAAAAGCCGCCAGCGTACGGGTCAGAGAAGTAGCGCCAAATAACCCGCCTGGATTTGCCAGCCAGAGCGCGGCCTCCAGCGTAGTCAAAACCAGAGCAAATACCAGGCCCAAAGCCAGGTGCCGTATTCCCCGCGCAATAAGCAAGCGACGAGCAGACATACGAGGCGCTAGACGAACATTATCAACATGAGTGAAAGTATCAGTATACTGGTCCTGAATCATATCTATCTTCGGCTCTTTTCGCTGATTCGCAAGAAACATGAGACAAGTACACATAGTATAACCCACTTCGCTCACCATGAACAAGCAAAGAGTGCTGATTGCCTATCAGTCACCCATGAACGTTAGGAAATGGGAAATTTACAAAATCAGACATGGCTGATTGCGACTCAATGCCGGCTTGAATCGTATCTCTTTTAGAGGAATTTTCACGAGAGTTGATTTGTGCTCAAGTGTAAAGCGACAACCAGGTATTCAGTTGTGAACAAAAGCCAGGCTTGTAAAAACGGAAGGAAGTCCTGGTACTGTGACCAGTATCACAGTTTCCCGATATACATTACGATATGATAGAGGGGATATTCTGGTGGAGGCTGTTGACGATTTTTCAGCAGTTGCGTATACTGCCACCTTATATCGTGTATTTCGTATTCTCATACGTGAACGTAAGACTTATCTAGAGCACTCAATCCGGCGCCTGCAAGAGCCAGAGGTCACTGATGTCCTGTAAACGTCCTCTTGGGGTAGTCCCGCCACCTGATTCTGGAAAGAAGGACCGAATGCATGGATTTAATTGAACCCACATTCTCTGAAATGGTGGATCGGGTAGAAAAAGCTGCAGAGGCCCAGGAGGCAAGAGTAGAAGCTCTCCTGGCTATTGAGGACCCATCAACGTTAGAAGTCGCGGAACTTTCAGAAGCACAAGAGGCAAGAACTGCCGCTGAAGATATTGAGATGGCTATAGAGATCAGCGATCTTCCGCACCCCGACAGAGAGGGTACAGTCAGTGGCCCCAAGCAAGAGAAGAGTAATAGTAACGATAAAGCCAGTGGAGCAGATGGCTGGCCTGAGGAAGATAAAGAGGCTACGCCGCGCAGGCTCCCGGCAGCCAAAAGAGAGCAAGTGCCAGAAATCCCTTTGCGACAACCCGTTATCCCGCGCAAAAACGTGATTCCATCTCGCCGAACATCCCCTGGCGTTAATGGAGTACCAGCTACCATGAATAAAGACTCCTTACTTACAGGCAACAGACAGACGAAGCAACTCGACCAGTCACCTGCCGTACCAGCTCCGCCAGTCAAGCCGTCAGAGTTGGAGGTCAGCCCATCTCAGAAGCGGGATGAGATCCAGCCAGACATAGCTGAGCAGCCTACAGGCTCTGACATGTCGCAAGCCGATGTGCTGGCAAGCCTGCGGTTTGCTGCGTCTCCGTCCTCCACAAATACCAGCGTTGACGCCGACCAGCCGAGTGGTCCGTCCGCGTCAGGCCCTGGCGCTCCCGTTACTGCTATTTCCGCCAGCCAGCATTCCAAGGTGCATATAGATACTGATCGGTCTGGCGTCGAGGTGCCAGGCACTCCCGCTAGCTATTGGCCGGATTTGCCCACTTATGCTGGTTTATCCGCGATCTATCATAACACTCTGGCGGCTGAAGAGGCATGGCGCGAGGCCGATCTAGAAGATGAAGTTGCGCGGCAAGACACGCATATTTTAACCATCCTCAGGCAAGATGATGCAATGGTCAAGCCTGGAGAGCAGAAAGCAAATGTGCAGGCTGCTCAACGTTCCGCGGCACCTATCGAGACCAGGAAAATAGCTACTCTGGTGACGCCTACGCCGCCTGTGCCACCTGCACCTGTTCGGGCGACCTTTATCGACGCCCCGACTACACCTTTGCCCATACTCGTGGTAGCCAGGCCATCTGAACTCCAGAGAAAGCCCTTGACCCGTCAAAAAGCCCTGCTGATGGTAGCGTTGCTGGCTATTGTGCTCATCAACGCCATCTCTGCTAGCTTTAATCAGTCCTTTGGCGCGCAGGGTTGGGCCAACGCCTGGGATAGTCAGAGGAATACTAACCCGAACTTGCTGACGCAGATTGCTCAACAGTTCCTGCATAGTAGTCCCACGCCGAGCAATAGTAATGGCACAGCTATACCAGCTAAAACGCCTGCGCAGATTGTCGATCTGCTCCTGTCTAATATGACGCTTGATGAGAAATTGGGCCAGATGATGATGGTGCAGTTTACCGGACCAGATTATTCCCCTCAATTAGATGCGATGATTACACAGTACAAAATTGGCTCGGTCCTCGTTTTCGCGGCCAATGGCAATATTATCAGCAAATCTCAGTTGAAGAACCTGACCGCTCAGATGCAAAAAAATGCCTTTCTGCCTCTCTCGCTGGCGATTGACCAGGAAGGGGGCACAGTGGATCGCCTGGCTACGCTGGATGGTCCTCAGCCATCTGCCGCGACAATCGGCGCGAGCGGGGATGCCAGGAATGCTTATAACCAGGGCATCAAGGATGCGCAGAATCTAGCTTCTTATGGCTTGAATTTAAATCTGGCACCCGTCGTAGATGTCACGAATGTTTATAACTCGCAGCTCTACGGTCGCACCTATGGTACAAATCCTGCTATTGTCACATCGATGTCCGGCGCTTATCTGCAAGGACTCCAGAAAAGCGGCAAAGTGCTGGGCACGCTCAAACATTTTCCCGGCCTTGGCGATGTTAGCGTGGACCCCCATTATCGTCCGCCCGACTTGCAGCGCTCACTCAACTCCCTGAATTCGATCGACTGGGCGCCCTATAGCAGCTTGATCAAGCAGGGCAATGTCCACGCGATTATGGTCACGCACGAATATGTCAAGGCGCTGGATACTACCGAGCCATCGTCGCTCTCGCCGAAAGTCATTGGCATTCTGCGCAATCAGATGCACTTCCAGGGTGTGATTATGACGGACAGCCTGACCATGGACAGCATTAGTAATTATTACGGCCCTGATCAGGCTGCGGCCATGGCGGTTGAGGCTGGCGATGATTTACTGATGGGAGCAGCCTCGCCCAATGATCTGGCTGCCATGCTCAAGGGCATCAAGCAGGCTATCTCCTCAGGCGCGATCAGCCAGCAGCAGATCAACGACGCGGTTCGCCGTATTCTGCTGCTCAAATATCAAATGGGCCTGATACACGTGTAATAATAGCAATAACACTCATCTAAATGGAGCGTTCCTCGCCCACTTGAGGCGCGAGACCTGGGTTTCATTTACGGATCGAATAGCAGCCAGCACCAGCAGAGAGAGAAGAGGTTTTACTATGCTTCGTTTAAGTCTGCAAGCGCCAGCGCAGAGCAAAAACCGCTCGATTGGCGTCTTTGCCCTTGTAGCCCTCGATACCCTCCTGATTACCAGCGCGTTGATTCCCACTCGTGACTGGGCGCGTCTCCTGCCTAACTCCGCCACCGCGGCCCAGGATGGGCCATATCCTCCAGGTGTGGCGCTAATCATTCCTATCTTGCTCTATATTATCCCTACTCTGGTGGGATTCCTCTGCCGTAATTGGCAACACGCATTGTTCTATGCTACACTACCTGCGTGGATTGGCCTTGGCCTCTTTGTCGCCGCAGCCAATTCTAAAGTGGGTATCTTCTATCTGGTAGCAGCAGAAAGTGTCTCGGCTAATGTCAGTGTTCTAGAGTTGTTCGCGGTTCTGGGCGGGATGGGATGGCTGGCTCAGTATATTTTTAAGCCACGCAGTTCAGCTACGTGAGGCAAATGCTTAGCTTGCTGGCAGGCCTGCCAGCATATGTCAAATCCAGCCGACTTGTGTCCATCCAGTGGATGAAGGGCCTTCCGCTCGTGATGGTCCTGCGCCATAACTGTGGGGAGCAAACAGCGCAGAGAGTATGTCCTCTGCGTTTCCACTAAAGGGCATGGGTAGAATCTTGCTAGTTAGAGAGCAGCAACTCTAAAGAAATTGTGGGCGACATATTCATGCTAAGACCGGTGAGACTCCAACGGTTTGATACCGGACCAGAAGACGACTCCGCGGAAACAAAGAAGGGAAACGATGCCTCTGTGGAGCCAGAAGAAATACAAAAACAGACTTCCGGGATGCTACGCACGATTACCCATACGCTCAACCCGCTCGTGCCTTCGTCAACTGAGATTACGGGTCCGCTGGGCGAAGATGGCGCGCACGATCTGTTGAAGCGCACGCCTGGCAACTATTTGATTAACCAGGTTTACGGCCTCTGGGTCTATCTTTCGCTCTTTCTGCTGACTATTTTGCTTACGCGTAGTACCGATGTGGCTAATTATACGATCTATGTAGATGCGGCAGCGGCCTTTAATACGATCGCATATATCGTAGCTTTTGGTCTTGAGGATGCCACAACGACCTTTGTGCCACGCCTGGCCGCGGAACACGGGCAGGCCGCGGCAGCCTCGTTGATTCGCCGCCTGTTGCTAACGCGCCTGGCCGTGCTTGGGCTGACCCTGGCTGTGCTTTTCTTCAGTCTGCCCGCGCTGGCCACACTGCTGGCGCTTATTCCCACCAGCCTGACCTCGGATATGGCTGCGGGCTTGCGCGATCCCGCCCTGCAGGCGCATATCGCGCCAGTCGCTTTCTGGGTGCTGGCTAACGGCGTCTTTAGCCTGCTTAACGCTGTCTACGCCGCGTTGATGCGCATGAAGATAGTCTTTATCGTCGGAGGTCTGGGCCAGCTTTTCCTGCTCGTGCTGGGCTTTGTGACGCTGCGCCTTGGCTGGGGTATTGAGGGCGTTCTCTGGCTGCAGGGTATTATAACTTTCGTGGGTGCGTTCGTCTTCAGTCTCTGGCTCTCCCCACTGCTCTTTACGCGCGCTAGAGGCTATAGACAGCCGCTGGGACCGGTCTTTCGCCTGGGTTTCGCGGCCTGGTTTACCAACCTGGTATCGGGCGCGCTACTCAAGCAAATCTCGCTTCTACTGCTGATCAGGTTCGCCGCCAAAGCAGCGCAGGCATATTTTAATATCTCCTTTCAACTGACCGATGGGGCTAACCTTTTACTGGTCTCAGGCTTTGGAGGCGTCGGTGTAGCCGCGCTGGCAGCGGCTTTTATCGGTGCAAACTATGGTCGCCTCTCGCGCATCTGGCAAACATTGATTAAAATCGAGACTTTGCTCTCTGCTCCTGGGCTGATTTTCTGCCTCTTTAACGCCCAGAATATTGTGGTTACGCTTTATGGCGAAAAGTATCTGCCTGCCGGACAACTCTTCGCCCTCTTCATAGCACTTAATCTTGTAGTACGCGTCCTGGGTATGACTGTGCATCAGTCAACCCTGTATGTGTTAGGCCGCTCGCGCTGGGTGGTGATCGCGCAGTGGGTCGGGCTTGCAGCAGTGCTGGGCCTGGGCTTCTGGCTGGTGCCCCTCTGGGGGGCCGCGGGCGCGCTGATCGCCGATGGCGCGGCGCGCCTGGTCACTACCTCCTTGATGCTGCTCTTTCTCTGGAAATATCTGCCGGAGAAATATCCTCTGAACTACACTCTGCGTATCGTCCTGGCCACGGCCATCGCGGGCCTGCCCTCCCTGATCTTCCATCCCAGCGGCAAAGTTATGCTGGCTGTCTTCGCCATCGGTTTTATCGTCATTGCCGCCCTGATGCTGGTGCTTATCCGCCCGCTCTCCCAGAAGGATCTGGATATGATCGCTGAAGTGCGCCCCGGCATTGCACGCTATCTTAAATGGTTTACCCGGCGCGCGCCCCTACAAAGCTCTCTACTGAAATAAACTTTATATAAGCTTATCTTATAGAACGAGTACGAGTCAGTTCTATACTTCTGCTTTATCGGTGGGACAAAACTCCCGTCCCTGGCGGCTTTGCCGCCGCATCGTTTGATAAGTGGCTGAGTTTGTAAGCGCAGATCTGCCTACAAACTCAGCCACTTACCTCAAAATCTGGGGAGAGGTTTCTGCGCAAAAGGCTGGCGGCATGCCTGCAGGCGAGTTTTGCCCCACAGCCTTTCTGCCCTTGACTTAGAGTCAACTCTAACGTGTATGCTTTGTCTAGCTGCTGAAAGAAGGAGGAAATGGCAAATGACTATTCAAGAGGTCGCTGAACAGACGGGAATTTCTGCTTATACGATCCGCTTTTATGAGAAGACCGGCGTGCTACCCCGTATCAAGCGTCTGGCAAATGGGATGCGTCAGTTCACTCAGGCCGATGTGGCGTTCTTACTTTTTCTGCTGCAACTCAAACAGACAGGCATGTCCCTGGAAGATATTATGAGCTTTACAGAGGATGGCTGCATGCTTGAGCGCTTACAACAGGGCGCCGCTATCCCTCAATTCGTGAAAGAGAAACGCATGGCTCTCCTGAGACAACATCAGCAGCACCTTTATGAACAGCAAGCTATTCTCGCTACTTTGCTCAGAGCAGTCCAGCAAAAGCTAGATTTCTATGAGCAGCAGCAAAGTGATCCTTCGACGAGCAAGCAATAAAAACGTCAAGCATGCAGAGAGAGAGAAAAACAATGCGCGCAATAGTTATCCCAGAAGTAGGAGGACCAGATGTCCTGACACTTCGTACTCTGCCCAATCCTCAGCCAGGAGCGCTGCAGGTCAGTATTCGCGTGCTTTATACCAGCGTGAATTATATGGATATTATGGCTCGCCAGCGTGGCTATCGTATTGAACGCTTTCCCTTTGTGCCAGGCCTGGAGGTTGCCGGATATATCCATCAGTTAGGGGAGAGAGTAGAAGGATTGCGTATCGGTCAGCCTGTTGCGGCTTTTGTGCAGAGCGGGGGTTACGCGGAACTCGCGCTTGCCGAGGCTAAACTCACTATTCCGCTGGAGGGTCCACACGGCCAGCTTGACCTGGCTACAGCGGCAGCATTCCCTATGGCGGCGACCACAGCCTATGATACGCTCGTTAATGTCGCTCGCCTGCGGCCAGGAGAAACGGTACTGATCCATGCCGCGGCTGGTGGTGTGGGCAGCCTGGCGGGACAACTGGCGCGTCTGCTGGGCGCGGGGCGCGTGCTGGGAACTGTCGGGAGCGCGGAGAAGATCGCTTTTGCCCGATCCTCTGGTTATGAGCAGATCTTCCTGCGCGACGGTTTCGTCGAGTCCGTACGCGCCGTGACAGAAGGGCGAGGGGTTGATATTGTACTCGATGCAGCGGGAGAGCCAACGCGCAGCCAGAGCTTGAGCCTACTCGCGCCTGGCGGACGACTGGTCAATTTCGGCAACGCCAGTGGCAATCCTGACGTGCCGGTCGCGCCAGCCACACTTCTCGCCGGCAATAAGGGCATTCTGGGCTATAGCTTTGGCGCTCTCAGGCAGGACAAACCTGAGCATCTGGTCGCTACTGCGCGTCAGACCATTGATCTTTGCAAAACGGGCCAGGTCCACCTTGCTATTGCCGCTACACTGCCTCTGGAGCAGGCGACTCTGGCGCATCAAATGATGGAAAGCCACGCCACCAGCGGCAAATTGCTGCTTCAAGTTCAACTTTAGGCCGTAGTACTCTGTAGCAGCCGGGCTGACCGGCTGCTACAGAGTACTACAAATACATCAGTCAGCTAGATAGGGCAGGCTTTGTGAGGATACCTCTTCCTCCTCCTCTGCTTCAGCGAGAGCGCGAGCCTCACGTAGTGCTTGCAGGCGCTCGTCATTGATGCGCGCTTTCTCCTCGTGCTCGCGCAGCCAGCGGAAGAAAAGTGGCGACATCACCACAAAATCTACAATGCCCGGTAAGAGTAAAAGCGCGCCCGCCGCCGCCTGGTCGGCGAAAGGACTGAGAAATTGCGCTGGCACCGGGTAAGGATAGAGCACAACACCGCTGAAGACAATAATGAAGGCGTAAATTTGCAGGGGTTCGCCATCCAGGAAGGCAAAAGCGATTTGGGCCGGATAGCTCATGTGGTGAAGCTGGCGTTGGGGACCAATCAATGGCCACCAGTTGAGGAATGAGACCAAGAACAGGCTCCAGATCATTACATGATAAAGAATAGCACCCTGAGCGAACAATGTTTTATCGTAGATTCTTGGCAGATGCCAGAAGAGAAAGACCGCATTGAAGATCACTGAGGCCACTACAGGCCGAGTTAATAGCTTGATTACTGCTCGCGAGACAGGCCAATCAAAGGCCGGTTGAAAAAGCCAGTCTGGGCAGGCAAAAAGCACACAGGGTACGGCAAAGGTAATGATCGCGACAACTTGAAACATATGGGCCATAAAAAGCTGCGTGCGCGCAATTGTGTCAATTGGCGTAAAGAGGAAGAGCGCGATAATCAACATTCCGCTACTAAACCAGGCAATCTGACGCCTCTTGATGGGCCGCTCCTGTGGGCTGCGCCGATGCATCAATCCCAGCGTCAGAGCATATGCCAGGCAGAACAACAAGAGAGCTGCCAGCGAAAATGGACTCCAGTGCCAGGTTAGTATAATTCCATCTAGATTCATAAAATATCTCCGTGCCTGTTCGGTTTTTAACTCGTTACGTAGTATAGTCTTGATCTGATGATCATGCAAATCGCAGGGTTGCCCAGTACCCGCGCTACCAGAGCAATCACTCACAACGTAAAGCAGAGAGGGTCCTGGAGCGGCGCGCTCCAGGACCCTCTCTGCTTTACGTTTTTTTATGCTTTATTTGTTTCGAGCACAGCAAGAGGGGTGCCGACTACTTCTGCCTGGGGTTCAGTTTCGCGGCGCGCATAGGGGGTTACGCCACGCTTTTTCGGCAAAAGTACGGCCTGGTAGCGCGAGAAGTAGTATGAGCCAATTACCAGGAGCATAGCCACAAATTGGGCCAGCACTGTGATCCAGTCAGGGAAGACCGAGAGCCAGGTGCCTGCCCAGCCGGGTACCCAGTCCAGCCAGCCAATGTTGAGCGGGCTAAACCAGCCGGCCTGTTCCATTTCAAAAATCTGTTCACCTACCATGATAAAGAGCACTACCGCCAGCAGCGCCCCGGTCAGAACCAGCATGCGCTTATAGGGTACGCGACGATTGCCGACAAAGCTCAAGAAGGCCAGAATGCCAGAGAGCAGAATGCCCACGAGCGCGCCATAGAAGACAAGCGTCGCACCCAACTGGAGCCTGTAGCTTTGTAGAAAGAGCACCACTTCAAAGCCTTCGCGATAGAAGGAGGCAAAACCCAGGAGTACCAGCCCTCCCGCTATGCCCAGACGCGACGCCCCAACGGTTTTCGCTTTTTCCAGCAGATTTTGCTTGCGGCGATTGTGAAAGGTAATCCAGCCGGTCCAGTAAACTTTATGGAAGAACCAGTTCATCACTACCAGCAAGACTACTACCGCCAGCAGACCGGTCCAGGCCTGCAGGGCAAGCGCTGACACCACGGTGGTCAGGTCGTTAAGAATGCTCACTGCGATAAACCAGGTGATCAATGTGACTACCGCTCCAACCACCACACCTATACCTATCGGCTTGCGATAGAGGCTGTTCGAGCCTCTCAGACTCGCGGTAACCGCCGTTAAAACGACTACACACTCTATACCTTCACGGAAGACGAGCGCTGCTATATCTAGAATAGCTACCAGTGGACTGAGATGAGGAGTTGTAGGATCGGGCGTGCCAGCCGCGGTGACTCCTTGCCAGATCAAAAGGGCTGCGATGACCAGGGCAGCCACGATTAAGCCAATCGTCATGAGATGGCGTGAAGACCCTTGCACGCTTGAAGTACTCTTCTGTGTCATACTTTTCAATTCCTTTTCTTCCCCAACAGCTGATTGGCATCATCTATGCCGAACAATTCAGGAGCGACCCTCTCCTGTAGAACTCTTGTCAGTTTGTCCTTATGTACGCAATAAAGAGCTCGTATCTATCTCCTGCTCTAGGGTTAGGTTATGCTAATATCTTATCTGGCTACTAGGATATTAGCATGACCTAAGAGCATCTGTCAAGAGAAAGATAGTGTGTAGAGGTTGTAGCAGAGAATATCAAACCGGCTATCTTCCGTATAAAGGATCATAGTGACGTGAGGGTGTTATTTTTCGTTTCTTTCCTGAGCCTCTTCTCCCTTTTTGGCATTGATCAGGATATTGCCAGGCTGGAAGAGAACATTCTCAGCAGCGATGCGCCACGTGGCATGGCGGCGAAGGAGAAATTCCAGGTCCATTGAGAAGCCAGGAAGACAAGCACACCACCACCAACTACCTGTACAATAGAGAGCCACCATTTAGTATGGAAGTATTTATGGCGAATAGCGGCTATGCCAAACAATTCAAGGATTACAACTGCGTAAGCGGTCAAAAGGGCAAGCTGAATGTTTGGAATGAGAAATGGTAGGGCGTGGCCAGCGTCGCTCAAAAATGTCATCAAACCTGTGACTCCGCCGCGTAGAAACGGCTTGCCACGCCCGGTGATTTCCCCGTCGTCGGAAAGGGCCTCGGAAAAGGTCATGCTGATTCCTGCTCCCAGAGCCGAAGCCATACCCACCAGGAAGACTGTGAATGGCCGATGCGTAGCAAAGGCGACCGCGAAGATCGGCGCGAGCGTGGAGACCGAGCCGTCCATCAGGCCGGCCAGGCCTGGCTGGACGATTTGCAACAAGAAATTCCTGTCAGCATCTTCAGCATCCTGTGCTGGCGTGTCCTGGGCTGGACGCCTTACCAGCGACTCTGGTTCCCCGCGCGTGGGAGACCAGAGTCGCTTGCCCCTGCTGCCACGCTTGTTGCGCTCTTTGTTGGCCGGGCAGCAGCTGAATGGTCGCTTGCTGTAATCTATTCTGACCTGGTGTTGCCTGGATGTACTCCTGTGGTGGAAGCTGCTGTATTCTCTGAGCAGGTGGCGCGTATGCCAATGGCGCGGGCTGCTGCAGAACTGCTCCCTGGCCAACATTGGCGCTGACGCTATACCATTGTTGATCGGGTCCAACGAAGCTCAAGCGGAAAAGCGGCGCCCCCTCAGTCTTAGAAGTGGGTGGAGGCAATGGCTGGCCCTGGGATGATGCTTTCCCTTGCTCATCTGCTTGGACAAGGTGTAGATGGGGTCGGACAACCGGAATATGCGCGCTACTGATGATCGGTGGAATGAATTGCCAGGAATTACCCCCGTTCTTCCTGGATTATCTGCGTGTCCAAAGAGGAAAGAGAAGTATTTTACCCCTGTTCAAGATCATCAGTATCCGTAGTACGGTACATGTATCCCATCGTTCCATCATCTCCTTATGCGTTTGGCAAATAAATGCGAAAGTTCTATGTAAGAGCTTTCCTATGTTGAGAATAAAGCATGTTTCAACGCTTTTCAAGGTGATGTGGAGAGTACCAGTACTTGTAGGCCGCTTCCTGGTTATGATTTTTTCTTTGCTATAATACAGGGCAACAGTGAGTTTTATCCGTGAAAGGTGGTATAGCATGAGGATTGTGATCGCGCCTCAGGCGTTAAAGGGCAGCTTGAGTGCGGCTGAAACTGGCCAGGCTATAGCTCAAGGTGTACGTGAAGTCTATCCAGACGCAGAGTTGAGGGTGGTCCCGGTGGCCGATGGTGGCGAAGGGACGACGCGGGCGCTGGTCGATGCGACAGGCGGCAGGCTGGTTGAGCGCATGGTAAGCGGGCCGCTGGGAGAGCAGGTACAGGCTTTTCTGGGACTGCTGGGCGATGGCCAGACGGCGGTTATCGAGATGGCTGCCAGTTCTGGCCTGCCTCTGCTCGCTCCCGAACAGCGCGCTCCACGAGTCGCGACCACGCGCGGCGTAGGCGAGTTGATTGGCGTGGCCCTTGATGCAGGTTGTACGCGTTTGATCATTGGTATTGGCGGTAGCGCGACCAACGATGGTGGGGCTGGAATGGCCCAGGCGTTGGGTGCGCAACTCCTGGACACGCAGGGTAACGAGTTGTCTGCTGGTGGCGCGGCCCTGGCACAACTGGCCCGTATAAAGACAGATCTGCTGGACTCGCGCCTGGCCGCGTGCATTTGCGAAGTAGCCTGCGATGTCAACAATCCGCTGTGTGGTCCGACCGGCGCCTCCGCGGTGTATGGTCCGCAGAAAGGCGCGACAGCGGAAATGGTGGAGGAACTGGATGCGGCTCTGGCTCAGTATGCGCGCATTATCGAGCGTGACCTTGGCAGGGCTGTGCGCGATGTGCCAGGCGCGGGCGCGGCTGGTGGCCTGGGAGCGGGCCTGCTGGCTTTTCTCAACGCCTCGTTACGTCCCGGCGCGCAAATCGTCCTGGAGGCTGTGCGCCTGGAGGAGCATCTGCAGCAAGCCGACCTGGTGATTACCGCCGAAGGACGCCTGGATAGTCAGACTGCCTATGGTAAGAGCGTGGGAGCGGTGGCCGCGCTGGCGAAAAAATATCACCTGCCGGTCCTGGCCATCGCTGGCGGTCTGGGCGACAACTACCAGGAAGTCTATCAACTCGGCATAGACGGACTCGCGGTCCTGCCCTCCGGCCCTATGACCCTCAACGAGTCCATGCGCGCTGCCACACGCCTGACCAGCGAAGCCACGGAACGGGCCCTCAGAATCTATCGTCTGGGCAACCAGGGCAGGAACAGGCCGATAGAGCATTAATCCGCCACCAGGATATATACATAAAAACAAATTTAGCAAGCCAGTAAATCTGGCGCAACTCTTCAGATCCCTGCTGCGTACTGTATAGTACAGGAAGAGAAATTTGCCTCAACCAATAACCGGAATAAGTTCTGACCAAAAGAAGTTGTTAGTAGTAGAGAGGAAGCTTACTAGAGAGGCAGAATACTATCTGGAGAATTGCTTTTGAGATAGAGTAGCGAGCATTTTCCAAAAGGATTTATAAGCGAATGCCCTGGTGCGTCTCTCTAATAAATGGGGAGATCAGGTAGATATTGCGGTTGTCATCATTGTTAGTGCGTTCCTTTATGAACGAAGGAGCAGAAGATATGCCCGAGAACATGTATGTCACCGAAAGCGCAGCCTTCAACCATCTTTGTGAAGAGGGCTTCACAGAGGACGAAGCGACAAAGCTCATTACTTTGAAAGAACAACTGGTGGAGCGTAAGAGTCGCGAAATGTTGGCAGAGCAACATCGTCTGGATTTTATCCGCTGGCTCGTTGAACACGATCGAATTAGCGATTAGTAACAATTAAGGTGCCCGGACAGAGGGTCGAAGGGCGTCTGACAATAGAGATGGAGCCGCGTGCCGTGGAGGCCTGCGGCTTTTTATCTCTTGCGGGCAGTTTTTTTTGCAGATCCCTTTAGGGATCTGCTTTCCTCCGACAAAGCGAGCGAAACGGGCAGTTCTGCGCGGTGCCGCGCAGAACTGCCCGTTTCGCTCGCTTTGTCGTTTCTGAGGGTGAGGGGGCTGGGGAAGAGAGGAAATCTGCCCGTGAAAAGTGGACAGGCGTGGAATTTTCAGAATTGCTCCAAAGATAGAGATAAACAGAGGGATTTATACGCTCGTATATGATAAGATTTGACAAAGTCGCCCTGGGGCAAAAGTGGGATCATACGGACGAAATTGCTTACCCAGACGTTATTATAGCAGAGTAAATAGACTGTTCACAGCCTGAAAACATACAGCGAGAGAGCAGGAGGGTAAGGGGAATGAATAAAGCTGACAATAATTCCTATAAAACGCATTTGCTTGTCCAGGCCCGCCTGCGGCGGGGATGGACACGCGCGGATCTGGCGCAGGAAATGGGCGTGGCCAAGAAAACGATTCTGCGCTGGGAAAACGGCACTACGCTTCCCCTTCCTCTGCTACGTATCAAGCTGGGAGAACTGCTCCAGATTGACCCCGCGGAGATCTGGTCAGTGACGACCGCTGTGAAAGAGGGAGTTGGGAGCGGTCAAGCATTGCCCTTAACCAGCTCTGCGCCTGCTGTCGCGACACTGGTCGATCCCTCGCTCCCTCTCTTACCTATGCATTTTCTGATTGGCCGCGATCAAGAAATGAAGCACCTGCAACAGCGACTCTGCCTGGGCGGTAGCGCTGCTTTGACCGCCTTGAATGGTCTGCCTGGCGTGGGCAAGACCGCGCTGGCGATCACTCTGGCGCATGATCCCATTATTCGTACGCACTTCAAGGATGGCATTCTCTGGGCCGGACTTGGCCTGGAGCCAAATATTCAGAGCCATCTGAGTCGCTGGGGTTCGCTACTGGGTATCTCGGCAAGTGAAATGAGTTCGCTTAGCGATGTCGAATCCTGGGCCGTGGCCCTCCATCGCACCATCGGCACCCGCACCATGCTTCTGGTTATCGACGATGTCTGGGTACTAGAAAATGCCCTGACCCTCAAGGTTGGCGGACCTGCCTGCTCCCACCTTGTCACCACGCGCTTTCCCTCCATCGCCGCGCAAATCGCGACTAACGGAGCCACGGCCATTAAAGAATTGGATAGCGAAGAGAGCCTGGGGCTTTTACATCTGCTGGCACCCCAGGTCGTCGAACAGGAAACTCAGCGGGCGCGTGAACTGGTCGAAGCGGTAGGTGGCCTGCCTCTGGCGCTTACTTTAATTGGCAACTATCTGCGTGGCCAGGCTTATACCAGCACGGCCCGTCATATAGCCGCGGCCCTGCAACGTTTGCGCGATGCCAACGAGCGCCTTAACGTCAGCGAACTGCAAGCACCCATCGAGCGCCATCCCAGTTTACCAGGCGACACTCCTATCTCTCTGCAAACCGTAATTGCCGTGACCGATCAACAACTCGCGCCGCCAGCCAGCCAGGCCCTGTACGCCCTCTCTGTTTTTCCACCGCGCCCCAATACTTTCTCCGAAGAGGCGGCTCTGGCCGTCACCGCCAGCACAATCTCCGTCCTCGACCAGCTTACCGATACCGGCTTGCTAGAGATCAGTGGCTCCGACCGTTATAGCCTGCACCAGACCATCGCCGACTACGCGCGCCTGCGCCTGACCGATGATAGCGCCTATCAGCGCCTTAATGCCTATATCAGCGCCTTTGTCGAAAAACAGCCCAAAGATTATGCCATCCTTGAGATCGAAAGCGGCAACATCCTTGCCGCTCTTGATATTGCCCACGAACAGGCAAATGTTATCGAGCTCATCCGCACAGCGGCGACCTTCGCTCCTTTCCTGCTCTCACGCGGCCTCTATCAGACCGCTGGTACTCATCTCCAGCGCGCCTATCAGGCCGCTATGGCCCTGAACGACGAGCATGGCCTGGCCAGCATCCTGCTCTATTTAGGCGATATGGCCTGGAAGCCCGGTGACTACGAGCAGGCTGAGAAGTATTTGCGCGAGGGCCTGGTTTATGCTCGCAAGGTTGACGACCGCGAACTTATTTGCGCCCTCCTGGCCAGTCTCGGCTCGATTATCTGGAAAAGCGGAGATTATAAACAGGCTGAAGCCTATTTGCAGGAGGGTCTGACCCTGGCACGCGAACTTGGAGATCTTGAACAAACTTGTGAACAACTGGATATCCTTGGCTCAATCGAAATCAGGCGTGGCAACTACTCCCAGGCGCAGGTGTACCTTGAAGAAGCCCTCAAGCTTGGTCGGCAAATTAAAGCAGATGAGCTTGTTTGCACTATCCTCTTGAATTTCGGCGTCATGGAGAGCGAGCAAGGCAAGTATGCTCAATCGATGATCTATTTGCACGAAAGCCTGCAAATCGCTCGTCAGCTTAATCATCAAGAATGGATCAGCGGCTCGCTGAACAATCTGGGCGATGCTGCCAGTGAGCAGGGCGATTATGAGCAGGCCACGCTCTATTTTCAAGAGGGTCTGCAAATCGCCCGGCAAATTGGCCATCAAGAGTGGATCAGTTTCTTGCTGCTCAACCTGGGCTCGATTGCGCGCCGGCAGCAGAACTTTCGCGAAGCCGAACCCTATTTGCAAGAGAGCCTGACCATGGCTTACGGTATTGGCATTCCCCAAATTATCTGCCATGTGCTCAACGAACTTGGCGACCTGCACCTTGATCAGCAGAACATAGAGCAGGCCGAACAGGATTTCCGCACCATGCTCACCACGGCCCCCGAAGGTGGTCAGGATCTGCTCGCCTGCGCCCAGTACGGCTTGGCGCGCACCCTTCTCGCGCAGGGACGCGAAGTAGAAGCCTTGCGCCTGGGAGCCACCAGCGCCGCCGTCCTCGAAACCATTGGCCATCGCAGAGGCCGCGAAGTACGCGCATGGCACAGCGCCCTCGTCGCGCGCACCCAGAGTAATCTATAGGCCATGAATTATTTCCTGACTTTGGAACCGCCACTTGTTGTCTTTTCTACGATTTCACCGCGTAGCAGTCCATTCCCACTTTTACTCACAAGAAAACCTTTGCGAGGAGCCGCGAGGGGCCGCTGGCCGCTTTGCAAAAATCAGGGTTTCTCACAAGTCTTTTCCACACTCCCTGAACCCTCCAATGGAAACGTTTACAAGAGCGCAAGACGACTTTGGAGAAACCCTATTGCAAAAATCAGGTTTTATTGCATGGCCCTTGAGGCATATAATATACTCTATAGAAGACTGCATAGAGCAAAATATCTTATATAAGGCAAATATATGGTTGATCGCGCTGGCCAGCAGCTTGGCAATTATCGCTTGATACGCTTGCTTGGGCAGGGGGGATTTGCTCATGTGTATCTCGCTGAGCACGTTTTTCTCCGCACCCAGACTGCTGTAAAAATCCTGGATACAAGTCTGAGTGGCCAGGATCTGCAGGGATTTCTTAAAGAGGCTCAACTAATCGCAAGCCTGGTCCATCCTCATATCATTCGCGTCCTGGATTTTGGTCTCGATCAGGCGCTGCCGTTTATGGTCATGGAATATGCTCCTCAGGGGACGTTGCACGACAGGCATCCTCATGGGAAAATAGTGCCTCTCGCGACTCTGTTACCCTATGTTCAGCAACTCGCTTTAGCATTAGAGTATGCCCATCAAAAAAATATTGTGCATCGCGATATCAAGCCGGAAAACATGTTGATCAGTGCCAGCGGGACCATTGTGTTGAGCGATTTTGGCATTGCCGTAGGTGCGTATAAAACAGGCTCGCTTACTCAGCAGGATCTGATTGGAACCTTTGCCTATATGGCCCCTGAACATATCAGGCGTCACGCCCGCCCTGCCAGTGACCAGTATTCTCTGGCGGCAGTAGCCTATGAATGGCTATGTGGTAGGCATCCTTTTGAAGGAGCAAGCAATCAACTTGTCGCGCATTTGCAGGACGTTCCTCCCTCTTTGCGTTTATTCGTCCCCTCGCTGCCTCTAGTTGTAGAGCAAGTGATCTTACGCGCGCTAGAAAAAGATCCGCACAAGCGCTATTCTTCTGTGCAAGAGTTCGCGCATGCCCTGGCACAAGCATCCCTGAGCGCGGCGTACGCGCCGGGCGAGCATTGTCCTCGCTGCGGCTACTTTAATCGGCCAGGCGCGCTCTTCTGTAGTAAAGATGGGCAATCCCTCACACCTTCTATCTCACCCAGGCCTGTGCCTACCGTTCTGGCGAGGCCGGCTCCTCCAGCCATTCCCAATCCCATCCCTACCGTTCTGGCGCGGCCAGGTCCGACCGTCTATGTACCGGGTGTCGCCGCGCCAGCGCCTGCTCTTGGCGCGCTCATCGCTGTCTATCGTGGGCACACAAAGCCTATCAGGAGCATTGCCTGGTCGCCGGATGAAACATATATTGCTACCGCCAGCGAGGATCAGAGCGTGCATGTCTGGGAAACGCTAAACGGGCGCCATGTCAGCGCCTACAGCGAGCCGACAGACGAGATGCTCTCCATCGATTGGTCGCCCGATGGTACACAGATCGCCGCGGGAAGCAGAGAAGGTTTTGTACGCATATGGAACCCTCTCAATGGCCAGTTGCTGCGGCGCTCCTCCAAACAGTTAGCGGGATTACGCGTAGTCAGCTATGCCCCGGATGGCCAAAAGATCGCGACGACCAGAGAGGACGGCCTCGTTCTATGGGAAGCCAGCGGTAAGCGCGGCCTCTGGCAGCCACAGCAGCACCTTAAATACGCTGAAGCCCCGCTTCCAGGTAGAGCATTAGCCTGGTCTCCCGATGGTCGCTGGCTCCTGACGGGAGCCGGGCGCAAGGTTCATATCTGGGACGCGCGTACTGGCCTCCCGTTAAATGAATATCGTGGTCACGCGAAAAGTGTCGCAGACGCCCGCTTTTCTCCCAACGGACTCTATATCGCCTCCTGTGGAGATAAAGCTGTACAGGTGAGAAAAGCGCAGGATCAAATCCATATCCTGACATATACCCGGCATCAGGCACTAACTACTACGGTAACATGGTCTCCTGATAGCAAGTATCTTGCCTCTACTGGCGGCCAGGCTATCCACATCTGGGAGGCCAGCACCGGCAAGCAGATAACCGTGTATCCAACAAGCAACGGCTCCTGGCTCCACGTTACAGAACGCGCGGCCTGGTCGCCAAAGGGGCGTTATATCGCTTTCACTAGCGAGAATAACGCCGTGCATATCTGGCAACTTTCTCATTAGCACTATGGTATTCTGACATTTTTTATGCTACACTTTTTGTGTGGACCACCTGCACGTTCACGAGCTGCGCTCTACAGTTGCTTTTGATCAAAGTACCAGAGGCCAGCAGCCACTGAACGACGAGGTTGCGCTCCGCACCTTATGCGTACAGTTTTGTACGCATTCCCAATTTTCCCTGCAAAATAAAGCAGGTCTGAAACGTCACAGCGCTACGTTCCAGACCTGCTTTCCTATCTGGGGGTAAGGTGCCCGCCCGGCTTAGCTGGTGGTATACGTTGTTTGCAGGTATTCAGCAGAGCACGAGGAGCCGCAACTTGTCGGATAAGTGAAGTTGTAGATCCTTCCATTGTTGATCAATTGGTTCGCGGAGTCATAGACGCGAATCTGGTAGCTATTCCCGGCAGTCACGGTGGGCAGGATCACAAAGTCGTCTCCCATGTCGCTGTCCATGGGCGCGTTAACCCAGGCACCGTTCTGAAAGTATTGCATGCCATGAATGCCATTGGCCAGGTGGGTGATTGAGATGGCCGACCAGTAAGGATTGGCACCCTGTAAGAAGCCGAGCTGAATATCGCCGGTATAGGCTGGCGCGGAGATGAACTGCCAGTTGATCTGCCGGTTGTTCCAGGCATTGGGGTACATATTGCCAACCGGCTGGCCGTTCAGCATAAACTGATTTAACGAATTCTGCGCGAGGTCCAGGTGATTGGGATCATCCCGACACCAGGCATTGCCATCCTGGCAGCTATCTGCCACGACCATATTGAGGGTCGCGCCATTATATTTGTCAGCTATCCAGCTCCCATTGCGGCAGAAGGCCTGATGCGGCGCGCCATCGTTAATGCCAGTGCAGTAGTTGCCAATCGTGACCTGAACCCAGCGTCCGCAGTTAAGGCCATTGCTAAACATGCCTATCTTGCTAGCGAATTGAGACGCGATCGGACGCGAGAGCATGGTACTGTAATCGCCAGGATCATTCTGGACATTAAGCGCGACAAAGTACTGCGAGTCCAGGTTAGCTTGCGGCACGCCACACCCACCATAGGAATTGCCCCCGATACCAGAAAACCAGGTCGCATTGCCTGTATGGGTACCCGTCAGGGTCAAAGGCGTCGGCGTGACTACCGGGGTAAATGGACCGGTAGGAGTAGGCGTCATACCGACTGTCGGTGTTGTGCCGGGTGTCGGCGTGGTACCAGGGGTAGGCGTCGTGCCGGCTGTTGGTGTTGTACCAGCCGTGGGGGTTGTGCTGCTTGCGCCGTTACAGGCATTGCCATTGACTGTAAAGCTGGTGGGTACAGGATTGCTGGTCGTCCAGGCACCATTGAAGCCTGGAATAGCGGTTCCATTCACCGCGACGCTGCCATTATAACTCGCGTTAGTAATCGTCACATTCTGGCCAGACTCAGCAAATGTGCCGTTCCAGCCTTGCGTGACGGCCTGGCCACTGGCCTGGAAAGCGAAGGCTAGCTTCCAGCTTGTCCATGCCGCAGGACTTGTATTCTGGATGACGATATTCGCGCCGAAGCCGCCAGACCACTGATTCGTTAGCGTATATGTTACCTGGCAGTAGGAGGAAGCGGCATAGGTAGCGTTGAGCCCACCAAAAAAGCCGCCGACAAGGCAGCAGACTAGTAATAGTACGAGGCTGAGGGTGAAGAGACGAAAGCGTCTTTGGCTTTCCATTGGCTTCTCCTTAGGCAACTGAGGTATCCACGCCCCCTTTCCAACGATCGAATCCATTGCGATCGTTGAAAAAGAGACATGTTCCGCCGGAGAGAGAGAAAACGTCCATTTCTTCTCTCTTGGACCAAGTATAGAAGATAATAGAGAGTAAGACCAGAATAGGTAGCAGTCACTTGGTAGTCACTTAGATGCCAAAAAGTGCTGAGAGTTCGCGAGTGATAGGCAAGCGTCTGGAGGTATGGCTGGTTTGAGGCATAATTTCTAGAGGAGCAGGCCAGGAGGTATCCATAATCCTAATAAAAAACGACTGTTAGCCATTTTCGTGAATAACAGTCGCTCTGCGTTGTTTATTTAGAGCTGTGTGACGCTTGCCCTCCAGGCGACGTTCGCGGCTACCAGTGCTCGGACGCGTGGCGACACGCGGAATCTGGCGGCGTTGAGCTTCCACCAGACGTTCTGCCATGCGCTCAAAAGCCATTTCGCGATTCGCGTATTGTGACCGTCGCTCGGTGGCTGTGACCGTGATGCCACTTGCCTGATGAACCAGGCGTACCCCGCTTTCAACCTTATTGCGGTGCTGGCCGCCGGGTCCGCTGGCAATAAAAAAATCGATTGTACAAGCGCGCTCCAGCGAAGCGCGATCGCTTGGATACACTTCCATAGCCTTCCCTCCTGTTTGCTTTTTGCCCTCAAAGCGCTTTGTGGATCAAGTCAACATTTTCGAGATCCCATGTATATATAACGCACAAATTCATCCCTTCATTCCCCTTTTATTCCTGAGTTTTCTCTGCCGCAGCCTACAAAAGCGCATAGGCCATGCTATGAAACTTGCTGGGCTTTGCGCGCGTGCTAGAGCCAGTAAAAGCATCCTATCCTTTGCGCAGAAGAAAAAGCTTTGTTATCTTGCCTGTTTTTCTTCTTTTGCATGGCGGAAATGATAGATTTATCGCTTCTCACTAAAGGAGAGACTTATGGTTACCTATGTATCAAAAATGTTTGCTACTGACGCGGAGGCAGAGGAATATTTGAGCACCTATCGCATACCTGTTGAGGAAGCGGGAGGTGAGGTTAGCGTGGTGTTATGGGAGCGTAAAGACACCGATGCCACCACGCTTACTAAAGAGACCGAGGTCCAGGGAGAGATCGTCGCGGAGGTCGCGAAGGCGGTTGAGGTGACTGTTAAGCGCGGACCTGTGCTCTATATGATTTTACCGGAGGATCTTTCCCCTGCTTCTCTACTTGCGGGAAGTGAAGAGCTTGCATTTAAACCTCTGTCCTGAACTGTCTATCTGGAACTCTAACGCAAGACAACTTGAGGACAACGTTTAGAACTCCGGCGATTGCGCGGCCCGACCTCGTGTTGTCAGAGAAAGTAGACGCTGGTATGCATGTGTTCATGCAAACGATTCTGGCTTAAAACACTCGCACCAGCCTTACACTCTCCTCCTTGAAGCCGAGCCGCTCATAGAAACGTCGTCCACGTTCGTTGGCAAACCCCGTTTCCAGCGCGCACTGCCCATATCCCTGTACATGCGCCCACTGTTCACATGCTCGAACGAGCTCCCTGCCCACTCCTCGTCCCTCCACTGCCTCAGCAACGGCGAGTTCACCGATGTAGGCTAGTGGTTCACCTGTGAAATGCCGCTTGTGCGCAACGCTGACAAAGCCCAGCCGCTTTTGAGACGCATCTTCGGCGACAAAAACCATCGTCTCGCCGCCATGTTTGGTAATGCTATCCGTGATCCACTGCCGCACCGCCACCAGCATGCGCTCAGGATCAAGCCAGGGCGCGGCCCCAACCAGCAGGCGCGGCGCGAGGCTCAAGACAAACTCCCGATCGGCAGGTGTGTAGGGACGAATACGCATCCCATATTTTCCTGCTGTTTACCCGAATTGCTAGTATTCATTGGTGCTCCCTTCTTTTTGCGCGCTTAAATGTCCCAGTAAGAACGCTTCCTATTTTACCCTGCATGTAAATTTATTAAAAAGGCTATTTGCTCTTAGATAATGTGCGCAAAGCAACACGGGCGCGCCGTGTTGCTTTGCGCACATTATCTAGATATACTATGGGCAAAAGTAGGCGCCCTCTGGCGTCTCCCTGAGGGAAGAGCTCAATGACAAAGAAAATCACCATCCGTGATATCGCGCGCTTAGCAGGTGTCTCTCCAGCTACAGTTTCTCGCGTATTAAATAATAATCCGAGCGTAGATCCGCAGTTGCGCAAACATATTTTGCGTGTTGTGGAAGAGTATCAGTTTATTCCTGATTTCTCAGCCAGGCAATTGAGAAGCCGATCTTCGCACAAGAGCCAGGCACATCAGTTAACCTTTCCTGCTGATTTTCTTTGGGGGGCTGCCACGTCGGCTTACCAGATCGAAGGTGCTACGCTTGAAGAGGGGCGTGGACCCTCTATCTGGGACGTTTTCGTCAGGGTGCCAGGCGCTATCTATCAAGGCGAAACTGGTGATGCGGCTGTCGATCATTATCATCGCGTGCAGGACGATGTTGCGCTTATGGCGGAATTGAACCTCAGGGCGTATCGCTTCTCTCTTTCGTGGTCGCGCATTCTTCCTGAGGGCGTGGGGACCGTCAATACACGAGGTCTCGATTTTTATGATCGCCTCGTCGATCAGTTGCTGGAAAAGCATATTTCTCCTGTGGCAACGCTTTATCATTGGGATTTGCCACAGGCTTTACAGGAGCGTGGAGGTTGGAAGAACCGCCAGACGGCTGACGCCTTTGCCGATTATGCTGAGATTGTTGGGCAGCGCCTGGGGGATCGTGTACCCTGGTGGATTACGTTGAACGAGCCCTGGTGTTCTGCCTATTTAGGCTATGGCACAGGTTTGCACGCGCCTGGAGAGCATGATCTGCAAGAGGCAGTCAACGCGGGCCATCATCTGCTTCTCGCCCACGCCCATGCTGTCATACGCCTGCGCGCTTGCGTTCAGCAGTCGGCTCGCATCGGCGTGGCTCTAAACCTTATGCCTGTCTCCGTGGCTGACGCCAGTTCCGCCGTTGAGGAAGGGGCTGAACGAGCGGATGTCCTGTACAATCGCTGGTTTCTCGACCCGCTCTTTCGTGGAACTTATCCAGCCCGGCTCTTTCAGGATCTGGCGGTACATCCTCCGCTTAGTGAGGACGCCGATATGGCTCTGATCTCCACGCCTTTCGATTTTCTGGGGGTAAATTATTATTCACGCGCCCTGCTGCGTACCCGGCGAGGCGTCGGCGTAGAACCGTCTGGCGCGGATGGATACGAGCAAGTCGTGCCTGTGCCCGGAGCGACCTATACGGATATGGCATGGGAGATCTATCCTCAGGGAGTGAAAGATGTTCTCCTGCGTGTCCAGCAAGACTACTCTCCGCGTCAGATCATGGTCTCCGAAAATGGAGCCGCGTTTACTGACCAATGGGATGGCAATAATCACATACCCGATACCCGCCGTGTGCAATACCTGCGTGATCATATTCGCGAGCTAGGGGAAGTCTGTATGCAGGGAGTGCCGCTGTGTGGCTATTTTGTCTGGACCCTGATGGATAATTATGAATGGGTAGAAGGCTATAGCAAGCGGTTCGGCCTGATCTATGTCGATTATGCAACCCAGCGTCGTATTGTCAAAGAGAGCGGACACTGGTACGCGGCGTTTATCGCGCAGCAAAAGCAGTGAGCGTCTTTAGAACCAGTGTGTGAGTAGCCCAAAGATTATGCCAGCCATGGAGCTGAAAGCAAGCACCAGGAATGCAATACCCAACCAGAAAATGAATCTGCTTTCACTCCCTTGTTTTCCGTCTCTAAAGCACCATATGGCATAGAAGAGCAGTCCTAGATTTAAAACGAATGTTAATAAGAAAGCCACTCCCGCCAGTGTCCTGGTAAACTCAGCAAGAATAAGAATCGTCGATGAGAGAAGCAACCCGCCGCCGAGGAGCAAGCGCTTTTTAAGTGGAATTCTTACTTTGTCCTGTGGCCGGCTGGCGAAGCGGGTTATGCCAGATATGCTATTGGCATCTAATGGGGTTTGTTGATTTTCGTTCTGTTGCTGCATTGTAATTCTCCTCATTTTTGCGCTTATGTGGAGCATACGTTTCATGCCCGCAATTTGTTTTAATTCCTGTCAGCATAAATGGACCTTCTGATCCTGAGCAATCAGGGACCAACCCAGCGAATTTGCTGTGCCGCTGTCATTATCCCAAAAGGATGCGAGAAGACAGGTTGACTGATTGGACTCTGTCAGGAGTTGCGCCAGGACATCTGAGCTTCTGGCTGTTTCAAAAAACAGGTAGGTATCCTGACCCTGTGGATTCATATATTCGAGGTAGGGATCATTGGGATCTTGTAGATAATTTTGCAGGATCGTTTGACTTTTCAGGGCCGCCGCTATGTGTGCCTCAACATCTGTGCCCGCTGAGATTGTCCACTTGCCAGCCTTTTGCCCGGTAAACAGGCGGTAATAGGTCGGAAATTCCCAGGCGACTGGATGGTTGCCAAACAAATGGGGAATAGAGCGCATATAGGTATAGACCTGTTTGACCCAGTCAGCATTGACAATCGATGCTGGAACTGGAGGATCGTTGAGCGAATCATGATCTAATGCCATGACAATAAAAAAATCAGCCTGGCTGGCCAGCCTTCGCCAATCCTCCCATACTTGCCAGTACGCGCTGACCTGTGGTGTTTTCCACAGCAGAGTCTGTCCCAGGGGTAACGGTAATCGACCTCGCAACAGCCCATCGTAGCGCGCAAAGGTCTCTGGATGGCTTCTGTCGCCATCTTCAAGATCATTGATCAAGCAGTCATAGGGATACTTCCTGGCCTGCTCCACAATGGGCGTCAGCAGTCCAGGATCAGCAGCCGCGCGCCGGGTATAGACAGGCACAGCCGAGCCAGGCCATTTTCTCCCCGTTTCAACGCCCGTTTCGTCCACGCTGACAACCGCGCACACACGCGCGTGATAGCGTGTATGCGCGGTTGTCAGCAGATCAGACAGGCAGTTTAGCACCTGGGGCTGATTGCTATATGGCCAGAGCGTACCTGTATCTGGTTGAAGCCAGAAGTTCCCAAAAACATAAATATCCTTCGCTTCTTGTGCGCCCTGCTGATTGGTATAGAAGGGATTGTCCTGGTAAATCTGCTGTTTTGCCCAGCCATCAAGACAGGAAAGAATCCAGACAGACGCGCCGGCCAGAGCAAAGGGTCTTTGCGCGATAGTTGGCGTCGCGCTCGACAGTGGTGTAAAGGAAGTGGTTTTTGTCAAGGGGGTCTGCGACTGCGCCTGTCCGCAAGCAGCCAGCAAGATGAGGCTCGCCAGAAGCCCGACCTGTAGAAATCTGCCTCGATATCCTCTGTTTTTCATGCCTCAGATCCTTCCTTCCTCTGCTTTCTGATGACGTTTGGAGAGGGCGAAAGATAACGCGTCATCTCAGTGGAGGTGAGAGTAAAATCTAGCGAGGCCATGATATTCCAGAGCTTAAACCTCCCTCAAGTGCTCTACAAGCGCATAGGCACTTTCCCCACCGGGCGTGGGAGTTTCGGCCTATTTTTCTCCGCTGCTCTCCAGAGACAATTGACACATGCATATATATCCAGATAGACTTATGACGGGTTTTAGTTAAAGGTCAGACCCGGCCTAATTTGTGACAAGGAGAGATCATGAGGCAGGGTGTGCAGCAAACAAATCCAATATCGCACGTTGCTGAACGCAAAGAGAGCGCGCCAGTCAAAACACAGCCTCTGGCAGCGCCAGATTTATCTGCCGTAAGTGGTGTTCTGCAACCACCTGCGCAACCACCTGGCTTAGCCAGTCGTTTGGTAGCGCCAGGTCTATCTGCCGTGAGTGGCGTTCCGCAACCACCCTCGCAACCATTTTCCCAACCACTTTCGCAAGCGCCCGGCTCGGCCAGTCGTCAATTTATCGTGATCCGTGCTGAGAAAAAGCGCGCCAGGAAGGCACCGGCCAGCGTGATGCCGGGCAGGCGTTTGAGTTCGCGCCTGCGCCAGAGCATTGTTATCCTGGTTACTGTGCTTGTTTTCGCGGGCACTCTGGCGACCCTGCTGCCCCTTGCCAGCGGCCAGGACGCGTGGAACATTTCTGTCGGTGTGAGCTCCCTGATTCGCTCCGCCCGTATAGACTTCCAGGGTCTGCCCGCGCAGAATAATTCTCAGCCAGCGGCCAAAAGTTCCGGCCTGCCAGCGATGAACATTCCTCATAACCAGCTTGTAGCCCTGGCTGAACAAGATGCGACCGATGCAGGCATCTCACCTATCTACTTTGTGCGCCAGATTAACCTGGAAAGTGGCTTCAATCCCAACGCTGTTTCGCCCTCCGGCGCCGAAGGGATTGCTCAGTTTGAGCCAGCCACCGCCGCTGGTCTGGGCATCGATCCTTTCAACCCGACCCAGGCCTTGAAAGCTGCAGCTCAGATGATGGGCCGCTACTCTAAACAATATGGCGGCTATGACAAGGCGCTTGCTGCCTACAACGCGGGACCTGCTTCCTTACAGCATGCTGAAAATGCCTGCGGCGCCAACTGGCTCAGTTGTATGCCACCTGAAACCCAGCACTATATCGCCACCATTATGGGTAATTGAAAGCTCTCTGCCCTCAGTTTCCCAACCGTCTTTCTGACCAACGGGCAAAGCTACACCTGATCGCAACAATCGCCGCGCTCAGCCGGACGAGGTGTGAAGTGTCGCCTCGCTCCGCTAGCCGTTTATTCAATACGCTCTGAGGCACATTGAATAGAGAGGGATTACGCCTCTTCGCTCTGGTCGATCCTGAAGACTTGCCCTCCTGGTGCCTGGATATAGAAGGACGATGTGTACGGGTGAACCACTCTCTTCAGTCCAAACGCCAGTGCCTTCTCTTGCAGGCCCGCTGCATCATCTGTTCTCAGGTAAAGCCACGCGCCCCGCAGGGCCTGCTGATCAGAGAGCGCTTCCGTCGTAAACTCCACGCTTAGACTTGCGCCGTTCGCGAAAGGCAAGGCGTAGATCGGTTCGGGTGAACCCACTGCATGCGGGCTTACAATAGCATTTAAACCAAGTATATTCGTAAAGAATTCCAGGAATTGTTCCTTCGCGTCAGGTCGGACATAGATATGAATTGTATGGGTTAGCGTGATCATGCTAATTTTCGTCCTTTGCACTTTTTGTACTATCGAATAGTATGTACCTCTGGGAGCCAGCCAGGCAGAGGTACACACTATTCGATAGCTACAGTCTGCCGCCCAGAGGAAAGCGATCCCAGGGGTTCTTGTTGGCAACAATACGGTAGCCATCGGGGTCAATGAAGACAAGCGCGCGCCCAAAGGGGCTATCGTGAGGTGGTGTGACGATGGTGATTCCTGCTGCTGCCAACTTCGCGTGTAACTCATCGACCTCATCGCAGTCGAGCCACAATGTCACGCCCAGGCCCGGCTGTGGTGTCTCATCCAGGTTCACCCTGGCAGCACTGATGCCGAAAGGGATCGAGTTAGTATCAAAGAGCACAAAATCAGCCGAGTCAAAGCGCTCATCGACCGTCAGGCCCAGCATCTCTATGTAAAACGCGCGCGAGACGGAGAGGTCGCGTACCTGTAAGCTTATAAAATCGGGTCCAAGCAATTTTGCCATTGTCATCCTGCCTTTCACTGCTGAGAAGTGACCACCTCAGTGGTATGTCGTATCTTCTATACACACAGTTTACTCGACCTGAGTGACAACAGTATGTCAACAGCGCAACGACTTTTTGGCAACTGGTCACTTAAAGTAAATTGCTCGCAGCTCTTCTCTACCGACCCACCTATCCCACCAGTCGCAACCAGTATAGCCCATGCATACCGCACGCCAGCAGATGCTCCCCATCGGGATACCAGGCGCAGCCATAGAGCGCTCCATCGACCGGCAAGGTGAGTAAACACCTCCCGCTGCCAGTCTCCCATAGCCTGAGCGTTTTATCCGAGGAAGCAGAGAGGATGAAACGCCCGTCAGGACTGACCGCGCAACCGTTGACAGCGCCAGTATGACCTCGCAGAGTCAGTTGTTCTGCTCCCGTCCCGGCATCCCAGAGCTTGAGCGTTTTATCCCTGGAAGCTGAGACGATGAAACGCCCATCGGGACTCACAGCACAACTAATGATGCCCGTATCCCAACCAGCGCGAGCATGACCTCGGAGCGTGAAGCGCTCTATTCCTGTCTTTACATCCCAGACCTTGAGCGCGATATCATCGGAAGCCGAGACGATGAAACGCCCATCAGGACTGACCGCGCAACCACTGACAACGTTAGTATGACCTCGCAGAGTCAGTCGTTGTATCCCGGTCTTTGCGTCCCACACCTTGAGGGTAGTATCGCTGGAAGCTGAGACGATGAAACGCCCATCAGGACTAACCGCGCAACTGGTGACAGCGTTAGTATGACCTCGGAGCGTGAGTCGCTCTGCTCCTGTCCTTGTATTCCAGACCTTGAGCGTGGTATCACTGGAGGCCGAGACGATGAAACGCCCATCGGGACTCACCGCACAACCATTGACTTCTGTACTCCAAGCAGCAATGTCAACATGACCTCGAAGAGTCAGCCTTTCTACCCCTGTTGTTGCATCCCGGACCTTGAGCGTGTTATCACTGGAGGCCGAGACGATGAAATGCCCGGCGGGACTCACCGCGCAACTAGTGACTTTTATACTCTTGCCAGTATCAACATGATCTCGGAGAGTCAATTGCTCTGACCCTGCTTCAGCATCCCAGAGCTTGAGTGTATTGTCCCAGGCAGCTGAGACGATGAAGCGCCCATCAGGACTCACTGCGCAACTATTGACCGGGCTAGTATGGCCTCGGAGCGTGAAGCGCTCTATTCCTGTCTCTACATCCCAGACCTTGAGCGTGTCGTCCCAGGAAGCTGAGACGATGAAATGCCCATCAGGACTCACCGCGCAACTATAGACTCCGCCAGTATGACCTCGGAGCGTGAGTCGCTCTACCCCTGTCTTCGCATCCCAGAGCTTGAGGGTGGTATCCCTGGAAGCTGAGACGATATAACGCCCATCAGGACTCACCGCACAACTATTAACAACAGCATTATGACCTCGGAGTGTCAGCCGCTCCGCTCCTGTCTTTGCATCCCAGAGCTTGAGCGTGTCATCACTGGAAGCCGAGACGATGAAACGCCCATCAGGACTGACCGCACAACCATTGACAGTGCCAGTATGACCTCGAAGAGTCAATTGCTCAACTCCTGTCTTTGCATCCCAGAGCTTGAGCGTGTCATCACTGGAAGCCGAGACGATGAAACGCCCATCGGGACCCACCGTGCAACCATTGACAGAGCCAGTATGACCTCGAAGCGTGAGCCGCTCTGCTCCTGTCTCTACATCCCAGAGCTTGAGCGTGTTGTCATGGGAAGCCGAGACGATGAAACGCCCATCGGGACTTATCGCACAACTATTAACTACTTCGGTATGACCCTGTAAGGTTCGGAGCAAGGCTGAAGACGATTGGTCAGGCAAGGAATATCTCGCGGTGATGAAAGGTCGTGGAAGTTCCTGCTCCAAAGAGTTGCGTTGGGCTGCAAAGGCAGGATGCCAGCCGAGATGGCTTAGCAATAGCGTGCCCATCTCGGCTGGCGTGTGAGCGAGGCGCAGCAGGTGGCTGATGCGTACAATGCTGCGATGGAGAGAGGCAAAGAAAGAGTGGCTGGCTTCAGCGTCAGATAGAGCAGGGAAGGTGCTGGCCAGCAGAAAATCCGCTTCCAGGAAAGGGATACCTGCGTACAGGGCTTTGCGGGTCACATATCCCAGATCGGTAAGCGTGGCCCGCAGGGCATCTTCGCGACCAGTATGGCAGAGGTGGAAGATCAGATGCTGCCAGATATAGGTATCATAGGGAGGGAGGTCCGCCCAGCGTCGCAGTCCGCAGACCTGCCAGTAGGCATTCAGCAGACGAGCATGCAAGGCCGACATTTGTGTCCCCGCGCACTGCTCCAGATAGTTGCGCAGCACATCATGCAAGCGGATAGTGCCTCTGGCCAGATCGCAAGTCAGCACCAGCGAAAGACGATGCAGGCTCATGCACAATTCCTCTGTTTCCCAGCTCTCGAGGCCACCTGTGTTCTGCCAGTAGATCTGGAGCGTGGCGATTGGAATATCAATATCCTCTGGAAAAATCGCCAGCTCTTGATAGCGCTCGCGGGCCTGATAGTGGGTTGAAGTGAACTCTTCCAGGTGGCGCAGGCTCACATCCAGGCATGCTTCTACCGTCTGCTGACGCTCGTCAGCGTGCTCCAGGTGAAAGGCCATCACGCCACGTTTCTGATACGCCTGCTCGACTCTGCCCAACGCGTCAGCGAACTGTTGCCCATGCTGGAGGCGGCTCTGCAACATGCCGCGTGCCAGCGAGATGAGCAGAGGCCAGCAGCCCAGCCGCTGAACCAGGCTTTCCAACTGCAACTGAATAGCAGGCGCGACAAGAAGTCCCTGCGCGAGCATTTCTACAGCTTCATGAACTTCCATGGCATCGACGCGCACCCGTTCTGCCTGGTCTGGTAAGACCTGATCGTTGCGTGTAGTCACCAGCCGCACGCAGGCTGGTCCGCCCTCCAGCAATGCTGCCAGCGCAGCCGCCTGCCATACATCATCGATTACCAGCAGACAGACCCGATTCTGCAAGGCTATATGCCAGCGCTCCCGCGCTTCCTCCAGAGTAATAGCAACACCCCGCGCGGGTTCCAGGGAGGCCAGCAGATCATTGAGCAAATCGAGCGCGCGCGGCGGCTGTTCTCCCAGCTCTATCCAAAGAATACCATCGGGAAAGGCCGCCTGGATCTCAGCATCATGGCACAGCGCGAGGGCCAGCGTGGTCTTCCCAAACCCCCCGGCACCACGCAAGGCAGTGGTGATCGCTGCCGTTTGCTTGCCCTGCCCTTTGAGCAGTAACTGCTTGATTTCAGCGAATGCGTGCAGGCGCGGCACATAACTTTTCGGCAGATCTCGCACTTGAAAGAGTCGAGGGCGTATGGGCGGAGAGAGGAGAAAAATCGTAGCAAAACCAGCATGCAGACGAGCCATGCCAGCGCGGATATTCTCATACGCCAGTTCAGGTGAAGTCCATTGATCGATGGGTTGTTCATTGTCAGGCAACGCTTTAAGGTCTTTGCACGCGCTACTCTTCCAGCTTGAGGGCCGGGCAAGTAGCGGTACCACCGGTATCTGTCGCAGGCTCTGCTCCTGCAGTGCTGCTTTCATTGCCATGTAGCACTCATCGCTGGCAAAAAAATCCGGGCTCAACAGCAGTAGGATCAGGGTAGCCCGTTGAATCAAGCGCGGAAGGACCGCCGAGATTTCATCGCCTGGCTGTGTTTCCAGCCAGCTAAAGGCTCTGGCCCGCTCCCCAAGGATCAGGGTTTTTTGCAAATCCGTATAGAAACGCTCATCGGGGATGGCATAGATGCATAAAACCTCTGGTGGTCTCTGCTGTATGCTTTGCTCTTGCTCAATCTGTGCCTGGCTATCTTTGTCCGTGCCCTCCATGGCATACTCCTGTATCACTCAACTTCTCGATTTACAATAGAGTATACTGCTCAGGGAATGCAGAAGCAAGGGGGGAATATCCCTGCTTTTAAAAAATCAGGCTAAAACAAGTTTGCCTCCCTGCCCAGGAGAAAAGCAGAGTTTTGGCGGGCGCTGCAGCGCCCGCCAAAACTCTTCAAAACACAAGGGGATAGTATTATAGGGATAACTCATATAAAAGAAGGCTCTATATTACTCGCCAGGAAGCTCGTCAGGCCCATTTAGCAGGCGTGTCAGCAGGTCGTACAGGGTAGCTCTTTCCGTGGGTGAAAGTGGTAAGAATGACTGCGAGATCACCTCGTTGTATATGCTGTGACCCTCGCGCAGAAGTGTCTCTCCCGCGGGCGTGAGGTGATGACGGATCGCCTTGCCTGGTCCGCTGATGCGCTCGATCCATCCTCGCGCCTCCAGCCGGCTCGCCAGAGCGCCAAAGGATTGATCGGTCTGAAACGTCAACTGCGCCAGCCGATGCCCTGAGACGTTCGGGTGACGACTGATCGCGCGCAGCGCATCCCACTGCACCAGCGTAATTCCCAGAGGCGCCAGCCGGACATCGAGCGTGCGGTGGTGACGGTACTGCAAGCGTTTGACGGCCAGCGATAGGTCTTCGAGTGCGATAACCATGAATGTTCTCTCTTCATTTTTAGATGGGCCATTCCTGCTTTTGAAAAATCAGGTCAAAACAGCTTTTGCCTCTCCGCTATCTTCAAAACAACAGGCATGGGTAGTAGACGCGCTCGTGCTGCTTCGAAAAAATCAGGTATCACTCATATACTGTGATATTTATACAAGCTTGTTTATATAAGCTTGTTGAGAGAATTATAGCAGTTCTGTCGTGGATACTGCAAATTTCTTCCCTCCTCAAGGCATGGGAGCGTGGTTCATCTCGCATCCAGGATCGGGTGAGACAAAAGAAAGGATTTGTTCATGGCTGCCCTCTGTCCAGCCATCAGGCTATAATTAAGTAGATGCAGACAGATGGGCTACTTTGTGCAGATTACCTTCCTTTTAGCGACTTTATTTATGGAACTCTTTTGTGGTGAAGGGTAAGGGAGTCTATGAACAACACAAGTGTGACGCCAGTGTTCAGGGGTTGGCGCGGGATACGCGCGAGCAGACCGAGTGTGGTGGTATTTATCTGCTGAGCGCGCTTGTAGTGCATGGCAGGCTGCTCGTGCATGCTTATCGGGTGATGGCAACGAGGTGATGCCTGGTATTGCAGGAAAAAGAAAGAGGATAGTTACCATGCAACCATTTACAGGCCAGCCACTGGCAGAGGAGCAGGCGCTTCCTGAGAGCGAGTGGCAAGAGGCTGTCAACGCCAGAGCAGGTGAGCAAGCCTTGTTTACAGAGAAGCCTGCTGAGCAAACGGCAGGTACATTCGCGCCGAGGCCGGTGGACAGGTCCAGGCGACTAAGGGCAACAGGAGTCATAGCAGTAGTGTTGGTAGCAGCTATCTTGCTCGGCAGTCTCGCTGTGTTGTTTGCGGGGCGTCTGCATGTACCAGGCGCAACGCAACTCGTCTCGCCTTCTGCGACAGCCAGGTTCGCGGGAACACCCGTGCCAGATATCACGCTCACAACGCAATGGGCCGGGCTGGAGATGTCAATGAAGGTTACAGCAGGCCCCTACTTTCTAGGGGAAATGCTGTCTGTAGACCTCTCACTCACCAACCACACACATCCCAAGCTAACGTTGGCGGGCTCCCTCTACACTGCCTTTCCCTGCTCCTCTCCTTCCCTCTTGCCTGAGCAGACAGGTGGCACAGCTCCGCACTATGCCCTGTATACCGAGCCACGACCCTTCGTATATCATTGTCCCGCCGATGGCGCGGGGCCAGAATCTCATCCGGGGCTTGCTCCAGGGCAAACGGTCTCGGCGAGCGTGCCTACACTCTTGACAAATAGCGGTGCCGTCACTTTGACAGGGGCAGCGTTTTTCTATGGGTCAGGCAACTACGCGGATTGGCAGACCCGCACAGGATTGCTGACCGGGCACCTGCCAGTCATGCATCTGCTGATCGCGACCCGGGTGCCAGCGGATCGCGTCATCTTGCTGCAGCGGGAGAATTCTAAAGCAGTTGTCCACGCGCCAACAGGAGTTCAATTGCTGGCCGTGACATACATGCTCTGCCATTCCTCTGCTCAGAACATTGATCAACCAGTCGGTAATGACGACTGGCAACCACTGGCCTCCCCGACGTTAGAGAGGCCGAATTGTCCAGATACAAGCTGGTGGTCAAATGGGCAAAAGGTCACTGTAAAATGGACAATTATAGTCTGGGATTACGCGATTGCCGCCCCTGGATACGCTGTCGCGCAAGGCTAGTCAAACAGGTAATCTCTCTTGCTTGCCAGCTTATAGTATGGCAAGAAACCCGGCAGACCTCTTGCTGTGTGTATCAAAGATCTGAGCGAGTATGCGGGCTTAAAAGCTCGCATAACTCTACTGGTTTCGACGCTGGCCCTGTCTTCAGATTGTACAGGGCCAGCGCTTTTGAGCGCATACGGTGAATAGGGTTTTGCCAGATATTTTGCTCGAAGATGACAGCGAAAGCATTGGTGGACGACACCAGATGATCTTTCCTAATCTCAGATCAGAACTACGCGCCAGCATCACTTCGATCGTGGTCAAAGAGTTTGCGGACATCGACCATCTTACTGATGATCTTGTTATTCTCAAAGGCTTGTAGATGAAACAATACTCCCGCCTGCATCAGCCGATTGCCCAGGCTCGTTTCTATTTCGCCGCTGAGCTTGCCAGATTGGCAGGCATCCAAAAGCACCAGGGGAAGCTGATGCCCACGCAAGAGCCTCGCCAGTTCGCTTGCCTTCAGCGGATCAAATTGCTCATCCTCAGTTCCCTCGAGCAACAGAAAAGCTTTGCCTGCCGCGAGTCGTTGGCAAAAGGATCTTGCATCTGTAGCGCATGCTCTGTTCTCTGATCCAGCCGGAGCACAGTATTTCTCTGCTGCTCGTCCACAGCCTGCTCCTGGATGCGTATCACACGCATCTGCTCATTCCTCCTCAGGCTCGGTAGCAGCAGGCTCTGTCAACTGCTCAAACAAAGCCATCGTTTCTTCTGGCGTCTGACCGAGGATGGCTGCCACACGTTCCACAAGATCCATCTCTTTTCTTTCTGGCCAGAGACGCGCCAGGCTTCCCAAAACAATGGCTATATTGTGATTATCCTTCTATTCGATGAAAATGCGCAAGGTTTCAAGAAAATGGTTTTCGGCTTGCTCCCACTGGCGTTGCTCCTGGGCGACCCTCCCCAACTGGTGATAGGTGCCTGCCTGTTCGTAGCGATCGTTGAAGTCGATCTGGGTCTGCAAGGCTTACTGGTAATACTGCTCTGCTTGCTCCCACTGGCGTTGCTCCTGGGCCACGATCCCCAGGTTGTGATAGGTGCTGGCCTGCCATGCACTCCTCTGGCTTTTCTCTAATGCAGTATGTTCAAGCAATTGCAATGTCTGTTCATAACATGCCCGTGCATCTGCGTATTGTTTGAGTTTGAGGTGACGGTTGCCAATAATGAATAACACACGTAGCCATTCTTCTTGCTTCTCCGCAGGCCTCTCTGCCACCGAGCCCTTCTCCAGCGCGTTGAGGAAGAAGCGGTCTAACTCCTGACCACGTTGATACTCTTGCCGACTGTTCAGAAAATCATCTAGCAGGTCATATAGCGCGATCACGGATAGCTCCGCGCTCACGGCGAAACGCAAGGCTGTGAGTAGATTCTCATATTAGTAGCCAGTGACCAGCGTGCCGGCTTGTCTTTCCTGAGGTTGCTTTGAGTTAAGCAATGCACTCAGTTCTCGACTGAGGGCCGTATAGTGGTTATAAAACGCTTTTTCTATTGCTGCGCGGTATCCAGACTCTTGCTGGGTGGACAGACTATGACGCAGAAAATAGGGCAGCACAGGTTGAATGTGCAGAAAGGCGGGTACCGTGGCGTCAGGATTGAGCAGGCCCCATGTCTCGGTTTCCTCGATAATCTCCTGCCATTTCTCCCATGGCAATGCCGCCAGTTCTGGCTGCTGTTTAAGCTGTTCCGCGTAGCGAGCAAGCGCGCCTCGAAAGATGACCGAGGTAAACGGCGCCAGGCAGAGCAAGAGTTGTTGGGCATCAGGAGAGAGATTGCGATAGGAATAGTCCACGCAGCGCAGGATGTTTTCGGTGCGCTTCTCGCTGGTGCCAACCTCTAGCCCGGCATCTCCTGTCTGGAGAGCAGCCAGCACCTCGCCAGGTTTCTGATGGGCAAGATTGGCCAGCACGACCTCTAAGGCGAGAGGAAAGCCATCTAAAAGCTTCATGAGGGTGAGAAGCTGCGGATCTGAGCGGTAGGCGCTCGCGCTATGGCGCTCTAAAATACGCTCGGTCAGTTGCGAAGCGGCTTCCTGGTCGAGTCCCGCCAACTCATAGCTGTGTTCTGCAAAGCTGCCCCTGGCCAGCCAGCTTTCCGCGCCGCGCGAGCCCAGGAGCACCAGGGTCTGACCACTCGCTAAACTCGCCAGCAAGAGCCGCAACGCCTCCTGCTCTTTGGCTGAGAGCGTGTGTTGCAGAACCAGCGGCGCGCCTATGATCGATTCCAGATTATCTAGTATCAGGAGAGAGCGCGTGCTCCTCAGAAGCTGAACCAGACGTGCCTGCTGGGCATCGAGCGAGAGGCTCTGGAACGTGACCATCTCGTACTTATCGAGCAGTTTCTTCGCAATGGTGTGCATGATCTGCTGGCGGTTCCAGGCGCGCTCATCGTAGCCAAAATAGAACACGTCCTGGACCAGCCCGGTGCGTTGCCACCAGGAGGCCAGGTGATGTAGCAGGGTCGTCTTGCCAGCGCCTCCCATGCACGGATCAGCAAGAGATTGCGTTTGAGCAAGAGACTCTTCTCGATGCGCAGGATGTCCAGATCGCGTCCCACAAAACCATAACTGGGCTGTTGCGAAGCGTGATACAGTGCAGCTCTGGCCTCGTAAAAAGCCTTCTCTTCCTGGGGCTTGAAGGGTTGCAGGGCAAACTGCACCGGCTGATTCTGATACAGAATAGGCAGAAGCCAGTCCTCTAGCTCGATCCACTGGTTATAATAGGCCCGCCGCTCTTTGCGGTTGCTCCAGTTGCGTGATGTGGATGTGTTGCTTGTGACCCTTTTTTTCAAAAACCGCTTTGATCAGATCGTAGAGTGCATTGGTACCCAGGCCAAAGCCCACGTTTGTCAGCGTCAGCAAGACCAGGTCAAGTAGCGGGTTATACGAGCGCGTTTCCCCAGAGGTCAGCTGTGCCTGGGCAATCTCGCGGGTCGTGGTTTCCGCGTTCCAGTTCTCCACAAAGTCAGCGGGAACAAGCTCTAGGGTGCGGTGAGAACACCAGTTGATACTCCATCAGACTCTCCATCTAGATCATGCTACAAGTTTCTTCTCAGAAGAAACAACGTAAAGCGCGAGAAATCTAAGCAAAGTGTAGCATAGAGAGAAAAATTGCAAGAAAAAAGGAGGGCTGCCGATCAAACTGTTGCTGCCCATACATCTTGAAGTTCAAATTGCTGTGCCCCGATGAGCAAAGTAGTCTAGCAACAGGGGCTAAAAGACATAGTCGGGTTGTTCGCCGGGGTACATATCGGCGCAAGAGCTCATCCTGGTAGATCGTTCCCAAATTGTCGGCAAGATGCACATAGAGATTGCCTTTAGGGAAAACAGCATGCACGACTTGGACCATTTCCAATGGAACATCGGGAATTGTTTGCGGTTTCAGAAACGAGCTTCTTTGCTCAAAACAACTAAGGAAATGCCGGGTAGAGCGCCATTTCCTCCGTTTCAGGCCAGAGAGAACGGAGCCGGCTCGCAAGTGCTCTCATCGTCGCGCCAATGGCTTCCAGATGTCTCAATTGCTCACTTGTTTGAGCAAACATGTCCAGACGTGTCAGGAGGCGCTGGCGATCAGAAGCAGTGATGATCATGCGATCACTTGCAAGGAGTTTGCTCAGCGGCATCCAACGCAGCCAGTCAAGGAGCCAGAATGCGCAAGCTTCAACCAGAGCACGGTTAAAGAGAGCATCATCAGCGGCAGCAGGACATCCTTTGACCAGTTCGGCACGATACGCTGCTTCCATAAGCGGGGGAATGTGCTCCGGCAGGCGATAGACACACCAGCAGGTGGGAAAATGCATGCACCCATAACATCCTTCTAAAAGAGCATGGGTAAACCTGCCCCCTTCAAAATCCACGAGATAGAGCGCGGAACCGACATAGAGACAATTGTCGGGACAACTGTCCCCTTGAATGAAGGCGAGGAACGGTCCAGGATGTCTGATGGAAGTTACCCGTGCAAGTAACTCATGATCTATACCAGGTGCAGGCGCAATACCAACCAGTTCAATGGAATGATGAAAAGTGGGATTAAACCAGTCAAGTATTGTATCATCCTCCTCTACTGCTAACGAGCCAAGTGGTCCACGAATAGCATCATAGCTGGTTTGCTTGCCAATAGTCAGCGCTTGGAGACGACCATGTAAAGTTGCGTGTGCAAGGAGCGCGGCTTCGGCGGCACCCGGGTCATTGCCCAGCAACAACTGATCCAGACGCTGGCCATTGCCCAGATCCTCGCTGACATATATTCCCTGAACCGCATCACCAGCGTAGAAATGAGGCGTAAAGGACAGATCGGCAGGAGCGACTTGATTCAGGAACTGGAGACTGGCCCAATCATTGAAGAATGTCCACGGTGGAACTATGCGTACCTGCTTGACAATCACACTGGCAGGTGCATGCTCTGGACCAGCAAGAACCTGGAGCCGATAGACTCCCGCCCGTCCACTCGTGGTCAGATCATCTCCCTCACCAAGACGAACAGTTCCTGCAAACACTTCCGTGAGCAACTGTTCGGCTGTAGCTATCATCTCAGATGAGGGAGGAATTTTTGAGCGTTTCATAGTTGTATAACGCCTCCAGAACTTCCTTCAGACTGCAAAAATTTGACACTAAATTTGACACTAAAGTGGTTTACTTTCTGACAATGAACCTGAACCATTCTTAACTGAAAAGGGCATCGCCTCTCGCTGAGACAATGCCCTTGAATAGGCTCTGGAAGCCGGGTTGAGCAAGCCATAAGCCGAATTTTGTACCCTCTCTCACTCTCGTGAAAGGGGGCGGCAAGCATCTATCTAGGGCAGCAATTGCTTGCTGCCTCAAGCAACCAACCCGAGGGTTGACGGGCGAGCAACCCGCGAGCAGGCCGCGCGCGGCCTGCTCATCCCTCTGCTCGGTCTTGCTCCGAATGGGGTTTGCCCAGCCAGCCGGTCGCCCGGCTGCTGGTAAGCTCTTACCTTACCATTTCACCCTTACCCGGTCAAAGACCAGGCGGTATGTTTCTGTGGTAGGGTAGGTACCCGGCGAGGTGCCTTGTGGCCCTTTTCCGAATACCCCCCTCCGAACCGTGCGGGCAGCTTTCACTGCACACGGCTCTCCAGTTCAGTCTTCTTCGTGGACGTGACCTTTTTGTGTGTCAGTGGTCGGCCTGCATGCAGATCGTCATGGCACATTCGGCAGAGAACGAGTGTCTTGCGTTTCCGCGCAGCCATTCGTTTCACCCACTCTGGTTTCTCACTTCCTGTGTATTTGTTCAGATCTTTGAGCGCTCGGATATGGTGGACCTCTATCTGTTCTTTGCTTCCGCAATATTCACAGGTGTTAGCCAACAACCGTTTCACGAGTTCTGTACGACCATTCCAAATCACTGGTGGGTTGTCATTGAGGACTGCCCATTTCTTCCTGATCAGCGGTATTCCTCCCCACCGTGCTATCAGTGGGTTCTTGCCCTCTCTTTCGCTGGTAATCTGCATCCCTATGTACGTTCTGCTTTCTACCTCGAAAGTTACTCGATATTTCATTCTCACCAGTCTTGTTGTTATTCGCTGTTTATTCGCGAGCGTCTTGACCAGTGAGTGATCCATCCTTCCTCTCAGCTTGTTGAGGGTTGAGAGGTTATGGGCAAGTCGGTAGTATTCAACAATACCGCGATACTCAGCTTGATAAGTGCTCATGATGGTGAATTCGTCCTCATTGAGCAGTTCGGCCCTGTGTATCGCTGTTTCGCCTCTGCTATACCGTTGACTTTTGTTGTCCAGTACATCCTTTGGTACAAGGAGCCACGTTTTCCCATTGACACTCCGCCTTCCTCTTTGGTCATGCTTTGTATCGTTGTACATGGCTCCTATCTCATAGCCGAGAAACCTCGCTCGTTCTTCTTTGGCATGCGTGATGAGCGTTTTCGTTTGGGAGAGTTCCAGTTTGAGTTCTTCTTGCAGGAATACTCCTATTTTGTTCTTGATTTCTTCTGCTTCCCCTTTTGGTCCGATAAATCCTAAGAGAAAGTCATCGGCATATCTGACGTACCAGAGTCGTCTGAACCCAGGATCAGAGGTATCGAGAGAAGGGAGTTTTTGAGCAGTCTGTCTGAGTTTTCTGGCTTCTTCAGCATTTTTGTGCCTTGAGGCTCTTTTCATCAGGTTTTTATGCTCGTTATTTCTTCTTCGTCCTTCGCCTCTGTTGTAGGCTGGCAGGAGAGTTTTTTCTACATACTTGTCCAGTTTGTCGAGGTACAGGTTGGACAGGATCGGGCTGATGATCCCTCCTTGTGGGCATCCACTGAGGGTTTCATGCCATTTCCAGTCTTCCAGGTATCCCGCTTTGAGTAGTTCATCTATGAGATGGAGGAACCTTCCATCCTGGATCTTTTCTCTCATGATTTCGACCAGGACCTGATGGTCGAGCGAGTCGAAGCATTTTGAGGTATCTCCTTCGATGAACCAGGTTATGCCTTGCCACAGCGAGATTTCTCGCAGTGCAGTGTGCGGCCCTCGCTCTGGTCGGAAACCGTGTGAATGGGTGCTAAACTGTGGCTCGTAATATGCCTCAAGGATTTGTCTCAAGGCTTCCTGTAGCAGTTTATCTGCCCATATAGGCATACCAGGTGGGCGCATTTTCCCATCTTTCTTTGGGATGTACGTCCTTCTTACTGGGGTCCACTGGTATCGCTCATGTCGGAGTGCCTCCATGAGTTTGCCAATTTTCTCCAGTGACATGCCATCTACGGTTTCCGCTGTAGTACCCTGGGTCATAGCTCCTGTATTGCGATAGATCTTTCCATACGCTCTCAGGTACAACTTTGGATCAAGCAAGTGTTTGTACACATCTCGTGCCAATGGCAGTCCTTTTCTGCCTCGTTCACGAATGAGTTCTAAGTACGTGTTGGCGTCTTGCATTTCGCTACCTTCATGTTTCTTGAACTCTAACTTTACCTACCCTACTTCCCCTGGTCAGAGAGAAGCTCTGGCCTACTTTCGCAGGCTGCCCCTTCGCCATGTACGCGGCTTTCCCGCGCTCCGACTACTATAGGGGTTCCGTGATCATAGGACTCTCGTCCCGTAGATCATCCCGCTTTTACACTTATGTGACGTTTTAGTATGTTTAGGTGCCTCGTTCGTCCCCTTACCCTGTTTCACTAACAGGTGTTCACCGTAGAGAGCGTTCTTTGACAGAAAGTACCACTCTGTCATATTTCCGATGTCTCCCGTGCATACATCGTATTACGGTGTCATCGCTTCGGGTAAGTTGCGATGGGCAAAAGGGATACCCCTGGGAACTAAGGTTCAACCAATACAGGTTTCACCATGCATACAGGACTTGCGGTGCATCACCATACTTACCTTCTGATTTAACCGCTTTCCCAACATGCTGTTTTCCCCTTCGGATTTCTCCTCCAGGTTGGTTGGGTGTCCTAAAGGTCATTTGCTCTCAACCTTTCCATTCTGTGAATGGGATCACACAAGCGCCGAAACGGCGCACGTACTTTCCTTAAGGTTGCCCCCACTGGCCGTTAGCCAGCATTCTGCTCTATGGAGTTCGGACTTTCCTCGGGCCCCGGTGGACCCGCGCTTGCCTGTCTTGCTCAAACCAGTCCGCCTATAGAGTAACATACCTACACAAGCCTCTCCAGTAAAACAGCAAAAGCAAGGAGGTGGTGGTTGTAAGCGCAGCCGTGCTACAACCACTACCTCCTTGCTTTTGTTATAATTTAATGAAACTGAAAACTATTCTCGTTTAGCCAAGAAAGCTTCAAATTTATGAGCAACAATCAGACAGTGCGCTTAACTGAACTCGCGAGTTGCGCGGGGTGCGCGGCCAAGATTGGCGCGGATCTGCTGGCACAGGTGCTCCAACCACTGCGCCAGCGCAATGTTCCTGAGCAGCTTCTAGTGGGCCTGGGCGCGCTCGATGACGCGGCAGTCTATCAGATCAATGAGCAGCAGGCTATCATCAGTACCGCAGACTTCTTTCCGCCTGTCGTAGATGATCCCTATACTTTTGGCGCAATCGCCGCCGCGAATGCCCTGAGCGATGTCTATGCCATGGGTGGCCAGGTTATAATGGCCATCAACCTGGTGGCCTGGCCTGACACGTTGGAGACAAGCATTTTGAGCGAAGTCTTGCGCGGCGGTATGGAGATTGTCGAACAGGCAGGCAGCGCGATTGTGGGCGGACACTCGATCGCGGATAGCGAGCCTAAATACGGCCTGGCGGTCACAGGCATGGTTCATCCGCAAAAAATTCTGACCAAAGGTGGCGCGCGACCCGGCGATCTCCTGATACTCAGCAAACCGCTGGGTACAGGACTGATCACGACCGCGCAAAAAAGGGGCCTGGTGCGTGAAGATGATATGACTGCCGCCGTGCTTTCAATGACGCGCCTGAATCGCCGCGCCAGCGAAGTCCTGGTCAAAGCGGGCAGCGCGGTCCACGCCGTTACAGACATTACGGGCTTTAGCCTGCTGGGTCACGCCTGGGAAATGGCCGCGCAGAGCCTGGCTGGTATGCGCTTTGACTACCACGCGCTCCCCCTGTTTCCCAATCTACGCCATTACGCGCAGGCGGGCTGCGTACCAGGAGGCACCGGGCGCAACGCGCGCCACCTGCTGCCCCACGTCAATTGCGCCGCCACGCTGGATCAACTGGATCAGAACATTCTTTTCGATCCTCAAACCTCAGGCGGACTCTTCGCGGCCATCGATCCAACCCTCTGGCCTGAGTTGGAGCAGCGCGCGGATGTCTCTTTCTGGCGCATTGGCGAAGTCACCGCGCGCGGCACAGATGCCAGCCGGGTTTTCCTGGAGGTTTTCTAGTGTGTTGACGTTCTTGTGAGATACGGGTTACAATGATTTGCAGAAAACCTACAATCCAGACAAGAGCCAGCATGATGTGCCTCGCGGCCATCTCAAGAAATGGCTATTTTGACTGCTGAGATCGAAAAGGGCTGGTGGCGAGGGGAAGCCACTGGCAAGATGGCTATGGAGGGCCAGGTGGAGTTGGAGATCAAGTATTCATGTACGATATCTTGGAAAAGGCGTTAGATCTGTATTTTCAGGACGAGTCCCTGTTACAAATCGCGCTAACACACAGATCCTTTATCTATGAAAAAGCTGGCAAAGGACAGCAGTGCAATGAGCGCCTGGAGTTTCTCGGCGACTCTGTTCTGGCCTGCATTACGTCAGATTTTCTCTATCGCACCTATCCTATGCTAGACGAGGGGGAATTGAGCGATGTACGCGCTATGCTCGTCAAAGGCGATACACTGGCAAAGTTTGCCAGCGAGATGGAGCTAGAGAAATACCTGCGTATGGGCAAAGGGGAACGTAACGCGGGCATCAGCCTGCGTATTCTGGCCTCCGCTTTCGAGGCGCTACTGGGGGCTGTTTATCTGGATCAGGGTCTGGAAAAAGCGCGCGCGTACCTCTTACCGCGTATCCAACCGCTGGCTCAGCAGATTGTGGAGAAGAGGCTCTTTAAGGACAATAAGTCGCGTTTCCAGGAATTGGCGCAAGCTCACGATGGGATTACGCCGATTTATCGGCTGGCCAGCCAGGAAGGACCATCCCACGATCGCGAGTTTACTGTAGAGGTTCTGCTTGGAGAGCAGGTCGCTGGGATTGGGCAGGGACGCAATAAACAAACCGCGGAACAGGCTGCTGCTTCCGCGGCTCTACAACAACGGGGATGGATGTAGTTATTGTTGCTTGCAGTTGTCCTCAAAGCGGAGTGCGGGAGGCCAGGCATAAGCATGGCCAGCACCTGGCGCGGTGAGGATAGTAATCACAAACCATGATGGTCTATTGATTCTGCACTAAGAGGAAATGTATGCGACTGGAGCCAACTCCCAAACCAGATCACGCCCTGCGCGTCTCCGCCCGGCTGGTAACATCCAGTACGATTCTTCATCTTTCGGCGGACGAACTTGAACATACTGTGACGCAGGAGCAGATTGAGAATCCCGCTTTAGAGGTACGAGAGCAGCGCGTCTGTCTCTTCTGTGGGACTGTTATGCAGGGTCCACAATGCGTCTCCTGCGGCAATTTTTCGCAACCAGGCGAGGCAGCGTTCTCTTCTCACGAGCAAAGCAGCTCTGACGAGGGTTTGAATGAACTCTGGAGCCAGTGGGGTGAGTCTCGCGTCTTTGATATCGATAACTATGGGTGGCTGGAACACGATGAAGACCAGGAGTTTGATCCCCTGGCTCGCATTCCCATGGGGCAGACACTGGCTGAGATCTTGCTCCAACAACTGGAAGCGCTGGTTTCGCCCGATGATGCACCAATTGCTGAGCAACTGGTAGGCAACCTCAACGAGCGCGGCTACCTGGAGATCAGTGTTCGGGAAATCGCTGAACACCTGGAGGTACATCTGCAACGCGTGGAGTATGTCCTGAGCCAGTTGCAAACCCTGGAGCCGTTGGGTATCGGCGCGCGCGATTTGCGCGAGTGCCTGCTGATCCAACTGCAAGCCCTTTCCGAACAAGAACCAGAGCAAGAACTGGCAGTGCTACTGATTGAGCGTTACCTGGATCGCCTGGGCAAAAACCAGTTTCAAGAGATCGCGCGCGATTTGAAAGTCCCTGAACAGTCTGTACGCCAGGCCGCTCACTATATTCGCGAGACCCTCAATCCCTACCCGGCCCATAGCTATAACGCTGATCTCAATTCTAATCGCGTCGGTACCGCTTATGTACGGCCTGATGTGCTGATCCGTAAGGGTGAGAGCGGCTACGAGGTCGAATTGATTGAAGAGAAGCGCTACCATTTTCGGATTGGTCAGGGCTACAATACCCAGCCGCTTCACCTCTCTGCGGACCAGACGGGCGTTGAGATGCAGCGCTATGTCAATCATCATGCCGAACGCGCGCGCTTCTTTATCGACTGTATTCAGCGCCGCTGGCGCACACTTAAACGCGTGGCCGAACTGGTGGTGGATTATCAGCGCGAGTTCTTAGAAAAAGGCGTACGTTACCTGCGCCCTCTGACGCGTGCCGAAGTCGCCACTCGTCTGAATCTCGACGAAGGTACGGTCAGCCGCGCCACGGCTAACAAATACGCGCTTTTGCCCAGCGGTCGGTTGATGCCCATCTCAGATTTCTTCGATGGTTCGCTGGGCGTGAAAGACATTTTGCGCGAACTGATCGCCTCTGAAGAAAATCGCCATCGCTTTAGTGACGATGAACTGGCCCGCATCATGAGTACCCGTGGCATTCCTATGGCCCGGCGCACTGTCACCAAGTATCGCGAAGAACTGGGGATTCCTTCTTCCCGCGAGCGCTAAGGCGGGCAGTGGCTTATCCCCAGCAATGCCAGTCTATAGACTGACGCACTGTCACCTGGTATCGCGAAGAACTGGGGATAAGCTACTTCCCGCGAGCGCTAAGGCGGGAAGTAGCTTATTCCCAGAAATGCTGGACACTGCCAGCCATCTGGCGACCCTGCGCGCGACCTGCTCGCGCGGAGACCTCGCGCCGGCTGGCATCCAGGTGATTCGCTCCCCTTGCTGTGCTGGATGCTTCATCTGGTGTAATCACCAGTACCTGCACATCTGCTTGAAGTAACTCGGCCAGTTCATCTTCAAAGGCCACGTAAGGGATATTTTGCTGGTTCTCCGGGGCGGAGCTATTGTAGATTTCCGCCCTTAAAATGAGCACTCGCTTGTATCCCTGCGCGATATCAGCGTTTGTGCCTGAACGCACGCCACCATCCATATAACGCCGACCCTGAATAGTGACTGGCGGATAGACGCCGGGCAGAGCGCAACTGGCGGCAACTGCGAGCGCCAGCGGCACACCTGAATCCCTGTGAAATGTCACCCATTCTCCTGTCTGTGCGTCAACTGCGGTCACGACCAGTTGTTGTTTGTCTGACCATTCCTGGGAAGGCAAACGGTCGGTAATAATCTCCAGACGCTCTTGCTCAGAGATGGTAGACGCTTGCAGGGCTGCCTCACCGACTCGCGCTCTGGCTGTTTGGGCATCTACTGCTCCCGCGCCTGCCGTGAATATCCCGGCCAGGGCGGCAAAGTCGATTTGTATGGACTGCTCACTTGCTTCCGCGAGAGGCCGCAGCTGGCGCGCGTACAACTCTTCCAGGCTGAGCGCGCTGATGATCTGCGCTCCCGCAGTCGCGCCAGCCGAAGTTCCAACGATCAGTTCAACGTTGGTCACATCAACGCTGCTGTCATGTAATCCTAAAAGCACACCCAACTCCCAGGCGATCCCGGTCGCACCCCCTCCGCCGAGGATAAGTGCTTTACTGGAGTGTTCCGTTGTCTCTGTCATTGGTTAATCCCTTGAAACGATTCATACCATCGCTGGTATCTAGATATGTCTTTTCGAAAAAAGAACGTTCTGCTACGAACAATCTGCGCTTCATATTAGAGATTATAAATCAATTGCGATCTCTCTACAAGGGAGGGAACGGCTCCAACTCGGTAAAACGAGAAGTGGTTATTGAGTAGAACAATAAAAAAAATCAAAATCTGGTGATACAAATGGTGAAACGCTCTGATTGATAGGTGTGACCACCATCACATCAATTCCTGTTTGTGAAGGGAAAAATGCGGTTTTATATGTGATATGCTGTGCATCCAGCAATTGCAGAAGGCGTGGATGCATCTGATTGGGTTTGACAAAGACCAGGAAACTCGCGCGCTCGGCGTTGGCTACGGCGTCTGTGTAAGCGGGAATACGATTAATCGCAATCGCGGGATGAATACGCGTCAGCGGATCTGCCACGATGATGCGGTTGTTGGTCTCAAACGAGATCTGATAGCCAAGCAGATTCGTAGCCCACGCATAGCGAATATTTTCCTGTTCCATATACGCGATAATGGGCTGATAATCAGCGGGAGCAATGGTGCAATACGCGGATTGAAAGGCCAGGTCGGGATTCGTCAGACCGTACGTTGTGGCCTGGCCACCCAGATAAGCTAGAAGCAGTACGCCCAACGTCACCAGCGCGCCTGCAGAGCGTCTCGCCTGTCCTGGACTGCCCGCTGGAGCCTGGCGAATTGCTGGCGTCAGGCGCTGTCGGCGTTCGACGAGAAACATACCGCTTAATGTGAAGGCGGTGGCGAAAAAGAAGGGCAATGCCAGCACCAGCGGCGCGGCATAATGTCCACCAAAGTCCGCATTGCAGGAAACAAGAATAGAGGTAGAGGCCGAACTTATGCAATAGAGTAGCACTGAACAGGCTCCAAACAAGGCAGGCAGGGCCATCAGCGCGCGCGCCCGCGCCATAAAAGAGGTCGGCCATTGAAATGAAGCCAGTAACATACCAACCGCAACCAGCAGACACACCACGCCGAGCGCGAGCAGGGGCGTATGAATAATGGTCAGTAATTGCCCTTCCAGCGGCGTCCCACCGCCTATGACGCGTGGCGCGACACATCCCACGTAGCGCGTACTCACCCTGGCAATGGTCTCCAGCCGCTTCAGATTCCAGCCGCCACCCAGACCAAAGATGTAATGAATATTTTCCCAGTTATTTTGTAATCCCCAGATAATGCCTGGCGTAAAACCAAGCACACACGCTGGTAATGCCCATACACCTGGTAGTAGCTTCTGTAGGGATCTCGCACAAGCCGCGAACAGTGCTGTACCTGTTTTGATATATTTCGTTATTTCGATAAAGCGATCGCAAATTATCCAGAGTGCTGCTGCCAGAATGGCGACCGAAATAAGCGGATAGATCCACATGCCAAATCCGACCACCAAGCCAACGAGCGCCCAGCGCCACGAGAGTTCGCGCCAGGAGGCATCTTCGTGCCAGCGTTGTGTCAGACGATAAACTACGATGAGTAGCAGGAGCATGATCACAAACGATTCAATCCAGCCGCCGCCGGTGCGCATTTCGATAATTCCGTCATACAACGGCGGCAGAGCCGCGCCTAAAGCAGCAATGGTCGCGAACCATTGGCGGGCGTAGCGCGGGAGGCGCGCGGCCTGTGCCAGCAGATCAGCCAGCCACCAGGTCGCGCCGACCAGCAGCAAGCCAAAGGCGGCGGCTTCGACGCGTAGAACTGCTACAGAGGAACCAAAGAGAGCAAATAGACCAGCAGCGATATAGGCTTCCAGACTGCCAAAATAAGGGATACCATAAAAATAAATGGGGCGCTCACCTTGCAAAATATGCTCGGCCTGAATACCGAGTAAGGCTTCGTCTCCATCCATGGTGCCGTGTGTACGTATGGTCAGCCAGATACGTATGGCCAGCGCCAGCGCCAGGCAGAGCCAGAGCGGAGAAATGCGCGCATACCAGTGTTCGTCAGGCTTCTCCTCAACAGGTATCCACGGGCTTGCCCGGGTCCACTTTTGTCCGGCATCGTTCATGTTGTTTTTGTTTCCCGCTGAAGCAATCGCTTCAGACTGTTTATGGGTGCTCATGCTCTCCACCTTCTCTCCTCTAAATTTGTCTGCCAGTCAGGCGCGTATGCGAGCGAAGAGTCTGCTCACTATTGGCTAACCTCAGCTCGTGAATTTCGCTTGCCTTCTTCATTCTCCCTTAACGGATAGATAAATTGACCGGTAAAAATACCTAGCAAAAATAGGGGATGACCTGGGGTCCGCAGGGAAAGTAGCTATGTTCAGGCACGTATAAATGAGACTCTTGCTCGTCCTCTCAGAAAAGAAGCGAGATGTGGAGAGGGGGCGCCTTGCGGTGAGAGGGTGGCAGACTGTTATCATCCTTTCACTGCGCGGCAAAAATGTTCTCCGCGAGGCAATAGCACGGATGTCGAAGAGTCCCTTTGTAGGTTGCCAGGCTCGATATAAGCCGTCTGCTGGACTAATCTGGCTCCGTGTTAAGGTTGGTTGGTGCGACATGGATCGTCTGCTCATGCTCGTAGATGACCATACCGGGGCCGCCGTTTTTCATATGGCGTACGTGACGCTGGAGGGTGTAGTCAACCAGCACGCTGGTGCTGCCGCGCGCCTGGCTATAATACGCGGCCAGTGCAGCGGCCTGGATAAGCGTCGCGTGAGGAACTTCGCGACCTCCAGCTTTTACAATCACATGCGCGCCTGGTACACCGCGTGCGTGCAGCCAGAGATCGCCACCGCTGGCCTGGTGGAAGGTCACCTCTTCGTTCTGGCGACTGTTTTTGCCGATCAGCAGCGTAAAACCTTCTTTGCTCTGTATATAAAGCGGTACACCGCCACCAGGCATGGCTGGCTTACCACCTTTGCCCTGCTTGCCTTTGCCTTTGCCCTTTGCCTGCTTTTGTGCCTTTTTCTCCAGCGGCTTACCGCGCATATAACCAGCGCTCTGGACTTCAGCTTTAACCAGGATTACTTCGGCGGGATTTTCGGCAAGATCCAGATCGGCCAGAAATTGCGCTATGGTCGCCGACTCGGCATGGTTTTGCTCGATTTGCTCAGGCAGGAGCGCCAGTGCGCGGCGTAGCTTGTGGTATTTGTTGAAAAGCCGATTGGCATTGCCCACGGCATCAAAGCGTGGATCAAGTGCTATCTGGAGGGTTGCCGGCTCGCCGGCGCCCGCGTAGAAGTTCTCCAACTCAGCTGTGCTCTGGCCCTGAACAATCTCATTCTGCTGAGCCAGCAGTAACTCACCCTGGATGCGATAGCGATTGGCCTCCTGGCTTGAGGTCATCTCCACGCGCAGTATCTCCGCTTTGCGCTTGCAGCGTTCGCGTTGAGTCTGGAGAATCTTTTTAAGGGGTGCGCGCACATTGCCCATGGCGTCGCGCCACTCCGCGCCCGCGTAGTATTCATCCACCAGTACATTTAACGAGGGCGACAGGCGTGTTCGCAGATCAGGCTGCTCGCTGTACTGTTCAAGCATATAGGCCGCGAAAGCCACAGGCGTGGGTGTTGCGTCGGACGCAGAAACGCGCTCAAGCAGTTGCGGACGCCATTGATGTGTATCGTAAAGTTTAGTTAACTCGCGTGTATTCCAGGCCAGTTCTTCCCAGATCTCCGCGCTGTGCGCCGCGTCCACTGGCGCCTCGGCGTTGCCCAGCGTGCGGTAGACTACTTCGCGCGCGACAAGCGGACTGCAGCCAAGCAAGTTACGTGTCAGCAGTTGCCAGAGCTTCGCGGGCGCGGGTGAGCGACTCTGCTTGCTCTTCCCTGACGCTGGTTCTATGATCTCATTCCCAGGAATAAGCGAGAGTTGGGACGCGCTGACGCTTGTTGGTTCCAGGCGTGGCAGGGTCTGGTCCGCGAAAGAGCGCTGCTGAGGTGGCGGTGGTGTATAGGGCAAATTGGTCGCGATCACACGGTAGCGGTTGACATCGGCACCCACCTGTTTCAGGCAGCCCAGAATCAGCCCCTGCTCATTACAGAGGATAATATTGCTCATCCGACCCATGATCTCCAGAATCAGGCGATAGCGCGTGCGTTCAGTGCTGCCAGCACTGGCAGGATGGCTGGCTACAAGCACCAGCATGCGTTCCCAGCGCGGTTGCTCAATGGCCTCGATGCGTGTACCCTCCAGGTATTTGCGCAGTAGCATCACAAATGGCGGTGGTTCGCTGGCGATTTTCGTCGGCTTGCGCGCTGTAATATGCGCGCGCGCAAGTTGCGGATGCGTCGAGAGATTGAGCCAGCGATTCTGGCCTCCCTGACCATCCGTACTCGGCGCGTAACACTGCAAAGCCAGCGCATACTCAGTCGGCTGGATAATCACATCAATGCGCGCGCGTGCCAGCAGCAAGCGCCATTCATCCGCCAGAGCCGCCAGCGTCATTGCGTCAATATACATAGATAAGACCTCTCATTCCCTGTATTTCTTCAGGGCTGGGGCAAAAAGTTGTTGAGAAACCTGCCAGTCACTACACAGAACAACATCCCTTGTTGTACAATACGACCAATAGTTATCCCCTTCGAGTCTCTCTTATTCAGAAGGGTGCGGCAAATTGCGTACCAGGATTACCCATAGAGTATATCAAATCGTAGAAAAAAAACCACCTGCTTAGAGCCGGTGCCAGTAGGACAAACAGGCATGCCAATCGAAATGACATATACAAAATCTCGTCCTGACGAGACGACAACATTGAACTCGCGTAGCCAGGGACTGCTCTTTGTGCTGTCCGCACCCTCCGGCGCTGGCAAAGATACTGTTATTCAGACCCTACAGGCTCAGGGAGCCGACTTTTTTGTTGTGCCGTCAGTGACTACGCGCGCTCCACGCCTCGGCGAGAGCGAAGGCAATCCTTATTATTTTGTTGACCAGGCACGTTTTGAGCAGATGGTGGCCGAGCAAGAACTGCTTGAATACGCCTGTGTTCACGGTAACTGGTATGGGCAGCCTCGTCAGCCTATGCGCGACAATTTGCAAACTGGCCGGGATGTGCTACTCAAAATAGATGTGCAGGGAGCCACGACTGTGCGCAAGTTAATACCACAGGCGATCTTTGTTTTTCTGCACCCCGGTTCCAGCGCGGAACTGGCTCAGCGCCTGGAGGCGCGCCAGACTGAAACAGTGGAGCAACTCCAGGTGCGCCTGAACAATGCTCAGGTCGAACTGGCTCAGCAGCATTGGTACGATTACCTGGTCTTTAATCGCCATGATCGCCTCCAGGAAGCGGTCGATGATCTGCGAGCGATCATGCGTGCAGAACATTGCCGGGTGACACCTCGTAATATTGTCTTGTAATATCATGCGTCCGGCGTGAGTGAAGTAGCTTTTCAGGAAAGTGGTTATGCATGGTTGAAGAAATGCGCTTTGAGCAATCTCGTACAAGGGAACGCAATCTCGGCATGGAATTGGTGCGCGTTACCGAGGCTGCGGCCTTAAGGGCTGGTCGCTGGATGGGTACGGGTGATAAAACAAAGGTCGATCAAGCGGCGGTGGACGCTATGCGCCAGGCAATCGATGGCGTTGATATGAACGGTGTAGTGGTTATCGGCGAGGGCGAGAAGGATGAAGCGCCTATGCTTTACATTGGCGAGAAGGTTGGCAATGGAGCTCTGCCAGAGGTCGATGTAGCTGTCGATCCGGTAGACGGCACGCGCCTGCTGGCCAACGGCTCTCCAGGCGCGATCGCAGTCATCGCCACCGCCGAACGCGGCTCTATGTATTCGGCTCCTCCAGGCGTCTTCTACATGGAAAAGATCGCCGTTGGTCCCGCAGCCAGGGGTCTGATCGATATCAATGCGCCCGTCGCTGATAATCTGTACAAGATTGCCAGATCTCGGCAAGCGCGCATTGACGATATTACAGTTGTGATTCTCGACCGTCCACGCCACGTTGAAAGGATCAAGCAGATCCGCGCCACAGGTGCGCGCATTCGCCTGATTACCGATGGCGATGTCTTCGCGGCAATGATGGCTGCGATGGAGGACTATACAGGCATCGATGTCTTGCTGGGCACGGGTGGCGCGCCAGAGGCAGTGCTGGCAGCCGCGGCCCTTAAATGTATCGGCGGCGAAATCCAATGCAAGGTCTGGCCGCGCGACGAACAGGAGCGCGCCCGCATGAAGTCCGATGGTATCGACCTGGAGCAGATCTTTACTACCGATGATCTGGTCAAAAGCGACGACGTGGCCTTCGCGGCTACTGGTATCACTGATGGCGAACTGCTCAGCGGCGTGCAATACTTCGGCTGGGGCGCGCGCACCCATTCGCTGATGATGCGCTCGCACTCAGGCACTCTGCGCTATATCCAGGCCCGCCACAAATGGCAGACCAAGCCTGGTCTGAATATATAAAGTGTCACCGCTGCCAGCTTATAAGTTCGAGACTTTGCTTTCAGCCTCCAGATCATCGATGAACTGCCGTGCCGTGCGCCCTGAGCGTCCTGGATGCTGGCGCTCCCAGCGTAAGGCGCGCTGTTGTAGCGTTTCAGTCGGGAGTTCCAGACCCCGTAGACGGGCCAGCGTCTCAACGATATTTAGATACTGCCGCTGATCAGGCGACATAAAGGTCACGCGCAGCCCAAAGCGGTGAGCCAGCGCTTGCTTCTCGTCCATCGTGTCCCGCCAGTTGACGTCTTCGCTCGGCTGGCCGCGCTCGCTGAAGTTTTCGCGAATAAGGTTCAGGCGATTCGAGGTCGCGCAGATCAGCACATTGGCGGGGCGCGCCTGCGCAGTTCCTTCCAGCACCACTTTGAGAGCTTTGTAGTTCGTCTCGTGATCTTCAAACGAGAGATCGTCAATGCAGAGCAGATAATGTGGCGCGCGCTTGCCCAGTTGCTCGACTACGGAGAGAAGATCGCCGATGTCTTCTTTCTGCACCTCTACCAGGCGCAATCCCTGCTCAACATAGGCATTGACCAGCGCCTTAAGCGTTGAGGATTTACCTGTGCCTGGCGGACCATATAAGAGCATATCTTGAGCAGGCAGACCTGCCAGGAAACGAGTAATATTCTGGCGCAGACGCCCCTGCTGACCCTGCTGACCAACCAGGCTCAGCAGTTGAACGGCATCTGGATGAGCAATCCCAATTAATTTTTGCTCCAGCGCGTGCCAGCGTAGCGCATAGTAATGGGCCTGGGAACCGGTGCCATGCAGAGTCCAGTGCTGCTCCAATGGCTCAATCAACTCGCTCCAATCGGTGCAGGCGAGCATACGCGCACTCAGCACATCGCGCGTGTGAAGTGCCTGCCCGGTCTTGGCTGGCCGCGCGGCAAGATCATGCCAGGGCAGCCAGGAGTCGCGCAGGGCTGGCAGCGCGGGCGTGACGAGCGTTTTGACACCGTCTAAGAGCATCGTGCTATCCAATTGAAAAAGCTGCTGGAGGGCATGGAGATCGCGCTGTGCCTGTGCTCGCAGTGTAGGGGAGACGCGCGCGCTACCAACACGCTCCACCTGCTCGCTCCAGGGATTACGATCCGCGAGCAGGCGCGCCGCCAGCACAGCTTGCCAGGCATCAGTGAGATCTGGGGTCGTTCCCTCGTTTACCAGTGCAGCCAGTTCCCTAAAAGCCAGGCTATAGGCGGAGGCAATTGTTGCCGCATCCGGCTGTGGCATCGCCAGCGTATGTAATAATTGTAGGACCGCCACACTCGCACTATCCCGCGGCACCTCGCGCAAAAGCGTCAGACCATGAATAGCATTGAGGGCATGCTGGATGCGCGCGCGCAGAGCCAGAACAGGCAAGCCATCCTTATTTTGCTCCTCTTCGTAAACCAGAGATTCCATGAACTACGTATGAGTGATCCCTGATTTTGCAAAATCAGGGATCACTCATACCCTCGCTTTCTTTGAACTCCACTGAACTACCATCTCTATCGTAGTGATTGTCTAGAAGTATAACACGAGGAAGGGAAAAGGTGACAGTCCCCTATAGGCTTCTCCGGGGGCGCTTCAGGCCAGTTTAGTATAGGCTATGGGGCGCTGGCTTCGCAGTAAATACTACCGATCAGACTAATCTAGTGTAAAACTCCCTGGAAGTGAAACAAATCAATCACTTTATCGCTCTTACATACGACCCTTTATTCTTCCTCTTAGGAAAAGGGGAAATAAGCGCCGTTTTGCTACCACACGGAGTGGAACATACTGGCTGGCAGACCAGAAGAAGCTTCTGGTTCCCATGTTGAACTCTGTTCTCTCTGTAGTCCATTTTGTATGAAGGATTGAAATGCATAAACAAAGCCTTGATCTAGTCTCTGCCCAGCTCAACGAGGGAAGCAGCAGTTCTCAACTTGCTATTGAGAGTACACTGCCACCTGTTTCTGCTCCAGTTAAGCAAATTAACGATTATGTAGAGCTTAAAAAGCGTATTAAGCAAGAAGGATTGTTGAATAAGCAGCCTGTTTATTATACATACAAGCTCATTTCTATCATTGGCATGTTAGCTCTGAGTGTTACCCTGCTTCTGGTGGTTCACAATTTCTGGTTCCAACTTGCAAACGCAGTTCTGATGGCGGTGGCTTCCGCTCAACTCGGTTTTCTGGGCCATGATGGTGGCCATCGCCAGATTTTTCACTCAACGAGAAAAAATGAGATTCTGACACTGATTACCGGTAATCTGTTTATTGGCATGAGCAATGGCTGGTGGCTTGATAAACATAACGCGCACCATGCTCACCCTAACGAAATGGATATGGACCCCGATCTTGATATTGGCGTGCTGGCTTTCTCTGACGAAGATGTGCGCAGCAAAAAAGGTTTCCAGCGCTGGCTTGTTAAACACCAGAAGTACTTCTTCCTTCCTCTGCTTGCTCTGCTTGGCCTTGATCTACAACAGCGCAGCATACGCTACCTGCTTACTCATAGGAAAGAGAAATATCATCTGCTCGAAACGGTGCTCTTGATTGCTCACTATATTCTCTACTTTGGCCTCTTATTCTATTGCCTGAATCCCTGGCAAGTGCTGATCTTTCTTGTGATCCATCAGACGTTGTTTGGTGTATTCCTGGGTTCAGCTTTCGCCCCGAATCACAAAGGGATGCCTGTATTAGAGAAGGGTAGCCAGATCGATTTCCTGCGCCGCCAGGTGCTGACATCACGCAATGTGCATGGTGGCTTCCTCAATGATTTCTGGTATGGCGGGCTGAATTATCAAGTCGAGCACCACCTCTTTCCAAACATGCCCCGTAATAACTTGAGGCAGGCTCAAAAGATTGTCAGCGCTTACTGCCAGGAACGCTCGATTGCCTATTATGAAACGGGCGCGATCCAGTCATTCCGCGAGATCCTGCAATTTTTGCACGCGGTCAGCGCTCCTCTGCGCGAGAAAAAAGTTCGCACAAAGCGCACTGGTTTTGGTATCAGAATCTTGCTTGGCAAAATACTCTAACCTGATTTTGCAAAATCAGGCCAAAACAGCTTTTGCCTCCCTGCCCCGGAGAAAAGCAGAGGTTTGGCGGGCGCGCAGCGTCCGCCAAACCTCTGCCAAACAAAAGGGTGGGGAGTACACACGCTCGTAATGCTTCTCGAAACAAGATCGTAAGACCTGGAAAACGAGACAAGAAAGCGCTACATATATGAGCCAGACACCTGAAACCGGTCCAGAGAGTACAGCACATGCCCAGCATCCACGCTTCGCCGCTTATTATGAGCGAGCCAGCCGGGGAAAAAGCGAGAGCCGTTTTTTTGAGCCGTTGCGCCGGGAGTTGCTTGAGCAGGCTTATGGGCAGGTGCTGGAGGTTGGCGCGGGCACGGGGCTGAATTTCTCTTTGTACCAGCCAGAGAAGGTGACAGGGGTTGAAGCGCTTGAACCGGATAACACGATGTTATCCTATGCGCGTGGTCGGATAGCGCAGGCGCGTGTGCCTATCAACCTGATACAGGGGACCGCGGAGGCGCTGCCTGGTGCCGATAACAGCTACGATTGCGTGGTCGCTACCCTGGTGTTCTGTTCTGTTGACGATCCAGCGCGTGGCTTTCAGGAAATACGGCGCGTGCTCAAACCCGGCGGCACCCTGCTACTGCTCGAACATGTGCGCGCTCAGGGACGTTTCGCCGCGGGTCTGCAAGGTCTGCTGCTTCCTCTGACAACACGTATGGCTGGCAACTGCCATTGGAATCGCAATACTGCTCGAACTGTGAGCGAAGCCGGCTTTGAAATCGACCAGGAACGTCACTTGAGTGGCTGGCTGCTGCCCATGCTGCACCTGCGAGCAACAAGCCCGGCTTGAGGCGCTCACACCTGCGCCTGCACTCAAATTCCCTAAACCTGCATATGAGTTATGCCTGCCTGTTGTGAAAAGGGCAAGACACGTGTATCCTTTGCTCATGCCGCAGGCAACCCCTTTTTCGAGAGGTTTGTAGAGGCTTGCAACCTCTTCTCATAGCTCTATGAATTTCCACATCATTATTTTTAATATATAAATGAAGCATATATAAATTTCATGTCGATGCATTATCGTATCTATTAATAGTGTTTATATGCCTTAAATAAGTAATGGTACCTGGAACTCCTATGCTGGCTAAAAGAATTTTTTAACCTCAAGACTCGTCCGTCTGAGTAATAGTAATGGCTATTCTTGTAATGCTCTGTTTAGTGTGTCTAGACCATCCTGCAAAGAAGAGGTGGTAAGTATGGCAGAAATACCAGGGTCCAAGCGAATCAAGGCCGTCACCGGACACGCGATGCTTAATTTTGTCCATTGGGTCCACTTATGTCGCCCGGAGATCGCCAACTTACGGACTTTATCCAGGACAGATCTGCTCCAACTTGTCTATGCCTTTGAGCAAAACCGGCCAGACATAGAGCCGCGCTCGGCTGACATATGGTTGCAGAGTATCGAAGATCTTAATCGCGGCGAGGCCATGTATCGAGAAGCCAGAGAAGTCTTCACCAGGAAGAGATAAGTGAGGTTTGCGGTGACGCTTGATTACAGAGAAGGGCTGAGGGCTCTTAAACAATATGCCAAGGGGACAGATTGGTATTCAATCTTTGAAACTCTGTCCATCGAGTTGCTGGATAATTTGCACCGCGAGGACCTGTTTGGGTCATCAGAACAATTGCGTTCAGATCGGTTTCAGGTTGTCCATCGGCTCAATGAACTTGCTCTTACTCATCAATTGAGTGTCACTTTTACTGAGCTTTGTCAGATGCCATTCTCTCCTATCGTCTCGCCTATCTCTCTGGCTAAAGAAACGCCAGTACCTCCAGCCGGGCCAAATCCCCTGGAGGTACTGGCGCAGCCTACGCCCGCTCAGCCAGCGCGCTATGGCACGCAGCAACGCTGGGCGGTTCTCGTGGGGGTCAACACATACGAAGATAGCAGTGCCTTTGGCTATCTGGATGTTTGCTCCAACGACGTTCGTGCCATCCGCGCGCAGTTGCTTGCTGGCGGCTTTCGCGCGGACCATATTGTAACGTTAATCGATGGGGAGCAGGAGATTCGAGCGCCGAAATTTGAGAATATTCTTGCTACGCTTGAATCAATCGCTCAGCTCACCGGGGAAGACGACCTTTTTCTCTTTTACTTTAGCGGGCACGGCGCGACCAAAGATAATAAAAGCTACTTAATTCCTCGCAACGGTCGCCAGAGCGCTTTGCGCGATACAGCAGTCTCCATTGAGCGCGTCAAGGAGATTATGTATAGCGCGCAGGCACGGGCCAGAGTCATTATTCTGGATGCTTGCCATTCGGGAAGCCAAAACGAGAGCAAGACCGCACAGCCAATGTCAGCCGATTTTATTCGGCATGTTTTCGAGCAAGCGACGGGTTTCGCGATTTATTCTTCCTGCCAGCAAGATCAGTTAAGCTACTTATGGCATGAAAAGCACTGTAGCGTCTTTACATATTACTTATTGGGTGCGCTCCAGGGCAAGGCGGATCAGGACAGGAAGGGCTTTGTCACAGTTTATGATATGAATAAGTATGTGACCTACCATGTTAAGATCTGGGCCAGCCAGCAGCACCTGAGCCAGACCCCGCTGCTCAATTATCTTGTCTCAGGCGATATTCTCCTGGTCAACTATGGTCAATCCGCTCAGCCTGCTGAGTTTGCACAACCAGACCCGCCTGACGAGTCGTTCATTATGCCAGATGACGGAGCGGACCCGCGAGCGGAAGCAGATGACAGAGTAGACCCGGAAGCAGAAGCAGATACCAGGCTGGAGCAGTATCTTGGCAATCTGGCAGCCTTCCAGCAAGGACAAGTGCATCAGAGCCTTCTCAAGCAACTCACCGAGCTGGGCGCGCGGCCAAAAGAAAATGTGTCCACTGGACCAGAAGATCTACTTGCCAGATACAAAGAGGTTCCACTGCACGCCGTTTTTCTGTATACATCGGAGGACCACGCGCTCCCGACCTACATCTTAGAGCACATGGGCGCTTTAGATTCCCTATCTGATGACATCTGCGATATTCACATCGATATAGAGCAGTTTCAGAATAAAGAGGATGGTTACGATTTGCTAAAAAGGTTTGATGTCATTCGAGAGAGTAACCTGGTGAAACGCGTCGAACTGCCTGGACTTTTCTTCTGGGATCTTCAGGGCGCGTCTGAATTTTTGCCCTTTGGTTCGCCACTCAATCATACCAGCATCAAACAGATCTTACGCGCGCTCTTTGATGTACTCAGCAACGCTCCTACTATCGCGGCGATCACTCATTTTAAGCAGCGTTTAAAGCAAGATCGGCAGCGCGATGAGGATTGAGTTTGCCCTTACCGTTGCTGATGTGCATGTCTGGCAGGCTTCGCTTGAGCAGCCTGGTGAATATATACAGCGTTTCCTGCAAACGCTTGCTCCTGACGAGCAGACGCGGGCTGCGCGTTTTTTCGCTGAAAAGGATCGGCGTCATTTTATCGCGGCACGCGGTATCCTGCGTCTGCTCCTGGGCCACTATCTCCAGATGCCTGCTGCTGAGATCGCTTTTGCCTATAATGCCTATGGCAAGCCAGCGCTCCAGTCTCCCGCGCCACAGCTCGCGCTCTGTTTTAATCTCTCCCATTCCCATGAAATGGCGCTTTATGCCTTTGCCCTGGGACGCGAGGTCGGCATTGACATCGAATATATGCGCGACATGGCTATGGATGATGTTCTTGCCATCGCGCAAAACCACTTCTCATCTGACGAATATGCTACACTACACGCGCTACCTGCATCTCTGCGTAAACAGGGATTTTTCAACTGCTGGACGCGCAAAGAAGCCTATATCAAAACGCGCGGCCTGGGCCTGACGATCCCGCTTGACTCCTTTGATGTCTCGCTGATGCCTGGTGAACCGGCGCTCCTACTCACCAGTAACGAGGCACCTCATACCGTCGCCTCCTGGTCCTTAGCAACGCCCGCGGTTCCTCTAAATTACGCCGCCGCTCTGATGGTTGAGGGGCATGACTATACTCTCAGTTCTTTCACATGGCAGCCCGAACTTTTCTGATGCAATATTTGTATCCGCAATCCCTGGCCCTGTGCCTTTGAAACGCTCTGAGACCAGGCCTGGCCCTCTCCCTCTCGTCATACACGTGGCGTGCCACTTGAGGCTCGCACGATCAGGCTGGCGGGAAGTTGCAGACGCAAATCCTGATCCATGTGGATATCCGTGAAATACTCTGCAGCTGACTGGAACTCGCCCGCGTGGGCGGTGTACTCCAGGTGATGGTCTGGATCGATCATCGTTAAAAGCTGTTCAATAGCGCGATAGCCGATAGATGAGAAGGGCTGACGAATAGTTGTTAAGGGCGGTTTGAGCAGAGCAGAGAGAGGATTATCGTCAAAACCCACCAGGGCAATATCTTCGGGCACCCGAATAGCAAACTGCTCGGCAACCTCCAGCACTCCATAGGCCATCTGGTCATTGCCAGCGAAAATCGCGCTGGGCCAGGTCTCGCGCGCGTGAGAAAATAATTCCAGGGCACACTCGCGTCCACTCAGTATATCGAAACGACCCTGAAAAATCAGTTCCTGCGCTGGCGTAATCCCCGCGTCCTGCATGGCCTGAGCATAACCCTGGAAGCGCTCAAGCACACATATGTAATCACGCGGCCCCTGAATATGCGCAATCCGTCGATGCCCCAGTTCTACCAGGTGGCGAGTGGCTTGATAAGCATAAGCAAAATTGTCGATCCCCACTCTAGGTACATGCTCCAGCTTCTCCTGATCATCGATCATCACCAGAGGCATGCCTTGCTGGAAACGCTTGATAAGATGCCCGGAGAGCTCGCCAGGAAGAATGGCCAGCAGGCCAGAGATCATGCGCATAGACAGAATACGCTCGAACACATCCGAGTGATTGCGTGGAAAACCAATGCTATAGAGTACAATTTCATACGAGGTTTGCTCGGTGTATTCGGCCACCCCTTTGAGTATTTCGGCTATACCAGCCCAGGTCAGAGGAGGAGCTAGCACGCCCACCAGGCGCGTTTTGCCCCCTGCCAGACCGGTCGCGGTAATATTAGGCACAAAATCGTATTCTCGCACAATTTTCATCACACGCGCATTAGTTTCCGAACTCACCGCTGGATTATGGTTTAACACGCGGGAGACGGTGGCTTTTGAGACCCCTGCCAGGCGGGCGATATCCTGAATAGTCAATTTCTCGCGCATACGGCTCTTTGCTCCACTGCCAGTACACAAAACTGTGCTTTCTAATGCAACCGGTTTCTTACACTATAATCTAGAAATCTTCTTAGATCAAGCATGCAAGCTTCTTCCCAACAGAAGCGAGGTGCAGGTGGATGGAGAGCGCAACCGCGCTCTCCATCCACCTGCACCTCGCTTCTGTTTCAAAGGGGGAGGGGCCTTGCAAAGCGATCCAGACCCTCTTGACTTTCTGGGAGCAGAGCCTAATCCTCAAGCGCGGTATGGGCAAGCGTTTTAGCCTCTGTAATCCATTCTTGAATCCAGGTGGCGGGCGGAACATGGTGAGCGATGTGCTGGCTGGCATTGAGTTCCACCAGGGTCTTGTGCAGATGCTCAGCTATGCGATGCTGGAGTTCTTTACAGCTATTCACACCAGCCTCTTCCAACAAATTCGAGAGGTCGCTACCAACCCCATAAATACGCATAAGATCGGCGCGATTAGCGAGTTCTTTAATAGCCACTGGCGTTGTGCCGACTTTATGGGCCAACTCAGTCCGCTGGTGAGGCGTTTTAGCATGTTCAAGTAGCTCAATGGCGGTTTTAATACCCTGGGCCTCGAATTTCGCGGCCAGTTCGCTGGTCATACCTTTGATTTTCTCGATGGGATCACTCATAATTTAATACCTCCATGTGCAATCTGTTTATCATTACTCTGGCTCTAAAATGGCAACGACAACAGATAGGGCGAAAATAAGCATATGATCCGGTCGCGCTCCCTGGTTTCTCCTAAGTAAGCAACCGAGTTCACTATCCAGGATTATATCATTGTATGCAAAGCTAGCGAAGGGCTACCATCCACTTCGCAAGGCGCACGCAATATTTTCATGCTGACCTCGTCTCATTTATGAGTGGCTTACTCAGCCGGAATCAAGCGTAAAGTGACGATTTCATAGGGATGGACCGCGAGCGTGATCTGGCGATCCTGGATGGATAATGCGCGCTCGTTATGTTCAAGTAGATTGGTCTGCCAGGCGGCTTGCAAGGGAAAGCCGCTGGTCAGGGTAATGAGACCGCGCCTGCGCTGGCTTTCGTAGAGACGCGCAATCAGGCCCTGGCCATTCTCGGCCTGCTTGATGGTTTCAATGACGATATTCGGCTGTTCAGCGACTAGTAGTGGCTTGAGGTCCATGGCGTTGACGCGCTGCTGCTCCAGTTCAGCATTGGTGTAGACGATAAGCGGGTCGTTGAGCGCGTAAGCCGCGCCGATAGTCCTCTCATCCCAGGTGCCGCTGTGAGGCAAGACGCTATACGTGAAGATCTGCGTGCCCTGATCGGCCAGGGGATCGGGGGATGTGGGACTGCGTAGCAGGCTGATGCGCATGATGTTAGCGTGAATATCGTGCCCATATTTCCCGTCATTGAGCAGGCTGACTCCGTAATCGCCCTCGCTCAAATCAACCCATTTCTGCGCGCAGGTCTCGAAGCGTGCCCAATCCCAACTGGTATTGCGATGGGTTGGACGCTGCACATTGCCCCACTGGATCTCGTAGGTTGCGCTGGGATTGAGGATATCGACCGGGAAGGCCACCTTAAGTAGAATATGGCGTTCATGCCAATCGATAGTGGTCGCAATATCCAGGCGTGGACTGTTATAGCTCAAGGAGAGGCGCTGTGTATAGTGACTGTGCAGGATCTGGCGCTCGATCTCCAGGGTCGCGCGCAACGGCCCTTGTTCAAGCACGCGCACAGAGGTCGCGGGTTCAGCCGTCCACATCTTGTCATCATAAAAGATATCGAGATCCCAGGCATCCCAGAACTGCGGACGATCCTCGAATGCCTGAAATTGATTGGCCACTGAGTCTGGAACCAGGACCTCGCGTTGGCTGACTTTATCGAAGATGCGCGTAATATCGCCAGCCGCGTCCAGTTCTATACGCACAGCGCTGTTCTCCAATAATATAGGAGTCGCGACCAGTTCAGAGCGCAAGGGCGGTTTCTCGCCTGGTTCAATTTGCAGTGAGGTAATGCTAAATGGGCCTTGGGACTCCAGGGCCAGCCAGGTGCCGGACTCAGTGGACTGGGTAAGCACAGGCTCACGCGTGTATGCGTATACGATGCGCTGGCCCGCGGCCAGATGGCGTGGCCAGAAGGCCAGGTCTGAGCGCGTGAATGAGGTCGGATTAACCAGCAGAATTTCACCGCCTAGCTGGCGCGCCAGGCTTGCCAGGGCCGTAGCGCGAGCCTCCTCGGCAAGCTGGCTGATCAGTTCATACTGTTGTTGTGCTTCCTCGTAGACCTCGTTGATGCTACTGCCAGGAATAATATCGTGAAATTGATTGAGGCAGATCAGTTCCCACGCCTGGTGGAAAGTCGCGCGCGGATACTGGTATTCTCGATCCAGCAGCGCGGCCTGCGTGGCCAGATATTCGGCATCGTGCAGGCGAAACTCGCTCTGGCGATTGGCGCGTTTGTTGCGACTCTGCGTCGTGTACGTGCCCCGGTGTAGTTCAAAGTAGAGTTCAGCGTTCCAGGTCGGCAGGGTAGCGCCAAAAGTCTCTTCCAGTTCGCGGAAAAAGCCCCCGACGCTCTGCTGCTGAACGCGTGGCAGGGCCGGAAAATTGTCCATAGCCCGAATATTCTCCAGCATCTCACGCGTTGGTCCACCGCCGCCGTCGCCAAAGCCATAGGCCATCAGCAGCGGAGGTGTTGTCTGACCGCGTCCTAAATCTCTCTGGCGAAAGTTTGTCCAGGTTCCCAGCACCTGTCTCGGTGTAGCCATCGCGTTATAGGTGCTTGTGAAGCCAGCATCGTCGGGTGTAGTGCTAAAGTGAGCCAGCACCCGCGTACCATCGATACCCTGCCACCAGAAGCTATCGTAAGGCAGGCGATTATACTGGTTCCAGCCGATCTTAATGGTAAAGAAATATTCCAGGCCAGCCTGCTTGATCAACTGTGGCAGCGCCCAGGCATACCCAAAGACATCGGGTAGCCAGAGCACAGGGGCATCCATGTCCTGGCCGAAATGCTCAGCAAAAAAGGAGCGCCCCAGCAAAAACTGGCGTGCCAGCGACTCCGCGCCGCTCAGATTGCAATCGGCCTCTACCCACATGCCGCCGATCAACTCCCAACGTCCCTCGGCCACCAGTTGCTTGATCGCCGTGAACAACTCGGGATAATCGTGACGTACAAAATCATAAAGCTGCGGCTGACTCTGTGTAAAATGGTACTCAGGAAACTGTTCCATCAGCCGCTGGACCGTATGAAAGGTTCGTCCAGCCTTCTGGCGTGTCTGTCCCAGCGTCCACAGCCAGGCCACATCGATATGCGCGTGACCCGTCGCGTTGACCATTACATCCAGAGGCGCGCCTGCCTGGGCAATGCCTGCGCGTAGCGAAGCATGAGCTTGCTCAACGCTGGTATAGAATTCTTCGCCCCACGGCTCGCGGGTCTCTAGCAGCTTAAAGGCCGTATCCAGAGCATATAAAAGCCGGCCACGCGCGGGAACATTCTCGTCTATAGCCCTGACCGCGCCCAGGGTCACGCGCACTGTCGTCACAAAATCGCGCGTGGCCTGGTCGATCTGAACGACTCTACAGGCTCGCATCAACAGGTTTTCCGGCGTTGGCGAAGCATACTCGCGCGTTGGATGTACCGTGCGAGCCAGCAAGCCAAGCAGATCTTCGCCTCCCAGCCCTGTCCAGACCGTCAAGGCCAGCGTGTGTTCCGCGCCATCTCGCCATGCATCGCGCAGGTGAACCTCCTGGTGATGGCGGTCGGAAGCAGCATAGGCCACCCCATCAAGATAGATCAAGCTTTCCGGGTGACTGAAATCGCCCATCTCACCAAGCGGCAAGTGCAGCGCGCAGGGGTTGTCGGACGGCCAATCAGGGGGAATCTGAAAGCTACTGCGCAAGACATAACTCGTAGCCGCTCGCCCCCAATGGCTTAACGGCTCAATTACTTCCCAGGCACTTACATCAACGCCTTGTCCAACTGCCTGCAGAGCCTCTTCTCCGCGCAGGGCGCGATAATGAAAAGATGGGATCATTGTGCTACGGCGATAGACCAGCGGCTCTATCAGCTTTAAGCGTTGCTCAATCTTCGGTAGGGTCCACCGAATACCATGGATCATGAATAAAAGCTCCTGATAGTAAGTTCTTACGAACAAAGATGATAACTATTCCTGGTCCCCATCTTTATTGCAGGGCAATAGGGTGTTTCATATATGCTCCGATGAAAACGCGCAGGTAGCCCCCATCATCGTCAGAATAAATACTGGGATGAGAGTTACAGGCATTGCACTCATAGCTGCTAATTGGCGCGGGATTGGTCACGCCATCGTGCATTTGATCGATATTCATCGTTCCTCCATTGCCGGGTCCGAATAACACGCTAATGATGCCAGCAGTGGCAAAATTGGCCACATGCCCAAGAATATACTCTGCCCGATTATCCTGATAATGGCCAGGACTATTGTTCAGCGTATCGAAATACTGATTCCCTATGGGGACCTGCCACATGACAACTCGTCGCCGGGTATCTTGAGTGAGCAAACTGATAAAGCTCAAATAGCGCGCGAAGTTGGGGAATGAGCGATTATAGCGGTCCCACCAGCCGCGTCCTCCAGACTGGCCGGAGTCATGATCGGCCACATCGTTAGAGAGGAGGTCCCAGCTCGAAACCCCGGCAGGATTGCCCACCAGGCCCGCGCTATTGAGAAAATTCGCCTCCCGTTGCGCGAGAGCAGCCAATCCCAGGGAGGTGCGTGTATCCGAACCGATATCAGTATTCGTTGCCCAGAGCGATGCATGGATAGCCAGGATCGTCCTGGGTGCGTACTTGTCACGCATATGCAGGAGCGCCCACGCGAAGCCCTGAGCTGTATCGGGATAGCTCGCGGCATCGGCAAAGCCAGAAGAACGCACGCTGGCACTTACCGAGGCCGCGTTATCGTTAGTATGATCGCTCTGCTGTAAAAATCCCCACAGATCCGGCTCCACAATCACCAGCGCGGGTTTGCCAGAGGCGGCGATTTTCTGGAGCAAGAGAACCCAGTTGGCGTAATAAGCTTTCATTACCGCTGGAGAAGCCAGATTTGCCGGGTCCTGTTGATTATCATGCCCGGCACAATAGCTGCCCGGTTGAGGACCATTACTTTGACATAACTCGTAATAAACAAAAGCAGTTTCATAGCCATGCTGTGTACTTTCTTGCAGATAATACGTGGCAAACTGCCCTGCTGGCTGATTCCAGGTTTCCCAGCCCTTGCCTGTATTCACGCCACCTGACAAATATTGATAGCGCCAGGCAAATGTGGTCCCGTTCTGTTGCCGCATTGTATCGAGTGCGGAGACTTGTCCGGGGGCATTGACAACGCCAAAACTAAAGGAATGAGGGAAACTGGCTGGCAGCGTGCCAGGTCCAGCCACAACTGCACCAGAGGGGAGAGCAGTAGGTAGAGAGGGCACATTCATCGTGATGCCCCCCGCCGTGCCTGTCGGTGTCGCGGCAGAATTGCCTTTGCCTATAGATGGATTTGAGCCGCTCTGACAGGCAGAGAGAAAGAGCAGCATACAGAGACATGCTCCAGATAATAGAGATCGCTGTCCGCGTGGCCAGATATAACGCATAGTTGCCCCTTCCAAACGCAATCTTCTCAAAAAGTATACACTTCTACCAATCGGAGGATATGTAACTATCCCCCAATTTTGCTACTGCGGGGCCAGATCAGGCGTTTTCGACCACACAGAGGGCCACTTCTCCTCTATAGAAGAGAGCCAACCGGGATCGCTACGCTACGCCGATCCCGGCTGGCTCTCTGCCTTATGATGAGCGCGCTAACTGACAATCGGGCGAGGACTGGAACGGGGGCTTGTGCCTCAGCCTTAGCCGTTACCTCTTAACGTTTCAACTCGCCAGATCATCCTGAAAGGACGCTTGATGATACGCGGGTCCAGCGTCCCTCACACTCACCTGGCGCGCTTGTAGCGCTACTCTTTGGTTTAAGCAAAGGCCGCGAAGCTGAAAAATTGCTGAGAGAATGCCGGTGTTTGCTACCTCTTCTTTAGTTTCTGCTGAGAGTGTCTTACAGCAGAGCTTATAAGGATTGTTATTTCTCGCGAAGCAAGCTATTCTGTAATCACAGAAGAGAAAAAGAGGAGAGAACACCGATGCAAGTAATGGAACGTAAAAATATTCAACCAGTTGAAATGACTGATGGAATTCTGGCCCAGCGAGCTCTGACAGGAGATCAGGACGCTTTTGAAAAACTCGTCCAGCGCTATAGTAGTTCCCTGTTCACTTTCATCTGCCGCTTCTTGAACGACTACGACGCAGCTTCAGATATTTTGCAGCAAGTATTTACCCAGATGTATATTTCTTTACCCAAGCTGCATACTGGTGAACCCCTGAAAGCCTGGCTTTTCCGGGTTGCGCGCAACCGTTGTCTGGATGAATTGCGGCGCAAACGCGCGGTCCATTTTTCTGAATTGCAGCCTCTAAATGAGGATGATGACCTCTCCGCATTGGACATTCTTCCCGATACAGGCCCCTTGCCAGAAGAGGTGGCTGAGCGACACGATCTGCAGCAGATCTTACAAGAAGCGATCAATAGCTTGCCACCCAAGTTTCGCGCGGTAGTCCTCTTGCGCTATACCGGACAGTTGAGCTTTTCTGAGATAGGGCAGACTTTACAGATGCCAGAAGCTACTGCCAAGACCTATTTTCAGCGAGCGAAGCCGCTTCTGCGTGCCGCGCTCAAAACTCATCTTTCTCCCGCTGCCGCGCTTGTATAATCTGTAACATGTGTCATCCCTGATTTTGTAAAATCAGGGATGACACATTTTGCGCCTCTCCGCCCCATATGAATTATGAGTCATCCCCAATTTTTCTGAAGCAGCACGAGCGCGTTGTCCTCCCCACCCCTTGTGTTTTGCAGAGGTTTGGCGAGCGCCGCAGCGCCCGCCAAACCTCTGCTTTTCTCCGAGGGCGGGGAGGCAAAACCTGTTTTGGCCTGATTTTGCAAAAGCAGGGATGACTCATAAAAAGGGGGGGACTCATGGTAAACCTCTGCAAAACAAAAACAATCCTCTTTTGTCACGACTTTTGCATAGCCCAGCCTTGACTATCGCGGTTTATCCGTCAGATCAGGCCAAAGCCAGTCCAGTCTATCCCAAAGCAGCCACGTGGTAATAGATGTTTGCAAGATGGCCGGGCTTTGCGCAGCACACTCCTCCTATGCCCATCTCTCCGCGCATAGGAGCGCGTGACCCGCAAAGCCCTCAAGAAAGCAGGGCTGTAAATTGACTCTCGTTTTTGAGGCAATTACTCTGGGCATACTAATCGGTAGCGTGTATGCCTTGATGGCGTCAGGGTTGACGCTGATTTTTGGGGTGCTGGAAATTGTCAACCTGGCTCAGGGCATCCTGGTAATCCTGGGGCCTATCTGAGCTATGTGGTATCAACGTATCTGCACCTTGATCTGTTTCTGGGCCTGTTGCTAACAATGCCGCTGATGTTTGGTCTGGGTGTAACCATTCAATGGCTGTGTGTGCGCCGGATCAAACGTGAGCGAGTCATGATGTCGATCCTACTGATGTATGCGATCGCCTTAGTCATAGAAGGGGGGCTGGACCTGGTTTTTAGCGCCTCTCTCGTACAGCTCCAGGCTCCATATGCAGATTCATCGTTTCCGTTGCTGGGCTTTCGTTTGCCCTACATTTACCTCTTCATTTTTCTCTTGAGTGCTATTTTTCTGGCGCTGCTCTATCTGGTTGTGTACCGCACCAGATTTGGTTTTAGTCGGCGTGCATCCTCACAGGACCGTACTGCCGCCGCCTTGATTGGGATCGAAGTGGAGAAGGTTCAGGCGTTCGCCTTTGGGATAGGAGTAGCGCTGGCAGGGGCGGGAGGCGTGGCTTATGGGGCGACATTATCATTTAATGCCGCCAGCTCTTACGACTTAATCGTGCGCCTGCTTGTGATCATAGTGCTGGGTGGCATGGGCAGTTTACAGGGAGCATTGCGCCGTTTGCCTTGCTGCCACTGGCTAGCCTGGTCGCCGCGCTCTTTGCGGTGCCGCTTGGCTGGCTTGCCCTGCGCGTGCGCCATCACACCTTTGTTGTGATCTCGATTGGCATGCTTTTTACATTTCAACTCCTGGCCTATAATTTGAGGGGCTTCACGCAAGGTTCAAGCGGCATTCTGCTGCCTTTTCCCCCCTGGAGTGCTGACATTTTCAACCTGCCTTTCTATTATGTGGCACTTGCCATTGCTCTGGGTGTGCTGGGCGTTTCCTGGTGGATACGCTCATCGAAATATGGCCTTGGTCTGCTGGCGATTCGCGATGACGAGGAGCGAGTCGCGGGTCTGGGGGTGCCTACACGAGCCTACAAGCTGACAGCCTTTACCATTTCAGCCTTTTTTGCTGGCATGATAGGCGGCATGGTCGTCTACTATCTCGGTTCAATCTTCCCAGACGTGGCTTTTGATCCGGTCTTTAATGTAACAGTCGCGCTGATGGCCTTCCTGGGTGGTGCTGGTACACTGGCTGGCCCCATTCTCGGTGCCCTGATTTCTTGGACCACTCCAGCAATATACGACCCTGGTGGCCGGCTCTGTGGGCGTGGGCCTCGATCTCTTCATCTTTGGTCTGTTGCTGCTGGGCATCATCTTGTTTTTGCCAGAGGGAATTCTGCCTGCGCTGCGGCGTCTATGGATAAAACGGCGAACCGAGCAAGCTAACGTGTCTGCAGTTGTGCAGCCTGATCTCCAGGAAGAAGCGCTATTGCCAGAGAAAAGCAAAGGAGTATAAGTGCATGGCGCATTTCGCGCGCGAAAGTCTGGCCATGCGCCAGGATCTGGCTTATGCCTGTCGCATTCTGACGGCCCATCACCAGGACGACACCATCTATGGACATGTCAGTTATCGTCAGGCGGGGGCTGAGACATTCTGGATGAAGCCCGCGACATTTGGTCTGGGTGAAATTACTGCTGAGACGCTGATTCGTGTAGATCTGGACGGCAAGGTCGTGGAGGGCGAATCGCCTTGCCACCACGAATTTCCCATTCATAGCGAAATCTTTCGCGCCTGACCAGAGATTACCAGCGTGGTCCACACGCACCCGCTCTACTCGATCGCCTTCGCCGCCACGGGTCAGCCTCTCAGGGCCATTTCGCACGAGGGTGCGCAGTTTACGCCTCCCGATGTACCGCGCTTCACCCTTACGACGGGCCTGATTCTCACGCGCGCATTGGGCGAGTCCGTGGTAGAGACGCTGGCCGGGGCTTCGGCCTGCTACCTGGTGAATCACGGCATTGTAACGGCGGGCAGGTCAATCGAAGAGGCAGTTGTCGCGGCTATTAATCTGGAACGCGCCAGCCAGGTTCAGCTGCTGGCCTCTGCCTGTGCTTTACCCTTGAGCTGGACTCCCGATCACGAGATCGCGGGGAAGCGCGAATATAATTTTCGGCAGCCGCATTTCAAGCGCGTCTAGGATGATTACTGTCGTCAGATTGGGCCGCTGGCAGCCAACTGAGCTACTTCTGATTTTTGACACGCCCGCGAGGGCCATGAAAGCAGGCAAGGCAAATGGGAAAGCTTCGTTTAACCCTGGCTTGTAATGATTATGCTCGCACGGCTGCTTTAGCGCTAGGAGATGTTCAGCCAGAGGGAATCGAGTTGACATATCTGCGTTTGCCGGTCGAGGAGATTTTCTGGCGTATGCTCAGATACCAGGAATTTGATGTCTCCGAGATGTCGCTTTCCAGCTATCTGATTCATCGCAGTCGCGCTGACGATTTGCGCGCTATTCCGGTCTTCCCCTCGCGTAGTTTCCGGCACTCAGGTATCTTCATCAATATACATGCGGGTATCGAGCAGCCAGCAGACCTTGTTGGCAAGCGCGTGGGCCTGCCCGAATATCAGTTGACTGCACCCCTCTGGCAACGCGCGCTCCTGCAACATGACTATGGTGTGCATCCCGCGAGCTTGCACTGGTTCCAGGGGGACAGGAGCAGGCGGGCAGGATAGAGAAGCAGGCTATCGCTCTGCCGCCTGAGATCGATATTCGTCCCATTGGAGCAGAGCAGACCTTGAGCCAGATGCTTGCCAACGATGAAATCGACGCTCTGCTTTCTCCTCGTATCCCCTCTAGTTTTTACCAGGCGGACCCGTCAGACAAGACGCAGGGTCCAGTGCGCCGCCTTTTTCCGCGCTATAAAGAGGTCGAGCAGGCTTATTTTCGTCGCACAGGCATCTTTCCCATTATGCATGTGATTGTCCTGCGCAAAGATATCCTCGAAGCCTATCCCTGGGCCGCGCGTAGCCTCTATAAAGCCTTCAGTCAGGCCAAAGAGAGCCTTTTCCAGCAGATACAGGATACCTCAGTCTTACGTCTCAGCCTGCCCTGGCTTTTGTCTGAACTGGAAGAGACGACGCAGCTGATGGGGTCCGATTACTGGCCTTATGGCATCGCCGCCAACCGCGCAACCCTGGAGGCCGCCATCAGCTATTCCTATGAGCAAGGCCTGACGCCTCGTCAACCCACGCTGGAGGAGCTATTTGTGGCATCAACATTTAATGAATTCAAGATATAGGGAGAGCATCTAAGAGCGTTTTATTTCAACTTCGCCACACGCAGTGCAGGTGCCCACAAGCCGCTCAGGGTTCTCACTGACATTACTCAGTGGACGGGCGCAGTAACAGATATAGCCACGCGGGCGCGCGGGATTGCCCAGTACCAATGTGTGAGCTGGTACATCGTGCGTCACAACTGCTCCAGCTCCCACGAGAGCGAACTCGCCAATAACTATACCGCAGCGTATCACTGAACCGGCGCCAAGCGACGCGCCATATTTTACACGCGTTGGTGTAATTATCCAGTCGGCGGCACTCTTTAATTTTCCCTCTCTGGTAATCGCGCGTGGGAAAAGATCGTTGGTAAAACATACATGTGGTCCCACAAAAACGCCGTCCCCCAGCGTCACACCCTCAAAAACCGAGACATGGTTCTGGATCTTCACATTCGACCCAATCGTCACATGGGTGTCGATATAAACACCTTTGCTCAATATGCAATTTTCGCCAATCGTCGCGCCCTCGCGTACATGGACTTGACGCCAGATACGTGTGTTCGCGCCGATCGAAGCCTCCGGCGAAACGTCCGCCGTTGGATGAATATATACTGACGAGGCAATCATAAACTAACTCCTCCTGGCATAAGCGCTGTCTTGTCGGTGAGATAAGAGCTGGTTCCCTACATGGCGTACCTTGTGCGACAGACCATTCTGCGCGGGCCTTATGCCAGCTGCACTTATTTGCAAGCCTGCAAAGAATAAGAACTATAACTGTTAAGGTTCTACCAGGCTATCATATATTTATTTCTAAAACAGCGCAATAATTAGAGAAGCAAGTGTGTTTTTTTGAACCTGATCAACACTATCTCAATGTAATTTACCTGTTTATGACAACCCCCTTCTGCGAAAAAAAACAGTATACTTGAACAGTTGTGGAACCATTAGTAATCGAACTTGCATTTGTATTGTAGTTCATGTAAGATAAAAAATATGTTGTGCGATTTTAGCAGATAGAACTGTTTTATATGATTTGAAAGGTAGGTATGCAGTAGTGAGTCGTGCCCTTGAAGCTATATCTCGACGAATATACAGACTTCTTATCATCGTATTTCTCATCCCTCTGGCCAGCCTGGCTGTAACCTATTTCCTTGTTCCCCGCACATATCAGGCTCAAGCTTCTTTATGGGCGCTACATCGATATACTGTAATTGGAGCGACCGGACCTGAGAGTAACCTGCAAGACACTCCTGCTAATACGCAGGCCACGGCGCTGCAAGAACTGCTCCAGACGCGTGCGTTTGCGCTTAAAATTGCTCATGGCGTTAATCTTGCTCCCAGTTTACATCTGGGTGGAGATGTGCTGGCAAATCCGCAAAAGCTGGACGATGCACTTTATACTGACATATCGCATAACGTCACAGTCGCAGCCGGTGGTTATAACCTGTACGTAATCAGTTATGCCAATCGTGATGCTCAAATGGCGCAGCAGGTAGTGACTCACGTGGTAAGCGATTTTTCGACTCAGAGTAGTCAGTTTTCCACTGATGAAGCTCAGACTCTGCTCTCTTCTTATCAAACACTCTTACAGAAGGCGCAGGACACTGAGCGTCAGGCATCATCGGCTGAGGTTCGCTATCTGGCGGATCACCCGAAGCTGAGCACGCAAGATCTGGCGAATGATCCTCAGTATCAATCATTACATTCCGCGACCCTGCAGGCCGAAACGAATGTGCAGGGGATTCAGCAGGAGATCAGTTCAATCCAGCAGCAAATCACTGCTCAGGGTTCCGGTTCAAGCAATTTATTTACCACAGTTGATGTGCCACATACGCTGGATCAGCCTGTTTCGCGCACAAAGACATATCTACTTGTTGGCACTGTATCACTCATTGTAGGGCTTCTCGCGTGTATCATCTACCTGCTAATTGTACTCAGACGCGACCGCAGCATATATACGTATCTGGATTTGCAGAAGGTTACTGCTCTGCCCGTGCTGATGCAATTGCCACACCTTACCTCTCCATCAGTTCCATTCCTGATTCAGGCCAATGCACCTTTATTGGATGAGTAATTCATCGATATTTGCGTATAAGAACTGCGAGCATCGACCATAGTCAGGCGCAAGATCGTGCCTGTGGCATGCAATCTGCTGCTTTGTTCGCAGCGCTAAGGCGTAAATATCTTTATGTAGAAAGCAACAGCTATCATGCAAAATCAATCGAAGATAGATGTAGTTGATACTCCAACTCTATCACATGCTGCCGCGAAACCACCAACAATTTTACCGGAACCCAGGAAGCTACAGCCTTTATCAAGGCGTGATGCAAGCGTCGCGCGTCTCTTTCAAGAGCGTTGTCGTCAATTAAATCTCTCCACCTTTTACCAGGGGAATTCGCAGGTACGCAGTTTGGGTTTTACCAGTTCGATAAATGGTGAGGGCAAGACTTTTCTGGCAAGCGTAACGGCCAATCTTCTGGCCAATGATAGTAGCCAGCCAGTGACACTGATCGAATGTAACTGGGAGCATCCTTCTATTCATGAATACTATGGTATTCCCGCGTTACCTGGTATCGCGGAATGGCTGCATCATGAGTGTAGAGAAGAGGATATCCGTTATCAGGTCAGTCGAAATTTAACCGTCATTCCCGCTGGCAATGGGCGGAAAGACGCGGTGAGATTATTGGAACAGATCCGCCAGCGAGGATTACTTCAGGTCTTTGCCCACAAGAATGATCTGCTGGTTGTGGATCTGCCCTCTATCGCCACGACAGCTTACGGCCAGATTGCCGCGAGCCTGCTGGACTCGGTTATTCTCGTTGTAAATACCGGTGTGACACCGGATGGACTGGTGAAAGAAGCCTGTGCAAAGTTGAGTAATGTTCCACTCCAGGGTGTCATTTTAAACCAACTCCAGAGCAAGATTCCGCGCTGGCTGCGGCAGATTTTATAGTGGGAAGGGGCAGAGAATAATGGAAGTCGTTTTTGCTCTCTTAGTCGTTTTCCTGATCATTGGTTTCTCCGTGCGCAACTATACCAGTCGCGTGCGTTGGCTGATGGTTACTTGCATCTGTGTGATGATTGCTGTGATCACCTTTACACATTATGGAGGATAGCCATGCAATCATTACTTATGAGACCGCAAGACATGGATGTAAAGGCCCTGGAGAGAACCCGTAAGTCTAGCGATTTCAAGCTTTTTCTGATCGTTTTCGTGGCTAGCCTCGGATTGGCTCCCTTACTGGTTCTGGCCGGTTTGCACGTCGGCTTTGGCATGGTCTGCGCGTTAGTGCTCGCTTTGGGCATTGCTCTTTTAACCTTGCGCTGGCCAGTTTTCGGGCTTTTTGTCGCGCTTAGCGCGTCTGTCCTGATTGAGGAGAGCTCTCTACGTCTGGCCCCGGACCTTACCGATCAACTTGATGTTTTTTCCTGGCCACCATCACTACAGGGGATGATTGACCGCCCGATCGGCTTTCTCTTCCTCTTTATTCTGGCTGTAACGGTGCTCTACCGCTTGATAAAGCGGCAATGGCCATTGAGAGGCGGACCCATCATTCTGCCCTTTAGTCTATTTATGCTCTGCGTGGCTTTGGGTGTAGCGCATGGGCTGGTCACTGGCGGACAACTGCAAATTATTGTCATCGAGGTGCGCCCGCTCTGGTATCTGTTTATCACCTATCTGCTGGCATATAACCTGTTCACAAGGGCCAAACAACTAAAAGCTTTTTTCTGGATTGTCATTATAGGTGCTGGCATCAAGGGTCTGCAAGGAGTCTACCTGGTCTTCTTTATTCTGGGGGGATCTTTGCAAGGCCATGATGAACTTATGGCTCACGAGGAGTCTTTCTTCTTTGTCGCGCTAATCCTGCTGATTGCGCTCTTTTGCTGGCACTATCGCTATCGCGCTCAGTTAGCCGTAGCTCTGCTTGTTTTAATCCCGGTTGTCATCTCGCTGGTAGCGAATCAGCGCCGAGCTGATTATATTGCCCTGCTGCTAGGATTGACCGTGGCCTGGTCCTTGATTTTTCTGATCAAGCCTGAGAAACGCGGCATGCTGATGGTAGTGGCACTGGTAACGCTCATCGTCGGGGGAGCCTATGTCGCCGCTTTCTATAATAATGGCAGCAGTCTGGCCTCGCCAGCTCGCTCGATCGTGGCTATTTTTCATCCAAACACTCAGGATGTTAGAGATATTCAATCTAACCTTTATCGTATCATAGAGAATCATGATCTAAAATATACAGAGCAGCAGAATCCTATCCTGGGTGCAGGCTTTGGCAAAGCGTTTTTGACTCCCTGGCCCCTGGTAGATATCTCGTCTGATGATAAATATTATCTTTTCATTCCGCATAATACAATCTACTGGCTCTGGATGCGCCTCGGCCCCATCGGCTACCTGCTACTCTGGTTTCTCTTCGGCTCAATAATCATCAGGGGCTGCTTAATTGTGCGCAATATGAAGCATTCCTATCTCCAGATGGTGGGAATTTATATCGTTGCCCTCACTGTCATGGAGATTGTGGTGTCGTTTGCTGACTATCAGCTCTTCTTCTACCGCAATGTAATCTATATGGGATTACTCATAGGCATTTTGATGAAGTTGCCTGCAATTGAGCAGAATGAAATGCCCATTCCCGTTGAAAAAGCACTCGAGGCGTCTTCCGAGGCCGGGCAAGGCAGAGAAAAACGAGTTATTGTATGAAAATTCTGGCTCTCTCGCCGCATATCCCGGCACCCATGGCCGGGGCCAGCACGCGTGATTATTATCTCCTGAAAGCACTGGCCTCTCAACACGAGGTCACTTTGCTTACCCTGGATGAAAGTGTTATAGAGGGAGTGGCGCGCAATACAGGAGATCTCAAGCAATTTGTTAAAGGGCTGCAGATTATCGAGAGTGGACCGGCTCTGGCAAAGCGCCAGGCCCAGCTTCAAGCCGCGCTCTCTGGACAGTCGTATCTCTTGAGTCGCAGCATCCTACCTCAAATGCAAGAGGCGATAGACGCAGCTTTTAGTCGAGAGACATTTGACGCTGTGTTTTGCGAGAGTATTATGCTTACGGGTTATCGTCTCCCTCCCGATGTCGCGCTGGTGATCGATGAGCACAATCTGGAATACGAGCTCTGCTGGCGCACCTATAGGCAGACCCGGCCAGGGCTGCGCAAGCTCTATAGCTGGCTGGAGGCGCGCAAGTTGCAGCCGGAGGAGCTCAAGCGTTGTCGCGCGGCCAGCCAGGTGCTGGTAACAAGTGAGCGAGAACTGCTTGAATTAAAACGCCTCGCGCCCGCCAGCGTTATCGCGCTGGTCCCGAATGGCGTAGACACGCTGTTCTTCCAGCCACCCGATCCGGCAGAGGAAAAAGAGCAGTCTATCATCTATACCGGGGCGATGGATTACTATCCAAACACTGACGCGGTGTTACAATTTGCCAGCGTTTGCTGGCCGGGCATCAAAGCTCGACTTCCGGGCGCGACATGGATGATTGTAGGCAAGAATCCCCCTCCACAGGTTCAGAGGTTAGGCGAATTTCCAGGTGTGACCGTGACCGGTTCTGTGGTGGATGTGAGGCCATACCTGGCGCAGGCTGCCCTGGCCATTGCCCCCTTGCGTATTGGTAGCGGAACACGCCTGAAAATTTTGGAAGCCTTTGCGATGCAGAAGGCGGTTGTTTCCAGCAAGATAGGGTGTGAAGGCTTGAAGGTTACTGATAAGGCTCATTTACTCGTTGCTGATGAGCCAGATCATTTTATTCATGCGGTTGTCGAGTTACTAGAGGATGCCTCAGCTCGTGAGCGCCTGGGCCAGGCAGGCAGAAAATTGGCCGAGAGCGAGTACAGCTGGGACGCATCTGGCCAGCGTCTTATCCAGGCACTGGCAACACTGCAGATAGAGAACAGGAAAAGTGAATAATATGGACATAAATATTTTGGAAAAAGAGCAGGTGGAACAGAATGTATCAGACAAAAAGACCCTTTTTATTGTCTGGTATGGTTTTTCCAGGCGCGCGGAAACGCTGGCCTCAGAGGTGAACGGTCGAGTTGTTTTTCAATATGAGACGGGTTTGACCGGTGGTTGGAGGACCCCATGGCGTTATCTGATGCAGGCCTGGAAAACCTGGAAGTTGTTGCAGCGCGAGCAGCCGGATCTCGTGATGGTGCAGTCTCCGCCGATCATTGCTCCTCTGGCGGTGGTGCTCTGGTGCAAATTGTGGAGCCGGAGCAAAACGACAGGCAAGCGCGTGCCGTATATTCTCGATTGCCATCCAGGTACATTTCATGATCCAAGCTGGCGCTGGGCTCTCTTTATTCTGCGTTTTCTGGCACGAGGGGCAGTCGTGACGCTGCTCTGTAATGAGGGTGGACAGGCTGTCGTAGAGCGCTGGAAGGTGCGCAATATTTTCCTGCCCGATGGTCTACCCTCTTTTGATCCCGCGGCAACAGATATAGTGGGGACAGAGGGTAAGCAACGGGTGGCTGCTATATGCACATTTGCCTCTGTCGAACCAATGCTTGAAACCTTCGAGGCGGCCAGGCTCTTGCCTGCAGTGACATTCTACGTGACTGGAGACATCAAGCGCGCCAGTGCCTCTCTGCTTGCCCAGAAGCCTGACAATGTTGTCCTGACCGGTTTTCTCAGAGGAAAAACGTACGTTGGTCTGTTGAAGAATGTTGACGGCATTGCGATCCTGACTAAACAGAGCCATGATCTAAGCTGTGGAGCGTACGAAGCACTCGCGCTGGCCCAACCAGCAGTCATTTCTGACTGGCCGGGTTCGCGCAGATGCTTCAAACGTGGCTTTGTATATGTAGATAACACTCCTCAAGCCATTGCGGAGGGAGTACAGAAGATGCTGGATGAACAGGACTATTTGATAGAGGAGGCCAGGGAAATGCGTATAGAGTATGAAGAGATGCGCCTGCCCCGGCTGCAGAAATTACAAGAACTTATGCGAATAAGTTAGAAGGATAGTAGAAAATTTTCGTTTTTCTCATGATCAGGTATTCCATGATAAGGGGGATGTCATGAAATTGTTGATTGTTGACACAGATCGCGATCAAGTTGAAATGTTGACAAATTGGCTTCGAACCCTGGGGTATGAAGTATACCACGCCTATACGGGAAAGCACGCTTCTCAGGTGTGGATGCTGCAACAGCCAGATCTAGTGATCATCGACCCTGCTCTCAAAGATATGGATGGTCTGACATTATGCCAGGAGATGCGTATCAGATATGATACTCTGGTACTTGTCATGATGTACAGCAGCAATGTCCAGGATGAGATACGTTGTTTGGAGTCCGGGGTGGACGATTATTTATGCAAGCCTTTTTTCCCAACGCAATTCCTGGCGCGTCTGCGCGCGCTTAGCCGTCGAGGCCGTCCAACCCTTCGCCAGCAGTCATCTTCGATTATTGCAGTTGGGAACATGCGCGTTGATTTTCTGCATAACGAGGCCACTGTCGATACCAGAACTGTGCGCCTGACTCCTATAGAAAGCAAACTCTTGCATCTGCTGGCAATGAATGCGAATAATGTCTGCACTACAAACCAGATCGTCTCGCATCTCTGGGGATTTGGCAATGATGGTGATGGCAGTCTGATTAAAGCACATATTTGCCATCTTCGTCAGAAAATCGAGCGCGATGCTGGTAATCCAACCTATATTCGGACGATATTGGGTGTCGGGTACACCCTGATAGCCTCTGGACACGAAAAGTCGCGCGACTATGTCAATCAGGACGAGGATATGTTGCTAAAGATGGCTGAGTAAAAGAGACTAGCCCAGGTGTCGATAGATAAAGCCTCCCAGCGGACCAGAGATCTGGAGAGGTAGCATGCGCCAGCAGCGAGTGAGTACCCGGTATTTCAGGCTTTGTTCGTCGGTTGAGACCAGGCCACGTGGCGCCGGATAGTAGTAATAAGGTAGAGCTTCTTCTATAGCTCCCCAGTTCAATTTAAATGTCATTAGACCAGGGTTATGATAAGAGGTACGGCCCTGGTCCAGGGTTTTGTAACCCTGCTGGCAACACCAGCGGATGGATTCCCAGGTGAGAAGATTATTGGCGGCCAGGTGACGAAAACGTTCGTCTGAGGCTCCATAGAGGAATTGTGCTGTTTTATTATAGGTTCCCATAATAGATCCTGCGACAACCTTCCCTTCATATTCAGCCAGTTCTACACGGAGCATATTGCGCGGGGCAAAGATATCCCAGAGTCGCAGGAAGAATTGGAGTGGCTGGGAGGGCATACCATGCTTTTTTGAGCGCGTTAGCAGGTGAAGGTGGTAGTAGTCGAGCATCTCTTCCCGGCACTGGACCACCCTGACCTGCAGGCCGAGCCGCTGTGCTTTTCTAATCTTCCCGCGCACAGATTTGTGAAAGTGTGCCCAGACCAGATCGGGATCGGAATCGAGAGGAATCAAGTAGCGGCTATAGAGGTTGCCAGCGCTAAAATCGTCACGTTTGCTCAGAACCTCGTTTTTACCGGCGCGTAGTTCCAGGTAGTGAACGCGTTTTGCTTGCGCCAGTTGTTTCGCCTGCTCGAGCAAAGCGTTGGCGCTTGCCTCATCTTCGGCCAGCAGTGGGCAATAATCAGCGAAGGGTAGCGAGACCAGGCGCCGTCCGGTAATCGCGCTTTGTAGATAGCAAAGAGGTAGAAAGCCAGTAATCTGCCCATTGCTCTTTTTTGTCGTTAGTTGAATAAGCTCATAGCCATAGAGAGAGGTTATTAAATCAAGCCATGCCTGGTCAAAGTAGAGCATATCGCCGCCATATTTCGCAATAAAGTCTTGCAGATTGGGATCTATCAAAGCTCCTTGTACCACAACATTCTTCCTTTCCATCGGACACCTACCTATCCTGACTATCCTCAAAAGCCTCGTTTAAAATAAAGATAAGGTGACACGAACAATTCCATAAGTCCAGGTAATGGATCATTGCGATCGAAAACAGCTTCAACATCAAAATGGTGCAGAGTTCGCCAATATTCGGGAGCGCTGAGACGCTGCCTGGCCAGTTCTTGCATACCTGTTGGTAGATCAGTAATCAAGCGCACCCATTGCACCCCTGGTCTGGCCCGGCGGGGTTCAACGGTTTGTCCAAGCTGATCAGCAAAGAGCATGGCAGAAAAATCGACACCCGCGCGAGCTCCCAGTGAGTGGTAGCCCCAGGTACGTGCATTAACATCTAGAAGTTTATAGGTAGCGTCGTATTGATCGTACTTATATTCCATCTCTATCAAACCGTAGTAATCAATGGCCTTTAGAAAGCGATTTGAGAGTTCCTCCAGCACCGGAAGCTCAATCGTCTCTACAAAAGTGCTTGCTCTGCCGAACTCCAGAGGGTGCTGGCGGCGGCGCAGACAGGTCATATGGCCAAGAGCCTGCCCCTCTTTAAAGAAAGCACAGTAAGAAAATTGCTGATCTCCGCCGCCAGCAATAAGCTCCTGCAGCATTATTTCGTCAGGCCCCAGGATATCATATGCCAGCAAAAAACGCTCGCGCAATTCGCTCTTCGTATTGGCGCGCCAGGCTTTTACCCTGGTTGCATAGATAAAGTGCTCTTTAATGGCCGGCTTGATGACCAGGGGAAGTTTGTCCTCAAGGGTACCCAGCTCCCTGACATCGTTTACATACCATGTGCGCGGGGTAGGAATGCCTATTGAGTCCGCTAACTGGTAGGTATTCCGTTTATCGCTCGTCCAACGAATGACTTCCCAACTGGGAGTTGGTACACGAAAATCTGTACTTAGCTCATCTCGAAAATGAGAGAGGGCTGCTACCAACTCGTCACGCGTCGGATAAATAACCCAGTTGGCGAGATCCCAACGCTCTCGCGCTTCAAAGAGCGCCTTGATGATCTGGCGCTCATTCTTGAGATTTTTGACGTGGGCACTGTATGTTGTATAACGCGAATAACGCGAGATAGCGAACTCGTCATCAAGGATGCACACCGGGATGCCCTGTCTACCCAGACTGCGCGCGATGCCCAGTCCCTGAAAGCAGCCACCCAGAATTACTGCTCCTACCTCTCGTGAGGAGGATTTTTTTGCATCTTTGTTAAGCAGATGCGTTTTATCGTGGGTAAGAAGCCCCATATTATTACTTCCGCTAGTATTGAACGAAATACTGCTAATCTTTCAAAGCGGCCCGGCGCGTGATCTGGCGAGCCAGTAGCGGAGCGCCTGAGAGAAAACGACAGACTGGTCCGAAGGTCTGTCCCGCCAGAGCGCCAACAAAGTGCAAATTACGTACGGAAGACTCAAAACCGGTATTCAGTTCAGGGTAGCCATTACGTATACGCATCTGTGAGATCAGTGCTGGATCAAGAAAGGGTAGACGCTTAATATCGGCCTGATAACCTGTCCCTAGGAAGAGAAAATCTATTTCGCGCTGTGTGCCATCATCGAGCTTGAGCATGAGCTGCTGATCGCGTTGTATAGCCTGTTCAACTCTGGTACATGGCGTTAAGCGGATTTGTCCCTCTACTCGTGAACGCAACCATTTTGCGCCAGCCGGGCGCGTGGCGCGTATATGCACGGGTTGTTTGATGCCATCAGGCAAGTGGCTAAATAGAACGGGGAATGAAACGAGCCAGTTGATACCTGGAGGACCCACATCCCCGGGTGGATAGAAGATGCGCCGCGCCGGTCCGGTGCGTTCGTACAATATGCGTGAATGCCAGATAAAGGGTTCGCGAGCGATAATCTCGACCTGTGCGCCTGCTTCATGGAGCAGGGCGGCATACTCCAGCGCGCTCTGACCGCTGCCGATCATTGCGACCCGGCGTCCTTGAAAGCTGCTAAGGTCGCCATACTTTTGCGTGTGAGCAGCAATGGTTGGTGGAAGATCACGAGCATAATCCGGTAAACGGGTAAAGTTTCCAATGCCTGTTGCGACGATCACACGAGCGGCACTGATCTCTCGACCATCGGCCAGACTCAAGTGGAAGGATTGACCATCGTGGGTAAGCATTTGTACATAGGTCGGATCTACTTCGGGAACCGCTTGCTCCTGAAACCATTGGCCATAATTCAGAAAAAAATCGAGAGGAATAGGCTCTGGTTTGGGGAGATCTTTGGCAGCCAGGTAGTTTTCCAGGGAAAATTTCCTGGCTGGATCAGCTAGATGAGAGGCGCTCCAGACAGATTTCAAGCAGAGTCCCGCGGGCATATTGCGCCAGAACTCCATAGGCTTGCCGAATGTCAGGGTTGGTATGCCCGCTTCTCTGAGATAGGCCGATACAGCCAGACCGTAAGGACCGGCGCCAATGACTACTGTACTCGGCACTTTTTGCATGTTCTATACCTACCTTTTTATTAGAAAATAAGGGGTAGCGGCGAAAGTTTTCGTTGGGAGGTGTGTACAGAGTACACACCGCATCCTGGCGAGCGCTTTTCTCTGCAAGATAAAATATCTAGTCCTTAACTGTTCTATACGATATCATTTTCAGGTGCTTAAAAGATGTTGGAGAAGGTTAAATTTGCATGTAGTTTAGCAAAGCATGGTTTATAGAAAGACTCATCTTTCTGAGCAGAAAATTCCCTCTTTTTGGTACTTGCCGTGCATTGAAAACCTGTTTGCAACGCCGATGAAAATCTGTTGTGTACCGTGGTGGAGTAAAGTAAGTTTATAGTAAATGGTAAAAGAAGGGGAGAAATATGGGAGGTAGATTTTTCAAGCAAGCTCGACTCCGGGTGGATTTTGCATTATTGCTCATGATGCTTTTGCTGCTTGCCTCTTGCCTACCAACGCAGTCCTCACAGCCGTACGGCACGCCCCAGACGCAGAGGCGAGCACTTTTGCCAGGGCAGCAAGTCTGGTCTCAGGGAGTTTCGTCCTTACTGTTTGGAACCAACGATACTCAGGAGTGGACGCCTCAAAACATAGAGACTCAACCCACTATCCAGCAGGCTTTGCGGAGTGGTGGATTTACGTTAATCCGCAGCTTTTTTCTGGATAATGCTACAGACTCTGCGGTTGAAGCGCGCATGCACACGATTGAGAGTAGCGGAGCAGCCTGTCTGGGTGTGATTACCAATATTTTCCATGTTTTATATGATCTGCATCTGGTGAAATACCTGGGCAAGCGCTGTTTACTCTATGAATTTGGCAATGAGCCGGATTACACTGGTATTCCCTGGGAAACATATCTCGCTCAATGGAACAGACTGATACCACAATTGCGCCGCGTGAATCCTCAGGCCAAATTTATTGGTCCAGTCGTTACCCTGGAGCAATTCGACTATCTGGTCTATTTCCTCCAGGGGGTGAAATCCTCACAGGTCTTCCCGGATGCGCTCAGTTTCCATTGGTATCCTTGCTGGCAAATAGACCAGGCGCGCTGTATGGGTCTGGCGGATAGTATTAGCGCGAGGGTCAGGACTGTACGTATCCTCGCGCAGCGTATTCTACGCGAGGATCTGCCAATCGGCGTCAGCGAATGGAATTTCGATCCCGGCAACCCTCCGGCCAGTTACGGAGATAACGCTTCTTTTATTACGCAGTTTAGCCAGCGCGCTTTGCTTGCGATGATCAGTAGCAATGTCGCTTTTGCCTGTCAATTTGATGCGGCCAGCTATTCGGGCTACGGGCACCTGGATCTGTTCAATGTCGCGAGCAGCCAGCCAAAGCCACAGTATTACGCCATCACGCGTCTAATCGCACGCTATAGGCCCTCAACTCGTTAAGTATGGAGAGAGAGGGCTTATAGCCACAGCCTATAGCCTGTGGCGTCGGCGCGCTCTGCTCCTTTTTGAGAAGAGAGTAAACCAGAGTATGCCACCTGCGCCTATGCAAACAAACACTCCCAGGAAGATCCAGAGCCAGAGGATCATTGCTTGCTTGCGAGCCGCTGGCGTAGATCCACCTGCTGGTTGTGCCGGGTTATTGCTTCCACCCCCTGTTGTGGCGATGATAACGGGGTTTTGTGTTGGTACCACAATGGTAGGCGTTGGTGTTGGTTTATGTTTAGGTGTTGGAGTGGCAAATACCTTTGTGCCTCCTACGGTGCTCAGGAAGTTGCTAATCGATGTAATGGATGAACCAAGCCCACTGCACGGAGAGGTCGGTTGCATAGTAAAGTCCAGATTCGTCAGGGTAGCAATGGTTGGTGACTCTCTTACGTCCGTGCTTATCCCAAGGGGAAAGGCGGATAAACTGGAAGCGAATTGTGGATTTGCTGTCTGACCACTTAATGTATTGCCGCCTGTTTGCCACTGGCAGTTATTCGACTGGCTGGCTATACTGCCATGAAATGACATCAGACCCCCGTAAAAAAGGGAGTTTGTGACGCTGTGGCCTGAGCCATCGATGATCAGATTCTGGTTTTCGGCAAAAGAGGTAATATGGTTGATCGTCCAATTTGTGGCCGGGCTGCCCCAGATGTTATTGGCACCGGCATCGATAAACAGACTATTGGTTATTTTGACATTGCTCACAGAGACCAGCCCATTGCCCAGAATCAGGCCATTCTCTTTGCCAGGACCAACCACGTCCTGCTCAAAGGTAAGATTAGAGACAGGCTTCCCGGTCCAGATTTGCATACCATCATCGTGATTGCACTGATTGAAAGCAGTACCCGGGTGGCTCGGCAGCACACGGGCGTCGTGAAGCCAGGATAATTGCACTGTTATATTGTTGATATTCGTTGGTTGAAACGCGTCTTCACCACCATCGTGCAGGTCCATGTACTGAAACGTCTGATTGTAGCCGTGTACGTTGATCAGATAGGGACCCGAGGGGTTCCAAGAGCCGTTGGACTGTTGCCCGGCGGTTCCCTCGTCAAAGATTTGCATGCCGCGCACCAGATTATCATGCGAGCCAGTTCCGAAGACTATACCAGAGCCGTCATGTCCATATATATTGATGCCGTGCCAGCTTTTTCCATCGATCACGATATACGCGTTATTCCCTAGATTAATCCCTGCTTGTAGCACGCCGCTTGTCTGGAAATTGTACCCGCTCTGACCACAGTAGGGCAAAGGCGTTGATCTTCCGCCAAACAGAGTGATTGTGCCATTGTGTCCTGCATCTGTCGAGCGTGCTATCACTACTGGTCTGCCTGACGCTCCGCTTGTGCCAATCGTGAGGGTCGTTGTATAGGTCATGCTGGACCCTCCCCCGTCAAGTAGAATAGTATCGCCAGGCTTTATCTGAGACCAATGTATCTGATCGAGTTCTTTCCAGGCACTCTGCCATGACATACCAGTGCTATTATTGCCATTTTTTGAGACATAGTAAGTCACTCCGCTGCTGGCCTCTACCTGGGAATGAGAAGGTGATAGGAGAGAGAAGGCCAGCAGAGCTACCACGTAGATTGCTGTAAGAGTCAGCTTGAGTATGGTTGAAGATCGGACGCGCTGAGTTTTTTGTAAAGATAATTTTTGTTGTATTTTGCTTCTCATTTGCGGTGTTTGCTCCATACCCAACTTACATCAAGACGATAGAAGTCGCGCGATTTTCTATCGTTACGCGGCTACCGTTGCGCGAGCGAATTATTAATTCATGGTGTACCACGGTGATGTGACTTTAAAAGTTCAGCCTGTCTCTTTTGATAGACGAGTAAAAAAAAAGGAAGTAACCGGTGAGGAATAAGGCTAGGGTGTTCGGCCAGATTTGCGCAGAGTGGAGCGAGCAGGAAGCCAGCCTGTCTTGTTCCCCCTCTAACATGAGCAAAGGCGGGAGGCTGGAGCAGAGCTTTTGGCTTACTACTCCAGTCGTCCGCCAGGCGTTAGGCGCGCCGGATTAGCGTACAGGCAAGGCAATCAGTGTGTTGCGCTGCTCTTGAGCAAACAGCGCCTCTTGAGCTGCTACCAGAATGCGTACTACTTCCAGGCCAGCCTCTCCATTGGCGCGGGGACTCTCTCCCTTGCGAATCGCCTGCACAAAGTCTTCGCATTCCAGGCGCAGGGGTTCGGTCCAATCGATATGCGGGATAGTGATGGCACCGTAGCGATATGAAACCACGGGATCAGCATCCACATCCGCGCCTTTATTATAGATTTTAATCATCTCTGATGGATTGGTATCGTCATAGACAACCATCCTGCGGTCGCCGATGACCGTCACCTTGCGCACCTTACAGGGATGCAACCAGCTTACATGGATATGTGAAGTCATACCATCGGCGAAGCCGAGATCCAGGTGAGCGACATCCTGGATATGTGGCTGAAGATGGGCATGGGCCTGCACCTTGATCTTTTCAGGCTTTTTGTCCAATAAATAAAGCAAAATCGAAATATCGTGCGGAGCCAGGTCCCAGATCACATTGATATCAGCCCGAAAGAGGCCCAGATTCAGCCGTTCGGTCTCAATGCAATAGATCTTTCCCAGTTCTCCATCCGCGATAATCTTTTTTAGCTCGTTCACAGCCGGGCTATATTCAAATGTATGGCCGACCATCAAGATGCGTCCGCGCTCTCGGGCGAGGGCGATCAACTCTTCCGCCTGTTCGACGTTATTTGTTAATGGTTTCTCGACGAGCACATGTTTATCGTGTAAGAGAGCTTTTTTCGCCAACTGGTAATGCGCGCGTACGGGAGCCGCGATGATCACCCCATCTACGTCTGACCTGAACAACTCGTCAGGGTCAGTGGTTGTACGTATTGATGGCTGGTGTATTCTCAGGGCATGCAGACGCTTTTCGTCGAGATCCGCGATCATACTAACGCTCGTATGTGGCAACGAATCCAGGTTACGAGCAATCTTCGGTCCCCAGTATCCCCATCCGATAACACCAAAACACAGGTCTTCTATTTGCATATCTATCCTCACTCTCGTAAAATTATTGTTTGTTGACTCCAGCACATCGTCTTTCTCGTATGCCAAAAAGTCAAAAGAGGCGAATTCAGGTCGATGACTTCAGCGTATCTGCTGTAACAGCTTCTTTTACGCTTGAAATCACCCTCTCAAGCTGGGCAGTGGTCATTTCAGCGTACATGGGCAGAGAAACGATACGTTCCGCGACTCGTTCACTGACAGGGAACGAACCCTGTGAGTAACCGTAGGCTGCACAGGCTGCCTGAAGATGTAAGGGGCTTGGATAATGCACGCCACTGGCAATACCCTCCCTCTCTAGAGTCTTGCGGAAAGCAGCGCGGTTGTTTGTCTCTATGACATAGACATAGTAGGCATGTGTACCCCATACTTGAGGCTGTGGAACTTTTTCTACAACATCGCGCAACTGCTCGGTGTACATCTGAGCATGTTCACGGCGCGCTTGATTCCATTGTTGTAGATAGCCCAATTTGACGCGTAGAATAGCTGCCTGCATCTCATCTATGCGTGCATTTGTTCCTAGAAATTCATGCTGGTAGCGTGCTCTCGACCCGTGATCGCGCCACATACGTAGTGTCTCGACCAGTTTCTCATCATTGGCCACACAAATACCGGCCTCTCCATAGGCCCCGAGATTCTTGCTACAATAGAGACTAAAACAACCAATATCCCCCAGTCCGCCGACAGGCTTGCCCTCGTACAGCGTTCCATGGGCCTGAGAAGCGTCTTCGATAACAAACAAATTATGCTTCCGGGCAAAATCCAGTACCGGGCGCATTTCGACAGGATGACCAAAGAGATGCACGGGGATGATGGCCCGTGTTCTTTTCGTCACAACCTCCGCCAACTGGCGCCAATCCATTGTATATGTTTCTGGCTCTATATCTACAAAAACCGCTTTTGCTCCTACCAGAGCAATGGCTTCTACTGTCGCGATAAAGCTATTGGCAACGGTGATGACTTCATCACCTGGACCCACCTGGCAGGCATGCAGGGCCAGAACCAGCGCGTCGGTCCCTGATGAAACCCCCACTCCATAGCGTGTACCGCAAAAGGCCGCGAACTCTTCTTCAAACAGGCGCGTCTGCGGGCCAAGATAAAGCTGCATCCCCTCTAACACCTCCTCGATTGCCGCCAGGACTTCAGACTTAATTGTCGCGTATTGCGCTTTTAAATCTACTAAAGGTATATGCATAATATATTTCTCCTTATTATAAAAGCTGCTTATAGGGGCTCTCAGGCATGCTCTCTCCGAGCACTATTGCTCTAAAGCTAAAATACTTTCTTTGCAATAAGTAGACGGTGGTTATGGAGGTTGAGAAGAGGTTCAAATAAAGCGCGATCCATGCAAGTCCAAATACCGATATGGTGTCTGAAACTATTAATATAATCGCAGAGCTTTGTTAAGCTTATCTGCGGGGCAGTTCTTTTTTATTGAGGATTAAAGCATGACCTGAGAGGATGGCAGTGATTTTTATTTTCAGCGTGCCATGCATGGTGTATGGAAATTTATACCTGTTCAACAATGCCAAAACAGATTCGCAACTAGCCTCACCACCAACTTCCTATAGTTGAAGCTCTATCTTAGCAAGCAGTGGTTGGTTTTCTGGATAAATGGATCTGGAGGAACATTATGAATCTAGTCTCCTTCTCGCTTAAAACGAAGGGAGTGCATAATTTTGTGCGTCGTTTGCAGACGGTTTTTACCCGGTTTGGTTTTTCAGAGCGTGTGTCGCGTCGGGCGCTTTTCGCTTTACTTCAAGCGCTCCATCCCTATGGGAGTTTTCCTACGTTCTTCATACCCGCTGTTGTTCTGGAGCGCCATCCCAGGCTTCTCAGCGAGCTTGCTCATGATGGAGCTGAGATAGGCATTCATGGGCATGTGCATAACGATTATCGTACCCTGAGCGCGGAGCAGCAGTATCGACAAACGCAACAGGCTATTGAGGTTTTTGCCAAAACTCAGATCGATTATGCTGGCTTTCGCAATCCTTATCTGGGCTGGACAGAGGCATCCCTGGATGTTTTTCGGCAACTTGGTTTTGGGTATGAAAGTAATGAAGCTGTTTTTCACGCTGTAATAGATCTCAAAACCTTTTCACCACTTTTGCAGAGTGGTTTTGCTAAATCACTGACACTTTTTCAGGCCATAGCCTGCACTTCTTATACGCTGCGACCCCATTTCGAGGGCACTCTCTTACGTATTCCTACCAGTATTCCCGACGATGAAATGCTGTTTGATCGCCTGCGCATTACTCAGCCCGCGCAGGTTGGCCAGATCTGGAGCGATATTATGGCGCGGGTGTATGCCCGGGAGGGGATTTATACACTTAACCTTCACCCCGAACGAGGCTTACTCTGTAAACGCGCGTTGGAAAAGCTGCTCGCCTTTGCCAGTAACCAGCCTCTGCCTGTCTGGATCGCCCGCCTGTACGAAGTTGCTGCCTGGTGGCGGGAGCGCTCCGCCTTTACCTTTACCTTTACCTCACTGTCTCCTGAGCGCTGGCAGGTCAAGGCAACCTGTACTCCACGCGCCTGCATTCTGGCTCGTCAACTGCGGGTCGAGGATGCCCAGGTGGTTGATTGGTTCGGCCATGAACAAAAAATTGAGGAAAGTGAATTTGTTGTTGAGGGCGCGCAATGTCCCTGTCTGGCTCTTTCGCCACGCACCCCAACTGAGGTGGAAAGGTTTCTCCAGGAGCAGGGCTATGCATTTATTTGCGGTATAGAAGAGGAACGTAGAGGGGATTACTCCTCTTATCTTGATCTCCCCGCGGGCCTGGGACAGGATCGCACAGAGCAAATAAGTTTGCGCAGTGAGCTTCTCCAAAAGCTAGAGACTTTAGAGGCTCCTTTGTTGCGTTTCGGCTATTGGCCCTCAGGTCAGCGGGCCGCGCTCGCTATTAGTGGTGATATCGATTCAGTGACCATTCAAGATTTCTTTCTCAGAATTATCGAGGTCCGTTGACACGGCATATGGGTGTCTGGGAAGCAGGCTTGCCGTGGACAGACTCTCACACTTTTAACAGGATAGAGACATGCTGAAATATATCATGACCGCGACAGCGTTGAAGGCCTTCTCGCTGTCGCCACAGACAAGGCAGGGGTATCGCTTTCTAGGCAATACCCTTGGGCAGAAAAAACGCATTCAGGCTGGCTTGAGCCGTGAATATATTAATCGCGCCAAAAATATTCTGGCTCTGTACGATCAATACCTGACCATGCAGCCCGGGGCCCGCGTGTTGGAGATTGGTACTGGCTGGGTTCATTGGGAAGCCACTATTCTGCGGCTTTTCTATGATGTGGAAATCACGCTTTTTGATATCTGGGATAACCGCCATTTCGAGGCGTATAAGTGTTATTGTCAGAAACTCGATGAGATCATCGATAGTGAAATCGAGTTAGAGCCGGCGCGACGAGCGCGTGTTCACGGTCTGCTGGAAGAGATTCAAAACGCCAGCACGTTCGATGACATCTATGCTATCCTCAACTTTACCTATGTAGTCAATCCTCAAGGGACGCTCGATGTCTTTGCCGATCAGAGTTTCGACCTCATTACGAGTAGTAATGTGCTTGAGCATGTTGACAAGGCCATTCTCCCCGCCTTCACGCAAGATTTTTATCGCATCCTCAAAGTTGGTGGGTATTCGATTCACCAGATTGATCTGGGAGATCATCTCTCTTATTATGATCAGCGCGCGCGAGCGAAAAACTATTTGCGCTATGACGATACAACCTGGAAACGTTTTTTTGAGAATGATGTGCAGTATTTCAATCGGGTTCAGAAACCCCTGTGGATGGAGATGTTCCAGGCTTCTAAACTGGAGCTCGTCAATGTAGAGTCGGTCGATGTTGACCTTAAGGCACTGCCAATTGCCCAGAGCTATCAAGACATCAATGCTCAGGACTTACGTTGCTGGACATTACGCGTGGTTCACACCAGGCCGCGTTAAGGAGACGAGACATGGCATCTATGGCTAAGACTGGCAAGGTCTTACTCTTGATTGAGGATCTTTCCGTGCCCGCCGATACGCGGGTTTGGGCTGAGGCAACCACTCTGCGTGAGCAGGGTTTTGAGGTAAGTGTGATCAGTCCTAAAGGGCGAGATTGCGACAGAGAAACATACATATGCTTAAAGGGTGTGCATATCTATCGTTATCACGCTCCTACCCAGGCCAAGACCACACTGGCCTATCTCTGCGAGTATGGGCTGAGCATGGTGAAGACATGGTGGTTGAGCCTGCGCGTGTTGCGCGAGCGCGATTTTGATGTGATCCACGCGGCCAATCCCCCCGATACATTCTTTGTGCTGGGCTGGTTTTATCGTCTGCTGGGCAAGCGCTTTCTTTTTGATCAACACGATCTCTCCCCAGAAATGTTTCGCGTGAAGTTTGCGGGACGCATGGGGTTGCTCTATCGGGTCTTGCTATGGCTGGAGAAGCGCTCGTATCGAGCCTCGACAGTGGTGATCACCACCAACCTCTCGCAGAAAGAGGTGGCGATCGGGCGGGGCAACTGTGAGGCAGAGCGGGTCTTTGTGGTGCGCAATGGTCCCAATCTGCGGCGTCTGCACCGCGTCAGCCCAGAGCCGGTTCTCAAGGGTGGCAGAGCGTTCCTGCTGGCCTATATCGGCGCCATGGAGATCCAGGATGGCATCGATTATGCCTTGCGGGCGGTCCACGAACTGGTGCAGGTGCGTGGTCGTCGCGATGTCTCAGTGGCTCTGTTGGGCGATGGGGGCCATCTGCCCGTGCTTAAACAACTGGCGCACGAGTTGGAGTTGGATGAGTATGTGCATTTTACCGGCTGGGTGGGAGACCAGGAGATCCTGCGCTATCTGAGTACGGCGGATATCGGTCTGTGTCCAGATCCGCAGAATGGTCTCAACGAGTACTGCACGATGGTCAAGTCGATGGAGTATATGGCCATGAGCCTGCCGATTGTGGCCTTTGATCTGGCGGAGACGCACGCGACGACCCAGGATGCGGCATTATACGCGCCGCCGAACTCGGTGCAGGCCTTTGCCGATCAACTGGAGCATCTGCTGGAGCATGCGGAGGAGCGGGCCAGCATGGGTCAGCGTGGCCTGGAACTGGTGACCGAGCGACTCAACTGGGATTATGATAAGCAGAACCTCTTACGTGCCTACGCCGTCTTGTTTCCCCAAATGGTTGACGCCAACATACCTTCCTGCGCGGTAAACACATCTTCCCCACCTCAAGAAGAACAGCAGGGTGAAATAGCGGAAGCGACGAAGCTACTGAATTGAACGCTATTCATCTAGCAAAATGTTGAGCGGGTATGCATTTCTATAACAACATTTCGCATTCTTGCATGTAAATTCAACCATAACATAACCGAATCGACACCTGAATAATCTATCATTAAAGAAGGTACGTAGCTTTTATAGAGGAGAGAACTCAATGATCATACAATCCCCATCTGTAGAGAGGATTATTAGTCTAAGCGCTCAGTACTTGCGTTACAAGCGCCTTATGGATATTTTATTTACCCTACTTCTTCTACCTTTTCTTCTTTTAGCTGTAGCGATTATTGCAACCTTGATTCGCCTTGACTCGCCAGGTCCGATCTTTTTTCGCCAGAAGCGCATTGGTCAGAGCGGTATTGAATTTGGTTTCCTCAAATTTCGCTCCATGCGTGTTAATAATGATGATGCAGGCCATAGAGTTGCAATAGAGCAATTTATGAATGGTTGTGCTATTGATGAGAGTACCGACAGTGTTATTCCATATAAAATCAGAAACGACCCACGCATCACGCGAGTTGGAAGGTTTATTCGTAAAACGAGTCTGGACGAACTTCCTCAATTTTTCAATGTCTTGCATGGAGAGATGACGCTGGTGGGGCCGCGTCCACCCGTTCCCTACGAATTTGAGCACTATAGTTCTCATGATAAACTGCGCCTGAGCGGAAAACCAGGCCTGACTGGTATCTGGCAGGTTTATGGGCGTAGTCGCGTCTCCTTCGCGGAAATGGTTGAAATGGATATCAACTATTTAGAGCAACAGTCCTTACGCCAGGATTTAAAGCTAATCCTTCTGACTATTCCAGTTATGATCTATGCGCGAGGCGGAGCCTGAAGCGCGGCTCGCGGGTATCTAACTCTGTATCATAGTAAGTTCTCTATGTGTTGGAAGATGTATATTGCGACTATCCCTGATTTTGCAGCATCATACGCCTGCGGCGCATGGTGCAGCAAAATCAGGGATGACTATAACTCTCGCGCCTTTTCCAGGCATTGTTTGAGCTCGTCTGTCAGTGCTGAGAGATAATCGGTGCGGCATGTATCGTGCGTTCCAGGCACAATATGCACCTCGATCTCGCGCGCGTTGGACCCCGTGCCCCAGCCCAGGCGGCGTTGCTCAGGGATCTCCTCTGACCAGAAAAAAGTAGCCTTGTCCGGGTATTCCTCTGGCGTGTATTTTGAGATAATCCAGACAAATTTGGCCATCCAGTCCTTATGCAAGATCTGCATATCTGGCCAGAACCGAAAATCCTTTTCCCGACGATACTCTTGTTGGTAACGAAAAGAGAGATAGAAATGGCGGCAGAAAAGAAAGAAGTTAAATTGTTGTTCGGGTGAGAGATGGAGAAACTTGCCCATATTGCCAATCAGGTTGCGGAAAAATTTCGGCCAGATCAGGCGGCGCCGCGCTGGTCCCGCGAGTGGTTCGATCAGTACAAGCAGTTCTGTCTTCTCGCCTCCAGCACGCAACTGCCGGGCGATCTCAAAGGCGATCAGTCCCCCGCCGCAAAAACCGACCATTGTGTACGGACCCTCTGGCTGCACGCTTCTCATCGTCTCCAGGTAGTCCGCGGCCATTTTTTCCAGGCTCGGATAATTCGTCGCGCTGAGACCATCGATGCGATATGGCTCAAAGACATAGAAGGGCTGATCCTCCCCAAATTGTTGCGCCATATTGAAGCAATAGAAAGCTCCACCTATCCAGTGGACGTGAAAGTAAAAAATAGGTCGCTTTGATCCCCCAGGTTTTAACAGTATCACAGGTGCGCGATTCTCTTGTTTTGTCGCGCTCGCGACTTCTGTGACCACTGCAACCGGCTCCGTGGGCGTCTGTATGACCAGTGGAGAGGATTGCGCTTGTGAGGGTAGGGCAGTGCTGCCAACCTCACCACGCAGGTATTTTTCCAGAAGGGCGCGTTTGGCCTCTGACAGATCTTGTATATCAGGCATGGGCGGTTCCCTTCTCCGAATTGCCAAACGTCACTGGTAGAGTGGTCAGCCCGCGCAGGCCAAGGTTTTCTCGCCAGATAATCTTGCCGGGTTTCAGGGCCAGATCGGGCATACGCGTCACCAGCCGTTCAAAGGCAATCTGTCCTTCGATGCGAGCCAGTGGAGCGCCAAAGCAGAAGTGACTTGCCCAGGCAAAGGCCACGTGACGATTATCCTGCCGACCGAGATCCAGGCGATCGGGATCAGGAAAGCGTTCGGGGTCGCGATTTGCCGCTCCCATCACAGCGATCACAGCCTGGCGTTTGCGAATCTGCTTCCCACCTAAAACTATATCCTCCGGTGCCAGACGAGCTGTGTGCTGACTGGGGCTTTCATAGCGTAGCAGTTCTTCAACCGCGCTGGGAATGAGGCTTAGATCTGCTTTCAGGCGTGCCAACTGGTCAGGATGGCGCAACAGAGCCAGCACACCATTGCCGATCAGGTTTGTTGTTGTTTCTTGTCCACCAACCATTGTTACGATGGTATTAGCAACAACCTCTTCTTCGGTGAAGCGATCCCCATTTACCTCGGCGCTCAGATAGGCATTGATCAGCCCATCGCCAGGATGTTTGCGCGTCTCACGAATGGCTTCATGAAAGTAAGCAATCATCTCGCCCAGGCTTTTAACGACTTGCGCGGCATTATCTGGATTATGTTGAAAATTTCCCAGCACCTGGGCGAAATCCGCGGACCAGCGGGTTAGCAGGGGCCAGTCTGAGGTTGGCACGCCAAGCATCTCGGCTGTGACAATAGCGGGCAGGGGATAAGCCAGGTCCGCGATAATATCCATTTCCCCTTTATCCTGAACCGCGTCGAGGAGCGTTTCCGTAATCTCGCGAATATGTTCGCGTAGTCCTTCAACGCGGCGCGGTGTAAAGGCTTTGGAGGCCAGGCCGCGTATACGTCCGTGGTCAGGCGGGTCCAGGAAAAGCATCTGCTTGACCATAACTTCGGCCAGGGGTGTGAGAGCTTCAAGGCCCATCGCAGCCATCTGATCCACTGTCGGTGTGCGCTCGGCGGAAAATTTCTGAAAGACGGTAATCACATCCGCGTAGCGTGTCACGATCCAGGTATGTAAAAACGGGTCCCAATGGACTGGAGCCTCCTGGCGTAGACGCTGATAGAGTGGATAGGGATTGGCCAGCACCTCTGGATCGAGCAGGTGATAGAGACTCAGTGGCCCGTCTTTCGTGCCCCCGGCAGACAAGGCTCCTGGTACTGTAGTCATATGTATTCTTCCTTTTCTCAAAGAGACCTGATCTTAGCGCAGAACACACTTTACTTGAGTAGCTGCCGGGCCTCATCTTCGCTCATTGCCAGCAGTTTCTCCATAATCAGTTCTTCGACGCTGGCAGCCAACGATCTCACTGTTGGAGACTCAAACAGGGTGCGTAGCGCGAGATTGACCCCGAAGGTTGTCTTAATGCGGGCAATGATCTGGGTTCCTAGCAGGGAGTGGCCACCAAGCATAAAGAAGTTATCTTCGACGCCGACATGTTCCAATCCAAGCAGGGACGCCACGATTTTTTCCAGCTGTTCCTCTAGAGGCGTGGCTGGTGTGCTTCTCACTTCATCTTGTAACATATTTTTTTCATCCGGTTCTGGGAGATTTGTACGATCGATCTTGCCGTTAGAAGTAACTGGTAGAGCGGCCAAAACGACATATGTGGTCGGGATCATATAGTCAGGTAGGGCAAGGCTAAGCATGGCCTTGATCTCCCTCACCAGCACGTTTTGCGCCGGATCGAGTACCAGGTAGGCCACCAGCTCCTTCTCTCCAGTTCGTTCACTGCTAGCCACTACAACGCTGCTCTGGATAGCTGGCTGGCTATTGAGCGCATTGGCAATCTCATTGGGCTCGATACGATAGCCACGCAGCTTAATCTGGTAATCATTGCGGCCAAGAAAGGCTATTTGTCCATCTGGCAGATAGCGTGCTCTATCTCCAGTCTTGTACAGCCTTGCGCCGGGAGTTTTGCTAAACGGATCGGCAATAAAGCGCTCGCGCGTCAATTCTGGCCGATGCAGGTAGCCGATGGCCACTCCATCTCCACCGATATAGAGTTCGCCAGGCTCACCGGGAGAGACGCGGCGCAACTCTTCGTCAAGTAAATAGATTTGTGTGTTGTCTATAGGCCGTCCAATTGAGGGGAAGCGTACGGGATGCTCGTCGGGGGTGACAACACCATAGGTTGCTACTACAGTCGCTTCAGTGGGACCATAGTTATTTACAAAGGCAAAGGGCAGGCCTGTCCTTGGATAGCGCTGGAGCATATCAGCGCCTGTGAGCAAGTAGCGCAGGCGCGCCTCTGCCGGCCAGGGGAACTCAAGCATTGTCTCGGCCAGAGCTGTCGGCAGAAAGCTTATACTGATTTGCTGTTCCAGCAACCAGTCATACAATAGTTGAGGAGAAACCCTTACCTCTTCGCTGAGAAAATGAACACTCGCGCCTGTGGTCAAGTAAGGCCAGAGTTCCCAGCCTGTGGCATCGAAGGCAGGGCTTGTGATCTGCGTCGCTCGATCTGCCGCAGTGATGCCATACGCTCTCCTGTGCCAATAGATCAGATTCAGTAGATTTGTATGGCTGATCTCCACCCCTTTAGGTTTGCCTGTCGAGCCCGAAGTGTAGATCACATATGCTCGCTTATCTGGTGCCAGGACGATTGCTGGTTCATCTTCTGGCTGTAGTTGTATATCGCGGTCCAGGCAGAGAATGGTCTCGCCTTCAAGTGGCAACGTGTTGAGCAAGGCTTGAGATGTCAGTAAGACAGAGACGTGTGAGTCTTTGAGCATGAAGCTCTTGCGCTCCAATGGATAGGCGGGATCAAGTGGAAGATAGGCGCACCCGGCCTTCAAAATGCCCAACAGACCAACGACGAGATCCAGCGAGCGCGGCAGGCATATCCCCACCAGCGCCGCCGGTTCCATATCTGACTTTTTTAAATAATGCGCTACCTGATTTGCGCGCCGATCCAACTCACGATAACTCAACTCTTTCCCATCGGCGGTAAGTGCCAGTGCGTCCGGGGTTGCCCTGGCCTGCTGACTGATTAAGTGGGGAACATACAAATCGCGTGGATAAGGTTGCCGGGTAGCATTCCAGGTGGCTAGCAGTAAGAGTGCGTGCTCTTCGGGGGTGGTCTGTGAGGAGCGTTCCTCTACGATCTGTGGAACCATATTCTTCGCTGTTGACTCAGGCAGATTACTATCATCAATAATCACAATCACTCTCCTTACCATGCTCCGCTCAATGCCATTGCAGCATCGCTCATTCAACGTATAATCGCTTAAAATGATCTCGCATAGATACAATCAAATTCTTTTTAGAACAACTTCCAGGCGAGAATTCTTTTTAGATCAGTAAAAGTATAGCGTAGACTCTGGCTAAAAAGGTAAATATTCTTGTTCAAATCTGATGCAAAAGGCAGGCTCAAAGTATATAAAACACAACCAGTTAGCAATGTGAGCAACAAAACACCCTGCCTGGGGGCATTGAGAGGTGTACTTTTAAGACAAAGGTCTCTTTTCTATACATCTGGTCTCGTATCACAATGTATCCTCTACCAACATAAACATCCCGCAAACATCCATACATGATATTTTTCAGAGGAAGTCTTTTTCATGAGAAGAGTTCTATTCATCTGTAGGGCGTGAGGGGTTACATTCCTCTGTAGGGCGTGCTGAGCCCGGGTAATCAGCATAGGTCTGTGTGAATGCATGAGAGTATTACGGAAAGTCGTTAGCAATATTGTCATATCCCTGGTAGGGCAAGCAATTACCTGGGTCTCAACCATTCTTCTGACTGCCGCCTATGGGCGTTTTCTTGGCGACACGCGTTTCGGTGAGTTATATTTTGCCATTACCTTTGTCGCGCTGATCGGCTTTCCTATTGAGTTTGGCTTTAACTTACAATTGACGCGCGATGTTGCTCAAAAACCTGAGGAAGCCTTGCGCTATTTGACAAATACGCTCCTGCTAAAGTTGCTACTCTGGTTACCCTTCTATGCAGTGCTGATTGCCCTTTCATGGCTCCTGGGCTATCCACCTGACGAACGCTTGCTGATAGGGATCTGCGGCATCACCCTGTTCTCTACTTCTGTTGCTAATACCTTCGCAGGCCTGCATAGCGCTTTCGAGCGTACCTATTTTTCAGCGACTGGTTCCATTTTTGAGCGTGTGATCGATGCTGTCGCGGGCATTCTTTTGCTTAAATTCGGCGCTGGAGTGGAGGCTATGGCCCTGGTCTTGATGACTGGCTCACTGGTAAATACACTCTGGCAGGGTGCATGGTGTTTTGGCAAGGTAGGTTTCTTTCAGCGTCCCTCGCGCAGCTTTATGGCAAGTCTCTTTAAAAGTAGCCTGCCCTTTCTCGTTTATGGTGTTTTGGGAGTGATTTATTATCGTGTCGATACAGTCATGCTTTCATTGATGACAAACGACACGGTTGTAGGCTGGTATGGCGCGGCTTATCGTCTCTTTGACACACTGCTTTTTCTGCCCAGCCTGGTTATATCAGCGATCATATATCCTCTTTTTGCTAAACTTACCCTGCATTCTGAGCAGCAGTTGAAGCTCGCCATCGAAAAGACCATGAACTTTGTGCTATTTTGTGGGATTCCCATTGCCACATTTCTCGCGGTAGCGGCACCGCAAATCATTGGTTTTCTCTACCACAACCCTGATTTCAATCACAGCATTTTGACCCTACAGGCCCTGGCACCAGGTCTGATCTTTCTCTATGCGAACTCGGTGCTGGCCGCGATTCTCTTGAGCACCCATCGAGAACGGAAAATGCTCATTTTAGCGTTGAGCGCGCTGGTCTTTAATCTCACGGTAAACAGTATTTTAATTCCGCTATTTGCGCAACTTGGTACTGCTCTGACTACCTCGGCTACCGAACTGCTGCTGCTCATTATTTCCCTGCTGCTGGTGCCCAGGAAACTTTTACCGGTAAAAAGTTTGCTTAGCGCGTTACGCATCTGCTTTGCCGCGGGGGTTATGGGCGCATGTCTCTGGTGGCTACAGAACAATACGCTGCTGCTACTCTTGCCAATCGCTCTGTTTGTGTATATAGTCGTAGCCCTTCTCTGCAAGGCCCTTCCCCTGGCGGATCTGCGCATCATCTATGCCTCAATGCGCGACAGGAAAAAGAGAGCGCCTGTGGCTTTGAGTGAGCCTGATCAGAATCAGATTGCGCTGCTGTCTAGAATTAATACCAGTCCACTTCCCTCGATAAACATTATGGTCGCGTTTGATGACTCTGTTGATTTGTCGCGGGATATACTGGTGACAATGGATACATTACCTCTACCATCACTCGATTTCTTGCCTGATCTTAATACTATACCCACTGTAGCAGCAAGCAGGGAGAGAAACACGGATGAAATCGAGGATGATGTGGCCACTTATGCTACCCAGCACCTTGCTGCGGAGTATCCGTTACCTCCACCGCCTTCAGTTAAAGCAGCTCTGTTGGGCGAGAAAGTAGAGGATACTGATGCAACTGTTCCACGCATCTCAAGCGTTTCGCTTCTGCGATCAGAACGGAGCAAATCTCGATGAAACATTTTATCATTGCCTTAATTAAGTATCTGACCAATCATTTTATTCAACATATTCCATCTTATACACTGCGCAATCTCTGGTATCGACGTATCCTGGGCTGGAGCGTTGCTTCCCAGGTGACCATTATGATGGGCCAACATATTCAGACTACCGGGATTAGAGAGGCAGGCAAGGGGGTTTCAATTGGCCAGGGCAGCGTAATCAACTGGGATTGTATGCTCTACATCACAGGGGGCCTGCATATTGGCAAACAGGTAAGTATCTCGGCTGGCACGTGGCTGATCACTGGTTCTCATGAGATGAACAATCCAGCCTTTCCTGCCGTCTATAAACCCATCTTTATTGATGATTTCGCCTGGATTGGTATGCGCGCAACTATTCTACCCGGCGTGACTGTTGGTCGAGGCGCGGTAGTCATGGCTGGAGCTGTGGTCTCGCGCAATGTCCCTCCATATGCTGTAGTTGGAGGTATTCCCGCGCGCGAGATTACGCAGCGCCAGCTAACAGACCTTTCTTATCAAATGGATTACCGTCCCCTTTTCGAGTAGAGCTATCAGTGATCCCTGCTTTTGCTTCCCCTTTACAGATAGAGACTTTTTTGAGGGAGGTATTTCAGGCGTTTGCAAGTTGCCCCACCCCAGGTAATAAGGGTAACTTTTTAGCCAGACATAGCGATATACGACTCTTTTTGTTCAGGATGGAGGACCAGGAGATACCCAACGTTGGGTATTGTTAGGATATGTACTGGATTACTGGGGGCAGGCTCGATTTTCTGGCGCAGATGGCGAATATGGGCTTTAATCAGACCTGTGTCTCCCTCATCACCAAAATCCCAGAGGTGGGTAACAATTTGTTGTGCTGTACAGACATTATTCGCGTTTGTCGCCAATAGATGAAGCAATTTGCTTTCCGTTGGAGTCAGACGTACCGTTTTGTTATGAATTGTAACTTTATTGTGAAGATAATCCACCTGCAGAGGTCCCGCGGTTAAAATGGAGTTGGGTTGCCGGATCAGGGTTGTGCGCCCACGCCGACTAAGCGCTTTCAAGTGCGCGAGAAATTGAGCAGGTAAAAATGGCTTGTGCAAATAATCATCTGCTTCGGACTTCAAACAACGGATCTCATCCTGCGTATCATCGCTATCCATCATGACCAGAACCAGAGCATCATGTTGTGGGCGCATCTCCTGACACACCATTAATCCATCTATATCCTGCAGATTAGGGTCAATGACGACGATATCTGGTTGTTGTTGTTTCCATTCCTGAAGAGCATGCTCACCCGTATAGGAGCGATAGACCTCGTGCCCTAGTGTCTTGAGCCAGTTTGTGAGCATCTCAACCAGGTGCCGATCCGCATCTACAATTAATAGCTTCATCTTGTCTCCGCTATAAAATCAAATTACTTATAAGAGTCCTGCTAGATATTGCAGCAATAGTAACATAACTCTGCTTCAAAAGCTATCGTCTCCCATTCGTCAGGTCATCTGTTTTTTCTATCTTATAGAACGAGCATCTGACCCGTTTTCTGTTGCGGAAAGATCAATAGATGAACCTGCCCGAATATCTATCTCTGCTTCATGCTGGAGGCTTTTAATCACGGTAGCAGCGGGGCCTGCTACGACGCTGTAAGGAGGGACGCTCTTTGTAACGACTGCGCCGGCGGCAATGATACTGTGCTGCCCAATGGAAACGCCCTTGAGAATGATAGCCCGGCTGCCAATCCAAACATGGTTGCCGATCTCCACAGGCCTGATTACAAGCTCCTTGCCATCAACTGCATGCTGATCGGTATCCATAATCAGAACATCGCGCGCGATTTTACAGTGATCGCCGATTATAACGCTTTGAGCTGCGACAATTTCTGTATTGCGATTCAGATATGTTCCTCGTCCGATTCTAATAACCGCGTTTTTCCAGCATTCAATACGTACTCCTGGATAGTAACGCGTATAGCCAACCTCAATACGTCCTCCACGATTAATCACGGCGGGAAATGGGAAACCAGGGGTCACTAGAACGACATCGGCAGTAGAGAAAGATGGCCGTAACCATAAGCCTAGAATTGTATCGAGCAATCCTACTTTAAATATCTCCCGGATTACTCTCAAAGGATCTCGCCTCGGCGGATTTTTTTCTGCCTGCTTGACCATAATATCGTGCTCCTTGGGTTATATCTTTGCTTTGAAAATTTTATGCTCTTTGAGGCCCTCGTACCTTGATCAAGGTATCAAGTGGACGGGATGCTTGCAGGTGGCTCTGGTGGCAGGAATGAGGCCAGGAAACAGTCATGTGCTTGAGTCATCATTGAGTGAGAAATGCCAAATTTACGCTTAAGAAGCGATCTTGATGGAAGGTACCCGCGAACGCCATAATTACCTCGTAGCATCTGCTCCCATAAAAACATAACCACTTCTTCGATCATTTCTGCTTTTGCCATATCTCTATCCTTATCTACATCTACACCATTCGTGGGGTTATTTCTCATCTTTTGATACATGTTGCGATATCTTATTCGGAAGGTCCTGGTAGTAACTATCGTAATTATACCATTTATGGTAGCTAAATGAAAGAAACTATTGCCGCAAAAAGCAGTTCTTCATGTATATTGCTAATTTTTATAATCTCCTCTATTTATCTCAATTTTCCCGTCAACTGCCAGTTCTTTTGAGATTCTGGTTGCTACATCTGACCCACCCGCAAATGTGTCCCAACTGGTGTTATGATAGCATGACCCCGCGCCCGCAGCGTGGGCAGAAGCGCCCTTCGGCACGCGGAGCTGTATAACCGCACGCGCAGACAAATGGTCTGGCCGGTGCAGCCAGGGAAGGCTGTTGCAGCAACTGCGGCGCGGAAGGCACGAGTGGGAAAGGCGGGACAGGTGCCTGGGCCTGAGGAGATAGCCAGACCTGTTGTGGTTGAAATGCTAATGGCTGTGGGATCGGTTGTGCTATTTGCATTGGTTGTGCTACTTGCATTGGCCGGGCCTTGTGTGCCGTTGGGATAATCCACTGGCCTCCCTGGTAGCGCCATTTGGGCCAGAGCGTGCGTAACATCCCCTGTGTGAGGATGAACATAAGCAGCCAGATACTTCCATATTGTCCCAGAAAGATCGGAAAGGGCAGCGTTTGCGCCACGCCTGGGACCTTGCCAGTCTGGATCAAGCCCCACAAAAACGCGCCTTCCAGAATGCCTGCCGCTACCTGGAAGCTGGTTGGCCAATCGCGATCCCAACGCAGGGTTTGTAGAAACTGATAGAGTGCGTCCCAGGCCAATCCAAGCAGCAGCACATAGAACAATGCCAGCAGAGGGGTGGCCGGATTCCTGGTCAGCAGGCCCACCAGCAGCGAGATACACAGACCGATTGTCGCCAGGAGAAAGCAGCGTGTCTGCCAGCGGCCCAGAAGTGTTGGTGTCATGGTTGCATTCCTCGCATCCAGCGTGTCCATTGAGAGAACGAGCGCCAGGGCGTAAGTGAGCGCAGGCCCGGCGCTCGCAACGCAGCCAGGGTCTCAACCGCGCGCAATGCCGCGTACTGCATGCCTAGAAAGCTATCCACCACTGCCAGGGGACCACCGAGCGTGGCCGCGCCACTTGCATAGACGTGTCCAGGCCCATTATCCATGCCGAGAACCTCAAAATCATTGGTCAGGCGCAGACGATTTTTAGGATTGAGCGCGAGCTGATAGGTTTCGAGCAAATCTTTGAGCAGTGGATTGTTCTCCAGACTTGCCTCTAGCCCTGTACAATCAATAATAAAATCGGCAGTCAGGCTAATCTCTGGTTGATTAGGGCGTCCAGTCGAGAGGTGCGTCAGGAGTTGTCCACGCGCGTTGCGCTCGATACTCTGCACCTCGCCAAAGTAGGTCTGGTACCAACCTTCACGTAGACCTGTGGAGATGATCTGACGCCAGTCGCGGCGATCAGAGGTGGTTGTTCCACCCCAGTCATTGAGCAGCCGGTCGCGTTCCTGATCGTCGGCCTGTTCCAATTGGAAGCGTAGTGGACCACCCCAGCAGGCTTTTGGCCAGTTAAATGGCTGAAGTTCGATATGGTTCTCAACTTTGCGTTGGACGCGCCCATCTCGATGCCCCACAGCCAATGGAGAGCGATGAACATGCAAGATGACCAGGCTGCGGTTCTGCGAGCGCACCTCGTGGAGCCGTTGGATCACGCGGGAAGCGACAATACCACGCCCGCGCACCATAACGACGCCCCCATGCAGCAAGAGATGCTCGTAGACATGATCATGCTCTTCATAGGCATTGACAGCTTGCCTGGTATCATGGGTATGCTCGCGATACTCTTGTAAATCGCTCAAGAAACGAATGCCAGGATAACCAGGCGCCAGGTGAAGATATTGAGTGATAATAAACTGTGGTGAACTCTCGACTGGCTCGCTGTCAGTATGGGCATAAGCGACAATGTAGCGCCCATCGTCGGTTTTGCGCAACGCCTGTGCCCACCCATGACGCCAGATCTGGTTCCAGTTGATACGCCGTGCCTCGCAAGCGACGGACTGGAAGACATCGTCCGCGCGCGGGGTATAGGTGTCAGTCAGTACTGGCTCGCCAAAGACCCGGCCTGCGATAGATAGCGCGTGCATAGCCTTGCCATGTGTGAGCGCGTGCCAGATTTCACGCAGTCCATAGGAGGGCCAGCCCCAGATATTATCCGGGCAGGCATCACTATTGGAGCGCAGTCGCTCATGGCCAGGAATCTGCGAATAGCGCGCCATGCGCTGAAAACGGGCAGTCGGCACTGGTTCTGTTCCTAGCGCGATAATCTGACTTGCCTGCGCCCCCCAGATACGCAAATGATCGGTCCAGACGAAACTTCCAATCCCGCCGCCAATGGTCAGATATGTCGTCTCAAGCACCGGGAGTTGGCGGCTATAGATCTCGCGCAGAGGTACAATTCGCTGGTGAAAGCTTGCTAATGGCAGTGATTTCTCTACCGTTTGCTCCTGTTTGAAAGGGAGCAACATACCGGTTTTACGGCTAAAAACCAGCGAAGCCTCTGGCAATGCTGAAGGGAGATTAGCCAGCACGAGAGGCGCGAGCATAATGGTTGACATATCAGCGCTGTCAAGCTCGCGAGGAGTTTCAGGTGGAGGAGCCGGCACAACTGCCACGGTAAAATGAAATGGCCCGATTTGGAAGCGTTCGTCATCGTGGATGGGCTGGCGTGTGATACGCTGCTGATTTACGAACGTGCCATTCGTGCTCTGGTCGTCCTGCAGAACTACGCCCTCTGCGGGATCGGCGAGCAGACGCGCGTGGTGGCGGGAAATCTTATGGCTGTTGAGAACAAGCGTATTATCATTTGCGCGCCCAAGTGTAACGGGGAGAGGCACAACGCTTTCTTTGCTCTCGCCAGTGACAACGTCCTGCCATCTCAGGCGCACATATGTCAGAGAGCCTGCCTGCATCGACGAAGTCTCCTTCTCCTGAACTTTTGCCAGTTTCTGCTATACATCATCTCAAATGGAGCTATTTAATAGAATTAGCAGTGCAGGTGTTTATTTGTTTGTTCAACTGGCATTGTACAGGTGAAGTATACGGCTCTGAACACCAAAACGCAAGAGGAAGAGAAAGAGAGAGGAGCGAGTGAGCCAGCCACGGCTGGCTCACTCGCTCCTCTCACATTCCGGGGAAGGGTCTTGCAAAGCGAGAACACGACTTTTATATGGCCCTGGAGGCAGAGCAAACATAGTTTAAAAGCCCTCAGCCAGGCGCGCGTCCATATACTCTACTCGGTTACTGACCACTCACGTCCTTCTTCTCTGTTGCCCAGAGCACCCAGACGATCAGCGCGATTTGCAAAGGAAATCTAAGAATATGATAGAGGCGTGTTTTTCTCCAGCGTCTACTGCGCCGATCGAGCGCGGCGTGATACATATTGGCGGGCCAGATCGCTACCAGGAGAGCCGCGAGTCCCCACGAGGCAGGGCGTTGGAAACGGGGTATAAGCAGACCCAGTCCGCCCAGGAACTCAAAGACGCCAGTGATATACAGGGCAGCACGCCGCCAGGGGAGAAAGGGAGGAATAATCGCTAGTTCGGCATCATTGATAAAATGAAAGACGGAGGCGCCTATATATAAAACCCCCTGGATGACACGCGAGATATCTTTACTTTGCTGTTGTATTGCCATTATGCAGTGGTCCCTCTCGTTGAGATTTAACAAGCACCCGCTGCTTTATACGCTCCGGCGTGGTCTTGCTTAGTCAGAAAAGAGTGGAGCGCGCAGATATTCAGAATACATTACAAATCGTCCCTCATACAAGATGCAAATCCAGGATATTGAGGGTCTGTCATAATTCATCTTCTACCCATTTATTTGCGCTAGACTTTTTAGTGCCGATACATTGTGGCTGCCTATAGTCAGATACAGCACTTTGATGACATTCCACTGGCGCCAATGGTTACTCCCACCCTGACAACGGTGCGCCAGCCGCTTATGGAGATGGGTCGGGTCGCGACGACAATGCTGCTTCGTCTTATCGCGGGTGAGCCGCTTGACAGCGTGCGTGTCGAGTTGACGACCACTTTGATAGAACGCGGCTCCTGTGCGCCCTGGCATGCGCCAGCGTAGAGGACCTTTTTATATCCGCGTTTATAGTTATTGAAAGGAGCAAACTCAAAGCATTCCCAAAGTTATCTGTACGAACTACAATGACAGCAGTTCGCTCAGTACGCACCTGGTACGTCACTCGATTCTTGTTTTATTTGTATTTGGTTCGATAGGTCAGGCGTCGTAAAAAGCCTGGCAGGCAGAGATGCCGAGAGGCAGAGCAATGCAAGCAAAAGTCTCACGTCGCACTTTTTTAGAGGTTACAGGCGGGGTTGCCTTATCAACAACACTGGCAGGCTGCTTTGGAGTGGGGGGGAGCCAGTCATCACCGAGTGGAAACGGTTCATCCGTTTCTATCTGGGATATTCGCACTGGCAGTGAGCAGAAGGTCATCCAGGATGCGACGAATACCTTTAATTCCTCGCATTCTAGTATTCACGCTGCTCTCAGTTTTTACGAAAATGATCCCTACAAACAGAAGCTGCAAGTCGCGATGGGTGCTCACAATCCGCCAGATGTCTTCTTTGGTTGGGGCGGCGGTGTGCTCAAGAGCTATATCAATGCCAACGATGTCTACGATCTGACCAAGGATTTTAATGCTGATTCCTCCTGGAAAAACAGGTTCATTCCTTCCATTCTGGCCAGCGCGACTTTCAATGGCAAGCTCTATGGTGTTCCTACCAGCGGTGTGCAGCCAGTGCTCTTTTTCTACAACAAGGATATCTTCAAGCAGTATAATTTGAATGCTCCCAGACCTGGGATGAACTCCTAAGCGCCATCACTACCTTGAAAAACCACGGCGTTATTCCCATCGCGCTCGCTGGCGGAAGCAAATGGCCGTATCTGATGTACGCCGAATATCTCACCGATAGAATCGGAGGACCGGATGCATTCAATGCCGTCCTCGCCAACCAGGCTGGTGCCTGGTCGCAGGATGCATTCATAAAAGCGAATACAATGGTGCAACAACTGGTCACTATGAATGCCTTTGGCTCATCCTTTTCCTCGGTTATCGCGGATACGAACCAGGATACAGCTTTGCTCTATACCGGTAAAGCCGCGATGATGTTGCAGGGTAGCTGGAATTTCCCGGTTGTGCAGACGAATAGCCCCACGTTCATTCAGGGTGGCAAACTTGGTTGGTTCCCATTCCCCAGCGTCGCTGGCGGTAAGGGAGATGCTACCAACGTATACGGTAATCCGTGTAACTTCTATTCAATTTCCAGCACAGCCAAATCTGTTCAGAGTTGCCTCACCTATCTTAAGGATGGCGTTTTGTCCGCTGATGAGGTCAAAGCGTACATTGCTGTTGGTGATGTTCCACCCGTTCAGGGCATCGACTCGCAGCTTGCGAATTCGCCCAATGGTGACTGGCTGGAATACAACTATAAAGCAACGCTGAATGCTGCTCACTTCCAACTCTCCTGGGACCAGGCAATGTTGCCCGCGCCGGCGCAGGCGGTACTCACTAATCTGGATCAGGTCTTCCTGAAGCAGATCACGCCTCAGCAGTTCTCGGACAACATGAATAAGACCTTCCCCGCCGCATAGGCGAGTACAAATGGAATGTTTTATATCCTGAGGGAAACCTCTATTTATAAGTCATCCCTGATTTTGCAAAATCAGGAAAACGTCCCGTTTGTTTTGCAGTTCGCCGCAAGCGAACTGCAAAACAAACCAAAAAGGTTTTTCAGGGGCACAGCCTCCTATTACCTGTCCCCCAAGAGGACTGACCGTCCTCTGCACTCCTGCTGTTTTGCGATCTCAGCAGGCTCCAGAAAAATTCGGGATGACTCATAAAAGCATGATTAGGAGAACACTATGAGCGCATTGATGAAACAGTCAACTGGCGTAACAGCGTCTCGTGTGTCACGACAAGCAAACCTGGTCTCGGTGCTATGGTCACTTCCAGCTCTGGCATTCTACCTCCTCTTCGCGATCATTCCGCTGTTCATAGCGCTTTATCTCAGCTTTACGAGCTGGGATGGCGTCTCGTTAAATGTCGCGTGGGTGGGCCTGAAAAACTGGATATTTCTCTTTTCGGATAATATTACCGGCAATGCGCTGCTGCTAACCATCGAGGTGATGATCATTAGCTGGGTAATACAGACGCCGCTGAGTATCTTGCTCGGCATCTTCATGGCAGGTACACAGCGCTATCGCCTCGTATTTAGCGTCATCTACTTTATCCCCCTTCTCTTTTCCGCAGTCGCTATTGCTCTCACCTGGATCTCGCTTCTCGATCCAAACTTTGGCCTGGTTGATGCCTTGCTCAAGGCAATGGGTCTGTCGGCCCTGGCTCAAGGCTGGCTGGGCGATCCCAAACTGGCATTTTTTGTCATTATGGGCATCATTTGCTGGGAGTTCATTCCTTTCCACTCCTTGCTCTACCTGGGAGGGGTGCGCCAGATCCCGAAAGAGTTGTACGAGGCTGCCACTATCGACGGTGCCAGGCGTTTTCAGTCCTTTTTTTCAATTACCTTGCCCCAACTCAAATATACGGTGATCACTTCCACCACGCTGATTTTCACCGGCTCCCTCACGTACTTTGATCTTTTCTGGGTGACAACAGGAGGTGGTCCTGGTTATGCTACCCGTGTTCTCCCGCTCCAGATGTATATCACAGCCTTCCCTGACGAGTCGGTGGGCTATGGTAGCGTTCTGGCTGTCGTGCTGGCCCTATTTGGCATAGCGCTCTCGTTCGCATTTCTGCGCTTTACGGGCTTTACAAAGATGTCAAGTCAGCTGGAAGGCTTATAGTACCATCCTATGCTATGGTAGAAAGAAAGGCACGTTATGGGTGTGAGCACACTTCCTCAGGCTCTTGTGGATGAGCAACAACATTTCCAAAAACAGCGACGCTCTCGCTTGCGCGTTCCCTGGGAGATCGTGCCAATTGTTTTTGGATTAATCTGGCTCATTCTCACGTTCTACCCGATCCTGTATATGCTTATGACCAGCCTGCGTCCGCTGACCGACTTCTTTACGGACGTTCCCTGGCTACCTCCATCTCACCCTACTCTCGAAAATTACGGTAATGTCCTGTCCAATGACTTTGGTGTTTATTTCGCGAATACGGTGTTTGTTACTGCGTTCAGCGTCTTCTTGATCGTGCTTGTTTCGCTCTTTAGTGCTTATTCGATCTCGAAGATCAACAATCGTTTTACACAGATGATTTTCAGGCTCTTTCTGGTGGGATTGGCGATTCCACTCCAAGCTACAATTATCCCGATTTTCGCGATAATTACCGATCTGCATCTGTATGATACACTCTTCGCCCTCATTTTGCCGAGCGTGGCCTTTGGTATTCCGCTCTCTATCCTGGTGCTCGTCACCTACATCAGGGATATTCCAAAGGAATTACACGAATCAATGGTGCTGGATGGGGCCACACATTTTCGTATTTTACGCAGTCTGGTCTTGCCATTATCGCGCCCGGCTATCGTGACTGTCATCATTTACGAAACGATACAGGTCTGGAATAGCTTCCTTTTCCCGCTGGTGTTGACACAAAGTAAGGAAGTTAGCGTCCTACCTCTGGCGTTGGCGAACTTTCGAGGGCAATATACCACAAACGTCCCGGCGATTATGGCGGCGGTCTTCCTTTCAGCTACGCCGATCATTATCCTCTATATTGTGGGGAGACGGCAACTCCTTGGTGGCCTGGTTGCAGGCTTCAGCAAGTAGTTTGCCGCTACTGACATCATTTAGCGCGCGGCTCAAAGCTAGAAAGAAGAGAACCTGAAACGCATGGTCACTACCGCATCTTATCGTGATCCCCAGACCTCTATCGAGGATCGGGTTGAAAGCCTGCTTGCTCTCATGAGTTTGGACGAGAAGCTTGCTCAACTGGGCTGTTACTGGAGCACCGCGTTTATTAGCACGGGCACATTTGCTGCCGAATTTGCTGCTCAGATGATACCGCATGGTATCGGACAGGTGACGCGTATTGGTGCCTCGACCGGCTTGCATCCACGTGAAAGCGCTGAGTTCATGAATGAGTTGCAAAGGGTTGCCATCGAACGCACGCGGCTGGGTATCCCTCTGATTGTCCACGAGGAATCTACAGGAGGGTTCTGTCATCGCGATGCGACCACTTTTCCGCAGGGTCTTGCCCTGGCTGCGACCTGGCATCCTGAACTCGTTAAGCAAGTCGCGGAGGTGATCCGCGCCCAGATGCTGGCGGTCGGTGCCAGGCACGCGCTTGCGCCAGTGCTTGATGTCGCGCGCGATCCGCGCTGGGGGCGTGTCGAGGAAACATATGGCGAAGACCCGGTCTTGATTGGGACGATCGGGACCGCGTATGTGCAGGGCTTGCAGGGTGCTGATCTCACGCGTGGTGTGGCCGCGACTGGCAAACATTTCCTTGGTTATGCTCTTTCCGAGGGTGGACGCAACTGGGCACCAGTTCAACTTGGAGCGCGCGAGTTGCGCGAGGTCTACGCTGAACCTTTTGCTGCCGTGATTAGAGATGCCGGGCTTGCAACGATTATGAACTCGTACTCCTCCGTCGATGGTCTTCCCTGCGCGGGCAGTCCAGCTATTCTGACGGATCTCCTGCGTGGTGAACTCGGTTTTCAGGGTACCGTGGTCGCTGACTATACCTCGGTGGTTATGCTCAAGGACCACCACCGGGTTGCCGCGACAAGGGGGGAGGCAGCGTGCCAGGCATTGCGAGCGGGACTGGATATGGAGTTGCCCAGTATTGATTGCTATGGCGAGCCGCTTAAAGCTGAAATTGAGGCTGGTCGTCTTGCGTTGGAAGTCATTGATACCGCTGTCCGGCGCGTGTTGCGCCTTAAGTTCCAACTTGGTCTTTTTGAGCATCCCTATGTTGACGCGGAAGCTGCTGAGGCGCTATTTCAAACCTCTGAGCAGCGCGCGCTGGCCCGTAAGGTAGTGACTGAGGCGACCATTCTTCTCAAAAATGATGGTGTGCTGCCGCTTGCTCCTTCCATCAAACAACTTGCGGTGATTGGACCAGGCGCGGACGATATACGGCTCTTGCAGGGTGATTATCATTACCCGGCCCACCTGGAGATCATCTATGAGTCTGAGCAGGAGGTTGAGATCAGTGGACTCAACATTCCACGGGCCAGTGGACATTACGCGCCTGGTCCGTACTATACTCCGCATGTCACCCCTCTGGCGGGTCTGCGCGCAGCGCTGGGAGAGGATGTAGAGATACAGTATGCGCAGGGCTGCGAGGTTCTGGGTGCTGATCGTTCAGGCTTCGCTGAGGCGGTTCAGGTGGCACGTGATGCAGATCTTGCCGTGGTGGTGGTCGCGGGAAAAAGTGGCCTGCAGCGCCCGGTTACGGTTGGCGAGGCGAATGATGCGACCAATCTTGATCTCACTGGCGTGCAGGCAGAATTGCTTGAAGCCCTTGCTGCCAGCGGGACGCCGCTGGTCGTGGTTGTGCTCAGCGGACGTATTCATACTCTGGCCAGGGTTGCTGAGCAGGCCAGCGCATTGCTCCAGCTCTTTCCGCCTGGCGAAGAGGGCGGCAATGGCCTGGCTGATGTGCTGACCGGCAAGGTAAGCCCCAGTGCTCGTTTGCCTGTCAGTATGCCACGCGTGGTCGGGCAGGTGCCAAATTTTCTGGGCGCCCGCGCTGGTGGAGATCGCGCTATGTTCTTTGATGGCTACGTCGATGCGCCAACCTCGCCACTGTTCGCCTTTGGGCATGGGTTGAGCTATACAACATTTGCTTATAGCGAGTTTTCCGTGCAGGCAAAGAGTGTCACTGATCCCATTGAGATAGCGCTAGAGGTGCGCAATACAGGCGAGCGGGCGGGCGATGAGATTGTGCAACTCTACTGTCGCGACCTGGTTGCCTCTGTGGCGCGCCCTAATGCTCTCCTGCTTGGTTTTGCCCGCGTCTCGCTCACGCCGGGTCAGGTCCGCCAGGTCAGGTTCACGGTGCATCCCTCGCGACTGGCTTTTTACGATCCTGCTATGCGTTTCGTCACTGAAGCAGGAGAGTTTCGCTTTAGCGTCGGGGCCTCCTCGGCTGACATTCGCGCGGAACAAACAGTCATGCTTGACGGCGAGCTGGCTATATATCAGCAGCGCGAGGTTATAAGTACTGTCGTGGATATTCTTTAAAACATGGGAACTGGCTCATAAACAGCAAAATACGCAGATCTCTAGAGATCTGCAACCAGTCAATATCGTTGCAAGGTGTGAAGACCAGGATAAATTAGCGCCTTTTCTCTAATTTGAGGCAATTTATTGCTTTATCGCAATATCAGTTAATGGTAGTATTTTTCTAAGAAATATTGTACCATTATATTATGATGCGATAGAAAGATAATAGCTTGCCATGCAGTGAAAAGGAGAGAATATGAGTCAACCCGTTCCTTTAGCGAGACCATTATATAAGCAATTGTTGGATGTAAAATCCATTTTTTTTTATTTACTCGTGCTGGCTTTTGTATTTTCTGCAGTACTCATTTTTGCCTTCTGGCTCGATGGCTGGACGCTCTGGCTGCTTGGCTTATTGATCCTGGCTGCCTGGACGCCATTTGTTTTCTCAACCATGCGAGCAATCTATCAACACCAGCCCTGGTTTGCTTTTCTCTATCTTCTGGTGATAGCTCAGTTCGCGCATATGCTTGAACACCTCTCACAGATGGTCGAGCTACACATGCTGGGCTGGGTTGGTCCCAAAGCGAGTGGGATCATTGGCTTTCTCAATACCGAATGGGTGCATTTGCTATGGAATTCCTGGGTACTCCTGGCTGCAGCTCTCCTCCTCTGCGCGTACAAACGCAATGTATGGCTATGGATTCTCTTTCTCTTTGCTATCTATCATGAAGTGGAGCATCTTTATATCGTATCCATTTACGTCAGGACAGGTATTGCAGGCAATCCCGGCCTGTTGGCACAAGGGGGACTGATTGGCGGTGGGCTTCCAATTAAACGTCCCGATCTACATGCTATCTACGCGGTTTTGGAAGAAGCAACGCTGTTGATGATCTATTTCGGGGAGCGCAGAAAACTCAGGCTGGCAGAGATGCAACCGGTAGGGGCGGTCCAACTGAGCACTGGCTAGCCCTGAAGCCATCCTGCGGTCTATTATAGAGCTTTGTCGGGACGCTGCGCGCAACGTCCCGACAAAGCTCTACTTTTGCTTACTCTTCTTTTACCAGCGCGGAGGCATCTAATTCTCGATAGGATGTATGGCCGGTGAGGGCCAGAGTCAGGTCAAGATCGGCCAGGAAATTGCGCAGGACCTCTTCAACGCCCTGCTGACCATTGAGCGCCAGGCCCCAGAGATAGGGTCGTCCTAATAGGACGGCTCTGGCGCCAAGGGCAAGAGCTTTGAAGGCATCGGAAGCCTGGCGAATCCCGCTATCGAAAAGAATGGGGGCGCGTCCATTAACCGCGGCGGCAACCTCTGGGAGAGCATTGAGCGCGGCGCGCACACCCTCAACCTGGCGCCCACCGTGATTAGAGACGATGATACCATCTATGCCGCAATCAAGTGCCTGGCGTGCATCATCGGGATGAAGAATTCCTTTGAGCAGAATGGGCAGTTTTGTCTGTGTACGCAGCCAGGCCAGATCTTTCCAGGTTAGCGTGGGATTGCTAAAGATCTGGATAAAGCGCAGGACTGCCGCGAGCTTATTCTCCTCCGGGGACTCTGGCAGGGACTTGCGGAAGACTGGATCGCTCAGGTAGTTGCCCAGGCCCTCGCCCAGCAGAAAGGGCAGGTAAGCATTCTGAATATCGGCGGGTCGCCAGGCCAGGAAGGCGGTATCGAGCGTGACCACAAGAGCCTGGTAGCCTGCCTGCTCGGCGCGCTGAACGAGACTGGCGGTAAGGTCAGGATCTTTACTCCAGTAGAGCTGATACCAGCGCGGCGTCTTGCCCAGCGCGGCTGCGACTTCCTCCAGGCTTCTGCTCGCCGCGGTACTCTGGATCATTGGCACGCCCACAGCCGCGGCAGCCCGGGCTGTAGCGATCTCCCCTTCGGCATGGACGATCGCTTGCACGCCAATGGGGGCGAGCAGAAAAGGCGCGGGCAATTCCTGGCCCAGAACTTCGACGCGCAGGTCGCGTCTGGAGATATCGCGGAGCATGCGCGGCACAATGCGCCAGTGCTGGAAAGCAGAGCGGTTGGCGCGCATACTGTCGGCCATTCCATCCAGATAGCCCCTGGTTTCGGTACTCATGCGTTGATTGGCCAGTTGCTCCAACTCTGCGGATGCGACAGGCAGGAGCGGTCGCTGTCCCTGGAGTCCGGCAAGGTAGATCATGTTTTGCCGGTCGGGACCATAGGCGGCTGAAAAAGAGGTGTTATCCATCAAATGATTGCTCCATGCCACGCGTTTGCATGGCTCGACACTTTGCATCTATCTTAGCCTATCTGGGCAAGAGTTGATGCCAGAGAACTCGTCGCGTTTAGTTGCATGCGAACTGCTAGTCCGTCAACTGGCGACGATCCACAATACGCTTCACTTTGCCCTCGCTACGTGGCAGCTGATGCGGTTCTACAATCGTGATGCGCGCGTGCAAGCCCAATGCCTGGTGGATATCTTCGCTTACCCGTTCCTGAAGAAGGCTACTGGCTGCTGTTGCCCCCATATTGCGCGCTGCCTCGCTTCTTTCTACCTGCACCTCTAACTCGTCGAGCTGGTCGCGTGGTCGGTCAACGAAGATCTGGTAGTTGCTGGTCAGACCAGGGCATGAGAGCAGAACCTGTTCGATTTGCGTAGGGAAGACATTGACGCCGCGCACGATGAGCATATCGTCGGTGCGCCCGTGAACGCGCAGCATACGTACCGCCGTGCGGCCACAGGCGCAGGAGTCATGCAGCAGGGCGACACGGTCGCGTGTGCGATAGCGCAGCAAAGGCACAGTCTCGCGTGTCAGGCAGGTTAAAACCAGTTCTCCCACCTCGCCGTCTGCCAGACGCTGACCCGTTTCTGGATTGACCACTTCAGGATAAAAGTGATCTTCGTTGATGTGTAGACCCTGGTGCTGAAAGCATTCGCCTGCTACGCCGGGGCCGATAACTTCGGTCAGACCGTACATATCAAATGCCTCGAGGCCAAAACGCTCCTCGATTTCCTGGCGCATCGCCTCGGTCCATGGCTCCGCTCCGAAAAAACCCACGCGCACCTTCATGCGACTGCGTAGATCAACGCCAGCCTCCGCCGCCGCCTCCGCGATGACCAGCGTATACGACGGAGTCCCACCAATCACGGTTGCGCCAAGATCTTCCATCAACTGGATCTGGCGACGGGTTAGACCTCCGCTAATTGGCAGGACGGTGGCTCCAATGTGCTCCACACCAATATGGATGCCCAGTCCTCCGGTGAAGAGTCCATAGCCGTAAAAATTCTGAAAAATATCGGTAGCGGTCACACTGCCCGCCGCGAAGGCTCGGGCCATTACTTCTCCCCACAAAGCCAGGTCAGCTCTTGTATAGCCATTGACAACCGGTTTGCCTGTGGTCCCGCTGGAGGCGTGGAGCCGCACAACATCCTTGAGCGGCACCGCGAACAGACCATAGGGATAGGTAGTGCGGAAGTCGTCCTTGACCGTAAAGGGTAGGCGTTGAATGTCGTCGAGTTCGCGTATGTCCTGGGGCTGTATGCCTTGCTGCTCAAGTGCCTGCCGATAGAACGCTACCTTTGTATAGGCGCGGGCCACCTGCTGGCGCAGGCGAGCCGTTTGCAAGGCCGTCAACTCGCTTCGTAGCATTAACTCCGTCTGAGGGTCCCAGATATATCCTTTGCTTTTGCGCACGGATTGACTCATGAAAGGGCTACCTTTCTCGCGCGATCCTCGTAGAAAGCGCGTGTACTTCATGCATAGAAAACTCGCTGTGCCTGACCTTTTTCTGTACTTATAGCGCTTATCATAGCATGTCCAAACAGAAAAAGAGAAACTCAGGCACCTGGTCGCGCAAAGCAGCCGGGCGCAAGGCAAAAGTTATTGCCTGCAAACCTCTGCTTGAAGCCACTCCAGCAAACGTGTTAGACTGCATATAATGGGAATATTTCTGTGGAGCAAAACTCCCGCATAGGTATGCCACCAGCCTTTTGCGTAGAAATCCCATACCAAATTTTGGGGTAAGTGACCGAGTTTGCAGGCAGCTCTGCCGTCTGCAAACTCAACCACTCACTACATGATGGTTTCTGATTTTTTATAAAGCAAAAAAGGAGACTCTACAGGTGAATACATGGCAGGAACGGAATGAACAAGTTATCAAAGAATTTCGCGAAAATGATGGGAAGGTGGATGGTCGAGCCTCATTAATCCTTTTGACCACGCAAGGAGCTAAAACGGGCAAATCGCGGATCATTCCCTTGATGTATGTGCCTTATGGCAACCAGATATTAGCGATAGCTTCCAAGGGGGGCGCTGTAAACAACCCTGAGTGGTATCACAACATCCTGGCTCACCCCGATGTGACCGTCGAAGTAGGCAACGAGAAGTTTGAGACCAGAGCCAGGATTCTTACTGGCGAAGAGCGAGCAAAGGCCTTTAAGCGAGCGGTGGAGGTCTTTCCGCCTTATGGAGAGTACCAGCAGAAAGCACCACGTGAAATCCCTGTGATTGCTCTCGAACGGACTCACTCGTAAATGTGCTGATGAGAGGAATAGCTCTCAATGCTGATATCTGGTCCCAGGCATCTGAGAGCTGAATTGCTTGATGACTGGAGTCGTAAAGAACATACGCTTCTCTTTACCTTCTTAGCCGTAGAACCATTTTAACTATATTGCGGTTGCTACGGGCCTCTTTGCTTGAGAGATACGCCTCAAAGGCTGCCTGCTGCAAACCGGTGTGGAGCGTCGGATAGGGATGAATGGTGGCAAGGATATCGGAAATGCTCAGATGGTGCTGCATGGCCAGGGCGATCTCTCCCAGCAATTCTCCGGCATGTTCGCCAATCAGGTGCGCGCCTACGATGTGCTCTTTCTTGCCTGCCAGCACAAGCTTGAGAAAGCCGCTTGGCGCGTCTTCGGTTTGAGCGCGATCAATGTTAGCCCATGGGAAGGTGACTGCGCGCACCTGGCGCTGACTTTGTTGAGCTTCGGGATAGGTCAGTCCCACGCGGGCAATCTCTGGATCTGTAAAAGTACACCAGGGCAGCACCCGATAAGCGACTTTTTTTCTGCCCACAGGCAGTAATGCGTTGCGCGCCGCTACGCCAGCCTGGTAGGCCGCGACATGGGTAAAGAGATAGCCTCCAATCACGTCGCCGAGCGCGAAAATGTTGGCTGTAGAGGTTTGAAGATAGTCATTAACCTTGATGCCCTGCGCGCTCCAGGCAACATTCGCGGCGTCTAGATTCAAGCCATCCAGCCGTGGTTGACGGCCTGCCGCTACAAGAATCTCATCTGTTTCAAGCGTCAATAGCTGGGACTGCTGTTGTAGCGTAACGCGTTTCTTACCCTCAACTTGTTCGACCTTTAACGCGCGAGTTTGCGTGAGCAGCTTTACGCCTTCCGCCTTTAGGATAGCGGCCAGAGTTGCTGAGATCTCAGGATCTTCGCGCGGTAAAATATGCTCTGGTCCCTGCACAAGCGTCACCTGAACGCCCAGGCGTGTCAGCGCCTGTCCAAGCTCGACACCTACAGGTCCGGCACCAATTATCAGCAGGGACGTGGGCAGGTCGGTTAGTTGAAATACGTCTTCGTTTGTTAGATAACCAGCTTCCGCTAATCCCTCTATCTGTGGATGCGCGGGCTGTGAGCCCGTGGCGATAAGCGTAGCGCGGCTGCTGATTTGTTGACCATCGAGTCGCAGGGTGGTAGGAGATTGAAAGGAGACATGGCCAAATTTAACGGTCACATCGTTTGTATAGACCTGTTCTGTCTCGTGGACCCGTGCGATCACCTGCTGAATATGTTCCGCAATGCGCGCCATGTCGATATCCACGCTGCCTGGTGTCAATCCCAGGCGCGCGGCAGTGCGTATTTGCTGAACCAACCGCGCGACATGAATCAGGCTCTTGCTCGGCACGCATCCTGTATACAGACAATCCCCACCCAGGCGCTCTTTGTCGATCAGCAGTACCCGCGCCCCCAGCGAAGCCGCGATTCTGGCCGCCGTCAGTCCTCCCGACCCTCCTCCAAGAACTGTTAGATCGTAATCTTTCTGCGTCATTCCCTTTATCGCTCCACTTTCTCTCTATATTGTTTTGCTCCTGCTTGTTCCCTGCCGCTCTGCCAGGGGTGTTACCCCGCGCAACACCAGAGGTAGAGGCAACAGGGCTACGGCTGAAAGGTCTCAAATACTGGCCAGTCGTTGCGGGAAAGCAGGGCAAATGCTGCCCGGATGATGCGCGTTTGCAGCGCGCTATCGTCTGGCGCGCCCAATGGATAGCCTAATGGATAGGGCACAAATAATGCGCGTGGTGGGCGTACTTTTTCTGTGATCTCTCTTAATAACGAGAGAGAAACCGTTGTGATACCCTGCTGTTCTATGATTCTCTGGATCAGTCCCACGGACTGATTGCACATTGGTCAGACGGGAGTGAGCAGCACGACATCCACGGCGTCTGCTTTGAGGCGGCGGGCAACCTCTGGCGCGCTCTCTTTGAGCAGTTTAGAGGGGGAGACAATTGACCCCATAAAGCTATAATGGTGCGCGCCAATTGCGCCTATCTCTCCCTGCTGCTGTAACTCTCTGAGGCGGTCGAGCGGAAAGGCCAGATTGCGATCCTGCAGAACACCTGTGTGATCAAAAGACCAGCTACGCTGATGCATCTCAAGCATTTGCAGCGCGCTATCAGCGGGAAATTCGCGAAAAGAGGTATCGCCATTGCGTATAGTAACATCAAAGGGCGGCTGACCGGGCAGGCTTAGTCCCGCCGTTGTCACGAGCGCCACAGTACAATCCTTGAGAGCTTTGCGCAGCGGTGTGCCAGCATTGGCAAGTGGATCATCGGGTTGAGGGGCGAATCTGCTGAATGGATATCTTCTGAGGAAGATCCGCTCGGCCAGTGCAACGTCTTTTATTTGAGCCAAAACTATATACCCACCTTCAGGTAGTCGATTTTTATCCCGGCGTGCCCGGAACCCTGGTGACACCACTACATACCTGGGTAGTATATAACATAGATAGCGTTGACGAACTCTTCTTTCTGCTGGACTCCCTGGCGCCTGTGGCGCCTCTCCCTTATTTTGGCATGTGGCCTGGTAAGGGCCCTGCGGCTCACCAGGCCACATGCCAGGAACGCGTGAACTGCTGCGCGGCTCATATGCTTCCCTGAAAAAGCGGGAGCACAAGAGCAAAGTACACACAAAGATAAAGGATTATATCACACATGCGTTTTTCGATTATTGTTCCCGTTTTAAACGAGGAGGCCGTGCTTGAACAGCAACTTTCTCAACTTGCGCGACTGGGTACCTCTTATGAGTACGAAGTGCTACTTGTCGATGGTGGTAGCGTGGACCAGACCGCGCGCATCGCGCAACGCTTTGGGCAGGTGATACACGCGCCACGTGGACGCGCTGTGCAGATGAACAGGGGTGCGCAGGCAGCTTGCGGTGATATCTATATTTTTTTACACGCGGATACTCTTCTCCCTGAGGATGCCTTTGAGACTATTGCGCGTGCCTGTGCTTCTCCGCAGGTTGTTGGCGGCGCGTTTCGCCTGAGCTTTAATAGCAAAAAGCTCTCCTATCGGCTTGTGGCCTTGACAGCAAATCTGCGCTCGCGCTGGCGCGGTATTTTTACCGGAGATCAGGCCTATTTTGTGCGCGCGGAGAGTTTCAAGGCCATCGGCGGCTTTCTTGAGATTGCCTTGATGGAGGATCTGGAAATCATTGCCCGCCTGCGCCAGCTTGGCCGCGTGGTCTTGCTACCACGCTATGTCAGTACCTCGGCGCGTCGTCACCAGCAAGTCGGCCTGGTACGTAGCGTGCTTTTTATGTGGTACCTGCGTATACTCTATAAATTTGGTGCCTCGCCAGAACAATTGCAGCGTAAATATGTAGATATACGCTAATCTCTTGAGAGAGAAGTACGCAACCCTGGGGATTTTACAGCTCTATTCATTCCATCTCTTCAGCATCTCTTCAGCATCTCTTCAGCATCTCTTCAGCACGAAAACTCTTTCAGTAGATGTATTTATTTATTTATACTATTGCTAGACCTTGAAAAATATTGAACGCATTTTTGTTAGCAAAGGCCTGAAGAGAGCAAAGACTACTATGAGAAAAGTATACTTATATCAGGTTGATGTTAACAAAGAAAAGGAATTGCACTCATGTCAGCATCTCAGCATCAGCAAGACCATCAACCATTCGAGTCAGAAGCAAACGTCGTCACCTCTTCTCAAGAAAGCAGCACCTTCGTCAGCATTTGTACGATCGATGGCTCAGTCTGGGCCGTTGATAGCAGTGGGGCTCTTTTAACCACGACCAAAGGCAGCGCTACGTGGTCGCCGATCAGTATCCAGGGAAATACCGCGCCCCTGACGCAAGTCTCGGCCAGTGGACCGAGCAATGTCTGGGTGCGCGATACAGCAGGAACAATCTACTTTGTGAACCAGGGTCGGCTGAAAGCGGTTAGTGGGGGCTCTCATTGGATGAGTGTAGCGGGCGATGGTTCTGTTTTAAGCCTGGACGCGTCTGGGCAGTGTGCGCGTCTGCCGGAGGGTGCGGTGAACTGGCAGCCGCTGCCTCCATCTCCGCAGGGTGGTCTCAGTTGTGTATCTCAGGGTCAAGGAATTGCAGTTTGTGCTCTTGCTGCCTCTGGTGAAGCCATCTATCGGTGACATCAATGGTGATCAGATCTCGGAATTGCTGGTGCAGAGTCGCGATCCTGGCTCTTCAGCAATGATTGGTCTTGTGCAGTATGATCCAAAGAACCAGGATTACGCAACGGGCCAGGGCTTGTGCGTGCTGGGCGCGCAAAAAGGAGCGATCCCTGGTCAGGGCATACAGGGATCATGGCCTATTGGCCTGAATGATACCTATATAGTCCTGGATGCTCTCAGCAGTGATAGCCCGTCAAGCTTGTTCGTCCAGAATCAAGGTGTGCAACCCCCAGCGGTAGGGGTATTGCAGATGAATTCTTCTAAATTGGCCTGGGAGACCATCTGGATCGCTGAAAAATCCATTCCCAGTTTTGTCCCCGGCGCGAGTAGTTGGCCTATGAGCACAAAGGATGTGTATCTGAACCTTGGAGATATCAATGGAGATGGTCTGCCTGAACTCCTGATACAGTCCTCTGTGACTGCTCAAATTGCCTTGCTCCAGTATAATTCCACAGAAAAAGCCTTTGGGGTGCTACAGATTCTCTCAAACGCCGTCCCCCCTCTTGGTTCCGGCTATCCTTCGTGGCAGATGCATCTGCAAGACACGTATTACAGTGTCGGAGATATCAATGGAGACGGACAAGCAGAGATCCTTGTCCAGAGTCACAACGATAAGAATAATCCCTATATCAGCCTGTTGCAGTACGACAAGGTTAAAGGACTCTCTTGCATCTGGGGAACAGTGCATTCTATCGCTGGAGCATCGGCAGGCACTGCCTGGACGATGCACATCGATGATAAATACACTGTGATCGACGACCTCAATCAGGATGGTATACCGGAACTGATGGTGCAGAGCACCTATATCAACCCATCTAACCTTCATGATGCCCTGGTTGGGATAGTAAAGTACCAGGGGAATACTGCTAACACGGGCGGTCTGGTATCTACCATTGTGCGAAATAGCACTATTCCAGGCTTGTCACTTTCCACTTATTGGCAGATATATCCGATAGACACATATCTCAGTGTTGGTGATATGAACGCAGATGGGATTCCAGATATACTTGTGCGGGACAATGTAGGTGTTGCCGGCTACAAGGTCGCCCTGATCTCAGCGTTTGAGTAGTTAGTATTAACACGACTATATCAGCAGTGGCGCCAGAACGTTCTGGCGCCACTGCTGATATAGTCGTTGTTCCAGTTTAGTTGACGGAATACACCGAGAGGCCGGCAAGTTGTATTGCTAAGCTATACGTAAGCTGCCATAAGGCGCAAAGTAGCAGACAATACGGGCAGAAATGGCAGTTATAAAAAGCACCCTGCCTGTCAATCACTGCTCGCGCCAGTTTGCGCTAAGCTGTGCTACTGGTGCGGCGACCAGTAAACAGAGGGTGATGATCAGCAGTGGGGTGTTCAGAGGATGGGCAATAAAAGAGAGTGAGGGTGGCGTGAGCAAGAGCAGAAAATAGAGGCATTGGGCCAAGCCCGCGCATTTACCCCACCAAGTCGAGCCAAAGCGTAGCGGCTGGGCAAATGCCAGATAGCTGACCAGGGCTGCCAGTAGTGGAATGACAAAACGCAGCAGCATGATCAGGCCGATCCAGAGCGGCAAGATGCCATTCTGCAGCAGGATGCTTGTGAGTGCCAGATAGAGGCAAAAGTCTGTTTCCGCGTCGGCGATCTGGCCTAATTTGCTCTGTGTGGCCCTGTGCCTGGCGATCTGCCCATCCAGGATATCAGTTACAATCCCGCAGAGAAAGATTGTCAGAGCCAGGCTCGCTGGAGTCGCCAATCCCGCGCTAAGTCTGCCCAGTAGGTAGGATGCGCCAAGCGCGCGCAGCCAGGTCAGTGTATTAGCTATGCCGATGGTCGGCAACAGCTTGCCACTTTGCACTGAACGGTTAAGGCCGAGGTGCCAGAACAGGTCGCTTTGTTGCCATGCCACGCACAGGGCAAAGCCGGGCAAGATGGGCAGCGTGGTAGGCAGTCCAGCGTAGAGAGCATTGCCAAGCAGTATCAGGAGGGCCAGAAGCGTCATAAGGCAGGTCACGCGCAGCCAGGATTGTTTGAGCGTTGGATTGTCCGCCGCTGTCTGGCAGGACAGCAACCAGGAGCGTTTAAAGAAACGTCCCCAGGCGCGCGCGCTAAAGCGTCCCCGGCGCAGGGTGGTCAGTAGATCAACGACAAAGGCCTGTTCAGTATTTTGTTGCATATTGCTGTGTCCGTCCTTAAAGGTGGATCGCTATCGAACATGCTTCCCGCCGCTTCCAGACAGGGTTATTGTACATAAGAATGCCAGCAAGGTCAATTGCAGCAGAGGTGAGATATGAGGCCTGGGCGCGCCCAGGCCTCATATCTCACCTCTGCTTTTCACAAGCCTGCCGCCGTGGGCGGCTAGCAATTGGAAAGCTTTGAGCGAATCCTTGTACAATAGACAATGTGTCAATATAGTTGCAAAGGAAAACCCGCTTTGAATGAAATACAAGAGGCTGGAACTGGCGAGAGTAGCTCACAAGAACTGCCAGGACCACAGGGGATTGGTATGGCTGTCGCCTTTAGTTGGGGATTGGCTGTGCAGGTCTTGCTTGTACCCGGCATAGCTCTCTTCAGCCAGTCCACGCTGCTAAAAATTTCTGGCATCAGCCAGACGCTCAGCAATGTATTGGGCCTGATCCTCGCGTTGCTCGTCGCCTGCGGCCTGGTGCTTTTCGGTGAGATGGTACGCAGCGGTCGCAATTGGGCGCGCCTCGTACAGATTGTGGCTAATGCTCTCCTCACGCTGGGTGGCATTTTCTCGCTTGTGAACGTGTATCAGGGTGCCCGTACAGGAAACTTCTGGCCGCTGATTACAACAGTCATTTTGCTTGTCTTTTCGCCCCTGATTGCCAGGCGTTTGAGTCGTTCCAGGACCGCGCACTGGTTTAAAGTTATCACGCCAGCAGAGGCACGCAAACGCCACGGCGGCGCGTGGGTGTGGTTTATCGCCTTGTGGGCGCTTGCCGGCGGTATTTTACAAACCCTCGCAGCCATGAAATAATGCCCTTTATCGCTAGCCAGGAAACTCTTTCTGAGATGTAAATTTCTTGTGCCTGCAACGTGAAAACGAGAGAGTACACTGTTCTACGCACACAATGACTGGAGAGAGATATGCCAGCTACATCCTTCATGGGCATCCAGGGACACAGGCGCGCCACACTACAAGCGTATGTGCTGATTGGTCTGGGCCTGCTTTTTCTGCTTGGGGCGCTTTTCCTGCATCTGAATCCTCTGGCCAGCCCTGTGGGTCTTTTCCTCTTTGGCTTTGGCATGCTGATAGCAATGGCCTTCAATCCCTCTCGACTTGCGATTGCTGGTGTGCTGATTACCTTGATTGGAGCCGCGATTTTTATTGCTTACAAGCCGCTTATCCCCTATGATAATGGCCTTGTCATTATCGCGGTTGGCCTGGCGCTGCTTGTGCTTGCTTTTCTGACCCGGCAAGGCTACGTGGGAGGGGGCGCGATAACTCCAGGTATCCTTGTGCTGCTGGTTGGCTTCCTGCTTTATCCGCCAACCGGGGGCGCTGCTGATAGGATGTTTGCTCCCTTTGTGCTTTCGCTCTGGTTCCCTGGTATTCTGCTCCTGTTGATCGGTCTGGTCTACTGGTTCCTGTCTAGAAAAAGTTCAGAGCGATGAGAGAGGCTATTGTTTTACGTTGCTGGTTGGCTTCTCGCTATGCATGAACGGTCGCTCTCGCTCGCTGAGACACACTGCGCACCTCTCGCGAGACCAGTCTTTGTGGATACAGATATTGGAGATGATATTGATGATGCGCTGGCGCTGGCGTTGCTCCTGTGTTCGCCCGAAGTAAGAGTGGTTGGGATTGCCACCGTCTTTGGGGATACCGATCTACGCGCCCGCCTGGCCGCGTATGTGCTCCAGGTGTATGGATCTGCGCATATTCCAGTCGCGGCTGGCCAGGCGAGACCCCTGCTCGCTCGTCACCAGCTCTCAGGGGTTTGTCAGGCCAGCGTACTGCCTGACGGCCTGGCGCTTCCGCTCAGTCCCTTGAGCGGACCAGAGTTGCTGATCCAGGCAGCGCGCAGCTATCCAGGCGAGCTGACGCTTTTGTGTTTTGGACCCTTGACCAATCTCGCGCTGGCTCTCAGTCGGGAGCCAGCGCTTGGCTCCTGGCTGCGCCAGGTCTTTTTTATGGGCGGAGCGAGTCGGATTTTCTGGCCAGATTGGAACGTGCGTAGCGATGCGCGTGCCGCGCGCATTGTCCTGGAGGCTAATCTCCCGCTAACGATGATCGGCTGGAATGTGACCAATCCCAGCCACCTGCGCTCCCATGATCTCACGCGCTTGCAGTCTGCCAGTAGTCCGCGCCTGCATTTACTCGCGCGTCTGATCGAGGCATGGCAGGAGGCTCAACCGCCGTGGCGTGCAAAGCTTCCGAAGCTGCATGATGCGCTTGTCGTTGCGGCTCTCTGCGCGCCTGAATTCTTTCGTTTCGCCTCTATGCCTATGCGTGTTCTCGTGCGAGGACCCTTTGTCGGCTGGACTATTCCGCGTCTGTTAGCCGGACCCATCGTGAATGCTGCTCTCACCGTGGACTACGCTCAAGCCCGCGCCTGGATGCTGCGACGCTGGTTCGCTGGCGCGTAGAAGCAGCCTGATACATTAATGTATACTAGTAGAGAGGGATCTTTCGCAGCGCAGGTACCTGCCCAGCAGGACTTGCCAAGGCTAGTCAAATGCGAGAGTTCGAGGCTCCTTGCCTATCCTCTCTTCTTCCTGGCGTCGCAGCGGCGCGAAGAAGCACTGGCAAGCCCTGGCCTTTCCCTATACTTACCGGCCCCTGGATCATTCTGCAGGAAAGGAACGAAATTTGCTTGAGATACTGAAGGAAACGCGCAGTATTTGTGCGGATTGTGGGGAGATTGTACCCGCAACGTATGAAGTGCGAACGGGTGAGCAGGTCTTTTTTACGCGCACCTGCCCAACGCATGGCAGTGTGGCGACAGATCTGGGCATGCATGCCGCTTTCTACCGACAATCCTTTGAGGTGGAGAGAGCTATGTTGGCGCGCTATGGAGACGGCGGCGATACAGATCTCTCGCATGGACTTTCACCCTTTCCGCTGCGCAAACCAGCCGGGTTGGCCATTCTGGAAGTGACTGAACGCTGTAACCTGACCTGCCCAATGTGCTATGCCTACTCCAGTCCCTCAGAACGCGACTATTCGCTACAGGAGATTGAGACGCGGCTGGATCAGTTGATTGAGGTAGAGGGCAAGGGAATTTCGCTGCAACTGTCGGGCGGTGAACCCTCTGTGCGCAAAGATTTAGAGCAAATCGCGCTGATGGTCAAGCGCAAAGGTTTCGCGCAGCTGGAGATGGTGAGCAATGGTATTCGCCTGGCTCGTGAGCCTGATTTCGCGGAGAAGCTTGTCAAATGGGGCTTTACCTCTGTCTACCTGCAATTCGATAGCACGCGGCCAGAGGATATTGTCAAACTGCGTGGCGAGGATCTTTGGGAGGTGCGTGTCAAGGCTATCGCCGCTCTGGAACGGGTCAAGCTGCCCTCAACTCTGGCGGTCGCGCTCTATGATGGCTTGAACAGCGATCAAATTCAGCAGATTGTTCACTTTGCCTGGCAGCATCCCGAGACGGTTTGTGCGATCGCTTTTCAGGCCGCGACACCCTTTGGGCGCTTCGAGGTAAACGGGAATGGCGAGCAGGTCCCCGCGCCGCGCAAGCTACGGATGCCTGAGATTCTTGCATTGATTGAGCAGCAGACAGGCGTTGCGCAGAATCTTTTCTTTCCTGTGGGCGAGGGTTCGCCCCTCTGCAATGCCTTTTCACTGCTGAAATATACAAAAGATGGCTACAAGCCAATTGCGCCTAATTTTACCCTGCAGGAATTCTTAAGCGTGATGGGACCACGTCCGAATATGACTCTGCGTATGCTCACGCGTGGGCGCGCCGCGATTCTGCCGCAGATCGTGACGAATATTGGCGGTAGCCTCAAGTTGCTCAAAACGCTCTGGCCACATATGGGGGCAGATCCCTCTTTCTGGACCAACCACAAGACGCTCACGCTTTTTGTCAAACCATTTATGGATGAGAGCGATATCGATATGAGCCGCATTGAACGTTGCTGCTTCCACAATGCTTCACCGCGCGGCGTGATGTCGTTTTGCGCCCTGAATGTGCGTATGCGTCCTGCCCAACCGCACGCGGAAGAGCGCGCCTTCGTGCCTCTACCGACCCGTCGCGTCACGGAGCCTGTTATTCCTCAAACCTGAGCGCTATTCTACTTGATGCTGTCCATTTGCATGAGCATATAGCAAGACAGAGCATGTGCTGAAAATTCTCTATGCTCATCTCGACGCAAAATCGTAGTCTTCTTCACACCTCTCCGCCCAGAGAAAGGATGCATATGGCAACCGAGACGATTAGTACAGATGTGACTCGCAGGCTGGACCGACTTCGCTGGAGCCGTTTTCACACCACCATCACCGCTGTTCTGGGGATCGGCTGGCTGCTCGACGCTTTTGAAGTAAATGTCGTCGGCAGCGTGCTGGGAGTTATTCAGGGTGTCTTTCATCTAACGCATACAGAGGCCGCGTGGGTTGTCAGTATCTGGCTGCTCGGCATTATGGTCGGCGCGTTCGGCTTTGGGTATCTCACCGATCGCTTTGGACGCAAACGCCTCTTTATCGTGACCCTGCTTCTGTACTCGGTCTGCACCATTCTGACGGCGCTCTCCCCTGACTATTTCTTTCTGATGCTTTTTCGCTTTCTCACCGCTATTGGCGTGGGTGCGGAATATACCGCGATTAACTCGGCTATTAGCGAGTTTGTGCCTGCGCGCAGTCGTGGCCGCATCAACGCGCTGGTGATGAATTTTTGGCCTGTCGGCGCGATGCTGGCCGCGCTGGTCAACCTCTTCTTTATCAATTTGTTCGCGGCGAATGTGGGCTGGCGCGTGGGCTTTGCTGTGGGAGCTATTGCCGCGCTCTTTGTCGTCTGGATGCGCGGCTCTCTGCCTGAGTCGCCGCGCTGGTTGCTCGCGAAGGGACGGCACGCGGAGGCTGAGGATGTCATACGTCAAATTGAGGCCAGGGCTGGTCAGACCTCAAATGAGGAGGTGGCACCTATCGTGATTGCCGGGGCCACGCCTCAACCCTTTTTTAGCCAGATCGTTGAGCTTCTTACTCACTATCCCTGGCGCGTGCTGCTGGGCTGTTTGCTGGACCTGTCGGAGGCCTTTGGCTTCTATGGTATGTTTACATTTCTTACACTGGCGGTGTTGCCCGCGGTAAATATTCCCATCTTACAGGTGCCCTGGTTCTACTTTCTGGGCAATGTTGGTGCTCTGGCGGGTGGCCTGGTTATGCTTCTGGTTATTGATCGCCTGGGTCGCAAAATCACGGTGCCGTCCTTTTATGTACTCGCTGCTATTACGGCGGTCCTGCTGGCTCCAGCGACCTTTACGCACAGTGGCTTGCTGGTTCTGCTGGCCTTTATGCTGGCGAACTTTTTTGCTACCGGGGCCTGGACCAGTGCGTATCCAACGTTCTCTGAGATTTTCCCTACTCATCTGCGCTCGACCGGCATCGGGTTATCGGTTGCGGTTGGCCGCATTGGAGCCATCGCCAGCGGTCCCCTGTTGATCTGGATCGCGCAGGGGCCAGGAGGTATTACAGGCGCGCTGGTCACGATGGGGATACTCTGGCTGGTTGGTGCCATCGCTATGATTCCCTGGTACTTCCGGGGTGTTGAGGGAGCTGGTACGCCGCTGGAACAGATGGTGGCGCTCAGGCCCGCGCCAGTTAGCGGCGAATAGCGCAGCACCAGAGGAGGTTTCTCATGAGCAATTCTGCATTGCGCCGTTCGTTGCCGCTGGCAGACCAGGCACCAGTTCTGAGGAGTCCCGATCCACCAGAACTGGGATTGGCGGCACTTGATACCCTCTGGCTCCAGGTCACTGGCACGCTCTGTAATATCGCTTGTCGCCACTGTTTTATTTCCTGCGGCCCCAAAAATCACCAGCACGAGATGATGACGGTGCCACAGGTGAGATCTGCCCTGAACGAGGCGTATCAGCAGGGAACACGCGAGTATTACTTTACGGGGGGTGAACCCTTTCTGCATCCTGCCATTCAGGAATTAATCGCGCTGACTCTGCAACAGGGTCCACTGACGATCCTGACCAATGGTATCCTGATTGACGAGCCAATGGCAGTCTGGCTCGGCGAGACCTTTCGCGCGGCTGCGTACTCGCTGGATTTGCGCGTCAGCCTCGATGGCTATAGTGCCGAGGATAATGACAGAGTGCGTGGCAAAGGTACATTTCGTCGTATTCTCGCGGGCATTCAGCGCCTGGTTGCGCATGGCATCAACCCGGTGATTACTGTGACGGAGGTGCGCGCTGATATGGGCCTGCCTGCTGAACGCGCGGCATTTTTGCAATTCTTGCGCGCTCAGGGCCTGAGCAAGCCGCGCCTCAAATTTCTTGTGCCCTTTCTAATCGGGCGCGAGGAACGACGGACACGCGGCTATACCGATGATGAGTTGCTACACGAAGGTGATCTCCAGGAGGACGAGAAACACAAGCTACAGTGTAGCAGTTGTCGGATGGTTACAGATGATGGTATCTATCCCTGTCCACTGCTGATTAATATCCCTGAGGCCAGGATGGGCGAGATGTTCGCCGCGGGACTGACCTCTATTCGTCTTGCCTGGCAGCCCTGCTATACCTGTCATATCTTTGGTGTGACCTGCCGAACCTGAAAGCGCGCAGGTTGCAGAGAGGACAATACTTGTATGGAGCATAATGGACAGACGATGATAGATACAGAGCAAAAGCATTACTCTATCGCGGTCTTTGGGGGCTGCTATAACAATTATCTGGCGTTGCAGTCTACCCTGGAGCATGCCAGTCAACGCGGGGCCAGAGCCATCTATTGCCTGGGCGATATGGGTGGCTTCGGGCCGCATCCCGATCGCGTCTTTCCACTCTTGTATGAGTACGAGGTGATTTGCTTGCAGGGTAACTACGACCATAGCATTGGCAATCGCCTGGCCGATTGCGCCTGTGGCTATACAGATCCGCGTGACAACTATTACGCGCAAATCAGTTATGATTATACGCTGGCCCATACATCTGACCGCTATAAAGATTGGCTGCGCGTATTGCGCACGCACATGCGTTTGACCCTGGGAGACCAGCGCCTGCTGCTGGTCCACGGCTCGCCCCGCCGCGTCAATGAGTTTCTCTGGGCATCGACGACCCCGGAACCCTTTTTAAACAAGCTTCTCAATGCATATGAGGCAGACATCATCCTCTGCACCCATACCGGGATTCATTGGCAGCACCAGCTTGTGGATGGACGCCGCCTGGTTAACGTTGGCGCTATTGGACGCCCACCCAATGATGGCCAGAACACCGTCTGGTATGCTCTGCTCACGCTCTATCCCGCCAGCAAGCAGGTCGAGTGTGAACTGCTCCCAGTGAGGTACGACTATGAGCGCCTGGCTTACGAAATGCGCGCGGAAAGCTTACCAGAGGAGTTTGTTGAAACCATCCTGACAGGCTGGTGGACCACCTGCCTGGAAATCCTCCCCGCCCGTGAACGCGCCAGGGGCCAATTTTGATGATCTCTCAGGCCAATTCGTTGAGCTTTTTCAGATGTGTCCTTTGACACTGTGGGGACAAAGATACCGTACCTGGCGGCAGAGTTGCCGAAGCTTTGGTAAGTGGCTGAGTTTGTCGGCGGCAGAGCCGCCGACAAACTCAGCCACTTACCCCAAAATCTGAGGTGGGGTTTCTGCGCAAAAGGCTGGCGGCTTGACAAGCAGAAAAAATTATGGCACCATTTCCATAATCAGGAAAGTTTTTCCTCATTATGGAAAGCAGCTTGCGAAGGATATTTGTATGGCTTACCGTAGTGGACGACATTTCCTTCAGATTCCGGGACCAACGAATGTCCCGGATCGCATCCTCAGGGCTATTGATCGACCCACCATCGATCACCGAGGGCCGACCTTTTCCCAACTTATGCTGGAAGTGCTGGCTAGTATCAAGACGATCTTTCAAACGTCGCAGCCTGTGATTATCTATCCAGGTTCGGGTACTGGCGCGTGGAAAGCCGCGCTTGTCAATACGCTTTCTCCAGGAGATCGCGTGCTAATGTTTGAGACAGGCCACTTCGCAACGCTCTGGCGTAAGATGTCCCAAAACCTTGGACTGGATGTGCAATTTGTTCCTGGCGATTGGCGGCATGGGGTTGACGCAGCTGTGGTAGAGGCATTGCTTGCGGCGGACCAGGCGCAGACTATTCGCGCTGTTATGGTTGTCCATAACGAAACCTCGACCGGGGTTGTCAGTCGTATTCCCGAAATCCGTGCCGCGCTTGACCGAGCCAGACACCCGGCTCTCTTCATGGTCGATACGATCTCATCGCTGGCTTCAATCGATTACCGCCATGAAGAGTGGAGGGTTGATGTTACAGTTGGTGGTTCGCAGAAAGGCTTGATGCTGCCTCCCGGCCTGGGCTTCAATGCCATCTCCGAGAAGGCCCTGGCGTCTGCGAAGCATTCATCATTTCCCAAATCTTACTGGGCCTGGGGAGAGATTCTTGCTGCCAATCAAGGAGGCTTCTATCCCTATACTCCCGCCACAAACCTGTTGTATGGGCTACGCGAAGCGCTGCTAATGCTTCATGAGGAGGGTCTTCCAGCCGTATTTGCTCGTCACGAGCGTCTGGCTGAGGCCACACGCCGGGCTGCTCGTGCCTGGGGACTGGAAATTCTGGCACAGAATCCAGAGGAATACTCGAACTCACTCACGGCTCTCGTTTTACCCGATGGGTATGACGCAGATCAGCTGCGTGAGACGATCCTTGAACACTACGACCTCTCGCTGGGTACCGGCCTTGGTCGCCTCAAAGGCAAAGTGTTCCGCATCGGACATCTCGGCTCTTTCAACGAGTTAATGTTAGCCGGAACGCTCTGTGGTGTGCAGATGGGTTTAACGCTTGCTGGCATCCCCCACGGCAATGGTGTCGCGGCGGCGCTGGACTTTCTGACAGAGCAGCAAGTAGCGTAGCGGCCAGCGCTCAGGTATCGAGTGAAAATATGAGATAAGCGAATGGTTGCCATTATTATTTCTGACCATACGGCCAGCGCTTAGAAAGAGGCAAGATCAATGCGACAGAGACTTCCCATGCTCCACAAATCCGGCGCGTCCAGCATAGCCCCACCAACCGCTGATACGCAAGCTCTGGTACACGATCTGCGCGCCAGTATTCGCGGCGAGGTACGCTTTGACAGGGGGAGCCGGGCGCTCTACGCGACCGATGGTTCCAACTACCGACAGGTACCCATCGGCGTGGTGCTGCCCCACAGCATAGAGGATGTCATCCAGACAGTCGCGCTCTGTAAGCGTCACGCTGTCCCGCTGTTGCCACGCGGCGGCGGCACTGGCCTGGCCGGGCAGACCTGCAATACCGCCGTCATCATTGATATGTCCAGGCATATGCGTGCCATCCTTGAACTCGATGCCGAGCAGAGGAGGGCGCGTGTCCAACCTGGAGTCGTGCTGGATGTGTTGCGCAACGCAGCTGAGAAAGACCACCTCACCTTTGGTCCCGATCCGTCAACACACGCGCAATGCACGCTGGGCGGCATGATCGGCAACAACTCTTGCGGCACCCATTCAGTGATGGCGGGGAAAACAAGCGAGAACGTCGAGTCCCTGGACATTCTCACTTACGATGGCCTGCGCCTGCGCGTGGGCGCGACGAGCGACGAGGAACTCGCGCAGATCATGCGCGAAGGCGGGCGGCGCGGCGCTATCTACGCGCGTCTCAAGACCCTGCGGGACATCTATGGCGATCTCGTGCGCGCGCGCTTCCCCAATATAGAGCGCCGCGTTTCCGGCTACAATCTTGACCAACTGCTACCAGAGAACGGCTTTCATGTCGCGCGAGCGTTGGTGGGCAGCGAGGGTACATGTGTCACCGTGCTGGAGGCCACCGTGCGCCTCGTTGCCAGTCCCCGCTTTCGCGCGCTGCTGGTGCTTGGTTTCCCCGATGCCTATATTGCCGCCGACTATACCCCTGAGATTATGACCTACCGGCCCATTGCCCTCGAAGGCTTTGATTACGCCCTGATCGAGAATATGCGCAAGAAAAAGCTGCATCTCGACGAGGCAGCTCTCCTGCCAGAGGGCGGCGGCTGGTTGCTGGTCGAGTTCGGCGCGGACACTCCCCAGGAGTGCCAGGAGCAGGCCCGGCAGTTGATGGAGCAGATGCGGCGTCAGGTACACCCTCCGACCATGAAGCTCTTCGATCAACCGCGCGAGGCCGCTAAAATCTGGATGGTACGCGAATCCGGCCTGGGTGCGACTGCCATTGTGCCCGGCGAGCATCACCACTGGGAGGGCTGGGAGGATGCGGCTGTCCCACCTGAACGGCTGGGCGCTTATCTGCGCAATTACTCTCAACTGGTCAAAAGCTACGGCTACACCACCGCTCTCTACGGCCACTTCGGCCAGGGCTGCGTCCACAATCGGATTGACTTCGACCTTGCCAGCTCAGAGGGCATCAGCAAATTCCGCTCATTTATGGAGGAAGCGGCTGATATGGTGGTTGGCTTTGGCGGTTCTATTTCGGGGGAGCATGGAGACGGGCAGGCTCGTGGAGAGCTGTTGCCGAAGATGTTTGGCCCGGAACTTATGCAGGCCTTCCGCGAATTCAAAGCCATCTGGGACCCGCAGGGTAAGATGAATCCAGGCAAACTGATCGATGCTTACCCCTTCGACGAACACTTGCGCCTTGGTGCCGCGTATAATCCAGCCCAACCCATGACGCACTTCAGCTTCCCCGACGACGAGGGTAGTTTCGCCGCTGCCACGCTACGCTGTGTAGGCGTTGGCAAGTGTCGTCGCGTGGAAGGAGGCACGATGTGTCCGAGCTTCATGGTCACGCACGACGAAGAACACAGCACCCGTGGGCGCGCGCATCTACTCTTCGAGATGCTGCAAGGACAGGTTCTCACCGATGGCTGGCGCAATGAGCACGTCAAAGAGGCGCTCGACCTGTGCCTGGCCTGTAAGGGCTGTAAAAGTGATTGCCCTGTAAATGTTGACATGGCGACCTACAAGGCGGAGTTTCTTGCTCATTATTACGAGGGCAAGCTGCGTCCCATGAGCGCCTACACGATGGGCCTGATCTTCTGGTGGGCGCGCCTCGCCAGTCACGCGCCACTTCTCGCCAATATCCTGACCCGGGCTCCGCTCCTCAGTACCCTTGCCAAAGCCATGATTGGTGTCGCCCCCCAGCGTCAATTACCTACCTTTGCCTCTCGTACCTTTAAGGAGTGGCTGCGTAGACGCGGGCCGCGCAATGTGGGCGCGCCCAGGGTCATCCTCTGGCCCGATACCTTCAATAATTATCTGCATCCGGCTCCCTTGCAGGCGGCGGTTGAGGTGCTCGAAGCTGCTGGCTACCAGGTTAGCGTTCCCCAGCAAACGCTATGTTGTGGGCGTCCGCTCTACGATTTTGGCATGCTCGATACCGCTAAACGGCTCTTGCGTCAGATACTGGACGCGCTGGAGCCGGAAATCAATGCGGGTGTACCCATCGTCGGACTTGAGCCCAGTTGCGTGGCCGTGTTCCGCGACGAACTGACAAACCTCTTTCCGCATGATGAACGGGCCAGGCGACTCAAGAAGCAGACATTTATCTTTAGCGAATTCCTTGAGAAGCAGGCCACACACTTCCAACTTCCTCAGTTGCAGAGCAAGGCTGTCGTCCACATGCACTGCCATCACAAGGCTATTCTGCGCACGGGACCCGAGGAGGCTGTGCTCAAGAAGCTCGGCCTCGATTATCAGCTGCTCGACTCCGGGTGCTGTGGCATGGCCGGATCTTTTGGCTTCGAGAAGGAGCATTACGAGGTCTCTATCGCCAGCGGTGAGCGCGTGCTGCTACCCGCGGTGCGCGAGGCCGACCGGAACACCCTGGTCATCACCGATGGCTTCAGTTGTCGCGAACAGATCGCTCAGACCACCGAGCGCCGCGCCCTGCACCTTGCCGAGGTTATCCAACTCGCTCTGCACCAGGACGCGCCAGGCGCGCAGGCTTCAGACGCAGCCGCTGAGTTGCAGCATAGTGAACGTATCTCAGCGCTACCCTTGAAAACCGGGATGGTCCTTGTGGGCGGCATCGGCCTGCTGTGTTTGAGCGCTCTGCTCTTGATGCGCGGCAAGAAGAAGAGGGGTCACATCAGATCCTGATATGTATTGAAAGAAAATCAACGACTCTATGATGCTCAATTCAAAATCAGAAAACCTGCCAGGCAACAGTGTGCAGTCGGTTGAACGCACGCTCGACCTGCTAGAATACCTTGCTCGGTCTACAAATTGGCTGGGTATAAGCGAGTTAAGCTCTGTGACAGGCCTGCCAGTGGGCACGGTCCACCGTCTGCTGGCAACCCTGGTCGCTCGTGGGTATGTCGCGCGCGACAGCCACACGCGTCGTTATACGCTTGGACCTACGCTGCGTATGCTCGCCAACATGAATCAGCAGGCACCTTCGTGGGTTGAAATCGCTGAGCCATTCCTGCGCGAACTCATGGAGCTAAGTGGAGAGACGGCCAATTTAGCGGTCTTAGAGCGAGAACAGAGCGTGTATGTCGCTCAGGCTCAATCCAGGCGCATTGTACGCATGTTTACTGAGGTAGGTAACAAAGTACCCCTGCACAATACTGGTTGCGGCAAAGTTCTGCTTGCCTATCACTTTGAGCACATTCCTGCATCTGTTCTTGCGCAAATGCAGGCCGGGGGACTCACCAGCATGACGATTACTGATCCGCAGCAGCTTCAACAAGAGCTGGCAGAGATTCGCCAGAGAGGATATGCGGTAGACAATGAGGAGCAGGAGGAGGGAGTACGCTGCCTCGCGGTGCCAGTCTTTGGTTTACAAGCAAAGATCATAGCCGCCATCAGCGTTTCTGGGCCCGCGAGCAGGCTGGATATGACGCGCACCGAGACGCTTGTTCCTCATATAAAGCGTATCAGCGCGGCCCTATCCCAGACGTTGATCGCGCCCCAGGAAAACTGATCTGCTAAACCGCGAGGGCGCACCCCAGATTTTTGGGGAAGTGGCTGAGTTTGTAGGCAGCTCTGCCGTCTGCAAACTCAGCCACTTCCCCCAGATCAGGAAAGGCGTCCAACGTAGAGGTTTACAACTTCATCATTCTCCAGCAGATCCTTTCCTGTGCCTTCCAGGCGGTTCTGACCCAGCACCAGGACATAGGCCCATTGGGCATGGCGCAGGGTCTCGCGTGTATTCTGCTCGACGATAACGACCGCGACATTGGTCGAGCGGATTTGTTCGAGCCGCTCCCAGATCAACCCCTGGAAGCGAGGCGACAGACCGGCGCTTGGCTCGTCTAGCATCAGGACTGTCGGGTCAACCATCAGACCCCGCGCCAGGGCGAGCATCGTGCGCTGGCCACCACTCAACGTGCCTGCTCGGCGGTGCGCCGACGCTTTGAGGTCGGGAAAGAGGGCGAACAATTGCTCGATCCTCTCCCGCACGCCGGACTTACGCACATAGCCGCCCATATCGAGATTCTCGCGTACAGTCAGATCGGGAAAGACATTGGCTACCTGGGGAACGTAGGCGATTCCGCGCCGCACAAGCTTTTCCGCGGGCTGGCCGGTGATCTCTTTACCCGCTACAAAGATCCTGCCCGCCGTAGGCCGAATGAGCCCGGCCACCGCTTTTAGCAGTGTAGACTTGCCAGCTCCGTTCGGTCCCACAATAGCGGTGATAGCGCCTCGCTTTGCTGTCAGACTCACCTGGTCGATGATAGGCGGACCCCCATAGCCAGCGGTGATCCCTTCGACTCTGAGAGCAGCTTCTTCCTCACTCATAAAGCACCTCCGCCAAGATAAGCGTCTATCACGCTCTGGTTTGAGCGCAGAGACTCGAACGATCCGTCCGCGATCACCGAGCCTTCAGCCATGACGATGACGTGATGGGTGACCCGTTCGATAAAGGGCAGGTTATGCTCAACGATAAGGACGGTAGTTCCCGCGTCAACAAATCCCTGGATCGCCTCTGCCATGCGTTCTCCAAGCACAGGGTTTACGCCTCCCATGGGCTCGTCAAGGATCACCAGGTGAGGGGAGGCCATGCGAATACGAGCGAACTCAACCAGGCGCTTCTGGCCGCCACTGAGGTTGCCCGCGCGCTCATTGGTGAGTTCAGTCAGGCCAAGCTCTTTCAGAATAGCGCGCGCCCTGACAAAATCCGCGTCCGGGGTTGAGTGCTGGAGCCGTCCAGAGCCGCTCAGGCTGCGCCAGAAGGTTTTCCGTTCCCGGTCCCAACGAGCCAGTAGAACATTTTCCAGTACGGTCAGGGCGGGCCACTCTCGTGGTGTCTGGAAGGTGCGGATCAAGCCAAGGCGTGAGACACGGTGAGGAGGCAGACCCTGAATGGCAGCGCCCTCGAAGAGAACCGTGCCCGTATCAGGGAGCTTGAAGCCCGCTATGAGGTCAATGGCGGTGCTTTTACCCGCGCCATTGGGACCGATCAGCCCTGTCACCTGGCCCTGGAGAATCTGGAACGAACAGTTATCCACTGCTATCACGCCGCCGAAGTGCTTGGAAAGCCCTTTAACCACCAGAGCCTCTGTCACAGATTTCGACGCTACAGCTTGATCTTGCTCTGGTGCTGGACTGACCAGAACTTCGGCCACCGTCCCTGCTACAACTTGCTCTTGCTCTGGCACTGGTTCGGCAATAGTCTCTGAGACTACAGGCTCTGGGGTGCTCTCCTGCTCGTCCTGGAGCCTGGACCGGGAGGGCGGGTCAACTGCCGCTGCTTCTGGTAGCGGCGGCGCGTTGACTTGTAGCGCAAGCTGCTTAGAAGGCGCGCGGTCAATATATCGACGTTCTGGCAGCAAGCCCTGGGGGTGGAAGCGCAGGAAAAGCACAAGCACCGCGCCAACTACAATCTCTCGTAGCGCGGGAATGATGGCTGGATGTCCCGAAATCTCAGGCAGGAAGCGCGTTGACTCCTGGACCAGCACAATCATAATCACTACGCCCAGAACAACGCCCCTGATATTGCCTTTCCCTCCAACCAGAATGGCTGAATAAAGGACGATAGTTTCGATTGGAGACCATGCTGAAGGATTAAAAGCGCTCAAGTATGCCGCGAACAGGCTTCCCGCCAGCCCACCGCACGCGGCTCCCAGCACACAGGCTTTCAATTTCAGCGTGTAGATGTCACGCCCAAAGGCGGCTGCCGCGCGTTCGTCCTCCCGCAGAGAGCGTAGTGCAAGGCCAAACCGACTGCCAGAGAGCCGGGCCATGAATAGGATTGCCAGAGCCAGGCTGATCACCGCGTCGTAAGCATAGTTCGCGTTAGCGAGAGGCTGAGCTGTACTGCCGAATTGGGCGGCGAAAACCTGATTGAACGCGTCGGCAGCCTGCCCGGTGACCGAGGTTCCGTAGACTGAGATCAGGTGGGCATTAGCAGTAGCATAGGTGACAGCCCTCAGAAACTCGTCGCTGCCGGTCACATCGGTGCCCACGAATGGGATGGCAAGATTATTCAGTTCTTTGAAGTTCTGGAAGAGAACGGCAGCGGTGGCCGGATCTGTCTGCGTAAAGATCACATCCGGGTGCGCGTTGATAACCTGTTGCACCTGCGTGCGGTACGAGGTCTGGTCAGGCGCCACAGTCACATTAGAGACAATCGTATGGCCCAGCTTCTTCCATGTGGCCGTAATCGGCGCGGCGAAGGTCTGCGCCGCTATGTCCGAGTAGAACAGCAGCGCGGCGCTTTGATACCCCTTCTTATGGGCGTAGAGAGCCATAGCGACACCCAACTGTGAATCGGAGGGGCTGTCGCGCCACAAGAAAGGCTTAGTATTATGATCGAAGAGCGTACTACCGCCCTGGAACTCGGCAGGAATCTTTGCCTGTGTGAGAATGGGGGCATCGGCATTGATCTCCTGGGTTTCTGGGCCGATAATACCAACCAGATTCTGCGTGGCCATCAATTGGCGGAGCGCGGGAACAGAATCAGCTTCGTCACATTGGGTATCGGCATGGGCCAGATTCAATTGCCTGTCAAGAATGCCGCCCGCGTCATTGATCGCTTTCTGCGCCACCTGTGAACCCTGCAACATCGCCTCTCCCAGGCTGGCCAGGTGCCTGTAAAGCAAGACAGAACGCCCATCGTCATCGGTCCCCCGCTCGATCCGCCACTTGAACCCGCACCGCATGCTTCCAGCGCGAGCATAAGCGCCAGGAAGCCGGACGCGATCACCAGGAACCTATGCTGACCGCGCTTCCTGCTCGCGCTGCTTGTGTTTGTGGATGCTGCTCGCGTTTGCCGCCGCAAAAATGTTTGCAATTGGGGAAAAGGTCTGGAGGCGACAGGGGTTTGTGTCGCGTCTCCCGCTGAGAAAAGGCTGTGTCGTCTCAATTGTTCCTGAGCAAATGTGTTGGTTATGGACATGTCTATTCCCTCCACAAATAAATACAATGCACCCTTGACTCCCTTACCTGGCTACGTGTAAATCAGGTGTAGCTTCAGTGGAAGGAGGTTTGCGTGCCAACGTAAAGCCGCTTCGCTCCCGTTAATTGCTCTGGTATTAGCTTGCTTCCCTGACCTCCTTTCCTGGTTTCATTTTTGCGCTTGACAGCATAAAAATCGGCATTTTGCTAGCTAACAAGTTGCAGGAAGAAGCATGCTGCGAAAGATATGTCACAAGTATAGGCGACAGGCTGTAAAAAAAACGTAAACACAGCCCTCGAAACATAACTAAATACATAACAATTTTCGCGTAGCGCGCTTTCCACGAGCAGGGCGAGATCAATTTTATTTGACGAGAGTATAGCCTGTGCCTGGCTCGGTGAGAATATGGAGCGGTTTTGCTGAGTCGCTCTCTATTTTGCGCCGCAAGCGCCCGATATAAACGCGCAAATATTCAGCATCTCGACTATGTTCCGCTCCCCATACACGCCGCAGCAGCGTCTCATGGGTAAATATCTTGCCGGGATGTAATGCTAACTCTTGCAGCAGGCTAAACTCTGTCGGGGTCAGCCTGACGTGTTCCCCGTCGCGCCAGATCTGACGTTGCTCAAAGTCAATCTCGATATTGCCAAAGCGCTGTGTACCAACCGAGCGAGGAGTATCAGCCCAACTGGCACGGCGCAGGACCGCCTGCACACGCGCTAAGAGTTCCCCTACGCTGAAAGGTTTGCTCAAGTAATCATCGGCACCCTGGTTCAAAGCTGCTATTTTGTCGGACTCCTCTCCCAGCGCGGTCAGAATGATGCTGGGTACGATGCTCGTTTGTCTGATGCGCCGGCATACTTCCAGGCCGTTCATTTGTGGCATCATAATATCCAGAATGATCAGGACAAAGGTCGTGTGCTCAAACTCCGCCAGCGCCTCCCAGCCATTTGCGGCAATTTTCACCTTAAATGCATGCTTTTCCAGGGAGTGCCTCACAAATTCGCGGATATTTGGTTCATCATCAACAATTAAAATAGACTTTTCTTGAGGCATATTTGTCTCCCTTCTCAGGTAATGTGCCTGCCCTGCTTGCGTCAGCAAGAAATCTTCTCTGCTCTTACCAGAGCAACTCTGCGCTGCTTTAACAATAATGCTGTTGGCGCTCCTCTGAGCGTAGCACCAGGGGAGGAAACCACAGGTGAAAGACCACGCCACTTTTCCATCATTTCTATTTTCAGCCCAGATGCGTCCTCCATGGGCCTCAACGAAGCCCCGGCAGATAGCCAGGCCCAGGCCCACGCCGCTACTGCTGCGTTCGTGGCCACCTTCTACCTGATAAAAGCGCTCGAAGACACGCTTGATGAGGTGTGAAGGAATGCCTGGACCGTTATCGGTAATATGCAAGGTAAGTTCGGTCTGCTTTTTCGTCCGCTCAGGCGTGCAGGTGGCTGAGATCTCTATGCAGACATCTGAACCGCCATACTGTTGAGCATTCACTAAAAGATTGCGCAGAACAATCTGTATGCGTCGTCCATCTACATAGAGAAGTGGTACCTCTGCAGGTAAAGAAATTTGCACCTGGGAACGTTCATTGTGTGTGGCAGCCAGGGCATCCTCAAGCAATGAGCTCAGGTGATAAAGTCCCGGATAGAGTTTGAGCGTGCCTGCCTCTAACTGTGCCATCTCCAGCAGGTTGGTGACAAGGTCCGCCATATGGTTGCTCTCCGCTACACTCTGGCTTAAGCTATAGCGCTGCCAGGCTGCATCTACCTCGCCGTCCGCTTCTTCGAGAAGACTGGTGGCAAAGCCCTTAATGGCGGTCAATGGAGTACGCAATTCATGAGAGACAATGGCTAACAAATTTCTCTTGATGCTCTCTACCTCATTTTGTTTGGTCGTATCCTGAAAGATCCTGCCACATCCAATCAGCGCGCCCTCCGCGTCTCGCACGTGGAAGAGACGACATGTGTATGTGTTGTAGCACTGATGCGGCCCGCTGAGACAAAGGGCGCAGGGCTTTTGAGTGCCCCTTGAAAATAATCGCGAAAACTAAAATTTTGCCCAATTGTGGCTGGACTTGTGGGATAGTTGATGATCATTTTGCCTGTCGGGTCGCACACAAAATAAAGACTGATGTCAGGATGAGCGCCAAAGGCGTTTGTGAAAAGAGAGGTCAACTGGTTAAAATTTAGATTGATCGCTGCCTGGCTGGTAGCTAACCCAAGATCTATCTCAGCGGCTGCTCGCACATTCGCTGCGCTTTCCAGTGCCACGGCCTGCGCGAGACCCAGATCGGATTGAAAAGCGTTTTGCGTCAGAACATTGTATTGGAAGATATACAGTCCCACGCCACCCAACAAGACAGGAAGAACAAAGAAGAGATAAAGACTGAGCAATTGTAGACCGATCTTTTGCCGTATCAGGTAGTGCATACTACACCTCCCAGGAAGAGAACAACACCGTTCCAATGCTTAGTATGCCTGAAAGCGCCTGCGCTGGCAATCCTTTTTCCCACTAAAAACAGAAGCGCGCGAAATTGTTATGCGTTTAGTTATATTTTTATTACCGCGTTTACGGAGTTTTTACGGCATGTTACGTATACTTGTGATCTCTCTTTTTTTTGCTGGAAGATGCTTTGATCTGAAAAAGGAGCAGGAATGAGTAAACGTCTTTTCTTAGGTATACGCAAGGCCCATATTTCGGTTGCCTCCAGACCTCTCCTCGAAGCGCAGAAGTGTCCTGAGTGCCAGGCCGAATTGGGGGCCGCCAACGAATTATATACCCGTCTTGCCGTCTGTGATCATTGCGACTATCACTTTGTCTGGTCAGCGCATAAGCGTCTCGCTAACCTGGCTGATCCTGCTAGCTTCAGGACGATAGGTCATGCTATTCTGCCCCTGGATATCCTGGGTTTTAGCGACGACCAGTCCTACGCGGTGAAACTCAGTGAGAACCAGAAGCAGACCAGGCTTGGTGATGCTATTCTGAGCGGTCGCTGCCGTATAGGTGGCAGCAAAACCGTGCTGGCGATTTTGGATTTTCACTTTATGGGGGGCAGTATGGGCTCGGTTGTCGGGGAGCAGATCACCGCAGCTTTTGAGTATGCGACTAAACACCGCTTACCAGTCGTGACGGTCGTCAATAGCGGTGGTGCGCGTATGCAGGAGGGGATCATCAGCCTGATGCAAATGCCGAAAACAGCTGCCGCGGTGCAGCGCTTTCACGCTGCCGGTTTGCTCTATATCTCTATTCTGGCGAGTCCGACTACCGGGGGAGTTTTTGCCAGTTTCGCCAGCCTGGGAGATGTGATTCTGGCGGAACCAAAGGCACTGATTGGCTTTGCCGGACCGCGTGTGGCAGAACAGGTCACTGGCCAGAAGCTTCCTGCTGGCTCACATCGGGCCGAGATGGCGCTTGGCGCTGGACAACTCGATGCAATCACAAGCCGACATGACCTCCCCTATGTGGTTGCCAAACTGTTGCGAGCCACAGTAGTCTACGCGAAACAGCCTCACGCTCAGAGTTTATACACAAACGCTTTACCGCTCGTCGCTGCTCACACATCCGCAAAAACAGCCTGGGAAACAGTCAAGCTGGCTCGTCAGCCAGATCGTCCTACCGCGCGGGACTATATTCGTTACCTTTCGCCGCATTTTCTGGCCTTGCAGGGCGACCGTTGCTATGGTGATGACCCGACAGTCATAGCTGGCCTGGGTGATATTGATGGGCGTACGGTGATTTTTATCGGGCAAGAGCGCCGCCACGCTACACCTGCCAGCTATGCAGGGGAAATACAGACTCGACCCCAGCCGGAGGGCTATCGCAAAGCATTGCGCATGATGGAACTGGCCGCCCAACTCCGCTGTCCACTGGTCACATTTATTGATACTACTGGTGCCGATCCAGGAGCGGAAAGTGAGAAACATGGCATTGCCTGGTCTCTAGCGCACTGCCTCATCAAAGATGAGTAGCTTACCAGTGCCCATCGCGACGGCGATTATCGGTGAAGGAGCCAGTGGAGGGGCAGTAGCACTGGCCGTGGCCGATCATATAGTCATGCTTCAATACGCGATCTACGAGGTCATCGCACCGGAAGGCGCGGCAACGATCCTATATCGAGATGCGCAAAAGGCCATGCAGGTAGCTGAGCAATTGAAATTGACAGCCTCTGACTGCCTCAAACTGGGTGTTATTGACGCTATTGTACCAGAACCTCTGGCAGGCGCACATACCGATCCTTCTATGGTCATGCAGACACTTCAGCAACACCTACTCCACGCTTTTACAGAGCTTGAGCATGTGCCGATGAAACGCTTGCTGGCTCGTCGCTACCGTAAATTCAGGCGCTATGGACGCTTCCAGCGCAAACAGTTCCAGCGCATACACACGTTGGCGCGCCAGGATCAGCGGGTGCTGCATCTGCTCAAGCACTGTTTCCTTTTCAGCGTCCTCAAAATTTCAGCATCCTCAAGCGGATCATGAGCAAGCAAGCGTCAGGTCATTTGCGCCTTGAGGAAGGGTCCATCAGCAAGCCGAAAAGCTCAAGTGACTTTGCATTGCATTGCATTAAGGAGGCAATTTTGTTGTTGAAGCATCGCCCCTCGCGTGCATTGTGGTAAAAATATAAGGGACAGCTATAGCGATATCGAGGCGCAAGGGCGTGGCTCTATGCGCAAATCCCCACAAAGGCATATAAGAAGGAGAGTGAGCATGCAACCACTGCAAGGAATACGTATTATTGACCTGACTCGCGTATTGAGTGGTCCTTTTTGTACCATGACACTGGCTGATCTGGGAGCAGAGATCATCAAAATTGAGTCAGCGAGCGGTGATGATACCAGGCACTGGGGACCGCCATTCGTCAATGGTGAGAGCACCTATTTCTTGAGTGTCAACCGGAGCAAGAAAAGCATCTGCCTCGACCTCAAGACCGCGGGTGATAAGCAGGTGCTCTGGGATCTTATTCAGACAGCCGATATTGTGGTCGAGAACTTTCGTCCCGGCACGCTTGGCAGATTAGGCTTTGCCTGGGAGGAAATACATCAGCGCTTTCCCTCTATCATCCTGGTTTCTCTCTCCGGCTATGGTCAGACCGGTCCCCAGGCCACGCGACCTGGCTATGATCTGATTGCCCAGGGCGAGGGAGGCTTAATGGGAGTCACAGGCGAAAAGGGGCGTCCGCCCGTTAAAGTAGGCTTCTCTATCGCGGATATTGGCACCGGCATGTGGGCCGTGATTGGTACCCTGGCAGCGCTACGTGTACGCGAACAAAGCGGATTAGGCGATCATATTGATGTCTCGCTGCTGGAAACCGTAGTTTCGTGGCAGACGTATCTGGCGGAAGCTTACCTTGCCACAGGCGAGATCGCCCGACCTCTTGGGAGCGCTCATCCCACTATCGCACCCTATCAGACGTTTCAAGCCAGTGATGGCTATTTTAATCTCGCGGTAGGCAATGACTCGCTCTGGCATCGGTTCTGCGACCTCCTGGATACCATCGGTGAAAAAGACCAGTGGTATCGTGATCCGGCATATGCGCGCAACTCTGACCGCGTGCGAGTACGTGAGTCGCTCGCTCAGGCTCTTAACGCCGTGTTTTGTCAGCGACCACGTAGCGAATGGCTGCAATGGTTGACGGAGGCAGGCATACCGGCTGGCAGCGTCAATACAGTGGCCGAGACCTTTGAGCATCCGCAGGTTCAGGCTCGTGGCCTCTTGCATGCTGTTGACCATCCGACCGTTGGGAGTCTATCTATGGTCGGGCTGCCAATCACTTTCTCTCACACAGAGACCGCGCAACCTACCGCTCCCCCGCTACTAGGCGCGGATACGAGCGCCATTTTGCAAGAGCTTGGGTATCCAACAAAGGCTGTAGCGCAAGAAGAAAGCTAAGGATAGCAACCATGCATGAAGAGTTATTGGAACGGCTGAGCATACGTGAGCTTCTTGAGAACTGGATGCTCTGGCGCGACTCCAACGATTGAGAACGCTTTCGCGCCCTCTGGCACCCGGAGGGGCGTATGATGGCAACCTGGACGCAGGGAAGCTTTGAGGAGTTTATCGCAATGAACAAACAGGGCTTCGCCAGAGGGCTGCGCATTCTCCATTTTCTGGGCGGCAGTAGCATCGAGATTGTTGGTACCCGTGCCATCGCACAGACAAAGATGAAGATCTCACAGCGCGCCAGAGTGCATGATGTACTGTGTGATGTAACCTGTACAGGGCGCTTTGTTGATTTCCTGGAAAAGCGCGCAGATCGCTGGGGCATCGTGCTGCGCCAGCCGATCTACGAAAAGGACCGCCTCGATCCAGTCGAGCTTAACGCGAGCCTGGTCCTGGATCAAACCAGGCTTGCCAGTTTCCCCGCAGGGTACCGGCACCTCGCCTATCTGCAGTCCGAACTCGGTTACCCCGTCAAGAAGGATATGCCTGGCTTGCTCGGCCCTGAAGTAGAAGCTCTCTACGCTCGCTGCCGGGACTGGCTTTCCTCTCGCGCAAACGAGGCCGGGTGATCTGCCTGGCCTCGCCAAAGTCTTCTTCTATCCCGGTCTCACGACTGTCCTGCGCTTATTCCTTTGTAACACCGCTGTCGTGATCCTGAAAGAAGATACGAAAGCTTCCACAGCCAAGTATAAACGGTTGCATGAGTGCTCGTTCGGCCTGGACGGTGTGCATCAAATCGTGAGCTGCCCACGTGTGCAGCATCTCCGCCAGGGTAACTATGCCCAGGCGAGGATGCCGCGCGGTCAGCTCCAGGTTGTCATGCTTGACTTGCTTGAGCAGAACAAGGCTCTCTTGACGGTAGCCTGCGAACGCAGCCACAAGCTGCTCAGGAGTCTGTGAAGAAGCCTGGTCTGTGTGCTGCTGCTGCGGATCGAAAGCATCTAAATCCTGGCCCACCAAAAAAGCGTGGAGGCGCACAGGAAAGAGCAGGTGTTCCGCGTCCAGTAAGTGCTGCAAACAATTAAGTGCCGACCACTCCCCCGCGACCGGCGCACGTGTCAGCAGATCAAGAGGAAACGTGCTGACCAGTCTCTGCCAGCGTTCTGGCGTGATGGAGAGGACAGCCTGTACGTCCTCTATTAAGGTAGTCGCATCCAATGACATTGAGAACCTCCTTTTGCCTTTGCCAGAGTCCAAAGAGTAAAAGAATAGTTATTCCCGCACCTCGACAATGGGCGAGAGACGCGGCCTGGCTATGGTGATATAGTCGCTTGTTGCCAGTGTGATTGAGCGATCCAGGCGCGCCGCGTTAAAATAGATTTCAGCATTTGCGAGCAGAGAGGGATCGACGATTAGCTCCAATTCAGGATTGAAGGAAAACGGCAGGATCGTTCCCGGCACGCTACTCGCGAGCCGTTCAGCAATCTCCGCCGAGGCAAATGCGATATAGGTTCCCTGCAGCAAGGCTTTGATGGCCTGTAGGTCCACCTTCGCATCCCCTGGGACGACTGCCAGAACATACCTGGTGACTTTTTTGCCGAGCTTGACCATCAGGATGATACACTTTGCTGCCTGAGAAAGCGTGTTCCCACGCATGGCGCTGACAAGTTCTGTGCGCCCCTCAGGCGCGTGGTCGATCAGGCGATACTGGACGCCATGCTGCTGAAGCAGGTCTATCAGGCGTGTGTAAGTATCTTCCGTCAAGGCAGCACCTCTACAAGCATTTCCAATTCCACTGGAGCTCCCAGGGGTAGTTCGGCAACGCCAATCGCGGCACGCGCGTGTTTCCCAGCTTCTCCAAAGATCTCTTCTAACAGCAACGATGCTCCATCTACAACCGTGGGCTGACTATTAAAGCCTTCGGCTGAAGCTACCCACCCATTAAGTTTGACGATACGCTTGACGGCATCGAGAGTACCCACGGTATGCTGGATCACAGCCAGCACGTTCAGCAACGCCTGGCGGGCGGCTTCCTGCCCTTGCTCGATCGAGAGATCTCTGCCCAGTTTGCCTTTTATGACCATCGGGCCTGCAACAGCGGAAATCTGGCCTGAGACGAAGAGCAGATTTCCTACCTGGACAGCAGGAACAAAACGACCCGCGGGTCTGGGTGGCTCAGGCAGAGCCAGTCCCAGTTCTTTGATACGCGCTTCAAATGACATATAGCGAACTCCCTCTGTTTGCTTGCTCGTTTGCCTCCCTATGGGCATACGAGAAATGGAAGGTCTTGCAGCTTGTCTGGCAGGCAACAATCCATGTGCTACGATTTTGCCATACACAGAATATTTCTGCCAGTAGCAAAAATTTCAATCTGCTGCCTGACGGGAATAAATGCTTAGTGGCCTGCGTTTGTATAGGTGTATGAGATCACACTATCAATGCATTGCTTCTGTGAGAAACGGTTTCTTCGAGGGCGGCATGAAATGTGAACACAGGAGCATTCTACTATGAGACTTTATGTTGGGGGACTTCCCTACCAAACCACTGAAAACGATTTGATCGAACTGTTTGAACAGATTGGTCAGGTCACCTCAGTTACCGTAATTACCGATCGTGAGACAGGACGCAGCAAGGGTTTTGGCTTTGTTGACATGGCCAGCTCGGAAGACGCCCAGAGCGCTATCGGTCAACTAAACGGAACTAACTATGGAGAGAGAACCATTACCGTAAACGAGGCGCGCGAGCGCCAGGCGGCTCCCCAGAGGCGTTCCAATTATCGCAGTGAGCGCTACTAATACTAGCAAAGCGCCACGCACAGCGACCCCTTCTCTTAAATAAGAGAAGGGGTCGCTGTTTTTTGGCAAGAATTCCAATACTCCCTGGAGTGTTCTGCTGGTCCAGGAAGCGTACTGCGTCCTTACTCAAAGTAAACGTTGATACCCTAAAACCACTATCCCCTCGGCGGGTTGGAAATCGGAGGCGGGTACACGTACAAAGCCCATACGCTCGTACATACGCATCGCAACCTGCATGACCTCCATGGTGTGTAGCCCGAGGGCCTTTGCTCCCATATTGCGAGCACGCTGCTCACATGCGTTCATCAGAGCATTGCCAATGCCCTGTCCACGCATTTGCGGTAGAACTGCGAGAAAACGCACTTCCGGGTAGGCTGCGCTAATTGTGGTGCTTGCATAGGCATCTACAGCCGGTGGATAGAGCAAAACACTGCCGACGATCGATCCATCCTGCTCTGCGACAATACGTTCCTGGGGTCCTTCTCCAGCAAGGGTCGCGAGAAGATTGCGCTGATATTGTGCCCAGAAACGCGGCGGCATCAGGGTCTGATACTCTGTGTACGCAGCCACTGTGACATCCCGGATAATACTCCGCTCTTTTTCCTCAGCATCACGAATAGAGAGATGCTTCTTCATTCTGAGATTTACCTTTCACGGGTGGTTGGACGATCAGCCGTTAAAATGAGCGGTGTTCGAGGGCAGAAAGCCATCTGCGCAGGAGGACGGCGAGGGTATGTTGTTCCTCCCTGGAAAGCGGCTGGAGGAGCCGCTCCTCGTTCGCCACATGCGAGGTCAGAGCGCTGTCAATGAGTTCAAGACCCTGTTGAGTCAATTCGACCAGAATACCACGCCGGTCTGCGGGATCAGGAACACGGTTCACCAGCCCTTTTTCTGCCAGTCGGTCGATGCGGTTGGTCATCGTGCCAGATGTGACCATCATCGAGCGAAAGAGTACACTGGGCGAGAGTCGGTGTGGTGTACCTGCGCGCCGCAGGGTCGCCAGCATATCAAAACTCCAGTGGTTAAGGCCAGATCGCTCAAATGCTGGCTCCAGTTCTTTATCTATGACCAGCGAGAGCCGAGAAATACGGCCAATAATCCCCATAGGCGAGGTATCGATATCAGGGCGCTCAACTGCCCATTGAGCCAGGATCATGCTTACATAGTCTTCTTCTATCATGGCAGCAGTATAACTTAACATCAAGTATCTTGACAACCCTCTTCACAATGTATTATAATCTTGATATCAAGATTAGTGATATCAAGCTAAATAGTATTACCACAGGTTAAAGACAACCGTGAAACAAGGAGCAAAGCATGTTGACCCTCATCTTCATCTTCGTATTGCTGCCGATGTTACTGTTTCTCGGACTCAGCATCCAGGAATGGTTGTTCGGAGCTCTGGCTGACCAGCATGATCCAGAATGGGAACTCTACCGACAACGGTATGACTAGTCAAGATCCCGACCGTGAAGCCTTCGTCTACTATAAGCAGATCGCGATAGCGGTCAGTATAGCGCAGGCTTCACGGTCTCTATGCCAGCCCCTGTGCTTTCTGCTTTTACAAATACATGAGTCACTCTGCAAGAGCATGACTCATACTGAGAAAATGCTCTCGAATATAAAAGGCGCATGTTCCTCCCTGTGCTACGAGTTGGGTAGAATCTGCGTTTTTATCCCCGCGCCACGCTGTACCAGGCTGAATGCCTGTAAAATATCCTCCAGAGGAAGTGCCGCGGTCAACATAGGTGAAGGAAAATTTCCGCGCTTAATGTGCAGCTGATTTGCGGGGAAAACCTTTTTCAGCGTTTAGAGTCCACAAACTCCATTGCTTCTCTCGAAAGATCCAGCCAGCCCTCTTCAGGCATTGGTTCCAGGGTGACCCACTCCTGCATATATTTCTGTCCAAGCTTAAAGCGTTCCCCGACTTGCCTTTCGATGAGCGCGTTCACCCGCTCTTGCGGAAGTTTAATCACAAGCTTGCCCTTAAGGAGCATGGCAAAGATTTTGTCGTGGATGCTCAGTCCCGCCGAGCCAAAACTCTTCTTTTGCCATTGGGTGACATTCGGGAGGTTTCCAAGCGCCCTGATAAGTGCCGCGTAGCATTCTTCCGCGGTGATAGGTGTATTATTCATGAAAGGCATGCCTCCTCAACTGGAATTATCGCGGTGGTCGGCACTGTGCTCGCGAGAGTTTTCAGTGCAGTCACTTGCCTGGCGCGATATAGTTTATTCATCATTTCCTCTATCGTTTTTCGGAAAACATATGTGTAAGTTGATAACCAGGTGGCTCGCATACCTTTCGCACCCACTGGCGAAGGAGGCGATCACGTTTCACCCCTATATAACACCATTGTGGCGCTAAAATCATCGCAGGCTGAAGACCAAATCTCTATCTCGGCCAGTTCCAGCGGCAATTGCACTTGAAACTTTTGCCTACTGATCTGCGTATCAACCCTGACGCTGAAAAAAAGCGCGCTCAGGGCTACATCTCTCACGAACCGCGCATCTCGCGTCTCTATCGCCAGGAGTTTCTCCTGTACATAATCATAACGCTTTGTTTTAAGGGGATTCCGGCTCCGCGTATATCGTATAATGGGAGTGACGCCTCTTAAACCAGGTTACTTGTAGAGACTCGCGCAGAACTCACTTTTATCAAAGGGACCCCCTGGTTCCAATGGTCTTGTTCGCTCTCCCGCTTGTGCTCCTCCCGTTACTTGTTCTTATCTTGCTTTGGCAATGGTTCTGGCTTGAACAGGCTGATTGCCGAAAAAAGATGTGGAAAGGATCATTATATGACACCGCTCTTACTGGTCTTACTCTTCCTATTAGTTATGATGTGTGCTTATGGCTATTGGGTATACCGCTCCTATAACAACCAGAAACAAGCAAAGGAAAGAAGACGAAAGCAGTACAAAGATCGGATGTAGCGAGGGTTAAGCGACCGGTGGGATCTTATCCGCTGAGAAGGGAATAAATCTATGGCTTTCTCTCTTCCTCCGCGTCTAACCCGAGACGTGGACTCTGTGGCATTGATTGCCAAATGGATCAGGCGTTGTGGTCTCCCGCTTGCCATTCTTGCCTGGACAGCAGTCGCGCTACTCGTCCTCTGGCTTGCGGGACATATTATCCAGACGCTGCTTTTGCTTACGATTGCGGCCTTGCTTGCGTATGCACTTGCCCCTGTTGTTAAAATTCTGGAGCGCGTGATGCCGCGTTTCCTTGCCATCCTTATCGTCTATCTTGTCATCCTGGGTGCCCTCGGCGCGCTGCTCTATCTGATCGTGAGCACAGCAATTGTGCAGTTCAGTTCACTGGCAGACTATGTACGGGTGTTATTGACGCCTGGAAAACAGGGTCAGATCACCCCTCTGGAACAGGCGGCGCAGTCATTGGGTATCTCGGCCAGCCAGATCGCTGCGGCCCGCGATCAGCTTGTCGCGAGTATCGAGGGATTGGCAGGAAGCATCGTCCCGCTACTTGCTGGTCTGGTCGGCGCTGTGCTGGATGTGATTCTGGTAGCCGTCCTCAGTATCTACTTTCTCGCTGGTGGTTCACGCGTATCCGATTGGCTCCGTCAGAATATGCCAGCAGCACAACAAAGATGGATAAAGCTGCTACTCGATACACTACAACGAGTCGTTGGCGGTTACATTCGTGGCCAACTGCTCCTGTGCGCCTTTGTTGGCGTGCTTGTTGGGGGCGGAATGCAGTTGATTGGTGTGCCATTTGCCCTCTTGTTGGGAGTGCTCGCGTTCGTCTTCGAGTTCATTCCCATTCTGGGAACCCTGGCTTCCGGGGCTATCTGCGTTCTACTCGCACTGAGCAAGGGATGGATCTTTGCGGTAATTGTGCTGATCTACTTCGTCATTGTCCATGTGGTCGAGGGTGATGTGGTCGGGCCACGTATCGTCGGCAAAACGATTGGCTTACACCCGATTATCTCGCTCGCCGCGCTGATCGCCGGAGCGGAACTCTTTGGCATCGCGGGCGCACTGCTGGCTTCGCCCGTTGCAGGCGTGCTCCAGTCACTACTGCACGCGCTCTGGATAGAATGGCGTGAAACCCATCCTGGTCAGTTTAAGAACGTGAAAGAAAGCGTTGTGGAGAAGGGGGAGGCAAGCGTTACGCAGGTCTTAGATGAGCCCGCCCCCACGACAAAGATACAGGACATGACAAAGGTAGAGGAAGAGTCAACGTAAGCTTCCTCTGCTTGCATAGGGCTGATGCGTGTTCCTTATATCACTCTGCGCGCTCCCCGTTCAGTTGGAGGACCGATATGTCCCCTTGAGCAACGCTTGGATCGGCCTGGGGATTGTCGTGGCATCGCCTCCGACCAGGGCGGAACCTGGCAAAAAATGCGCGGCCTGGACTAACTGCTGTCCGGCTTCGGAGAGCAGGAATGCTACCACTTGCCACGCGGCCTGGGGATTAGCCGCGTCGTTGAGCACAGCGGCGCTGAAATTGATGGGCTTGCCATGGAAGGTGTGCCCGCTGTCAGTGGTAAACTGGACTTTTGCATAGCTTGCGGCTTGCGCGGGCTTGCTCAGATTGATCTCTGCTGGAAGAGAGATAAAGGGCAGATGGCGCTCAACGGCCCCACTGGCATAGAGAAACAGGGCGTCAATCTCCCCACGCTCCAAGTCCGCTATATGTGCTTCTTTGACCTGTTCAGGGTTCGTGGCGTCTCCCAGCAGGCGCTGCGCCAGATCAGGCATCTGATAATATTCGGCTGCCAGTCTACATACCAGCAGGGTATAGTAACCCAGTGGATCGTGGTGAGGATTGTTGCGCCTGAGTTGACAGCCTGCTTGAAGCAGCACCTCATACCAGGGACGTGCTCCCTGCCGCGCCTGTTCAAAATCCGCCACAAAGCGACTTTGGGGACTATAGGCTAGCACAAGTGCATTGCCTGCAAAGGTGATAAACGCACGCATCCGCTGCTGGCTGGTTGGTTCTAAAAGGATCTGGTTGGCCTCAGCATCTGCGCTCAAATAGATATCCCCGCGCAGATGCTGCTCTTTGATGGCCAGTGCAAGCGCGACCGAATGTCCGGGCTGACTTTCCAGGGCGATCCCATAGGTCAGGCGCAAGGCGGGTGCCAGTCTTGCGCGCACCAATGTGGTCAGTGCTCCCGCGTGGAGTACCTGAACCGGGGTATTTACGTTTGTGTTGTTCTCGCTTTGCATATTATCCTTTTATTTGTAACTGCTGGATGTAAACGAGTTTGTCAGGATTGAGTATATGATGTATTTCATAGATCTGGTTCTCTCTGATCTCAAAGGTGGTGACTCCCACCAGCGCTTCCCCATCCCACAGCAGCATTCCTGCTGTTCCGTTGATTTCTGCAACAGCAAGACGAAAATGTGAATAATAGAGGCGTATCAGCCCACGCAAGAGCTGTAGCACTTTCTCGCGACCATACAGAGGACGCCGAGCAGCACTCACTTTGCCGCCACCATCTCCCCAGGTTGTGACCTCCTGAGCCAGTAGCTCAACCAGACTCTCTACATTCCCCGTCTGGCAAGCATCGATAAAGCTTCACTCGCGCTTCCCAGCATACGATAAGCAATAGCAAAGAGCAGCGCATGATAGCTTTGAAAAGCTTCTGCCAATGCATCTTTCGTCTCTGTTTGCTGATTTACATTATCTCTCTTCATAAAAAGTTACCTTCCTTTGCATCAAGAAGAACACTTCTCTCACATTATAAGGTTCGTCAGATAGCCGAGAGAAACATCGATATTTTATTTCCCCTGTGCTGCCTCCATCCTGTCAGAGCAAAACACTCACATTTTCTCTGACTTACTCGTCTCCTCTCTGAAGCCTTGAAGGATCGACCCTAATCGGCTTCAAATTCACAAGAAGTATCACTATATAATAGTAACAGAGAGGTTTTCACATGACAAATCAGACTTCAGAGCGCATTAGTATCAGCAAAGCTCTCTCATCAGATGCCTTCAAAGCGATGTACGCGCTGGAGCATTATCTACAAACATCGTCTATAGAGCATTCTCTTCTGCATCTGGTAAAAACTCGCGCCTTTATGATTAATAGTTGCGCGTACTGTATTGATATGCATACGAAGGATGCAAGGGCCGATGGAGAAAGCGAGCAGCGTCTCTACGGGCTGGCTGCCTGGAAAGAGACTCCTTAAATTCGCGGAAGAGCCATCTAATGATCGTATTTACACTTCATCCGTTTACGCTTTCAATGAGACCCGCAAGGTTTTTGGCCCGCGAATTACCTTTGCACAGGCCCATGCAGCCTCTAGAAGAACTGGTGGCTGCGAGAGATGTCTCAGAGAACCAAGAAAGCATTCCATTACCAGACGAACAGCCTGAATGCCAGGGCAAACATGTAGTCCCTCACCAAAAGTCATAGGATGTGAGTTGTGGCGACCAAAATCAAGATCATCAGGATGATCAAACTGTTGTGGATCGTGGTTTGCCGATCCCAGGCACAACATGACGGCCTGGTCCGCTTTAATCAACTGGCCTGCAATCTCGGCATCGGTGGTAGCCTGACGGGAGGTCGTCTGGGTTGAGGTATCGTAGCGCAGCAATTCCTGAAAAACGGAGGCAGGCAGGGGCGCATCCAGGCGCAACTGGTGGAATTGGTTCGGGTACTTCATCAGTGCGCAAAGGCTGTTGCCGATTTGACAGGCTGTCGCAGGTATGCTGGCGAGGATCGTTGTACAATGAGCCAGGACCAGATCGTTTATAGAGGTTTCCTCTTGTTGACAGAAATGGCTCCTTTTGAGGTGTTGCTCAAAGAAATCATAGCAGGCTAAAGCCCCATCGAGTGCCTCGATCAGTGCTGAGTGAGAAGGGGGGCATCCGTCAATCAACGTTGCGAGTGCGTTTCCCCAGAGAAGGATCTGAGGCCGATCTTCGAGAGGGAAGCCTAGCAGTACCTCCATCAGTTTAAATGCCAGTGGATAGGCGAACTCTTGCATGATATCCACCTGCCTTTTCTCTATGCAGGCTTCAAGCAAATGGTCAGCAAACGCCTGGAGTTGGACATAATGCCCATGTGGATCTTGCAGGCGAAAGGAGTAAATAAAATCTTTGCGCAAAGGAGCATGTTCCGGTACATCATTGAGGCAAGGCACCTGATTAAGCACCTGGAAAACACGCTGGTATTTTTCCCAGAGTTCTGGCGGGAAAATCGTTTCAATGGAAAGGAGCATATTTGAAAAGCGCAGATCATTCAAGATGGTCTGAACATCCTGGTAACTCATGAAGACCCAGGTTGCCAGGGCTTCGTCCCAGTGCATGGACCTCTCCTCACGTAGTTCCTGGTAAAGCGGATAGGGATTGATTTGATATGTTGGAAGCAAAATGTGAGAGTAAGTGCTTTGTCCCGTGTAATTATCTGTTTCACGATAAGAATGAGCCATTGATTTTCCTTCCTCCTTTTCTGACAAAAAGCGAGCAAATATCGTGAGATGAGCTTTTATCTCACAATTTTTTTGCATTGCCTTTCCTCTTGCTTGCTAAAAAGTACGCGAAACACCTTCATGCCATGCGATACTCTCTCTGCTTCCCATTCAGTCATCTCAATAGATGGAAGACGAGAATAACGCATCAGCGATTTTAATGAGCATTCAACAGCAAAGCGAGTAAGAGGAGAACCAATACACGAATGTGCCCCGCTGCCAAAGCTGATTGGGCGCTCGGATTGATGAGTGAGATCTCGTGTGATATCAAGAACGTCGGGACGAGAAAACTGCTCCGGGTCACGATGGGCAGCACCCAGGCCCAACAGGACTGCTTGTTGGGTTTCTATATGCTGGCCTGCCAGTTCAAGGTCTGTTGTCGTTAAACGCAGTACAGTGTGGGTTGAAGAGTTATAGCGAAGCAATTCGCGGAATGCGTTTGTCAGCAGATGTGGTTGAGTACATAACAACTCAAACTGATCTGGATGGGCGATCAGGGAATGCAGGCTGTTACCAATTAACATCGCCACAATGGGAATCGCTGAAAATATAAGCAGGTAGTGAATAAGAATTTGATTTGTCTCATCTGGTTCCGCGTTTTTTTTACAGGCTGCGATGGCTTGCGCATAGCGATCGTTGGCGTGAGATTCGCCCGTTGCAAACCGTTGCTGCAGATAATTGACACAGGCAGAGGACTGATTTACTGCATCCGCGAATAGGGAGTCGGGAAGAGGAAGCCCATCCATTAAAATCTCAAGAGAGTTGCCCCAGATGTTGATTTGCTTGGAAAGTTCCTCCGGGAGCCCCGCAAGTTCCGCCACAATTCTGGCTACCAGTGGATAAGCAAAGTCTTGTATAAAATCCATCTCGCCCTTTTGGATGCCTGTTTGCAGCAGGTGATCAGCAAAGGACTGAATATGAGCAGTGACGCTTTTATCGAAAAGTACCATGACATGACCAAGGTTAGAGCGCATCTGGTGGCGAATCTGTGGACAGGCTAACGTTACCATTTCATGAAAGAGAGGTAAAAGCTGCTGAAATTGCTCCTGACAGGCAGGATTACTGGCTGTCTGGCCTTTCAAGCACCGTGTAGAAAAGCGTTCGTCGTTAAGGACTGCCAGCACGTCTCGATAGCGCAGAACAATCCAACTCTCCATTTTTTTATCCCAGTGAATAGGATGGTTCTCTTGCAGGTGATGATAGAGCGGAAAAGGATTAGCTCTCTGAACTGGATCGAATATGTGGGAGTAAGAAGGCTGTTCCACTTTATCTCTGTGCTGAGAGGCAATATTCATCACTTTTACCCTTTCTTAAAATACATAAGACAAAGAGATGCATGGTCTACCGCTGCAAGGGGTAGCCGGAAGGCCGCTTCACTGTTTTGCCTGTACTGTATCCCTCAGGAACCTCGACAGGTAAACAGCAGGAGGGCTTGTAGGCAGTATAGAGATTACATCAAAACAGCGAGGGATTGTTCTGCTAAAAAGAGATTGCCATATAATTGATGAATAAGCATATATTATTCTCGTATTCATTAAATTGGAGACAGGTGTATAGTATTGATGGAAAGCCGCCAATGCGGTTAAGTTTTTGGCAACGAGATGCTATAGAGAGGAAGTTTTTCTATGCAAAGAAGAGATAAGAGCTTTACAGGTCCTCAGCGTCAGCAGGAACACATCAGGAAAGCCCTCCTGCCAGAGACAGGAGCAGACCAGGCTATTGTGAACAGCTTCAACGAATGGGACCCCTTGGAGGAAGTTATTGTTGGTCGGGTCGATGATGCCATGGTTCCATCATGGGATGTCATTGATGTTGCAACACTTCCGAACAACTCGGTAGAAATTTTTGATCAACTGATTGGGACGCGGGGCCGGCCCTACTCTGCCGAACTGGTTCAGGCAGCACAAACGTGCTTGAAGAATCTGATACATATTCTTGAAGCGGAAGGTGTCAAGGTGCGCCGCCCTGATCCTATGAATTTCGCCGCACCTTTTTCTACTCCAGCCTGGAATGTGGACAATGGTTTACACGCGGCAAATCCTAGAGATGTCTTCCTCGTGATTGGAGACGAGATTATCGAGGCTCCTATGGTGGACCGTGGGCGCTATTTTGAAACGTGGCCATATCGATCGCTCCTCAAAGAGTATCTGCGTGGGGGGGCCAGGTGGACAGCGGCACCCAAACCCCAATTGTTAGATGCCCAGTATGATTGGGCATATCGAATGCCAGAAGACCATGAAGCAATGCGTTATGTTATCACAGAGTTTGAGCCAGTTTTTGATGCCGCAGACTTCATTCGGTGTGGCAGGGATATTTTTGTCCAGAAAAGTCATGTGACCAATGACCTGGGTATCACCTGGTTAAGCAGACATCTCGGAGAAACGTACCGCATCCATGAGATCGAGACGACGTACCGCCAAGCCATGCACATAGATACCTCTTTTATGCCCCTTGCCCCAGGCAAGGTTCTGGTCAATCCAGAATTTGTTCCCATTGAAAGATTGCCAGAGATTCTGCGTTCCTGGGATATTCTGGTTTGTCCACAGCCTGTCCTGACTAGAAAAAATAGCCAGGGATATGTGAGTAAATGGGGTTGTGTGAACGTGCTTATGCTGGATGAAAAGCGCATTCTTGTTGAAAAGGCACAGGAGCCATTAATCAAGAGCCTCAAAGATTGGGGCTTTGAGCCTATTCCTTTATCCTTTGAAGATTATTACTTTTTCGGAGGATCTTTTCATTGTTGTACCCTCGATGTGAGGAGAAAAGGAGGACTACAGTCCTATTTTTAATGGGACTAACCCTTTCAAACCAGTCTGTTTACCCGAGCTAGATGGGTAACTGTCCTTTGACGTAATTCTATGCGCCAAAAAGTGCATAGAATTACGTCAAAGGACAGTTACCTCAGTTTCATAGCGTAATGAAAAGGAGCAAATCATGGTTTCTTGGATACAGGATTATGCACAGTGGGAATTTGAGCCGTTTATTCAAGCAACTCACGAAGAAGGGTTGCTGTACGATATTCCTATTCTCAGGAGTCCTGCAAATGCGATGTTACGTTTAGGCCAGCAAATGCTTGTCAATTTTGCTGGCATCAACTTCCTCGGCTTGCAGGATCACCAGGAAATCATGAGCCATTTTATGGCGGCTGCTCAGACGTATGGATTGGTGACTGGTGGTTCTCGCTTGCTTCAAGGGGTGTGCCTTCCTCATGCTGAAGTAGAGCAATTGCTCTGTCAGATTACAGGGAAGGAACGCGCTCTGACGTTTGCTTCAGGTGCCCTTGCCAATATTGGCTTTTTACAGGCCATGAATGCCCGATTTCACAAAAACGATACCTGCAACATTGACAATAGCGATAGTGTTTTTGTGCTTGATCGTGATAGCCACTGGAGCCTGAGAAAAGGCATTGAGCATCTAGCTCCAGGTCGTCAGAGATTCTATTTTGAGCATAACGATCCTGACGACCTGGCAAGGGTTCTTTCCAATATGCATGAGGAAAAAGTGGTGGTGGTGTTTGAGAGTGTTTATTCATCGGATGGAAGTATTGCCCCGATAGGGGCAATACTTGATGTATGTGAGCGCTATAGTGCAGTAAGTTATATAGATGACGCCAATGGCTTCCTCATCTATGGTCCTGAGCACAGACCGTTCGCTGAGGCATTTGCCCATTTATCGCGGGCAACGTTTATTATGGTCTCCTTCTCTAAGGCAGTTGGACTGGAAGGGGGAGCTATTGCTGGGCCATGTGCTCCCATTCGTGCCTTCGAACTCCTTTCGGGAACCTCCATCTTTACAGCAGCGATGCAGCCGCCAACAGCCAGTACAGCCCACCTGGTTATGCAAAAACTGTATCAAGAGCCCGAGATGATGGATCGCTACCTGAAGCAGGCTGAGGGTTTTCGCCAGAAATTGCAACAGATTGGATGTCTCCTCAATGAAACTCCATCGTATATCATCTCCATTTTTCTGGGAGAAGATAAGAAAGTGAGGCCGGTTCGCCAGGAATTGCTTGAGCGGGGTTATTTGGTATCAGTCTTCCATTATCCTCTGACGAAGTTTAACCAGGCGTTTATCCGTATCATCCCTCATCTCAATCATACGGAACCGCAGATTGATGGCTTTATTGCAGCGCTGGCGAAGCTCAAAAAAATATATGCATTCTAATCAGGATTTTGTGGGCAACAAAGACTGCTTAAACCGGTGGCAGGGATGCTGCCCGTTTCTGCATATGCCCCTTGCTCTTTTCTCACAGCGAATACGATGGAAGATTTACGCTTTACACGCGCTCAGCGCTGTATGTTCCTGGAGCGTGCTCATCAGTTCTCGCTACTCTGGTGTGGTCAGGTACGAACAGTGATGGATAGTTCAAGCAGCACCAGAACACTCTGGAGAAACCTCGATTACCTGTTATTATTAGTGGGACAAAGCATTTCCGCTCTTGGAACAGGGATCTCGCAGGTTGCCCTGCCTCTGCTTGTTCTCATGCTTACGAATGATCCAATCCTGGCAGGACTCGTTTCATCTCTTGGGCAATTTTCTTCTTTCCTTTTGCTGCTCATCGCAGGATCACTCGTTGATCGCTGGAATCGCAAGCGCATCATGATCCTGTGTGCAGCGGCACAGGCTGTGTGCTCAGCAAGTGTGGTGTTGATCTGGCTCTACAAAGCTCCTCTGCTTGCTCAAGTAATACTCTTTTGCCTCTGCTCTCTGCTTATTGGAGCCTTGAATACCTTTTCTGGCCTGGCCAGGCTGAGCGCTCTCACCCAGGTTGTTTTGCCGTCTCAACTCTCTCAAGCCGTGGCTCTGGATGAAATAATCTTTGGGCTTGCCACGTTGATGGCTCCGTTAGGAACGCTTTTGCTCAATCTCAATCCAATATTCCCTTTTGTCACCGATGCTATCTCGTATGCAATCTTATTGGTCTTCGTGTGCTTTATTCGGACATCTCTGCATGCGAGTCAGGAGGAAAAGCGTCCTCATCTTTTTAAGGACGTTTACGAGGGCTTGAAGTGGGTCTGGCAACGGCCCGTCATTCGCTTCCTTGTCTCGCTTGCTGGTTATCTTGAAGTGATCGTCAGTGTCAACGTTGTGCTGGTAGCAGTAATTGCCCGCAATGAGCGGTTTCCGCTGAATACTGTCGGAATCATTCTCGGGGCTGCTGGCGTTGGAGATCTTCTCGGTGCCGCTTTGAGCCCTCTCTTGCAACGCCGTTTCTCTGTCGGATGGCTCTTAATCAGCACATTATTGCTCTTTCTTCTGCTCTGGCCACTCTATGCCTGGGTGACAAATCCATGGGCCTTAGGCATCATCGTAGCAAGCCTGGCGCTGATTGATTCCATTACCTATATTCAAACGGCTGTCTATCCGTTAATAGTAGCCTCGCCCGTGTTTCAAGGGCGAGTCAATAGCATTGCTCGCCTGACTGCCATGGCAGGTCTCTCGCTTGGTCCAATCGGGGTTGGCGTCGGCCTGCGTTATCTCGGTATCCCTTTGACCATGGGTATTTTATGGATCGGTTTCATCCCCTTTGCCTGCCTGGCGCTTTTCCACCCTCAGCTTCGCCGGGCATCGTTGCCGAAAAATAAGGTTGTGCTGCAATCATATGAATCGGAACATAGCGATTGAAGTTGTCATTTGCCTTAATTAACGAGTCTGCCCACGGGAACTCTTATGAAATATTTTTCTTAGCGCAGAGGAGCTTGCTCGCGGATGCTAAGAGTAGATGCGCGGTTCTTGCGCGAAAGTGCCGTGCGTATTATAAAAGCAACAGAGGATGCATACCGGGTCGCCCGAGAGCAGACCCAGCAAGATCCCTATCAGGCGCGTCTACTCGTCTTTCCCGATCAGCACTTCGGTCGATTTGATAATCGCGATTACGTCGTCTCCTACGTTGAGGCTCAAGCTCTCCACGGAGGTGCGAGTGATAGCTGAAACAATCTCCTGACCGTTGGCAACTTCCAGGACCACCTCGGCCATCACGGCACCCAGCGTGACCGATTTCACTTTGGCTTGTAACTGGTTTCGCGCACTAATACGCATTGTCATAAAACTTATCCTCCTTCTTTGTTAAGGATGAAAGTAACATCCTTCCATGATTATATTGTACTCTTTCTTCCTTCACCGCTTCTACCTTCAAGGAAGCGTCATTTCAGGTTTTTCTCCAGAAAACGCAAAACGCATGCGGCAATTGTTTGCCATCACATTCTATGTTTATTTGTCAGGTAGATTGTGTTTTGGGTCAGGTAGATTGTGTTTTGGGATTAGCCTCTTACTTGAGGCAAGAAGCCGGGTTGTTGCATCGGACTCGCCTGGTTATCAGAAGGGAACTTAGTCTCAGGGTTTCTCAGCAATAGCAGTAAGAGGAAGAAAGGGATATACTGTTTCAGTATCCTCAAGCGGATCGTAATCAAGCAAACGTCAGGCCGCGCCCTCCTTGAGGAATGCTACATCAGAAAGCCGAAAAGCTCAAGTGAATTTACATTAGGAAGAGCCAGACTTATGCACATAGATCCTACGAAAAAACTAGCGGACGCAGCTTCCACAGAGCCAGAATCTCTTCCCGCAAAAGAGGTGCGCCTGGCATATGGTCCCGAACGCCTGCAATTTGGCGCACTGCATCTGCCAGCACAGCCTGGTCCCTCGCCCGTGGTGCTTCTCATTCACGGTGGTTTCTGGCGTGCTCCCTATGATTTGTCATTGATGAGCGGGCTAGCAGAGGATCTTGCCCGGCGTGGCATAGCTGTTTGGAATATAGAATATCGCCGGATCGGCGACCCTGGCGGTGGCTGGCCTGAGACCCTACACGATGTTGCCCGCGCAGCTGACTATCTGTACACGTTGAGTGCTAGCTATCCATTGGATCTGCAACGGGTGGTGACCGCAGGACATTCGGCTGGCGGACACCTGGCGCTCTGGCTAGCGGCGCGCAAGACTCTGCCACCTGAGAGTCCCCTCGCGCTCGCGGGCACCCCTCTGTCCTTGCGCGGTGTCGTAAGCCTGGCTGGTGCGAATGATCTTGAGCATGTCTGGCGGCTTGGACTTGGAGGAAACGCAGCCGCAGAGTTGCTTGGTGGCGATCCCCACAGGAGACCAGAGCGTTATGCGGCAGCCTCGCCCGCGGCCCATCTGCCACTGGGTCTTCCCCAGGTGCTCGTTCATGGCAGCGCCGACAGGCATGTCCCGCTTATAGTGAGCCAGGCATACGCGCAGAAAGCCAGAGATGCTGGAGACCAGGTCACGCTGCTCGAACTGCCAGGGGAAGATCATTTCGCCGTGATCGATCCAGCCTCGCGCGCCTGGCAAATTACCCTGGAGGAAATCCACAAACTACTGGCATAAAATGCTCGCGGTAGATTACGACGTGCCGCTGGCCTGGCGTTGCTCCTGGACTCTGCTATAGTCGGGCTTGCCTTTGCTATCAGGATAGGTCTGTTTGCAGGCAGGGAAACCGCTGCATCCCCACCAGAATGTGCCCTTCTTTTTGCCAGCCCTGCGGGTCAGGCCTTTGCCGCAAACCTGGCAGGTGTGCAGAGACGAGACCTTTGGGGCTTCCTTTGGAGCAGGCTTGCCATTCTTGTCCTGGCAACTGAACGTGCAGCCCTCGCTAAAACCGGTGCAGCCCCAAAAAAAGCCCTTGCTTCCCTTGATGCGCCGCAGCGGCTTCTGGCAGACAGGACAGCGGGGCGTCTCGACTGTGATCCCGATACCGTGCTCCTTGACGGTACCGACTTCGCCAGTGATGTACTCTATCAGTTCGCGAATAAACGAAGCTGTGTCACGTTCGCCTGCCTGAATAGCCTTCTGCTGCTCATGCCAGAGCGCCGTCATGTCGGGGTACTTTGCTTGATCTGGCAGAGTATCGTAGAATTGCCTGCCAGTTGTTGTGCTAACGATAGTTTTACCTTGCTCGACAAGGTATCCGCGCTCAAAGAGTGTAACCAGGATGCTGTCGCGCGTGGCCGGCGTGCCGATGCCGCCATGTTCGCCTTCCTTGCTCTTATCCTTCTCTTGCAGCAGCTTGCGCAAGCGCTCATCGCGGATATATTTCGCCACGCGCGTCAGGTCGGTGAGCAGGGTCGCCGTTGTGTACAGCGGTCGGGGTTTCGTTTCCAACTGGTCGGCGGTGGCATCGGTGCAGATACCACGCTGTCCAGTCTGCAAGGCGCGCATATCCAGGGCCAGGTTTAGATCGCGTTCATCGCTCTGCACCTCTTCGTTGCTCATATCACTTCTATAGAGTGCCAGCCAGCCTGGGCGAGTAGTCACGCGGCTGCGGCACGCGAAGCGTCGGCCTGCCACTTCGACCAGCACATCGGTTTGATCATACTGGTGAGTTGGCCAGAACTGCGCGACATAGGCGCGAGCGATCAATATATAGATCTGGCGCTCACCTGTGGAAAGGTTCGCGAGATCAGCAGTATTTTCAGTCGGGATGATCGCGTGGTGGGCCGAGACCTTCGAGGAGTTGAAGGCGCGGCTCTTGAGAGCTGGATTGGCGGCGGCACTGGCTGGGGCCAGCATAGGCGCGGTCTGCGCGATGGCCGCCAGCACGCCAGGCGCGTCAGCATGTTGCTCATCGTTGAGGTATTCGCAGTCGCTACGGTTGTAAGTGATGAGGCGATGCTTCTCGCGCAACGTTTGCGTGATGTTCTTGACCTGATCGGGCTTGAAGCCGAATTTGCGAGCTGCGTCGCTTTGCAGATGCAACAAATTATAAGGTAAGGGCGCGGGCTGCTCTTTCTGCTTTGTCTCAACTGAGACCAGATGAGCAGCCTTGCCTTTGACTGCATCGGCGATGCCCTGCGCGTACTTCTGGTCGATCAGCCGGCCCTTGTCATCAACGGGATCGCCCTCGGCGGTCTGATAGCGGGCCGGGAAAGCCAGTCCCTGGACCAGAAACTGGCCGGTGACATAGTAGTAGAAGCTCTTGATGTGGGCCTCAAATTCACGATCACGGCGCACAACCAGGCCAAGGATGGGCGTCTGGACCCGTCCGACGCTTAAAACGCCCTGGTAGCCCACCTTGCGCGCGGCCAGGGTATAGGCGCGGGTAAGGTTGTAGCCGTAGAGTTGATCGCCCACGCTACGAGCTTCGGCAGACGCGGAGAGGCCCGCGAATTCGCTGTTATCGCGCAGATTCGCCAGTGCTTTGCGCACCACCTTCGTGTTGTTATCATTGATGAGCAAGCGCTTGATGGGCAGACGGCAGTGTGTGTAGGCGAGAATTTCATCGATGAGAAGCTGGCCCTCGTCGTCGGGATCTCCCGCGTGGACGACACTTTCGGCCTGCTTCAACAATTGGGTGATAATGCGCAACTGGGCTGACTTGCCCGCCGCAGGTTTTTTGCGCCACGGAAGAGGCGCAATCGGCAGGTCGTCCATACGCCAGGTCGCGTAGCGTTCGTCATAGTCTTCGGGATCGAGCAATTGCAGCATGTGGCCGAAGCACCAGGTCACCGCGTCGTTTCCGCAGTCGTAGTATCCCTCCTTGCGGCGTCCGCCGCCCAATCCCTCGACAATGGCTTTCGCCAATTCTGGCTTTTCCGCGATGAATAAGCGCATACAGGCTCCTTTTTCTTCCTTCTTCAGGTCTCTCCCGCGAGAGACGTGCAGACCGTCGTTTGCGCTAGCCTCTCTGTTGCTCTATTATACGATGTCTTTCCTGCTTGCCGGCATACGCTCCTGCTTTTCTATGTAGTTTATCTGAGAGGTAGAAGCGGGTATCAACATTAGACATCGCTGTCACGTACCCTTGAGACGCCTGCTTTGAGCGCAACGATTAATGTATCCTCTCGCTACATCTCGCTACGCCCCAGGCGGATAGGATGAATCGCGAGACGTGCAAGACTCGCCAGGAGTAGACGTTCCTGGCGAGTCCTGAGTACATCATTGGCAGCGTCCATGCAGTGACATGTGCGAATGTTTACCTTCTAGCAAAATCCCTCAATCCTGCTAGAAATTGCGCGAGTCATATGGACGCAGGAAGACGGCTGGTTGATACGTCACAAATGCCGGAGGAACTACTGTCGTGCCTGGCGGCAAAACGTTATAGGTTGGACCATAACTGGTTGCTTCCTTGTTGAGTTGGGTTTGATTAGTAGAGTCGTCCCATCTTCCATAGCCAGGCGAGAGATAAGCGTATGGATCGCGGTCAGGTTCTCTGCGGAGGTGAAAGCGCAATGGCCAGCCCGATCGACGAAGACCTGCCGTAACAGAGAAGCATTGCCCTGCGAGTCAACGACGCTGTCATACGCCTGTTCTACCTGATTAAACACCAGGGGATCACCGATTGTATGCATGGTCAGTACCGGAATATTCAACTTGCCGTTGAAGACAATGTACTTTTGCATATAGCGCACTGCGTCAGGTTGAGCAGAGATGCGCGGAGCCTTCTGAATTGTCTCCAACTCCTCCTGGAGATTCAATCCAGCCTGAGTATACAGAGCGATGGTTTCCTGGCGATCGACGGATCTGGCGAACTGTGTATCGTAGTTCACACCAACATTCCAGGAGTAATTGCCACCTGCGCGCCCTTCGGCTTCTGCCATAGCCTCAATATCAAAAAAGAGATCGGTCTGGGCCGCGAGGTACTAGTTCTGCTCCTGGCTGGCATAGTCGTTGGGAGCAGGCTGCGGCGAACCAGTAGTAAACCAGCCAGGGACATCCTCCAGAGAAGAAAACAGCGCGATGCGCGCTCTGCCTTGTGGAGTCTTCTGTGCGGCAGCCAGAGTACTCTCCGCCTGATTAAACTCGGTAGCTGGATCGGTGAAGTTCACAACCTGTAAGGAGCCATTGGCAAGCAAGAGATTAAACGCGAAAAGTCCGTCAAGTTGTATATTAAATAAACCGACGCTTCCGCTCAGCAAGCCGCACATTGGTACCGCCCCGGCAAAGAGTTGTGGGTGAAGTTGGACCCACCCGGCTGTAATCATCCCGCCCATTGAATCGCCCCAGGCGAGAGTGCGGGATGGATGGCCACAGGTGTACGTCAAGAAATTGAGCAGTGCCATCTGATCGTGAAAGGCCTGCTGGAGCGCCCAGCCATTCTGACTGTACGAGGAACCGGTCAGCGCGTAACCTTCCTGAAGCAGTTTTGTGGCTGTCGGCTGGTCAGGAGCATCCAGGGCCGGATTCTCTAGCGGCGCAGACACAGCCACGTAGCCATGGCTGTAGAGAATGAGGGTTTTATTCCAATTGCTGGGAACCTGGATGGTATAATTTGCTCCAGCCAGCGCTCCTTGTAGAGTATTAGTGCCACTCTTTAGGACACAGTTGTCTGTGCGGGCATTTGCAGTCTGAGCACTCACGTGCTGAACCCCGGTAGTTATGGCCAGGGCACTTACCAGCAACAAGGCTGTAAGGAAAGAAAACCAAAACCGTTTCATTATCCTGATACCTCTTTTCTTAAGAATGTTGATCAACGACGATCATCTGTGAAACAGGCGACAATGTGTTTGTATGAAAGGGCAGGGTTTTGTGATAAGAAGACATCATGTCATACACAACTATGGATGACTGTACCTTCTTTGTATAAGGACATCAATATTGAGAAGAGATCTGAATGAGCGTCAGGAGCCGACTACAAGGGATATCTATGCGGTGTTCTATCAGGCTCGAAGCGTGCGAGAAATATTTTCTGCCTCTGCTTTTAACCATTCACCCGCCTGCCGCATTACCTCGTCGTCAAAATGGGAGGCAAGGCCCAAAGCGCAGAGCAGAGCGACCAGCGAGTTCTCTGGTCCAGTAATGGGCACGGCGACAGCGTTCACTCCGGTTAAATATTCCCCATGATCGATGGCAAGGCCGGAAGTGGCTACCTCCTCAATCATCTGTAAAAACCGGTCAGTATTCGTAATGGAAGATTCTGTGAAACGGGGGAGTTCATGCTTCTGGAGCCAACGCTTTCGTTGCTCTTGCGGCCAGTGAGCGAGTACAAGGCGCCCGACGACCCCTGCGGCAAAGGTACAAGCGTTCCTCGGGGTACTGAGATATGCGGATAGAGGTGCTCCCCGCCTGCCTCTACCGTTTCAATTACATGGACATGTTCCTGTTCGACGCGCCCAAGAAAAAGTGTCTCGCCGATGCGTGGCACAAGACGCTGCATGGCTGGAAGAGCCAAACGGCGCAGCCCGGTTCCTCGAACATACGCGGCCAATTTGTAGATGCGTGGTCCGAGCACATAATAGCGCTCTTCATTCAGTGTCACAGCTCCACAATGCTCAAGCGTTTTGAGCAGGCGATGCATACTGCCCTTGCTCATAGAAAGTGCTCGCGCAAGCTCTGAAAGTCCGAGGCCTTCATCAGTTATCATGAGAAGGTCGAGTAGCTGAAAGGCGCGCTCCACCATAGGAGTTGCCGTCTCAACTAGCGCATGTGCCTCGGTTTCCCACGCATGCTGTTCCATATTTTGAACGAAACGTTCCATATACAACAGTATCGCAGAAAGAAGCATCCTGTCAAGCATTTACCAAAAATATCTCATTTTTCCCCGGCTTACCCGTTTTGCATTTTATCTAGAGATAGCTTATGATTTACATAACTCAAATCTTTCTCTCTCTTGACCTTGCAGCATAGATCGTTGCAATCAACCAACTTTTCTTTGTTGCAAGGTCAAGAAGCGCTATCCATACGCGAAAAGAGCCTATTCAGGTTTCAGGCTCTTTTCAACGTAAAGCGCGAGAGGCATCTACTAGCAGATACAGAAAAATGGAATGCTGCTCCTGAGCATAGGAGCGTTTTAGTCATCCTGAGGAGCATACTGGTTATAGGTATGCGCGGCTGGTTCACCGGGCTGAGTGAGCCAGCTACCCACGCGCGATCTACTGGCCAGCCCTGTCTGGCTTTGCACATCCCTACTGCTGGCAGTTGGCAAGAAACGGTCCATCAGGCTCAAGAGATGGATCGTGAACTCGGGCCAGAGGCCGTGAAGAAGAGCAAGAAATTTTGCCTGGGGAGTGATTATTAACTCGGCTCTACCCTGACATGCAGCCTGTACAATCCTGCGAGCAGCGTGGGCTGCACTGGTAGAAGACAAAGGAAACGTTGCCAGGAAACCGAACCAGTCATACTCTTTCTGCCGTTGACCCTTTACAAGTGCATTGACATGCGAGCCTGTGCGCATTAAGCCAGGCACGATGCTCGTCACCTGGATACCTTCACTGGCCAGTTCCGCGTGGAGTCCTTCTGAGAAGCCCAGTGCCGCGAACTTGGCACTACTATAAGGTAGCAGATGAGGGATACTGACTTTCCCTCCAATGGAAGTGATCATCACAATATGTCCGCTTTTTTGGGTGAGCATAAAAGGCAAAACTGCCAGCGTCGGATAGAGCGTTCCCCAGAACATACTCTTCATTGCCTCAGCATAATCCTGTGTAGTCATAGTTTTCCGGGGTCCAACAACAATCACGCCTGCATTGTTGATAAGCATATCTATCCGCCCAAAGTGAGCAAGTACCTGCGCCACCAGCCTTTCTACCTGCTCCTGCTCACCAACATCGCATGGGAGAGCCAGAACTTCTGCCCCCATTTCAGCCAGCTTTTGCCGCGCGCGCTCCAATGGCTCTGGCTGGCGCGCGCAGATAGCCAGATATGCACCCTGGCGAGCGCACTCCTCAGCCAGAGCCAGTCCAAGACCCCGTGATCCACCAGTAATCAGAACAACGCGGCCTTCCAACTGCCAGGTTCGCGATTGTCTGAGCCTTTTGCTTATGCCTATTCCCGCTCCTATGGCTGCTCCCAGGAGAAGAGCGCGGTATATGTGGGCTAAACGCATCATTATCCTCATTTCCAAAGCACTTTTTACCTGCGTGGAGAACCAGAGTAGCTTGCTCTATGCAATCATCTCTGGCACTTATGCTGCTCTCTTTTTCATAAAGTCATTGCTCTGTAGAACTCAACAGGGGTTGCCCTCTTCAAGCGGCAGCGAGCGTGCCAGATGTTGAAAAGAGGCAACCCCTGTTAAGCACTCAAGCAGGGCCAGTTTGCTAGCTTCTGCCTGAGGGCTGACCTTTTGTGGTTGGCACCTCGCCTGCTTCCATGATCTCTTTAAAGTGTCGGAGTGCCTCTTGCGCTTGCTGTTCTGGTTCCGTGCCAGAGAGAATAGCAACAAGTTTACCCAGACGACCAGCAGGTGGAACGTATTCCATCACGACTTTGACTACTGTTCCCCTACCACCTGGCGCGGGCATAAAGTGAACAGAACCCGCATTGGCAATAGACGAACCGGGCAGTGAACGCCAGGCAAGCAGCTCATTTTCCTTGTCAGTGATGATCTCGGCGTCCCATTCTACTTCCTTGCCCGCTGGTGCTTGCACCCTCCAATGCGAATGCGTCTCGTCCAGAATCTGTACCTCTTTGACGTTCTCCAGAAACCGTGGAAGGTTCTCAAGATGACGCCAGAAATGGTAGAGTTCTTGAGGCGCACGCTCAATCGTCATGGCCTTTTCAGCCCTGATGCCTTGCTGATACGCTATACTTGCACCTGGTGACAGCATTTGCTTGCTCGTATCTATACGCAATCCCTGATACACATAACTGTGTCCACTGATGCCACGATATGCCAGAGCTCCCCCCGCAAGTGCGAATGCTAAACCCGGCCAATCACGACGGGACAGTCCATAGGTTGTTAACGTTGCACCCCCAATGCCTGAGAGTAAGCGTTCTACCGCGTGCATATTGACTGCCTGCCAGGCGGATAGCTGCTGGTAATTACGAGCATTACGAGCAGCTCTTTTCGTCGTGTTTGATGACAGAGTTCTTGCCATATTTTTATCTCCTGCTCCCATTGTCTATGCCTTTTGGCTTCATAACAATCTTGATGCACTCGTCTTCCTTCTTTTTGAACATCTCATATCCCTGTGGCGCATCTTCCAGGCTCATCCGGTGGGTGATAATAAAAGATGGATCAATCTCACCCCGCTCGATGCGGCCAAGCAGCGGACGCAAGTACCGCTGGACATGCGTCTGCCCCATTTTAAACGTCAAACCCTTCGCAAAAGCCGCGCCAAAGGGCATCTTATCTAGCAAACCACCGTAAACGCCAGGAATAGAGACCGTTCCACCCTTACCACATGCCTGGATAGCGACCCGCAAGGCGGTTGGTCGATCAGTGCCAAGGTGCGTTTTCTGCTTGACGGTGTCATAGACCATAGAAATTCCGGTGCCATGGGCTTCCATACCTACCGCGTCAATGCAGGCATCCGGTCCACGTCCTCCCGTCATCTCTTTGAGTACTTCGATGACATCGTGATCGTCCTCGTAGTTGATTACTTCGACGGCACTGTGCTCGCTAGCCATTTGCAGGCGTTCCGGTAGATTATCTATAGCAATAACGCGCTCTGCTCCAAGCAAAAAGGCGCTCTGAATGGCAAACTGACCAACTGGACCACATCCTAACACCGCTACCACCTGGCCAGGTTGAATATTGCAGTTCTCTGCCGCCATATAGCCAGTTGGGAAGATATCTGAGAGGAAAAGAACCTGTTCGTCGCTCAAACTTTCAGGTACTTTGATGGGTCCAATATCGGCGAAAGGCACGCGTACATATTCTGCCTGCCCACCCGCATATCCTCCATAGAGGTGCGAATAGCCATACAATCCGGCTGCCGAAAAACCGTACATTTTTTCCGCCATCCATGCATTTGGATTGGAGTTATCGCACAAAGACCAGAGTTCATTTTTACAATAGTGACAATTCCCACAGGCAATGGGAAACGGCACTACGACACGATCACCTTTGCGCAGGTTTTGCACATCGCGACCAACCTCGACCACATTTCCCATAAACTCATGACCAAGGATATCCCCCTTCTCCATCGATGGAATATAGCCATCATAAAGATGCAGATCAGAACCACAGATAGCTGTGCTCGTAATCTCTACAATGGCATCGCGGGGATTTAAGATCGTTGGATCTGGTACGTTCTGCACACGTACATCATGTGCTCCATTCCAACACACTGCCCTCATGCTTCTTACTCTCTTTCATATGACTATTTTTTCGTCATACATAGCTCAATACTATTTTTCGTTTAGCGAGGAAGCTGATCCTTCCCTTCATCTCTCAAGGCAAAAACACTTGCCTTCCCATCACTGCCTGACTCAAAATTTTTTTGTGGTAAACACAACAGCACAAAGAAGCGGCATCTCTACGTATTACGTCCGTAAGTAAAAAAAGGGAACTGAACTATTCTCCAACAAAAAGGGGATCATATATGCAACCGTGGGATTATATTGCTGTTTCTATTTGCGCCCAAAAATTGTAGTCAGAACTTAACCAGGTCATGGCCCATCAGCTGTTGTAGCTTTTCCAGCGTATCCGTTTCGGGTAGTGGGGTATAGATGGTGATTTTGAGTTCGGGCATAGCAGGCACCTGTAAGGTTGTATGCTCGAACATGAGGCGTCCCACCAAGGGATGTTCGATGCACTTGCGCTCATCGCTTCTGCCACGCACGTCGTGACGCGGCCACCAGGCTCGAAACTCAGGGCTGACGTGTTGCAAGTCAGCTATCAAGCGTTTGAACCATTCTTCATCGGCATAACATGCACTATCAGCGCGGAATTCCGCCAGGACCCTCTGCGCCACCAGTTCCCACTTCGGGCTGTATATATGCTGACTCAGCGGATTAGCAAACATCCGCCAGACAGCATTGTGTTCATATGGCGGTACCGATTTTGACAGCAACAAAACATGCTCAGCAGTGGTGTTCCAGGCGAGAAAATTCCAGCGCCGACCGATGATGTAGGATCCTCTTTGCTCCTCTTTATCTTGCGAGTCTCAATCATATGATAAAGAGACTCTGGTCATACGAGAGCCTTTATGGCATATTTTTAAGTGTATCACACATTGTGATGGTCGTCGTTTCAACGAGAGAAAGAGGGAATTTTCTATGGGATCGTATTCAGTGAATGAACAGAGTCATCTGCCAGCCACAGCCGCGGGCATGTTTACAATGGCCGAGGGTCTGACGGTCACTCGCATGGGGTATGGCGCGATGCAATTAGCTGGGCCGGGTGTGTTTGGTCCTCCCGCCGACCGCGCCTCTGCCGTAGCCGTACTGCGCGAGGCGCTGGAACTGGGTATCACACATATTGACACAGCCGATTTCTACGGCCCACATATCACCAACCAGCTCATCAAGGAGGCCCTGCACCCCTACGCCGACTCGTTGCACATCGTCACCAAGGTCGGATCAGTGCGAGACGGCAGGGGAGGCTGGCTACAGAAGCGAACTCCCGCACAACTGCGCGCGCAGGTCCACGACAACTTGCGGAACCTCGGACTCGATGTGCTCGATGTCGTCAACATGCGCGTCGGCGGTGGACACGACGGTCACTCGTCCGAGCCGGGTTCGATCGCCGAACCGTTCAGCGCGCTGGCGCGTCTGCAGCAGGAGGGCTTGATTAAACATCTTGGTATCAGCACTGTCAACGCTGAGCAGATCGCCGAGGCACAGTCCATTGCGCCGCTTGTGTGCGTGCAGAACAGCTACAACCTTGCCCACCGGGGCGACGACGACCTGATCGACTCCCTTGCCTCACAGGACATCGCCTATGTACCCTACTTCCCGCTCGGTGGCTTCTCCCCTCTGCAGTCCGACAAGCTGGTAGCGGTCGCCACCCGTCTCGGTGCCACACCGATGGCCATCGCGCTGGCGTGGCTGCTCCAGCGCTCACCAAACATTCTGCTTATTCCCGGTACCTCATCCGTCGCGCATCTGCGCGAGAACATCAGCGCAGCAGCACTGACCCTTTCCGCTGACGATCTGACCGAGCTAAACGGTGTTGTCTCATGATCATGACCACCGCGCAACCTGCAATCGGGTTTAGCGGCCTGGGCAACAAAGGGCGAAGAATGGCCTTCGTGCTTTGCTGCCCAACTTCGGCGCGCGGCTCTCCGCTGGCAGGACGAAACAAGTCGTATTACTTCTTGAGGGCGCAGGCTGGTATCACAGCCTGCAAATCGCGCTCAGACCTCGGCAATAATACTATGCAACATTGAGCACGGTAAAGGCATGAACCGGTGCTATGCATTTCCCTATTACTGGGCCGCTTTTGTCTATTATGGAGCCTGCCAACCTCTTACTTATCTTCCAGGAGCGCTTGCAGCCCATGGGCTGTGTAAAGTTGCTGGATGCGATCTGTAAGATACTTCTGACCTCCACTTTTGCTTTGCGCTAGACGCGCAACTTTAGGCAAATCTTTGACTTTTGAACTCAGCAACCACTCTCGTTGCTCATGACTTGTATTGTCAATTGATGGGAGGAAAGTGACTAATTTACTCCCCAACTCGTCCTGCCGCAGAGAACCATCTTGTTCCCCAAGATACAAACTGATTATCCATGCACACATCTCTTCTCGTGTGGCGGGAAAGGCCGAGGGAGCGTGCCCATTCCCAACGACAATCTTATCCTGCGGCCCGACCTCTTGATAGCAGATCGTCGCGCACATTGCCCTGGCCCTCTCTGCTCCTATAACCTCAAGGAGTCCTTTGAGAACCGGGGTCAGCGATGAAGATAAGACACTTTGCTTAAAACCGCTGAACGTATCCTCCGCAAAGCAGAGCACGATGCTTGTCTGAGCAGGATCAAAGAATGCTGCTCCTACCTTCGTGAGATATTCGCCGATGTGTGTGGCTATGACCTTGCTCGATGTACTACTATCGGCGTGTGAGAGATAGGCTAGCTGGCCAGGTACTTTTTTATAGATAGCCAGAGCGGTACAGGTGCGAACGCGTTCAGTATAAGCCAGTCCTTCTCCAATATAGTAATAAACCTGTCCCACCTTATCATGCTCTTTCAGACCATCCTGTTCCACGAACGTTCCCGACTTTGAGATTTCGAGATAAGATAGACTCAAATCCAGAGTAGAGATACTGGGCACTTTACGCATTTTGCTGGCCAGATGCACTATCAGTTCGTCTGCCTTTTCATCTTTAGGCTCTCGTTTCTGCATCGGAACTCCTTCTCGCTTGAGAGATCAGTAAAACACAGGTTCTGTAATTTCACTAGAAGAACGCTGGCACAAAGAAAATACACAAACTACTACTAATATACGCATATAGCTTGTAAATTTGCAATTATTATTGCTACTCTCTTGTGTACTGTAAATAGTCGAATAAAGCTGTTAGAACCTGGTGCGTTATCGCGAAGAGCGCGATGCACGCCCACCAGCAAACAGTGAGGAATATCCTCAATCAAGGCGCTCACAGCAGATCCGCGGCCTGCTTCCTCACTAGCACTTACCTACCGGTTGCCTACCCTTGGTCTGCTAAAGATCCATTCAGGACCATCGCATTTTCGCGCGAACCTCCTTCGCAGCAGGTCCACGCACGAGGCTCGTGTATGTCTCTCCAGGCCACGTGAGCGCCTTTTGTCCTTTTATGTAAGAGCTAGAATTTCAGAGAAAAGCCACACAAATACTCGGCTCGCGCCAAGCCTTGTCTGAGACCGCCTCTGATGCTATACTAAATAGAGGTCTGTCGAAGAGGCAAATGGAGCCCGTAAGGGTTTGAGACGCCTGTAGAAGGCAGCGAATGTGATGATGCTATACCGTCGAAGAGGCAGAGTATTTTGACGGCTATCTGGAGAGTATGCGCTTCCCAGGGGATCAAAATGGGATCTATCTGCCCTCGACCCTCGCGATACAAAGGCTGGGCTTAGCGCTTGAGCCGTGGGCGGATATAGGGATGTGGGCGCGCCAGCAGCAGCTTGAGGCCCTCTTTCTCCATCGTCTCTGGCGTCTGGGACCCGATGTTCTGCCTGCCGGGACCGGCGTGCTTGGCTATCACCTGGCTTTTGATAGCAGATTGACCTTTGGTTTCAATCCACGCCTGGCCGCTGCGCTGGGTATGGCTCATCCTGTACCCTTCGCCTGGCAGAAACAGATCCCTCTGGGAATGTTTGGAGATATCGCGAGCACAACGCTGGCTATACTCGTAGAGTCGCTAGAGCGGATCTTTCACGTCACGCCGCGCGTAGAATATCCGCGCACCAAGCCGCTGCAACGGATCGCGGTTGTTGGCGCGCTCAATGCCGGGCTTATTTACGAGGCAGCCGAGCAGCATATTCAAGCCTATGTGACCGGTCAGTGGAGAGAAACAGCCAGGCAAGCGGCGCGGGATAGCGCGATCAGCGTGATCACGATAGGGCATCGGGCCGGAGAACTGTGGGGCCTACGCTCCCTGGCCGACCTGTTGCGCGAGCACTTGCCGACGCTTGAGGTTGTGCTGGCACCAGAGATAGAGTCGCCTTCTTCACCAGCAGCTAGCATTTTTACCTGAGTAGATGCAGCAAGCATCCAGCATCAGCTTTTTGGGTTACCGAACCAGTAAGCGCCGTTGTCTGGAATGGCAAGCCCAGGGAAGAGAAGCGAACGCTCTGCGCCGTCTATGTGAGGAAAATCGAAACTGTTGGTGGACTGCCACCTGCGGATGACATCCTTTTGTGAAAGAGAGTCTCAAAAAGCGCGGGTTGCTCTGCTGGCGGCAGGAAGTGGGGGACCGAACACCTGCAATGTGATGTGTAAGTATACACGAAAGAAGCATCATGAAAAAGAAACTGCGCAAAATCGTTGTTGAGGGTATGCCATTCTGGTGGACAGCAGATTGGTTCTATCATCCTGATCAGAGTCGCATTCTGCGGGTATGTATCTGGGGTGGAGGGAAAAGCAGCCAGGCTCTTTTTGTGAACCTGACATCGAAGTGGATCGATTACCCCGTTTCTTGCACCTATCCGATGCCCAGAGACATCCATGCTGTTATTGCATATGCTTTAGAGCATGGCTGGAAGCCATCTGCGCGAGGAAAAGAGTACTGGCTCAAGGAAGAGGACGAGCAGTTGGAATTGGAAGAGTTGCTACTGACAGATGCTGGCCGTCTTTCTCAAGCTCCTGGACCGCTGGCGAGAAAACAAGCATGGACCCCGGCTTGATACCAGTTGCCTCTACTTATCCTGTAGCATGGAGCGCATCTGGCCCGTCTGCCAGGGCTGGCGCGGGTGCTTTTGTCAACTGCTCATCTTCAGGTAGCGCTGGCTTTGATCTGGTGTAGAGCGCGTGTAGAAGATCGATCAGTACGATTACAATCAGGATCAGCACAGCCCCGGCGACATACGAGAGGGGTACAATCTGCGTATGCATGAGGTAGGGCATGTAGCTGAGGAGTGAGCAGAGTTGCGCAATGAGAGCAACATAGAAAGCGCGAGGAAAGTAGAAGGCGTAGAGGATTGAGACCACATCGGCCAGGTAAAAGTAGCGCTCGTGCATTTCTGGCAAGAGGAATGGCATGGCCAGAGCGAAGAGCAGAGTGATTTTGAGCAGGAGAGCCGTAGTGAGCCGTTGTCTGTTTCTCAACAGGAGAACACTGAGAGCTAGAATGAACAGCGCGGCCAGCCCGATACCGAGCCACTTCCAAGAGTCTGCTGGTGCATTGGCAGGCAGCCATTGATAGAAGCTTGGCGCGTTCAACGTGAGTGAAGATCCCGCAGAGGCAGTTGCGCCCGGTCCGCCACCATACCCCTGGCCAGATCTGCCTGCTCCGTTACCAGCGGGCTGCCCCGAACTGCCTGATCCAGGCCTGAATGAGCCCGCTCCATTCTGGTTGAATATGTTGGTGCCAGCGCTGCCGCCGCTTGAGGCCTGCTGCACATAGATGCTGAGCAGGCTTTGCACATTGCGGCCAGCCAGCAGTGCTGGCGTCAGCAGAAGCATGAAGACGAGCGGGATCAGGACGAGGTAGCGCAGCGGCAACTGTTTTTTCAGCAAGAGCACGAAAAGGACGGGCGCGCAGAAAATCGCCTGGAGTTTAAAGGCCAGAGCCAGGCCAAAGAACACGCATGCCCAGCCTGGTCGCTCTTTGAGTAGGAAATAGAGGCTACCCAGACAGAAGGCGGTATAGATGGCATCGCACTGTCCCCAGGCAGCACTGTTAATAAAAATGGTGGGAGCAAAGAGGAGCACCAGCACGCCAACAAGCGCGGCCAGGGATCGTCCATATTTCAGCCGGAGAATGAGATACGCGAAAAGGCCAAGCACCCCATCAAATACAACCGAGAGAGTCTTGATCGCGATAAGTTCAGGCATGGGTAGATAGGTAGTGAGAGCGAGAAGCGTCAGGTAGGGAGTATTATAATTGGAAAAATTATCTTTGAGAGCAGCCAGGCCACCGTGGGTGTGGATATAGTCATACCACTGGCTCACGAAGACGGTATAATCGCTGGTTTCTATATGGTAGAGTGAGACGCGCAAGCCGAGAGCCAGTCCAAAGAGGAGCACCAGGCCGCTCCCTATAAGAACCTGGCGTATTGAGATAAAACGTCCCGTTTGCAATAATATCGTTTTCTCCATAAAGTTGCTGCAATACGCCCATCATTTTCAGAAGAGATCTGTGGCGGTCAGCATATGTGTGCCTGTGTCTGTCTGTCTATCTGGCACCCATATCAGTGCATCTGCCCCAGGCAGTACCGGCTCTACGGGTGCTTCAGCCGCATGTGCCCAGTATAAAGGCTTTGCATTGACTTCTGGTTGGAAATGGATGTGAAAAATCTCATAAAGCATACAGAACCTGAGTCTAGTCCAAACTAATGGCAATGAAAGAAGGCTTGCCAGTGCCATTCGCTCAGAGAATGCCTTCTTTTTTGCACAGGCGCCGGATGTCGCATCTTTTACAGATTTCAGGGGAGGGTGGGATCTTTACTTCAAATTGCTTGTTTTGCATTTTTGTGACTAGCTCGTCTACCGCTGAGACTGTCTCTGCCATGCTGTCTTTGTCGCAGGCTACTTCCATCAGCGCGTCTTTTTTCTGCTCTTCTGCTGTCCAATAGAGCCAGAGACGCTCGGGAAGATGGCCTATGTGTTTCTGCAGGGCGTGCGCGTAGAGATGGAGTTGCTGCTGATAAAAAGCCAGGTGGAGGGAATCATGGTCTGGCCGCGCGTGTGTTTTAAAATCGAATACCTCCAGGCCCTTGTCTCCGTTGACGAGTAGATCGACTTTGCCGCGCAGGATATACGCGCGACGATCTATTTGCACTGGAAACTCGGCGGCTCTGCTATGCTGGATCTCTCGCTGATTCTGCTGATAATAGTTGAGGACCTGACGCAGGGCTTGCTCTTTTTCCATCTCCGAAAGAGGATGGGTGGCGGTGCGCAGCAATTGTTGATATGTTTTGGCGAAGACCGCCTGCACATATATTTCATCGCTCTGCCCGGGTATCCCTTTGAGAGTTTGACGGTGAAGCCTCTCTATGGTCTGATGCACAAGCTGACCAAAGAAGCTATCTCCCCGGCGTGAAGGGGTAAAGCTGTGCTTTGTCAAGTCTCCCGACGATGACTACCGGGAATTCCAGCCCTTTCGCGTGGTGGATGGTCATAATCTGCACATGTCCCTTTAAAAAGGGTAGTTGCTGATCCCCATCTTCATTGACTCCGTCTTGTTGGAGAAAACAGAAGAAGCGCTCAAAGAAGGCAGTCCTGATTTCATCCAGCCTGTCTTCAGCGTCAGCGCGATAGTGGCAGTGGCGCTGGAAGATCTCTAGCAGTCTGGAAAAACTCACAAGGTTGGCTCTGGCTGACTCGCGTTTTTGCAGGGAGAGGAATGGTTCTTCAAAAATGAGTTGATAAAAAGAGCTGATGAGATATTGTACATTGAAATCGCCTTCCTCTTCGTCGGCCAGCCGCTGCACTTCTTTGGCGATTCTCTGCAACTCTCTGGTGAGCGCCGGGTGGCGCTGGCACCAACTGGTCACTCTCTGCTGAGAGTCAGCGAGATAATCTGAAAAATCTTGCTCTCTGATTTCGGTGCTCTGCTCCCTGGCTGAGTATTGCAGGATGAACGCAAAACAACCAAGCATGAGCATGATCTCTGCTTGCTGAAAAAACGCCCTGGCACGAGGACAGTAGACAGGTATGTCTTTCCCGGCGAGCGCCTGTATATAGGGATCGCTCTTCTCTGGCCGTACAGAATAGAGCAGGAGCGCAACGTCGCTGTAGTCCTTGATCTTTCCTCGCCTCTTTAAGAGATCTATCAACTCTGCCAATTGCTCTGCCTCATGCTGAGGATCGCTGTCCGCGATAAGTTGCTGACAGATGCGATGGATGGTTCCCGCGCGAATTTGGGATAAATCGCCTGTATAGTGAACATCTCTGGCAATAGAGGTGAGACGATCCTCTAACTCATATGCCGCCTTTTCGGTATAGGTACAGAGCACGATCTGCGATGCTTCCGCATCTCCACACAAGAGCAGATTCATCGCGAGCAAGGAGAGGCTGCGCGTCTTACCAGAATCTGGTCCGGCGACCACAAGAAGTGGACCCCTCTTATGGGAGACAATCGCTTGCTGTGCTTCGTTCATAATGTAGGGCTTTTTCAATAGTGCAGTAGCGATTTTCACAATATGCTCCTCCAATGGAATATTTTTTCAATGTAGAGGAGCATGCTCATGTATGTCAATGTTCTCTTTAAAAGAAGTACTTTTAGAAATAGACGTTCAATAGAGAGGTGCCACATGATGACCCTACCGAATGGAAAACCCATCGACCTGGGCATGCTAATGGCAGAAAAGGAAGCAGCGTCTACGACATGGCTCCCCAATAGGCACTTATTAGAGCCACAGAATGGTTGCGGCTCGTTAAATTGGTATGAAGAGGTAGATGCCTGGGTTGAAGGAAATACGTTATTTTTGTTGTGCCTGGATGAGAAACAACGCATTTCTCTTTATCAGATAGAATAAAGGGTCGTGTCAGAAAGAAGCTGAGATCATTCATCAGCTTCTCTCTGAAAAAGGCATCACCATCTATGAAGTTCTGAACCCTCTGATGGAAGGGAGCGATTTCCCTGGCAGCACTTTTCCGCGCGAGATTGAAAAAAATCAGGTGAGATGCCAATGGTACTATCTCTCGTAATTGGCCTCAGAAAAATTTGCATCTACGCTGCTCTCAAGCCAAATCAAGCAAGTCCATCTCTTTACTCTTCCGATTTTTGAGTATACTTAGAGAATGAAGATACAACATGATAGCTTTTGAGAGGGTAAACAGACAGAGGGAGATTTCCATGAGAAAACAGTCAAACCGTGGTCGGGGACAATCTCGTTCGCAGCGTCAGAGACCCGTAGCAAAAACACGAAGTACGTTGGGATATCGTCTTTTGTTGATTGGATGCCTACTGGTTGCAGTGGTGTGGATACTTATGCGTGTACCTCCTGGGTTCCTTATCGGAGGAAGCATCGCCGTCCTTGTGGTCATTCTTTTGTGTATCATTATCTGGGTTGTGCTCCGCTCGCGCCCAACGCTAGAAGAAATGCGCTGGCACCAGGAACAACGAATGGCAGTGGTGCAAATGCAAGAGACCGCACAAACCATCGGAGTCCGTCCGGTGGAACTCTCTGATCTAGCCCAGCTTACTAACAAGGAGTTTGAGTATTTCACAGGCGCGTTACTGGAAGCGATGGGCGTGCTTTTTGAATGGGAATGCGTGGGTGGAGCTTCTGACCGGGGGATTGATCTCCGTGGGAAAAATCAGTATGGGCAACCGCTCATTGTTCAGTGCAAACAATTCTTCGGCTATAATGTTGCGCCGAAATTCACTCGTGAATTTGGGGGAACTATGGGCCTCCATAGAGCAAACGAAGGGTGGTTTGTCACTACCACGCTTTTTAGCGCTCAAGCCAGGGCCGATGTTCAGCATTTAACACTCCGAGGGTACATAAAACTGGTCGATGGCAATACTCTGGTTGATTTTATTCACGATCATTGGAATGCCTTGCCAGAACAGTGGCAGTGGCGACTCACCGAATGTATGCTAAAGAGCAACCAGTAGCAGTGCAGAGAGTAAGACAAGTTCTCATATCCCGATCCTGATCAGCGGGGAAAAACTCGCCCAGTGATCACTGGTTTTTAAACACATTTTCGTGTACAATTAGAGAAAATGCCGAACGAGTCAGAGAGCGCTCTGGGCAGTACGCAATTGCTCCTGCATCAGATGCAAGCGCATTAGAGGGCCAGGCCGTTGATCTGGAACCGCAAGAAGATCTGCTCTCCCTCAACGCCTTTGGCTATGCTCTACGGGTTGATCCCACACGTGTGCGTCGCTGGGTTGAAAGTGGCCTGCTCCTTCCCGATGCCTCGCAGTCTGCCGCTGATCACAGCAGCTACTATTTTCGACGCGATCGGGTTGAGCAGGTGCGAGTAGAACGTAACTTGGAAACCATCCCAGCCTCGACCGAGGAATGGAAGCAGGAATTTCTGGATTTCGCGAAAAGCCGCAATCTCTCGCGATCATACAAGCCAGTCATGCTCAAAGCCCTGTTCAGCCTCGTTGATCGTGAGGCGACGTTCCATATTTTCCTTGTACTATCAATGCCCATGAAATGTCATCATCTTCTGGTGGAAAAATATAAACTGCATCAACCCCTTTATCTCCAGCCCCCGCGCACTCCATAGCATCGATAGCATCTTCTTCAATTATATATGCTATTTTTTCACAGCTTTTCAGCTTCTCCCTTTCTCTTCAGCCAATTTGTGATTTGTGGCGAATATGAATTTCAAAATATTAACGAGTACAGCACAAAGCCTTCACGGAAATTTTAATGGTGTGAAAATCTTTCTAATGCCTTGCCAAAAGAGCCACGATTTCTCGCAGCTCTCTTCCAAAATGTCTCTGTCAGTTTGTACAGCTACACTGAAAATTTTCATCGCCGTTCCACCCGCCTCTCCAGCCTATTCTCACTCTCATTTTGACAGCAAAACTGACAGCAGACACAGTAGACAATTATCGATTCTGGTAGACGTGCGTGGACACTCGAAGGGCCTGGGAAGACATTGGTGGATAGCTGTAGACGAGAAATGCCGGTGGAGGGATTCGGCCCATTTCGTCCGATGCCGTCCGTTAGGTGTCGGAATGTACTCTAGAGGCCGGTTCTCATGATGTTCTGTATCAGCTTTTCCGTTGCATGTCGTGGGCGCTGCTGTATGGGCTGCTGTACAGTGCTAGTTTAATTTTTATGGTTGTTGTGGTAAACGAGCCAGGATCTGAGTTAGAAGCGTTTCGATGCGGTCAAATCGTGCTGTGTGGTCATTAAGTGTGGTTGTATGCTCGCTGAGAGTGTTTTCGACTCCTGCAAACCGTTGGTTTATTTCCTCCTGTATTGTTGCGAGGCGTCCGATAGTATTTTCTGCTAGGGCTTTGGTTACAGTGAATTCTACGGCAAAGTCTTGATAACGGTTGATAGTTCTCGTTTTGAATTGGGCTAGGTCTTGTTCAATTGCTGCAAGACGTTCTTCTTGTGTTGGCATAGGCATTGCTCCTTTCCACGTTTCCTGAGTCTAGAAAACGTACTACAGGTTTCATTAAGAAGCTATACTTATTATAACATAATTTGGTTGGGTTGAAAAACTGAATGGCTAGCTATTTGAGCAGTTTTTTATCTTGGTTAGCTCTGCCTTGTAGGCTTTAAGGAGAAACGACTCTGATTTGTCGATTTCCAGAACAAATCTAAGTCGTTTGCCGAGTCTAGGTTTTATTTCGTCCATGCCAAGATGTAGAGCCATAGCTATGCCCTTCGGGCTTTCACTTGTACCGAATATTTTAGTGATACCGACTCCCCTTGCCCCTAACTTTTGTAGTTCCCGCATTATTCCTCGTATAAGCACAAGCATATAATATGTACTTGTTGTTTCTTCTACATCTGGATCGGTGGCAGTGCCTATGATGATGCATTCTATTGCTTTATTTGGCTCAAATGTTTCTATATCATCAGGTGTTATATCTTTCCCTCTGATCTTTCCTTCCATGAATGCCTGTACAGTCTCATGTTTTAAAGGTAGAAGAGTAAGATAGGCGACTACCTTGTTATCGCGTTTTACTATATAGTCGAACTCCGGGTTTTTTGCTAGCCATGCCTGTCTTTGCTCAACGGTTATGCTGGTTCCGTATACGTTTTGGGCAAAGTCATACTCTGCCTGCATGTCTTCTGGCTTAGCTACCGCAAATTCAATTTTAGCAGGCTCTTTTGCTAATAGAAAAGCTTCCCACTTTTCAGCAAACGCGTTTACCTCTGCTTTTAGATACACTGCTGTTTTTCTTCCTGGTGGGAAGTGTTTTGTTAATTGCTTATTTGCTACCAGAGTTCTCAATCTGGGTTCTGTGATGCCTAGCAGGTTTTGTACTTCTCTGCCTGAATAGTATTTATCGCTCAATTTCATGTTTACCCCTCCCGTACTCACCCATGCGGTTTTCCTAAAGAATATTATCTGTTTCTATTATAACATGGATTGTGATAGGTGTGAATGTGGCTAAGGCAATCTTACATTGTTAATTTTGTGAACATTGTTAAAAACATTGACTTTTGGAAGTGGTTAGGGTATAATTTTTCTTGTGAACATTGTGAACTTATGAGACTGTTAGTCGGATAGATCTGGAGGCTTCAAACGACCAGATCTATCGATTGAGAACCTATGGCAAACCATTTGGCTGGGTCGCTCGGCTCTCTCGGTTATTATGCCGGGGTGGAGATGGCTTGTCAAGCAAAAAGAAAGAGGTGAGTCTATGGCCATTAATCTTACTCAGGGGATGGTGTTTACTCTGCCGTCTCTTCCGGCTGATCTGGACGTGTCGTATACGCCTGATGTGCTTTTAGAGGTTCCTTTTCAGGCATGGGTGACTGCTCATACCGATTTTAAGCGGGCATGCTTTCACGGCTTCGAGACGTTTTTTGAGGAATTGATAGATGAAGATGAGGATGGGCAAGAGGTGTTTGTGAAGCATGGGTATTCCTGGGATGAGATTGTAGAGTATTTGGTAGAGGGGGTTTCTGTGGATTACCCGCCATTGCCTGCTTCGCTACACTGGAAAGCAGGGTTTTGGCTCAGTTGGCTTTCAGCGTTGGCGTTTCTTGATGCTGATGAGGCTCAACGAGGACTCGTGGTTTTACTGGCGTTGCTTGGTCCTGCCGCGCTCTCTGACGAGAGGAAAAAGCCATCGCATGGCTAGCTATTGGTGCGACATTCCAGTGTGCATTCTGGTCGAGAAGATCGGAGCGCACACTGCGCCGACCAGGGAGCCGGTAGGCTCATCAAGCATCCTGGGAGCTTGAGGCATGCACGCCCGTCGAGACGTGTGCCCGCCAGGACAGCCGGAATAAGTGACGCCGCTTTGGGACCATTGACCGGGTAGGCTAGACTCTCTGAGCGAGAGTGACCGCCCTCTGACATACTCATCAATGCAGAACCCGGTCACTCTCGGCGCGTAGCGCTCAGCCCACCCGGTCAATGGCGGCGTCACCCGGCTGTGCTGGCCACCGAGTAGTGTGCCCGTCTGAGATGTCTGTTTTCATCCCGCGTAGCGGGTGCCTTAGCGGTGGGGGTGGTGGAAGAGGTGAGGTGGTGGGCGGTGCGCCGCGTAGCAGGCGGCGGAGGGCCGGGGTTCCCCGCGCCCGGAGCATCTCCGCCAGGATCGTAGGCGCGAACTAGGTATATCGCGCCCAATAAAATCCAAAAAAGAGAAGAGGCGTGGCGCTAATAGGGCTTCTAAGGCTCGTTTAGACCACATTTGAAAAAAGAAAAGGAGGGGTCATTAGCTTTGATATTGGAATGGTTGGCTAGCCATTAGTGAAAGGGAGGTGTGCCTATGGATAAGAAACAGGATGTTATTGAGCTTCCTTTGCTCCTGAAAGTAGAAGCGGCGGCGAAGTTGTTGAGCTTGGGGCGAACAAAGATGTATGAGCTAATTGCAGTGGGTGATGTGCCGGTTATTCGTCTGGGTCGGTCGGTGCGTGTGCCTACAGCATCATTGAAGCAGTGGGTTGAGGATCGTGTGAAATCTGCTTAGTTGAAAGGGGTGATGCTTATGGTACGAAAAAAGAGAGTTCGCGCAAACGGTGAGGGGTCGGTGTATCGGCAAAAAGAGGATCTTTGGGCCGCAAGTGCGACAGTCGAGGGAAAGCGGAAGTACTTTTATGGGAAGACGCAGAAAGAAGCGAAAGACAAGCGAGAAGCTTTTATTCAGGCTGTGAGTAAGGGTGTTTCGGTAGACGCAAAGAAACAGACGGTAGAACAGTTTTTAGGAAAGTGGCTGGAAGACTCGCAAAAACAGAGCGTTCGTCCGCGTACGTATGAGCGTTATGAGGAAGTGGTTCGTATTCATATAGTCCCAACGTTAGGCAGACAGCAGTTACAGAAGTTGTTACCTCAAGACGTTCAATCATTGTATGCTCAACGTTTGGAAGCGGGGTACTCTGCAACGACGGTTAATCATATTCATAATGTCTTGCACAAAGCGTTGAAGACTGCGGTAAAGTGGGGGTTGGTACCGCGCAATGTATGCGAGTTAGTTGACTCTCCTTACAAAGCGCACTTCGAGGGGCAAGCGCTGACAGTAGAGCAGGCCAGGAAGCTGCTTGCTGCGGCGCGTGGGCATCGGATGGAAGCACTCTTTCACCTGGAATTGGCAACTGGAATGAGGCGTGGCGAGATCATGGGCTTGAAATGGCAAGACATTAATTTCGAGAAAGGGGCATTAAGGGTCCAGCGTATCCTTTCAAGAGTTCCAAGTAAGATGCCGGGTAAAGGCTATGTAGAGGCGGAGGTCAAAACGGCAAAGAGTCGGCGTCACCTGATCGTTGCTCCATTTGCTCTTGAGATGTTGAAACAGCATCGCGAACGGCAAGCCATTGAGCAGGTAAAGGCTGCTGATGCCTGGGAGGATCATGATTATGTGTTCTGTACAGCTATCGGGACACATGTCAATCCAACGCGTGATATTCTTGATGTGCTAAAGTCTTTGCTTAAAAAGGCAGAGTTGCCAGATATCCGTTTTCATGATCTACGCCATAGTGTGGCTTCGTTGCTCTTTGAAGAAAATATGCATCCAAAGATTGTTCAGGAGATGCTCGGTCATAGCAACGTTTCGATCACGCTGGATATCTATTCGCATATGCTCCCAAATATGCAGGGTGGTGCGCCCAGTCGCTTGGATGATCTCTTAAAGGAATGAGTTTGTTACTGCTGTATGGCTGCTGTATGTGGGGCTGTACGTAAGTAAAAAGGCTATCTCGACCGGCTTCTAGAGCCAACTGAGGTAGCCTTTACTTGTGTTTTATGCCGGTGGAGGGATTCGAACCCTCAAGCCCGTATGGGCAATTGTTTTTGAGACAACCGCGTATACCGTTCCGCCACGCCGGCTCGCTAAGCGGCCCCGGAACAAGCGTGTGTTCAGGGGAACCTTGTGCGTATAGAAGATACCATGAACTACAGGTAAAGTCAAGCCTTTCTTTGGCCCTTTGGTCCTGGTCCTGGCCAGCATTTCTTGGGGCGATCAGGCGATGAGTTGCCAGTGCTGGCCGCTCTTCGCGATGGATGCAATCAGGGCTTCAGGCTGTTCCTACTGGCTTTGCGGCGCTGATGCCGAGCATAGCACATAAGTAGTCGTTGAGGAAAATTCCCTGGGGGTCCAATTGCTGGCGGATACGCAGGAAATCGGACCAGTGGGGATAGAGTTGGGATAGCGTGTGGTGGTCCAGGGTGTGCATCTTGCCCCAGTGGGGACGGCCCTGGTAGTTCTGGTAGATGGCCTCCGCGCTCTCGAAATACTCAGTGTAGGGCATACCCCTGTACATATGGACGGCAATATAGGCGGAGTCGCGTTGATAGGCAGGACTCAGCCAGATGTCGTCGCCTTTGACAAAGCGGCACTCAACCGGGAAGTGGACGTTGATGCGTTGCTCTTTGATGCTGGCACGTACTCCCTCAAGAACTGCTGGTAGGTGCTGGGCCGGCAGGTTGTACTCCATTTCCTGGAACTTGACCATGCGCGGCGTGGCGAAGAGACGATGGCTGTAGTCGATTTCGTCTATACTGGCGACTCCTGCGGCTGAGATTTTACTGGCCGTAGCACTGAAAGGCGGTACCAGGCGACATATTTCTGAGATAACCCAGTAGACCCAATTCTCTAGCACGATCTCATTGAGCGTACCCAGAAAATTGGTTCTGGTCACTGGCTGCTCGGTCTCGTTGATAAATTTCGCCTGCACCCAGTCGGTGTTGGGGAACCAGAAGAACTCGAAGTGAGCATTCTCCTGCTTGTAACGCTCAAGATTAGTCAGTACACTGCTCAGGCGCTCACGATAACCTTTGTAATGCAGGCGTTTGGCGGGTACCACGCGCAGCGTGACTTGCGCGATAACCCCCAGCACACCAAACGAGGTCTGCGCTGCCTTGAAAATCTCAGGACGCAATGCTTCCGAACATTCCAGGATCTCACCTGTGCCCGTCACCAGGGTCAGACCAACCACCTGGGTGGGAATGGTGCCAAAGCGTGTGCCAGTTCCGTGGGTACCCGTGCTGATCGCACCAGCGATACTCTGCACGTCAATATCGCCCAGGTTCTCTTGCGCCAGGCCCCTGCTCAGCAAATCATTACCCAGACCGTGCAATTTTGTACCACCCCAGATGGTAACCTGATTTTTCTGCATGTCAACCGCTGCAATACCCTGCATTTTGTCCAGTGACATTAAAACGTCGTCAGTATAAACCAGCGGCGGAAACGAATGACCCGCACCCACCACACGTACACGCCGCCTTTCTCTGGCATAAGTGCCAATCAGTCCAGCCAGTTCTTCCAGGCTAGCTGGCTGAACCAGCACCTTTGGCGCGCTTTTGACCGAGGACGACCAATTGTGCCAGCGCCCAGGCTTTTCGCTGCTCATATGCGCTTTTCCCTTCCTGTCAGGCTATGTATGCATAATCCTGGTGCGCGTCACCTACAAAAAACAGCGTCCATCCCCCCGGTAAGTGGGAACTTCCGCAACAATTGCACCTTTTTGGATCAGTAGCAGATGCGTGAAACGCTCACAGATCTCGCCAGCCTTGGCGTGGCGCAGAAAAATAGGATCGCCGAGGCTGAGACGATGGGGACCTTGATAAGCGATCGGCGTCTGCACTTCGCCCGCACCCTCCTGCTTGAGCAGACGCGTACCTGCGGGCAGATAGGGGCGCGGCAGTTTATCGGGTCCCGCCGCACCCGAAGCAGTATAGCCACCGCCCAGGCAGGTATAGATGCCTGGTGCCGGTCTGCGCACAATCTCGATAGTATAAGCCAGTGCCGGCTGATAGCGAAAATCTTTGTAATGGTCAAAAAGCGCGGGCGAGTAGAAGCCTGAGCCAACCGTGATCTCCGTCACTACAGCCTCCGTGCGCGTAGTCAATTCGCTACCGGTGCCGCCGCCGTTGACAAAGCGCAATTCCAGGCCAGAAGTACGAATCAACTCAACGATTTCCTGGCGCCTGCGAGCGATGACACCAAGCGAGCTCCGCTTGAGCCGCTGGACCAGCGCGTTTTTAGCGGCCTGACCCGGCACCTGGTCGCCAAGGCCCGCGATCTGCGCTTCGTAGCCCATCACACCTTCCAGCCAGACAGAACTGGAGCCTTTCAGACGCTCGATCAACGGACGCACATCGTCGCTGGAACGTAAAGGCGAGCGACGCACACCGAAATAGAGGCCGGGCAAATGCACTGACATATCAATGTCCAGGCAGACCGGCAGGCGCACGCCATACTGTTCGGCTACGCGTTCAATCTGGTCGATATGCGCAATTCCATCAATCATCAGGGTAATCTGCGCGCCCTCAGCTGTAGCCCGGGCTACCGCGCCAAGATCCTCGTCATGCCAGGTCGGATAGCCGATCAACAGATCCTTGAAGCCCAGGCCAGACAGGTAAACTGCCTCGCGGGCTGTAAAGCACATGCTGCCCTGGAAACAGGCATCAGCCTCAAGCACGCGCCTGAGCGCCTCCACACAGCGCAGCGATTTCGAGGCAAGGCGAATACGCTTCCCGCCGGTCCGGCTGGCAATTTGCCGGATATTCTCCTCAAAAAGATCCAGATCCAGGAAAGCGAGTGGCATAGGGCGTCCGCGCAAGATATCGCGATAGTAGAGGTAGTCGTCAGCGCCCCTCTGTGACTGAACTGCTGTCGTCTGCATGTGTTTCTTCCTCCGCGCCTCTGTATCAGCAAGGTCGAGTGGTATAGTTTTGTCCTGGATGTTGCAACATCCAGGACAAAACTATATCTGAGGGCTGCTCTCGGCCCAGCTAAACTGGCCGATTGAGCGGTATTTTTGATAGCGATTTTCAAGCAGTTCGTCGAGTGGAAACTGCTTGATCTCTGCCAGGTGTTGCTGGATCGCCGCTTTGACGTTTTCAGCGGCCTGGGGCGGATTGTGGTGCGCGCCTCCGAGTGGCTCAGAGATCACATCGTCCACCAGGCCCAGTTTCTTCAATTCTCGTCCCCCAATGCGCATAGCGTCCGCAGCCTGTTGCGCGAAAGAGTTTGAGCGCCAGAGGATCGAGGCCGCAGACTCTGGGGAGGTCACAGTATAGATACTGAATTCGTTGATCAAAACGCGATCAGTCAGGCCCAGAGCTAGCGCGCCACCGCTGCCTCCTTCGCCAACGATCACGCTAAGCGACGGGATGCGCAGGCGCGCCATGGTATAAAGATTAGAGGCGATCGCTTCGGCCTGACCGCGCTCCTCGTCCTCCAGAGCCGGGAAGGCTCCCTGTGTATCAATCATGGTGACAAGCGGAATGCCGAACTTCTCTGCCTGCTTCATCAAGCGCCGGGCTTTGCGAAAGCCCTCGGGATGGGGCATACCGTTATTGTAATGCTGTTTTTCCTTCATGCTGCGCCCCTTCTGGTGGCACACAAACATGACGGTTGCGCCGTTAAAACTGGTCAGGCCACCGAGAATAGCATGGTCATCGCTAAACGAACGATCGCCGCAGAGCTCAAAGAAATCGTCGCAGATCAGGTGCAAATAGTCGATTGAGTGAGGGCGTTCTTTATGCCGCGCTACTTGTACCGTTTGCCAGGAGGTCAGATTGCGATAAATCTCCTCAGTTTTGCGGCGCATCTCCCGCTCCAGATCCTGGAGTTGGCGATGCTCCTCTGGCCTCAGTCGATCACCCTTCTTTTGCAAAGCGATCATTTTTTTCTCCAGTTCAGCCAGCGGCTTTTCAAATTCCAGATCGTAAGCCATTATTTCTCTGCCTTCCTACAAATGTGTTCACACGTGTCCACGTTATCGATAGCGGCGAAAACATCCGCACATCGCAGGGAAACCCACTCCATATATCCTGGCCGGGCAAGAATCTCATTGAAATGGTGATCGCGCTATCGTCAGCGCAATTCATGATGAGTCTACATTCCACGCAACGGTAGCTCCGTTTCCAGAGGGGCATGGCTTGTAGATTACCACAACCAGAATACATTTTACCAGTGTTGCGCCTGTGCTGTGAAGCACACCAGTACACCTGGCTTAAATGGAAATATCTGCGTGAGCAGTCCACATCATCCATGATACTCTCCTTCCTGTCACTCTGTCCTATGGTCAGGCGTGTAATGAGTAAATTTCTGATCAGATAGTCATGGATAGGACGGGTTCTATGCAGGAAGAGCAGGAGAAAATTGATCCAATAAACGAGCATATTCAGACCATTGCTAACTTGCATAAGCAGACTGAGCAGCGCCTGAGTCCACAACAAAGAGTAATAGAGAGAACTACCTATTTTTTAGGCCAGCCCAGGTTTCTTTTTCTGATTCTGCTGATTCTGTTGTTGTGGGTGGGAGCCAATATGCTGCTGGGTCTGTCTGGCACACCAGCTTTCGACCCGCCACCCTTTAACTGGTTCCAGGGATTACTTACCCTGGGCGCAGTAATACAGGCAACCGTCATTCTCATTACCCAGAATCGGCAGAATCAGGTGAGTGAACGACGCAGACAACTTGATCTCCAGGTCAGTCTCCTTCTCGATGAGAAGATGAGCAAATTGATCACTATGGTTGATGAACTACGCCGGGATCATCCCGATCTTGAAAACAAGCAAGATCAACATGTAGAGGCTCTCAAGAAAACCGTTGATCCTCATCAATCGTTGGAAACCCTTGATCAATTGCTCAGCGAAGAACAAAGATAGAAGTACAAGTTTGCAGGCAACGAGCGAGCCAGGCCGGGACTCCGGCCTGGCTCGCTCGTTGCCTGCAGATAAACAATTATTTCTCTCCGGCCTGGCTGCTGGCGGTCACTGCACTTTTTTTCATCCAGGTGAGCGCGTCGGGGGCGTAGAAACGCAGGAGGCGACCCAGGGTTTCGCGCAGTTGCTGGCGATGGATCACGGCATCGATCATACCATGCCGGAGTACGAACTCGGAATTGACGGTACCCTCGGGCAACTTGATGTGCATAAAGTCCTCGATCACGCGCGGACCCGCGAAGCCCACCAGCGCGCCTGGCTCAGCCAGGGAGACATCGCCAAGCATCGCAAAGCTCGCGGTTACGCCGCCAGTCGTAGGATCGGTAATCAGACTAAAATAAGGCAGGCCAGCTTCACCCAGCTTTGCCAGAGCCGCGGACGTTTTCGCCATCTGCATAAGCGCGAATGTACCTTCATGCATACGAGCTCCACCCGAGGTTGAGGATACAAGAACCGGTATGCGCCGTTTAATAGCCAGCTCAATGGCGCGCGTAATCTTTTCTCCCACCACCGAACCCATACTGGCGCCCAGGAAACGAAAATCCATAATGGCCAGCGCCAGAGGAAGCTTTTCGATGGTCGCATATCCACTGATCACCGCCTCGTTCAAGCCAGATTTCTTGATTTCCTCGCGCAACTTATCGGGATACGTCTGAACCTCATCCTTAGCGCGTTTAACGAACTGTAAAGGGTCACCCGAAACCATGCCTGCATCGATCTCAATAAAGCTCTCAGGATCGACCAGGAGCTTAATGCGCTCGTGCGCGGTCAATTTAAAATGGTAATTACAGCGCATGCAGACCTTCTGGTTTTTCTCCCACTCGCGTGCCAGCAAAATTTCTTTGCATTTAGGGCACTTGACTACCAGATTGCCTGTCGTTGTGCGCGGTTGCTGAAAGCCATTATTTTCCGGTTGCCCTGTTGAGGGCACGGCTGCTTCGCTGGCCATGCAAAATCTCCCTATCAGTCTTGCGCGAAGAGCGCAGCCACAAAACTTTGCGGATCGAATGGGGCAAGATCCTCAATTTTTTCGCCTGTACCTACAAATTTGATTGGTACGTGCAGATCGTCAGTTACCGAGAAGGCAAAACCGCCTTTGGCAGTACCATCGAGTTTTGTGATAATTACCCCGGTCAGGCCGATATCTTCCGCGAACTTGCGTGCCTGGAGCAGCGCGTTCTGACCGGTGGTGGCATCGATGACCATCAAGAGTTCCTGGGGACCCTCTGGGAGCAGCTTCTGGATCACTTTATTAATCTTTTTCAGCTCTTCCATCAGGTTATATTTCGTGTGCAGGCGCCCGGCTGTATCCACAATCAGAACATCGCTACCACGCGTATTGGCGGCCTGGATAGCATCGTAGACCACCGCGCCAGGGTCCGCGCCGGGTCCCTGACTAATCACTGGTACGCCTGCGCGCTCGCCCCAGACCTTCAACTGGTCGATCGCGGCGGCGCGGAAGGTGTCGGCTGCCGCCAGTATGACCTTGTGGCCCTCGTCAGTCAAAAGTCTGGCCATTTTGCCGATGCTGGTCGTCTTGCCAGAACCATTGACCCCAATGACGAGGATGACTGTCAGCGGAGAGTCTTTCGCGAAGCGTAAGGGCTTCCCTCTCAGTAACTTGCCCATCTCCTCGCGTAGCGCGCTCTGAACCAGCTGAGCCGTGCGCATTTGTTCTTGAGTCGCCCGTTCGTGCAGACGCTTGATCAGCCATGAACTGGTACCGGGTCCCACATCAGCTAGCAGCAGAGCTTCCTCCAAATCATCCCACATCTCATCTGTGATCGGGATCGGCTTCACTGGCTCAGCGCGAGGGCTACGCTCGCTACCAATTTCGCCTGTGCTTGCGGGACTGGCGCCTGATCCAGCAAGACGGTTGAAAAACTGACGTGTGCGGCTCAAACTCTTTTTGAACGGGTTAAAGCCTTGCTCTGCCATAGAAGCATCCTCTCTCAACTCCTGCTCGCTCTCCGAGGGTGAAGTTGTTGCGCTGGCTTCCTCTTTTGCTTTCTGCCCAAAAAATCGATTGAGCACGTTGGTCCTGACTCCCTTTCCACGTGTACTCACAGCAAGTACACACGCTCACTGCCGACTGCTCTCTGCAAAAAATAAAACCGTGTAAGTACTTACACGTCATTATAAGTCATAGTTGCAAGCATCTTCCACCGATCTACCGGAAAAGACAAGCGCAAAATCCATCCTGTCTCTGACAAAACAAAAACATGACGAAATAAAAAAGAAAATATGAGTCATCCCCAATTTTTCTGGAGCTTGCCGCGCTCGCAAAACAGCAGGAGTGCAGAGGACGGTCAGTCCTTTAACTGGCACCCTGTCTGGAGGACAGGTAATAGGGGGCACAGCCCCCGTAAAACCTTTTTTTACTTGTTTTGCAGGTCACCTGCGGCGACCTGCAAAACAAGGAGGATGTTTGTCCTGATTTTACAAAATCAGGGATGACTCATACACCCCATCCTTAAACACTTGCTCGGCTAAGAAAGTTTACCGGATATTCATCTCCGTGCAAGAACATGAATATCCGGTCATAGAAACTACTGCCGATTGGTACGATAGGAATGGAGTGACCCATCGCTGATGGGTTCATTGATGATGATGTCGCCATTACGGATTTTGATGTTGTAAAGGCACGAAGGGTTAGTGCAAACCCATGCCTTGTACTCGATGGAAGCTCCCTGGCTACCGAAATCCGAAAGCGGAACCAGATCACCTTCACTACACTTGCGACAGCGAGGAAATGCATTCTCCACGAAATCGCCTCCTTCCTTCTCACGAGGGATAGTATTCGCCCACCTGAACAGCTCACACTGGCCAGGCGTGGCGAGAAGTAAGCCGAGGGGGAGCCTCCGCCGCTGCATCCGCGTCCCCACAGCAGCCACACGTTGTCTCTGCTGTTGTTATGATACCATACTTTCGCTTTTATGTCAGCAGGATCATGAAGTTTTCTTCATAAAACAACAGACAGTACACAGACGTGCCGATGAGATTGCTCTCATTTCCTGCTAGCGACTGCTACATTCCTAGCATAGCAGGTAGACCAATTCCAGTCAAGCTTTCACGGACTTCTATGTATGATTTTCCCTCCCCTGTGAGGAAATTTCCACAGAACCTGGAAATATGTTCATCTCTGGGCGAGCTAACCTGGCCCTTTCTCCCTTTAGATAGGGCCGTTCCTGTCGATTGAGGAAAGCGGGAGGAAATTCCGCTCAGCCTGTTGAATCTGGCTTAGCAAGTGAATTGGGATGGCTGCCCAGGCTGGGCGGTTCAGGTCGTCGGGAGGTTTTGGCACGATTGTTGCTACAGTTCTAAACAGGAAGTATTTCTGAACAAAGAAGATACCATTGCATGGTTCGCGGGATACACTGGCTACCTGCGAGTTCATCAATTTGCTTTAGAGTGTTACGGCTTAGAAGGAGTTATTGGTATGGGCAAGCAAGTTGTTAAAGTCTGTGATACAGATCGTTCTGCAAGTAAGGTCTCCAGCGCGGGGGGAAAAAAGAGCTATAGCAGAGGCGAGCGCGCTACGCACGTGGCAAACGATTTGTATGCTGAGCCAGATGGCGGGGAGGCATACTTTGAGGAGAAAGAGGATGAATGGGAGGATCAGGGAGAAGAGAGGCCGCGGGGAGCAGCCGACGACGCTGTTAAGCAATATTTGAAAGAGATTGGCTCGTATCCTTTATTGACCGCCGAACAGGAACTTGCTCTGGCTGAGCGAGTAGCACGCGGAGATAGCCTGGCGCGCAAGAAGTTGATAGAGGCCAATCTGCGCCTGGTGGTAAGTATTGCCAAGCGCTATTCAAATCAGGGTTTGCCCTTGCTCGATATGATCCAGGAAGGCAATATCGGCCTGATGCGCGCCGCGCAAAAATTTGATTACAAACGTGGCTTCCGCTTTAGCACATACGCGACCTGGTGGATTCGCCAGGCGATCAGCCGGGCAATCGCTGAGCATTCGCGCACTATCCACATTCCAGTGCATGTGGTGGAACTGATCTACAAGATCAAGCGCATTGCCCGGCGCATTTACCAGGAGCAGGGAGTGGAGGCGCTGCCCGAACAACTTGCCGCGGAAGTCGGGCTGACCAAAGAGCGCGTGGTGGAACTGCTCAACGTTTCTGATCAGCCGATTTCCCTGGACGCGCCAATGACCGATGACGAACAGTATCACCTGGCCGATACCCTGGAGGATACCAGCATGGTCGCGCCTGTCGAGCAGGTTTCGCATCAAGTCTTGCGCGATAACCTTGAACAGGCGATGGCCATTCTCAATCCCCGCGAACGTACGATCATTGAGATGCGCTATGGCTTACAGGATGGCCACTATCATACCCTTGACGAGGTGAGCGCCGAATTTAAGCTTACCCGCGAACGTATCCGCCAGATCGAAGTCAAAGCCCTGCGCAAACTGCGCTATCCCGAACGCTACTATGGCCTACGCGAGTTTGTCCAGGCCTGAAAGTGATCTATCTCTAAAAGGGAGAGAACCCGTAGCACCCTGCTGTAGCGATCCATGTTCTCTCTTTTTTTAGAGATCCCACACACGCGCATTTTGAAACTGCACCGAACTTCCATCCACGGCCAGAACGCCAGGAGAGCCGCTGGCAAGCGTGACAGAGAGTTGCTCCTGAGTTATCTGCGAAAAAAAGTGTGTATTTTGTGTATCCGCGTAAAAATTAAACGTGAGAGAGGTTGAGGGTAGAATCACACTTGCGATGACGGTCAATGTGATCTTTTGCCGCACCAGGTTAGCAGGGAGGAATGGAGAGCTATTTGCGCTACTTTTGATCAGGGTTGTGCCGTTATCGCTGGCGCCAAACTCAAATTTTCCTCCATTGAGCAGGCGAAAATAGTAGAACGATGAAAAATTGTCGGAGACGTAGAATGTGATGCCTCCAGAAGTGCCCTGCAGGACCTGCATATCCACCTGAAAGGCAAAGCGTGTTAACAGACCTAGTACTGGCAGTGTTGTCGAGCAAAGCTGGAAAGTAGTTCCCGGAACGCCAGTTGAGCTCGGAGTGGCAAGATTGACTGTGTGGTAGTACTGGTTCTGAAAAAAACAGCTATCTTTGCTCTGTTTCCAGGCTCCATGATTCTCCTGTAGTTTAAACGAGTGAAGATTATCGACAACCATAGGCATGCTATTTGTCACACTTTTATAAAGGGTAGCAGGTTGGGCAGTTGAGTTGGCGCTTTGTGTGCCAGCTATAGATGTTGCTACAATGGCCTGAATATTCTCTGGCGCGGGCGGAGGAACGCTATGCTTGCCTAGCAAAAAGCCCCCCAATCCTCCAAGGATAAGACAGGCCACTAGCAGTGTTGACAGGAGCACGAGTCCTAAAGAGGGCAACAAGGGAGGCCTGACCGGGTCGGGTGATAGGACCACATTCGCCGGTATGGGTGGTGTCATACCTATGGTCGCTGCGCCAGCGTCCTGGCACCTGGCAAGGGTGGACGCGAATTCTCTGATAGAAGGAAAACGCGCGCCGGGATTTTTTTCCAGCGCCTTTAAAATAACGCCATCGCACGCGGCTGGCAACTCTCGCTTGTGCTGGCCTGGAGGCACGGGTATGCTATTTAAGTGTTGCATGAGGAGATCGGTGGGATTGCCCTGGAACGGAGGCGCGCCAGTCAGCAGCTCATAGGCCACACAGGCCAGGGCATACTGGTCGCTGGCGAAGACAGGGTGACCGTTCCATTGCTCAGGAGCCATGTAGCGCGCAGTGCCCAGCGGCTTTGTATGCGGCTGACTACTCATCGATTTGGCAATCCCGAAATCCGAGAGCAAGATATCAGGCAAGTTGAGTTGATGCGTGGAGTCGCGTAACAAAAAATTCTGCGGTTTTACGTCCTGGTGAACAATATCATGCTCGTGGACATATTGCAGAGCTTCTGCTGCCTGGGTGACTAAACGGCAGGCTTCTGTGAATGAGAGCGGGGGCTGCCCAGTCTGTTTGCGTTTCTTAAGCCACTCGGCCAGCGAGCCTTGTTGCTGAAAAGGCATAATCATATAAATCAGCGGCGGCTCAACCGAGAAGTCTTCCTTGTGATCATGTAATACAAGAATATGTTGATGATCGAAGGCGGCGATAATCCTGATTTCGCTCTGAAACTGACGTTGCAACTTTTGCCTGGTTGGGAGATCAGAGGACGAACTGAAATCTTCTATGCGCAGCAGCTTGATGGCGACACGGCGGTTAAGCGACTCGTCGGTCGCTTCATAGATATCGGCCATTCCCCCCTGGCGATAAAAGCCCCTGATGCGATATTTGCCGAGAAGTATCTGCCCTTCACGCATAGATATTTCTTCTCCAAGCGTTATATATGCTATGCATTATTCTTAAAAAGCGCACTGGAGAACTAGCCATGCAATCTAGTATCCCAGATCAGTTGAAAAGAGTGCTGTGTTCCGATGCTTTAGAACACTGTTTTTCTCTGCTCTTCAGTGCTATATGTATTTAGCAACATCGATTATACCACTGTATCTATTGCAGTAGTCAAGCTGTAAATAATAAAAAACATACGAGAGCCTTTGCTTCAGGCATAAAGAAATTGGCAGAGGCGCGCCTCTGCCAATTTCTTTATGCCTGAAGCAAAGGAATATAGTGCTGGTTTGCTAGTTTGTTGGTTTGTGCCAGACAAAGTAGACGCCTGAGCCGATGGTGAAATCGACGTATTCTACATGTGTGCTACCGCCATAGCCCCAGTTCATATTGCTGGTATGTACGATATTGCCTGTCTGACTCTCTACGACGGCGACGTGACCAAGCCAGCCCGCGCCCTGCACATAGGGCATGAGGACAACTATTGAGGGCACGCCTAGCGGAGGTGGCATCTGGCCGTAGTCCCAGTCGGCTTTCTGCGCGCCCAGGAACCATTGGTCGGCATTGCCGCTCCATTGCACCCAGTGGCTGCTCAATTGATGATAACGGTAGTTTGCCCAGTAGGTACATTGTCCATAGGGCCAGAGGCGAGAGGTTTTGCCATCGTAGACATTGACCTGGCCGTGCGAATAGGGATCAATGCCATCATTCTGGTACATCCATGTCGTGGTTGCCAGCGCGGAAACTTGAGCTGCGTTATTCTGCTGGTTTTTGACCATGGTATTATGTATCTTCGCCTGGTCAGGATCGAAGTGCGCGGTAATCTCACGTCCCTGGGGGGTAAGTCCAAGCAGGGTACCAGCGAGGGTTATGAAAAGCATGGCCATACCAAGCACCCAGAGGCGCTTGCTATGGTGCCTGCGCGCCTCCCTGGACCGGGGCGCAGGTGGCACAGGCCGTTTGATCTCACGCTTAATGACGATCGGCACGCGGTTCTGCGTGCTGCCTGCGAAAGAAATAGGCCCCCCATTTAGCGTCGTGCTCATGCTGAGTGGAGCCGTGAGTTTCACGGTCGTAGGAGCTGGCACCAGTAGAGCGGTATCAGCCTTCCGTTCTGGGAAGTGATCTGGCGTTTTGTCCTGAGATGTCGTCACAGGGGGACGCTTCGCAAAGAACATACATACACTCCTAATCCTTCAGGCTTGACTACACTATCTCAGTCCATGCCGTAATGTCTCATTTCTATATGAGGTTACATGCGAATGTATAGATCAGTCAACTGCGGTCTTAAATGTTAGGAAGAAGGTACCGCGTGCCGCAGTGATCTTAACCGGCAGGTCGCTTTTCAGATCCACTTGCGCACTGTTTGCTATGGCATGAGAAAAGCCGGGATAGTTGCGAGGATATCTCGCGTTTAGATCAGGGAGTTGTGTCTCCTGGCACCCTCTGCTGTAGCAGCGTCGAGGGCAAATAAAGTGGGTTAGACCAGGAGGCCCACCTCTCATCTTTTACATACAAACGGAAAAAAAATGAGAAATGGGCCACCTGTGGCGTTTTTGCTGGGCAACTGCTTAGAAATTAGAGGCCACTCCCCCCGCCTGGGCCTGCAGGTAGGCATAGATAAAGGGGTCTACACTGCCGTTGAGGTAGCCTTCGGTATCGCTACTCTCCATGCTTGTGCGATGGTCCTTGACAATATTGTAGGGATGGACAGTGACTGTGCGAATCTGGGTACCGAAATCGGCCTGCACAAATTCGCCTTTCAGCTTCGCGTTCTCTTCGGCGCGTTTCTTGACTTCCAGTTCATAGAGGCGGGCCTTAAGCAGCTTGAGGGCGACCTCGCGGTTCTGGATTTGCGAGCGCTCGTTCTGACAGGTTACAACGATGCCGCTAGGTACATGACGCATGCGTACCGCCGAGTCGGTTTTATTGACATGCTGGCCACCTGCTCCAGTTGAACGGTAGGTGTCAATTTCAAGATCTTCCGACCTGATAATGACCTCGATTGTATCCTCGATATCGGGCATGACCTCGACCTTGGCGAACGAGGTATGGCGGCGATGCGCGGCATCAAAGGGTGAGAGTCGAATCAGGCGATGTGTACCAATCTCTGAGCGCAGATAACCATAGGCATAGCGCCCGGTAATTTCAACCGTGACGCTTTTGACGCCCGCCTCTTCGCCTTCGTTATAGTCATAGATCTCTGTGCGAAATTTATGACCCTCAGACCAGCGCAGGTACATGCGCAGCAGTATCTCAGCCCAGTCAGCCGCATCGACACCACCGCTACCCGCGTGGATGCTGATGATCGCATTTTTCTCGTCGTGTTCGCCGTTTAGCATCAGTGAGAATTGCAACTTCTCGACCTCTTGCTCGATCCCCGCCAGGGAGTGCGCGATCTCCGCCTGCATCTCTTCGTCAGGCTCCTCCTCTAGCAATTCGGCTAATCCATGCAGGTCGTCGATTTGTGCCGCGAGACCCTCCCAGGTGGTGACCTCTGCGCGCAGGGCGTTCAAGTGCTGCATATGTACCTGTGCCTTGCGGTTATCGGACCAGAAGTTCTCGTCCATGCTCTCGGCCTCTAATGTATCTATTTCGTGCTTTTTACCAGCCAGGTCAAAGACGCACCATTATTTCATGCACGCGCCCTTGTAAACGGCTAATCTGATTTATATGTTCACTCATAGGGGGTATTGTAACATGTTTTTAGCGGAAAAGACATGTTACAATACCCCGGCAGGGCTGTTTAAAAGTTGCCTTCTTGTTTTGCAAGACTCCTCCCCACAGAGTGTGAAAGAGTGGAGCATGAGGCAGCCGCGGCTGCCTCATGCTCCACTCGCGCAATTTCCTTCAGGGCGGGCAGGTGGGGCAAAAGGCTTTTGTTGCGCCCTGACCCCTGGTGTTTAGATATCGCAGTGCGTAAAATTACTGGCGATGCTTGGTGAGTCCAGGGGCGAAACTGTGCGATTCAACGGGATAATCACCAGCACATCTTTGCCTAGCATGCCAGTAAAGCGCGCGAAGCGGTATTGCACGCCCATAGCGTCTAGCTGGCTCAGGATTGCCGGTCGGCTCTCCTGGTCCGGTACAAACAGCAGAAGCGCGGGCCGCTCGGCGTGGCTGACGGCCTGTGTATTGGCTGGGATGCGATCGACATCCGTATAGGGAGGAGTAACAGCCATCACATCGCTGACAATAATGCGGCTTTGCGTCTCAAAAACGATGCGATAGGCGATCCAGTTAGTTGACCAGGCATACTCGACATGCTGGCTTTCCAGGTAGTTGACGATAGGCGTGTCGTCAATTGGCGCGAAGTGGCAGTAAGGTGACTCGAAGACAAGCGGCACATTCGCCTGCTGATAGGTCCAGGTATGCGCTCCCACGTAGCCCAGAGGCAGGAACAGCAGAATAGCCTGGAGGGCAAAAGCCAGTCTGTACCTGGAGCCTGCACGGGCTTGCTGGCCCTCGTGGGTCGGGGTACCAGTGCGTGCCAGATAAGTGCGCACCAGTTGGATAGCGCAGATCACCAGGGCAGCATAGATAAACGGCAGCACCAGTTCCATAGGGACTGCGTAGCGCCCTGAGTGGTCAAGCGCGCAGGGTACAATAGCCTGGATCGAGTTTTTGCTCGCGATAAAGCTGAGCGAGGTCCAGACGCTCAGAAGTACAGCCACTAATGTCAGCCGGGCGAACTGCGCGGCCAGCGACTGACTCCACGCGAGAGCTGCCAGGAACAAAATAGCTGTCAGCCCCAGGCAGCCCAGTCCAACCCAAAAAAGCGCCATATGTAGCGTGGCACTCTTTTCGCCGAGCGGCACCGCGCCTCCTACCACATGCGGGACAACGCAGTTGAGGTAGACTCTGGCAACCTTTTTGACGGTATCCAGGCGTTGGAAAATGCCTCCGCCCGCGTTCGCAATATACGTGATATTGGCCCAGTTATTCTCAGAACCCCAGATCAGACCAGGCGTAAAACCCAGCAGGGCCGCGGGTAGAGCACAGATGACCAGCCAGAGTTTCGCTAATGGACTCAGGATGGCCTGTGGAGACGAGTAACGTAGAGCGGCTGGCAATTGCCGATAATGATGAAATACCAGTCCCGCGCAACAGATAAGTACCCAGCAAGCGGCAGTTGCCACCGTTGGCAGAATAAGCGGGTAGATCCAGAAGGCCAGGCCAATTACAAAACCCAGGCCGGCCCAGCGCAGCGCCAGTTCTTGCTGGGACGCGCCTTCCTGCCAGCGCCGGGTCAGACGTAAGGTGCAGATGAGCACGAGGAGGACACAGACGAATGTCTCGATGTAGCCGCCCCAGGTGTGTAGTTCGGGGATGATATCGTACAGCGGTGGCACAGTTGCGATCAGCGTCGCAAGCGTGGCGAAAAGCAGTTTGAGGCGCGGAGAGAGTTTTACTTCATCGGCCAGGACCAGGGCAAATTTCCAGGTTAGCCCGACCAGCAGCAGCGAGAGGAGAATGGGCTCCGCGCGCAAGACCCAGACGGAAGAGCCAAAGAGAGTGAAAAGCGCGGCGATCAGATACGCTTCCAGGCTGCCCATATAGGGCTGGCCATAAAAATAGATCGGGCGCGCACCATGGAGAATCTGCTGGGCCTGAATGCCCGTTAAGACCTCATCTCCTTCAATGAAGCCCTGCGTGCGTACAATCAGCCAGATGCGCACAGCCAGAGCGAGCAGGAGACAGAGCCAGAGCGGCGAAAAAAGCAGCTGGCGCCAGAATGTTTTTCTGGGCCCTGTGGGTCCTGATGGAGCGTCAGGAGTGACCTCGTCTGTGACAGGTAGTTCAATACTCATAGAATAGGTCTGCCTCTTATTGAGAATCGTAGCTATTCAGGTATCCTTCACGCGCCGCCTGCGGCGCGCGAAAAAAAGAGGGGAGCTTGTGAGGACATGGCACACTCTGCCCGGCCAGGAACTACTATCCCCAACACACCCCTGCTGAATAGTTACTGAGAGTCTATACAAATATAGCCATTGACATCAATATATAACGCTTAAAGATGGCTGTGAATAGCAAAAAGGCGTTGCCGTAGCATAATCTTCTCTCTCACTCAGCCCTTGACCGCCGACAAACACGCCTTTAATTGAGAATAATACCGGTCAGAAGTATCTGACCTGATTCTTTACTGAGATTGTCCTCGGTAGGCATGGATGAGATGAGCAAGACGCCCTGCTGTCCAGCAACCAGGTCACTGTAAGAGATCGAGCCGCTGTAGCTGCTATCGGCATGCACTGTCACCGGAATATTGCTTGCTTGCTTGACCGCTGTCATAGTATGGTCAAAGAGCGTAGCAGTGGTCTGACCGTCGATCAGAGCGTTGGCCCCACTGAAGTGCAATGGCGAGCTCTGAGGAGAAGGCAGGGCCTGGTCAAGGGTGTCCGCGCGCGTGATAATCATGCCTTTAGTGCGCGCGTCTGTGACAAACCAGAGTCCACTGGCATTATTCTGGATCAGTTGTTTGAGCGTGACCACCAGCACGATGTGCGGACTCTGCTCGGTGAGCTGAACCACGGCTGTATCCGCGACGTGTGAAATCAGTTGGGTCTGGGGATTAGTGGACCATTGCAGGAGGTCTTTGCTCATCTGGAGCGCGGTCGAGACTGGATCATTCCAGGGTAGAAGCTGCCGATTGTTCGCGTTGTGCTGGAGTTCTTCCGCTTCTGAGCGGCTGGAGACTGGATAAAAGCCAGCATAGGTCATCTGCACAAAGGTATTCTGCCGCCAGGCGTATTCGTGATAAACATTTTGCTGGAGCGGTTGGAGAAAGGGTAGCACGCTGGGTGAGAGTCTGGTATCTGTGTTCGCGACAAGCAGGGTGTGCTGCGCTGTCAGCGCGGCTGTACCATGTACCAGACCTTTCTGGCTAAAGAGTTGTGTCAGGCGTGGTTGGCTGTGTTGTAGAGAGCAGCCAAACACGTAAACATCCAGAATTGGTGGCTCACTATTGGTCGTCACCTGGATCAAGGCCGCTGGCTCACCATTATCCAGACTATTGGCCATCTGCACCGCGGCCATTTCCTGGTTTTCAGGCTGGAGCTTGATTATCTGGGGATAATTAGCTGAGCCTATCAGATGGGCGCAAGTGGTAGGTTGTGACGCGGGCAATGGGGTGCCGCTTACAATCACATGTAAGACAAAGAGAATAGCCAGGCTGCCCAGCAAAAGCAGAAGCAGGCGCATTTTCAACCACTGTCCACGCGCCCTTTGCGCGCGTGCTGCGCAGTTGACCTCTATGCTGCGGGCCGGGTCTTTCTGTTTTGATTGCTTGCTTATTTGGCGAGTTCTCATCGTTGTTCCTTCTTGCGACAATCTTCTCTTTTCATTCTACAGAAGGACCAAAAATCCTGAGTAGATGCTTTATATAGTGAGCATATTTTTGTTAAAATGAAGGGCAGGGCAGGTGTGCTTGGGGAAGTGGTAGATAAATTTGTTTTTGAAGGGAACAGAGAATGAAAATAGGCATTGGTTTACCAGCGTGGATACCCGGAGTCCAGGGGTTTTTTGTGCTTGAATGGGCCAGAGCAGCGGATTCTGGACCTTTCAGCAGTCTGGGTCTGATCGACCGAGTTGTTTATGCGAACTATGAGCCTTTAATTGCCCTGGCGGGGGCAGCGGGAGCGACGCAGCGTATTCGCCTGGTCACGACGGTCTTGCTGGCGCCGTTGCGCGAAACCACCCTGTTAGCCAAACAAACTGCCACCCTGGATGCCCTTGCGGGTGGGCGTCTGACGCTTGGTCTGGGTATTGGCGCCAGGGAAGATGATTTTAGCGCCACTGGTAGCGAGTTTCATAAGCGGGGTAAACGTTTTGATCAGCAGCTTGAGGTATTGTCGCGTGTCTGGAGCGGCGAGGCGTTAAGCGCCGAGATCGGGCCAATCGGGCCAGCGCCCGCTGCGCCGGGTGGACCAGAGATCTTGCTTGGTGGCTATTCGCCAACCGCCGCCAGAAGGGTGGCACGCTGGGGCCATGGTTTTATGGCGGGCGGCGGCGATCCTCATGGCGCTAACCAGTTTTTCCGCCACGCTGAGACGGCCTGGAGCGAAGCTGGCCGGCCTGGCAAACCGCGCCTGGTTGGTTGCGCCTATTTCGCGCTTGGCACGGATGCCGCCGAGCGCGGCGCGGCTCCTCTGCGAGCCTATTACTCTTTCGCGCCAGAGCGCGCCCAAGGCATCTCCAGCTCTTTGCCCTCATCGGTCGAGAAGATCCGCGCGCTTATTCAGGCCTACGAGGATATCGGTACCGATGAATTAATCCTCTGGGCGACTATCCCAGATCTTGAGCAGGTCGCGCGCCTGGCCGATATGCTCGGCAGTCAGCAGTAGTGTTGCACATGAACATGAGTGATTCCAGATTTTTCTAAGCAGCACGAGCATGTGTACTACCCATCCCTTGTGCTTTGAAAGAGGTTTGGCGCGTGTAGCGTTCGTCAAACCTCTTCTTTTCTCCAGGGCGGGGAGGCAAAGCTGTTTTAGCCTGATTTTACAAAATCAGAGATCAGGCGGGAAAAATGATACCTTGCTGATTGAGTAGAAAGACAACGATAGCTCCAATCAGGCAGAGCAAGCCGAAGAGGATCAGCAGGAGCGAAGCGGTCTTGCCCTTGCGACTGGCCTCTAGAATCTCATCTAACGCGGCGGCTGATGGTCCAGCCTGGTAAGGTTGGTAACCGACTGAGCTATTATTATAGCCGCCCATTAACGGCGAATAGTTTGGATACGAGGGCTGAGGCGCGTAGTTTTGCGCGCTCATCATGGTAGTCGTCTCGTTAGCCAGTTGTTCGTTCTGCACGACAGGTCCCAGGATCAGCGGCCCCTGTTCTACCTGACTCTGCCTGGTCTGAGGATTGGTGCGCTTGGGAGGCGGCACCGCCTGCGTAGGTTCGCGCGCTAAAACTGTGCGCGAGACTTCAGTTAGATTAGATGAGCCAGGATCATGTTCGATTTGTTTAACGTCGGTCTGTGCTCCGCAACGCGGACAGGCCGTATTCCCAGGCGCTAGTTGATAGCCGCATTGTCCACAGAAAACCATTTCAAGTTCCTTTCAGTGCCAGATCCAGATGTGAGCCGGGTCTTTGTGCTTTTTTACTATACAAATCATATAACGCCGCGGGGAGCTTGAAAAGAGCATTTATTTTTACCACGCGCCACGTCAAAGGTTTTTTCTCCTGTCCACCTACTTGCCAGGAAATGGACGCATAAGACAGAGCCCTGTTTGCGCGCTGGCGGTAGCGGACTTTAGCCGAAAAGTTTGAGCAGTGCGCGCTGTTCTTCGGTTAAGACCAGGGTAGAGTTGCGTGACGCCGGAAAGATCTCGCAGCGCTCCCAGATCTGTGTGATTACACTGGTATGGGAGCCGATTTGTACGCCGCGCTCTTGCAAGGCACTCAACAGTTCCTGGGACTCGAAGAGATGGACCGTGTTGATCAACCAGGGATTGATCAGGGCGCGGGCAGTGCTCGATTCCTGTTTGGGACCAGCCAGCACCAGGTAGTAGTCGGGCGCGGGCGCGATGTGAACATTGAGAAAGCCCTCGCGCCGTGGATACCACTGCACATCAACCGTTTTCCCGCGCAGCGGCTGGCTGGCAAAGATCCCCACAAACTCGCTACTGCGCGTGGAGGGGATCAAAGTAATGCCGAAAATCGTGGCCGCGATATGTTCTCCGACTGTGCCCAGATTGACGCCATTTCCCAGGAGATTCGCGATATTGCTTTCAACGGTATTTCTGGCGCGCAACAAATCAGCCAGACGAGACAGATTTGCCATAACTCTCCCCGCTTTCGCGTATTGCGTGCCAGCGAAGAACCGGAGCGCGCGTCTCGCTCTGCTAACGTTTCTTCGGGCTATTCTTATGGGATATTATAACACGCTGCTTGTCCGTCGCGCCGTCCTTCTCCATAGAGTGTGAGAGAATGAAGACTCTCCTATTTAGCTCGACATTTCTCTCCTGGAGTGCTATGATCCATTTATGTGTGAGTATAAACCTGTGACAGAGACACTGGTACCTTCTCCCGGCCTGAGAACCTCTGCTTACTCTGCTGTGCCGCCAGTCGTGGAAACTGGTGGGCGCTGGCCTGTTGGGCTGGGATTGTGTACCCTGGCTTTTCTCTTCTGTATTTTGTTGACGGTTACACCGTTAACGCGTATGCCCGATCCGCTGTTCCATCTGCATATTGCCTGGGGTTCGCTGCTGGGCGTGGCCAGCCAATGGTTACCCGCGAATCTTGGCCCAACATATCAGAAGTCCAGCGCTTCAATTGAGTTTTTTTGTCTTATCAGTCTGGCTTTTCTCTGCTATTGTCTGAGTGCGTTTCTAGTGAGGCGGCGCGTGGGAGAAAGGCAACTATTGACAGTACGCGTATGTATCTGGCTGGGTGTGACGCTGGCGGGCGCGATGTATGTGATTACACCTGGTCTGCTTTCGCATGATACACTGGTCTACGCGGGCTATAGCCGGCTCCTGGCAGTCTATCATGTCAATCCCTATTTTGTGGTCTTCGCGAATTTTCCCCACGATCCTCTGGTGCCCTTTGACCAATGGTCTCAGGTCAACGCTGTTTATGGTCCTATCTGGCTGCTGGTCTGCGCGCTGCCAGGTTTTTTGCTTAAGCCCACGCTTGTATCGTACGTTGTCGCTTTTCGCCTGATTGCCCTGCTGGTACATCTGTTGAATACCTGGCTGGTTGCTCGCGTCTTATATGAGCGTGGTTGCTCGCGAGGCACGCGGACCCTGGGCATGCTGCTCTATGCCTGGCATCCGCTGATCTTGCTGGAGAGTGCGCTGAATGGGCATAACGATGGTTTTATGCTTACATTTGTTCTGCTTGGCGCTCTCCTGGTTACGCGCGCTGAGCGGCGTGGCGAGCTCGCGCGAGCTCGTGGCTATCTGCCGCCACTTGGCGCGCTGATGCTGGCTGTGCTTGTGAAGTTCGCTATTTTGCCTGTGGTGGCTGTATATCTGCTTTTTCTGCTTTTTAGGGCCTTGCGACCCACGCTTGAGGGTTCGTCAACCGGGCAGATGTCGCGTAGCAACTGGCGCGTAGCCGCGTGGGTGCTCGGTTGTTCGTGCCTGGTGGCTCTGTTGATCGCCCTGCTCGGCTATGCGCCCTTCTGGGCTGGTCGGAGCCTGGGGGCGATCATCGGCAGCTTTACCAATAATCCGGCCTCGCAGTATGGAGAGAATTCCTTGTTGCGTGCCGTGGTCAACTGGCTCCATCTCTATCCGCAGCAGCAAGCGAATCCAGTCTGGCTTTTTTTGAGTTGGCGGCGCGTCTGGGATATTATCAACTATCTCGCTATCATCCTTTACCTGGTCCTGGCCGCGGGTCAGTTTAAAAAGAGTCAGAGCGTATCTGCTCTGCTGGCCATAATGCTGGCTATGATGTGCCTTGTGCTGCTGATTACGCCCTGGTTCTTCACCTGGTATGTGACCTGGATTGTTGGTCTGGCAGTTGTATGCCTGCCAGCGCGCCGCAACCGGGCGCTCTGGTCATGCTTTTTCCTGGCCCTGACCTTTAGCTATTCCGCGCTCTCGCTCTACCTTTTCAATCAGAACCTGCTTGGTCCCAACGGCTATCTGACCATCTTCTCTGACCTTGTGCCCCCATTGGGAGCTTTTCTGCTCTGCTGGTACACATATGGGAGGTCGCGCCGCTCCCTGGCAACTGGAGTTTCTCAAGAGCCGGTGCTTGCTCCTCCACCTTAATAAAAAGATGGTGCCAGGGAGCTTTATGCTTATACCTGTTGCAGCATCGTATAGAATTGCTGCTCGGTCAAATTGGCAGGCAGTTTGACGCCCTCATCGTTGTTCGGTTGCACAAAGCCTTTGCGCACTGCAAAACGGCCTGAGGGACCACCTATGACGAGGTACTGACCAGGACTGAACTGGCGCAAAAAGAGAATAGCCTCTTCACCAATCTGAAACAATGGATCACCGCAGACCTGGTGAAGCGTGTTGTTGCTTCTTCCGCCAGTCTGGTGGATGGTAATCTCAGCCTGACTGAGTTGCTGGGGGTCCAGGAGGACCTTGTTGGGCACGAAAGAGAACTCAGTACTGAGGTCGCCAGATGAAAACTGACCCTGTGTACTCTGAAGCGCGGTGAAGGTACCTTGAACCGCAAGATCCAGCTCCCTGGCTTGTTTTAGCTCTTTGAGTGAGCGATAGCCCAGCGCCCAACTGACCTGAATGTCACAATTTGTCGCTCCTACCCCTCCAGTCGAGGTTAGAGGTTGGCTGGCATCGGCATTTTGCCCACAACCGGCGAGTAGTAAGATCAGAATGGGCAGAAGATAGAACGGCGAAAAAAATCTCCTGGCACGTGTAAAAGAAGAATATAACATAGGTGGACTCCTTTTAGCCGTATTTGAACGGCAGAGAATTATTCTTCTTAGTGACGTTGTGGAGGCGTTAAAAGTTCCCGTGGCGCTTTTTCGATTTCAGGCGCGGAATCCCAGTTCGCGTGCCCTCGCGTGTGCTTGCTGGGCTTCGTCGTAGCGTCCGACCTTTTCGAGGGCCACGGCTTTGTGGTAGTGAGCTCTGGCAAAGTTGGGATCGAGGAGGATGGCGTGCTCAAAGACTGGGATAGCTTCATCGTAACGTTTGAGCGCGTAAAGAGCATTGCCCTTGTTATAATAGGCTCTAGCAAAACTGGGAGCGAGGCGAATAGCGTGCTCAAGGGCCGCGAGCGCATCATCGTAGCGTTTGAGTTCGTTAAGCGCAATGCCTTTGTTATTGTAGACCCTGGAAATGTGGGGATCAAGGCGAATAGCGTGATCAAAGGCCACGATCGCCTCATCGTGGTATTTCGCTTCGTTGAGCACGACGCCTTTATTATAGTAAGCTCTGGCGAAGTTTGGATCAAGGCGAATAGCGTGGTTAAAGGCCACAATCGCATCGTTATAGCGTTTAAGAGCGTGGAGTGCGATGCCTTTGTTATTATAGGCATTGGCGAAATCAGGCTTGAGAAGAATAGCGTGCTCAAAAGCCCGCATGGCCTGCTCATAGTTTTTGAGATTATTCAGAGCATAGCCCTTACCATAGTAAGCATCAGCGGCATCGGGATTATGGCGAATGGCCTGGTCATAGGCTTCAACTGCCTCTTGATACTGTTTGAGATCCTTGAGCATATCGCCTTTTTCCAGCCATGTCTGGGCTTCGCGCGCAGCGAGCAAACTTTTGATAGTGCGCTCAACGCCGCGCACCACATCATAAAAAGCATCGTCTGGATCAGGCCAACGGGCAATGGGAATGCTATTGCTGGGGAGGGCGTGAATAGTGCTGAAAGGGGCATTATCCCAATGCACGCTGCGCACGAGCACAGGAATAACTCGCGCTTCTCCCCGTTCGTGGCGTTTGAGGGCACGCATCATCTCTGTATGATAGCTGTAGTCTGAACTCATGAAAGCAGGGCTGATCAGCAGAAAAATCAGATCGGCGCTATCCAGATGGCTCTCACTTACCTTTTCCCCCTGATCGCCCGGCAGAATATCGCGGTCAAACCAGGTTTGGAGATTATAGAGCCGTTTGAGATTGGCCATATGTGCTTCCAGTTGCGCGCGATATTCCTGGTCTTCATGGGTATAGCAATAGAAAACTTTAATCTCTGATGTCGCTGCTGCCATAATTTACTACCCTCATCAGGTTTGTTTCTACCGTAGTTTGCCCTATAATAGCACAAAATTCTGCGCTGGTGTCGGCTGTATGTTGCGCTATTTTCCTATTTTATCTATTATGCGTTCTAATCAATTGGACTTTTTGACGTTTATATTGACACCTTATGGATCTTCTTTTATATTATTAAATAAGTGATATTTTGGCATAGTGTAAAAATTTTGTGCGTTCACAATTGATTTAAACGATATTAATTAAAAAATCGCCAGATTTATTTTGTGAGGGTATAGAGTTGCACACGCTCTTTTTAGCAGGAGATTTCGATGGAACGAATTGGGAAAAAACTTGGAAACTATGAGATCCAACGTTTGCTTGGCCGTGGAGGGTTTGCGGAAGTATATCTGGGCCAGCATGTTTTTTTGCGGCGTCCTGCGGCAATTAAAGTTATGCAGGCGCAGTTCGATGCCCAGACGTTTGCGCGCTTTCAAGCGGAAGCCCAGGTTATTGCTAATCTTCAACATCCGCATATTGTACCTGTACTCGAATTTGGGCTGGCGGAAGAAGATCGAGCACCTTTTCTGGTCATGGAATATACTTCTCAGGGCTCACTACGCCAGCGTTATCCTAAAGGGAGCCGCATTGGGTTGCCGACAGCGGTAGAATATATTAAACAGGTCGCGACAGCCCTGCAGTACGCGCATAACAACCGTGTTATTCATCGCGATATCAAGCCTGAGAACATGTTATTCGGGTCCAATGGGCAAGTGTTATTAAGTGATTTCGGCATTGCGCTTGTCTTACAGAATTCCCACTATCAGAATAGCCGTGACATTGTTGGGACCATTGCCTATATGTCGCCGGAGCAATTACAGGGGAAAGTAACCTTTGCCAGCGATCAGTATGCCTTAGGGATTATGCTGTACGAATGGCTCGCTGGCGAACCACCTTTTCAGGGTGGCTTTGCGGAAGTTGGGAGCCAGCATCTGCACATGCCCTCTCCCTCTCTGGCAGACAAGGTGCAAGGTCTGCCACGTGGAGTTGATCAGGTCATCCAGAAGGCCCTGGCGAAAGATGCGAGTCAGCGTTTTGCCAGTGTGCAGGATTTTGCCACAGCACTTGAAATAGCCGCGCGAGGGGATGATCCAACAAGTATTGTGCAGCGCAGCTTTGACACCAGCATAGCCGTTCCCCTGACTGAGAGTGGACCCAGCATTATCACTGGCTTGTCGGGATCGCAAGGACAACTAAGCGCGACCATGTCTCCCTCGACTAATGCCTTCCCGCCACCACCTTCCTCGAGAGCACAGATGCCTTACCCGCCCTCTCCCTCTGGAGCGCAAACCCCCTATCCGCCTTCCCCCTCAGGGGCATATCCACCTTCACCTTATTCACCAGCTTCTCCTCCAGGAGCGTACCCACCTTATCCATCATCTTCTCCCTCGGGAGCGTACCCGCCTTATCCGCCATCTTCTCCCCTGGGTGCGCCACAAATCTACCCGGCGCAAATAGGTACCTCAGCGGGAAATTTCCCACCAGGCCAGTTTGCTCCACCGCCACAGCCGCCATTACAACCAGCAAAACGCAAAAGCGGACGTGTTTATCAGGTGGCTATTCTGCTGCTGCTCATTCTCGTCGTGGGCGTAGGTGTGTGGGGTTATACGCGTGGTCTCGGCAATACACATTCTGCTACGAACAACATCTCGCAGAGTCCTCAAGCCACGCAGAACCAGAGCACACAACCAACCGCAACTACAGCAGCAGCCCAGAACAATCCTACCCCAACACCAGCAACTCAGGTCACACCGACTGCCACGACAGCAGCTCAGGCCACTCCAGGTGCGAATGGTACCCCGCTGGCTTCAGATGCGGCTCTGACTGAAAATAAACTTCTGACGTGCAGTTGCACCAACGATCCCATTCATTTCACCATTAACACGATTACCATTGACAATGCCAACGGACGCACAATCTGGGCTGTTACCCTGAAGAATGTAAGCGGGACCAGTTATAATGCCTATGAAGATGCTATTACTCTGCAAGCATTGCCAGCTACAAATCAGCCGGTCTCAGCGACAGGGTATTCGACGCCTTATCTGAATTCAGGCGATAAAGCGACGTTAAGTCTCATTTTTGCCTTTGTCCCCTATAAAGGGATACAATATTCGTTCTCGGCGCATATCCACACTGGCGATAACATTGATATGAATTTCAATCCCGTCACCTTCACATTTTAGTCGTGCTATAATATAAGTTATGCCTGATTTTGCAAAATCAGGCATAACTTATATTATAGGAAAATTTAAACGCGCCGCCCACAGCGCTGGCAGACCCAGGAGCCATCTACCATAGTTTTTTGACAGGGCATGCTTTTATTACAACGAGGACAATACATCAAGCGGCTTGCTGGCCAGTGAGAGAACCACTGCCAGGAATGGGGAAACATACAAAGCTCCTTATGAGCAAATTGCGAACAGGTACTTTTTGGAGTACACCGCCTACCAACCCACAACCGACCAGATTGTGCATCTGAAAGAAGTTAGTAGTTATTTTTAACTTCTTCAATTATAACATATTTTGTGTTGTCCGTCCACCCCGGTAAGACCCCGTTAACTAGTGGATGACTTGAAAGGGTGACTGTTTTAACGCAAATGCCATAGAGGGCCGATTTATCGGGTCCTGTCCCGATTGATCGAGGACCTCATGCCCGGCACCCTATGCCGCTCAAACAGATCAAACCTATCAAGCGGAACCATCCCAGATATTACAAATGCATCTTTTACACGATGCGTATCTGTTTCTCAAGGCATTTCGTTTGAAGCGAGAGGGCCTAGATAAATCGGGGCTGGACTCGATAAATCGGCCCACTATGGCATTTGCGTTATTTGCGGCAGCTATTTGGGATCTCACATTCCTCCACCAGATAATGTGGCTCTACCTCCATCCCTTTGCTGCAACTGCATCCCACTTTTGTTACAAATTCGTCATAGTTTTCGAACAGATTCGCCATAATCTTCGTATAGAATATGGCTATACTGTGATAAGAAGAGGATTGTCAAGGATCATTTACTTCTTTTCCTTTGTATATAGTCTTGATAATTAGATGGTTTGTTAACAGGACTTAAGTCGGATTATATGGTTCGCCTGCGTAAGCATTTTGAGCGATGAAAGGGAACTTCTATATGGCCCGAACATTTGATGGAACAACGGCATTCGCCGCTTCGACGCTGCCAGCCCACTCAATCAGGGCTGTGGCGACGGTACGCCTGGTTCTGGGATTGGTGGCTTTGCTGGGCGCGATCATTTTTCTGGAAGGGACAAGCTGGGATATTCAATGGCATTCTTTTATTGGACGCGATCGCACACTGATTCCTCCGCATCTAATGATGTTGGGTGGGGTAACTTTAAGTGGTATCGCTGGTTTGCTGGCCGTGCTCATTGAGAGCTGGTGGGCGCGACGTAATCCGCTTCTCGCGGGCCACAATCTGCGCTTTGCCACACTCTTCAATGGTCCGCTTGGCGCGTACATTGTTGGTTACGCGGCTCTGCTGGCCGCCGTAGCCTTTCCACTGGATGCTTACTGGCATACTCTATATGGTATTGATGTCTCGATCTGGGCACCTTTTCATGTGATGTTTATCTCCAGCATGGGCGTAGTTGCGCTTGGCGCTCTCTACATGCTGATCTCAGCGGCGCACCTGGCTTCCAACACTGCTCTGCTCGCTGCCGGGCTTAAACGTGCTGCCAATCTAGGAGCCGCTCTGGCTCTGGCGACCCTCCTGAGTCTTCTCACACTGTTGATCTTCGATGCCCTCGATAATAGTAATCAGATCGGCCTGGGTTTTATAAATATTAGCGTCTTCCCGCTACTTGCGTCTATGCTGGTGGCTTTCGTCTTTGTCGTCGCTACTTACGCGCTTGCCTGGCGTTGGGCGGCGACGCTGGTGAGCGGCTTCTATGTCTGTCTGGCGGTGATTATGGCAATCTTTGTTCAGCCTGCGACAGACTGGCTGCTGACGATTGAGGGTTTGAGCTACAAAGAAAGCCCTCCCGCGACCTCGATTGTGGCGCTTGAGTGGTTTATCACGCCTGTGGTAGTTGCTATTCTGATCGATGTGTTTATGCGGCGTGCGCGGCGCAAGGATTGGTCGCGCAGAAAGACGGTCCTGGTCCTGGCTCTCTGCGCTTTAATGAGTGGAATTCTGCCTGTTATAGTTCTCTATCCCTTGCTGCCCGCTTTGCTGTTCCTTCAGGCAGGAATAGCTGGCTTCCTGGCCTCGGCAATTCTGGGATTTGGGGGAGCCTGGCTGGGCGTCTTCTTTGCTCAGAATACAGGTGAAACGCTGAATGTATTGGAGAGATAAAAAAGATGGCAAAACCATTCCAATTTTTGCTGCTCGCCTTTGGCGTAGTAGCCCTGCTCGCGGTAGTTGGCGAGATCACCTACTCACTACTCGCGACAACCCACGGCAACACCCCGGTACGGGTGGTCCAGGTGCAGGCTGGTCCATATCCGCTGACCGTTAACCTTTATACATATCCCGCTCACGCGAGCTACGCGCTGCCCTTTGCGATTGCTCCGCAGCATCCCGTTGCCGGTACCCTGACTTATGATGTTGTCTCGGTTCCTGGTTCCAATGATGTGCCTGCGACCCCCGTGCGAGCCAGCCTTAGCGCGGATTCTAACGTAGTCAATGGCGTTCAGGGCAACGCTGAAATTACCGTGCAGGGCGCGTGGACCCTTGATATCGTTGTAACTGGTAGCGCCGGACGTGGAGAGGCCCGCGTGGACATTATAGCGACCGCGCCACCTCCTATCCCTCTCTGGCTGGGCTGGGCTATCGGCTTTATTCCGCTCGTCGGACTCCTGGCCTTCTTATTCTCTCAACGCACACGCAAAATCAAGCAAGAGCAGTCTGTTGCCATCGGCTAGCCACTAATTAGTCGGGTGAAATGGTCGTGGCGCGACCATTTCACCCGACTAATTAGTGGAGAGTTTTCCCCTCTGTCTGGTGGGCAATCCAGACGCCGAGCACCCTCAACAAAACCCTTGTCAAAGTAACAAGAAAGTGCTATCCTCTAGCACATCTGATCTATGAGAAGACTGGGCGTAGGAGTCGTGCTATGGAGCAGGAGCAAAGCAACAAACCCGCGCAACGTGGAGTATTGTTGAGGCGAGCGCACGAATTATTAGAGCATACAGGGCAGCCGGTGAGCGAGGATCTGCTGCTAGAGCATCTTTTTGGGGTGGCTGGCGTTGAGCAGAGCAAGTCAGTCTGGTTGTTACTGTTGCGCCAGGTGCTCAAAAGTTCCACCTTATTTGAGGAAAGCGCGCCTCACATGTGGTCCCTGGTAGCCTGGCGCTACACGCAGCGCGAGCTGGACGAGATCGAGTTTGTGATAGTGGATACCGAGACGACTGGTTTACGTCCAGGTTCGCATCGTGTCATCGAGATCGCCGGTGTGCGCGTGCGCGGTGGCGAGGTACTTGACTCATTTCAGAGTCTGCTCAATCCAGGTGTGCGCGTCCCAACCTTTATCGCGCAATTCACCGGCATTACCCAGGAGATGCTTGCCACTGCTCCCGCCAGCCACGAGGCCCTGCCCGGCTTCCTGAGCTTTATTGAGGGAGCGCTTGTCGTTGGGCATAATGTGGGCTTTGATATTGGCTTTCTCAACTACGAAGCGCAGTTGCTGGGCCAGAGTTTCCCCATCGATGGTCTGGACACCATTCCGCTGGCTCGGCGCTTTCTGCCTACTCTCAGGCGTTTCAAGCTCGACAATGTAGCAGACCATCTCAGAATTACCACCTCACAGCGCCACCGTGCTCTGGGCGATGCCAGGGTGACTGCGGCAGTCTTTCTCAAACTACTTGAACTGGCTGGTAAGCAGGGTATCACGACTCTGGGCCAGTTGCGTCGTCGCCTGCAACTGCCTGTCACCTGGAGCGGCGATATTACCCAGGCCATGACTAGCAAGCAGCTTGAACTCTTGCGCTCTGATGGCAAGGTCGCGTCAACGACTGTCACCACGCGTCCCACCGGCGCGCTCTTTCTTAATCCAGCCTGGAGGCGCGATTTTCCCGCGCTGCCCGGGGTTTATTTGATGAAAGATGTTAATGGCCAGGTCATTTACGTCGGCAAAGCGAAATCGCTGAAAGATCGTCTGGCCTCTTATTACAATCAGCCGCTAGGTTATACCCACAACATGGACGGTTTGCTGCAAAACGTCAAGGAGATCGAGACGCGTGTGCTGGGTTCTGAATTGGAAGCGTTGCTGGTTGAGTCGCAACTGATTAAGCAGTTGCAGCCGGCCTATAATGTGCAACTGCGCAATTACGAGCTTTATCCCTTCATAAAAGTCGATACCCAGCACCCCTTTCCCCGTATTTACGCGACCCGCGAAGTGGCCGCCGATGGCGCGCGCTACTTCGGCCCTTTTCGCAGTAAGCGCCTGGTAGATTTAACCATCGAACTGGTGCAGAAAGTCTTTCCTGTGCGCACCTGCACGCGGGGTCTTCCTCCGCAGTCCAAGCCCTCCGCGCCCTGTTTGCGCCTGCATCTAAACCGTTGTTCCGCACCCTGTCGCGGCGATGCTGACCAGGACGCGTATCGCCAGGTAATCGAAGAGATCTGTGCCTTTTTGGGAGGGGAGAGCGAGGATTTGCTTGAGCGTTTGCGCCGTCAGATGCTAGCAGCGTCACAGGAGTTAAATTTTGAGCGCGCGGCCTGGCTACGCGACGTTATTCACAGTGTTGACGAGGTGTTGATCGGCCAGAAGCTGATCACTGGCGCGATAGAAGCCAATAATTTGCTCATTGTCTATCCCTCCGCGCGCGAACTGAGCAACGAGCTCTTCTTGATTCGCCATGGTCGCCTGGTAGAGCAGCGCTGCGTTGAGCACGCGCCTGCACCAACGCAGCAGGCGGTCGGAGAACTTTTGCGGCGAGCAGTAGAACTGGGAGAGCCACCCAGCATTGTTGGGCAGGCTGAAGTGGATCAGATCAACATCATCAGTCGCTGGATACATCACCACAGCGGCGACCGCGCCTTCTTCCCCGTTCAGCACGCGCTGAGCGATCCTGGCGCAGCGCATCTACTCATCCAGCGCGTCTGGCTCGAAGCCGAGGCCGCGCGTACCAATATAGCCTGACATCTGCCAGGGTTTCTCACAAGTTGACTCAAAGCAGGTGTGCAGAGGGCGCTAGCCCTTTGCCGGAGCACGAGGTGCCCTCCATAGGCGCGGACTTCAGGGGTGCAGGGTCTCCTGCCGGGGTTTGGGGTGTCCCCAATACATTTTTTATTATCTTTTGCCGCTTTAGCGGCAAGAGAAAAGGGAGTGCAGAGGTCCTCCTCTGCTAAAGTCCGCGCTTATGGAGGTGCCCTCGTAAAACTCTCTTGTGTGGGCGGGCGGGTGGGGAAGAAAAGACTTGTGAGAACCCTGGATATCTGCGTATAGACGTAGACGCAGACGCGGATTCTCACTATAATGGGTGGATATGAACAGTAGGGGCAAAACTCCCATGCCTGGCGGCTTTGCTCTGGCAAACATAAAAGAAGCTATCATCTGCTTTCAATACCCTCAAGTGGGTCGAAGAAGGACCTTGACTGGAACAGCTTCCCATAAGGGAAGGCACGCTCCCGATCTCCGCGAAGGTTAAGTGGAAACGCACTAAAGAGAGAGAAAGTCCACAGAAATGTTACTGTCAGATAAACGTATTATCGAGGAATTGAAAAGCGGCAACCTGGTCATTGAGCCGTTTGATGAGCGCCAACTCGGCACCAATTCATATGATTGCCGGCTTGGCGAATGGTATTACCAGGGTGACGCGAATATCGAGGTCATGCATTTGGATAATCCCGCCGAGATTCGTGGCTATTGGGGACAGTCGCGCCAGGCCACGCATGGCAAGATTGCGATTCGTCCAGGCACGACGATCCTGGCCCACACGCTAGAGGTAATCGGCGGACGCAACGGCTACCTGGGCAAGATGTATTCGCGCAGTACAGTGGCGCGCTCTGGTCTGTCAGTCTGTCGCTGTGCTGGTGTTGGCGATGTTGGCTATATCAGTCGCTGGACCATGGAGATTAGCAACCACACTCAGACGACAATCTGGGTGCCAATCGGCTTCCGCATCTGCCAGATTACCTTTGAATATGTGGGTGAAACGCTCAAAGAGTATCACGGCAAGTATGGCAAGTCCGACCAGCAGTGGACGCCCGAAGATATGTTGCCCAAGCCATATTTTGACTGGGACTACGAATTGTACCGGACGGATCGGGGGAATTAGCGCGTGAACACTTCATCTGCCTCCACGGGCAAACTGATCTCTTTTGAAGGCTTAGATGGCGCTGGCAAAACCACGCAGATCGAACTGCTTACCCGCTGGCTGGACAAACGCGGCGTCGCTTATCTCAACACTCGCGAGCCCGGCGGCACTCCACTGGGTGTGGAACTGCGCCACCTGCTCTTTGAACGCGATGAACTGAACATAACTCCGCTGGCAGAGGCATTTCTCTTTCAGGCTGATCGCGCGCAGCATTTCAGCACCCTGGTCTTGCCCGCGTTAGAGGCAGGCACGCTGGTCATCACCGACCGCTGCTTTGATGCCAGCATAGCCTACCAGGGCTTCGCGCGCAACGTCGGCCCCGAACTCGTCGCCAAACTTTCGCTGATCGCGACACAGGGACACATTCCCGATCTGACCATTCTGCTCGACCTTAATCCTGAAGTTGTCTCGCGACGTATCGATCCGGCCAACGACCAGAGCGGCCTGCGCGCCGCCCCTTCGCGTTTCGACAGCGAGAGCGAGGTCTTTCATCAGCGAGTGCGCCAGGGCTTTCGCCTGATCGCCCGCGCGCATCCCGCGCGCATCAAAGTCCTTGAGGCAGCACGAACTGCCGCAGAGATTCATCGCGAAATCGTGGGCCTTGTTGAACCGTTGCTCTAGGTCTCTCTCTGCTTTATTCGAGCAACAGGCGCTTTTTTCTCTTAATGGCATCAAAATAGTCAGGATCAAGTTCAAGCGCCCGATTGACTGCGACCAGAGCTAGCGAGCGCTGACCCAGAATGCTCAAGGCCCAGGCCTTGCCATCCCAGGCCGGGACAAACTCCGGGGCAAGTTGGAGTGTATGCTCAAAGATGGCCAGCGCCTGAGCATATTGCGCCAGCATGGCCAGATAGGTACCCTTCGCGTACCAGATCTCTGGATTCTCTTCGTCCAGGACCAGCGCGCGCTCAACTGCGACCAGCGCCTCCTGATAGCGAATTGCCGCCGACAGATCATGGCTATAGTTAAGCCAGAAGCGCGCCTGTTCTCGCGCGCGCTTTTCTTCTTCCATTGTTTGCTTACACCCTTTCTAAGCAGTTAGTGGTCACAGCTTAGCCTATAAGCGACCTTTTTGCAACTGCGTTATGCCTGCTTTTTTCAAAGCAAGGTCGGCCAGAGCCGAACCTGCTTCTCATACCCGTTATCCCCAAAAAGCAGCGAGATGCAAGTAGCTTGCATCTCGCTGCTTTTTCAAGAGAGGTAAAGGTTTGTCGCCTGAGAGTGCCATTGGCCAACAAACCTCTTCTTTTCTCCAGGGCAGGGAGGCAAAGCTGTTTTGGCCTGAAGTTTTAAAAGTAGGGTTCACTCAGATCAGGGGGGTCCTCAAAGGGGAGGCTCCATAGCCAGTACTTGCTGGTACGCTTCCCAGGTATCGACATCAATATTTGCTCCCTCAGTGCCCATTTCCAGGGTAGCGATCTCCTCAGGATAGCGTTTGAGCAAGCTGCGTCCGCCTTCGTCACCGCTGACCTGGAGTAATGCAGGGGCGAGATCCAGCGCGAAGCTGACCGGATTGCCGCGCTTGCCGTTGTACAGCGGCAGCACGATGCGTTTATTGCTTTGTACATGCAACGCGCTCAAAGCGTCGAGCATCTGAGAGGTAATCATAGGCTGGTCGCCCAGCAGGAAGAGTATGCTTGCAGGCTGATCCGCCGCTGGGAGCGCGAGCAGAGCGCGCAGGCCGACCTGCATGGAGGTGCTCTGGCCAAGGGCGAAGTCGGGATTTTCGACCAGTTGTATGCTTTGCTCGGCCAGATAGGGCTGGATCTGCGCTTGGACCTCTGAACTCTGATGGCCCAGTACCAGAATAATCGGGCGCGCCCGCGAGCCGAGAACGGCCTCAACGACATGCGCCAGTACGGGTTTAGCGCGCAGGGGCAGCAGGAGCTTATTGCGTCCCTGGCCCATGCGGCTGGAGGTACCAGCGGCCAGAATAATCGCGCCAGCGCGCGCGGAAGCCTGCATCATGCTTTCCTTTCCGCATCAGCATCATCCATGCTTGTCAACTACTAGCCAAACGGACCTATTGGGCGTCGTCAGGCTTGTGTTAAATGTTATAATAGCGCCTGAGTCCAGGAAAATCCACCGGGACATTTTACAGATCATCTCTATTATATAGTACAGAGCACCTGCAAACAGGGAGAACCTGAATATGCCCGATTCCGCTCGTTTGGAGCCTGAACTGACGAGCCAGGGAACCCCCCTGGAGGCTGACACGCAAGCCAGATACGAACTTTTACAGACCATCCTGCGTGATATGGGGTCTGTGCTGGTTGCCTATTCGGGCGGAGTTGATAGTGCTCTCCTGCTCAAGGTTGCTCACGATGTGCTCGGTGAGCGGGCTGTGGGCGCGATTGCCTCTTCGCCTGCCTATGCTGGCGAGGAGACCGCTGAGGCTCTGGATGTAGCGACACGTATGGGAATTTCTGTGCTGACGCTGCAAACGAACGAACTTGAAGATGAACGGTATGTAGTTAACGATCTTAACCGTTGCTATTTCTGTAAGACAGAACTGTTCACGCAGCTGACGCCCCTGGCAGAACAACGAAACCTGCTCCATATCGCATACGGTCTGAATATCGACGATCTTGGAGACTTTCGTCCGGGTCAGCGTGCGGCGCGCGAGTTCAGCGTGCGCGCGCCACTCAAAGAGGCCGGGCTGGGCAAAAGTGATATTCGCGCGCTTGCGAAGTTTCTGGGCGTACCTGTCTGGAATAAACCGGCTATGGCCTGTTTTTCTTCACGTATACCCTATGGCACCAGGGTAGATGTGGCCTCGTTACAAATGATCTATCAGGCGGAAAAGCTCCTCCGCGAACTGGGTTTTCATCAGTTGCGTGTGCGCCATCACGACAAGATAGCGCGCATTGAAGTAGAGCGAGCTGAATTGCCGCGTTTGATAGAGGAAGAGATGAGTCAGACCGTTACCGCGGGTTTGCGCAAAATCGGCTATCTTTACGTAACCGTTGACCTCCAGGGTTTCCGCTCAGGAAGTATGAATGAAGGTTTCTTTAAGAGGAAGAAGCCCTCCAGCTCACATGAATAATAAGGTGGAATCGCAATTATGACCAAATCAAAATCTCGCCAACCATCCAGGCAAACCACAGCACTCAGAAACAGGTCAAATGGGATTGCTCGCACGCCTACCAGCGTCAACAAGACCACGGCCAGGGTCGCGGTAGAGGATGCTCCAGAGACCACGGAGCGGGATGAGGTTGCGACAACAGCCGCGGAAGTAGCGACTGACAAGGCCACGGCTAAACTCTCTGCAGGTACTGCCGAGGCGAGCACAGAAGATCAGCCAATCGCTAAAACTGTTCCCGCTCTTGGCAGCAAAATTACGAGCAAAGGTGCCGCGGAAGCCACGACGGCCAAAACTGTCAAGGAAGTCCCCGTGGCCAAAACCGTCAAAGCTACAGGTACAGTTACCAGCAAAACGGCTCCCCCGGTGAAAATCAACGCGAAATCCGTCCCGAACACTCCTCCGCTCAGAGCCATTCCCAGCACGCCAGCCGGTATTGGAGGCAAGGGGCAAAGCCGCGACGCCGCTAAATATGAGCGCCGCCATATTGAACGCCAGCAGCGCTATCTGGCGGAGCGACGTAGACGGCGCAACCGCATTGTGATCACACTCAGCGTCATCCTCCTTATCGCCGTCGTTGCCGGAGGCACCTGGCTGATTGTGCGCCAATATACATCTGGCGCGGCGAACACGGCAGCCCCTCAAGGCTCGTACCAGGAAGCTATTTTTAACACCAATTACCCACCAGTTGATAGCGTCTATTGCGATCAACTGGAAGGCAGTATTGAGCATGTTCACGCGTATATTACGATGTTCATCAACGGCCAGCCTTCACCCCTGCCCGCGAATCTCGGTATTGCCCAGGCTTCCACTGGCACCTCGACTTGCTACTACTGGCTGCACACGCACGATGCCTCTGGTGTCCTTCACATTGAATCGCCTGTCAATGAAGTCTTTACCTTTGGCCAGTTGCGCGACGAATGGGATCAACAGTTTGTGAGCCTTGGCTTCGCGCCAGAATTATTGCTCACCAGCGGCTGGACCATCTGGGTCAACGGGCAGAAATACAACGGCTCTCTCTCAAGTGTCCCGCTGGCAGCTCACAATATCATTACGCTAGCCTATAACAGTCCTAAAGCCAAACCAGTCACAACCTACAACTGGAACGGCCTCTAGAGGTTTGCTACGCGACCGTTCCAGCGCCCTGGAATGAATAGCGGGAGCGTTGCTGTTTCTCTAAAAGAGAGCTACAATCTCATTGTGGCTCTCTTTTAAAACATCAGTTATCCCTGTTTTTTTCAAAACAACAGGGGACAGGTAATAGGGGGCGGATACAGCCCTAGTCAAACCTTTTTACTTGTTTTGCAGATCGCCTGCGGCGATTTGCAAAACAAAGAGGAAAAATCATCATGCCAGAGCGCACAATTTATCTTGACCATGCCGCCACGACTGCCCTGGACCAGCGTGTCCTGGAGGCTATGCTTCCATACTTTACGACTGAATACGGCAATGCGAGTAGCATCTATACACTGGGGCGACATGCCATGCAGGCCATCGACGGTGCGCGTGAGGAGGTCGCGGAGATTCTCAACTGTCGTCCGACTGAAGTGGTTTTTACCGGTGGTGGCTCCGAAAGTGATAATCTGGCGCTCAAAGGCCTGGCTTTTACGGCTCAGAAGAAGGGCCAGCACATCATCACCACGCCCATCGAACATCACGCCGTACTGCATACCTGCAATTATCTGGAACGCTTTGGTTTTACCACCACGTTTCTGCCAGTCGATCATTATGGCCGGGTTGATCCAGACGACGTAGCAAGAGCCATCACCGACCAGACCATCCTGGTCTCAGTCATGTATGCCAATAACGAAGTAGGCACAATCGAGCCAATCGCCGAGATCGGACGCATCTGCCGGGCCAGAAAGATCGCTTTCCACGTGGATGCCGTCCAGGCGGCTGGCGCGTTGCCCCTCGATGTCGCGGCGCTCAACGTTGACCTGCTCTCGTTGTCCGCGCACAAATTCTATGGTCCCAAAGGCACTGGCATGCTCTATCAGCGCCAGGGCGTGCGACTGCTGCCTCAGTTGCAGGGCGGCTCACAGGAGCGCGGCAAGCGAGCTGGCACAGAGAACGTTGCTGGCATTATTGGAGCCAGCACCGCCCTGCGCCTTGCGTACGAAGATCTGCCCGAGCTTCAGCCGCGTCTGCTAGCCCTACGCGACCGCCTGATTGCTGGAGTGCTAGAAATTCCTGGCAGCGAACTCAGCGGCCATCCAGACGAGCGTCTGCCTAACAGCGCCAGCTTTGTCTTCGCGGGCATCGAGGGCGAATCGATCCTGCTCAGCCTGGACCTGCTTGGCTTCGCTGCCTCCACCGGCTCCGCCTGCACCTCTGGCTCCGTCGATCCCTCGCACGTCCTGCTCGCCATGGGCTATTCCGCCGACCAGGCGCGCGGCACCCTGCGCCTGACCCTTGGCAAAGAGAACACCGCCGCGGATATCGCAGCCTTGCTTGCCGCCCTGCCCGCTATTCTTGATAAACTACGGGCATATCATGTCGCGTAAAGCATGCACAGTCGCGCGCGCCATGCTCTCGTACCTTGCTGCCCGGTGAAGTAGATGAGTAGCATGGCGCGCCCATGCTGCTCATCTACTAGTTTACAGGCTGGCGAGCAAGCACACAGCGTTCATTCCAGTTTATCCATCGTTCCGCGACGGCCAATCCCCAGAATGCTGCCGGAACTGCCAATGCTGCCGATACTCAGAATGCTTCCCCAAACAGATTATTTATCAGCCACTGCTTGAGCGGTTCTGATTATACCAGCGCGATGTAACAGTTTGTCAAAAACAGACGATCTATGAAAGGAACATGCAAGCGGAGTCTTCACGCCCGCCGTGAAAATAGTTTTTGAGGAAGAGTATCAGGGTTTCGGGCCAAGAGCGTTTTTGCACATCTAGACCTGGACACACCCACGTTTTTTATCCCCAAGGACGATTTGGAGTTAGGTAGGACAGCATCCATTGATCACATCACGTCCTGTTAGGAGATATTTTCAGTATTCCTTCTCTGCCTCTTGACATGAACCATTCGGTTCATGTACCATATGGTGTATGAAAGAGATTTCTCAGGACGGTCGCCGGACTCGGCATGAACCGCGCAAACAAGATCTATTGGCAGCAGCCGTGGAGTATGTCTTTGAACACGGCTTCTCTGAGCTGTCGATCCGACCACTCGCCGCTGCACTTGGCATTAGCCACCGCACACTACTCTATCACTTTCACTCGAAGGAGAACTTAGTCGTCGAGTTGCTCAAAGAGGTTCGTGCTCGTGAGCGCTTGCTTTTTGCCTTTCGGTCTCATGATCTGGAGCCGATATCACTTGTCGAATTTGTACAGGCTGCTTGGGAACGTTTCACCGCTCCCGAGTACGAAGGTTACTTTCGCCTGTTTTTTGAGGTGTATGGTCTTGCCTTGCAGGAACCTGCTGTGTATGGAGGGTTTCTTGAAGGAGTGATCACTGATTGGCTTCCCATTATCGAACCCATACTCATTCGTGATGGCTATCCATCAGAACGTGTCTCAGCCATTGCAACACTCATTCTGAGCAGTGTACGGGGACTTCAACTCGACTTGCTCGCAGCACAGGACCGTCCACGAGCAGAGGTAGCGTTCGAGGAACTGCTCTCGATGCTCCGCTCTCTGCGGCCCATCGCTTGAGAGCGGATGGGCCGTTCTCTCTCTTGTTGTTCTGCTCTCGATTTTGCAAGGAAGGCACCAGAATGTCTCTCGATACATCGCGTGTTTCTCAACCGAGCGAAGACACTCCTCCTATGAGCGTTGATCCCCGTCGCTGGATTACGCTGGCGATGGTGCTTACCGCTACGTTCATGGGGGTCCTATCTTTCTGGTCAATGTCCCGCTAGGGCTTGCAGCTTTTGTCGCCACTCTGTTCCTGCGGCGCGAGTCACATGCACCAGGGAGCAAAGAGCTTGACCTGGTGGGGGTTGTGCTTGTTTCGGCAGGGCTTTTTCTGCTCGTCTCTCCTCTTGTGGAAAGTCGCATTGCTGGTTGGCCGTGGTGGCTCGTGTTTTGCCTTATTCTCTCTCTGCCAGTCCTGACTACCTTCGCATGGTATGAATACTGGCTCACCATCCGTGGGCATGCTCCTCTGGTGGTGCTCTCGCTCTTCGGGCGACGCGCATTTACGGTAGGAATACTGATGGTACTTGCCCTTTACGGGAGTAGTGCGGGCTTCTTCCTGGTTCTGGCCTACTACCTCCAGGAAGGTCTTCAGTTCTCTGTACTCTCGGCGGGTCTCACCTTTCTCCCTATGGGCATAGGCTTCTTCCTGGCATCTGCAACAGCGGCCAAGCTCGTGCCGAAACTCGGACGGGGTGTGCTGACGTTGGGTACAAGCGGCATGATCCTTGGCTATGTGCTTCTTCTTGTCCTGATTCAACAAAACACACCAGTCGTGGAAAGTGTGCCGTTGATGGTGGTGTTATTCATTGAGGGGCTGGGTCAAGGGTTGGTGACGACTCCACTCATCACAACCGTCCTGGCTCGCATTGACAGTCGTGATGTGGGAACAGCTTCTGGAGTGTTTACCACGACCACGCAAATTGCCAATGCTTTGGGAGTGGCCATTATCGGCCTCATCTTTGCAGATGAAGTGGGGCGCAACGGAGCATATGCTCATGGATTTATCATCTCTCTGGTGGTCATTCTTGGTCTGGGGATGCTCCTCTTCCTGTTTGTCTTCCTCCTACCATCAAAGCGCAAGCAATGAGACCATCGGGTTGGACCAGTGTCATTCTGGTCCAACCCGATGGTCTCCTCTCTCATGAACAAAAACAGCACTGTTTGGAGAAGCTTATGCACAAGAAACAACCCTATGCCGCAAAGGTGCAAATGATGACGCTGATACAAGCGGGTCATTTCTGGCGGGAAGCGGCTGCTACTGCAGGAGTTCAGATCAGCCGCTCATCAGCCTATCACCTGATGCAAAAGGTTCAAGCACAAGGAGAAGTTGCTTTATGTGATGGAAGACATGGGCATCGAGCCAAACTGCGTGGCCCAATACGCGAGTGGCTCGAAACCACCTGCCGTGAGGCGCCCCAAACGCCAAGTCGCGTGGTACAAGCAGCGTTACAAGAGCAATTTGGCATTCAGGTGAGCATTGGGCATCTCAATCGCGTCCGTGCGGCCTTGGGCGTGGGAAGCCGAAACGCTCCCAGGGAAAAAAACTTCAGCCACCCTATCCTTCAGCCGCAACAGTTCAGTGGCAAGAGGGAGCTGGCGGACTTCTTCTTGTCGCAGCCGCTCAAGAAACGAGTTTGCTGTCAGAAGTGGTTCGTGCGCAAGGAGATGAGGTCTTCACAAATGCCCTTGCGGGGTGGACAGCTCAGCTCTGGCACGTGTCAGGACAGGAACTGTTCAATCAGCCTGCTCCCTTCTATGTCGATGGACATCGCAAGCCAGGCAACAAGAATTGCTCCAACTGCGCTTCGCCGCGGGGTTGCGCTGCCCCCAGATCGCCATACGCATGGGCAAACGCGAGGGAGCAGTTCGCATAATGCTGGTCCGCACGCTGCAAAAGTTGCGTGGAATGTATCATGCCAATCGAGAGGAGCAATCATGAAAGAGCCATTTGCCAGCCTGGACCCCAACAGCATCGACGAACAGATCGCACAACTCCTGCAAACCCTGCCAGCCTCACAGGAAGACACGGAGAGCAGTTGCCTGCGGGACCTCCAGTATCTTTATCGTAAAGCAGAGCTTCTCGCTCATGCACAACAACGTCTGCTGATCGTCAACTCACCAGAACAAACGCAGGACAGAGAACCTCAGAGGGTCTTTCCCAGCAACGCATGGACAGAGCCTTCCACAATGTTGTCTCAGACTCAGGTGCCTACCGCACGCAAGCCCTTCACCCGGTTAAAAATTGTCGCCGTGCTGGCTGCTGCTGATTGGCGCGCTGATCGGCACCACAGCCTTACTCGGTGCGCGCATCCAGTATACGCCAGGGGTAGCCCACAAAGGTAGCTATACAGTCACAGAACCACATGCTACTACAACATCATTAAGCACAGTCATCTTCTCTGATCCGCTCAGCCAGAATATCCATAGCTGGCCAGTTGGAAACCTCGAAGGTCAAACAGATTTTTTTAAAGATGACGCTTATCACATCACGAATCAGAGTAGTCTGGCTGCTGTAGTGCTCAATCAGCAGAATTTTCCCCAGACCACGCTGAGTTATCAAATCACGATGGAGAAGATTACTGACGACGCTGCCTCTGCGATAAATATGTTCGGCCTGCTTCTGCGCTACAACAAGCAGACAATCAAAGGAGTGCAAGTTATCACGTTCTATGTTTTCGGGATTCTCAATCAAACTGGTAAGAGCCAGTATGTGCTCTATAAATATGATAGTAGCCATGCTAGCCCCTGGACCCCGCTTGGCCAGACTATCAATGCGGGTAAGGAATTCCATAGCGGCCATGGACCAGGGGCGATCAATACGGTGAAGATCTCTGTGGTTAATAATGCATTCACCTTCTCGGTGAATAGCCAATCAGTCGGCACTGCCACAGATACCAGCCCGTTGAAGCCCGGTAAGATAGGCATGCTGGTGGTTCTTAAAGGTACCGAAGTTGCTTTCTCAAACTTGCTGCTCGCGAAGATCTGAGTTTGCTCGGCATCCGCAACGCCGTATAGCATATGAGTCATCCCTGATTTTGCAAAATCAGGGATGACACTTTATTTATAGCCTCCGTAGACGGCGTGTCCGGCGCGCATCCAGTAGCAATCGACGCTAGTGAAGCGCACCTCCTGGAGCCAGCGCAACTGGTCGCTAAGAGGGGAGGGTTGGTCGTAGAGGTCGGGTGTGCCGTAATCGTAGCGGAAAAAGTTCCAGTTCTGTTGCTGGAACTCATCAAAGCCACTAAGATCGCCGCGCAGATCAAGGCTTTGCTCGCGTACAATTTTGTCGTACTGGTGGGCGAAGAAGTCAGCTATGCGCTGGTTGGCGGGCAGGACAAGGTCAGCCAGCAGTAGAGCTCCTCCGGGTTCCAGGTGCTTAAATATATCGTGGAACAGATGGCGCTTGCCACTGGCATTGAGGTGATGGACGCAGAGTGAAGAGAGCACGCAACGTACCTGCTGTGGTAGTTCCTCGCGCCATCTCGCAGCCTCCAGTTCAAAGGCGCGCACCTCCAGGCGCTGGCCAAAACGAGCCAGGCGCTGCTGCATATGGGTGCGCATCATCTCTGAGCCGTCGAGGGCGATATAGTGACAATGGGGAAAGCTCTCAAGCACTGTCTCTGCCAGCGCTCCTTCGCCTGCTGCCAGCTCAACAATTACACATTCCTCCTCTATTTGCGCCGGGATCAGTTGTAACAGAGCGCTGGTCTGCTCCGCGCGCGCCGGCACAAAAATCTCTGCCATGTTAAGAAAAAGATTTGAAGCGCTTTCGCTCCACTGATTCTGGGAAGCTGGTGTCTCACTCATCGCTTGCCTGCCTTTCGTCGCCTACCAGAGAGTCATTTCAGGTTCACTCTCTCTTTGCAGTTTTATTGTATCGTTATTCCTGCTTCTAGTCTAGCCCTGAAGCATCCTGTCGATCTCCCAGCTTCAAGCGGGAACGCGTAATATGGGCTACAGAAAAAGGCCTCTCTGCCGATAGAAAAGACTAGCCTGCTGTGTCAGATCTAACCGGGTTGTACTGCTTTATGCCAGCGCGTGGGGCGCTCGTACTCCACTTTTAAAATGGTCATGAGAGGAGAAGCGATATGCAATCAACTACCCCGGCTCCCTTACAAATAGCCAGGCGCTATTGGGGCATGTCTCTGGTGCGCGGCGTAGTCGCGATTATTTTCGGGCTACTGGCCATTTTCTGGCCGCACCTGACGTTTACACTCTTTATGCTTGTGTTCGGCATCTTCGCGATTGTCGAAGGGTTTATTCTACTGGGCAGTTCGTTCGCGCAGCCTGTAGTCGATACATCGACGGACACATATGCTCGACGAGCTGATCCACGCGCGCGGGAGCCGTATGCGCGGAATGCCGCGGCCTCTGCCAGCGAGTCGTTTGCTTCTGGCGGGGAGCGTTTTCAGGAGCAGCGTGGTGGAATTGAGCGCGCTACCAGGGTTAAGACCAATCGTTCGACGTTGATGATTGAGGGCGTGTTAAGCATCGCTTGCGGTATCCTGGCCCTGTTTCTGCCTGGCAGCATTGGTACCCTGGCGCTCTATGTGATCGCGGCCTGGGCATTGTTCAAAGGGGTAGGCGCGCTGATGCAAATGGGAACACGCGGCTGGGTGCTGGGCGTAATCGGCGTTCTGGGCATCCTGCTTGCGCTGATCGTGCTCTTCAACCCGCTACGCATCATCCACTCGTTGATCGTCGTAATTGGTATTTTCGCTCTGCTCAGTGGTGTCATGTTGGTCTTGCGTAGTCTGCGCCACAACGCAAAGACCCGTGCAACGCCTCCATTGGAGCCTTCGTACTAAAGGCTGAGCTACAAAACAGCTTTTGCCTCCCCGCCCTGGAGAAAAGAAGAGGTTTGGCGGGCGCGCAGCGTCCGTCAAACCTCTTTAAACAGACTTTGTTGGCGAATGACACTCTCAGGCGACAAACCCCTCCCCTCTTGAAAAAGAAGCTACAAGTCATCCCGAATTTTTCTGGAGCCTGCCGATCTCGCAAAACAAACGGGACGTTTTCCTGATTTTCAAAATCAGGGATGACTCATATATACCCGTTTCCTTCAGGGTGAGCAGATGGGGAAAAACGACTGTCAAATAGCTCTGAGAGACGGGTGAGTAACTCGACACTGTACGTATCTTGCTGGTATACTGGCACCATACAAGTGATATTCGTTGCCAGTAATGCCGGTTGAAGAGTGACAAAAGGCAAAACTCGCAAGATAAGGAGCAGAAGGGATGCCAACTCCTTCAGATGCAAATAAAAAGAGGTCTCAGAGCACCTACTTTGTACAGGATCGCCATAATAAAGAAGAGCTTACTTGGCTGATCATTCAAGAGCAGATGCTGACAAAATCGATGGGAGGGACGCTTCCAGAGCAGGATGATCCTGCCAGTTTTAGTCGTGTCCTTGATGTCGCCTGCGGTCCTGGTGGCTGGGTGATTGACACGGCCAGAAGCTATCCTGGTATGAAGTTGGTAGGTATAGATATTAATGTAAAGATAATCGAGTATGCGCCTGAGCGCGCCAAAGCCGAGCAAGTCCTGGAGCGCGTTGAATTTAAAAAAATGGATGCATTGGCTGGAATGGCCTTTGAGCCAGCGTCCTTTGATCTGGTCAATATGCGCCTGGCAGTTAGTTTTGTACGCACCTGGGATTGGCCAGCGCTACTCAGCGAATTTCAGCGCGTCACCCGCGACGGTGGAGTAATTCGTCTGACCGAAGCCGATATTGCCGAGGGTAATAGTTCTGCTCTAATGGAGCTGAATAATTTTCTGAAGCAGGCATTTTATCATGCGGGCAACTTTTTCGCTTTCCAGAACGACGGTTTAAGCAGCCAACTCGCGCCCCTCCTGATCCGCCACGGTCTGGAGAACGTCCAGACCCGCGCCCACAAGTTCGTCTATAGTGCTAGCACCCCTGAGGGTCAGCAATTTATTAAAAACATGCAGCCCCTTTACCGCACAGTCCAGCCCTTTATCCAGAAATGGATGCACGCCCCCAACGACTACAACATCATCTACCAGCACGCGCTTAAAGAGATGGAAAGTGTGAACTTTCAAGCCACCTGGAACTTCGTCACCGCCTGGGGTACCAATGTCGAGCACCGAGAAGAGATGTTGCTAGAAGCATGCGACATTGACACAATCCCCTATCAGGAATAAGATATGGCAGGACTACAGGCACAAATTACAGAGTACCTGGAATACGCAACGAACCCAGGCAAGCAAGGGACACACGATGTCATCGTACATGGATATGGGGCAGAACCCGGTAGACCCTGAGGAGAGCACGCAAGAGGAACTGGAACAATTGCTGCTTCATGGCACAGGTTCACAGGAACTGGCTACAACCGGGACCAGCGCTGAGACAACGGCACGTTCGCGCTTTTCTTATACACAGGCGTATGCTGGCGCGGCGGAGGAAGAAAGCGATCTTTCCGCTGAGGTTTCCATGACCGGCGACGTGCAAGGAGCACTTGGCTTGTTCGCGGAAGCCACACAGGATCTGGCGACCGCCAGTGTAGAGCTGGCGCTAGGGCGCCATTTTGCCTGCGTTGATTACTGCAACCAGGCCGCTGAAAAGGCCGCGCAAGCGGTCAATGTGTTGCGGCAGGGGCATCGCGCCATGTATGATCACGATCTACGCGCGTTAGGCGCGGCGGTCGGAGCACCCGCTGAGGTGCAGGAGGACATGGCGACGCTTACACCATTTCATCCCGAAGCTTTTTATGCCGAGACACCCCCGGAGGAAGCAGATGAGGTGATCAGCGCAGCCCAGGCCAGTCAGTACATGCAGATCGCGCGTCGCATTTTGCGCTGGGCCAGAGGCATTATATTGTAACGAACCATTAAGAAAAGAAACAATTGATTTTTGGAGGAGTTTTCGTGACACAACAGATTACACGAACGGGATTGGACGAAGCCGTAAAACAATCCCCACGGAAATGGGTTTATCTATTTAGTGAGGGCAACGCTAAGATGCGCGAACTGCTGGGCGGCAAAGGTGCGGGCGTGTCTGAGATGACAAATGCTGGCTTGCCGGTCCCTCCAGGCTTTACAATCACCACTGAGGCCTGTAATGCTTACTACGATGCTGGCAAGCAGTTCGCCGAGGGTGTGTGGGCTCAGACAAAGGCGGCAGTGCAGATTGTTGAGCAGCAGACCGGTAAACATTTTGGTGCCAGAGAGAATCCGCTGCTTGTTTCAGTGCGTTCGGGCGCGAAATTCTCGATGCCAGGCATGATGGATACGGTCCTGAACCTGGGCATTAATGATGAGACAGTGCTGGGCTTGATCGAGTTGACCGGAGACGAGCGCTTCGCCTATGATGCCTACCGTCGCTTTATCCAGATGTTCAGCAAAATTGTGCTTGATACCGATCCCCATGATTTCGAGAGCTTGCTGGAACAGTACAAAGAGCGCGCGGGCGTGAAAACCGACGCTGAGATCTCCGCTGCCGACCTGAAGCGTCTGGTTGTCGATTTCAAGGGTATCGCGGAAAAGCAGTCCGGCAAACCTTTCCCCACCGATGTTTACGAGCAACTTCATAAGGCCATTGAGGCCGTCTTCTCATCCTGGAACAACAAACGCGCCATCGATTATCGCAACTTCAACAAGATTGCCCACAGCCTGGGTACGGGCGTCAATGTGCAGAGCATGGTCTTTGGCAACATGGGCGAGGATAGCGGCACAGGCGTGGCTTTCACGCGCAATCCCAGCACCGGCGAGAGGGTGCTGTACGGCGAGTACCTGCTGAACGCGCAGGGCGAAGATGTAGTGGCGGGTATTCGCACCCCCTCTAAGATCAGCAAGCTGGCCGAGGATCTGCCGCATGTTTTCCAGCAATTCCAGGAGATCGCGGAACGGCTGGAGAAGCACTATCATGACATGCAAGACCTTGAGTTCACCGTAGAAAAGGGTCGCCTGTACATGTTACAGACCCGTTCGGCCAAGCGCACCGCGCAGGCTGCGGTGAAGGTCGCGGTGGATATGGTCGCGGAGGGACTGATCAGCGAAGAAGAGGCAGTCAAACGCGTTGATCCCTATCAGGTTTACCAACTGCTCCTGCCGCGTTTTGACGATGCCGAGAAGAAGAAAGCCGAGGGCGCGGGCCGCCTGCTGGCCAGGGGCCTGAATGCTTCACCCGGCGCGGCTACTGGGAAAGCAGTGTTCGATGCCGACACCGCCGAGAGGCTGGGTAAAGCCGGTACAGCGGTCGTACTGGTACGTCCAGAGACCAGCCCGGACGATGTTCATGGCATGCTCGTCGCCAAGGGTATCTTGACGGCACGCGGTGGCGCGACCAGCCACGCGGCGGTTGTAGCGCGCGGCCTGGGCCTGCCCTGTGTCGCGGGCTGCGAAGGCATTCGCGTGAGTGAGAGCGACAAGCTTTTCCGCGTGGTAGGGTCCGAGACTGTCTTGAAAGAAGGCGAGGCGATCTCGATTGATGGCGCGACCGGCGAGGTCTTCGCGGGCGCGATCAAGACGGTCGATCCTGATTTCGACAAAGAGGTGGATCTCAAGAAGCTCCTGGGCTGGGCTGACAAGTTCCGCCGCCTGGGCGTGTGGTCCAACGCGGACTATCCGCGCGACGCCAGGCGCGCTGTGATCTTTGGCGCAGAAGGCATCGGCCTGTGCCGCACCGAGCATATGTTCATGGAGCAGGAGCGTCTGCCCATCGTGCAAGAGATGATTCTGGCTCAAAGCGTGGCTGAACGCCAGGCGGCCCTGGATCAGCTGCTGCCCTTCCAGCGCGCCGACTTCAAGGGTCTCTTTGAAGCCATGGTCAATCCCCAGACCGGCGAAGGCTATCCGGTGGTCATTCGCCTGATCGATCCGCCTCTGCATGAGTTTCTGCCCTCGTATGAAGAACTGCTCGTTGATGTCACGCGCCTGGAGACGCAGGGCGGACACGAGAAAGAACTTGCCGAGAAGAGGTCCTTGCTAGAGGCAGTCGCGAGCATGCGCGAGATGAATCCCATGCTGGGTCTGCGCGGCTGTCGCCTGGGTCTGCTCTTCCCTGAGATCAACGTCATGCAGACGCGCGCGATCCTCGAAGCCGCCTCTGAAGTCGCGAAGAGCGGGCGCACCGTCCATCCCAAGATCATGATCCCGCTGGTTGGACACGTCAACGAACTGCGTGAGGTGCGCCGCCAATTGGAGGCCGTAGCTCAGGAGATCACTGCTGAGGTCGGTTCCGCCGTGGAGTACAAGTTTGGCACGATGATCGAACTGCCACGTGCCGCTCTGACCGCTGACCAGATTGCCAGTGAGGCTGAATTCTTCAGCTTTGGCACCAATGACCTCACTCAGACCACCTTTGGCTATAGCCGTGACGACGCCGAAGGCAAATTCCTCTTGAAGTACGTCGATGGCCTCGAAGTGCCAGGGTCCAAAGAGAAGGTCAAGATCTTGAAGGTCAACCCCTTCCAGACCCTGGATCGCGAAGGCGTTGGCCAACTGGTGCAGATGGCCGTTGAGAAAGGCCGTAAGACCAATCCCACCCTGGAGTTAGGCATCTGCGGCGAACATGGTGGTGATCCCGACAGCATCGAGTTCTGCCACATGATCGGTCTCGACTATGTAAGCTGCTCGCCCTTCCGCGTGCCTGTTGCTCGCCTGGCCGCTGCCCAGGCCGCGCTAAGCGCTGGCGAGAAGGATAAATAAAGGCTTTAAACGCAACGCCAAAGAAGAGGGTCTGCATCGCGCGATGCAGACCCTCTTCTTTGGCGTTGCTATGCTATGAGCTATATGGTGGCTGTGGAGGCCACTCAGTTTGCTTAGAGGTCCGCGCCTGGTTCGCGGTACTTAATTGCCAGATGCCTCCTGCCAGCGCCGCCGCCATGCCTATTAAAAAGAACCAGAAGCCAGCGGCATAATATGAGGCTGCTGAGTTACCAAAAAGATCTTTTTGCGCTGCTTGCTGAAGATAGTTAAAGCCCAGGTAGATCAGTGCTATACCGCTTAACACCATAATAACTATGGAGAATGGAGCAGTATTGCTTTGCTTGTAAAGTGCAAAGCCAGCCAGGCCAATGATTGCCAGCGCAACCAGTAGCTCTAACCAGAGGCTGGGGGTGGAACTGCCATAGACGCCGTTCGCGAGCTGGATTGCTGTGTACGATCCGAAGATGCCAAGCGAAATATAGGGGAGTGCCAGGAAGGCAAGCAGCGCGATAACGCCTCCGCTGATAGCGAGTATATGCCCTATAAATCCTGGCCGCTGGCTACGTTGAAGCATAGTGTCTCTTCCTTTCTGCAACTCATGTTTGCAATCAGTCTGCAGCCTGCTTTACACAGTCTGATTATTTGAAGATATACGTTTATTGTGTTCATATATATATTATATTAATATTATCTTGTTTTTTCAATTCTTTCGCCAATTTGTCAAGACTATCTAAAAGTTTGGTGTAAATAATACCGAAGCTAGTCCTGAGCAAACTCTACTTTTCCAGTGATTTTTCCCGCTCCTAAAAGGGCGTTACTGCCGTTGAATAGAAAGGCTGCCTGCAGGATCAACCGCAGGCAGCCTTTCTATTCAACCGGTATTTGTCTCTTACAACCGACGCGAATTGTAGTTGCGTGAGAAGAGGCGCAGAATGCCGATCAGGATACAGGCGCCAATAAACGCTACAAAGATGCTTGCAATGATGCCGCCGCCCAGGCTAATGCCCAGCAGTCCGAAAAGCCAGCCGCCGATGAAAGCGCCAACGATACCGGCGATGATATCGCCAAGAATACCGTAGCCGCCGCCGCGCATTACTACGCTAGCCAGGAAACCGGCGATCAAGCCAACAATCAACCACCATACTACTGCTGAGAGAGACAGGTCTCCCATGACGAGTGTTGCTAATGCCATAACACTTTTCTCCTATTTTACTCTTGTAAAATCAATCTATTGCTATTCACGATACTAACATGAATAGCTTTTATGCATAAAACTTTAATGCATTGGTAGCGTGAAATATTCGTTTTCACTTGTATTTGACGTTACCACTATTCATATTTCTTGCGTTTGCATTCTCAAGTAGATCACGTAGCACCAGGGAAAAAAGTTGCACATCATTGACGAGTATGCTGATGATTGCTATGCTATATTTTGTTAAGGATTACTCGGTCAATACAAGAAAAAGAGAGATAATTTATAGTTACAGCCATGACTCTCTGCCAGGCCATATGAATGAAGATCAAGTTTGCAGGGGTGTACTTTGGTAGCGCCCGCTACTATGAAAGGATTCTCAGGTATGACGGCAACAACTTTTGCTCAGGATATTTTTATTGCGGCCTCGCCCGCAGCGGTGCGCGAGGAGTTGGCTCATTTGATGACCAACGTCTCGGAACTGCATCCCCTCGTTGTCTGGAGCTGGCTTGTTAAGGCGGAGATAGCGCCTGATGGCTCGAAAATAGAGTACTATCAGGTACGTGATCGTATGAAGTTGGGGCCTTTCACCATCTCCTTCACTTATAAAGTGGATATGAATGTGACCCCGACAGGACATCTGCATTCCAATGCTTATCAAGCTCCGGGCATTCATCTGTATAATCAGACCTGGTTTGAAGCCGAAAATAACGGGACGCGTGTACGTGAGCATATTGACATCACTGCGCCGGGCTGGTTAATGAAAACGACCTATGATGGCGCGGTTAGTTCACATAAGGAAATGTTCGCTAAACTCAAAGAAAAGCTTGAGAAAGCGCAAAATCCTGTTTAAAATGAGATAATTGGCAGAGTAGTGCGTTGTTTGTGTCCAGAGGTTTCAGCAGTGGAAAGGAAGCACCATGCAAGTACCACAGTCGAACGACAGCTATCGTTCCTGGCGAGACAAGCATGCGCCTCGCAGGGTCAATTGGTGGTTGCGCATGACAAGCGCGGGTTGGGATAAGCCACAAGAAACCATCGAGCAGCGCGAGAGAACGCGCCGCAGCCAGCTCCTGGCATGGATCGTTCTGGGCATTGCCGTAACCTTGCTTGTTTTCATTCCGGCAGCTTCCACCAGTACACCGACCCTGATCATTCTTGCCATTGTGATCAGTGGTCTGGTGCTTATCGCCTACCTCAATCGCCAGGGCTGGATTACTCTGGCGGGTGTTCTGCTGGTGATGGTCAGCATTTGGGCGGCGCTGGGAGTTGTCATGGGTTCGCCAGATGGTTATCTTCACCTGGTCGATCTGCCCGCCTACGATTTTGAGGTCCTGCCTGTGATCATCAGTGCCTCAATCCTGCCACGGATATCTGCCTTTATTGTCGCAAGCATAGCAATCGCGCTGATTTACGTTGATTTAATTCTGCAGAAGCATGCGTTCGATTTGCAAATGGAGATCCAGCAATACGGCATTCCAGTGCTCGCTGGTCGGCCTGCGGCGATTATCCTGATTACGGCAGTTATTGCGTACTTATGGGTCAGGGGTATGGATCAGGCCGTCAAGCGCGCCGACCGGGCAGAGGAACTGCGCGCGCTTGAGCAATACCTGAATCAGATCGAGACCGAGCACGCGGCGCGTGCCAGGGAATTTGTGCAGGAGACCATCAATGCAATTGGCGCGCTGGCCAATGGCCAGGAAGGTTTGCTGATACTTCCTCCTGGCCATCCCTGGGAGCAGCAGGTAATCTTCATCAATACCCAGCTCAAGCAATTTCACAAACTCAAGCAGGCTCATCGAGGGAGCTATCAGCAGATCCTTGTCGCTACAGAGATGCTCTCACGCCAGTTACAAAGCATTCACTCTGGTCAGGCTCCCCTCAGTGTACTTGATCCTCGACGCTTCACCACGCGCCTGTCGGTTACTGACGAGATAGCAAGATATGTCTACTTTATCTTGCGAGAACAGCTGGCAACAGAGAGAGGATTTACGCGCTCAGCCTACAAATTGCCCGGCAAACCTGCTCTGGAATAGCACCTGTGCGGGAGAGGCAAAGCGAGCTGGCGATTTTTAAACAGCCCTGTGTCTTGTGGAACAAGGCTTTACCTGAGGGGATATTTTAAGCGATAATAGAGCCAGCAAAGACACTTTAGATTTTTTATACAGGGAGAAGAGCTATTATGCGAGCGCTGGTTTATCGCGCTGGTCATCTGACGCTGGAGCGGGATTATCCGCTACCAGAGCCGCCTGCTGGAGAGGCGCTTATCCGTGTCACGCAGGTTGGCATCTGTAATACTGATCTTGAGATTACGCGTGGTTATATGGGCTTTGAGGGCATTCTTGGCCACGAATTTGTGGGTGTAGTCGAGAAAGTGGCTCATGAGCAGGGGTCTTCAACTCTCAAATCACTGATAGGTAAACGAGTGGTGGGTGAGATCAATGCTGCCTGCAATAAAAGTACATGTGCTTATTGCCACGCGGGGATGCCCACGCATTGCCCGGAGCGCACAACGCTGGGCATTGTGCAGCACGATGGGGCTTTCGCCGAATACCTGGTCCTGCCCAATCAGAACCTGCATCTTGTCCCTGATGAGGTCAGTGACGATGAAGCGGTTTTTGTAGAGCCGCTGGCCGCGAACTTCGAGATCCTGGAGCAGATCCATCTCCGGCCCACGCAGCGTGTGATTGTACTGGGCGATGGCAAGATGGGACAACTGGCGGCGCGTGTGCTCGCGTTGAGTGGCTGCGAGTTGACAATTGTAGGCAAGCACCCTGAGAAACTCCTGCTGGTCGAATCCCTTGGCATCGCGGCCTGCCTGCTAAGCGATGTAGATGAGCTTATCCAGCACGGTCGCAGGCGCGTCGATGTGGTTGTCGAATGCACAGGATCAGAACAGGGCCTGGAGATGGCGCTGCGTTTAGTCAGAGCCAGGGGCGTTGTTGTGTTAAAAAGTACCGTGGCCCCGCAAAGCCTGATGCATCTGGCGCCCATTGTGATCGACGAGATCCAGATTCAGGGCTCGCGTTGCGGCCCCTTTGCGCCCGCCCTACGCGCCTTGAGCCAGAAGTTGATCGATGTACGCCCCTTGATTAGCGGTCGCTACAGCCTTGACAATGCGCTGATTGCCTTCGACTATGCGACCCAGAAGGATGTGCTTAAAGTACTGGTACATATGTAAGAGGGCTGCTCTGCGCTTTTTGTGAGCAGATTTCATGCTTGCTTTCAAGCCAGGAGCATCTCAGAATGTGATACATTTACCTGTCGTTTGTTGCGCGGGATTTAGATCCGCTTTAAACCCCATCAGTTAGCGAGATTATCACTCTAATGGCAGAGGACGCCATTGATTGAGAACGAGATTGGTCGAGCGTTTTCCCCGTGGAACTCTGCCTGGAAGCCTGGTTGGGCGGATGCTCCTGCTGCCAGTGTGCCGTTAAAGTTAGCGTTAGTAATCCTCACCTGAGCGCCATTTTGCAAGAAAATCCCGTTCCAGCCGTTAACGATACGTTGCTGACCAGGGAACGTGAAGTTTAGCGCCCAGCCGTTAATGCTGCTGGAACCTGTGTTGGTGATGGTCAGATTAACGTTAAAGCCTTCAAACCATTGTCCAAAGACCGCGTATGTTACTTTACAGCTCAAGCTTACGGGCGTGGGGGTAGGTGAGGGTGTAGGGGTGGGTGAAGGTGTAGGAGTAGGAGTAGGTGGGCTGGTCGGTGCAGGCGTGGCTGTCGGCTTAGCAGTCGGTGTGTGCTGGGCGTTGGCAGCCGGGCTGGCCTTGCCTTTTGTCGGCCTGGATGTGGCGGTTGCGCCTGGAGTGCTGCCACCTGTGGCAGAGGTAGCCGCGAATGTAGGCGCCGCTGTTGCGGTACTGATCCCTGCGTTGACCTGAAGCCGAGGGGCGTTCTGGCCGGCTGCGGCGATGTTAAAAAAGAGACCAATGCTAGAGATGCTAATGAGCAAGGCCAGAAATACCAGGCCCGTGAGCAGCAAGATGCGTCGGCGCGAGATAGATCGAGAACGACCTGGCCCGGAGACTGCCTGCGTGGACGTGGATAGAGCCTTTAAGTGCTGGCTCGCGGTGGGTAATTTTGCTCGGCCCGCCTGTTTGACGATTGTGAACGCTTCGTGTACACCGGTTGCCGCGGCAACCATCACTTTCAAAACCGGCTGTTTCACTGTTTCCAGGTCAAAGAATCCCGCCGAGCTTTTGAGAGCGGCAACCTGAGGTTCCAACTCCTCAGCCTGCTCGCTATCTGGCTCGGCGGGCGTAACCTGGGGTGGTACGGCAACTGGTAGCTCTGGTATGCTAATCAGCCTGACGGGAGCTCTAGGTATATGGAGATCCGTGAGAAACGCCCGAATATCGGGATAGCGTCCTTCTGGTCGCTTCACCAGGGCTTTGAGCAGGGCGTGATCGATGTGCGGCTCACACTCGGAGCGTAAGAGAGAGGGTGGTTTTGGTGCTTTAGTCGCGTGCTGGCGGGCCAGTCTCATACCATCCTCTGCCTCGAAGGGCGGTTGACCTGTCAGAAGCTCGTAGGTCAGACAGGCCAGAGCATACTGATCGCTTAAAGGTGTAGCCACGCCGTGGAACTGTTCCGGGGCCATATAGAGCGCCGCGAAACTGGAGAGGATGCGCGCCGCGCGCTCCGATTTAATCAGGTTGGGCAGCAAGAAATCAGCCAGCAACGCTCTACCGTCGTCTGGCAGAAAAATGTTCTCTGGCTTGAGATTGGCGTGAACGATGTGCTGTGTATGAGCAAAGTGCAGTGCCTCGCCGATTTGCCTGGTGAGGGTCAATGCCTCTTGTATGAGCAAGGGTGCGTCTATGAACCTCGCCAGACGTTGGCGCAGAGTTTCTGCCTGCAGATAAGGTGTGATCAGGTAGAGTATATCTTCGTGCAGGCCATCATCTAGAATGGGTAGAATCGCAGGATGCTCGATACAGGCCAGCAGGCGTATGTCAGCCAACGTCTGGTCTTTTTCTTCCTGCGTAAGCAAGGGCACAGATTCAAAAAGCTTAAAAGCAACTTGCCGTCCTGGCCAATCCCGACGCACAGCCAGATAGACATGGCTGACTGGACCCATGCCAAGTGATTTCGTAAGGCGATATGGGCCAATGGGTGCGTCCTGATAGTGGAATGGCTCACTCATACTCTCTCCATTAATCGAAAGATGTGAATTTATTCTTACTATACAGATAAATTCGGCGTTGTGCAAAGAATCCCTATAGACCTAAGACAAATGGTTTAAAAGAAGATGCCAGAGATCTCAGGTAATGATGATCTGGTAGTACCAGTTTACCTGTGCTGCATTTGCCGGACCTGTAAACGTAATAGTGATTCTGTCGTTCCGGTCGCGTTTTGACACGAGCAGGGTCACCCTTTCAGTCCCGCCGGCAGCTATAGTCTGGCTGCTGGCCTGCACCGAGACGCCGGCGATGCTAAAGGTTGCTGACCACGTCAGGCTGGCGGCACTGGAATTGTTGGTGAGCGTGATTGCGCAGCTATAATAGCCGCCTGTAGGATCTGTAGCGCAGCTAGCGCCATTGATGGATTTTGGGCTGGCTGAGATAGTTGGCGCGGCCTGTACGGTCAGGGAGATAGCTATATTACGTGTTTGTGAGCCAATAGCGATGGCGATGGTAGCGCTGTAGTCTCCGGCCTTCAACCCGGCTTGCAAGTTAGAGGCCGTAACTGTCACGTTGCCGCTGGCGCCTCCAGCGAGCGTGCCTGTTGCGGGACTGATCGTCAGCCAGTTATTCGCTGTGACGATAGATGCGGACCAGGTGCTGGCGAGGCCGCAGTTTGTCACCACAAGCGTCTGAGGCGCGGCAGGATCACTGGTGTTTGCTACGCCGCTAAAATGCATGCTCGCCGGGGCGGCATTGACGCAACCTGCCTGGACTGTGAGCGAGACCTGCACTGTCTGGCTGGAATTGCTTTGCGGGCTGGAGAAAGTAATCGTTGTCTGATAATTCCCGGCAGCCAGTTTTGCCGCTGAAGCAGTGGCTGTAATCTGCAGTTGATTGGGAGCCAGAAGGGAGCCATGTGTCTGGTTGAGCTGGAGCCAGGAGGCCGCCCAACTGGCCTGCCAGGAGAGCTGGCCGGACCCACTGCTACATAGCGTAATGGCATTGGTTGTTGCCTGTGAACTCTTCTCGCTGAGCGGCCCCAGCGCGAGCGTATTTGGAGTCGCGCAACTCAGGCTGGGAGATGAACTGGTCGCGGTCGGCGTAGTTGCTGGCGTGGTGGTTGGTGTCACAGCCGGTGTCACAGTTGGCGTAGGTGTCGGTGTTACTGTAGCGCCCGCCTGGATAATCGTAAAGTTCAAGGAGGCGCTGCGATGGGTCAGCGTTTCGCTGGCATGGATAGTATGCTGACCCGGCTGCCAGGCTGGATCGACCTGGAGTGAAACGCTAAACGAGCCATCACCCTGGACAGTGACTGCCTGCTTATCTTGCGCAAGAAAGCGCGCCAGTTGGCTCGCACTTGCCAGGTTACGGGTTGATCTTGCGGCCAGTAGATCAGGAGCGGCACGTTGGAGATAGTAGAGTGGTGTAGAGGTGTTGTCCAGACTAAGCTTGACATTGCTGTTCGGCAAGAAGCTGCTGCCCTGAAGCGTAAGCGTGCCGCCAGAGACGACGGAAGCGTTGCCGGTGAGCGAGATAATTGGTTTGAAAGTTGTCAGACCGAGGGTAACTATGCTGCCCAGGATGACGAGCAGAACAATGCCAATAATCAGGCTTATGCTCAGGCAGCCTGCGGGACTGCCAGTTGAAGTGGGGTGACCCGAGTGACCAGGGTGGCCGGGGTGACCAGGATGAACGCCATGTCCGAACCCGCCAGGTCCTTGATATGAACCCGCTGGCACGAAAGGCGTTGGCGGACCCGGCATTGGCGCTTGAAGTGCAGGTACACCCTGCATCACAGGCATTTGCCCCATCTGCGGTGTACCAGGCAGCGTAAAGGGGGATTGCGCAGGTAGCTCAGCCAATCCCCCGGCCAGTGGCATACCCAGGCCTAGCAATGCGGCTCGCCTGCGCCTCTCTTCCTCCTCTTCTTGAGAATGGCCATTGGCAGAGGCAGGATTCATCGCTGCTGATAAGTGCGTTGGCGCCTTTTCCCAGAACTGTGGCGGCGCGCCCTCCTCCTCAAAAAAGCTTGTCTCGTATCCGCTCGGCGGCAGATTAGCGAATGGAGTCTGCCCCTCAGTTCCTGAGAACTCTGACCTCATACCGGGTCGAGTCGGCTGGTGCGCCATTCTATCAGGGACACGGCCACATATTCCACAAAAGCCAGCATCAGCCGGCAAAAAGGCTCCGCAAAATTCGCATTTTTCCATGCTTTTGAATCCTTCCGCGTGTGGATATGTGAGAAGAGTGCCTATCCCTTCTTGATCTGTAATTCATCCGCCCTGCGCAAATCGCGCAACAACTGCTCAAAAATATGTTGGTATGCCTGAGGATTGGCCCAATCAGTAAAATTCGCCGTATAGCAGGTGCGGCGCAGCTTTGTTGCCCACACCTGAGCCGTTTCCATCACACCCTTGTCAACACATACCAGAAAGAGAATTGGGCGCTGCTGGTGAATTTCTTTCTCCAGAGCCAGGCGAATCTCCTCTATCACCCAGGCGCTATTGAGTGAATATTCGGAGAGTAGCAGCAGCTTTTTTTCCTGCAAATGGAGCGGGCCATCGATCTGGAATTGCTTGCCTGGCTCGCCACTCATCTCCTTAGCCGCGAACCAGCAGCGTATCCCCTGGTCCTGCAAATCGGCGTGCAGACGGCGCGCCAGGATCTCGTCTTGCTGATCGTAACAGAGGAAGCAGGCATGATACTGGATAGGCGCTAGCATAGTCGCGCTATATAGCGCGACCCAATCCTCTGGAACACCAGCGCCGCGCAAGAAATGCAGAGCACTTTCATCCTGGGGCAGCAACACTGTATGCAAGACCACGCGTGACGGACTCCAATGGTGTAGTTCAGCCAGGCCCTTAATTTTACGTAAATCCACCCTGGCGAAGATAGTGTCTCCCAACGTGGCTCCGCTTAGATTAGTGTGGTTGAAATGTGTCCCACTTAGATTGGCTCCTATCAAAATAGCCTTACTGAGGGTTGCCTCACTCAGGTTTGTACTCTCCAGGTTTGTGCCGTTAAGATTAGCTTGCGTCAGGTTGGCCTTTCTAAGATTAGCACCTTCCAGATTCGATTCGCTCAAGTTTGTGCTTCTCAGATCTGCTTCACTTAAGTTAGCTCTTCTGAGGTCCATACCTGCGAGATGCATGCCACTGAAATCAGGCCGTGTTCCTGGATGCTGGTTCCTCCATCGGTTCCAATGCTCTAATCCATGAGCGAGTTGGTTCACATATTCCTGATTGACCATGAAACTGTTTCCTCCGCCGTTCTTTACGCTGTTTTAGCGGTCTGTGCATCATATCACAAGCAAGGGGTATTCTTGTATAAGACCACCACTAATTCCCATACGCGCATAAGAAACAAGTCTTTTTATTGGCCAGAAGCTGAATTTTCGTATAGTAGTATAACGAATTCTGAGGTGAGTGGATTATGAACTAGTTCACAGTCAAACTATGGCACAGTTCATATTCTGTGAAGTGCTTATAGCTGGTTTCTACTTTGGCTGGCCTGAAGAAGGCTACTCAGGCTGTTCTGGCTGCTTGTCAGCCGATGGGTGATCGCTTACAATGGAGGTAGGTGGGGATGTTCTGTGAGGAAGAGGCAAGGTAGCTCCTTCGCGCGTTATTTAGACTATCAGCGCCGCTGGCTTATTGCAACGAAGAAGTTAAGGATTTTTCACGAATATTTCTTTACTTAGAGGAAGGAGTCAATTTTCGATGACTACGGTGAAACGCGAAATACTGGCCGAACGGGTGCGTAAAGTCAAACCATCAGGTATTCGCAAATTTTTTGACATTATCAATACCATGCCAGAAGTGATTTCTCTTGGCGTTGGCGAGCCGGACTTTATCACTCCCGAACATATTCGCCAGGCTGGTATACGTTCGATAGAGCAAGGTCATACGCAATATACCTCTAACTACGGTATGCTTGATCTGCGCGAAGAGATCGCGGCCATGCTCAAACGACGTTATGAGCTGACCTATAATCCCGCCACTGAATTGTTGGTGACGGTGGGCGTAAGCGAAGGCGTGGACCTTGTGATGCGCACGCTGCTCGATCCTGGCGATGAGGTTATTTCGCCTGATCCCGGCTATGTAGCTTACGAGGCGGATATTCTTTTGGTGGGCGCCGTGAGTGTGCCTGTACCAACATACGCGGAGTACAATTTTGGCGTGCGCGCAGTTGATGTTGCCGCCGCAATTACACCGCGTACCAAAATGATTCTGCTTGGCAATCCCAATAACCCGACTGGCGCGACCATTCCCACAGCCGAATTAGAGGCCATTGCCCTGCTGGCCAGCGAGCACGATCTCATTGTAGCGGTCGATGAGGTCTATAGTCGCCTGGTCTATATGGGCAAGCACGTGAGTATCGCGGCTCTGCCAGGCATGCGCGAGCGCACGGTGCTGCTTGATGGTTTTTCCAAGGCATATGCCATGACTGGCTGGCGTATTGGCTATGTGGCCGCGCCCTCCTATATTCTGGAGGCTATGCTCAAGGTTCACCAATACACTATCATGTGCGCGGGTACAGCGCCGCAAGAGGCCGCGCTCCAGGCCCTGCGCTACGGTGAAGAGGATGTTGAGCGCATGTTTCACGACTACGCGCGCCGTCGCGAGATGTTTGTGCAGGGACTTAATCGCATTGGTCTGACCTGCTGCGAACCAGGAGGCGCTTTTTACGCTTTCCCCTCGATCGCTATCACAGGTCTGAGCGATGAAGCATTCGCTGAGAAATTGCTCTTTGAAGAAAAGGTAGCTGTAGTACCTGGCAGTTCCTTCGGAGCCGCCGGCCATGGCTATGTGCGCGCCGCCTACTGCACAGCATACGATAAACTCGAAGAGGCGCTTGTGCGCATGGAGCGCCTGGTCAATAAATATCGCTAAGCTACAAGGTATATGAGTGATCCCTGATTTTGAAGCATCAGGTCAAAAGACCTTTTGCTTCCCCGCCCCGGGTGAATAGAAGAGTTTTTTTCGAGCGGAAGTACTTTGCACTTCCGCTCGAAAAACTTTTGGAAAAGGGGGTTGCTCTAGAAAAGAGATCTATCAAAATTGAAAAAAGGGTGGTATCATGTGTATCAGAATAGCAGAATGGATTTGCTAGAAGATAGCATAGTAACTGCTATTTGTTTAGTAAACGCGATGCGATAAACAGGTAAAAATAAGCTTATTACATACTTATTATCTGTATCGTAATAAAGGATAGCAAATTTATTGCTATCGTTAGCGTTGTTTACATGATTGGAGGTTTCTCGTGAGTAAGAGGACAATAGTTATTCTTTTCATTCTTTCTATTGTACTAGGTCTGGTGGGTGCTGGCTTAATTATTGCTGGTCTGGCCCATAGTACCTATACGACTACGAGCACAGGCTACGGCACTAATGTTCAGTTGCAGAGTATTGGCAACCCGGCACTATTTATTACCGGGGTAGTTCTGGCCTCGCTGGCTGGTATTCCTCACTTGATTGCCTGGATTGGCGCGTTAATCAATCTGGCGCTTTTAAAGCGTTGGACCTGGTTTGTACTCACGTTGCTGTTTAGCAGCATTGGTTTGCTGGTTTATGTGATCGCGGGTCCCACAACGCCCCGTATGGCTCCACAATATGCGCCGCCCTCCGATTATCCTTCTCAGCCACCGCAATACCCATCGTCTTAGACAAACTCTCAAAGAAATATGAGCCATGTCTGACGTTGTAAAAGCAGGCCAAAATAGCTTTTGCCTCTCCGCCCCGCAGAAAAGAAGAGGTTTGGCGAAAGCGCTTCTGAAGCGAAAACTCCATCCGGCACAAGACAACATGAGATGCAGGGAAACAAGCGAGACAGGCCGAAACGTAGCCTGTCTCGCTCGTTGCCTATTTCCCAAAAATCAGGGGTGACGGCTTTTTTCTCGACATTTTTCGCGTGGTGTGCTAGATTATGCAACGTGCTATAAAATTTTTATCTATCTATTGAGTGCTTGTAGGAGCCTTTGGAGATATGGAAGCTGTCTTAACAAGTATACTTGGAAGCGTCCCATTACGACATAATGCTTTAACAATTGGCCGCTCACCTAATAATGGGTTATTTATAAATCATGCAACTGTTTCGCGCCATCACGCTGAAGTTCGCCCGGACGAGCGAGGATTTTATGTTATCGATTTAGGCAGTACCACAGGTACTTTTGTGAATGGCGAGAGGCTTATTCCTCGCCAGCCGCATTTGCTGCGCGTGGACGATGAACTCCGCGTGGGTAATCTCTCTCTCTCTTATAAAGAGCCACATGCGGCGCATTCTCCTGGAACAGCCATGGCTGCTCCAGCTATTGCGGCCTCTAAGAGACCGGCCATAGAGCATGGGGCGCGTGCTGCCAGTGGTGCGGATCATCCACTGGCAATCTCAGGGTCTTCACAAAATTCTGTATTTATAGTACCCGAAGCGCTATCCCTTTCTCCCGTTTCAGATGGCCAGCTTCATGCGCCTGGTCCGCACTCAGCCAGTGAGCAGCGGGGCGTTGCTGGCGGGAGTCTGCCGAACTTTCCGTCTGTCCCGGTTTCTGAGGCGCCCTTTGCCGGAGCTTTTGCACAGTTCGCGCCGTCTTTCTCCAAAAGCTTGCAGATACGTCCTCTGGATCTAACACAGCAGCAATTGCGCTTTACGGCCTTCTATCCACGCGCTGTGCCTGTCGAGACCTGGCAGACGCTGCTGGTCTATGCCCATCTTGAGGCGCGGCTGGAAGCTGTGCGTGGAGATGCGCAGCGCTGGCAAGAGCTGGAGGCAGACCCCTCTCAGTTCGCGTCCCCGCCCGTGCCCTTATTAAACGAGGGCACGCGGATTACAATCGTGCCAGTCTTTCAAGGTGTGACATTCCAGCCGGAGCGCATCAATTTTACCTGGACCAACGATTGGCATCCCGCGCCTGTACGCTTCTGCGCCAGTCGCCAGCGGGAAGGCACGCTAGGCACAGGCGAGATCCTGATTATGGCCGGCCCCCTGGTGATTGCCGCGCTCAGAGTCTCCCTGCGTTTTGCGGCTCCTGGCGAGAAATTAGAGGCAGAGCAAGCAGAGGTCTCGGTCGCGCGTTACAAAAATATCTTTACCTCGTATTGCCCCGACGACACCTGTATAGCTCAGGCCATTCGTCAGACATACGAGGCCATTGGCGATGATAGTTTCCTGGATATCGAGGCTTTGCGCTCTTCTCAAAACTGGGAGAACATTCTCTCACGCCCCATCGATAGCGCCGATGTCTTTCAGTTGTTCTGGTCCTCTAAAGCGGCTCAATCGCAATGCGTCTATCAAGAGTGCCGCTACGCGCTCCAGCATTATAAATACGATGGCTTTATTCGCCCTATCTACTGGCAGAAGCCTTTAGAGTTTGCGCCGCCGGAGTTTTCGCACCTTCACTTCACTTACTATAATATCGCCTAATGCTTCACGCCAGCAGCAGTGTCACGCCAGCTTCTTCAATGGCGCGCTGGAAGCTTTCATCGAGCTCGCGGTTGGTGATGATCAGATCGGCGGCGGCAAGAGGAGCGACCTGGCTGAGCATGACTTTGCCGAATTTAGTCTGGTCCGCCACGATAATTTTCTGGCGCGCGCGTTCCAGGATCACGCGTTTCGTGCCCGCCTCATCGAGATTAAATTCAGTCAATCCGTGCTCCAGCGTAATGCCGCTGACGCCGATAAAGGCCTTATCCACCTGGAAGGTGCGCAGCGTTTGTTCGGTCAGATGTCCGACCAGCGAGAGTTCGTTGGCTCGCAGCTTGCCGCCAATGACAATCACTTGCAGCGCTGGCTGGCTGGCCAGTTCCAGGGCCGCGTGCAGATTAGTCACCAGCACAGTCAGATTGCGTTTGCTCTTTAACGCGCGCGCGATCTCCAGAGTGGTTGTGCCGACATCCAGAATCAGGCTATCCCCATCCGCGATCAGTTCAACCGCCTTCAGGGCAATGCGCTGTTTTTCTGGGGAGAGTTGAGACTCGCGCGCGCTAAACGGCGTCTCGTAGCTCGCGCCACGCACACTGACTGCCCCGCCGTGGACGCGGCGAATCAGGCCTTCCAGTTCTAGCTCCTGCAAGTCGCGCATAATCGTAATTGGAGAGACCTCAAAGCGTCGGGCAAGATCGCGCACGGAAGCAACGCCACTGGACTCGATAGTTTTAAAGATGCGCAGGCGGCGTTCTTGAGCGAGCAGTTTGCTTTCTTTGCTCGATTTTTGCTCCATAGTGCTTGCGCCAGATCCTTTTTAAGTTTCTTGCCAGACTCGCACTGTCGTATCCATACTAGCGGTAGCAATATGCTGACCGTTGGGGGACCACTCGATATCGTTGACCTGGGCGCTGTGGCCTGTATAGAGATAGATCAGGCTGCCGTGCTGGATATCGCGGGCCTGGACAGGTCCGTCTGAAGTGGCCAGGAAGACCTGGCTATCGTCGGGCGAGATAGCGAGGGCAGTGATTGTCAGGTTCGCGGTATCGGCGATATTGTAATTTTGCTCTGGCATGAAACTCCTGATCTGCTGGCCTAGCCGATCATAAGACCAGTCTTGCAGGGCGTTGTTGGCAGCCACGAGGAGTCTGCCACTTGAGTATCTCGCGTAATGTCCGCAGGAGACCCAGGCGAAGATGGCAGCCAGATGGTAGGATAGAGTATGGATGGGTTGCCCACTTTCAGAGTTCCAGGTCTCCAGCAGGCCAGTGGTTGAGAGGGTGGCGAGTTGCTTATCGTCAGGCGACCAGGCCAGTTCGCTATACTCAACGTGTTTCTCCTGAATACTGGCAATTTTCTGGTCATTAAAGACATTCCAGATCTGGACAGAGCCGTCGCCCGTCTCAAAGGCCAGCATCTGTTTATCTGACGCCCAGGCCGCGTAGGTTGGCGCGCTGGGAAGGTTAGGAAGATGGAAGAATTGATATGGCAGCTGTTCTGGACCCAGGAAGAGTTCCTCAACCCGCAGATCTCTGATCTGCTCCACATAAGCGACCAGCACTGTGGTGGAGTTAGACCATGTAAGGGCCAGAATAATGCCACTGTGCGGGTTGACTAGCAGTGTTTTGCCAGTGCCTGCTTGCCAGACTCTCACATTGCCTTTGCTATCCGCGGAAGCGATATTCTGGCCATCGGGCGACCAGGCAAGTTTTTTGACCTCGCTGTCGTGCTCACGATAGGTAGTAAATGTGAGGCTGCGCGAGTTGCCAGGACTGGTCTGACCTTGAGTCGAGCGTGGCTGCGTTTCGATCGCCAGCCAGGCGACAAACAGGCCGGTGATAATTACAGCGGCCAGCACTCCTTCAGCCGTGTGCATGGCTTTGCGAGGCCAGCCAGGGGTTGTTACTTTTGCAGTGTGTCCACGCTTCTTGCCATTGCGTCGCGCGACTGGTTGGGGTGGGCGTGCGATGCTTACCGTGGTCAGCAAAGTGGGATGAGCCGATTGCAGATGTTCCAGCCAACGTGTTAGCTCAGTAGCAGGTTCTGAGGAGACAGAGGAATTCTCCGCGTGACTGAAAGGTGAATCATCTGCCTCGCTAGCCTCGCGCTGCGCGTGGTTTGTCCTGGAGAGCAGCGGCGCAGGTTCGATCTGGCCTTCTACTCCCAGCAAAGCCAGGGCCAGCGTTGCCGACTCGCGTACAGACCAATCATCATCCTGCAGGGACTTCTGGAGAGGTACCAACGCCTGTGTATCTCCAGTTTCGCCCAGGGCCCGCGCAGCTGAAGCGCGTACCGTCGCGTCTGCATCCTGGAGGAGCGCGAGAAGCGGCTCCAGAGGAGCCATTTCGCGCATTTCTCCTAGAGCCAGAGCCGCCTCTGCCCGGACCAGCCATTCGTGATCATCTAGAACTGCTACCAGCGCGGAGATCGCGGCCTGGCGCGGATTGCGGCTCAGTGCGCGAACTGCGGCCACGCGTACGCTGCCCTGCTCATCGCGTAGAGCCGCGAGAAGCAGGCCCAGAGGCGCCTGTTTACCCATTTTTCCCAGCTTTTGCACAGCACTGACACGTACAGCCCAGGACAGATCGGCGAGGTTTTGCGTCAATATCGCCTCATCTGCCTCAGGCTCGTCCTGTGGTCTGGCCAACCCCAGACGCCCCATAATCGCGTTCACCGCCGAAGCGGGCGCGCGAGTTGGGCCAACCTCCGCCTCTGGTTCGCCAGGTGGCTGTGTGGGCTGGTGTGAAGGCTGTTTGCCGAGCGGCTGCATCTATTATCCTACCTTGTGATTGCGCTGATCTTCGAGCAATTTCCGCAACTGGCGTATCCCGCGATGAATATAGACTTTAACGGTTCCCAGTGGGAGATTCAAAATTTCAGCGATCTCCTTCTGGCTCAATTCTTCAAAATAATAAAGGCTCACCAGATCGCGGTAATGGGGTGATAGTCTCTCGATCAATGCCTCCAGTTCGCGCCGTTGTTCAGCTTGCTCGAAGACAACCTCCGGCTGCATGCGTGCATCGTCCTCTGGTTCTAAATATGGCCCATCATCCGGGGCCTCCAGAGGAATCATCAAAGGCAATTTGCCGCGCCCAGTATGATTGCAATAGACGCTCCAGGCAATTTTGTAGAGCCAGGGGCGAATTTTGAGCGTTTCAATCCGTTCACTGGGATAGCGTTCTAATGCCAGATATGCGCGCATGAATGTTTCTTGAATAATATCCTCAGTATCCTGGAAATGCCGTGTGCGCCGCAGCACAAAGACACTTAACTGCTGCCAGAAAAGCGACACTAACTCCTCATAGTGCCGGTCCAGGTCTGTTGCCAGCGATTTCGCCAGGTTTTCGGTGCCAGGGTCCATACTGCTTTGCCAGACGCCTCTTGCTTTCTTCATTTATAGAACACAGAACATGGTTTCTGAGTTACACTCGGCCCTTCTGCAGGGTACTTTTTGCCTGCATAACATAATAATACGCCGATGGTTGCGTTTTTACAACCGTTTCACCCTGGAAAAATTGCTTTATTTTCCTTTTCTCATGATTTTACCTCCTGAAGACTTGCCTTTATGGCTCTCTGATGTATAATCGAGAAGGCGTTTTTGTTGACGTTGGTGACGAAATTGATGGAAAAAGGATCGAGCATATGGCGAAACACACGATGCCAAAGGAGATCTCGCTGGGGTTATGCGCTTTTTGCCAGGGGGAGTTTGCGAAAAATAAGATTACTCAGCACTTGAAAACATGTAAAGCTCGCTTAAGCGCTTCGGCCACGCAAGACGGAGAGAAGCAGCGCCTGTTTCACTTGCAGGTAGAGGGGAACTATCGTCCAGGCTATTGGATGCACCTGGAAATGCCCGCTATAGCTACCCTGGCTGATCTGGATGATTTTTTGCGCTTCGTCTGGCTAGAGTGCTGTGACCATCTCAGCGAATTTAATATAGATGGTATGTCGTACTCATACGAACCAGAGGATGCCTGGGACATGCCTCCTGGTGGCCTTTCATTGGTGAAAGAGGAGGACACGGAGGAGGATGAAGAGGGTGACGCAGAAGAGGGTGACGCAGAAGAGGGCCAGGAGCCCGATATCCAGGAGATTGCTTCTGAAATGGCCAAACAGCTCTCCCTGGAGTTCAAAAGCGATCTGAAAAATGTTCCAGCCGCGGAAATTGAGAAGAAGCTGGAGCAGATGTTTGCGGAAAGCATGCCTCCTGGCATGTCCGCGGGCACGTTACCTATGCTGCGTCCTCTACTGAGCCACCTGGCTGAGTCGCTTCAGCAGGGAACGCTTGCGCAAGATCTGGCGGAATTAGGAGAAGAGGATGAAGACGAGGGAGGGATGGATAGCGAACTTGGCGATATTCTGACAATAAACAAGAAGTTCTCTTACGTCTATGATTTTGGCTCCAGTTCTACTCTCTCTCTGCGCCTTATAGATGAGCGCGAGGGCGCTGTGCCGCTGATCAAGGACGAGGACCTGGAGGAAGAGGCGGACGACGACGAATTTGAGGATGATGGTGAAGAAATTGCTATCCTGATCATGGCTCGTAACAAGCCGCCCGAGCTGGTTTGCCATATCTGCGGTAAGCCCGCCAGCAAAGTTCCCTCGCTCTCCGAGTACGACTCGCTCGCCAAAGTGGCCCTCTGCGCTACCCATGCCGCGAAAGCGCAGGACCCTGACGAACTGTTGCCCATCGTCAACTCGCCGCGCACCGGCATCTGTGGATATGATGGCAATACGGTTGATGATTGGAACGGGGAAGATGACGAGGAAGAGGGGGCAGAGGAGGAGTAGTGTTTAGCTTATCCTCTTAACAAGACTTGATTGGCGAATAATATCATTGCTCAATTTTCCCACTCGACGATGGTGGAAGCAGACAAGCCAGACCGGCGCGCGCCGGTCTGGCTTGTCTGCTTCCACCATCGTCGAGTATGTCACAGCGCGCTACGCACGCGATGGGGTCTCTGTCTGCAGATCTTTGTCTTCCCGCGCATCGAGAGTTCCAACCGCTTGTTCGCTATACGAGATATTCGCCGCCTGGCTTCTGTCTTTTGGGGTGCGAATGACGAAAATGGACACTAGCAGCGCCATGACCATCAGGACTGTCGAGCACAGGAATGCCATCTGGTAGCCATGCATACTGGCCTGGGCAAGAACCTTCCCACTCGCTAGATCTGCTGTTGTGGTTGTGCTCGCTACAACTGTGAGAATGGCTAAACCCAGGGCGCCCCCAAGCTGCTGCGACGTGTTGATCAATCCCGATGCCAAACCAGTTTCATGATCCGGTATCCCTGATGTTGCAGCCACCGTTACAGCCACAAACGCGAGTCCCATGCCCAGCGCCAGAATCAGGAAGGCTGGCAGCAGATTGGTTACATAGCTCGAGGTCGGTGTTAGAAAGCTCAACAAGAACGTACCGATGATCATCAAAGATGTTCCCGTAATCAGCAATGGCTTAAATCCAAAGCGGTTCAGTAGGCGTGGTGCCTGAATAGAGATGAAACCTATGATGATTGGCAGCGGGAGAAAGCTCAGGCCGCTCAACGAGGGCGAATAATGTAGCACATTTTGGATGTAGAGCGAGATGAAGAAGAACATGCCAAGCGCGCCCGCTACCACTGGCAGCATGATCAGATTGCCACCACTCACGTTCCGGCTCCGAAAGATGGTGAGTGGCACCAGCGGATACTTTACCCTGGCCTCATTGAAGAGGAATGCAGCTAGCAGGACGATGCTCACACCAAATGCAATTAAAGTGCTCTTAGCGTTCCAACCGGCCTGCGAAATCAGCGTCAGGGCGTAGACCAGCACTACGAGACCGCCTGTCACCATGACCGCGCCTGGCAGGTCAAGGTGTTTTTCACTGATATCTTCTCTCTGTGCTGGAATATACCTCAGGATGCCCAGGATAGTTATGATGCCAGCCGGGACATTCACGAAGAAGCACCACTGCCAGCCCAGGTATTGCGTCAGCACTCCGCCCAGGAAGACACCCACCGCCCCGCCGCCAGCCGCCACCATGCTCCAGACGCTCAGCGCCCGGTTGCGTTCCTCTCCTTCTTCAAATGTCGTGAGCAGGATAGAGAGAGCTGTAGGGGCCATAAATGCAGCGGCCAGACCCTGCAGCGCTCGCAAGGCGATCAGCAGAACGCTCGAAGTGGTCAGACCCAGAAGTAACGAGAATAGTGAAAATCCTCCGATGCCCAGCACAAGCAGACGCCGCCGCCCAAATAGATCGGCAGTACGCCCACCCAGCATCAAAAAACCGCCAAAGGTCAGGATATATGCAGTCAGTACCCATTGCAGCGATGAAGTATCAAAGTGCAAAGCTGCTTTCATAGCCGGCAATGCCACATTGATAATCGCACTATCTAAAATGACCATGAATATCGCTAGCGAGAGTAGCAGCAGGATCATAGGACGATTCTGGCTCTGCTTTAGAATTACTTTTGCCATGAAGTCTCTTTCTGAGGTGAAAACAACACTTGCAATGTGCAAGGAGTAATACCATACCACTAATGGACAGAAAGATCTTCTTCGATCTTGCTCTACATACAAATATTAAGAACAGCAACAGAGTAGCTATCTATTCCAGCCTCTACGTGAATATGCAGAGTGTGTTTTGCAGAGGTTTGGCGGGCGCTGCGCGCCCGCCAAACCTCTTCCCTGGGATGCGGAAGCAAGGTGTGTTCTGGCCTGATTTTGCAAAATCAGGCTAACTCCTGACCTAGCATTCGCTATAGCCGCAGCTATAGCACTTCTTGCAGCCTTCTTCATAGACCATGGTGTTACAACCGCACTCCGGGCAGAGGTTGCCAGTTACGGTCAACTTGCTCAGCGTGAGCGAATTGGCGCCGTCCTGGGTCTCGGCCTGATGATCAGACCCGTTGCTGCCATTATCATGGGCATGAGTGTTGCTCTGTTGGGCGACCTGTTCTTCCAGTGTGCTCACGTGCATCTCTAGCGCGCGGGCTACAGCGTCGGGCATTGAGCGCACTTGCTGGGCACCAAAGCCTACCGAGCGACTGCCGCCAATGCCGCGCAACTGCTCGGCAATCTCTTTGGCCCGATCGATCTGTGAAAGCGGGCTGAGCACGCGCAGATTAAGCGAGATCAGCCGACCCAGAGCCTCGGCCAGAGCCGCGATATCGCTACCGGCTTTGCCAACGTTGACAAAGACCTCTAGCGGCCCATGCTCGTCGCTATTGATCGTGACATTGATCTTGCCCTCTGGTGCGTTAACCTGGCGCGTATAGCCCTGTACTACCGCGGGGCGCGGCTTGATGCCCTGCTGGATTGAGGTCACTGGCTCAATCATCACGGCCTGCTCTTCGGCTTTCTGCTCGGCCTTCTTCTCGTCCTCTATGCGCGTTAGCACCGCGTCACGCGAGCCATCGCGGTAGTATGTGATGCCTTTGCAGCCCATCTCATACGCCAGGCGATACAGCTTCTGCACCTCTTCAACGGTATGGTCGTTTGGCGCGTTTACCGTCTTACTGATGCTGGAGTCAGTATACCGCTGGATGGTGGCCTGCACATACACGTGCTCTTCTGGCGTGAGATCCTTGGAGGAGACAAAGTAGCGCGGCGTTGTCTCGTTCGGATGCTCTTCGCGCCACATCTGGAGCAGCGGGTGATACAGAATATGCTCACCTGTGCGGTCGCGGCGAATCATTGCGAAGTCATAGACTGGCTCAATCCCTGAGCTCACGCCTGAAAGCAGACTCGTGGTGCCTGTGGGCGCCTGCGTCAGCAGCACCGCGTTGCGAATACCCTGCTTCTTGATTTTGTCCTGCACGTGCTTCGGCAACTGCTTGATAAAGACACCCTGCATATATTTATCGCGCTCAAAGCGTGGGAATTCCCCTTTCTCAGCCGCGAAATCCGCCGAAGCCTCGTACGCCGCATCGCGGATCGTCGCGTAGATCTTCTCAATTACCGGCAACGATTCGTCGCTGCCATAGGCAATCTCCATCTTAATCAGCGCGTCCGCCAGTCCCATCGTGCCCAGACCTGTACGCCTTGTGCCTAATTGCGCCTGCGCGTTCTCCTCGATAAAGTACTCTGTGGCATCTACTACATTATCCAGGAAGCGCATCGCGATCTTTGTCTTCTCGATCAAGCGCTCATAATCAAATTGCCCATTCTGCACAAAGGCTGAGAGATTGAGGGCACCTAAATTACAGACGCCGAAAGCTGGCAGACCCTGTTCGCCGCAGGGGTTCACACAGCGAATATCTTCGTAATACCAGGTATTGGAGACTTTATTGTAGCGATCCATAAAGACCATGCCTGGCTCAGCGGACTCCCACGCCGAGCTACAGATCAAGTCCCACAGGCTGCGCGCGCGGATCGTTTTCTTGACCTCGTCCTGCCAGATCAGTGGCCAGTCGGCATCATCCTTGACTGCCTGCATAAACTTATCAGAAATGCAGACCGAGAGATTCGCGTGCTCAATCTTGCCTGCTGTGCGTTTGACAGTGATAAACTCCTCAACGTCAGGATGATTATCGTCGAGCATAAGCATCAGGGCTCCTCTCCTCGAGCCACCCTGCTGAATCACATCTCCTGTCGCGACTGAGTACAATTGCGCCCAGGAACAGGGACCAGAGGCCGTACCATTGACGGTGCGAATGTAGGAGCCACGAGGACGCAAAGATGAGAGGTTAATACCGACACCACCGCCGCGCGCCATAATCTCAGTCATGAGCTTCAGGTTATCAAGGATACCCTGGCGACTGTCCTCCGGGCTAGGAATCACAAAGCAGTTTGATACTACAATACCGGCTGAGATAAACGAGTGATCCTCCTCAACCTCTATATCCAGGACTTGCCCGGCATACTCTTCAATGGCGATTTCGTCGATGCATACCCATTTGAGATCATCGTACTCCAAGTAATCCTTTAACTCAATATCATGTTCAGGCCCTTGAACACTGGTAACATAGTCGCCTACCTGGAGCTCTTTGGCGGGAATCCAGGCTGGCTCCTGTTGCAAACGCAAACGGTCGCGCGATCTGTGTTTGTTTACCCATTCTGAGCGGATGATGTAGACTTTATGTTCGCCAGTTACACGTAACTCAGCATAGCCAATTTTCTTTGGCCGGAGAATGTAGAGTTGCTCTTCTGTCTCGCGCTCGAACTTATGCAAGACCGACCGCAGGCGATTGCGATGCGTGACTACCTGATCGCCAAGCTTGATTTCTGAAATTGGGCGATAGCCCTGCGCTGTCAGCACTTCCTGATCGGGCGGCATGCAATTATAATATGTTACCTGATGACCAGAGCCGGCTCCAGCGAGGATGCGCCCGCCGGGCACAAATTGAAAATCAGCTAGAGCCTCGTAAAATTTCTTTTCCCACTCGGCTCGCGCCTCCGGGGTTTTCTCGACTTCGGCAATACCACGCGCTACGCGTGTCCAGAGCTGCTCTGGATGCAATTCCAGTGGGTTTCCCTTGGGGTCCTTGAGGGAATAGCGATCGATAAAGACTTTCTGGCGGATGCCTTCTAGCTGTGTCATAGAAGTCGTCTCAATCTTTGTGGTGCTCTCGGTTTTTTGAGCGTTTTGAGTCTCAGCTTGTTGTTCCAACATGGTACCAATCTTTCCTTCCGTGCTTGCGCCACCATCTCATCCTCATCGAAGTTTCAGGCGTGCGTTACTTGCGTGATTTGCTTTGCCGAAAGACAGTATACTCGCCACGAACAGATTTTTCAAGGGTTTTGGCACAACATATTGATTTTCTAATCTTTCTCGTCACAACATATTGATTTTTGCTAGAACAAGAGGACATGAGTACAAGTAAAATTCAGCCTGCTTTATATTTTTTGCAATACACAAACCGAGGATGCAACCTGCTTTTCTATCTATTTAACAATGAATAATGAAAATAAATGATGCAATGTTTTCGCTATAAATTTTAGGGTAGATTATTTACATTTTTGGGTCAGGCGAGATAATGGTACAATAGTAGAGTCTCTTATTAGTACATCGTCCCCAGGGATATTTGGGAAAGCAAGGCGGGAGATTTTTCTCTGCTGGAGTCGCCGTCTTCCGGGGAGACAAAGGGCGGGCGGGCGAGATCATTACGCCTGATTTCTGTGCTTTCCCTAAGACCTTTGGTGAGAATGCATTAGAGAGTTAAGAAAGGTAAGGCAAACTATGCGGGCGGAAATTCTTTCTTGTGGAACCGAACTGTTACTTGGACATATTTCGGATACAAATGCGACTTTTCTGGCTCAAAGCCTGTCATCGTTAGGGATAGATCTCTATTATGTTTCGCTAGTTGGTGATAATCAGGAGCGCCTTGTTGAGACTCTGCAGCGTGCCTGGCAACGAGCTGAGCTGATAATTATGACTGGTGGCCTGGGGCCGACCGAGGACGATCTCGCGCGTGAGGCGATCAGTGCTCTGTTCGGTGAGACCATGCAGGTAGATCCGCAGTTAGAGGCCGAATTGCGCTCTACCTTTTCCGCGCGCCAATTTCCTATGCCAGAGCGCAATCTCAAGCAGGCGACGCTGATTCCTTCGGCGCGCGCGCTGCCTAATCCCCTGGGAACCGCGCCGGGTTGGATTGTTGAGAAAGAGGGCCATGTGATCATTGCTATGCCTGGTGTGCCACGCGAGATGTATCGTATGTGGTTGGAAGAGGCCGTGCCGCGCCTCTCAGCGTATACAGGCGGCTCGATATTTACGCGCCTGCTGCGTGTTTCAGGCCTCGGCGAATCGAGCGTCGAGGAGCTTCTGGACTCATTGCTTCACAATACCAATCCCACTATCGCCACCTACGCTAAAAGTGACGCCGTAGATGTGCGGGTGACCGCCAAAGCCGCAAGTCAGGCCATAGCCGTAGAACTGGTGACGGCCATGGAGCAGCAGGTGCGCCAGGTCCTGGGACACCATATCTTTGGCACCGACAAAGAGACATTACAGAGCGTGATTGGCAATTACCTGACTCAGCGTAAACAGACTCTGAGCATTATGGAATCACTTTCGGGTGGTCTGCTGGCCAGCACAATTACCAACAATCCAGGTAGTTCGCGCTATTTCATTGGCGGCGTGGTTTCTTATAGTATGGAAGCAAAAATCCAGATGGGAGTGCCGCGCGCGACCATCGAGCAGTATGGTGCAATCAGCGTAGAGACCGCGCGTGCCATGGCCTGTGCCACCCGCCAGCTATTCCATACCGACTATGGCGTCGGCGTAACCGGCGTAGCGGGTCCAGATGGGCAAGAGGGGCAGCCGATAGGTACAGTCTTTGTCGCCATCGCGGGACCACAGGGCACCATCGATGGTCGCGGACCCGGCTGGCGCGGTGGTCGCGAAGACCAGAAGCGTTTTGCTGTCCTTACTTCCCTCAATCTCTTACGCCTGCACCTCGAGGGATTGCTCAATCCCCCGGCGGATAAGTGAGCTACAGGCGTATAGCGAGCGCGGTTATCCGTAGGGGGTTGGGAGATCTCAAGCCACGCGCTGTAAACGTCGTGTTTTTGCTTTGCAAGACCCCTCCCCAGAGTGTGAGGGAGTGTCTGGCGAGCGAGCCGCGGCTCGCTCGCCAGCCACTCTCTCACACTCTGGGTGGGTGGGCGGGGCAAAAGGCTTTGCTATTGCTTTGTTGTAAAGCAGGGGCCGCTTGTCAAGAGCGCCTGTGAATGATATGATCGGCCCGAAATAAATCGAGTAGGAAGGACAGGAAAGAAAAGAACCGAAGACCAATTCTTCCCTGAACTGCGGGCTATGAAAAAATCTCGCCGGAATACTTCTCAGCTTGCAATGAAAGATCGCGCAGGTCGTACAAAATCGCCACGCCCGCGCCCGCGTTTCGCGCGAATGTCGCCAATGCTCAAGCTTCTGGCTGTGTTAGGTCCAGGTCTGATCGCGGCAAACGCGGGTAATGATGCTGGTGGGGTTGCGACCTATTCGCAGGCTGGCGCCAGCTATGGGTATAATTTGATGTGGGCGCTGGCTATTACCACTGTGTTTGTTGGTATCTCACAGGAAATGTGCGCTCGCCTGGGAGCTGTGACAGGCAAAGGCCTGAGCGACTTGATTCGCGAACAATTTGGCGTGCGCTGGACCATGCTGGCCATGCTGGCTTTGCTGATCGCGAACACAGGAGTGACGATCTCAGAATTTATTGGGGTCGCTGCCAGTGTCCAGGTCCTTGCCAACGATCAGAATACGCCGCTTATCTACATCATTGTACCTCTTTGTGGTTTTGCCCTTTGGTGGCTGGTCAGCCAGGGCTCGTATCGGCGCGTAGAAAAGGTCTTTATCATCATCTCTCTAGGCTTTCTGGCCTATATCCCTGCTGCCTTTGCCGCCCATCCCGATTGGTACCTGGTAGGTAAACAGACCATCCTGCCTATGTTTAATACGGACTCCAACTATTGGCCCACGACCGCCGCCTTAGTCGGGACAACCCTTAGCCCCTATATGCTCTTCTATATCCAGTCAGCGGTGGCGGATAAAGGCATTAAGGCTGGTGAATATATCTACGAGCAAGTGGATGTTTATAGCAGCACGATCTTCGCGAATATCATTTCAGCCTTTATGATTATCGCCACTGGCGCGACACTGTTTATCGTGGGCAAGACAGTCAATACAGCGGCTGACGCGGCCTTCGCGCTACGCGCCTTCGCTGGTCCCTATGCCTCTTTGCTCTTTGGCTTTGGTCTCTTTGGTGCTTCCTTGCTGGCGGGAGCCGTCTTGCCGCTAACAACCGCGTATGGTATCTGCGAGGCGTTTGGCTTTGAGCGCGGGGTCTCGCGTAGCTTTAAGGAAGCGCCAGTCTTTCAATCGCTCTTTACCGGATTGATTATTCTGGGAGTACTGGTCGCGCTTATTCCAGGCTTGCCCTTCATCCAGGTCTTGATTGTATTACAGGATGTCAACGCAATTATGTTGCCCGTTCTTCTGGTCTTTATCATCCTGCTGAGCAACAATCGGCGCCTGCTGGGTCGCCGCGCCAATGGCATGGCGCTGAACGTGGTCGCCTGGGTGACGGTCATCATTATCGCCTGTTTGATTGTGCTGCTTCTGTTGACAACTGTTTTTAAGGTTCCGCTCTAGCTGTCCCTTTACATATATTGATATCAATATTACGAGTGCGTAGCCTTACGAGCCAGGACGTACTTTTCGAGCTGGTAGCGGCGTGTATTGCGTAGTTGGAAGAGACCGCCAACGATAGCCAGAGCCAGCCAGAGCAGTAGCCAGCCAGGAGCATCTTTGAAAAAGGCGATAAGCTGTGCAAATTCTGGAAAATCTATAGTCAGTGGTTGGTAGAGCATTAAGATACCGATAACGATGCTTGCGGCCCCGCCTACAGCGGTAGTGGCGACGATCAGCACGCGCGCCAGATCGAGCGCCATAACCAGAATCGCGAAGAGGACAGCGAGAATAAGTCCGACAATAATGACCAGCGCCATCTGGTTGGCAATGCCCAGAACAGTCATCAGTCCAGTGCCAAGGATATAGCCGATACTGGCTCCCAGCAGGATCATGGCCGCAGTGTAGAGCGCGTAGGCCAGGACAGCCAGAATCAGGCCAAGGAGAATGCCGGTCCCCCATGTTAGAGGGATTGTCAGGGGACCGGCGTTCAGTAAAGACGAGGTGATTTGTATACCCACGAAAAAGCCCAGCAAGAAGCTCCAGATGGCCATAATGACACGAAAGAGTCGATAGCCGGCAAAACAAAAAAAAGCTCCCATAATCAGCATAAGCAGGCCAATAATCAATCTTTCGGCCACCATATTTTCTCCTTATTCCGAGCGGAGCCGGTTTTGAGCTAAATACTACCGTTATCCTCTATTTTTTTCACGTAAAGCCATCCTAAAGAGGATACGTTGGCAAGCCGCCCTTTTCTCGGTGTAAGTGACGCTGAGGTCCCTACCTGCGCGGCTTCCTGGGAAAGTGGCACGTACCGCAGAAAGTTTATGCTGGCTGCTCAAAAGCATGCTCAGCTTCCCTCATGGCGTGTATTTAGATATATACTGATGATCTATCATAGAGCGCGTGAAATTCCTAAAAAAGATAGACGAACGATTAAGAACTTTGTTTCTGTTCTCAATCGCTCGTTTTCCCTTCTGGCCAATAATGAGTAATTATACGTTATGTTGTTGGATAAAGGCCAGGACCCTGGTCCAGGCATCTCTGGAGGCATCGGCGTAATCGGTGGCACGGCGATCAAAGAAGCTGTGAGGGGCGCCTTCGTAGATAACGATCTCATGCTCGACGCCAGATTTGTCAAGGTTCTCATCGAGGACCTGCACCTGCTCAAGCGAGATCGACTGGTCAGCGCTGCCGAAGAGGCCCAGAAAAGGATTGTGCGCCTTCATGGACAGATCCAGAACGGTAGCGCTGCTGCCAGCGAACTGGCGGCTCAGGCCCGCGTAGAAGCCGATCGCGCCTGCCAGGCCCAGATCTTCTGTCGAGGATAGAATGGACAGGCCACCACCCAGGCAGAAGCCTATAGTAAAGGTCGGCTTGCCGCTTTCCAGCGAGGCCACGGCTGCGTGGAAGTCGGCCAGCAGATGAGGGGCCTGGAGCTGCTGCACATGCGGCCAGTATTCAAAATCATCGTTGCGCGCTGTCAGACCAGCAGTGCGCCCAAAATAATCGATGCTCAGAGCTGTGATGCCAACCTCGGCGAAGCGCAGTGCCAGTTCCCTATAGAATTGGTGTAGTCCGCGTACATCAGGATAGATCACGATCTGAGCCCCTATAGGCTGAGATGGATGCGCCAGATAACCAGCGAACTGATTGCCGTCATTGGCTGTGAGCACCACTTCTTCTCCATGGGCATGCCCGTTGGCGTCTGGCGGGAGAGGTGGACGCGCATTATCGTCGTAACACATAGTTCTGCATTCCCTTTCATACTATATATCCAACCTTTTTGCGGATATTTTCCATCATATGCTATAGGGTCAGGATGGTGCAATATATTTGTGACTAAAGCAAAATTGGCACAATGTTTTATGCCTGTGCGTGATCCCTGCTTTTGCAAAGGCAGGCCAAACTTCTGCAAAACAAAGAGGGAGGAGAATGTACGCGCTCGTGCTGCTTAGAAAAAGCAGGGATCACTCATAGCTCTCCCTTCTTTATACAAGAACATCAATTCTATGGGTGTGTATACTATTAGATAGAAGAGCAATGTGGAGGCGCGCTTGCTTTGACGGGTGTTGAGCGATTGCGCCTGAGAAGAAGAAGCTGGAATAGAGCGGCATATGGTGTCGCTAGAGGGTTGGTGGAAGGGAGAAGGGGGTTCCTCGTTTTTGTGGCCTTTGACCTCTTTATTTGGAACGACCTGAATACTACCTTGTTAACCTCTCCCTTGCGCCTGGATCTCAACTCGTTTGTTTGCCGATGAGGTTCTCTCACAGAGAGAAAATCATTCCGATGCTCTTAAAATCAGAAAGAAAGGAATTTCTATGTTCACCAGGTATTTCACGGAGAGAAGATGTTATGCACTGTCCGGGTTGGTTCTATTTGCCCTGATTCTCGCGGGGTGCGGAGGGAAAGCGGGGACCAGCACCACTACATCTGTCAACAATACGATTTCCCAGCAGGTCCCGGCCAGCCCGAGCGCCAGCGAAACTGGGAGTACCACGGCTACCGCTACATTGAAGCATCAGCCGATGGGTTCTGCGAGCCTCAATTGGGAGCCTACCGATCACATGCTGAGTGTTCAGCTTATGTTAACTGGCCTGGCGCCTAATAGCGTTCACCCGGTCCATATTGACGAGGGAAGTTGCGGCAGCGCCACGCTCTCCAACGGAGCCACGCCTAACACGGCCAAGGCCCTTTATCCTCTGGTGAATGCCACTGCGGACGCTCATGGTGTCATCAATGCAACCTCCAAGGTAAGTGTTCCAGCAGGCATTCCCGCCAAGAACTGGTACCTTGAGGTGTATAACGGTCCTGGCCTTTCGACTGCCAATCAAGCCACACCCATCGTCTGCGGAGATATTCTCAATCACGATACCTCGCTGAGAAGCGCGCAGTCTGCCCAGGTCTCTCTGGAAGCTCCCAAGAATGCGGCCAATCAGGATGCTAGCGGTCAGGCCCATCTGAGCCTCAGCAATCATACGCTGACAGTGCAGTTGGAGGTCTCAGGCCTGGCTCCTAAAAGCGAGCATATGGTACATATCCATGAAGGAACGTGTGCCAGCCAGGGGGCCGTTGTTTATCCATTAACCACGTTGACAGCCGATGCCTCGGGCAAAGCAGTCTCAACAACGACTATCCAGAACGTGCTGAATATTCCCTCTACAGGCTGGTATGTGAATGTCCATATGAGCAACGATCTGTCAAATCAGACCGGCTTCGATCCTGTCGCTTGCGGCAATGTAGTCTCAGGGAATGCATAATCTGTTTACGGCAGAACAAGTGGATATTTCTAACTGAACACAGGCCCGGAAAACAGAGGAACTGCTGTCTGGTGTCACTGACCCGGACAGCGGTTTTTTTTGCCGTAGGGGCAAAACTCGTGTACAGGCATGACGCCAGGTATGGGAGTTTTGCCCTACTGTTTGTTCTCAGTCAGAGTACCGACTACCCTTTATTAATAATAACTGCTATGATAAAGAGGAAATTTGCGCTTTACGAGAGAAGACCACAACTCGCTTCAAGCGCGGCAGCAGCACCATAACAATTGTTCGCTTTGTGGGTGTCAATCCTTAAAAAAAGGAGATCCTATCATGAGGCAAACTATTCCTCTTTCTAGAAGGCCAGCAGATATCTTTATTCTGATCTTCTTCCTGGTCAACCTCCTGTTTATCACCTATATTGTCGATCTTGAGCAACTTGTCATCCCGAACGCGGCCCATTTTGTCTATCCTGTCTGGCCGCCAGCACCTGCAGTTGACATAATACACAATTGGGGCAACCGCTTTGATCCTTTGCTGATAGCGCGCCCGGCCTGGTGGAAGATGACCCTCTGGATCGATGCATTATTCTTTGGGCCTTTTTATGTGGCCGCACTTTTCGCCTATATCAAGGGTAAAGAATGGATTCGCATTCCCAGCATTATCTACAGCTCCGTTATGCTGACCAATGTCACTATCATTCTCGGTGATGAATATGCTGGCGCTCATGCTGCGCCCAGTTTTACGTTTGTTTTTTTTGAGAATCTGCCCTGGCTGCTTTTTCCGCTTTTCATCCTTTATCGCATGTGGCGCTATGAGCATCCCTTTACGCGTGCCGTTTCTCTGGCTGAGGAGCCAGCAAAGGTGGAGACGAGTGAGAGCGGGCCAAGCGGGTCGATAGAGACCGTAGGGGGCGCGTGATGGCTCATAAAACCTCAGAGGATTTTCGTGTTCGTTATGGTCCCTGGGCGCTGGTTGCGGGCGCTTCTGAGGGACTTGGGGCCGAATTTGCCGCGCAGTTAGCTGCCAGAGGACTGAATCTTGTCTTGCTTGCGCGCCGCGCGGTGGAATTGGAGGCAGTCAGCGCGCGCTTGCGTGATGCGTATGCTGTCGAGGTGCGCGCGGTGCCGCTAGATCTGGCTCGCGAGGATCTGGCCGGAGCCGTGAGCGAGGCGACAGGCGATGTGGAGATTGGCCTGCTGGTCTATAACGCGGCTCTTTCGCGGATTGGTCCCTACTTTGAGACCTCGCTGGAAGACCATCTAAGGGAGATCGCGATCAATTGTCGGGCACCGATGATGCTGGCCTATTTGCTGGGTCAGCCGATGCTGAAGCGCGGGCACGGTGGTATTCTCCTTATGTCCTCGCTGGGTGGCGCGCAGGGCTCTGCTTTGCTGGTGAATTATACAGCGACCAAAGCCTACAATCGCTTGCTGGCTGAGGGCCTCTGGGATGAACTGCGCACTCAGGGCGTTGATGTGCTGAACTGCTGCCCGCCCGCGGTGAGCACGCCTGGCTACCTGGCCAGTGCTCCTAAAGGTGCGATGTCCGCGCTCACGCCCCAGGCGGTTGCCAGCGCAGCTCTGGCCGCGCTGGCTAAGGGTCCAACCATCATTCCTGGCTGGAACTTTCGCCTGGCCAATCTTATCATGCAACGCGTCTTGCCGCGCAAGACCACCATCAAGCTCATGGGCCGGATCACACGCGGCATGTACCAGTGAAGTGAGCCGCGCAGCAGTACATGGCATGTCCCCGCCCATGCAGCGAGCGTGGCCAGTCCATTCGTTCCCTTTGAGCGATTATACCGAACGAGCTACCCATGTCGCGTTCTGCGCGCTCAGGAAAACTGCTTCGATAACCTGCATGTTCGCCAGGGCATCCTCCAGGGGAGTAGGCACAGCGGTCTTGTTGAGGATAGCCTGGGAAAAGAGATCGCCCTGCAGAGTATAGTGATCGCAAGGTGGTAGTTCGATTGTTTCGAGCTGGTCTTTGCCCTGGTAGAAGATGCGCGTGACCTGGTTGCTGGGAGCATTGAACGGAATCTCGATTTCGATGCGGCCCAGAGTGCCGAAAATGTTGACGCGCTGATAGGGGGCAAGCTGAGTTGAGCAGGTAAAGGTCGAAATGCCATTGCCAAAGTCCAGAATAGCGGAGGCCAGGCGATCAGTCTTTAAGGTGGGATCATACTCGACGGTTCCGCAGACGCGCTGTGGTTCTGCCTCAAAGATAAAGCGGGCCAGCGAAATGGTGTAGCAGCCAATATCCAGCATGCCGCCGCCGCCAAATTCGGCGATATTGCGAACATTGCTGGGATCATCCAGGTAATAAGAGAAGAACGCCTGGATGGTGCGTAAGGTGCCGATTTTGCCCTCGCGAACCATCTGGCGCGCCAGTTGCCATTGGGGATGATGGCGGTACATAAAGGCTTCCATTACCTTAAGTTCTGGCTGCTGGCGCGCGGCGTCAAGCAGGAGTTGCGCTTCGGCGACAGTGGGTGCCAGCGGTTTTTCGCACAGCACATGTTTGCCTGCTGCGAGCGCTTTGATCGACCAGGGTACATGCAGATGGTTAGGCAAAGGATTGTAAATAGCGTCGATCTCAGGATCGGCCAGCAACTCTTCATAGGATCCGTAGACCCTGGGGATGCCCAGACTTTGCGCCGCCGCCTGCCCCTTCGCCAGATCCCGCGAGGCAAGCGCGACAATCTCGCAGTATGCCCCTCGTTGCATGGCGGGAATGACCTGACCCAGGCCAATATTGGCTGTGCTTAAAATACCCCAGCGAACTTTGCTCATGAATATGTGCTCCTTTGTGATGAATATATGGTCAATCAGAGTGAGATGGCTTAAAGCAATGGGAGGTGAAAACCCTGCCTGGCTCCCTGTATGGCTCTGTTAGACAGAGAACGATATAACCTATCTAGCATACTATGCGCCTGGCTTGCCGGGCAAGTGCAGTCCAAGAGTAACCCAGGGCAATGTAAACCATACCTGGGGGCAAAGCTACCATACCTGGCAGCTTTGCCGCCAGGTATGGTAGCTTTGCCCCCACAGATGCAAAATCCAGATCTGGACAAAGGTAGATAAATGATTTAGACTTGCTTAGCAGTTAAGCATTTGGAAGAAAGCGGTTATTGATTATGAGTGAAGCAACGGATTCTAGCGGCTCAATGCCTTCGATGCCAGAACTGGAAAACTCTCAACAGATTGAGCAACAAAAACCGCGCGCGGGTCAGTCAGGCATGATTATCAGTCTTTTTCTATGTAGCGGCTGTTTACTGATCTTTCCGACATATGCCAGGCTGGACGATCTGGGAACAGGTATTTTCTACGGGATGGGTCTGATTCTACTCTTGATGGGGATTGCTGTGCTGGTCAGCAGGCTTGCCATGCGTGCCAGGGCGAGCAGTGTACAGACAGCAGAGGGCAGACTGCGCATGCGCCCGGCGCGGCAGAGGTCAGGACTAAACGGCGTTTTGGCAGGGGTATGCTTGCTACTTCTGGGCATCTATTTCCTGGCCTTTCCAGAAGTATCGGGTTTGGGCAACCTGCTCTGGTTGGGCCTGGTCTTGCTGTTTCTTGGAATAACCGTTTGCTACGCTGTCGTGGTCGGGCGTAGGCGTGCTAAGCGTTTAGCGACAGCGTTTGGAAGTGTGAATAGCCAGCAACAATTGCGCAGGTCAAACAGCATCAGAGGAGGCATCTATATCTTTTTCCTTGGGGCATGTTTTCTGGCCTTTCCCCTTGGAACAAGCCTGAACGCCTTGAGCCGGGGCATATTTTATGGGATGGGTCTGGTCCTGGTGCTGGCGGCGATTATAGGTCTGAATAGCGCGCTTTTCAACGGTAGAACGGCAAAGCAGGCTTGAATGTTGCCCGATCCTCATGCTACACTTTTTCCTGGATCGTAGTTAGCATCACAGGAAAGGCACAGTTAGCATGGAGCATCATATTTCCCGCCGCGCGATTACTGCGGGCCAGCAATTTGAGGATCGTGCTCCTCTGGCATTGACAGGGACTTTGCGTGAGATGGCTTCGTCGCCGACACTGGCGATAAATGAGGCTGTGGCCAGGCGGCAGGCGGCGGGCAAACAGACGCTACACCTGGGATTTGGCGAGGCGATGTTTCCTCTGCACCCTGCACTACGCGCAGCCCTGACCGCGGCCACTGATAGCACAGGTTACGCGCCAGTGGCGGGTGTGCCGAAGTTGCGCCAGGCCATCGCGGGCTATATTGAGCGTACGCGGGGAGTGAGTTGTGGCGCGGAGCAGGTGGTGGTGGGACCCGGCAGCAAGCCGTTGATCTATGCCTTGTTTCATGTGCTGGCCGGGGATGTCTTGTTGCCGCAACCGTCGTGGGTCAGCTATGGACCCCAGGCCAGGCTGGCCGGGCGCCAGGTGATTCCGGTCGCGACCGCTGCCAGGGACCATCATCGGCTGACTTCGCAGGCTTTGAACAAAGCTGTGAGGGCCGCGCGCGCTCAGGGAGCGGCTCCGCGTGTACTGGTGGTCAATTCTCCCAGTAACCCGACTGGCAGTATGTTTGCGCCAGAGGATGTAGCTACTCTGGGAGCCTGGGCACGCGCGCAGGGGATGACCATTATCAGCGATGAGATCTACGCTGAACTGGCGCATGGCTGGCGTCCGCATCTCTCGTTGGCGCGTGTTTATCCCGAGGGGAGCATTATTACTGGCGGTCTCTCAAAAGCCTTTTCCGCGGGTGGCTGGCGTCTGGGTTACGCGATTTTGCCACCTGGCGAGCGCGGCTCGAGTCTCGGCAAGGCCCTGCGCGCTCTGGCCAGCGAGATCTGGTCCAGCGCGGCCACTCCAATTGCAGAGGCTGCTAGCGCCGCTTTCACGCCTAACGCGGAACTGGATATGTATGTGCAACGCTCGGCGCGCATTCATGGCTATATCACTCATAGCCTGTATCAGACATTGAGCGAATTGGGCATGAGTTGTCCCGCACCGGCAGGTGGCTTCTATCTCTATCCCGACTTTGCTCTCTGGCGCGCTCCCCTGGCGACCCTGGGTGTTACGACAAGCTCGCAACTGGCCAGCTACTTGCTCGATAGCTGGGCAATCGCGACTCTGCCTGCTGTGGCCTTTGGTGAGGAACCGGAGGCGCTACGCCTGCGCCTGGCCACCAGCATGCTTTGCTGCGATTCCGCCAATCTTACTCCAGCGCAGCAGACCGCGCAGCTCTGGCAATTGCTCGCGCAGGCCGATTCTCTGCCTGTGCCTGGTACAACTGGTCAACCAGTAGAGCTTGATCTGCCTGCCTTGACCCAAGCGCAGCAGCGCTGGCGCGAGGTAATTGAACATCTCAATAGCCTGGCATAGGAGCTGCCTGCGCGCAGGCGAGATAACTCTGCATCAAGTCGATGAGTCGATGCAGGTCATCTCGCCTCCGCGTGGGTTCGGGACTCCTGGTCTTATCACGCTGTTTTGTTGAACACGACAGATGTATCGTTCAGGTCCAATGTTAACGTGGCCGCTGCTGGAGTGCTGCCAACGTTCACCTGGAGACCACCACCTGTCAAACTGCCTGGATTTTGCACGCCGGGCACATTAGAGGTAATTGGACCCAGGATGCCGGAGACAGTCAGGTGCAACGAAGCATTGGCGGGCAATGTGACATCAATAGAGCCACCATTATCACTGAGCGTTGTCGAATTGCCTGGACTTAGCTGGCCGGCGAAGACAATCGCGCTTCCATTGTCTTCGATGTGTGACGAGCCCTCTAATGTCACCTGCTCCAATGTGATACGGCTGCCATTTGCGCTCAGCTTCATTGTGCCGCTAACCCCCAGCACGGTTATTGCGTCGTTGACATCCATCTGGAGATTTGCTTCTGGTGGAACTGTAAGCGTTAGACCAGAGTCACATTCTGTAAACTCAAGAGTGTTAGTCGCCTGATCCTGTGTATACTGCGGAAAGAAGGAGTTGGTGATGGTCACCTGGTTTACCGCGCCAGCCTGAATCAAAACCGGGCCATTGCAACTGGTGCTGATAATTGTCGGATGTGCTCCTACCGGAATTGTGACCCCATTATGGATGCGTACTACCACAAATCCCAGGATGCCCGCGCTTAAAAGTATCACTACGCTACCCACCAGGCATCCGCCTAATCTGGATCTGCGTCTCATTTGCGTGCCTCTGAATTGGTACATCATTAGCTCAATCCCCCTTGCTCGTTGATGATAATATTACCGCTGTTGCTGCCCAGTGTGAGTTGCGCGCGTGGAGCAGACCCCAGATTGGCCTGGAGTGTAAAACCACTCGCTGCTGGCTGTGCTTTGACGCCTGAGATACTGCTTTTGATTGAGCCGCTGATGGTTGAGGCATTGATCTGGAGCGCTATACTCTGTGGTAGGGTCAAGGCAATAGAGCCGCTGTTATTTGTAAAACGATAGCTGCCAGCGGGGTCCAAAGAACCCTGAAAGGCGCTGTCGGCGCTGTTGTTATCCAGGGTCACATGGCCACTCAAGTGATCCTGGCTGGCCTGGATCTCGCCGCTATTACTGCGCAGTAGCGATGGGCCTACAACTGTGCTGTTCCTGACAATTAATGTGCCGCCATTGGTTGCCAGATCCATCTGGCCAGTGATACCGTCAACCATCACGCCAGCATCATTGCTATCGATCTTCAGGTTTGTATGTGCTGGCACTGTAATGTCAAATAGGCCAGAGACATTGGTACCCAGATTGTAGATCACATTCAGAGAGTCAGTTGTTTTCTGATAGCTTTCCGCCAGACCAAACGGCAGATTGAATTGGCGTACCGGTTGGATCATAATCTGTCCATCTTTCCCGCCGACGTGAACAAAAATCTCAGAATGGGGATTACTGATGCTTTCAATCACCAGCGTCGGGTTCGGACCCACCTGAATCATGGTTGGCCCCCAATGGAACAACCAGTTAAAGCCAAAGCCGAGCAGCGCAAGAATGAGCAGGATAACTCCCAGGCAGCCCAGGTACCATCTGCCTCCCCTGCCTCCTCCGCCTCTTCTGAAGCTGCGCGGCTGTCTTCCCATGTATGGCATGCCAGCATTGCCGCCGTAGGGGGAGTCGTAGGGGGAGTCAGATAAGCTGGCATGGGGATCTGAAAATTGCATTTACTTTTGCGTTTCCTTACATAGCATACAATCCATTTTTTTGAGCGCTGTACTTTATCGGTACATCTCAACAGTTAGTGTAGTAGAAAACTCTGCCAGTTACCATGAGAAAAATAATAGCAAGACTGTGCTGTGCCTCACATATCCTCTCAGACAACAGGCAATTGGTCGCTGAAACCCGTAAGAGCGCCTGGCAGGATTGCCGAGTCTTTCCAGGAGAGGAGTAGAAGAGGTATGATTAGTATGTGTGATTTAGAAAACCCGACCACGAGGGAGAAAAACGCTACTATGTATGAGGTTCAGCCAGGACGGTCCCACCCTTTAGGGGCCGTACCAGACGGAAGTGGAGTGAATTTTGTGCTCTTTTCGGAGCACGCTACTGGCGTCGAGCTTTTGCTGTTTGCCGCGGCCAATGACCCGGAACCGCTGCAGGTCATCTCACTTGACCCGCAGGAGCATAGCACGTTCCATTTCTGGCATGCTTATATACCCGGCTTGCCAGTTGGTACACATTATGCCTATCGTCTTGCGGGACCGCAGGATCTGCATAATACAGGCAATCGCTTCAATCCTCAGAAGGTGCTGATTGATCCTTACTCCAAAGGCAATAGTACCAATCTGTGGAAACGCGCAGATGCGCTGGGAAGCGCGGATAATCTACACACGTCGATGCGTAGCACGGTGATTGATGCCACAGCCTACGATTGGGAGGGCGATCAGCCGCTTAAACGCCCACTTAATGAAAGTGTCATCTATGAACTACATGTCGGCGGCTTTACGCGCTCTCCCTCAGCCGGGAGCCAGTATCCAGGCACCTTTCGCGCGCTAAGCGAGAAAATCCCTTATCTTCAGGCTCTGGGCATTACCGCGGTCGAGTTGATGCCAGTTTTTGCTTTTGACGAGACTGCATTGACGCTCGTGAATCCGCAGGGACAACAATTGGAGGACTACTGGGGATATAATCCAATCAGTTATTTCGCTCCGCACCAGGCTTACTGTGTCTCGCCCCAGGAAGGGAGCCATCTCACCGAGTTCCGTGACCTGGTCAAGGCGCTCCATCGAGCTGGCATTGAGGTCATTCTGGATGTGGTTTTCAATCACACCAGTGAAGGTGGAGAAGGTGGCCCGACCATCAACTTTCGCGGCCTCGATAACAGTGTCTATTATTTGCTCGATCCACGCGATCGCGCTAACTATCTTAATTACTCTGGAACTGGCAATACTTTCAATTGTAATCATCCTATTAGCGATAAATTGATCGCTGATTGCCTGCACTGGTGGGTACAGGAGATGCATATCGATGGTTTTCGCTTTGACGAAGGCTCGATTCTTTCGCTGGATACCACGGGCAATAGCATGCAATATCCACCAGTGATCTGGTATATTACGCTTTCCGAGACGCTGGCCGAGACTAAAGTGATCGCCGAACCCTGGGATGCCGCCGGCCTCTACCAACTGGGCAGTTTCCCAGGCTTGCGCTGGAGCGAGTGGGATGGACAGTATCGCGACACCATGCGCGGCTTCGTCAAAGGCGATGCCGGGCTAGTTGGCCTTGTCGCCTCGCGCATCGCGGGTAGCGCGGACATTTACCAGTCCACTGGTCGTTTGCCCACCAATGGTATCAACTTTATCACCTGTCACGACGGTTTTACTCTCAACGATCTGGTCTCCTACAACCAGAAACATAATGAGGCCAACGGCGAAGAGAATCGCGATGGTATCGACAACAATGTCAGTTGGAACTGTGGCGCGGAAGGACCGAGCGACGATCCGCTGGTCAGCGCATTGCGCCAGCGCCAGATCAAGAATTTTCTCGCTATCCTCCTGCTTTCGCAGGGTGTACCCATGTTGCTGATGGGCGATGAAGTGCAGCGCACTCAGCAGGGCAATAATAACGCCTATTGCCAGAATAATGCGCTGAGCTGGTTTGATTGGGGCCTGACCGAGCGGCACGCCGAGACGCTACGCTTCTGCCAGCGCATGATTGCCTTGCGGCGTAGCCATCCCAATCTCCAGCGTAGCCATTTCTTCAGCGGCCAGCCCGATGACTCAGGCCAGCCTGACATCGAGTGGCACGGCTGCGAACTTGACAAGCCCGGCTGGAACGATCCCAACGCTCGCGCCCTGGCTTTTACGCTCTGGGGTCAGCAGCGCGACAACGATCTGCATATCATGCTCAACATGGATACGCAGGCTCTGGACTTTGCCATTCCCTTACCTCTTGCCGGTAAAAAATGGTATATCGTCGCTGACACCGCGCGCGTTGCCCCCGATGATATCGCCGACCCTGGCCAGGAACAGACAGTCGCTAGGCAGACCTATCACGTCTCAGACCATAGCGTGGTTATTCTGCTGGCGAAATAGCCTGTGGGGTCCAGTTCTCTCGCCCGCTAAGCGTTGTCCACTGGATTTTCTATCCGCGTGAAACGCAGTAGAACAGATCGAGTTGCGGCGTTTCCAGCGGTGAAACCGAGCGACTCAGAGGGGTAACAACCAGAACATCATAGCCTGGCTGCGAGGGAAAGCGCGCGGCACGATAGCTCACGCGCAGCTTTTGCAGCACCTGGAGAATCTCAGGTTGAGCCTCGTCGTGATGCACAATGAAAAGCATGCTGGGATGCTCGGCGTGTAAGACGGCATCCGTGTAGGATGGAATACGATTCAGTGCGATTTTGGGGTGGATCAATGGCAAGGGATCAGCGCCTATCACGGTGAGATGGCTTTTGAAGACCAACGGGTAGGCCAGCATATTGGTGGCCCAGAAGTAGTGGATATGCTGCACTTGCAGATACCTTAGCAGAGGATCATTATCTGAGGGAGCCTGAGGGCAGTAATTCGATTGGTATGTCCGCCCTGCGTCGCTCTGCTGATAGGTGAATAGAGAGGTGAGAAGCATAGCCAGCAAAGCCAACACGAGTAGTAAACGAGCGATCAGCGCTGGACTCCAGCGCGGGGAGGCAAGCCTGGACTCCAGGGAACCGCTAGAGGCCGCGCTGGAAGTCAGGAAAGTCCAGGCCAGGGTAAAGGCCGTGGCGTAGAAGAACGGTAGAGCCAGCATCAGAGGCGCGGCATAGCGCCCGGCGTTATCAGCCTCGCATCCGCCTATAAAGATGGATTTCGATGCTGAGCTGACGCAGAAAAGAAAAATGGTGCAGAGAGCAAAAAGCGTGGGCAGGGCTGCCAGTTGGCGCACTATACTTACACGTGAGCCAGGTCGAGCATAAGCAAATCCGAGTCCCAGCAAGGTAATGCCGATGCAAATAGCGCCTATGAAAAATAGGGATGTATGAATGGTAGTCAGGAAAGCAGATTCACGTGGAAGGTTGCCGCCGATGACTCGCGGTCCCACACAGGTCGCATAAGACGCAGTTAGCTTTAGCATGTCGGAAAACTTCTGAGCCAGGGTTTCGTGTCCTCCAAGGCTAAAAACGTAGGCTATATTTGTCCACTGGTGGGTAGCGCCCCAGCCGAGCGCGGGAGCTATGCCCAGCAGAGCGCCGGGAAGACTCCAGAGTGCTGGTGGCAGTTCAGAGCTCAACTTGCGCCACGCCTGGCCCCTATTGTCCCTGCCTTGCCAGACCTCCCACGCGCAGGCTCCCAGCAGCCAGAGAGCGGCAGCAAGCACAGCTGAGGCCATCAAGGGATAAATCCAGAAGCCCAGGCCAAGCAGAAAGCCGAGCATAGCCCAGCGGCACCCGGCTTCTACGCGCGTGGCCCCATTGAATAAGCGACGTGCCAGTCGTAGGGTGGAGATCAGGATCAGCAGAATGACCACCAGCATCTCAATGAATCCACCATAAGCTCGCCCCTCAAGAACGCCATCGTAAAGTGGAGGAATTGCCGCGCAGAGAGCCGCGCCAGTCATAAAGACGCGCCGCATAGTTGGAGTAAGAGTGCTTGTCTCAGTCAGTATTTCCGCTAACTTCCAGGTCAGCCAGACCACCACAAGTGCAAGCAGAAGCGGTTCGGCTCGCAAGGCCCAGACAGATGGACCGGAAAGCGCGAACAGCAGCGCGATCAGATAAGCCTCCAGGCTACCCATATAGGTCTGCCCATAGAAATAGACCGGAAAATCGCCACGCAAGATGCGTTCTGCCTGGATGCCTACCAGAGCTTCGTCCCCATCGATGACCCCATGGGTATGTATCAGCAGAAAAATCCTGAGTCCCAGCGCGATCAGTAAGGGCCAGAGAGGTGAGAAGAGTAGCAGGCGCAAACGCGCTAGCCTGGAGAGAATGAGCAGTGTCTCCTGGCCAATAGTGGCGGATTTAAGAGCGTTCCCGGTATTTATACTCATGTGAAAACCATCTTTTTCTGTTTGAATATCCAGATGTCATTGTTTTACTTTTTAAAACGTCTGATCTTGGTAAAGATCTCAAAATAGCAAATCTGGTGATTTCCCGCCTTCTCTCTCAAGGAAATGAGAGAGTGGAGCATGAGGGAGCCGTAGTTCAATCTCTCATACTCTATGGGGAGGGGTCTTGCCAGGCGAGAAGGCGACTTTGAAACAGCCCTGACTGGCTGACAGGGTTTCTCAAAAGTTGACTCAAAGCAGGTGTGCAGAGGGCGATAGCCCTTTGCCGGAGCACGAGGTGCCCTCGTAAAACTCCTTGTGTGGGCGGGCGGGTGGGGAAGAAAAGACTTTGGAGAAACCCTGACTGGCTGATGATAACGCTTGACGGCAAGCATGGTGATAAGATAGTGTAATAGTAATATATTTGGTCTTCTTTACGGAAAGGCAACTTCATGACCACAGTAAATGCTCGTCCACCCATTGATTGGAAGGCTGTTGACGAGGAAGTAGTGACTCACCTGCGCAACCTTCTCCGCCTGGATACGCGCAATCCACCTGGTAATGAGATTATAGCTGCACAATATTTAAAGGATATTTTAGAGGCGGAGGGTTTTGAGTGTGTGGTTATCGGTCCCAGCCCGGAACGCGCCACGCTGATTACGCGCCTGAAAGGCAATGGCTCGGAGCAGCCGCTTTTACTGATGGGACATACTGATGTGGTGGCGGTTGAGCCGCAGAAATGGAGCCATCCTCCCTTTAGCGGAGATATCGCTGATGGCTTTATTTATGGGCGAGGTGCGCTGGATATGAAGAGCACCGTGGCTATGGAGCTAATGACCATCCTCTTGCTCAAGCGTCATGGTGTGCCTTTGCAACGTGATGTGATTTACATGGCTGAGGCGGATGAGGAGACTGGCGGGCACGAGGGCGCGCAATGGGTAGTCGAGCACTATCCTGAACTTATTCAGGCCGAATATGCTCTGAACGAAGGTGGCGGCGATGGTATGGAGATAAATGGCAAGATTTATTATAATGTTGAAGTTGCTGAAAAAGGCTCGGCTCGTTTCAAAATTCGTGGTAGCGGCGAGCCAGGCCACGGCTCTATTCCCCATGAGAATAACGCAATTATCAGGTTAGCCGAACTGCTGAGCAAAGTGCGAGGCAAGCAGCCGCCAGTTCATTTTACCGCGACCTTACGCGGCCACATTGAGGGTCTGGCCAGCGCGCAGCCGCCTGAACTGGCCGCGCAATTGCTCGCGGTACTGGACGACGAGGCGACCGCCAGCGCGGCCATCGACAGTTTGCCAGTCGCAGAACACCTCAAGCTCACCCTGCACGCGATGGCGCATAATACGATTGCGCCTACCATGCTCCAGGCAGGTTCGCAGATTAACGTGATTCCGTCCGAGGCTGTAGCCTATCTTGACAGTCGCCTGCTGCCTGGTCAGACCCTTGAGAGCTATTTGCGGGAACTGTACGCCATCTTTGGCGAAGATTGCGCGATCGAATTCATTGATCCCTCGCTTCCATTAGAGGCTGATCCCGCCTCCCCGCTTTTCGAGGTCATTAAAGACGTGCTGCGCGAATATGCTCCCGAGGCCACAGTGATTCCGACGATGTTAACTGGCGGCACCGACGCCAAGCATGTCAGCCGTCTTGGCACCAGGGTCTATGGCTTCTCACCTGAATTATACAATGGTTCCGCTGCCTGGAGCGGAGTGCATGGTCACGATGAGCGCGTTGGAGTCCAGGCGCTGCAATGGGGGATGCGGGTCATGTACGAGGTTGTAGAGAGATTCGCGGGCCAGACCAGATCAGTAGAATAGATGGGAGCCGCTAGAAATGAGCAACGGGAGTGACTGAGGCAAGCCAGCAAGCGGAGGAAAAAATGCGCCTGTTGTTTGCGGAGGCGCTATGCCAGGGGCAACTCGCGCTGATTGACAGTCTCTTTTCCGCGGACTTTATCGACCACTCAACGCCAGAGCAGGAGCCGGGCCATGCTGGTGTGAAGGCATATTTTCGCGCGCTTCGTAGCGGTTTCCCCGATCTCCAGGTGAGTATAGAAGATCTTATCACGCAGGGGGAGAAGATCGCAGTGCGTACTTACTGGCGCGGCACTCACCTGGGGATATACGAAGGCATAGCGCCAGATGGGCGGGTAAGTACGAGAACCCTGATCCAGATTTTCCGCCTGGCCAATGGTTTAATCGCAGAAGAGTGGAACGCGGGCGCGGGTCTTCTGGATGGCGAGCGCCCGTAGAGCAAGCAGACCTCTAGAAGCCGGTTATGCAGTGGTGGCAAGAGCAAGAAGATAACCTCATGTTATGTATGCATAGCAAAGGATAGTGTTATGGAAGATCTCCGCGCTGGCCCGCTTGTACGAGCCGTTTCACCAGATGGAATTACGATTTGGACAGAGTGGAAACAGCCCTGTGAGGTCACGTTAAGCGCTGCACCTGCGGATGTTGCAGGGGATGCGCAGCCTCATGTGGTGGTTGCGCGCACTGTCACCATTGGTAGTCGCTACTATGCGCTGTGCGTGCTCACCGCTTTACGACCGGCTACCTGGTATACCTATCATCTGGGCTGCGCTGACAAGCCGGGCGAGCCTGCTACCTGGCTTGAGACAACGCTGCTCCAGTGTTTTCGCACGCTTGATCTACCTGATGCTGGTCAGCCACTGCGCCTGGCCTATGGCTCCTGTCGTCGCTTAACCGCGCCAGGACCAGATGCCCTGAGTGCTTTTGGCGGCTGGCTGCGCGACCGTTACGCTGAGCGCGAAACTCTCTGGCCTCGTGTGTTATTGCTGATCGGCGATCAAATTTATGCTGATGATCCCGCCCAGAGAAGCCAGGCGAGATCGTTTGCAGAGTTCGCGCTTTTGTACGTCAAGGCGTGGGCAGGTGATGAGGGTGTGCGCCAGGTGCTGGCGGCGCTGGCATCGTTAATGATTTTTGACGATCACGAGATTACCAATAACTGGAACATTACGCCTCTATGGCAGGCGCAGCGTCTGCGCCAGGGAGGCGCACAGATGCTGATTGACGGCCTGGTAGCATATTGGGTCTATCAGGGCTGGGGTAACTTTGGCTTGCAGGATGCCGCTGACCACGATCTGCTCGCGATTATGCGCCAGGCTGAGGAGAGTGGTCTGGATGCTCTGGCCGCGCTCCAGGAGCGTATACGCCAGGCAATTTATCGCGTTAAAACGCTTAAGTGGGACTATACGCTGCCGACTATGCCGCCTATCTTCGTCTTTGACGCGCGCGCGGATCGCTCTGTCGCGCCGGATCAGCAAAGCGCGGCTGATATAGCGCCGCGCATTATAGGCAAAGAGCAGATGGCAAGGCTCTATGCCTGGGCGGGCGCGTATGAAGAGTCCACCCTTGTGCTGGTTTCATCGGTGCCAGCCCTGCTGCCGCCCGCGATTGGTCTGGCCGAGTATATGCTGGGACTGCGCCCGCTGAGGCCCATGGCTTTTGCTCCGCTCCGGCGCCTGGTGCGCTTTGTATCTAGCCGCCAGCACGGCGTCTCCGCGCGCATGGGTTTTGAACATTGGCCGGTTTTTTATGCAACCTGGCGCGAACTTGTCGCCTTTTGCGCGCAGCGCAAAAGGGATCTATTTATTCTTTCGGGCGATGTCCACTTCTCTTATGCCATGGCAGCCCATGTACCGGGATCTCCCCCATCTAAACGCGCCGTTCTCTATCAGTTAGTTACCAGCCCGTTTCGCAACGAGTTAGGTCCACCGGAAAGGCGTCTGATACTCGCTCAATCCGGGCTGAAACAGCTCATCTATGGTGGCTTACATATGCGCACCCTTGCTCTGGCGCGCGAAAAAGAGACAGAGCCAGCTCCCTTCGGCCTGCTGCTCCAAAATGTGATCGCGCTGGTGACATACCTGCCTCAAGCGGAGGAAAAGGGAGTGTATGAGGTTGAGCATGTCTATATGGGTGTCGTGGAGCGCAAGTTGGTCAAGGTTGGTGCTACCAATTTCCCGGCTCCGCGCTCTGCTAGACATCAGGAATCAACCTGATCGCTTCGCCAAAGGGCAGCTGTTTTTCGCTGATACTGCCAGGTGAGAGCACCCAGAGCGTGGAGATCTGAGGCGTATTGGCGGGAAAGGTACCATAGCCATCGGTCAGATAGATACAGACACCTTGCACAGAGCCATCCAGTTCATGCTCAATAGTTTCAAAGAAAGGGCGAAAGTCAGTGCCGCCGCCACCTTTGGGTTTGGGAAGCTCGCTATCAACGCTCAGTTCATAGGGACCGTAACAGGCCGCATCCGCGTAGTAGAGGGTAGCCTCTAAATGTGGATAGGCTCCAAGCACCGCCTGGACCTCGCCGAGGAACTGTCCCATACTGCGCTGATCAATCGAGCCACTGGTATCGACCGCGACGAACACGCGCAGTTTTTCGCCAGCCAGAGCATCAAGATAGAGACCCTGGCCCACAAAGCGGCGGTCAAAGCCCTCAAAGTCGGTCGGCGTTTGCACCAGAAAACGCCACAGATAAGCGCGCCAATCAAGTTGCGATGGACTGAGATGCGCGAGTTCGCGGTCAAAACCTGCGGGTAGCGTACCATGCCCTAGCACTTCGACCAGCGTGCGGGCCTGCTGGAGCGCCTGCCGCCAGTGCTCTTCTATCTGCTCACGAGACTGCCCTACTGGCGGCTTATCCAGCAGGTCAGCAAAGGCCAGTTTCAGTTTTTTGAGCAGATCAGGTTCTGCCTGGAGCTTGTAATAAATTTCCTCTACGCTTAAATGCTCAAGAGACTGATTGTGTACATGCCCCTTTGGCAGGGCGAACCCCTGCTGACCGAGCACCAGGCCGTTGACCACGATATCGGCGGCAAGATTCCAGATCAGCGGATCGCGTTTGCCGCGGCGTTGCACATGCAGCAGGGCCGCGTGCATAACTTCGTGCGCCATCAGGCCCAGGCGTTCTTCTGAGGTGAGCGCGCGCCAGAATTCGGGACTGATGTAGACATCGCGCCCATCGGTAGCCGCGGTAGGATATTCTGGCGCGGGAATCATGCGAGCGAAAAGCGCGAGCGTGGCAAAGAAAGGCGAACGCGCGCGCAACTGGATGATGGTGGCGGAAACCTGCCGTTCAAAAGCCTTCTCCTGCTCTTTATCCATCGCGCCCCTCCAGCATGAATATATAGTCATCAAACATGCGCCGGAGACGCACATCGCGTTGGGCCAGGATGGCCAGGCGTCCTTTCTCATTGCGCGCCTCGGCCAGGCGTATTAGATCGGTAAAGAAGAGTTGGACCCACTCTTTGCCAGCGTTATCCGCCATCCAGATAAAGGCCTGATAGCTCTCCTGGAGAGAGGTCGCGCGCATCGTCAGCGCCACAGTCAGGGCATAGCGCAACGAAGGTTCCTGTGGAAAGCTAATGGTTTTGCCGTTACCTTGAAGAATGCTCTCCACATTGGGCAACTGATGATAGATTTTGAGAAAGGCCGAGAACTCAGCAGCTACTCCAATTCCAATCACATGCTCAAGAGCCAGGCCGACCTTGTAGAGACGATTGGCCATCATCCATGAGCGCGGTGAAGGCCAGGCCGGCTGCTGCGGGTCCAGTTTGTGCAGAAGCGCCGGGCGAAACGAGAGAAAAGCCAGCAGGTGCTCGTGAATATCGTGCTTGAGCGCATATGCTTTAAAGCTCTCAAAATGAGCCTCGACTGTCAGATGGATAAAGCGGTTAGCCAGTGGCGCGGGCATATCAAAGACTGCCGCGCGATCCTCTTTGCGGTTGCCAGCGGCCCAGACAAACCAGCCGCTGGGAACGGTGTACGAACCAACTTTCCTATCCAGAATGAGCTGCTGGGCCATGCCCTGCATGGCTGGAGGCGCGAGATTCAGTTCATCAAGAAAGAGAATACCCCGACCCTCACGCGGCAGAAATTCTGGCGGGAACCAGCGCGAGACGCCGTTTTCAGCCACGGGTAAGCCCCGCAGGTCGGTTGGAGCCAGTTGCGAGAGACGCAGGTCGATCATCTCCATCTTATGCTCTTCCGCCGTCTGGGCCACAATGCTCGACTTGCCAATGCCAGGCGCGCCCCAGATCATTGTGCTGAACATCAAATGATGTTTAACTAGCGTATGCAAGAATTTTATGAGAGCTTCTGGTGTCATTATACCAACTCATTTCCTTCTTAAGAGGAGATAACGTGTGTCTCACATGAATACATATGATATATACAGGGCAAATAAAATGTGGAGGTGGCCGGGAGTTGAACTCGGCGTTTTGTATTTGTGTCTACACTGTACTGACGCTGCACTACACTCCCATTAACGCCAGGATGGCGAGATGCGAACTCGCTTCAGGGTCAGGAGTCCTGCTTGTTGCCAACTCACAACACCAGAGCAATCGATGAGACAACTATAATCAAGATGAGGACTCTTGTCAACGCTGATGGCATTGTTGTGTACTGTAATATCCTTGTGGGTGGAGGTGGCCAGAAGTTGAACCTGCCACTGACATGGGAGAGAGTTCAGACGGTGGCTCCCAGTATCCAGGGGGCAAACTCTTCCTCGCCGAGATCCTGAGCTTCGCTTTTGCTGGCTTTGCCACTGGCAACTGCAATCACTTCAGCGAGAATTTGCCTGCCAATCTCGCGTGTACTTATACCATGCAAGATCTCGCCCGCGTTGATATCCATGTCGCTCTCGATGTTTTGATAGAGGGCGGTATTGGTAGCAACCTTGATAGAGGGGGCAGGCTTGAAACCAAACATGGAGCCGCGCCCGGTTGTGAAAACGATAATGTTGGCCCCGCCCGCCACCTGTCCTGTCGCTGAGACGGGATCGTAGCCAGGCGTATCCATGACCACCAGGCCGCGTTCAGTGATCGGCTCCGCGTATTTGTAAACGGCGTTGAGAGGAGTAGAGCCGCCCTTGGCGATCGCGCCAAGCGATTTCTCATAGATGGTTGTCAGCCCACCAAGCTTGTTGCCCGGCGTAGGATTATTGTCGATCTCCATATTGTTGATGGCAGTATAATGCTCCCACCAGCGGATACGCTCGATAAAGCGCTCAGCGACCTCGTGGGAGCGAGCACGGCGCAGCAGCAGATGCTCGGCCCCATAGATCTCAGGGGTTTCGCTCAGTACTGCCGTTCCTCCTTGCCTGACCAGTTCATCGACACAGTAGCCAAGGGCGGGATTGGCGGTCACGCCGCTCCAGCCATCGCTGCCACCACATTGCAGGGCTACAGTTAACTCGGAGATCGGAATAGACTCGCGCTGTATAGCGTTGACGCCTGGCAGAAGTTCGGCCAGCATTTGATAGCCCTTCTCAATGCTCGTTGCTATGCCGTGATTTTCCTGCAGCGTCAGGAAAAGCGGCTTTTTCCAGCTCATCCCATTATCCATTTCCATCGCGTGGATCATTTCCTGCACCTGATTGCTCTCGCAGCCGAGGCCCATGAGCAGATAGGCACCCACATTAGGATGAGCGGCCATACCAGCGAGCACGCGCTGCAACTGCTCAACCGCCTCACCACCATGGCGCATGCCGCAGCCGCTTTTATGCGTCAGGCCGATGACACCATCGATATTGGGATAGGCACTCAACAGCTCAGGCGTGAAACGCCGCTGCAAGAGTCGCACAGCCGAAGCCGAGCAATTGACTGTACTGATAATGGCAATATAATTGCGCGTCCCTGCCTTGCCGTCTGGTCGGCGATAGCCATTAAATGTCTGGCGTTGCTCGACAGGGAGAGGTGAGATCGGTTGGTAATCGACGCCGAATTCGTAGTGTTGTTTGATCTCGCCAGGTGCCAGGTTATGGGTGTGAACGTGAGAACCGGCCAGGATGGGTTGTGTCGCAAAGCCAATGATTGAACCGTAACGCAGAACAGATTCACGCAGCGCAATAGCGCGCAAGGCTATCTTATGACCGGCCTGGATACGTTGAGTTATCTCGATCAGCGCCTCAGGAGCAACCGAATTGGCAGGAAGGCGCAGGATTACACCGCGATTGAGCGGCACGCGAGCGATGGCGACATCATCCTTAGCGTGCAGCAAAACCGCCGCGTCGGCCAGAGGAACGGCTACACCACCAGAGGGAACACCCCGCGCGATAGCATGAAGTTGAGGAATTGCTGATTGATTTTCGGGAATATGCATGCGTTTACCTTCCATAAGAAGCTAGCGAGCGCCAGCGAGAACGCTGGTTGCTACTATTATGCACATGCTCTATGGATAGAAGCAAAGAGGCGACTTTGGCAATGGCCCTGCATGGAGAGAGCAACGAGAGGCTACAACTGTGCTCCTCTCGTTGCTCTCTCCATGCAGTTCTACTGCTTGTTCGCGCGCTCTTCATCCTGGGCTACCTCGACGTAGACCTTGATGGCTTCCTTATCTTCCGTCAGATGGTGTATCATGTCGGCGTAGTTCTCCAGGCCCTGGATCTTCGTGGTCAGCAGCTTTTTGAGCCAGCCCGGGTAGAACGCTTCGGATTTCACCATATCGTTTACGCCGCTGGTATAATCAGCTGGCGAGGCATTGACGGTTCCTACCATGACCTTATTGCCGAGAACGAAGCCCTGGTTGATCTTGTCAGTATTGACCTCGGCCTTTGTATCGCCGCCAGTAATACCTGATAGCACCAGCACTCCATCTTTGCCCAGGACCTCTGCCGCTTGAAAGACGAGTGGACTGAAGCCGGTGGCTTCAAAGATAAGATCAAAGGGACCTGCTTCCCTGGCGACTTCTGCCAGCGTTTTATCTTGTGAGCTAACATAGTGAGCGCCGATCTCTTCTAGCAGAGTGCTGTTGAAATATGGCGCTTGACGACGCGAGTAGGTGGTCACTTCCAGACCACGCAGCCGTAGGGTCAGAGCGGCGAAGAGGCCTATGGTCCCGGCACCGATCACGGCTGCTCGCTTTGGTTGCCAGACTTTCAGGCGGCGCTGGATCTCAAAAGCCTGGTTAACGCCTTTCTGAGTGACGGTCAAAGGTTCGAGCAACACTCCTACTTCGCGTAGAGTTGCTGGTAGTGTGACAATATAGGTAGCGTCTTCGATATAGTATTCTGTCAGATACCCATGTAGCAGATTAATGCCCCGTTCGTAGTACACATCATCGGTCGTCATGTCCTGCATGCCGATCAGGTCATAGATGCTGTGTCCTGGTCGCCGCACTGTCGCGACAACATACATACCTGGCTGAATGGTTGAGGGCACATTTGGTCCGACCTCGACGACGCGACCAAAGTTCTCGTGGCCGGTAATCAGAAACTTCTCGCCAGCCGGGGCCTGGCCATATAATGCTTCGATAATCTCCTTGTCAGTCCCGTCCACGCCAACGCGCAGAACTTTGACCAGTAAGCCCCGCCCATCGGGAATATCGCTGACTTTCGGCTGGGGGATCTCTTCCAGATGCATAGAATTTGCTTTGCCCGGGTATATGGCGATTGCTTGCATATAAGCTTTCCTTTGCTTCCTCTTTTTACTAAGTGAGCGTGATTCCATACGGCTTGTATCTTTGCCATCAACATCTTGCATACCCCTTTGAGGACCTCGCGGTCCCTGGTGAGCGGGTCCGTCAATTGTCTATAGCCTCTACGCTCGCGTCCGGGTGTTGCTCTGCCTGCGCGATGGCCCAGGCGGCGTTGACAAGGCCGATGTGACTGAAGGCCTGCGGGAAGTTTCCCAGAAGTTCATGTGTCTGAGGATCTACCTCTTCGGCCAGCAGTCCGACATCATTGACATAAGAAATGGCTTGCTCAAAGGTGGCCCTGGCCCGCTCGATCTCTCCGGCCAGCGCAAAGGCATGGGCCAGCCAGAACGTGCAGAGCAGGAATGTTCCCTCCTCGCCGGCCAGTCCATCGGAGGCGCGGTAGCGGTAGACCAGACCCTGAGCATCCGTCAGCCGCTCGGCAATCGCGTCAATGGTCGCTCGCATACGTGGATCGCTGCCTGGCAGGAAACCTACAATCGGCATCATGAGCACAGAAGCATCAAGTTCATCGGAACCAAAGGCCTGCGTATATGCTCCTGCTTTGTCGCTCCACCCCTGTGTAAGGATTGCCTCGCGGATCTGCGCGCGTGTCTCTGTCCACGCGTCGATGCGCTCATGGGCCGCGAGTAGATCCGCGAGATTGATAGCGCGGTCGAGTGCTACCCAGCACATAAGTTTTGAGTAGAGGAAGTCTCGCGGACCTCCGCGCACTTCCCAGATGCCCTGATCTTGCTCCTGCCAGTGGAGCGCAGCCGCGTCAGCCACTTCAACCAGGAAGTGACGCGTCGTCTCATCAAGATCATTGAGTTGTTCGCGCAGCTTATAAGCGGCGCTGAGCAGTTCGCCGTAAACATCGAGCTGGCGCTGGTCCCATGCTCCATTGCCAATACGCACCGGTCTGCTGCCCCGCCAGCCTGTCAGATGGTTAAGTGAGCGCTCGCTTAGATCGCGCTCGCCGCCAACGCCGAACATAATCTGGAGCTGGGCGCCGCGCCGCAACAACGAAGCTACCGCGCCCGCCATCCAGTCAAAGAACCAGCGTGCCTCATCGGGACAGGCAGCCACCCAGAGTGCCTCCAGGGTCAGAGAGGCATCGCGTATCCAGGTGAAACGATAATCCCAGTTGCGTTCGCCGCCTACTGATTCTGGTAGCGAAGTAGTTGGCGCCGCGACAATGGCTCCAGTAGCACGAAACATCAACGCCTGCAACACGCGTCCACTCTGGTGAACCAGATCGCGCCAGGGTCCCTCATAGCGCTGGTGCATTTCCGACCACGTGCGCCAGCCGGCCTGGGTATTCTCTAAAGCAGCGCTAATCTCCGCTGCTGAATATGCCTCTGGCACCTTTTCCCAGCTTGCCCGATGCTGGAGCGCGAAATCGGCCTGTTCACCTGCCTGGAGGGTAAAACGAGCAAGCGCTGTCGAGCCATTTATCTGCAATTCTCTCTGCGTAGAGAGCAACAGAACATCAGCGCCGCCGCGCGCGAAGACGCCTCCCGCGACTGGCCTGAGCAAAGGAGAGATCAAGCCATACTCAGGGCGCGGGGCGTACTCCATCTCCACATCCACCGTGCCACTTTCACAGTACACCGAGCGGAGCAGCATGCCCGGAGAAGAGACACCCAGCTCGTGTCCGCGCTCGTTACGCCCAATGGCCATAGCGTCGAGCAAGACCGCCGTTCCAGTGGCAGTCTTGAAACGGCTCTCAATGACCATCGTAGCATCGACATAACGGCGACTTATCTCAGAAGCGCCAGGCGCCGTGATTGACCAGTGCCCGGCCTGTTCGTCGAGCAGGCGGGCAAAAATCGAGGGACCATCAAAGCGGGGAAAACATAACCAATCAATAGAGCCCGGACGGCTGACCAGGGCGGCTGAGCGACAATCTGATAGTAAAGCATAGTCGGCAATTGGTAGGGTACTCAAGGTCTTCTCTCCTGGTTTTTCATAGTTATCTTACTTTGGAGCAGCGCTTCAGTTGCTGAGCGTTCTCCCGCGATACGACATATAGATAAGCACCTAACTACTGTCTTCCCTCCAGTCAATTTGTTACAGTTTTGTCCTGCAGGTAGCTTGACCTGATCTCTTTGCTCACAGTATACTGCTGGCATGGCGAGTACATGGTCAGAGCATTAGGAGCAATTCAACCCCAAACGAGAGTATTCTGGAGCGTGCGAAAGCAGAAATTGATGCGTGAAAGTACCGAGCGAGCAGCCATTCAGCGTGATGGAGTAGTTACCAGGAAAGCTATGGACGATCTTGAATTAAATAGCGCCACGCCATCTGAGAGTGAGCTTCATTTGCTTGAGATGCTGCGCAATGGTGATGAGAGCGCTTTTGCCTTGCTCGTTGAGCGCTATCATCGGGCAATGCTGCGTCTCGCCATGATCTACGTGGCGAAACAGGCGCTGGCTGAAGAGGTTGTTCAGGAGACCTGGATGGGTGTGCTTCAAGGTCTTGAGCGCTTTGAGGGGCGTTCTTCGCTCAAGACATGGATCTTCCACATTCTGGCAAACCGCGCGAAAACCTCTGCGCTACGTGAAGAACGTAGTATCTCCTTCTCCTCGCTCGCGGATGGGGAGTTCGACGCCAACGAGCCCGCTGTAGATGCAGAGCGTTTCTTCCCGCCAGGTGCTCTGCGTCCTGGAACCTGGATCTCTTTGCCGGAAAATTGGGATGAAATTCCTGAGAAGCGTCTGCTTGCGCGGGAAACCTATCTTTGCATTGAGTCAGCTATTGAGAGGCTACCAGTAAACCAGCGCATGGTCATCACACTGCATGACATAGAAGGTTGGACGCCAGAAGAGATTTGTAGCGTGCTCGAAGTTTCCGAGGCGAATCAACGCGTACTCCTTCACAGAGCACGCTCAAAAGTTCGCCGCGTCCTTGAGCGCTATTTTGCTGAAAAAGAGGAGGTCTGACTAGAAGCAGTATGGGTACATGGTTCAGAAGGCTTTTCGCCCAGGCCTCGCCAAAAAAGCCGCAGGCGGAAAAGACAGCTGCTAACGGGATTAGCTGTCAGGAAGTTGTGGAAATCGTCACAGATTATCTTGAAAACGCGCTGTTACCAGAGAAGCGTGTACAACTCGAAGAGCATGTCGAGGGCTGCGAGGGCTGCACGAATTATATTGGACAGATACGTATGACCATCGGTATGCTGCGTAATCTGGCCCAGGAGCCGGTTTTTCCCGCTACCAGGGAAGAATTGCTCCAGGTCTTTCGCCAATGGAAGAACAGCGAGCAATGACGAGACGCCTGCATCCAAGACTGCCAGTGTGAGCGCGAGCGCCTGAGTATAATCGCGCAGGTCGCCAGGTGCGGCGGACTACTACGAGCACGGGAGCGTGAGAAATCCGGGCATGCTGACTATTGCTCGACGCGGACAGCCTCTAACAGACCTCGCATATAACCAGTAGCGTAGAGGCGGCCTCGGGTAGTATAGCCAGGCGCATCATTAGAGTCACCCTCCAGGGTGGGCACATGATCGGGGCGCATCACGCCCGTAAAGCCAATCTCACTGTAGCAACGCATGGCCTCTAACATGTTCGTGGGTCCGTTATCGTGAAACGTTTCCACAAAACGAGCGGGTGTTCCCGCGACATCGCGAAAATGGACAAAGAAGATCTTTTTACGCTCTCCAAAAAGGCGGATAGTAGCGGGAATGTCAACCCCCATCGTCGCGAAGGACCCCTGGCAAAAGGTGATGCCATGCGCGTCGCTTGGGAAAAGATCCAGAGTCCGCTGAAAAGCCTCAACGCTACGAAAGATCCGCGCGATCCCGCGAATGGGCGAAATGGGTGGATCATCGGGATGGAGCGCGAGCTTGACGCCAGCCTGCTCGGCGACCGGCAGGACGCGCGCCAGAAAATACGTGTAATTGTCCCAGAGCCGTTCTTCGCTGACTACGCCAAACTCGGTTAGTGGCGCTTGCTCCATCAAGGAGTGATCATAACCCAGCACCAGCGCACCTCCGCGACTCCGCACCGTCGTCGAGGTGCGCAGCCAGCCAAAGCCAGCCATAAAGTTGTAGCACCAGACTGGAATGCCTACCGCGCCCATACTGATCAGCATCTCACAAATATGCTCGATTTCCTCGTCTCGACCCGGTAAACCCAGGCGCACACGCTCCATAGGCGGCGCGCTTTCAATCACGGCGACCTGCAATCCCGCGTCAGCAAAGCTCTGTTTCATGCGCAAAAACGCCAGAAAATCCCACGCGGAACGACCAGGCTCCGCGTGAGGCAGTTGCGTCACCACATCGGTAACGCCCAGTTGAACGGCTAGAGTCCAAAGTTCAGTCTGTCGTGATGGGATGTACCAGGCCAAACGCATATGTTTCTTTTGCTCCTTTATTTCCATTCAGAAATGCTAATCAACCCTGATGCTTTGTCTGAAGCAACCGTCTTCTGCCTCTGGCATGCACTTACTTATTCATGGCGTAAAAGGTTCTGCGTATATGCACCATCCGCGTAAAGAGTTGTGCCAGTGACGTAACGAGACGCGTCCGAAGCCAGGAAGAGCGCGGGACCTACCATATCGCCGGGCTGTCCCACGCGCTTGAGTGGGATGCGCCTGGCCATCTCAGGACCAGAGCGCCGCAGTGCTTCTCGGTTAAGATCAGTCTCAATGGCTCCCGGAGCCAGGTTGTTCACCCGAATGCCCCACCCGCCCAACTCCACGGCAATCGTCCGCGTAAAGATACCCAGGGCCGCTTTCGACATGGTGTAGGCCACGTTGTCTGGAAAGGGTGTGTTCTCATGAATGGAGGTGACGTTGATAATCGAGGCAGCGCTCGCCTTTTGTAGCAGCGGCAGGAGCAAAGAGGTTAGCTCGACGGCGGAACGAGTGTTGACGTTCCAGATCAGGTCAAATGTTACCATGTCCATGCGTGTAACCGGCATGTGGATCTCTATGCCAGCGTTATTGACCAGAATATCCAGGTGCTCTTCCGCCTCGGCCAACGTTTCGACAAGCGTGTGCGTCCCCTCTGGCGTAGCCAGGTCGGCATAGCAGAAGCGTCCACCCAATTGCTGGGCCAGCGCTGTGCCAGCCCGTTCATCGCGCCCGTGAATCCAGACACGCGCTCCAGCCGCGGCGAAACCCTCGGCGATCGCTCGCCCAATTCCTCGCGTGCTCCCGGTCACCAGCGCTATCTTGCCCACTAACGAGAATAGTGTTGTACTCATTCTACAATCTCTTTTCGGCTTAAAAGGCCAGATATCCGCGGTTCTTGTCGAAACTCAGGTCAAATCTAAAAATTAGAGCACGCCAAATTGTCGATAGACCTCGTCAATCGGCATGCCCGCGGCAAGTAACTCGCGTTCGGCGTTCTCTTTCACAAAAATCTCTTCGACACGCACCAGAACTTCATCAACCAGTTCTTTAGGGATGAGTTGGACGCCATCGTTATCGCCAAAGATAAAGTCGCCTGGGCTGACTTTGACATAATGGGTCATATGGCCTGGTAAAAAGATCGGCTTATTCACCTCGGTAATGCTCCAGCCTCCAAAGGCATTAGGGCGTGTACCGAAGCTGAAGATGGGGAAATCAGGCATTTTGAGCACGTACTGGGTATCACGGCAATTGCCTGCCAGAAGCATGCCCCGGCAACCATGAGCGTAAGCAAGCTGGCAACTCATTTCACCAAAATGGGCAGGTTGCATGTCGCCACCACAGTCAAAGCAGAGGATTGCCCCGTTCTCAAGCTCACTCACAGCCCGCATCATCCTTTTTTGCGGATGTCCCCCCTCGGCCTGCCATTTGCGCTCGCGTTCCTCACGCTCCTCTGCTGTTGTTGCCTCAGTCAATGAGTGCAGCTTGATGGGAAGCGCGTAACCTACAAGTTGCATCCCCTGGCGCAGCGGCTTGAACTGGCTAGAGAAAATCGTCTCGCGAACACCAAGTTGCTGCAAAGCATCCGAAACGCTACCGCCATATCCCGCGCGGCGGAAGCGTTCGATCCTTTCAAGATGCGTAATCGGGAGGTGGCGAATGGTGGAATCAGGCATTGGACCCTCTTTTCCTTGCAATCAAGCGTGCTGAGAGTGAATAGTTTCATACGCCCCTTAAAAATTCACTCATGGGAACGTTCCCATGAGTGATAGCATAAACTGAGACTATTCGATCTGTCAAGAGAGTTCTGGCGTGTGCAGGGCGACCTGCAGAAAGGACTACAGTTTAAATGGAAAGAAAGCTTACAATCCTGGATATCGCTCGTATTGCCGGTGTGTCAAAATCTACAGTCTCTCGCGTCTTGAATCAGCATGCTCGCGTTAATCCTGAGACCCGCGAGCGCATCTTACACGTGATTGCAGAACATGACTTTGCGCCCAGCCTCAATGCGAAAGGCTTGAGGGGCCAGAGTCAGTTAATCGGCATGCTGGTACCGGCTCTATCCTGGTCGTTAATTCTAGAGAGTATTCAGGGAATTGCCCAGGTAGCCGAACGTAGTGCCTATGAAATTATCCTCTATAGCTTCATGGCCAATAAAGACTTTAGTGACGTATTAGACCGCGTTATGGCAACCAGGCTGACGGCAGGTTTACTGGCCATGCTTCAGACACAGTCAACCGCGCATTTGCTAGAACTCTATCGGCAGGGCATTCCAATTGTACTCGTCAATAATATTGGTTTGCGCACAGAACTTCCCCTTGTGGTGGCGGATAACTATGGGGGTGCCTATCAAGCAGTGCGTTATCTTACCAGCCTGGGACACAGGCGCATCGCGTATATTAGCGGCCCATTCTCATTGCCTTGCGCTCACGACCGTTATCAGGGTTACTGCGCTGCCCTTAAAGATGTGGGCCTTACCCCCGATCCAGCTCTGTTTCAACAGGGCAGATTTGAAATCGTCAGCGGTCGTGCGTCTACCGAAGCACTCCTGGAATTGGCCGAACCGCCGACTGCTATTTTTGCCGCTAACGATGAGATGGCTTACGGAGTTCTGGATGTGGCGAAAATGCATGGCTTACGTGTGCCAGAGGATCTATCGGTCATCGGTTTCGATGACATCGCGCCATCAGCCAGCACACATCCGGCGCTAACGACGATTCGCCAGCCGTTTCGTGAAATGGGTCAGTGCGCAGCCGAACTTCTGCTCTCCTTGCTGGACGCTCAACGTCCCCTTTCCGCGGATTGGCAGAAATTTGCCATCGATTATCGGCCAGAGCCAGTGGCCTCTTTGGGGAGAGAGCAGGCAGACCCTTTGCAGATTCAGCTTCCTACCGAGCTGATTGTGCGTGAAACGTGTGGTTTAGCTTCTACCGCTTCCTCGCAGGCAATTTTATCATAACCAGTGCTCGCGATCCTCCCACATCACTCCTTCTACATCACCAATATATCTACTCAGCATGAGCTTTGCCGCTGATATGTTCGCTATGCTACAAGCTGTTTTGGAGCATTAGCGCGCAGCGGGTAGAGAAGTCAGCACGCCTGCCAGCACAAGTATGCCCGCCAGTGCCAGCAATTCCAGCATCCACCAGCGTTCTCGCGCCAAGACGGCTTTGCGCTGACCGAGCAAGACAAAGAGGAGCGGGAGAAAGAGGGCCAGGGCAATCAGCAGCAGGGCGCTAATAATCACACGCCGCATACCCAGGCGCAGCATCAGAGCCGCGGCAAAAGGCCCGCTCAGACCATAGAGAACCAGGTTAATGGAGATTGCCAACGAAATAGTGCTATCGCTCCACCCAAAATTATGCTCCAAAGGTACGATCAACACGCTAGGCGTCGAACGCATGCCCGCCGCCGCCAGCAACGCGAGAAACGTAAGGCCAGCGATTAGCCAGCCATAGTGAAAACGGAAACGCAAATATTTTGCCAGCACGACCATTCCCTTTCTGAAAGCGAAACAGGTTGAGTATATCCTGTATCATCTATCAACAGGTCGCCTGGCGCCATTATTCCGCTCACCAGGTTATTATCTGCACCTGCCGGCCTAAAATACCCCCGTTGGCATTGATCTGATCGACCGCTACCTGCACACCTTTCAGAATGTCAGGACCAATAAAGGCTTCGAAGCCGCTCATTGGCCCAATTACGCCCACCTTGATTGGAGTCGTGTCTGTGCTACTGCCGCTGCCGCCGCAGGCCGCGACCAGCATGCCTACCAGCAAGAGCGTGGCAAGCGAAATTTTTGTCCACCATGATGTAGAAAATAGACGCATTGTTTTGTTCCTCGTTTGCTTGATCTTTCAAACCAACCACACCGTTCTCTGCGCGGTGTGTCGTAAACGGGCATCATTGCCCAAGATAGAGATTTGTTACCTCCTTACTTTCGATTAATTCGGAGCCGGGTCCCTCAAAACGATTACGCCCGGTTACAAGCTCGGAACGCTCCAACGCCATACGTGTGTTTTGCTCAACTACAAGCACCGCGACCCCGGAAGGGCAGATGCTTTGGATGCACTCCCACACAGTAAGCGTTACCTTTGGAGCCAATCCGGCAGTTGGCTCATCTAGCAGAAGGACACGCGTATCCAGCATCAATGCTCTGGCCATGGCCAGCATATTGCGCTGCCCGCCGCTCAACTGCCCTGCCGGACGTTTGGGACGGTCGCGCAGGTCAGGAAAGAGCGTGAACATCTCCTCTATGCGCTTCCGATAGTTGTCTTTGCGAATGTAAGCACCCATCTCCAGGTTTTCCAGCATCGAAAGAGAAGGGAAGACATTATTGATTTGCGGTACATAAGCCATACCCTGTTTCACCAGCGCCTCTGGCGCTAGATTGGTGATTTCGTTGCCTTCCAGAAAAACACGCCCCTTTGTGACATGAACCAGGCCAAAAATAGCCTTCATCAAAGTGCTCTTGCCCGCGCCGTTGGGTCCCACGACCGAGACAATCTGCCCTTTGCGCAACTTGATTGAAACATTATTCAGAATTTTGGCATGTCCATAGCCTCCCTCAACTCCCTGAACTTCCAGCATTGGAGGTATGGTGGCAGCGCTAGTCGGCGCGTTATCGACTGGCTACTCAGAGTTGTGTGTCGTCATGGCTTTACCCTTCCCCTAGATAGGCGTCCACTACCGCCGGGTTCTAGCGCAGTTCAGCCATACTGCCCTCGGCAATCGTGCGACCCAGGGCCATCACGATGACCGTGTGGCAGAGACGCTCGACCATCGCCAGGTTATGTTCAATAATGAGAGCGGCGTATCGTTCGTTGCCCGCGATAGTATTAGAGGACAAGGCTGACCGCCACCGTCACGATGGCGAAGTAGTCACTGCGCAAACGATTCAGTGATAGTAGCCCTACAATAAAGGCGAGCAGAGCGGAGGCCAGGCCGCCGACCAGGATGGCTGGAATAAAGGGCCAGTTCAAGCCCAGCACATAGGACTCTCCAAAGGCCGCCTGCGCTGGTGGTAACATCAGCAACGAGGTGACATAGCCTCCAACCGCGACGAAGGCAATGAACATAAAATCGAGTATGCCTGTGTAGCCCCAATGAATGTTCAAACCTATGGCCAGCACGCCGTAAATGGCGCCAAAGACGGCCAATGTAAGCAAATAATAAACCACTTTGTATCTTCCTCCCATGCGTTGGGATACGTGAAATCCCTATCTCTATTTCAGGCAACGACAATCGACATTGATCGATATGCATACATGCTCTATGCGCGCCCGCGTGAAGCAAAGATGCCTTGTGGTCGAATCAGTAGCGCGATAATCAGGATTACAAGGGCGATAGCGCTCTTATACTCTGAGCTGATAAATGCCGCGCTTAGCTCAGTAGCGACACCGACGACTACAGCGCCAATAATTGCGCCATAGGGGCTGCCGATCCCTCCCAGGATAGCTGCCGCGCAGATCACGAATAGAAAGCCTGGGGGTAAAACTGGCAACCTTGAAGGCCAGCACAACCCCGCTCAGTCCTCCCAGCGCACCGGCCAGCAGCCAGACCGCATTGACGACCAGGCGTGTATTGATGCCAGTGATGCGTGCCAGCTCGGGGCTATCAGATACCGCGCGCATGGCTTTGCCCAGCCGTGTGTAGCGCAAAAGGCAGTGGACGGCCAGCATAGCGAGGATGGCCAGGCCAATAATGCTCAGTTGTAAGGGGGTAAAGAGAAAGGGGCCGAGCGCGATGGGGCTGCCTGTGTTTAAATTGAAGTTCTGGAATTGCTCGCTAAAGATCGCCAGAATGATGTTTTGCAGGACCAGCGAGATGCCCAGCGTCACCACCAGCATCATGATCGGCGAGTGCCTCGTTCGGTAAACTGGCGCAAAATCAGCAGATTGATCAACCATGCCAGGAGCGCGGTGATGATGATGGCCAGAAGCAGACTGAGCCAGATATTCCATCCCAGGCGCTGGTTGACCACAAAAGCTGTATAAACGCCAAACGTCAAGAGGTCCCCATAGGCAAAGTTGATGGAGTTTGTGATGCTGAATTGCAGCGAAAGGCCCACGGCAGCGATGGCGAGAATAGAGGCAGTGATCAGTCCAAAGCCTAAGGACAACAGTAATGTGTGTAGCATAATAGAGCCTCCAAAGAAAAATGGGACCTGGGTGACGGCGCCGTCACCCATACTACAACCGTGTATAAGCTATACACTTTTACATAAAAACGCACTATTTTCTCATAGAATGACTTGTAGTCACAGGCTCTCCATGTGCCAGATCTTCAAGCAACTGCTTGCGGGCCAGGGCCAGTTTCGGCAGGGATATACCAGTTGAGATACCCATAGCCTCCAGGTATTCCACCAATATTTCCGTCGAGAGATTGCTGGGCGCGCCGGGTGCGTAAGGACAGCCGCCCAGTCCTCCTACAGCCGCGTCAAATATCGTCACACCCGCCTGGAGTGCCGCGAATACATTAGCAAGGCCATAGCCCGACCTGTCATGAAGATGTGCCGCAAACGAGATGTGCTCTGGCAGCTCCTGGCGCAGGCGCTGAAAGAGGGTAAACACCTGGTGAGGATTGCCCACACCGATTGTATCGCCCAGCGAGATCATCTGAACATCCATCTCCCCATAGGCCTGGGCGATGTGTAGCACCACCTCTGGATCGACTTTGCCCTCAAATGGGCAGCCGAAAACTGTCGCGATGCCGCCGCGTACCACCATACCCTCGGCTCGCGCCTGCTTTGCTACCGCGCGCAATTGCCCCAGCGATGCTTCTATGGAGCGGTTGAGGTTGGCCCGATTATGGGACTCACTGGCGGAAACAATCAGACAGACTTCTTCGATTTTAGCGGTTCGCGCCCGTTCGTAGCCTCGCAGATTGGGGATCAATGCGCTGTAATGCACATCAGCATGCTGTGGCAGATGGGCCGCGACATAATCAGCATCGGCCAACTGCGGTATCCATTTAGGATGCATAAAAGATGTGGCCTCGATCGCTTTGACGCCCGCGTCGAGCAGGGCATCGATGAAGGTAAGCTTTTGCTCGGAGGTCACAAAATGTTCTGCGTCCTGGAGACCATCGCGCGGTGTAACATCGACAACTATTACCTGCGTGGGCCATGTAGAGGATGAGATCACCATTAAATAACTCCTTCTGCTTGTAAACGCTCCAATTCCTGGGTGTCCAGGCCCAGAAATTCACTATAAATAGCCTGATTATCGACGCCAAGGTTACCACCGCTACGCGCAATCGTGCCAGGCGTTGCCATCAAACGCGGTACAATACCTGGCATAAAGGTCACACCTTCTGGCATACGGTCGTCAGGAATTGCGGCAATCATTCCGCGCGCTTGATACTGTTCATCTGCGGCGATATCAGCAATGCTCATGACCGGGCCAGCCGGTACCCCGGCCTTATCGAGTATCTCCTGAGCTTCTTTCAGGGTGTGGGAGGCAGTCCAGGAACCGACAATCTCGTCAAGTTCGCTGTGATGTGTGACGCGGGAAAGATTATCGTGGAAGCGTGCATCTTCGCTCAGGGCGGGCTGGTCTAATGCTTGCATCAGGCGGCGAAAAACGTTCTCGCCGTTGCCACCAATGGCCAACCAGCGTCCATCGCTGGTCTGGTAGACATTGGATGGAGCTGCGCGCAGCATAGTATTGCCCACTCGTTCGCGAGCAACACCAGCATGCTTGAACTCGGTCAGCATACCCTCGGTCAGCGCGAAGACGGACTCCGTAATCGCGACATCAACCACCTGTCCCTGGCCATCGCGTTGCGCGGCACGCAAGGCAAGGATGGCTCCGAAAGCTGCCTGTTGAGCCGCCAGTGCATCACCCAGGCTAACGCCGACGCGGACCGGCGGTCGATCCTCAAAGCCTGTAACATAGCGTACACCGCCCATCGACTCACCTACATTGCCATAGCCAGCTCGCTCGCGATAGGGACCGGTCTGACCAAAGCCGGAGATGCGCACGAAAACTACGCGTGGATTGACCGACTTCATATCCTCATAGCCAAGATGCCACTTTTCCAGGCGTCCAGGGCGAAAATTCTCAATCACGATGTCCATCTGCTCAACCAATCGGAGCGCCAGAGCCTGGCCAGCCGCGTGGTGTAGATCCAACGTAATCAAGCGTTTATTGCGAGATTGCGCCAGCCACCAGGCTGATATCTGCCCGGTCTGTGTCGGAACCATCGTTCCCCATGTGCGTAGCTCGTCTCCCCGCTGCGGGGGCTCTACTTTAATCACATCCGCGCCAAAATCGGCCAGCGCCCGCGCGGCTAGAGGTGCTGCTACAAAAGAGCCTAGCTCCAGGACCCGCACTCCCGCCAGCGGCTGTGCCCTTTGAGTGTGATCCATCTGCGTCGATGGATTGACCGACGACTCCTTAGAAATCATGATTGTCGAGCCTCCTGGTTATATCGTTGGTTCCATTCATAGAGTATCCCATATCGAACGAAGTGCGCCGGGCTGCTTCGCGGACCAGCGGAATGTGTGCCTCGCGCTCTTTGCTACCCAGGCGCACTGTTGGCACAACCAGCGTCATAGCCGCGGCAACTTCACTGTTCACATTAAAAATAGGCGCCGCGATGGCCGAGAGGCCATCTGCTCGTTCGCCCTCGCTTGCTACCCAACCGGCCTGGCGCGTGTATTCTACCTTCGCTTTCAGCTCCTGTAGATCAGCGACCGGGTGATTAGTGTAACGCGTGACGCTTGCCTTGATTAGCTCTCTTTGTTCGATATCCGATAACCATGCAAGCAACACTTTGCCTGCCGCACCTACATGCAGGGGTACAGTCGTACCAATCTCTACAAAGACACGTAAATTATGTGGACTGAGCGCTACCTCTATCGCAATACGCGATTCGTTGAAACGAATAAATAATTCCGCGTTCTCGTTGGTCTGATCCCTTAACCAGCGCAGGTGAGGTAGAGCACATGAGCGAACATCGATACCCTCGGCTACTTTCGCTCCCAGCCGTAGTAAGGTCATACCCAGGCGATACTGTTGTCCCTTCTTGACGAGCCATCCATGCTCATTAAGTACCTGGGCCAGACGATATACCGTAGGCAATTGTATGCCAGTTTTTTTGGCGATTTGTTGGGGTGTCAGGCTGACATCACCACCCGAAAAGGCGTATAAGATACGCATCGCCTTATCAAGCACGCCTACTTTGGTATCTGGAACTGTGGATGGGTCCATATAATCTTGTGACTGACCTCCATGTTCGTTTTCCAATATATGGAATAAAATCTATATTGTGGAATCTATGTATTCAAGAGTACCATTGAGAAGTTGGTTTGTCAAGGTTTTGCCAGAGTTTGCCGAGCTCAGGAGATAACCATGCTCTGTATCTGTGTACGAACGGCAGCGCCCAGTTGGTGAGTTGTGGCTGTTCCGCCGAGGTCAGGGGTGCGTGTCTGCGCTTGCGCCAGAACCTCTTCGATAGCTTTCATCAGCAGCGTGGCTGCCTCGCGTTCGCCCAGAAAATCGAGCAAGAGTTGTCCCGACCACAGGGAGGCCAGCGGATTGGCAATCCCTTTGCCAGCGATGTCAGGCGCGGAGCCGTGGATAGCCTGGAAGAGGCTGGGATAGCGCCGTTCCGGGTTCAGATTGGCGCTGGGGGCCAGTCCCATGCTACCAGAAATCGCCGCGCCCAGATCGGTCAGAATGTCTCCAAAGAGATTCGAGGCGACAACCACATCCAGGCTTTCTGGAGAGGAGACAAAGCGAGCGCTTAGTGAATCAATGAGTTGCTGCTCATGCAGAATATCCGGGTAATCCGTGGCCACCTGCCGAAAAACGTCATCCCAGAAGACCATATTGTACTGCATACTATTGGATTTCGTCGCGCTGGTGACCTTTTTACGCCCAGCTTTGCGCGCATATTCAAACGCGTAGCGCATGACGCGCTCCGTGCCCTTGCGAGTAAAGATGATCGATTGGATTGCCACTTCATTCTCCATACCTTGATGTACGCGCCCGCCAGCACCAGCATATTCTCCCTCAGTATTCTCTCGAATGCAGACAATATCAATATCTGCGGGCTGCTTCTCGGCCAGGGGACTACGCACACCCGGTAACAGGCGCACGGGCCGCAGGTTGATATACTGGTCAAATGTCTGGCGTAGAGGCAAAAGCAAGCCCCACAGCGTAACATGGTCCGGCACGCGTGGATCACCAATCGGACCAAGGAGAATGCCGTTAAAGCCTCCTCGCTCCAGCGTGCCAAGTCCATCTGGTGGCATCAGCACTCCAGTACGCAGATAATACTCTGTGCCCCAGTCGAAGTACTGGAGGTCAAATTGAAAGCCGCCATGCAGTGTAGCCAGACCTGTCAGGGTCTGGATGCTCTCTGGAATAACCTCTTGCCCGATGCCATCGCCCGGTATAACCGCCAGTCGATATGTTCTCATAATCTGCTTCATCCTCTCTGTGGAGCTGCTTCAGCCTGACCTTTGAACCTTTTATTTGTCCCTTGTTGCTGCGCTATAAAAAAGAGATGCGCGCAGTGGAGACTACTCTAGCACCACGGGAGACACCGTTTCTGCCAGCTTGTGAGCAGCTGAAGTTTCTGCCTCTGCTTCGCTAGCGGCAGGCTTATCCTCAGGCTCTATGTGTGGCTTGGAGAGGCTATCCAACCAGCCATTGACAGCATGCACCTCTATTTGATACTCTTTGGCCTGCTTGTAGGGAACATAAGGAAGCACATGCCCGCTGAGTGGTCGTCGTTCCTGAACCGCCAGCAGGTTGTCGCGAGCCTGTTGCGCGAGCAGTGTATTGCCCTGGATGGGATCGCCAAGCTGTGATATCAGTCGCGCCCATTGCGCCTCCAGCCCTTCATCCATCGCCGTAGAGGTGCGTGCTGTACCTGCGCTGGTCATGCTCCGACCCCTGGCTCTTGCTCGCAAAGCCAGCCTGCGTTTCAGCGCTGCTACCTTTTTCTGCGACCTGGTTGAAGAGTGCTTTGCCAGGGTATCAAGTAACTGAAACAGGGTATCCTCATCGTAAAGGCCTAGATGCTCTGCCATAAGTAAGATGCGCAAGTGTTGAGCCAGTTCAGGATATAAAATGGCCACATTTAATTCGGTATCATTGCGCATGCCTCGATTATTGAGATTGGCCGAACCCAGCGTCACCCAGGCATCGTCCACAATAGTGGTTTTGGCATGGACATAGATAGAGCGATAGTAGGTCAACTCCTCCTGCTGCATCGAAGAACCCAGAGTGAAAGCTTGCAGCGTCCCAGCGGTGACTGCCTCTGGAGCCATTTCCCGCAACGCATGAAGACCTTCATCAGTAAACTCGCGTCCCACATTAGGATTATCAGGCAGAATAAGTGTCACAGAGACACCGCGTTTCAGGGCTTCTCCCAGAGCCTGGAGTAGTTCTGCCATATCGGCATTGGGTAGACCCAGGGCTGGATGCTCAAAGCCTAGAAATGTCCTTTGCCAGAGGTATTGATTCTCAAGATAGATATAGCGCTTCGCTTGAGCGAAGGCGCGTCGATAGGCATCCAGAATAGTAGCGATCCCATCCTCCGGGGCAAAGGCATATGTTCCCTGTGGAATAGTCCGTATGACCTGGATAGCCGGCGCGTTTTTCGTGCGCAACCAGCGGTGTTGTTTCACAGACCTGGCAGGTAGCGCGAGTTTAAGAGCAGGCTCGGAGCGATGGAGCTCGATAACATCATTCCAACGCTGGCAAAAATTAAGCTCGACATCGGACACAGCCGGTCCCTCAAAGATAACATGCGTATCGTGCCAGCTATGCGGCATCTTTCCATCATGATTTATGCGCAATGGTGCGTTATAGACATGGCCTTTAGTATCCCAGCGATCAAAATCGCCATCGCTACCCATCATAACATCTATGCCGCCTACAAAGGCAATGCGGCTATCCACGATAGCTGTTTTTTGATGATGAGCCTCCAGCGGATGATTGAGGAGACCTTTATGGCTGTCATCAAGCACACAGCGGACACCAAGTGCCGCAAGGGCCTTTTGCACATCCACGGGGTTAGCATGAAAGGAGAAGGGCAGTGTATATGTATCCCACAACAGAACCCGAACATCAACGCCCTTGCTTATCACATAGCGTAATACATTAGTAACGCTCAGTTCTTCACATGTTTGCCAGAAATGGAGATCCTTTTCAGAAAGCCCTTTTTCTCGCAGCCAATCAAGCAACTTCTCCTGTTCCGCGGACCCGGCTGGTCCCGCGCATTTATGTTTGCCACGAACCATGAACATTTCAGGGCTAAGACCAAAGGCAGTAATGAATATAGTGCGTTTCGCGCGCAAAAAGCAGATGCACATTGCTAACATTGTCATACGCCCATCCACGAGAAAGGCCAGGTCAGAAAACGTTCGCACCGGAGTATCACCTGTAGTCCACCAGGAAGTATCCGTTTTTAAATTAATCAGCGGGCCTTCCTTTCTCACTTCTGGCGTAAGGTTTTTTTCTTGAGAAGACATTTCGCAATCTCTCCTTTAAAAGAGAATATGTTCGCCGATTATCCCACAGTACATGAGGTTTAAACGTATGGCTGAATAAAGTATATCAGGAATAGGCCACAATAGAATAAAGTGAGACATTTTACTTATCTTTGCCCTGTGGTTTTACCCGCGACTTGCAGCATATAGCGGCAGGGAGAGGGCCTGGATCAGCGCGGCGCGCTGATCCAGGCC
>JBEVTI010000004.1:0-258516 GCA_041156125.1 Candidatus Paraktedonobacter carboxidivorans
TCCGATAGCCAAAACGGTGGCGCAGATCATGAGGACTGAGATCAACGACCTGGGCTTGCGTTGCGTATTTCGTCACTAAATGCCCCAATGCTCGTCCAGTGAGCGCGCGGTGCGTCTTTTCCGAAGGAAAAAGATGCTGCTCCACTGGCGAAAGTGTCTCCAAATAGTGGTTTAAAGCCAGGCGGACAGTCGCGTTCAGTGGAACCTCGCGCACTTTCTTGTGTTTTCCCATAATCCGTAGGGTTCCGTTTCGTTTATTCTGGTGAAGTTGTTGGCGCGTCAAAGAACAGAGTTCCTGCGCACGTAAGCCCGTATGGAGCAAGAGCGTAATAATGGTTTGATCTCGGAGCGTTCCGGTGGCATTGACTGCAGCGACCAGTGCCTCTTCCTCATCGTCGCTCAGGTGGCGAGGGGGAGCTGCCTCTTTCGGCACAAATTTGATGGGACTGGCAGGATCAGCCTGAATGAGGTGCGCTTTTCTTGTCCAAGCGAAGTAGCGTTTCAGGCTCATGAGCGTCCGATTTACTGATGACGGTTTCAGACCAAGCGAGGTTTGGAGATAGTCCCGATAGCGGATAAGCAAAGCAGGAGCTACAGCCTGTGGAGTAAAACTTCGTTCTTCTCGTTCCTTATTCCAATGGGCTTCACACCAAGAGATAAACTGACGCAAATCACTCAGATAGTTGCGCACTGTGATAGGGGAAAGATCTTCGAGTTGTTGGAGCACTTGCTTGTATTGGTCTAAGGCTTGCAGACCATCTGCTGTGAGTCTCGGTTGTGCTTTCCGTTTCATTGTCTTTACTCCCTACCAGTATTAGCAGAAGTGTAGTTTGCCAGATTTTGCCGAGTATTAGCAGACATTGGTCCTGGTTTGCGTGCGTAGATCTGGACAGAGGATGTCTGCTCAGGTATTTTAGCAGAAGTGCGTGTAAATGTATAGATGGTTTGACGGGGAATGTAGAAAGGGACAAGAGACGATGCCAGTTGAATTTTTGACCGCTGAACAACGTCAGCACTATGGATGTTATAGAGGGGAGCCATCTCCAGAACAGCTGGCTCTGTATTTTCATCTCGACGATCGTGACCGTGCGTTGTTAGAACCGCGCCGCCATGCTCATACACGCTTGGGCTTTGCGTTACAATTGTGCACGGTTCGATTTCTCGGAACGTTCTTGCCTGATCCGACAGATGTGCCCCATAACGTTATCTTAACGCTTGCCTCCCAGCTCAATATCGCCGATTTGGCGGTTTTGGCCCGCTATCAGGAAGGCGAAATGCGTTACGATCATGTCCATGAAATCATGCAGGAATATGGCTACCATGATTTTCCCAGCGAGCGCTGGGGAGATCCGCGAGCAAAGTTACTGCAAGGGGAACAATGGGAAGGGATTCGCGTCCAGATTTGTCAGACGTTGGGCAAAGAGGTTTCCTCCGAGCGTACGTTGGAGCTCCTTGGACAGCAATTAGAGGAAGCGTATCAGCGAACTATTACGCATCTGCCCACCAATGCCGCCTTGCAAATTGAGCAACAAGACGGAGAAGATGTTCCCAATTTGGCACGCCTCGAACGTCAGGAGGAACCAGAGAGCTTACGTGTCTTGCGTGAATCGGTTGGAGCACGTCTGCCACCCGTCGATCTCACTGAAGTCATCCTGGAGGTGGCTCACCATACCGGATTTTTCTCCCACTTTACCCATGTCAGTGATAGTCATGCTTATGTAGAAGATTTGGCGCTCTCACTCAGCGCAGTGCTTCTGGCAGAGGCCTGCAATATTGGCTTGGCCCCGGTCATTCATCCCGAGATTGCCGCCCTCACCCGCGACCGATTGTCCTGGGTACGACACCATTTTGTGCGAGCGGAAACCATCACGCGCGCCAACGCCTGCTTAGTTCAAGCCCAAAGGGATATCCCATTAGCACAGGCATGGGGTGGAGGCTACGTCGCTTCCGTCGATGGTATCCGTTTCGTGGTGCCAATACGATCCGTCAACACTGGACCCAATCCCCGCTATTTCGGACAAGGGCGTGGGGTCACCTATCTTAACTATACGAGCGACCAATTTACCGGACTGGGTGGGTTAGTGATTCCTGGCACCATTCGTGATTCGGTCTATGTGCTCGAAGCCCTGCTAGAACAAGAGAGTGGGCTGACCCTCACTGAAATTATGAGTGATTCCGGATCGTACAGTGACCTGATGTTTGGTCTCTTTTGGTGTTTAGGCTATCAATTCAGCCCTCGGTTGGCTGAGCTGAAAGAAGCCCGCTTCTGGCGTATAGACCCAATAGCCGATTATGGCCCGTTGAATGGCTTGGCACGACACCGAATCAATACTCATCTCATCGTCAACAACTGGGACGATATTTTGCGTGTGGCAGGGTCATTAAAAGTCGGAACCGTCCACGCTTCAACACTCGTGCAGGCATTACAGCGTGGAGGACACCCAACAACCTTGGCACGAGCCATTGCGGAGCTTGGCCGGATTCCGAAAACCCTTCATTTACTCAACTATATTGACGATGAATATTATCGCCGACGGATTCAAATTCAGTTAAATCGCGGAGAGGGACGACATGGCGTTGCCCGCCACGTCTTTCACGGCCAGCGAGGAGAGCTTCGTCAACGGTATCGACAAGGATAAGAAGACCAATTAGGCGTTCTGGGACTCGTCGTCAACATGATCACGCTGTGGAATACCTGGTATATGCAAGATGCGTTAGATGAGATGCGCCTTCTCGGACAAGAGGTTCGGCCAGAGGATGTGGAACGATTAGCCCCACATCGTTTCCAGCATATCAATGTTCATGGCAAATACCATTTTACCCTCCCAGAAACCGTTGCTCAGGGTCACCATCGTCCCCTTCGGCCACTCTCATCATCTTCCGAAGAACTTTTCTAAAATCGAGAGTGAAGGAACATGGCTCTTTTGGGCTATTTTCCTATTCCAACTTTCTGTTCCAACCATGGGCAACCCCCAACTTTCCGCGCCATTCATTTGGTACTGTCGAATGATACCGACATGTCGGTATCATTCGACAGTACCAAATGAATGGCGCGATAATGATAATAGAGAATAATATATGATATAAGGTCAGCTTAGTATATTTTACATGTAATTATATTAGAGACCATTTTTATTAATGATAATTTACACCTATTATGATGAATATACAAAAGAAATTAGCAAGGTATATGCTATCATGAACAATTTAAGCTGTGAACAATGTCTTTGCGTCGAAAGACGTTTTATATTGCGACTTCAAGATAACTACACTTATCTCGAAGTCAAAATCTCTGTTTTTGGAGGCAAATGGCTGCTATAGGTATGTAGCTTCTCAGAAAAATTGTCGCTGGAGTTTCACAGAAATTGTCACAGAAAAGCAGGTGAAAGGAAAATCAGCACAACTTTTGCCACGAAACGCTCCGGTTCCAACTTCACGATTTGTTAACCCCTTTGGTTCCCAAAAGAGTGGAGAAAATCCTCTCTGAGACTTCCCATGCTGAGATCACGAAGGACACGAACCTGCAGAGAGAATGAAGCCTCTTGACCCACGCACGACATCTTGGGATTGACAGGAAAGGCCCCAATCTTTCCGCATCCCGCGGGAGGTATTTCTGCCGGTAGTACCCACGCAGCCGAGTGGAAGGCAGTATCCCAAACTTCATCTTAGTGGAGGCAGCCACCACGGCCTATTGTGTGCAGTTGACCAGGCCTTTTCGAGGGTATACCTCCATGAGGAGTAGCCGTTGTATAATTCCCAGAGAAGACGAACAAAGAGGAGAGTGCTCATGCCCCAACAACACGCATCTGATCTCACTGCATCTGCCACGACCAGCACACGCCGCGTGGCCCTGCTCACTGGCGGATCGCGCGGCATTGGCGCCGCTACTGCATTGACGCTCGCGCAATCTGGCTACGATGTGGCGCTGACCTACCGCAACAAGGCGGCACGGGCGCAGGAAGTGGTAGAGTCGATCGAGCGCTGTGGCCAGCGCGGCCTTGCCCTGGCCTGTGATATGACCAATCCACGCGAGGTGCAACGTGGCATGCAGGCGATAGGCCGCTGGAGCAAGCACCTGGACGCGCTGATCCTCAATGCCTCAGGCGGAATGGAGCGCGACCTACTCGCGGCAGATCCTGAGTATCCTATGCACATCAATCGGGATGCGCAACTCTACTTTGTCGAGGCCGCGCTGCCTCTGCTTGTCCGGGGTAGCACGATCACGCTGGTCACCAGCCACTGGGCACATCTGTATGGACAAATGGAGCAATTGCCCGCTTACGAACCCGTGGCTGCGAGCAAATACGCGGGTGAACAGGCGCTGCGATCCCGCCAGGACGCATTCGCGACCCTGGGTATTCGCCTGCTGGTTGTGACTGGCGATATGATTGAAGGGACCATCACGCCCAAATTGCTTGAACGCGCAGCTCCCGGCCTGCTCGCGCAACGCCGCGAGAAAGAGGGCGCGCTTCCCACCGCGCACGAGATGGGCCAAAAGATCGCGCTGGCCACGCTCAATCCAGCCCTGGCCACTGGCTCCCTGGTGGTCGTGGGGGCTCCCCTGGAGTCGATGCGATCTTGAGAAGAGACTGGCGAGAAAAATAGAGATCGCGCGTAAAACATCCTGAACTCAAAGGGGCCTGGTTAATCTGCTATTATGATGCAAGACTAATCTGAGGAGAACCATTATCGCGCATTGGAGCAGTTACGAGAAAATTGCGGAGTCGCCCGCTCAGTGGCATCTGGATGAAACACAGTATCGCGCGCTGGAGAAGACGCGTTGGGTGGTAACTGAGAAGATCCATGGCGCTCATTTCTGCATCCTGACCGCTGGCTCAACGATTGTAGCAGCCAGCCGGAAACATCTGCTTGCCCCTGGAGAAAACTTTTTTGCGTATCAGCGCGTGCTCCAGCGCCTGGAGTCCCAGGTTTACCAGCTCTTTCTCCTGACCCGCCGCCTCTATCCACAACTTGCCTGGCTCTCGATCTACGGAGAACTCTTTGGTGGTGCCTATCCCCATCCAGAGGTCCCACCCGTTGCCGGCCTACAGCCCATTCAGACCGGTGTTTACTATGCCCCGGACATCGAGTTTTGCGCCTTCGACCTGGCTATCTCATCAGCCGGCCAGGCCCCTGCCACCTATCTTGATTACGACCAGAGCGTTTCTCTGTGCCAGAGCGCCGGTTTGCTGTGTGCTCTCCCCCTGCTGATCGCCAGTTATCAGGAAGCTTTGCAATACCCGGTCGAATTCTCGTCACTCATGCCAGCGCGCCTGGGCCTTCCGCCCTTATCTCAGGACAATAGGGCCGAAGGTGTGGTGATTAAACCGCTCAAAGCGCTGACCATTTCCACGCACAAAGGGCCTATCAGGCCTATTTTCAAAAGAAAAATCGCTGCTTTCGCTGAGGACAGGCGCTTCCACCTGGCTCAAAAATGGTCCCAACCGGCTCCAGCATTGCAGCCTGCTGGCCTCGATTTGCTCCAATGGGAAGCCTATAATTATCTAACGGAGAACCGCCTGCACAGTGCGATCTCCAAACTGGGTTATCGAGGACTGCGCGAACCCAGTCGCAGCGGTCAACTCTTCCATCTGCTCATTACTGATGTACTGGACCAGCTTGAGATCAGCCAGCCGGTTCTCCTGGCAACGCTATCCCCCATGGAAAAGCGCGAGCTTATCCTGGCCATTCAGCAAGAGGCGCGCCAGCTCTTAAAGCACTTTTTTCGGCAGGAAACCCGGCGTGTCTGAAGCCATTAAACGCAGATCCATTCTACTGTGTGCGCTTCAGTTAGATCCGGCACTTCTATTCGGCGCGCGAAGCCTTGCAATACATGATCGGGGACGCGCTCCTGACGCTGTTGATTGCGCCGCGTGATCTCCTCAAGCGGGGCGTCCAGGTAAACGATGCGCGCGCGTCCGCCATAGGCCAGCACCAGTGCGACCAGTTCCTGGCGTCTCAGACGCATAATATTTGTCGCGTTCCAGACAAACGGTAAGCGCTGACGTAGCAATTCTTTGGCCCGTTGGCGCGCCATCTGTATGACACGGCCCTGGTTTTCAGTGGGGGCGATATGCAGTTCTTTCCTGATGTTATCCAGCGCAATCACTGGCAGCCCGCCCAGATGCTCGCGTACCCAGGTATCCTTGCCCACACCTGGCAGCCCGGCCATTAAAACTACCTCAAAACGTGTATCATCGTAGGCCGCGTAGTTGGGATCACCGTGTTCGCTGTGAAAGTAGACAAAGCGGCTGTACGCGCTGGCGAATTGGCGCGGTTGCTCATAGCAGGCAAATTCCTGGCAAAAATCGCGAAACAGCGTGACGCGATCCAGTAACTCTTGCTGGTCCCTGCAGATACGTCCCCTGACATCCGCCTCCGCCAGCATAGCCAGGTGCTCCAGACTGACGCTCTGGCTGGCCGCAAAGATCGCGCGTTCCGGGGAAGTTTTAGCGAGGAATTGCAAGGGCAGGCCATGCAAGCGCACCAGCTTTGCCATATACTCGCGCGCGGCGAACGGCACCCCTGTGCGCCAGAATAGCTGCCGGGTCAGCCTCTCCCCAAGCCTGGCGTGCCCCCTGGAATGGATATGCCCCTGTTCATCTGTCTCTGTACACACAGGCTTGCCTGCATCGTGTAGCAGAGCCGCGGCAAAGAGCAGCGAGCGTTCCTCTGTGTCCAGCCTGCGCCACGACTCTAGCTCAACCAGCGCAGCCGCGACCATCCTGGTATGCGTCTGCACATCCCCTTCCGCGTGAAAAACCGCGTCCTGTGGCACCCCCGCCATCTCTTGCAGCCAGGGAAACTCCTCCTGCATGCCCCACCAGTCAAGCTCCCAGTTCGGTGGCACAGGGCACCACGCGAAAGCCCAGTTCCGCAAAGGGCGTGGATAAACATACAATTTACTAGCGTTTGAACTCGCCATCTTTTCCATTTCTCTGGCCTGATGTTATAGGAGTCACTTTATCATTTTTGGCAAGACATATGCTAAGGATCGGATTGTAAAACATTGCAAAAATTATATCACAAGAACGCAGAATGGATGGGTATCTTGCCAGGCGAGAAGGCTTCTTTTGAACAGCCCTGCATAAGAATGATCCATAGCTTGACAACGATACTTTTCCCTATTATCTTATATTTGGGCATCTACTAATAAAATAGAAGTAATCTATTAGGAAGCTCCATTTGCACAATGACAGAAGAGCTTCTGTCGTTAAAGATGTTTTCCTGAGAGGAAGAGGTATCCATGAAGTTTGGTATTTCCTTGCCGCAAGGCTGGACGATGGATCTGGTAGGCATCAAGGACCCGGTTGAGGCTTATGAGACGATGACAGGTGTTGCTCAAACGGCGGATGCGCTGGGTTATGACTCGGTCTGGCTTGTTGATCACTTTCATACTGTACCAGAGCCGACGCAGGAGCTAACGTTTGAGTCCTGGACGACTACGGCGGCACTGGCGCGTGATACGAAACGCGTGCGAGTGGGTCAGATGGTGAGTTGTAACGGGTATCGTAATCCTGCGTTGCTGGCGAAGATGGCGAGCACTGTTGATGTGCTGTCACATGGGCGCTTAAATTTTGGTATTGGCGCAGGCTGGTATGAGCACGAGTATCGCGCCTATGGTTATAACTATCCTGATGCACCTGAACGGCTGCGTCTATTGCGTGAGGCTGTACAGGTGATCCTGGCGATGTGGACGCAAGAAGAAGCAGCCTTTGAGGGCAAGTATTACCAGGTACGTGGTGCTATCAATCAGCCGAAGGGCGTGCAACAACCGCATATTCCAATGCTGATAGCAGGTGGTGGTGAGAAGGTGACGCTTAAACTCGTGGCGCAATATGGCGATGCCTGCAACGTGTTTGGCGGTCTTACCGAGCTTGAGCATAAGTTTGCCGTGATCAAACAGCATTGTGAGGCCGTGGGACGCGATTACAATAGCATTCATCGTACTACAGGGACACTCTGTATCATTGGGGATACTGATGAGGCGGCGCTTGCCATGGTGCCTGATGCTATGAAACAGCGCTACGGTGCTGGCATCCATGATACGCTTGTGGGCAGCCCCGAAACGATCCGCAAACACATCGCTGCTTACGAGGCAGTTGGCGTGCAGGAATTGATACTCTTGTTCCAGGATAAGACCGATCTGGGTTCAATCCAGCGTTTTGCGCAAGAGTGTATAGGATAAGTTAAAAGCTAAAAAAGTAAGTTTCCTTTGCGGCCCTTGAGTATGCCAGCCCGTTCAAACTCAAGGGCCTCTCACCCTACGGTCGATATACTTGTTTTTGCGCAGAGTCTTAAACATAAGCTGGCTCATTTTCCCTGGTGAAAAGCTGCCACACAGGTTATAATAAGGCCAGGCATCAGCGCTATTATCAGAGGGAACAAATGTATGAACACGCGACGTGATCTGATGGTGGTCCCGGAGGGGACGACGGAAGACAAACTCATCGAGTTATGGATTCGCCTGAAAAAGAGCGTCCATACACAGACAGCTTATCGCCGTGATATCGAGGTGTTCCGCGCCTTCGTTGAGAAACCACTCGATCAGGTGACGTTGGAGGATGCCCTGGATTTTTATGAGAACCTGGACGAGCTAGAGATTATCAATCGACGCGGGGAGATAAAAAAGCTGGAGGATAACAGCAAGCGCCGCATCCTCAACTCGGTGAAGTCGTTCTATACCTTTGCCTATAGCTCTGGAGTCTTGCGCGCAAATGTGATGGCCGCGATCAAACCTCCCTCGGCCAAAAGCGCCATTTCGCAGCGCATCCTACCAGAGGCCACAGTGCTAAAAATGATCTTCCTGGAGCAGAACCCACGCAATCACGCGATTCTGCATGTGCTCTATGCAGCCGGACTACGGGTCTCCGAGCTGTGTAACTTGCGCTGGCGCGATGTCATTCGCCGAACCGATGGCGTGCAGCTCGATATCATCGGCAAAGGTGATAAACAGCGCCATGTCCTGCTCTCTGAAAGCTCCTGGCAGGTGCTCTCAGCCATTCGCGAAGATGCCTCGCCTAACGATTTCGTCTTCCAGTCGCGCCAGGAAGTTTCAAATGGCCACTATAAAGGAACGCGTCTGGATACTACGACCATCTTTCTGATTGTACGCCAGGCGGCAAAGCAGGCTGGCGTAGCTAATTGGAGCCAGGTCTCACCCCACTGGCTGCGCCACTGCCACGGCTCGCACGCGATCGACCGCAAGGCACCCCTCACAGTGGTGCGCGATACTCTTGGTCACAGCAATATTGCCGTGACCAATGAGTACGCTAAAGCGCGCCCGGACTCAAGCTCAGCACACTATCTTCCGCTCTAAACCGACTCCTCGTTATACGTTAGCCTGCTTGCATTCAGGGGCGGCGGAGACCCGGCGCAAGAGTCCCAGGGGTTGCGCGAAAAGCGCGTAACCCACGAGCACAGCGTAACATTCGATGCTCACGAAAAGCAACATAACGGTGGCGAAGCGTCCGGCTGGACCAGGGTTGCCTCCTCCGCTGAAGCCCTCCGCGAGCGCCAGCAGCAATCCCACCACAATCCCTATCAAGAGCACAACGCCCCAGGGGTGTAGCCGCGGGTTCAGCCAGCGTAGCAGTGAACGCAGAAACAGCCAGCTAACCCCTTTCTCAAACAATGTGTAAAAGACTGCGAGGAAGCCTGTGCGTGCCTTCAACCTGCGATAGATCGCGGTGAGATCGTCAATGAAATCCTCGAAAAACGTGGCTGGTGCGCGTGAGATGGCCGCATCTATGGCGCGAACCTGGGCAAAGAGCAGGAGTCCACCAACACCAATTGTCAGCAGTTCTCCCAGCAGGCTTTGTCGCAAACTCGCAGGATAGAAGACCAGAATAAGTGTGCTGACCAGAAAAAAAGCGCTGGCTCTGATCCGGCTGGCGCGTGAAGAGCACGTGTACATTGCGTGCGTCCTGTAGTAGAGAGAACCACCCGCTAGCGCTGTAACAAGGAGCATGCCGCCGGTTAACGCGGCCAGTATGTATCCCCGCAGGCAGACCAAACCAGAGAGACGCATAACGGACCAGGGCGACGCTATCGCTAATCAGTGTCAGAGCGATAGATAGGTAGGAAATGTACATCCCTCGAATAAGCAGCAATGCCTGAGGCTCTATACTTTGATCTCGTTGATAAGGACGAAAAGCGCGAACCAGCGAGATCAGGGCCGTAAGCAGAGTAAACTGAGTACTAAACGATCCGACAGCGTCATACGGACGCATAACCGCGCAACAGAGCCCACTGGTACTGGCTACGACCGCACCCAGGAAAACTATCATAAAGATGCCGCGACCAAGCATTGGCAAGAATGCAGAGGCTCCCACTGGTACCAGCGCTTTTAGCAGAAAAGGCAGCTTAGAAAGGCTGCCAGGGCAAAAATGGGGGTCGCGAGCAGAAACAGCAGGCCATAGCGCTACAAGAAACTCTTCTTCATAACGTGTACGCCAGGGGCCTGGATAGAGTCGGAGCAGTAGCTTCATATCTTTGCCAACCTCCGCAGGCCAAGAGTCGCAAACGTCTCCATGCTGGTTAGTTGTTCGCGCAAGTAGGCTATGCCGGCGGCGCTTAAACGATACGGACGGCGTCCGCGTTCCTCTGCTGGCAGTGCCTCAATCAAGCCAGACTCTTCCAGCCGCGCGATAGCTCCATACAAGGTCCCGGTCCCCAGCCGAACATGAGCAATGCTTGCAATATCTTCCATAATGGCATAGCCATGCTTATTTCCGCCCGCCAGGCTAGCCAGAATAAGCAGAGAGGGGTCAGAAAACCGCCCGGCATCAGGCATACCCATAGAATATTCCTCTTTTCTGTATAGTATGTCCGACGACATGTCATGAAACGACATGTCGTCGGACATACTATACAGAAAAGAGATGAATGTGTCAAGAGCGTGAGAATGAGGAGACTAAAAACCTGCTAATGAGGAGTCAACAGGGAAAAGGTCCCGATTTCTTCCGTTATCTGTCAAGCTCCTGAAGCCAATCGCATCTCGAGCAAATAGAGTATTGCAATCGACACACTACCTTGACAATCATGGTACTATGATGTATACTCCACCTACGAGGTGATGATATGAATGAAAACAAACTTCCCTCCGATCTGCTGCGCGGACATACCGATACGATGATTTTACGGCTCTTATCGGAAGCTGACCGCTACGGCTACGAAATTGTCAAGCTGATTGCCGAGCGCTCGAGTGGTGAATATGAATTAAAGGAAGCCACCATGTACTCCAGCGTCCGGCGGCTTGAGATGGACGGTGAGATCGAATGGTATTGGGGCGATGAATCTCAAGGCGGAAGGCGGAAATATTTCAGGATTACTGAAAAAGGGCAAGTGACGTACGATCGCAACAAAAGCAACTGGGAGTACGCGAAGCGCGTGCTGGATAAGCTTTTGTAAAGGAAAGGTGTTGTTATGAATGAGAAATTGACCAACTATTTAGACGGCGTTTTTGCTCCATACGATGGGGTAAAAAGCGTCGCCGAATTAAAGGCCGATCTGCTTTCAGATTTGCAGGAGCGGTTCCGCGAACTCAAAGCTGAGGGCAGGGATGATGAAACTGCCTTGACCATGACCATTGAGAGTATCGGCGACATTGAGCAAACCGTCCAGGAGGTCGCCAACCTCTCCCGTTCGCTAGAACGGCAGGTGGTCATCAACTTTAGTGCGAGCAATCTGCCAAAGAGCGACTTTGCGGGCGTGATCGCGCGCAAAGGAAAGTTTCACGCGAGCGCGCTGCGCGGCTCTGATTTTACGGGCGCAGATTTGACTGGGAGCTCGTTTCGGAGCAGTGATGTACGTGAAGCCAATTTCGCTGGCGCAAATCTGACCGATTGCGACTTCTCCACCCTTGACCTTGCGGATGCGAACTTCCGTGAAGCAATCCTTGTGCGCACCAGCTTCAGCGCGTCGGGACTGGTCGGAGCAAAATTCATTGGAGTCAAGCTGACTGATGTCACCTTGACTAAGACTGACCTGCGCAAAACAACCTTTGAAGGCTGCACCTTTCTCGGCGTGAACTTTAAATATTCCGATATGCGCGGACTGCGACTTGATGGGCAGACCTTTCTTGGCGTCAAGTTTGACCAGGCAGCACTGAATGATGTTTCGTTTCAGGGCGCGACCCTTAAAAATGTGTCTTTCCGCCTGGCGTTTCTCTGGTCGAGCTCGAAACGTATTATACAATCTATTCACTTTGACGGCGCGATGATGGATAAGCTAACGTATGCTGCGCTCAAAGGCATGGAAGCTGATGTATCAAAGGTTACTGTTCTATCATGAGGAGAAAGCTGTGCAAACCATTTCAATTCAGGTAAAAGATTTACAAAAATCATACAAGCAATTGAATGTCTTAAAAGGCGTGAATTTCACCGTGGACCAGGGCAGCATTTTTGCCCTGCTTGGCTCCAACGGCGCGGGCAAGACAACGCTGATCAAAATCCTCACCACGTTGCTCAAACAGGACGGTGGAACTGCCATCGTCAACGGCTTTGATGTGGCGTCAAGACCAGACAACGTGCGGCAATCACTCAGTCTGACCGGGCAATTTGCCGCCGTGGATGAGATTTTGACCGGGCAAGAAAATCTGATCATGATCGCCAGGCTCCGACACCTCAAACAGCCGCGCCAGGTTGCCGACGATTTACTGACCCGCTTCGGTTTAACCGCTGCCGCCAACCGCAGGGTGTCTACATATTCAGGCGGGATGCGCCGCAGGCTTGACCTTGCCATGAGCCTGGTGGGAAAGCCACCGATCATTTTCCTTGACGAGCCGACCAGCGGGCTTGACCCCGAGGCACGCCTCGAAATGTGGAAAGTGGTGAAGGAGCTTGCTGATGATGGCAGAACCGTCTTCTTGACCACGCAGTACCTGGACGAAGCAGAACAGCTTGCTGATCACATTGCCATTCTCCATGAGGGCAAGATTCTCGCCAGCGGCACGCTCGTGGAACTCAAAAAGCTGTTTCCACCTGCTCAGGTGGAGTATGTGGAAAAACAACCGACATTGGAGGAGATCTTTCTTGCCATCATTGGCAAAAAGGAGGAATACTAAATGAAAACCATACAGAAACACTTTTTCAGCGATATGAGCGTGATGCTTGGTCGTTCTATGCGCCATATTTTCCGCAGTATGGACACCATCATCACGGTCACGATCATGCCTATTGCGTTTATGTTGCTGTTCGTGTATGTGTTCGGCGGCGCAATTCAAAGCGGCACAGCGAATTATGTCAATTATGTGTTACCTGGGATCTTACTGATTGCGATTGCGAGCGGGATATCCTATACAGCTTACCGCCTGTTTACCGATGTGCAACGGGGAATATTCGAGCGCTTTCGTTCCATGCCGATTGCCCCTTCCACCATGCTGTGGGGACACGTCCTGACCTCGCTGGTCTCCAATGCAATTTCGGTGGTGGTCATCATTCTCGTCGCGTTGCTGATGGGCTTTCGTTCGTCGGCGGGCCTTCTGTCATGGCTGGCCGTCGTTGGTATCCTCGCGTTGTTTACACTGGCCTTAACCTGGGTCGCGGTGATTCCCGGACTGACCGCTAAATCGATAGACGGCGCAACAACCTTTTCGTATCCGATTATCTTCCTGCCCTTGATCAGCTCGGCGTTTGTGCCCACCAGGTCGATGCCGCTGGTCGTCCGCGTCTTTGCCGAAAACCAGCCAGTGACGGCAATCGTGGAAACCATTCGCGCGTTACTGGCTGGACAACCAGTGTCCCATAATATATGGGTTGCACTCGCATGGTGCGTCGGCATTCTGCTTGTGGCCTACATCTTTGCGATGAGGGCCTATCAAAAGCAAATATGAGAAGAAGGTAGTTCCGCAGGAAGGAGTTCACAACATCTCTGCTCTTTCTCGACACTTTGCCATGTCCTTATGACAGGGAGCCGACAGGATGTACGATAGTCTGTAAAGAACGGAAATGCTTCCAGAAGACCTGAGAGAAGGCGAGCCAAATTTCGGCCCTGTATCCCATCATAGAAGAACAAACCATGGTCTAAATGACCAGATGCTATATTGCCAGGGTATGCTATGCTAGTCCATAAAAAAGGGCAACACTTTTATGGACTTTTCTCATATTCAGCATACCCGGCCAGTGGCGGCGGACGAAGAAGAAGCGCTCTACGTGGAGGAACTAGCGGGCCCCGATGATTACTGGCTTTCGATTACTGATGCAGCTCGCGTGTGCCGGGTCCAGGATGTTTCGATCCGCCGGGCGATTACGCGCAAGGTCTTGCCGGTACGCCGTATGCGCGCTGGACAGAATAAGCGCACGCGCTTTGTGCGCTCCAGCGATCTCGCGCCCGCTGGCTTTCCGATTATCGATGAGAGCGCCGCGATTACGACGCAGATTGGCAAACTCGATATTCTGAGTATCCCTCAGCAGCAACAGCAAATTACCCGCCAGCACCAGGAACTGCAAGCGCAAATGGGCGAGATGCAGGCAACTCTCCTCCAACAACGCGAGCAGATACACGCGGATCTCCACGAGCAGCAAGAGCGCGTCCAGACCTCTCTGCAGACCGCTCAGGCAGAGCAAACGCTTCAACTCGCCTCGACTGAGGCACGCCTCTCTCAGGAACAACAACGCTTGCACCTGGCGCTGACTGAGGCCAGCCTGGAACTGGCCAATGGACAAGAGACGCTGCGCCAGGACCTGCTACATACACAAGCCAGTGGACTTGCACGCGATGAGCGCTTGCAAACAGCGGTAGACACCCTGCTCCAGCATCTCGCACAGACCAGAGCTGACTCGCTTGCGCAAAACGCACTCCTGCAAGCCTCCCTGCTGGAACTCCAGCAGACAACTGAGCAGCAATTGACTGAGTTGGCTATTCACCACAAGACATCGCAGGATTATGTCAATAAGACAATCGAGCGCGTTGAGCAAGAGGCGCAGAGACGCTTATTGGGCCAGGAACAAGCTCTGACAGATCGTCTACAACAATTTACTCATGCCAGCGAGGAGCGTTTCACCGAACTGGCGCAAACGCTCGCGAGTATTCAGCAAGCGAGTGCAGACTCTCAACTAACCATCGAAAGTCTGCGTCTGCGCGAGCGGGAACTGGTCCACGAACTGCAACAACAGCAGGAACGCTTCCAGAGGCTAGAGCAGCTCTTGCCCTTACTTCCCTACGCCGGAAAGCGCCTGGCTACCGCGCAGGATAGCGCCGCCTGGGAGCAGGCGCAAGGCGCTCTGGAGTCCCGCCTGTTGGCAACTCAGCAACGCGAACGGGAGCACTATCAACCCCTGCTTGACCTGCTCTCACCAGAACGCCTGGCTATTCTCACTCGTCTGCTAGCGGAGCAAGAGCAGCACAAATGATGACTGGCAAAAATCCTTAGCTCAAAATCAAGTGCGAGCGCTGGAAGCGAACCAGCGAGATGCTCAGCGAGATCGCATCCAGCACAGCAATAACGGCGATCATCAGCAGCAGAAACTGGGAATATGAGAGCGATGAGATAAAGCCTGTGGGTACTGCTTGCAAGACGAAGACACCTCCAAAGACAAGCACCAGTGTACTGATACTCAAGACTTGCTGCGCCTGCCGCACTGTGGCTGAGCGCAGTGAGACCAGCACTCCCACACTTGCTCCCAGGATGCTGACCAGCAGACTCAAAGCCAGAACTGCCAGAATCCGGTCGAAAGGATGATAGAACGCCCAACTCCCATTGCCATGAAACAGGTTGACCACGATCAGGCCGAGTAGCAGGCCAACGAGAGCCATTCCCCAGGCATATCCAACAGTCACGAGCACCTTGCCTAGCAGAATCGCCTGATCAGGCATGCGGCTGGCCAGCAGGGTTTCTAGCGTATGTCGCTCACGTTCTCCGGCGATAGCATCGCCAATAAAACTAATAATGGTGAAGAAAGGAATCCAGAGAATCACGAATATCTCGATAGGTGAGAGTTCAAGCCATGAAAGTCCGAACTGCAATGGAAGATAGGCACCAATAATGCCGACCAGGAGTATGGGGCGTATCCATGCTTTCCATCCCCCCTGGAAGAGCAGGTCCTTCGCTTCTTTCCACATCATCGTTAAGAGATCGCTCATTTGCTTTCTTCCTCCATCAGCGTCAGGAAAACATCTTCCAGGCTGGCCTTGCCCCTGCGCACCTCCTCAACTTCTACACCTGCGTGGACCAGCAAACTCACGAGTGGGCTCATCTTACTCTCTCCGCGCAGTTCTATGAGGAGATGACCGTTGTGCAGATCAGCATGGGCAACCTCTGGCCGCTCTCGCAGGCTGGCTAGCGTCGGCTCGGTAAAGCCAGATCCTACGATCTCTGCCTGGGGGCCTCCCGTTCTTGCTCGCAGTTCATCGGGAGCACCAACCGCCATGAGTTTGCCCTGGCGAATCACAGCGACCTGTGTACAAAGCTTTTCAGCCTCGGTCAGATTGTGGGTGTTGAGAAAGACTGTCACCCCTTCCCGCACGACCAGGCTAGCCAGATCATCGCGCAAGGCTGCCGCTGCCAGCGGATCAAACCCTGCAGTCGGCTCGTCCAGAAAGATCAGTGGTGGATGGTGAAAAAGCGCGCGGGCGACTGCGAGTTTCTGTTTCATACCTCGACTCCAGGTTCCCACCTGATCACGGCGGCGTTCCCAGAGATCCAGGTGGGTAAGTAGTTCTTTGATGCGGGCCTGGCGGGCAGGCGCAGGCATCAGGGAGATGCGCCCGTACAAGTCAAGATTGTCCTGGGCACTCATGCGTTCATAGAGTCCCGCAAATTCAAGCAATGCTCCACTATGTGTACGAATAGCAGCGGCCTGGGTGCGGGTATCAAAGCCCAGCACTCTGGCCTGACCCTGCGTTGGTTCCAGCAGACCAAGCAACAGATGGATGGTCGTAGTTTTACCCGCTCCATTGGGTCCCAGAAAGCCAAAGACAATACCCGCAGGCACTTCCAATGAGAGATCATCAAGGGCTTTTACTGTGCCAAAAGAGCGAGAGAGGTGTTCGATGTGAATTATCGGTTCCGCCATACTTCCTCTTGTTCCTCGCGGCTGGCTTGCACCCGCCGGGCCTCGCGTTCCCCAAGTTTGTAGATCATCACGTTCATCGGAATCTCTTCTCTTGTTTCTCCAACTCTCAGCGGGAAGGTTCGCAGAATTAGACAAGCATTTTCCATAATCATTCTACCATCCTGTATAAAGGTGCGTCTATACTATCTCCAGGTAGAGAACATGCTTCTCTGCTTTTACGTGTACGCTGGACTTTTCTTTAAGAAAGTACAACGCTGCATTGAGGCGTGGTATGTCCTCAAGAAAATGCTATTTCACAGGTCCTGAGTAGAGCAGCAGGCACTTGCTTTTTTGGCCTTTGTTGCGCATACTGATAGACAATTCTCCATATTTGAGAAGCCATTTCCTGAGAAATAATTTTCATTTTAAGAGGTGCATTATGTCACAGCAGTATCCTGAACCGGACGAGCCAACAATTTCTATTGTGCCGGGCACAACGGAAAATGTTCCCGCTGAAACACTCGATGTTCCCGCTGAAACGCCAGAGGCTTCTGTTGAGGCGACCAGTCCTCCTCCTGTTCAGCATGAGATCCCACCTCCCCCACCTCTTGCGCCGCCACCACCACCACCGCCACCATCTGTTGAGGCCGCGGCTGATCTTCCTCCTGCTCCCCTAGAGATGCCCCTGGCCGCGGTAGTTCCACTCGGTCCGATGCCCGCGCCCAGACCTGACTTGCGCCAGCAATCTATGCTATGGATGCAAAAAAGTCTGGAGATTACGTCCAAATTGCTCTATGATCTGGGAAATTGGATCTTTGGCGGACTGATTGTTGCCAATCTGATGCTTCTCCAGGCGCTGATCGGGCTCGGTTTCGCTGATCGGGCTATCCTGGTGGCCGGGCTGGCAACTGTGCTGGCTTTGCCTTTTAATCTCGCTGGCCTGGGCCTTATCCGCTACTTTAACAGCTTGAATCAGGCAGCGGAAGAGGCCCGTCAGGTGCTCGCGCAGAATGGTAATCTGGATGCGGGGACCTTGATCAGACTTACTAACGATAGTAGTGTTTTCTCGTCAGGCAAGCGTCAGGTGATGGATTCATCTGTATCACTGGCACTTTACCTGAGTACACTTTTCACGGTTGTCGGTTTCGCCTCGGCCCTCTGGCACATCTCCTGGGCTGTAACGCTGTTCTTTATCATCTCCAGCGTTGTTGGTGTTCTGCTCGTTGTGCGTGTGATCAGGTATTCGTAACTGCGTGCTCTAAGCGATAAGCTTATTGTCAAACACATGAGTCATCTCTGATTGTTGTCATTGGCGTCTGTAGTGTCTCGCCCCTGTTTTGGTATGGGGCCTGGCGAGCGGCCCCGCCGCTTACCAGGCCACATACCAGGAACACATGAGCCGTAGGAATTCGCTAACGGCATCAATCGTAGGGTGGCTTATATGCTGCTTTTCTCAGCGTTTTTCTCATCTGGGGTGAGCACTTTCGCCCTGCGCCGAATTCACGGCAAGGCATGTACGCATACTTTCTCGGATTGATCCCAGAAAGCAGTCTCCTCGTCGATAGACGAGGCTGGCCAGGGTCGTGGTTGGTAGAAAAAATTCGGCTTGCACTTCAGATTCTTATAGCTTGTAATCTGGAAGAGCGGGCTGGCCGAGCCTGAGATAGGTGGCACCAGCCAGACCCAGTGGGCTGGCACGTTTCTGCCAGAGACCTTTTCTCTGGCATCGTGCAAAAGAAATTGACGCGAGGCGGTATGATGATCTACAATCGTTACTCCCTCGCTGGCAAACGAGGCCAGTACCGCTACATTCAGTTCTACAAGTGCGCGATCCTTCCATAAAGAACGGTCAGCATGGGTATCCAGGCCCATTTTCTCGGCGATCACTGGCAGTAAATTATAGCGATTGACATCGCCCAGATTGCGCGCGCCAATTTCTGTTCCCATATACCAGCCGTTGAAGGGGGCAGCCGTATACGAGATCCCGCCAATTTCCAGACGCATGTTAGAGATGACAGGCAAGGCATGCCATTTTAAGCCCAGCTCACTAAACCAGGGATAGTCGGGATGGCTGAGTGGTACTTCCAGAATGAACTCTTGGTCGATCTCAAATAAACACGGCTCCTGCCCCGGCATCTTGATCACGATTGGCAAGACATCAAAGGGCGTGCCGGGTCCGCCGCGCCAGCCCAGGACTCGCAAGGCATCAGTAAAATCTGCCTGCGCGGGATCGCCAATAATGCTTCCGTCGGGCTGGCGATAGCCCGCGTAACGGATAAGCTGTGGATTCCAGATCTGGATGCCCTCGCATCCGGGTAATGGTGGCGCAAAGACTGTGATAATTGAGCGAATCTTGCCCGCATTCGTCGCGCTGCGTAAATGATCGAGTAAGGCTTGAAAGATCTCATCCGCTGTCGTCAGATGACGCAGATCGCGTACCGTTAATGTCTGCCAGTGTAAACGCCCGATGCAGCGTGTATTATGGCGCCAGGCCACTCTGGCGCCATAAGTTAGCTCAGCGAATGTATGTTGATAGGTATTTGTTTGCTCGATCTCTACCTCTATTTCCGCCAGGCGAGCAGGAGTATCATCTACGAAACCGCACTCTTCATGAAATAAATTTACAAAGGCGTCAGCCTCGCGTAGGATCTCTATTCGCGAGGATTGATCTAGCGGCGAAGGTGGCTCCACCGAAGAGGGTTGTTCTACCGGCAATTGGTGGGCCGTGTCCTGCACTTCCCTGTGAGCGCTTTTGGCACGGCGTTTGCGCAAGAATGTACACAGGCCAAACATACTATCGTTTCACCTCCTCCTTGAAATTGTGTATTACAACACTATCAAACTTCTTCCCACACTTTTCGTGATACGGGCCTTCTATAATACAGTATAGTTGGGCATCCAAATAAATATTACCTGTCAATCCTTTTATGCGATCTGCTTCTCTTTAGCAGATGTAGCAAGAGTTTATTTTGACCACCGCTGGTCAGTAAAGATGGTAAACTATAGCTGTTCTCGATTTTTGGGAGTCATAACATATTTGCGTTTGTGTTAGCATAGGCGCACAAATATACAGACCTTCGCGACCGGAAATATTGCTCCTGGTTAGCGGAGAAGGAAGGAGCGGAGGATGCAGGACGAAGCTGGTGAGTCAAAGTCGTTGCAACCAATGCCACAGGAGCCAATGTCAGTACAGGTAGATCTGCTGGCCGCGTCGCTACGGGCCGATACAAGCGATCTGAAAGCCTTTTTGGAGGTGCTGGCTGTGAAACTGGAGGGGGCTTTGCCGAACCAGACGGCGGTTGTGCGTCAAAGCAAGCTGTTCTCGCGCGAACATCCTGTAAGGGAGATCCTGGTGACGTTGGATGAGTATCAATATCGCATTTCCCGCGAATCTCAGGGATCACTGCTGACCATGCGGGCTAAAGTTGTGCGGGGAATTGTTCTGAAAACCGATCAACTCCCCATGGAGCGCTGGATCGAAGAGTTGGCCGAGGGATTGGCCAGACAGGCGGGCCAGAGCGAGCAGGCTCGCCACGCGCTTGAACGCTTTTTACTCTAGACGGAGGTCATTATGCCCCTTTGGAAACGCTCCTCGCCGGAGGAGATACAACGGCGCCAGCAGGAACAACAGGATGACGAGGCCAGTCGCCAGTCACTTGAACGTGGTGGTCTGCCTCTCAAGGCCCGCCGTCGCCTTGGCGCTGAGATGGAGGCTGGACATCCCCTTTTCACCAGTGACCTGAGCACGAAAGAGTTTCTGTTAACCAGTGAACTCGGCTATCGCCCTCTGAGTCAGGTGATGGGTAGTTCGATCTACCAGGTTGGCTGGCAATATACCCGTGGGTATACCTGGGATACACAACTCATGGAGATGAACACGCTGTCGGAGGCACATCAGCACGCGGCTTCGCTGGCGCTTAACCGTCTGGAACAGGAGGCGACACTGCTGGGAGCCCATGGGGTCGTTGGGGTGCGCTTCACCCGGCGTAACTACGAGTGGGGCACTAACCTGATTGAATATACCGCCATTGGCACAGCCATCAGACTCTCAAAAACGCCTCAACCGGCGCGTCCCTTTCTCAGCGATCTTTCCGGGCAAGAGTTCTGGACCCTGCTGCAGGCTGGCTATTATCCATCCGGGGTGGTGACTGGCTATTGTTCTTACTATGTAGCCCTTGGCAGCCAGTTGACCCAGCAGATCCAGGGCTGGTGGGCTGGAGCTGGCAATCAGGAGATTCGTCCGTTTACGCAGGGTCTATATAACGCTCGCCACCTGGCGATGCAGCGTGCGACGAGTATGGCCCGCAAACAGCAAGCATTGGGCATTGTCGGTATGCACATCGAGAACAATCGCCAGGTCAGTGAATATGAAACCGACAATCCTGCCAGAAAGTTTATGGATCTCTACGTTCACTTCGCTGTGCTGGGAACGTCCATTATCTCTGTCAAAAAGGATCACGTTATTCCCAAACCTGTACCGACCCTGACCTTGACTGATCTGCGTCCAGGTCGCTATGGCCAGAATCAGGAACTCACGTTTCGCGAATAATCAAGAAGATGTTTTAACTCTCTTTTTTCTAGAGGAAACCGATAGGAGTTGACCGCAATGTCTTTGCAAAACAATGATCTGCCTGCCCACGCGCACGAACGACTGACAAGTATGCGTATCGATGCCACGCATCGCGGGCTTTTTACCAGTGATCTCAGTGTAAATGAGTTTCTCCTGGTACGCGAAGCTGGTTTTGATCCAGTAGGCCTGGTTGTGGGTAGCTCTATCTATCACATTGGCTATCAGTGGGCTAACTGGAGTCAGAACCAGGAAATGACTGTCCTGACCCAGGCTATGTATCATGCTCGTGAACTGGCTATGACCCGTATGGAAGAAGAGGCCGATGAGCTAAAGGCCGATGGGATTGTAGGTGTGCGCTTGGAGGTGACACGTCACGAATGGGGTGAGTCGCTGGCAGAGTTCGTGGCTATCGGCACAGCCATCCGCGCTCGCGATGGCAAGTCCTACCGTAACGCGCACAATATGCCCTTTACCTCCGATCTCTCTGGTCAGGACTTCTGGACTCTACTGCGCGCTGGCTATCGACCAGTCGGCATGGTCATGGGCAACTGTGTCTACCATGTTTCGCGCCAGGGCCTTGGCCAATGGTTTAACCGTATGGGGCGTAACGTTGAGATGACTAACTATACTCAGGCCCTCTACGATGCGCGCGAGCTTTCTATGGAGCGCATGCAAACTGAGGCGATTAGCTTACAGGCCGAGGGCGTTGTAGGCGCGCAAATTGTCGAACGCAGCCACGGCTGGGGCTCGCATATTATCGAGTTCTTCGCTGTAGGTACCGCTGTAATTAGCATTTCAGCTGACCACCAGGTGCCAGCTCCCTCGCTCTCTCTGCTACTCAACGATTAGTTTTTTGAGAGAATGGGTGCATAAGTGATGCCTGCTTTTTTCTCAGCAACACGCGTTAGTATTGCTGAGAAAAAAGCAGGCATCACTCGTACCTCTATGTGAGAGGATTACTCACGATAGTCTTGATAATCTGATCCATCCAGATTGCCAGGTGCTCAGGCGAACACGGTTGTTCCTGTATTTTTCGAGCAGATCATATTTATCCAGATAATGGCGGTAAAACGTCGAACGATTGACCATAGCTCGCTCTGTTATGTCGCTGATAGTCATTTCTGCAAATCCCTTCTCTACCGTGAGTTCTAGAAACGCTTGCTGAAGTGCCTGGCGGGTGCGGCGAACTCGTAAATCGAAGCGGTGGGTCACGGCTTGAGCAAATTGTCAGCACATTCAGGCGCGCGGGATTTCCCGTTGAGACAAGTGCTAACATGGATGCCTGGCTCAAGACGCATGTGGCCTGGATTATCCCTGTCGCAACAGCTCTCTATATGGCCGGGGGCGATAACTACCGCATGGCACAAACACGTGGTGCAATAGTGCTGATGATTCGTGGAGTCCGTGAGAACTTTCGTATTCTTCGAGCGCTTCATATCCCCATAACTCCTCGCAGGCTCAACATCTTGCAATGGCTTCCCGAACCGCTTCTTGTGGTTTTGTTACGTTATACTCTGGGTACAAAGATAGTTGAACAGGCCATCACACAGCATGTGAATGCTGTTCGTGATGAGATGAAAGAACTTGCCGACGAGTTTAAAACATTGGCAACAACGGCATCCCTGCCAACGCCTATTATGGATTACTTATACATCTATCTTGATCCATCGATCCCACCTCTTGCTAAGGGGAGTTCTCAGATCAGCTTGTACTCAAAGAGCCTGCGAACGTAGCCGGGATAGAAAAATTCCTGTGCGCTACTGGTTTTCGTTACAACTGGTCAAGAATACTGTGGGGTGCAATGTACTGACTGGCCCAATCGCGAAACGTCCATTGTTCATCCCACCAGCGCCAACCCTGGCGCTGAAAGAATGCCCAGAGAATCGCGCGGTCGAAGAGCATGTAGATAGGAAAGCGTTGAGCAAAGCCGGGACGAAGAGTTTTCTCTTTGCGATACGCCTCGAAAAATGCGCTTGCTAATTGCTGATCCTCATTGAGGTACTCGGCGAGTGGACGCGAGAGGTCTGCCTCGCTATCGCCAAAATGCCCTGCCATCAAGTCGAAAACGCCAGTGACCTGCCAGCCCTCGTTGTGCTGTGTGACGACCACGTTCCCCTCTTTATAGTCTTCCATCAGCAGGCATGGTTCAAATGCAGCAGTAAATGCATCCTGGGCGCTGGCGAGCAGTTCCTTTACCCAGGCGATATCTTCAGGGGTGGTTGCTGCTGCGTTGCTCTGCTGAGCATCGCTAAGATGCTGGCAGAGACATATTTCAATTCTTTGACTATAAGATATGCACTCTGGGGTCAGGCTTGCTAAGCGGGTATTGGATGCGACAGGGAAGGGCCAGGCGAGTTCCTGGGCCATCTCAAACGGCTCAATAGTGGCAAGATCCGCATTGTAACGACCAGCAATGGGCCATGTTACTTCCTGCATGCGCGCCAGATTTTCACCCAGCGCCTGAGCAATTCCCCGTTTTTCACTTGCCCCAAGCTGGCCTTTGATCTGTGGATCAGCTAACTGGAGACCAGGTAGCCGTGGCATGATCACAAAGCTCCAGCCAAAGATCTCGGTGGTAGCATCAATGAGATAGGGCCAGGGAACGGGAACCTGTGAACGCTCGTGAAGTTGCTGGATAAAGAATTGCTCGGTCGCGAACTGCCAGCCAAAATGAGGCTGACCGCGCAGCACATATTCTCCGGTGCTACTGGAGACAAAAACATTCTGGCCAAAATTGCCAAAGTGGATAGGCTCGGCCTGGATAAAACGACCCAGTTGAAAACGGTCAAGAGCTGCCTGAAACTGCGTATCAGAAATTATTCCAAGGCGCTGAGAATACATTCTCTCTGTCATCACAAACCTACTCCTCGATCTTAAATGCCATGCACGCAAGCTGATACACGAGAGGGGCCACTTCCTCCATGCTACGTGCGGCACCAGCCAGAGTATCAAAGGTCTCAAAGCTGCTCAGCGTAAAGAGGATGTCAATGGTCTCATCGAGCGTTTTGCCAGCAGAAAGGGCATATTGCTCGATGAGCCTGCGCGCGAGCACTCCTACCCCGTGGCGTCGCCATTCATCGCGTGTATGTATCACCTGCTCAAAATCCGGGTCAAGCGCGGCCAGTGCTCGCAGGCGGCGCATCACCAGGCGGTCCGCGTTCCAAAAACGGCTGAAAAGTTGTAGATATTGCTTCAGAGCATCCAGCGCTTTTTCCTGGCGAAAGGCGAGTTGCATCTCTTGCATGCCGCCACCAGCCGCCAGCGAATCGCACAACGCTTCGAGTAACCCTATTTTAGAACCGAACTGGTGATAAACCGTCATACGCGCAACATCAGCCTGATGCGCAACCGCCTCAATAGAGAACCTGACAAAGCCGGAGCTTTCCATCAGCAGTTCGCGCGTAGCGCTCAGGATACGCGCTCTGGTCTGCTCGGTAGCAGCCTGGCGCTGCCCCAGCCGATACGGGCGAGGACTCATAAAACGACTTGACACTCCCGACCATTTTATTGTATAGTCTGTATAGCTAAAAATTCACTGGAAGAACCGTCTACATAATATACTAGATGCGGGTTGCCTGTAAAGCAGCGCGCTCGCCAGCAGAAAGGGGAAGCTCATCCATGCCTCGACCATTTCGTTTTGGCCTTGTCGCGGCCTATGCCCCCTCGCGTTCCATCTGGATAAGCCTTGCTCAACGAGTTGAGGAACTTGGCTACTCCACTCTCTTGATCCCAGATCGTACATCCGCGAGTACCCTGGCTCCTATGCCAGCCCTTGCTGTCGCGGCCTCGGTCACTACCTCGCTACGCATTGGTAGTTATGTGTTTTGTAATGGCTATCGTCATCCCGTGCTGCTCGCCAGAGAGGCTGCCACGCTTGATCTGCTCTCCGAGGGCCGCTTTGAACTCGGCCTGGGAGCAGGTGTCTCTGCAAACGAGTTTGAGCAGATGGGCATACCCTTTGCCAGCGCGGGCACACGCCTCGAGGCTCTCGCAGAAACAATCCAGGTGCTGAAGCAGCTCTTCACGCAAGAGACGACAACTTTCAAAGGCAAGCATTACACAATTAGCGAGCTAGAAGGCAACATCAAGGCGCAGCAGCAGCCCCATATGCCCATTCTCGTGGCAGGCGCGGGCGAGCGGATGCTCAAGCTGGCCGCCAGAGAAGCTAATATCATTGCGATCGGCACGCGCGGCGCGGACCCGACAGGCCCTTCTTTAGAGCAAAAGATCACCTGGATAAAGGAGGCTGCTGGCGAGCGTTTCGCGGACCTGGAACTGAGCCAATCAATCTTTGATCTGGAAATTACCGATAGCCAGGCCCCGTTCAGGGAGACAGGAGGGTGGCGCGTGCCAAAAAGACCCCTGACTACCGAGCAGGCGGTTGCTCATCTGCTTACAGAGCGCGAGCGCTACGGGTTCTCCTACCTCCAGCTCTCGACAGGGCAGATGGAAAATTTTGTCCCTGTGCTTGCGCAATTGGCTGGTAAATAAAACAGGAACAGCAAACACGCAGAGGCTCTTGCCGCAGAAGAGCCTCTTTGGCTCTACTGTGAAATGCAACAATCATTGTGATAGTGCAGGAAAGATCGGTCGGACGCTGGAAAGGCTAGAGAGCAATGCTAACGCTGGTTATCGCTGTGGGACTGCTCGTCGTGGGAGTGGGTCTGCTGCTGCTGGGGGCGGACTGGTTTCTCGATGGGGCGGGCGATCTCGCGCGTGTACTTGGCATTAGCACGCTTGTCCTGGGAGTTCTATTGGCGGGACTGGAACCAGAGGAGATGCTGACCGCCGCGCTTGCCTCTGCACGCGGTGCTCCAGCCCTTGCTGTAGGGAATGTCGTGGGCACGAATGTCACCATTGTAACTGCTGCTCTGGGCCTTTCAGCGTTACTCTACCCTATGGTGATCGAACGAAGCGTGCGCCGCCAGGCTGTAATCGCCACGCTGGTCTCAATTCTACCCATAGCGTTGCTCTTTCTGGGTGTTGTCAGCCAGTTGGAGGGGGTACTCTTGCTGGTCGTCTTTGCTGGCTACACCTTCTTGCTCTGGTACACGGACCAGGCTGCCGTCAAGCGCGCCGCTGAGCAGACTGTGGATGATGATGACGATGATGACCAGGATCGCACTCGCCTGTCCTGGAAACCAGTCATATTGACCGGCGGTGGACTGCTGGCCATGGCTGTAGGAGGGCCAGCTATAGTTGAAGGTGCCTTACGCCTGACGCAAGCGCTTGGGCTGAGTCAGGGTGTGATTGGGGCCACCATCGTCTCGCTGGGCACGGGAGCGGAAATGCTCGCTCTAGGAGTAAGCGCGGCCCGTAAAAAACGCTCAGAGATCCTGGTAGGCGGCATTCTCGGCTCGTTTGCCTACAATCTGCTGGTCACGCTTGGACTCGCTGCCGCTATCCACGCGCTGCCAGTTGATCCCCATGTGACCTTTGTCGCCTTGCCCATCATGCTCGCGGTTCACCTGCTGCTCCTGCTGCTCCTCTGGTACGGGAAGATTCCTCGCGTCATGGGAGCTCTGCTGCTGGGAGTCTATCTCGCTTACCTCGTGGTTGTAGTACGAGTCTAGCATCGGCATAGCAGTTATCTGGGTAGCTCCACTAAATGCATAGTGAACTTGCCTGGCTAAACAAGGCCTTCTCTGCTTGTTGAGGCAAGACAAACGCTGCCTCGTCTTAAAGGAGGTCACGGGCTTGCGCCTGGAGAATCGCCTGTGCCCGGCTATTTATATGCAATTTCTCGTAAATGTGGTGGATATGCCATTTGATGGTACTGACCTCTACAACCATCTGACGCGCAATGGCTTGATTGGAGAGGCCCTGGCTGAGCAGCCGTAAGACCTCCTTTTCGCGCTCGGTCAGAAACACCTGAGGGGAAGCCGTAGCGTTAGCTTCCTGCTGTGAGGATGGTTGTTCAGCCTCCACTTGCACACCCAGTTCGCGCAGCACTGTTTGTACGAAGGGCAGTGCTATCTCAGGTGATAACTCGGCCTGCTTGAGCAGGGGCAGCAGCAACGGCAGCATAGGCTGGCCCATCTCCACAAATATATTGATGTAGCCTTCAGGTTCAGCCTGCCGTAAGGCGCGTTTGATATTCTCGAGCGCCTCTGCTATGCGTCCCAGTTCCTGGTATGCCAGCGCCTGGAGAATTAACATACGCATCAGGGCCAGGCTACGGCCAGCCTGTTCAGCCGCCTGGATAGGCCAGTTCAACCAGCGGGCCGTCTCCTCTGGACGATGCTGGCCGAGGCGGATGTAGGCCAGTCCCCAGGTCTCTGTCTGGGCGGCATAGCTTGCTCCCGGTGAAGCACCCACTTCGGCATCAACAGGATAAAACTGTTCCAGCCGCGCGAGAGCGCCACTATTGCGCTGGACAATCCAGAGACGCACGAGGAGATAGGCTGCATGCTGCCTGGACCAGAATAGAGCCGGTGGCTGCTGCCATAACAAGCTCTCAGCCTGCTGCATGATCTGTAAAACCTCTGGAGACGGCGCGGAGGACCCCCGCGCTTTGATCTGTTCCAGGTAGAGAATTTGCGCCAGCAGGGCATAGGCGACGGGCAGAAAGGCCCGTTCTCCCAGCTTTTCGCACCATTCGATAGCTTGCTGCGCCCTCTCCCTGGCCGCTTCTAGCTGATTATTTTCGTAGAGGGCAATGCTAAAGAAGACAGCCATACTGCCTGTATATGGAAGATTGAACCCCTTCACGGTGTCCACGAGGCGCATGCTCTGCTCGCAGATGGTGATTACCTGGCTGAGTTGGCCCAGATGAGTCATAAACAGGGCCATTCCCAACATCCCTTTTTGCAGAACGAAAGGATCGTTATCGTTCAATTGCTTGATCTGTCCAGCTTCCCATAAGTATTGAGTGGCCAGGCGGAAATCGCCACTAATCGCGGCCATAATTGCTTCGCTGCCCTTGACCGCGCTGCGCAGGAAAACCTGGGCGCGCGGCAATTCGCTCAAAGCGTGCTGACCCGACTTTTGTGCCTGTGCCAATTCACCTCTGGCTACCGCAATGATCATGCTTACCGCCGCCAGTTCACCTCTTGAAACTGTACCCTGCAGGCTTCCTGCGTCTGCCGCCTGTGCCTGCTCTACCCGTTGCAGATAAGCCTCTGCTAGATCTGACTGCCCCAGAAATGCTAGCGCCGTCGCATGATAGAAGCATAGCTCTGGCTGCGTCTTCTCCAGCGCGACAGGCAGGCGCGTGAGCCAGCCAAGTAGCACATCAAATTCCCCCTGCGAGAACATATCCCATATACGCTCGCGCAGCAGTGTAGTGATACGAGCGGCGTCCTGGAGGGCAAGCGCGTGGTGCATGGCTTCGTGAAGAAAGTCATGCTCATCAAACCATGTGCAGGCTCGCTGGTGCAAAAGCGGCAGAAGTGTAGGATTGCTTTTAGACAGATGCACCTGCAAAACCCTGGCAAAGAGGGAATGATAGCGATAGGTGTATCGCTCATCATCAAGCGCGCTCACAAAAAGATTGGCCCTGGCCAGAGCTTCCAACGTCTCCTGGCATGCTCGCGCGGATATACCCACCTCCTCGCCAAGCACTGCCGCGCAAATTTCGGCCTCCAGGCGTCCGAGGACACAGGTGTGGAGAAGAAAGTTCAGGGTTGTCGCGGGCAACTGCGCGAGGATCTCATCGCTCAGATAGTCCAGCACAAAGCGATTGCTGCCCGCGAATTCGCGTACAAAAGCCGAGGCATCATGCTTCCCACGCAATGAAAGTGCCGCGAGTTGTAATCCCGCGATCCAGCCTTCTGTGCGCTCCTGGAGTAAGTTCACATCCACGGGGGCAAGCTGACAGTCCGTCGCGACCTGCAAGAATTGCTCGGCCTCCTCAGCATCGAAGCGCAGATCATTGATACGCAATTCCAGGACCTGTCCTCTCCCGCGCAGCCGCGAGAGTGGCAGGGGTGGATCGGAGCGCGTCAGGAGGATTAAGTGCAGGTGAGATGCCAGGTGATCGAGCAGGAAGATGACGGCCTGGTGAAGCGTTTCTGTGGTGATCAAATGATAGTCGTCGAGTACCAGCGTGATAGGTTGAAGCGCGCTGGCAACAATCTCATTGGCGAGCAGCGTCAGAAGCGTCTCCCAGGCAGGTGGCTGCGCCGATTTCAAGGCTGGCAACGAACTGCTGCCGATCAGCGGATCAAGCTGTTGCAGGGCGGCAATGACATAGGAAAGGAAACGCGTTGGTTGGTTATCGTCGAGTTCAAGTGAGACCCAGGCTACGCTGGCGCGGTGACGAGCCACCCATTCCGCGAGCAGGGTTGTTTTGCCTGAACCAGCCTGAGCTGAGACGAGCGTGAGCGGACCTTGCGCCCGCCTTTCAAGCAATTCCAGCAGGCGTGGACGGGACACAAGTTGCGCTGGCACATGAGGGATGTGTACCTTGGGAGCCAGCAAGTAGGTCAAAGCAGGCCGTGCCTCTTGCGGCGCTTGCTCTGACCTGCTTTCCTCCTGTTCCACCTCCCGACTCTCAGGCCGCGAGTTGACTAACTGCGCGGACGATGAGGGGGAACTCGCTGGCTCGCGCCTGGCGATGCTTAGCTGGAGATGCGCGGGCGTCAGATCGTCTGTCTTCCCCACATATTTTTTCAAGAGCCGCCCACCCTCACTATGATACGCATACCAGTAGGCATCCCCGCGCTGCTTTTTCTCTTTGCGCAGCGTATAACGCCCCTGCTCAGTGATAAAGCCGAAAGAAGATATTTGCTGCAGCCAGTCAAACCAGGCCGCGCTTTCAGGCAGAATATCCAGCCGGGTATTCTCGTTAAAGAGCGCGTACCTCTGTAGTTCAGAGGACCAGGCCAGAGTATAGGTAATCACCTTGGGCATTGGGTAACTCTCATAGCACAGTAGAAATGGACATTCTGACAGACGAATATGCAAGAGTATATGTGTTGGGTGAAAAAATTGCAAGGGGGTGGAGAGAAGAAACGGGACTGTTTAAAAGTCGCCTTCGCGCTTTGCAAGACCCCTTCCCACAGAGTCTGAGAGAGTGGAGCATGAGGGAGCCGGAACTCCCTCATGCTCCACTCTCTCATTTCCTCCAGGGCGGGCGGGTGGGATAAAAGATTTTTGAATAGCTCTGGGAAGAGAAATAATTATGATCTATCAGGCTTATTGGGGGCAGATTCTCAAGTAGCCTGATCGCTTAGCGTGTTGGGTAAAAAAGAGCTGGGGGTGAGGTCCAGGCGCCCGCACCAGAACCCATCCTTTTACCCATCTAAAGGCGGGAGCTTTTCAGGCTTCACTCTGTTATAACTGGAGCAGACAAAGAAATTCAATAAGGAAGGAGAAAAAGCTATGCCGGGCATTCAGTGCCAGATCCGTGTGAAGACGCATATCAGTGCAGAGTGGAGCAACTGGTTTGATGGCTTGCTTGTCACGAACGAAGCGCGTGGTGAAACAATACTCACAGGAACGCTCATTGATGATGCAGCTGTGTATGGAGTACTTATGAAGATGCGCGATATCGGTTTACCACTCCTGGCATTCCAGCGAGTTCCCCTTCAAGAGGAAAGAGAAGCATGAACGAACAGCAGATAGCATGGCAGATTGGCGCGCACGACGCCCCACCACCTCCAACGATAGCAGCGGAACTGGCGCAAACGTATGCACAGGGCGGGAACCAGTTGCCTGTGCTCCTCGCGTGTTACCGGGCCTATGGCCCAATTTTTCGCGTACCCAGGCAGGAGAAACCTCTCACTGTGCTGGCTGGACCGGCGGCGAATGTTTTTGTGGGACGCTATATGACCGAGATCCTCAGTGAACAAGCCTTCTGGGAGGGCTTTATTGAGGAGTATACCGGTAAAGAAGCACAGGTCTCTCATGAGGGAGAGATGAATCGCGCTCGTCGTGCCCTACTCAGCCCTGGCTACTCGCGGGGCAGAATTCTGGATCGTCTGCCCTTGCTGGCTGATTTGACTCACCAGCAGACCGCGAGTTGGCAGCCAGGACAAAGTGTGCGCTTTTTTCCCTGGGTGCAGCAGGTGATCGCGGAACAACTCGGCCAGTTGCTCGCGCACCATGGAACAGAGGACTACGTGCCTGATCTCGCTACATTTCTGAGCACAACGATCCAGACGACGATGACGAAGAGTCAGGCCAGAGCAGCTTTGCAAGCTCCCTCGTATCTGCACGCGAAAGAGCGCATTCTTGAGTTTGGACGCAAAATCGTCGCGGATCATCGCGCAACCCCGCCAGGTCAGGACAGGCAGCCCGATGTCGTCGATGATCTGCTGATGGCGGCTGCGCGCGGCGGGCGAGATATAGCGGATCAGCAACTGGCTTTCGGCGCGCTTGGTCCCTTCCTGGCAGGGCTGCATACCGTGTCCTTCGCCTCCTGCTCCCTGCTCTATGCCCTCCTCGCGCACCCGCAGATCTGCGCGCGCGTGGTCGAGGAAGCCGACGCGGTCTTTGCCCAGGGCACGTTGAGTTGGGAGCGGCTCAAAGAGATGCATGCCCTGCACGGCGCGGCCATGGAAGCCTTGCGCCTCTATTCAGGTGCCAGCGGGCATAACTGCCAGGCCATCCAGCCGTTCAGCTTTGCCGGTTATGGCGTCGAGGCGGGCGAGGATGTCTTTGTGGCTATGACTGTCGCGCACTTTTTACCTGAGCTATTCCCGCAGCCAGAGAGCTTCGATAGCGACCGCTACAGCGAGCCACGCAATGAGCACCGCCAGCGCGGAGCCTACGCACCCTTCGGCCTGGGCGATCATTCTTGCCTGGGCGCTGGCATCGCGGAAGTGCAGTTAATGGCCACGCTAGCCACCCTGCTCGCGCAATATGAACTCGAACTCGATCCAGCCGATTATCGTATGCAGCCATTAGCGCAGTCCCAGAAAACACCGCAGCACGAACTGCGCGTGTCTATTGTCAAACCAAGAGCGTAAAACGCACTTTTTATTGATACAGCAAGGAGAACTATCCCATGGAAAATCAAGCATCTCAAGCCAAGACGACATTTACCTCGGGCATCTGGCGCTCATTAATCATAACTATTGGCCTCACCGCCGTGCTACCCTATATCGTTTATCGCCTGGCCAGCCTCTACATGCCCGATGTACCCGCTCTACTGCTGGCAGGCATCCCACCGGCTGCCGCGACAGCGCTGGACCTGCTGCGCACGCGCCGCGTCAACCTCTTTGGGATGTTCGCCTTGCTGGCAATCGCGCTAAACCTGGTCTCGGCACTGCTGTTTAAGGATGCCAGACTACTGCTTGTCAGCAATTCTCTGATGCCGGGAGTTTATGGCGCAATTATGCTCATTTCGGTCTTGCGGGGCAAACCAATTCTGCTCACCCTTATTCGCAGCACACTGGCAGGCGCGCCACCAGCCGAACGCGCACAACTGGAAAAGCGCTGGCTGGCCAATAGCAGTTCATCTTTCAGCTTCGTCACGACCCTCTGGGGCGTGGGCTTACTCGCTGTGCCAGTGATCTCCATCACACTCATCTATACGCTGACGGTGCAGCAATACGCGCCCATCGGTCCGATTATCCAGTATGCCATGTTTGGTACCCTCTTGCTGATCTCGCACATCTCTTCTCTTATACGACGGGTTCGCAAAAATCGCGCGCAGGTCCAGCAACATCTGGCATAACCGGCCAGCAACATGAGAAGTTATCCCTGATTTTGCACCACAAGCAGGAAATAAGCGCAGTGGTTGCTCAAAGTCAGGGATGATTTTGTACCTCGAAGTAGTACCTGGCCATATCACTGACCAATATAGTGACCTCGTATACGCTTGAAATGGCTTCTAGCCCTGATCTTCGTCTTTTAATCCCCTTTCAACAAGACACATATCATGGTTCTCCGACTGGTTTGGTGGTGAACATTTGTTTACCTGATCGCTCTGATGCTATACTCAAAAGGAGGAACGTTCATTATCCCTTGGAAGTGGAAGGAGCCATCGATGCATCCCATCCAACTGGCACTCAACCAGATTGTTGATGTCGGCTTACCCGGTGCTTTCGTCTACATCGAAGATGCCCAGAAGACATCCCAGTTCTACACTGCTGGCTTTGCCGATCTGGCAACCCAGCAACGGATGACTCAAGAGAGCAGGTATCGCATCGGGAGCACGATGAAAACCTTCACCGCGGTCGTGCTGCTGCAACTGGTCGCTCAAGGAAAGCTGGCAGTCGGGAGCTCCCCCGTTTTTCGGAGGAGATGAGAGCTCTGGCGTACAGTGGTGGGACGAAGACGTCGTAGCATTCACCTTGTCAAGCAGCAGGCAAGAAGCGGTGTTGCCGCTCTGCTTTTGCAGGCAAGCAGGACTTTGTTCAAAAAAACAGAAGTTGATCGAAGAAGGTAAGCTGAATAAAGTGAAGCTTCGGTACCAAAGACTATGAAGTGTGAGTTCTCAATGGTATAATTATCAGGAAATCGCCTATAGTTGTTTCTTGCAGAGGCAGACCATGAAGTGTCTCTTCCCGCGCATAATCTGGTTCCTCTGCGCCCTGCTGGTGCTGACCGCCTGTGCTTCTGGTCAGTCAGTACCGACCAGCGCGCCGAGAGCGACGAGCCAGCAAACTGCCAGGCCATCCGCAGTCACTACAGCCATCCGCCCGGCCACACCAGCCGCGGGACGGCTCTATAGTGACGCGAAACTTGGCTTTCAACTGACGATTCCTCAGAGCTGGCAGGCGCAGGCGCAGCCTGGCTCACAAAGCTCTCCAGACGCTGCGGCGGTGACATTTACGAATAATGAGTCCAGCAGTCGCGCGGTCATTGTGATCGGGGTCTTCCACGGCGCAACCATGCCCGCGACCTTTGCTGCCCGCGGTACGCCTACAACTCATCTGGGAAGCTATCCAGCGTTTGTAGCCGATCGCTTGCCCGGAGAGGGACGCGCGCCCTGCCTGGTGCGCCTCTTCTTAGCTCACACTGACTATGTGGTTGCCGACTGGTGCTCTCCAACAGCCCTGAGCTACCGGACTCAGTTTGAAAGCGTGCTCGCGACCTATCAGGCCGCGCCCGCAACTTTTGTCCACGGCAAACTCGCGCTTCCCGCAGTGCAAACATGCGCGGGCATGCAGCAAGAGCTTGGCTACACGCGCGCTCCCTGGGGCCAGCAACTGGCTACACCTGTCGCGGCTGGCTGGCGTCAGGCAGGGGCGGGCATCTTCGTCTGTAGCAACGATGGCTCGCCCGACTGGTATCTGTTTCAATGCACAGAGCTGATCAACCGTTTTCTCTACGAACGCTGGGCTCTGCCCCATCTCCCAGGCAATGCTGCTCGCTACTACGACTACTACCAGGACGGCGTCCTGCATCCAGGCGTCATCCACCAGTTTCCCGCCAGCAGCTACCAGCTCTCCGACGACGCCAGCCAGGGACACAGTGCCTGGCGCCCGGTCGCCGGGGATATCCTGATCTTTCAGGATGTCAACTCTCCCCGCCTGGGCTGGAAATCGGGGTTGGTCAATGATCCAGGCCACGTAGCGCTGATCGTGGGCGTGGATAACGCCTTCGTCTACCTGGCGCAAGAAAATTATAGCGATAGCCAGTATTTCCTGGCACTGCCAATTCAGCATCTCGCCAACGGGTACCAGATCACAGACCGCAGCGGCTGGCCACAGCGCATTGTGCGCGGCTGGATTCACTTTACCGCTAACGGTGGCCCGTTACCCACTAACTAGAACACACAAACCTCTTCTTTTCTCCAGGGCGGGGAGGCAAAACCTGTTTTGGCCTGATTTTGCAAAAGCAGATACCGTTGGCGAACTCCTTTTATGAGCCGCCGCGCGGCTCATGGATGCCTGTTCTTGTGTGGCTGGTGAGCCACCAGCCACACAAGCAGGTGCGAGGCGCAAGAGGCGCCGAGGAGTCCAGAAGAAGCGTTCGCCAACGGTATCAAAGCAGGGATGACTCATACCTGCCTATCCCTGTAGAAAGCGGCTCCAGTTGAAGTCGGGCTGCCCCTCGTTGGCGGGGACTGAAACCAATAATTCTAATTCGGCTCGCGTATGGCTGATAAAACTGCTGGCCAGTTCGCGATCTTTTGCTCCCATTGCCTGCAAAACCTTTTCCAGGGCTGTAGCTATCTCTGCCCGTAGAGCATCTCGCTGGCCAATCTCTGTGCAACTCAGGCGCAGCAAAATGTGTAAGGCGTCGAGCAGATGAGCTATATGGCCAGTAGCAATGGCCTGGGCTGCCAGCGTGAGCCATAAAGGGATAAAGGGATAACACTCGTCGCGTTGAATCCAACTCGCGGCCTCGGGTTCGTGACCCAGATAGCCAAGAATACAGAGCGCTGTCCTGCGCTTCTCATCCGTTGGTCTGGACCACAACGAGCGGGCGCGTTCGATGAAACGCTGGGCAAGGTGACTGTAAGCTTTCTCAACCTCGCTCGCGATTGTAACCTTGTAGACGGTCTCGCCTCGCGGGAAGCGGTCCCCTCGATACGATAGCCAGTTGTGGGAGCCGCTAAAGTGCATATGCCGATCGATGACGATCTCTTTCGCGTGGGAATTTCCCAGCCATTCGGCGATAATGCCGGGCGTGCCCTGCGCGGTCTGAATCGTTTGTAGGCGCGCTGGTAGGGTTGACGAGATCGGTCGCCCTTCCCTTTTTTCATCTCGACCAATCCCATAGCCAATCAAAATACGCACGCCGCGCTGAACCTGGCTCTCTAATAAAGAGAGAAAATCGTCATCGACCACCTGATCGTTAATCCAGGGCGAATAAATGATGATCTGCTCACGCGCCTCTTGCAGCGCCGATAGAAAGGCCGGGCGTATCTCTACGTCTCGCAACTGCACTGCTGTACCGGCGTCCTGTTCTACATCTTGCCCCGCGACCTGTAAACGCAGTTGATGAGTGGCTTGCTGGCGAATCTCCGCCAGGCGTTCCTCTACTTTGCGCTCCTCCGGGCCTAGTTCTGATGGTGTCTCCTCTTCCTCTTCTTCTTGCCGAGCCAGCAGATTATCATCCAGCCCGCAGAGGGCCTTCAAGGAAAGGTTCTGTGCCTGCAAGTGTTCGGCGAGCCATGTACCTATGGCCGGAATGCGACTCTCGCCCAGTCCGGCTTGAAAGGTGATGGTTTGCTCTGTGCCTTCGTTCAGTGTGTCATAGAAGACGAAGAGATCCACCGCTTTCCAGCACACTTCTGGCGCGCCCGTCGCCCTCAACGCAGTGACTGTGCTCCCTTCTTCGGGATTGTGCAGTTTCAAGCCCATGGACTTGAGCCGGGTCTGCAACTCCGAGAGATGAAACTCAAAAACGGGAAACTGGGTCAGATCTCTCTGCAGATAGGTACTCAGATCCTCCAGCCCACTATCCAGTTCCTCAAGCGGCTCGGGTGAAAATAGTGAGGTGCCAAGAACCATATCCTGCATAAAATACCAGGTCTCGTAAAGTGGATCGTCGGGCACATGCTCGTCTGTGAGAGATTTTTTGCCCTCGGCTGTAACGCGCAGGCTACCGCCAGTGTACGTAATATTCTGGAGAGAGACCAGCCCATCGAGGGTGCTCTTGATAAAGATCGGGTCCAGCCCAAAAGCATCCGCCACGTCCTCCAGTGAGGGCGGAGGAGAGATCTCAAGCGCGGCCCGCAGCATATATTTTTCAAATAGATTCAGCTTGCGCGAGACATCTACGCGAATAGTGACCTTTTGCTGCTGCACAGGATAACGAAATGGGCGCGCGGCCAGCACGTGCAAACCCGGCGAGCGCTCTTCCAGCGCGCGAGCTGCGGCTATCAGCCCTGGCGCGATAGTTGGACGTTGATCAATGCTAGATAGAGGAAACATCGATAAACTCTCCCCGATTCTTGACTATCCTGGAAACATGGCTATAACGTTCCGCCGCCTGCTCCCGGCGGGTCGTATTACAGAACAGATCGTGGCAACCCACAATCATTAACAACTGTTGCGCGCGCGAGAAGGCGACGTTAATGCGCTCATCTCGCTTCGCGAAACCGATGTCTCTCTGCGTATTGTTGCGCACCATGCTGACAATAATCACCGCTCGCTCCATGCCCTGGAAGCTGTCTACGGTCCCGATACGAATATTTAGCGCGTCAAAACGTGTATCCTTGCCGCTTCTAGGCAAAAGTGTCTCGCGCAAGAGCCTGGCCTGTTCCGCGTAAAAGGTGATGATGCCTATATCTTTGGGCTCAAATCCCTCGGCTCTCTTCAAAGACCAGATCCGCTGGAACTCTGTGCAGATGCGCTCAATGATTTCTACCTCGCGTTCATTGACATACGAGGTTTTTACCTTTCTCTCCCCAAAGTGCTCATATCTGCTCTGATACGCAAGCACTTCCCGGCCAGTTGTCTTGTTGCGCGCGCTCACCTTGCGAGAACGGCTACCCTGACCATGAGCAGGCACCAGGGGGGTCGTGACCCAGATGAGATGCTTACTCTTGCGCACCAGCCCCGACTCAAGCTGATGATCGCGTTCAATCTCTGGCTTGTTAAGTCCACATTCTAGCGGGCGCTCATAAAACTGGTTGATCGCGGCCATGATGTCGGGATGCATACGATATTGAATCGAGAGCATGCGTTTGTTCTCTTCCGCCGCCTCGTTATAACGCTGCGCGAAATAGGGCTGATTAAGATAGCGGTAGCTAGCCGGGTCCTGGTCATTCTCTTCTGCCATCTGATCGAGCGTCTTATCTTCGATCATCGGTGGCAATTGATGGTGATCGCCAATCAGGATAAGCTTTTTGCCTTTGAGCGCGGGTAAGAGCAGTTCTGGTGGCGTAGCTTTACTGACCTCATCGATAATCACGACATTAAACGAGGCAAACTTCCGCAATTCACCCGCGGAAAGTTTGTAGACCTGCCCACAGGTAATGCCTATGACATTGGCGTTTTTGATGTAAACATTCTGCAATTCCTGGCGATCGCTCTCAGAAAGCGTGCCCAGATCTTTGACCCAATCGGCAATCAGGCCATTATACTGCCGGGCATATTTCTCTTCAATCTCAAGTTCGTGCTGCCAGGACGAGAATTGGTGCTGAACTGTCTCTAAGAAAGCATAAGAGAAGATGCCTTCGCCGGGCATAGTGGGGCGTAGCTTTTCTGGAATTGTTTCCCATAGACTCTGCCACCACTGGCGCTCAGTGCTCAGATCGGCTGCGTCACTCTGGACCGCCGCTTCAAGCTCATCTCGCTCGCGCGTGGATGCGCTCAGACTTTGCTGCTGCTCCTCAAGCGCGCCCTGGATCGGTACCAGTTGCCCTTGAAGCTTCTCGCCAGCAGCCTTTAACTCCTGCCAAAATTCCGCCACCAGCTTTCTCAAACGTTGCGTCTCGCTGGTCCAACGCTGGTATGCAGTGCCATACTCCTCAGCAAAGGCCAAAGCGCCACTCGCGTTCCGCTGCGCCAGCGCGCGTAATGATTGCGGCAGATCGTCCCGCCTACTTACCTCGCGCAAAAGGTCGGCCAACCAGCCAGCGGAGGTCTCAAAGGCCACCTTTTTCTGCGCTGCCTGCTCCTCTTCTTCCTGGTACTGACGCTGCAACTCCTGACATTCCTCTCTGAGTTGAGTCTTCTGGCGCTGCAACTCCTGATAACGCGCGTCAATTTCCAGCGCCTCCTGGTTGAACCACTGCTTGAGAGCAGCAAATAGTTCTCTCGCGATGTTGGTGATAAAGTCTGTAATCGCGGTACGTGTCTTCCCGTAGATGCTATTTTCGCTCTTTTGAGCCAGCACCCGCCAGGCATTGTTCTCCAGGAGAAAACCCAGGACCTGCCACTGTCTCTGTTCGCTGAGAAATCCTTCCGGGTTCTTGTCGCGCGCTTCATGAAAAGCTCTCAGCCTGTTCTCAAGCTGACTGACCTGCTGGAGAAATGCTGTACTGTCCTGAATGGGCTGAAATGCTGCTGGCTGCACCTCTCTGGCTTGCTGCTTTTCCGCAGAAAAAGCCGCGAGTTCGTTGTCAAGATACCGTCCGCAATACGCGAGTTTATCTCGAGCCGTGAAGTACGCTTTGATCTCCGGGAGGTGCTTCTGCAGTTGGGCGTGGATCGCTTGTTCAGCGGAGCGCCATTTATCAAGCAATGACGCGCCCGGCTTTTTCATTAGCACCACGACAAGCTCTGCCGGGAAAATCTTTGGCATCTCCAGCGCGCTAAATGGATGAGGCGCGGCCAATTGCGCGTTGATCTCCGCGCTGACCTGCTCGCGCAGGATGGAAGAGACACTACCGCCATCTGCGGGCAACGTCTTGAGAACCTCCTGCGCTCTGGCCAACCCCCGCTGCTCGTCCTCTATGCCCTGCATGGTCTTGAAAAGCGCGTTGATCTGGTCAAGCCGACCCTCCACCTGCTTTTTTTTCTCTTTAATGGCCTGCGCCAGGTCCGTCTGGGATTGTGCAACAAGCCTCAGACTCGCTATCTCCTCCCATGTCTGTCGCAGCAACTGCTCACTTTTGCTCCAGCTTTGATCACGGGCATCGACTGTCTCCTTCAGCCACACCGCGCACCTCAACAATTGTCCTCCCGCAGGTGGGGTCAGGCCAGCCTCTTTCAGCATGCTTAAGCCCTCGTTGATGCGCCCGATAAACAGACGCTTATCCGCTGTTTCAGCCAGCAGATACTGAAAGACCGCGTCAATTTCCGTCTCGCTCAAGGCCGACATGCCACTCTGGATGGCCGCGATTGCGCGCTGGAGAGGCAGATAACGCTGCTCTTCCTCAAGTTGTTGAGCAATACGCGCTTCTATTGCGGAGATATTCTGCGCGACTCGCTTTTGCCTCAATTGCAGATCTTCCAACACCCTTTCCCCTGCGATCTCCCTACTGCTATAGCGCGCAAAGCGCTCAGCATTGTCCAGCAGATCTTTAAAGAAGGCAATGTTCTGGTTGCGCTTCTCTAACTTGCTCTGGCAGGCCCCGGCAGTGTTGATAAGCCACTTCTGGACCACGCGCTCTTCTGTGAAATCCAGGCCTTCGCTTTCAACTGATTCAATATTGCCTTTGCGTAAGGCCCGTACCTGCGGACTGTGCATAATGCGGCTCAGGGCATTATCAACCGCCAGGTTTGATTGCGAGGCAATCAACGTACGCCCGCCGCCGAGCGCCACCTGATAGCAGATTTCCGCGATCACAGTCGTTTTTCCGGTACCCGGCGGACCTTGAATGAGCAGCAGGTCGGGGACTGCCAGCGCGGCTTCGATCGCGGCAATCTGCCCGCTGTTGCAGGTTCCAGACAAGAGATCTGAGGGTTGAAGATGCTTGCTCACTTTGGCTTTGCGGGCTTTGGTGGCGTCAAAGAAGAAGTCGGCCAGCAGTGGGTTCGTCGATTTTCCCTGCTTCAGGTCTTCAAGCGCGTCCTGGTGTTGATTAATTTGCGCCATCTCACCGCCTGCGTCAAAGTGCAAATAGCCACTCGGCGGGAGAACATCCGCGCCTCTTCTCAGACTGGCCGCTCGCTTCGACATCAGGCTGATTTCAAACGTTCCCTTGTCCTGATTCAATTGCTCCAGGGTACCTATCTCCTGATCACGCCAGCGCCAGGACCTGGCCGTTGTGGGGAGCGCGGGAAAAAGCTTGAGGCGCTCTGTCCGTGAGTCAAGCGCTCGCTTGAAGAAGTCCTGGTAAGGAATCAGGTCTTTCTCGCTATTCCTGGCGTCTTCTTTATCAAGAAAAAAAGTCACCCTTGAGGTGCCTTCGCGGTAACTATGCCCGGTGTATCCAATCCAATACTGGCCTTTGCGGGTCTGACCACTCTGGAAATCCAGCAATGCTTGCCAGCCCTTGAGCTGGTTGGCATCCAGTTCATGATGGCTCTCGATCGGCAGGTCGCGAATTTGCTCGATAAGTTCCTGGGAAATACCAGTGTACCCCTGCACGGAAGAGGTCAGCCTGATCAGCACAGGCAGCGAAACAAGGTTTTTGTAGCCCTCTTCTTCCGCTAAAAAACGTACTCCAACAATTTTGAGCCGCCCTTTCCCCTCGCGGTGCATTTTACATTTTAAGCACACGGTCTTCTTGAGTCCGGCCAGCAATTGCGGAAATGTCGGACTGTCGGTCGCCAGGGTTAACTCCCAGATCTCTTCTTCCAGATTGTCCTCGTCTACCCTCAGTCTGCTCACATACCAGAGAAAACCCTCCCGACCTCCCATTTCAGTTAGTAGATCGATAGCGCGATTCGCGATTTCCTGTCTGAGGTGCGTGGTGCGCTGGCCCGTTTGCCACTGCGCCAACAGCTCTTTGCCCGCGTCACCACCGAGCACGCGCAACAGGTTGGAGGCAGCTTCATCCCAAAGCTGATAAGACCAGACCATCTGAGGCAGAGCAAGGTGCTCCTCCAGCACTATCGGCGGGGTCTGCGCGACAATCCGCTCAATCCGACCAGACAGGCGAATCTCCCTGGTTTCTTTGGGACTCTGGAAGCTGATCGAAGAACCATCAAGCAAGGTGCCCGGTAATCTCCCACTGGCGTTAAACTCTAGCACAAGGGTATGGGGACCAGGCGCTAAAGGGTTAGGGAAAACCTCTAGCCCTTGCAGATTGGTTGCCACTGTAGACCAGTCCTTGACCTCTATCTCTACCTGGCGCGTCTGCTTGCTCTCCAATGGAATGCGCCCGAAGTCAATGCCTCCTACCGGCAACTGCCACTCCGTATCCTCCCAGATAGCTCCCTCAGTCTGGCCTCCCATGACAGTGACATGCTTCAATTCATAGGTGATCTGCTCCCCAGAAGGCTGCTCACCTCCCTGGATCGCTGCCTCTTCACCACTCTCTACAGTGCGCTTGATCACCATATTTTCCAGGCGCACACCGGAGACACCGACCTGTAATACTGGCTCGTCAACGCAATAGAGAACGGTCGATGCCCCGGTCCCGATCAAGCGCAGACGCTTATTGATCGTGAATGGACCCTTGTACTCACCCGCGCTTAAACTGATGGTCCGATCATCCTGGAGTTCAGAGAGCCATTCTCTGATGTTCCCAGGATCGATGTGAATCTTAAGATCCTTGCGTGCAATCGCGCTATGCAGCGCGCGCCAGAACTCGATTGGACTCTGATAACGCTCCTCAGGGGCTTTGGAGAGCATTTTAAGCACGACCTGCTCGATCTCAGGGGTAATCTCGCGATTAAAGTCGAGCAGAGATGGTGGGGGCCTGTGGCGATGCCCTTCCTGAGCATCGCTGGGGAAAGGTACCCGGTTGGTGAGAAGCTGATAGGTGATGATGCCCAGACTATAGAGGTCGCTCTGGTAACTCGGTCTGCCATCAAAGTGTTCCGGGGCCATATAGGCTGGAGTGCCAGCGGTATTAAGCGCCCACGATAGCGAGGTCTGACTCAAGGCTGTATCAACTACTTTGGCCAGGCCAAAATCCGCGATGACAACGCGCCCGTCCTTGTCGCGCAAAATATTCTTTGGCTTGAGATCCCGGTGAATGATTTGCTGCTGGTGCGCGTAGTGCAAACCCTCGGCAATCTGTTTGATAATGTCATCGACATCTTCCATGGCCAACGGTCCCGCAGCCGCTTTTAAAACGTCCGCCAGATCTCCCCCGTCAATATAGTCCATGATCAGGTAGATCTCGTCGTCTTTAATGTCCAGATCCTGCAAACGCACAATATGGGGATGATCTAACCGGTCCAACACTTTCGCTTCGCGCATAATAAAATCAATCAAATCCTCACTTTGCCGATCCGCGCGAATAATCTTCATACAAGCAGGTTTTTCTCGATAACGATGCCTGGCCTTATATACCTCACCAAAACCACCCTTGCCAATAAAATCGCCTTTAATATAATTGCCGATAAAGTGTCCTGCTGTACTGCTTGTCGTTTCCTCTAGTCCGGCCATTGATCCCTCTTCTTACTAAAGTAGAACACACGGTACTGTCTTGCTCCCGCGTAAGCTACAGAAAAATGCTGCTCGCTCACGCAAGTTAACTTTTTTATATAAATATATCTATTATTCCAGCACGCGAAAGTAATTTCTGAGCATGGCCAGGCGCGGTCGCTCAGTGGGCAGCGCTTCCAGGCTGGCTTCAATCAGGCGAATAGCCTCCGGTGTCAGAGAACTGGAGGCTGCTTGCAGCCGCGGGGCGAGGCTGATAGGCCAGGCTTTGCGCTGACCAGCAAGCTTGGCCTGGGTGCTCTCGAAGGGCAGTTCTCCTGTCAGCATTTCCCAGGCAATCACTCCCCAGGAAAAAAGATCGCTCTGAATATCACCCGTGAAAGTGTTTGCAATCCCTGGTGTGCTCTGGTTTGCCTCAATATATGTCAAAAGCTCAGGTGAAGCATAATCATCCCAGACCGAGGAGCGCTTCTGCCCCTCCTGGAGATGACCGCGCTTCGTGGTCGCACCGGGCAGTTTGGTACAATCAAAATTAAAGAGTTGCGCGATCGGCACGGTTCCGGTGAATTGGATAAAAATACTGTCCGGGCGCAGGTCACGGTACGCGCTCTGCTCAAAACCAGACTGTTGCGTCAAATATTCCAGGGCGCTGAGTAAACCACCCAGCATCTGCAAGCGCGCGGCAAGGTCAAAAGGGATACGCTGAAGTTCGCTCTCCGTGGTCGGACCAAGCGGCTGGCCGCTGAGCAATTCACTTAGAAATGCTCCCTGCTTGCGCGCCAGGATGATATAGAGATGCCTGTCTGTCGGTTTTCCCATGCGATAGTCAACGATATTTTTGTGCTGGGGAAAACGATACAGCACGTCGGCGTGGCGCAATACCAACTGCTCTCTTTTCGCGCGCTGCTCCGGGCCAGCGAAGAGACGCTCATACTCTTTGATCCAGACCAGTTCTTTGATCGTTTCTCCTTCGCCCAGGTAGATCTTGCAGTCCAGAAAGGAGTCAATATGATGCTCGGCCAGAACCAGGTAGCCTTCAATGTTGCGCTGACGAGGTTTGCTCGGCGCTTTGACATTTTCGAGAAGCGCCTCCACCAGGCGAGCCCGCTCCATTGAGTCAAGCTGCACTCTGGCCGGGTCCGCGCTACGAAAGGCCTCGATGAGTTGGGGCAACTGCTCTATCCGGCAGGCACCCACACCATCCCCAGGCTGGGGTTTCTGAGAGTCACCACCCGCGAATGAGACCTGGGGCCAGACCCCTTCTCGTCCAATGCTGGTAAAGACCAGGATCGAACAAATACGCGGGCAGACAGGCAGCCAATTTTTCTCACGCTTCAGGCGCGAGGCCAGTTCCTTGCCCGCGTACACGTAGTTAGGCAACGAATTTTCTTCATCTCTCCAGGCATCGTGCAGCAAACGCCTGACTGGCCGGTTGATCCCTTCAACCTCAATCTGCTGGCCCTTCCAGTTCTTAAAGTCCAGCAAGAAAATGAAATCCGGCAGGACAAGGATGGCATCAATCTCTCGATTAGAAACCCGTTTGCCAATAAACATCGCCGGAATAATATATCCATCCTCCCTGGATAAGCTATGCTGGAGACTTTCGACCGCCTGGGCTTCAACCTGGCTGATATATTCTGAACCAGGAGTACGCTTTATCTTTATCATTTCGCTGCTCTTAACACATTTTCTTGGTCATACAAAAAAGAGAGTTTGCTCATTATTTATGAAGGATCTTCCCATTCAGGACTACAAAAAACTTTTATGTCAAGTATTGCCGCTGGTCTCTGCAGGGCTGTTGCGTGCGACAGTCGTGTCGATAGAAGGGGCTAAGCATACCCAATTAGATATCTTCCATTTTTGAGGGCCTCGCTCCACAAAACTGTCCATATATGAGCAAACAGTGAATTATCATTTCTAAATAGAGAGTAACATACCTGATGCTGCTTTTCAATGAATCTGGTACCTGGCAACAGTGCATGTAAAAGTAGCTAAGCACTGTTCTGATCTGAAAGAACGAGTAGACTGATCTCAATAGTGCATCTCCGCCCTGGCGTTATAGCAGATTCCAGGCATAGTGAAGCCTGCGAGAAATGTTGCGAGGAGCAACGATGGGCTTCTTGCCTCTTCCGCGTGCCGTCTTGATCTGGCTTACGCGGGTTTTTGAAGATTTGACAGCTTTCAATTGTGAATGACCGATGGCAGGAAACATGGCAGACGGCAAGCCAGCAACGCCGGAACTTGCTCGCTCAACGTCGCCACAAGCGTTGCACACAGCGACAAGAAGTTCTTGCGCAAGCCTCTGCTGAGCCATCTCCACCACTGACTCTTCCCACACCTTTTCTGCCACCTGATCCTCCTGCCATGATTGCCGGAACCTCACGGCCTTCTGCACATCATCCCTGGAAGCGTTGTCCATCTTGTGCCCCCAGCCAGTTTGCAAAAAGGTGAGTCGCACCCGAATCTCATTTCATTTCTGAGTTACCGTGGAATTCTCAGCTGTAACCGGTGTTATTACAAATTGGTCATCCAACATCTCCTGCTCTTGCCTGTAGGGCAACGACCTGGACTATTGGTAATATCAAGTGGCACTGGATCGCCGTAAGCACGGGCAGGAGCATCTTGCCTTCTTTGGATTTTTTCCGCGGGTACAATGGAATTTTCCGCAATCCCAAAGAACACTTTTGGAGAGTTTGTCCGTCACACTGCTCTTTGCGCCGGACTTTTTCCGCGGGTACAATGGAAGTGATAATAGCATTTCTTATAAAAGATAGGTGACAAATCATGGATGCACAACTGAAAAAACAGGTCCTACGCACCTTCACGTATGGTCTCTACGTTATTTCATGTAAGAACGAGGATGAGGTAAACGCGTTTACCGCGAACTGGCTGAGCCAGGTCTCATTTGAGCCACCACTAATCGTGGTTTCGATTGAGAATAAGACAAAGTCGCTACCAATGATTCTGCGTAGCCGTGCCTTTGTTGTCAATGTTTTGCGCAGCGATGACCAGGATGAGCAGAAACCCAATCGCGCGCTGGCCGGGGCGCTGGGCAAGTCGGCACTGAAAGTTGATGACAAACTGGCAAATATTGAATATACGCCCGGACCTGGAGGCGCGCCGATTTTAGATGCAGCTCTGGCCTGGGTCTCTTGCGAGGTTCGGCATACTATTGAGGCCGGCGATTCTACTCTGGTGGTAGGTGAGGTGGTCGATCTGGCTATGCTCGGCACAGGGCAGCCGCTGACGATGAACGAGGCAGGTTTCCGCCACGCTGGCTAGAAAATGGCACATCGTTTGACCTCTAACAAAGGCTGCGGCGCGTAAGGTAGAAAAGTATCGTGCAGAAATAGGAAGGAAACACATGTATGCAAAATAGCACGCAAACGCCCCTGGATAACACCCGGCGCAAGCCGGATTGTCCTTTTTGCCAGCGGAACGAGATCGCCAATATTCTCAAAGAGACCTCGCACTTTCTGCTGGTCGCCGATCACGCTCCCCTGGTCGAAGGCCATCTGCTAGTGATCCCTAAAGATCACTATGCCTGTTATGGAGATGTCCCGGCCACGCTGGACGCGGAGCTTTTCTCCATCAAGGACGAGTTGCGGCAATTTTACACACAGCACTATGCCCCGGTGGTTTTCTGGGAACACGGGGTCTTCCGCCAGACTGTCTTTCATGCTCACCTGCACTGCTTCCCCTGGGGCAATCTTAACTACGATCTGACCAGCCAGATCCACACGTCTATTGTGACCGCGCAGGCAGATATTCGCGACTGGTATTACGCTCAGGGACACTACTTCTACCTGGAAGATGAAGAGGTCGCTCTCCTCTTCGCCCCTGAGATGGACCGCTATATGCACATTGTCCAGCAGGTTTTCCAACGCGGCCTGGCCGCCCGTGGTGTTTCCCCGCGCATGCGTTCGCCTCAACAACGCATCGCCGAAGGTCGCCCAATGATCGAAACCGTCAAGGCCCGCTGGGCCGAGTTTCAAACACAGAGTGAACAATAAAAGCAGCCCTGGAAAGGACAGAAGACCTTATGACTATACAGAAAGTTGGAGTAATCGGCCTGGGTTTAATGGGAAGCGGTATTGCGCAAACCTGCGCCCAATCCGGCTATGAGACGATGGTGCGCGAGATAGATCAATGACTGGCCGCAAAAGCGGGCGCGGCTTCTATATATATTAGTCGATCAGAATAATAACCCCATCTGACACCAGAATGGTGCAGATCCTTAAAATGTTAGGATTTGCACCTCTTCCTTATCCTTGCGTTGCTGTTGTGAATTGTGGGATTTTGGCCATGATCGCCTGGAGTTCGGCATCATCGGAGATCCCTTGGAAGTCATAGCGTGGGGTATATGGTGCTTCCAGTTGTTGGACTTCCTCCTGCGTCAACTCAATGTCGAGTGACGCAACGGCGTCATCGAGCTGTTCAATGGAGCTTGCGCCTACGAGCGGTGCTGTCACCACTGGTTTGCTTCTCAGCCAGGCAAGTGCGATCTGGGCGCGTTTTTTCCCGCGGTCACTGGCAACCTTGCCGACTGCCTCGATAATGGCATGGTCGCTTGCTTCAGTGAACGGGGTATACAACATATCAGCGAAACCGTCATTGCTTGAACGACTGGTTGACTTTGCCTCACTCCAGGCACGAGCAAGTCGGCCACGCGCCAACGGACTCCACACGATCGTCCCAACACCCTCGTCAAGACAGAGCGGCATCATCTCCCGCTCCTCTTCTCGCGCTAAGAGATTATAGTGATCCTGCATGCTGACAAAACGAGCCCAGCCACGCTCACGTTGCAGGTGAAGCGCTTTGGCGAATTCCCACGCGGGCATGGATGAGGCACCGATGTAGCGGACCTTGCCAGCTTTGACCAGATCGTGGAGCGCCTCAAGGGTCTCTTCCAGAGGCGTCGTATGGTCATTGCGATGGATTTGATAGAGATCAATATAATCGGTCCCTAGTCGGCTCAGGCTATGCTCAACCTCGCTCATGATGGCTTTGCGACTCAACCCTTTGCCATTCGGACCCAAGCGCATAAGATGTCGTAGTTTCGTGGCAATCACTACGTCGTCACGATGCGCGTAATCTTTCAGAGCTCGTCCAAGGATTTCTTCGCTGCTACCCTGTGAATACATGTTGGCCGTGTCAAAGAAATTGATCCCGCTGTCGAGTGCACGCTTGATCAGCTTCCGACTTTCCTCTTCGCCAAGTGACCAGGTGGGGTGCCCACGAGTCGGGTCACCGAACGTCATCGCACCGATGGCAATGGGTGACACATCGAGACCGGTCGTCCCAAGCTTGATATATTGCATAAATTCCCTCGCTGTATTTTAATAAGACTCAGAAGGTGTTTCCTCTCTGGAAACCAGAACAAACGGAGAACTCTCCGTTCTGATATCTATATTAAACGGAGAGTTCTCCGTTTGTCAAGGGATAAAGATAGTGAATCCAAAAGATCAGCGAGCAGATGCCCAGTACAATCGGGCAGCTATTTTGGCGGCGGCCCGTGACTTATTAGCAAACCATGAAACCGTCTCTATGAATGCCATTGCCAGGCAGGCGGGTGTTGGTCCTGGAACTCTCTACCGGCATTTTGCAAATCGAGAAGAACTGATTCTTGAACTGTATTGCCATGAAGTGCAGCACCACGCCGACACGGTGGACCACCTCCTTCAGGAAATGGAACCGCTCACCGCGCTGCGGGTCTGGATAGAGCAGCTTGCCGTCTATGTACGCATAAAGCACGGCCTTGGGGAGGCGTTAACTAAAGCGGCAGAAAGTAATGTCGTTCAGCGAACGTACCAGCCAGTCATCCAGGCACTGTCTTCCCTTCTCAAAGCTGCAGAGGATGCAGGACAGATCCAGCCTAACATCCTCCCCGACGATGTCCTGTTATTAGCTGGTGCGTTGTGGCGCATTCCCCAGGATCAAGCTGGCCTCAAGCAGGCTGAGCGTTTACTTGATTTCATTCTGCGTGGATTACGCTAAGGGCGCCGGGTTGTTTTCTGCGATGCAAATACCTTTCGCTAGCTTTTCTCTTATGCTATACTCTGTTCAATATCCGTGCCCTCAAAAGGTAAAATATCGCGGAACGAGAGTATGACATGCCACTCGACAGCTTGCAAAATGGACGCTATCAGACAGTGCGCGAACTGGGACACGGCAGTATGGGTGAGGTGTTCCTGGTCCAGGATACGGTGATTGGCCGACAGGTCGCGATTAAGACGATGCGCGCTGACCCGGCTTCCTACCCGGATACTGAGTCCATCAAGGACGCTGTGCGCCTCTTTAAACGGGAGGCCCAGGCGATTGCGCGACTGGAGCATCCTTCCATTCTCCCGCTCTTCGATTTTGGCGAAGAAAAAAGCGAGAAGATGGTCTTTACCTATATGGTGATGCCGTACTGCCACGAGGGTTCGCTCGCCGATTGGCTCAAACACAACCGCCCGGGCAAAATGCTACCCCTCGACGAACTGCTCTATTTTATAGAACAGGCCGCGGAGGCGCTTCTGTACGCGCATGAGCATGGGGTGATTCATCAGGATGTGAAGCCTTCAAACTTTCTTGTGCGCTTACACGCCAGTGGACAACTCCTGCCCGATCTGTTGCTTGCCGACTTTGGCATTGCCCGCATGGGTACCAGCGCGACGATCACGACCATTAGCGCGGGCCCCCGTGGTACGCCGCGCTATATGCCCCCGGAACAATGGGAGGGCAAGCCTGTGCCGGCTTCAGACCAGTATGCCCTGGCGGTGATGGCCTATCAGTTGCTTACCCTGCGCTTCCCTTTTATGGGCGATCAGATGATCCAGCTTATGTATCAGCATCTCCAGAATCAGCCTCCACCACCCAGCCAGTGGAATCCTGAGATCAAACCCGCTGTGGACGCGGTCATTCTGCGCGCTCTGGCAAAAAAACCTGAGGCGCGTTTCCCCTCTGTCAAGGACTTCGCTCGCGCGTTACGCCAGGCCAGTCAGTCTACCCAACCCAAACAGCCCACGCGAGACAATGATCTCTCGATCTTTGAAAGTATGCCCACAGAGGGGGCATCTTATCATTTCACCACGCCCACGCTGCCCTCACGCGATCGTCCTACGCCCACTCCGCAGCCCGCGCGTAATTATCCTCCATCCCCGCCACAGCCGCAAGCCCCGCTGAGGCTGCCCGCGAACTCAACATTTGCCACACCTACTGCTTCAACTCACTTTGAGCCACCCGCGCAAGGCGGCTATGCACCTGCGCGCCCGGCAGGCGTCCCTATGCAGCAGCCCGCCATGCGTCCCGCTTACACGCCTGTTCCGCCACATCCGTCCGGGGGAGCGCAGTTTCCCTCTCCTCAAAACACCCCTCAGAGGGCTTCCTCGCGTGGCAGAACCATCCTTGTGCTCAGCCTGATTCTGCTCATTGTGCTGGCCAGCGCGGGCAGTGCCTATTACTTTTTGATTTTCAAGGGTTCCAACCCTCCTACCGTCACCAGAACACCCGCCGTTGATCCCAAAACCAACCCATATACCGCAACTATGCCCACTCTAAACTTTGCTGACCCTCTTAGCAGACCCAGTATGTGGCAGAGCTTGCCCAATGATCAGCTTACCCATGGCTTCTGCCTGTTTCAGGAGGGCGCTTACCACGCCAGTTCAAATGTTACCAGTGCCTATACTCTCTGTCCCGCTGCTCCCCAGCAGCCGGTGACCACCGCTATGACCTTTGAGGTCCATATGAAGATCCTTCACGGAGATTGCGGTGGGATTCTCTTTCGGGGGGACTTCAAGCAGGGCAATTTCTACTATTTTGATGTCTGCTTCGATGGCCATCATTATCTGACCATCTACAGCCAGTTCTCTCTGCTCCGCGCCTTGCCTGCGCAAAGTTCCGTGCTGCCCGCTCTCCAGGCCAATGCGCAGGCATCGGTCACCCTTGGTATCGTGGCTCAGGGCAGTTCATTGACCTTCTTCCTGAACGGTCAGCAAGTAGACCAGACCACCGATGCCACATATAGCAGCGGACAGATCGCTCTGCTCTGCTTCGCGATCAATAATCCCACCGAGATCATCTTTAGCAATGCCAGACTCTGGACCGCGTAAGCAAGCGCTCTTGTCCCCACTGACAAAGATTGAGCGCCTCTCCAGGTTCCAGTGCGCAAAAAAACCCACCGCTAACGCGCGTGGGTGAAGAACAAAAAAGGGTTGTTACTCGATTTTCAGAAAAAGAAGGAAGAGTAACGGCTACAATCAGTATATATGATATATACACAATCGTCAAGAGGAGGTTTTTGCCAAAAATGAGTGAGACTGAGGATACATCCGCCAAACTGCCGGCTCTTCCTTCTGAGCCACACCTGCTTGCAACGCATGAGGGCGCGAGCGCTTTTCCAGTTGATGATCCCTTCGTGCGCCTGATCTTTACATATGGTAGCTTTATCCCTGGTACCGATGCTTACTATGAAAGCGCGGAAGCACAGATGCAGGGCTTTATCGAGGCAGTTTTTGAGACCGGGTTTACTCATCCTGAACTGGCCCTCCAGTACGCCGCCTGGCTGCGCGATCCTCGCCAGGGGAAGGGCAATCGCAGCCAGCCGCCCTGGGTGCTGGCGGTCCTCTCTGGTCTGCGGGAATGTCTCGAACATCCACGCTTCTCCGAACTGGTCGCGCGCTCGATTGTGCGCCCGGATGATGCGCTCTATCTTATCCAGGCAACTGTGCTCTACCTTGGCGATAATCAGTTCCCGCCTGCCCTGCTGGCGGGTATTGCCACTGGCCTGGATAGGCTGAGCGACTATCAGCTCACAAAATATGCCCATGCGGCGCTTAACCTGCTGCCGCGCAAGAAAGAGCAACGCCGCTCTGTCTCGTCCCCCACCCTGCCTGGACCCGCGCAACAGGGCAGTAGTAGCTTGCCTGCTCAGATAGAGACGGGTGTGACGCCAGTAGAGAAGCCTGGCACACGTACTCTACGCCTGGTCGATGTGTTGGGTATTTGCAAGCGCGAACTCAGTCCCCGCCTCTTCGCGCTCTATCGCTATCTGCACGCTCCAACTCGCCAGCAAGCCGAACTCCTGCCCTTGCTTGAGCACCATTTGCCCCTGTTTGGCGTACAGAAAGAGCTGCGTCAGCATCCCCCGCGCCAGGTTTCCGAGGTGCAGGCCTGGGTAGGCCGAGCTCTGGCCGCGCGTATGACGATGGAGCAGATGTTTTCAGCGACAGGTTTGGAGCCGGGCCAGCGCCTGTTGCTGAAAAAACTAACCCTGGAGACTGAGGAACTTGCGTCTGAACCTCTTTCATCTCGCGAGCAAAAACAGCAAAAACAGGGGTTGCGCAAAATTCAGGCAGAGATCCTGCACGATCTACAGCCGCGCGATGTCTTACAAGGAGCCATTCGTAGCGAACTCTGGAAAGCATTGGTAGAGGCGCGGGTTCCAGGCGAGCATGATCCCGCGCAAAGCGTGGCGATGCTTGGCGATGTGGCCTTTCTGCGCAATATTCGCGGCATGTACCAGGCCGGGATCCCTCTCAAAACGCTGATTGACGAGGCTCAACGCCGACGCTTCCCTGGTATCTGGCCGTTCCAGTTGCTCAGCGCTGCCCGCACGCTCGAAAATGGCAAAAAGCGCGGCACTTTCCACGCTGAACCCTGTCCGCAGGTTTTGCCAGTGATAGACACCATCTTTGAGCGCGTGGCCCTGGAGACGCTGCCACGCAAAAGCGCTGGCACTCTCTATCATCTGCTGGGCCTGGCTGATGTCAGTGGATCGATGGGAAGCAAACTCGGCGGCAAGATGTCCAGCGCGACCTGCATGGACGCTGCGCTGGCTTTTACTACTGCGTTTAGCTATACCTCTGAGCATCACCTGGCCGGCACCTGGGATAATAATTTTCATCCAGTAGAGGGGATACAGCAGGAAGGCCCGCTCAGCCTGGTCAAGCGTATTATGCTGAGCGGTGGCATGGGCGGCGGTGGCACTCAGGTCTTTGGCTCGATGATTCAACTGATGAACTGGCTGAGCGAGCATCCACGGATCAAACCTCCCGAAGTGCTGGTGGTCCTTTCGGATATGCAGTTTCACCCGCCCTCGACTATCGAACCCGCTCTGGTCAAGAGGCTGCCGCAACGCTATCAGAGCTTGCTGCTGCAGCCAAAATTTCGCCGGATGCCCCCGTTGGCTGCCGCCATCGTCCTCTACCGCGCGGTTCTGGGCACGCAGGTCAGCCTGGTCCTCTGGAATCTAGCCAGCTATCAAGGCTCGCCCGCTCCTAGCGGCATGGAGCGTGTGCTCATGCTTAGCGGCTTCGATACCAACAGCTTTCGCATTATCGAACAATGGCTCCAGGCTGGCAGTCCCGGCACCGCCATGCCTACCGATCCCACTAACGCGCCCGCGGGTAGCGGCCAGAGCAACTCCAGCTTTGAAGCTGTACTTGCCGCGTTACGCCGCTATTAGCTTCGCTCAGTCCCAATCAGCCGGGCCAGGCCTAGAGCGATCAGGATAATCAGGCGGGTGGCCGCGTCAATCCAGAAGGTCTGGATCTGCGCGAGGATGAGGATGTTGGTGACAAGGGCCAGCAGGATGACACCGGTGAGGGCGCCGAGCATGCGCCCTCGCCCGCCGTCGAGCGAGATACCCCCGATCACAGCCGCCGCGTACACGGAGAAGATGAGATTGTTCCCCTGATTGGCGGTAACCGCGACCACTTGCCCGGCGGTCATCAAACCGGCCAGGGCGGCCAGGATACTGGCGACGACAAAGACGCCGATACGGATGCGGTCCACGCGAATGCCCGCGGCTCGCGCCGCTTCAGTATTGCCACCAATCGCGTAAATGGCGCGCCCGACCCGGTGATAGCGCAAGAAAAGTGATGCGCCCAGGAAAATGAGGCCCGTGACCCAGACCGCAATGGGCACGCCCAGAAAGTATGCCGCGCCCAGAAAGATGAATTCATCAGGCAGATGATAAATGGTACGCCCACCCACAATGCCAATCTGAATGCCAGCCAGCAAAATCAACATCGCCAGAGTAAAAATGAAAGCATTGAAGCCAAGCTTGATGACCAGAAAACCGTTTATTAAGCCAATCACAAGCCCGACCAGCAGAACAATAGCTATACCAAGATAAGGATTCCAATCGGTGCCCAGTCCCTGACTATCCTTCGCGTACGATCATAAAGACTTTACCTGCGCTTGGCGCTACGTCCACGCTTACGACAGGAATGTGCTTGCTCGCGGCAAAATCGAGCGCGGGGGCGATTGCGGCGCTATCCACGGGGTTGACAATCAAGGCCTGCGCGCCTTCCTGGATCAGGGTGTGGATATCCGTGATCTGCTGGGCCGCGTTGTTGCTGGCTACAGTGGCCCGATCAAGGTGGCTTTGTATTGGGACGCGAACTTTGTTTCATACGAGATGTAGTTGGTCCAGAAGTCGGTGTTGTTGAAGGTCAGCGATACACCAAGCTTGAAACTTGCGCCTGGCGCGAGATTACTAGTTCCTGTTCCTGATGGGTTTGAACTCGGCGTTGTTACGGCACTGCACGCGGCCAGCATAAGTGCGAGAACGAGGAGTACGCCTGAGATGCGTAGATTCAATGCGAACTTCGATTGCATGGTTCCCTCCTGCCGGTGGCTTTCCGGCAAAATAACAGACAAGGGGGCATGATTATCACCACCCGTACCTACGTCATTCCTGACATGGGTGGCAGCTTCCGGCATTGGACAGCCCCGCAAACGGGGATTACGTTACGAAGTTCCTCCTTCCTTTCTTTCTAGAAAGATATCCGCCAGCACTCCTTCCATGGCGCGCTGAATATGCTCAGCCATCTCCTGCTCCGCCCTATCTATCTCGCCCGCCAGCAGGGCCAATAAGACACGCTCGTGATCATTCAAAGCGATCTCCATGCGCTGGGGATAGTAGGTGTCTTGCATCTGAAACATTGATAGCTGGCTGCGTAATAGTGAAAGATTATGAATCAAGCGCCCGTTATTTGAAGCACGCGTAATCAGCATATGGAAACGAATATCGATCTGCAAAAAACGCAAGACGGGATGCGTATCCAGTTCCGCCTTCACAGCGTACAATTCATCTAACTCTGCCTTGAGATCCCCCTGGCTCAGACGCGGTGCCGCCAGGCGCACTGCCAGAAGCTCTAACGCTCCACGCAATTCGTAGATCTCATGGATATCGCGCGCTGTGTAGGTCCGCGTCCAGAAACCCCGGCGCGGATCTGAGCGCACTAAGCCCTCCTGCACCAGCCGCTCAAGCGCCTGACGCACTGGCGTGCGACTGATCCCTAATTGCTCCGAGAGTGTAACATCTGAGAGCCGCTGCTCCTTGCTGCCACCAATCATGATTACGCGCTTCCAGATCTCTTCGTACGCGTGATCCACTACGCTGGGGACAAGGCTACGCTCCTGCCCCCAGAGCAACATAAAAAGTTCAGCGCATAACTTTGCATCAAATACATCCGCAACCGTACCCCTCTTCCCATTGTTTCTCCCTGACGAACTCGATGTCATCTGGTTTTCCTGTTCGGTTCTTTCCCATTGGGCTGGCCCACACCAAATATGGCCCTTGATTTTCCGTTCTGCTTACTGTATTCTGTATACAGAATACAGTATACTTATCCGCTATCAATTCGTCAAGGGGATATTTGCCGGTCCCTGGCGGCGAAGCGGCTCCACCTCTGTGTTGGGGCTTTTGCGCGAGAACTGGCAATATGCCTGCCCGGGAGCTTTGCCCCATGTTTTCCAAAAGTCTGGACAAGCGTTATTATCTTTAACGGGATTGTGAAGGGTGGCAGCCCTGAACACAGGTGAAAGGCTGCGTCCTGACGCTCGTCTTACGCGGCCATCAAGCAGAAGGAGAGTGGTGTGACACTGACTATTGTTGGTATCCAAACATATGACATCCGTTTTCCTACCTCGCAGACTTTCGCTGGTTCTGATGCCATGAATAGCGATCCGAATTATTCCGCGGCCTATGTGGTGCTGCAGACCGACCATCCGGCGGGACTTGAGGGGCATGGCCTGACCTTTACCATCGGGCGAGGGAATGAGGTGTGCGTGGCTGCTATACAGGCGCTAGCTCCACTGGTTGTCGGGTATAGTCTGGAGGCATTTACCGCTGATATGGGCGCTTTCTGGCATCATATCACTGGTGACAGCCAGTTGCGCTGGATTGGACCAGACAAGGGAGCGATGCACCTGGCCACCGCGGCGCTGGTCAATGCTGTCTGGGACCTCTGGGCCAAGGTCGAGGGCAAACCCCTCTGGAAGCTGCTTGTCGATATGACCCCTGAGCAACTTGTCGCCTGCGTCGATTTTCGCTATCTTACCGATGTGCTGCCCTCCGCTGACGCGCTTGCCTTGCTGCAAATTCAGGCCGCGACAAAGGCTCAACGCGAGCAGGAGATGCTACGGGATGGCTTTCCCGCGTATACCACCGGGGCTGGCTGGTCAGGTTACAGCGATGAGAAGATGCGCCTGTTGTGTCGCGAGGCGCTGGCTAATGGCTGGCGACACTTCAAGCTCAAGGTCGGCCTGAGTTTGCCAGACGATCTCCACCGCGCGCGTATTATGCGTGAGGAAATTGGGGAGGAGTCTACTCTGATGGTCGATGCTAATCAGGTCTGGGAAGTGGGAGAAGCAATCGAGATGATGCGCGCGTTGGCACCTTTGCGCCCCTTCTGGATTGAGGAGCCAACCAGCCCGGACGACATCCTGGGCCACGCGGCGATTGCGCGCGCGATCGACCCTATCCGTGTGGCCACCGGGGAGCATGTGCAGAACCGCATTATATTCAAGCAGCTTTTCCAGGCCAAAGCTATCTCTATCTGCCAGATTGACGCCTGCCGCGTGGGTGGCGTCAACGAGGTGCTGGCCGTCCTCTTACTGGCTGCTAAGTTTGGGGTGCCCGTCTGCCCGCACGCGGGTGGCGTGGGACTGTGTGAATATGTCCAGCATCTCTCGCTTTTCGACTATATCGCCTTGAGCGGCTCTCTTGAGCACCGCTTGATTGAGTACACTCCTCATCTGCACGAACATTTTGTCGATCCTGTCGTCATGAAGAATGGACACTATATGCCTCCACAGGCTCCAGGCTATAGCGTGACTATGCATAAAGCATCAATCTCCATGTATTCTTATCCTGATGGACCGGAGTGGTCCAAATGAAAGGCAAGGAAAGGAGCGCGCTATGCGCAGGTTTGGACAAGTTATTGGTCTGAGGCCGGGGGCCAGCGCAGAGTACGAGCGTTTACATGCCGCAGTCTGGCCTGATGTGCTGGCCACCATCGCGGCGTGTAATATACGCAACTACAGCATTTTTCGCCATGGTGAATTGCTTTTTGCCTATTTTGAATATCTTGGCGACGATTTTGAGGCCGATATGGCAAAAATGGCCGCTGACCCGCGCACACAAGAGTGGTGGAGCTTGACCGAGCCTCTCCAGGTGCCCCTGGAGACGCGCGCGCCCGGCGCGTGGTGGGCTTCCATACCTGAAGTGTTTCACACCGCTTAGCTCTCTGACATATAATGTGCTAGCAAAGGTGCTTTCCAACAGTTCTGGTACGAGGAACAAAGAAAGGGATGAGAATGGTGTTTCGTTTAGATGGCAAAACCGCTTTGATTACAGGAGCTGGCTCAGGCATTGGTGAACATATCGCGCGGCTCTTCGCGCAACAGGGCGCGCACGTGATCCTCGCCGACATCAGCACTGAGGCAGCGGAGCGCGTGGCTGGTATGATCCGCGCTGACGGTGGAAGCGCGCGCGTGCAATTGCTCGATGTGGCCGCCGAAGCCCAGGTTACCGCCGCGTTTGAGCTGGTAGCAAGCACGGAGGGTCGGCTGGATATCCTGGTCAATAACGCTGGTATCAGTCACGTTGGCTCTATATTAGAGACCAGCCTGGCTGATTGGGAGCGCGTGATGAGCGTAAACGCGACCGGCATCTTTCTCTGTGCTCGCGAGGGTCTGCGCCAGATGCTCGCGCAAAGCCCGGCTGGCGGTGTGATCATCAATATGGCCTCGACCGTGGCTCTGATCGGGGTAGAGCGACGCCTGCCCTATACTGCCAGCAAGGGCGCTGTCCTGGCCCTGACGCGCTCGATCGCTATCGATTTTGTGACTCAGGGGATTCGCTGCAATGCTATCTGCCCTGGCACGGTGCAAACACCCTTTGTAGAGGGCTACCTGGCTCGCAATTTCGCTGGTCACGAGGAGGAGGCGCGCCAGAATCTGCATGCTCGCCAGCCGATTGGACGCATGGGACGCCCGGATGAAATCGCTGCCGCCGCTCTCTACCTGGCTGCGGATGAAGCGTCATTCGTGACAGGCTCCGGGCTGGTGATTGATGGTGGTTGGACCGCGAAGTGATGGCCTGGAGCCGAGAAAGGAACTACAAAGATGTCTTCTCACATGGCTCAAGGGCCGTTGGCCTTGCGTCCGTTGGGCGCGACCGGTCTCCAGGTAACACCGATCTGTATTGGCGCTGCTCCTCTGGCCAGCATGACTGAGACCTTTACTTACGCGGTTCCCACTGAGCGAGCCCTGGCAACGCTCCACGCCTGCTTTGCTGGTCCGTTTAACTTTATCGACACCGCTGCCTCCTATGGCGATGGAGAAAGCGAGCGCCTGATCGGCCATGTGCTGGCTGAACTTGGCGGTCCACCACCTGGCTCTGTACTGGCAAGCAAAGCTGATCGCGATCTCTCAACCGGCGTCTTCACTGGCGCGCAGATGAGACGCAGCGTAGAGCGGAGTCTGCGCCTGCTGGGTCTACAGCAACTCCAACTGCTCTACCTGCATGATCCTGAACACATCTCTTTTGAGGAGGCTATGCGGACTGGTGGACCGGTCGAGGTGCTGCAAGAGTGCCTGCGGGAGGGCCTGATTGCTCACCTGGGAGTCGCTGGTGGTCCGATCGATCTGATGATGCGCTTTGTCGCAACTGGTCTCTTTACAGTTGCTATTTCGCATAACCGCTCTACCTTGCTCAATCGCACAGCAGAGCCGCTCTGGCAGTTGTGCGTACAACGAGGTGTGGCCATAGTCAACGCCGCGCCATATGGTGGCGGTCTCCTGGCCAAAGGTCCGAGCGCATATCCACGCTACATGTACAGCCAGGCCTCGCCCGCTCTGCTCAAACGCGCCAGTCTGATGGAGCAAGCCTGCCAACGTTATAGCGTTCCCCTGGCAGCCGCTGCCCTGCAGTTCTCTCTGCGGGATACGCGCATCGCGTCCACTATAGTCGGCGTGACGCGCCCTGAGCGTATTGTAGAAACCCTGCAACTGGCGCAACAGCCGATTGCCGAGGAACTCTGGACTGAACTTGAAACTATCTATCGCTCCTGATCCCGGGGCAAGAGCCAGCCAGGCCAAACAAAAGCAGTCTCAGCAGCGCGCTTTTTGCTTGCCGCGCAATTGAAGAGAGGTAGGATTTGTCTATGAGCGAGCTACTTCCAATTATTGATGCTCACGTCCACCTGTGGAATCCCGCGCAGTTCACCATGCCCTGGCTGGCCGATCTGCCTGAACTGAACCGACCCTTTGGTCTCTCAGACTATCGCGCGCAGACGCAGGGTCTGCCCATCAGCGAGCTGGTCTATGTCGAGGTGGCAGTTGAGCCCCAGGAAGCACTGCTTGAGGCCCGCGAGATCGTGAGCCTGGCTCAGCAGGAGCCGCGTCTCCAGGCGATTGTGGCCGCGGCTCAGCTTGAGCATGGTTCTGCTGTGTACTCGCAACTGGCCGAGTTAGCGGCCCTTTCGCCCCTGATCAAGGGGGTCAGACGGAACCTGCAGGACGAAACTGACGATGCTTTCTGTCTGCGCCCCGCTTTTGTCGCAGGCGTGCGTCTGCTGGCAGAGTTTGGCCTCTCTTTTGAGATCTGCATCAAGCACTGGCAATTGCCAGCGGTGACTGAACTGGTACGCCTGTGCCCGGATACCGCTTTTGTCCTGGACCACCTGGGCAAGCCGGATATTAAGCAGCAGCAACTCGCTCCCTGGCAGAGCAATCTACAGGCACTCGCTGCCCTGCCCAATGTTGTCTGCAAGCTCAGCGGCCTGGTCACCGAAGCTGATCACGCCTCCTGGCGGCCAGCGGACCTTGCTCCCTTCGTGACGAGCGCGCTCGCGGCCTTTGGGACAGAGCGTGTGCTCTTTGGCGGCGACTGGCCAGTGGCTCTACTTGCCTCTTCCTACACGCGCTGGTACGAAACGCTGTCTACCTTGACCGCGTCCCTGCCTCTCTCCTCCAGGCGCAAGCTCTGGGCGGATAACGCGCGGCGCGTCTATCGTCTGGAGTGAGGTGTTTAATCTGTGGGATGAGGAGATCAAATGCCCAAACAATATCAGAAAGGTAGGAGCGAAATTTGGCACAGGATATTCATTTTAATGGTCTGGGTATGGGTTTAGGCAACCTGTCTCGCCTTTCTAACGCAAAAAACCGCTCGATTAGCGCGGAGAATTTTAATGGCGAGAAAGGGCAAGGAGGGATGGCAATCACGGGAACGGGCGCATTAAGCGCGCGCGAATTGGGGCAGGGTTGGAAAATATCCCCTTCGATTGTGATCGCGCCTCAGAGCGTCGTTACACTGGCAGATATTCAGGGACCGGGAGCGCTCCAGCATCTCTGGCTGACGACCTTTCCTACGAACTGGCGTAGCCTGATTTTGCGGGCCTATTGGGATGACGAGGTCCATCCCTCTATTGAAACACCCTATGGCGACTTTTTCGCGCAGGGCTGGTGCGAACGCGCTAATGTAAACTCCCTGCCTATCGCTGTAAATCCGGCGGGCGGTTTCAATTCTTATTGGGAAATGCCATTTCGTCAGCATGCTCGCCTGACCATTGAAAATCTGGGTACGACAGAGGTGATACTCTACTACCAGATCGATTATACCCTGACCGAGGTACCCACGGACGCCGCGTACTTCCACGCGCAATGGCGGCGCAGCAATCCTCTGGGGTATAAGCAGGTTCACACATTGCTTGATAATGTGCGCGGCAAAGGCCACTATGTCGGCACCTATCTTGCCTGGCAGGTCAACAGTCCCGGCTGGTGGGGCGAAGGAGAGATCAAATTCTACCTGGACGGCGATGGCGACTTTCCTACTATTTGTGGCACCGGTACAGAGGATTACTTTGGTGGTGCCTGGAACTTTGAACAACCCACGGGCCAGTACTGTTCTTTCTCTACAGCATTTCTGGGATTGCCCCAGATCATTCAACCTGACGGACTCTATCGCAGTCAGCAACGCTTTGGTATGTATCGCTGGCATGTGATGGACCCGATTCGCTTTGATGCGGATCTGCGTGTGACTATCCAGGCTCTCGGCTGGCGCAGTGGCCCACGCTATATGCCGCTACGGGACGATATCGCCTCGACCTCGTGCTGGTATCAAAGCGAGCCACATGTCCCCCATCCGCCACTGCCAGGCCTCGCTGACCTGGCAGTGCTGTAGAGTTGGGGGAAGTGGCTGAGTTTGTAGGCAGCAGAGCTGCCTACAAACTCAGCCACTTCCCCCAGCCATAAATAGGAGAGGATCACCTTATGCAAAAAAGGGGCAAGTTCTCTATCCCGCGTGGTTTCCCTTGCACAGGCAAGACCACCTTACAAAACAAGCTCGTCAGGCGTGTCCTGTTTGTGCGCAAAATCTAGCCCTTCCTGCTCCTGTTCGTTCTATTTGGCTGGGCTCTCTATCCACTCCTCGACGCTTTTGTCCAGATCGTAAACCCCTTTAATCGCTCTACTCCCAATGCGGCTACGAGCCAACTGCCGGTTCACGAGGGTTTTCTGCCTCTCCTACCCTACGAACCCGCCCTGGTAGATGACCTGATTGGCGCGCATTTAGAGGATGTGAGTCCCCTCCATGCCATCAGCCTTATCTCTCCACGAGCTGTCCTGCTGATCCATAGCGCCGACGATGCCAATAAAAACACACCCCTGGCCGGAGAGCGCCAGCTTTATGCCGCGGCCCGCGCACCTAAAAAACAATGGATGGCCCCAGACGGCTGACATGTCGGAGCAATCGATAGCTACTATCACGAATACACCTCTCATGTGCTGAGCTTTTTCGCGACATTTTTGTAAGCAACCTGAACACCCCTGCGCTCCTGAGTAAACGATTGCAAGCGTCAAAACGTGAATGAAGCAAGAACTGTCTGAAGCAGAGTACCGAAAGCTTCTTAAAACATCCCGGTGACAAACAGAGGCACGTTATGTATTCAAGCAGCAAGCCTATCTTTCGCCTCTGCGGGCTACTCAGGAGGAATATCAATGCCATTGATGCGCAGTCGCAGGCATATCGTCCTGCTGCTTATTATTCTGCTGATTGTCCTGCTACTCGCAGTCGCCCTTTCAGTCGCGCTGCTGCATAAAGATGGACAGGACACAGTCAATGCGACAGGGACCGGGCCACAGAGCTTTGCTGTGGGCAGTAAGGCCTTACTGGTCGTCAAGGAGCAGAGTGGAAATATCTCTGTGTATCCCAGCCATAACAATCTGATTACAGTCACACCACGTAAGAGCGGGACCACGCTTGCGCCCGATGATCACAGTGTACGCATTCTCCTCAATCGCACGACCAATGCTCAGGGGCAGGACCAGTTGAACGTGAGCACTGATCCCTGGTTTAGCAACACTGATTTTTACATCACTATCCCCGACACCACGCTGGTCCAGATCGCGGTCAATGCAGGTTCAATCGATGTCCACACCGGTCATGGCCTTAACGCCAGCACCAGTAGCGGCAGCATCGCGCTTGAGGATATTCAAGGCCCGACCAGCATACACACGGATAGCGGAGATATCACAGCCAGCACGATTAATGGTGACCTGACCGTCTCAGATAGCAGCGGCTCGCTGAGACTGCACGGGATCAATGGTCAGGTCAATGCCAAGACCTGGAGCGGCGATGTCATCGTGCAAAATTCGACGCTGAAAGGCCATTCTCTGCTACAAACCCAGAATGGCTCCGTGCGCTTCGACGGTTCCATCGATCCTGCGGGTAGCTACACCATGCAAACGACCAGTGGGGATGTCGATCTGACCCTACCGAATAATGCCGCGTTTCTGCTCACTGCCAGTACTGGCTCTGGCAATGTGCAAAACGCATTCGGCGTCGATACTGTCGGCGCGACACCACGCGCACAGCTTATCCTGCACACGCAGAATGGCTCAATCGCTATCGCCAAAGCCACCTGAGTGGTCAGGTAGCCAGGAAGAAGGGCATCTCTCTCTACTCGTGCCGCGAGCAAAGCCCTACTTGAGCGGATGAGGCGCACTGCGCGCCTCGTCCGCTCAAGCTAAAAGGGGTGGAAGATCTTCTGTTGCTGCTATAGGATTGTTAACAATGCGGGTGCTTTTTCAAGCAATTTGAGTGACCAGAGGTGTTTGCCAGTCTGATTGTCCAGCGCGTCAAGCTCTCCCACAGAGGGGAAGACATAGCTGGTAGTGCCTGTCATCAAGCCTTCAAGCTGGCCAAATCCAACGAGACGAGGGACAGAGGCAGCAACTGTTTTTAGCTCTGTTCCGCTCCACGAGACATAAAAATCCTCAACGTGCTGCCAGAGTACGTGACCATTGCCAGCATCAAGAGCCAGCAGCCCAGCGCTAGAGTCAATGTAGAGCGCCTTCCCATTGGCAATGAGCTTGCCTGTAAAACTAAACAGTGGCATACGTAGCGGATCTTGTGCAAAGCTAGCAGGCAAGAGATTCTGAGAATGCCAGAGCAATGTACCAGTATCGGCTCGCCATGCGAAAAGACAACTGCTATTTTTACCACCGCATGCTGGTGACGATAACAGGCTATAGATAATACCATTTGCTACCACCAACTTACTATTCCCATTCAAGATACGGGTGCGCGTCGTTTATTTGCAACGTGTGAAAGCTTCTACTACCCCTCTCATTCATCTCATCTACTTTTCTGCAAACTGAGCATCTTTGACCTGTTCTCTACTGCTCCCTCTCACAAACAGAGACAACCATAGTGGGCCGATTGATCGGGTCCAGCCCCGATTCATCGAGGGCCTCTCGCCTTGCTTGAAATCCTTCTTGAAATCCTTCACGAGCATGAGAGACATCAGGCAAAAGATGCATTGGGAGGTATTCATGCTGTCCCCGATGAATCGGGACTGGACCCGATCAATCGGCCCACTATTGCATGTACGACTTTTCATGCAGGGCTTTTGCACTCAGCAAAAAGATGACGCGCACTCTCAAGATACCCGTCGATGGTGGCTGGCTGGCTACCGTCTGCGCGCTCCATTGCTGTGATCCATCAGCCGCGTTAAGCGCGCTCAGATCATATTCCGTAGTATCCAATTTTTCAAAAGAAACATAGACGGTATTGTTGCTAACCGTCAGATCATTGATGCTGCCAGCAGGTTGATAATGCCAGAGTAGCCGCCCTGATAAGGCATCGAATGTATCGACTTACCAGCGATTGCCATTTTGCTGCAAGGTATAGTAGAGACGCCCATTGGCAAGCACTGGCTGCACAAACTCCCTACCATACATCGTTCATCATCGTAAAAAGCGGCACTGACAGGTAAAATGAAAAGCTATACAATGCCCTGCTTGTTTGGCAGTTTACCGGAGGTGAATTGCCAACAAGCAGGGCATTGTATGGGAACGCTGTCCTCGTTCAGGGTAAGTGGCCTTTAGTGCTTCTGTTTCCAGGCGTTCAGTTGCTTCTGGGTTTCCGCTACAATCTCATCGCCGCCAGCCTGCTTGATCTGCGCCAGGTATTTGGGCAGATCATTCGGGTTCAACTGGCCAAACGACAGCGCATTCGTCAAGGAACCCGTGCCACTTGTGATAGCTGAGACCTGAGCAATCTGCGTTGTGACGTTAGTGGGATCAAAGGAAAAGCCAAAGGCCGTTGAACGCGCCGCGGTCGAATTTGCCTGCTGGATCTGCGCGTAGATACCCACACTGGCCTGATCTATGTAGTACCCGTTCTGCTCATTGCCGAACATCCAGTCTGTACCAGGATTATATTTGTCGCTGGTCGCTGTGATGCCCGTAGGATAGCCGATCAACTTCTGCGTTTTATTCACAAACACATAGTGTTTAGCCTCGATGCCGTGGCACAACAGATTGAAAATGGTGGCGTCGCTGTTCACCAGGTTGAGGAATTGCAGCGCCTGCTGAGGATGCGGGCAACTGCGGGGGATTGAGTTCATATTTTGCAGGATACCCTGTGTGCTGATGAATGTCGGCCCAACAGTTTTGACGGTCAGGGGAATACCAAAATGGGACTCAATGCCTGGAATATCGTTTGGCTTCGCCTGCTGGCCGATTAACACAGCATACTGCCCATTCTGGACCGCGACCGCGCCCTGATCGGGGGCCACCGGGTCTTTCTTGAAGTAGCCCAGTTGCCCCCATTTCCAGCGCAGCGCGACCGCTTGCTGATATTCCGGCGTGGCATACATATTGACAACCTGGAGGTGCGGATCATTATAGCGAGTAGCGGCCACAAAGCCAGCGCCAGCAAAGGCATCAAAGCCCCAATCAAGGCCACCAAAGATCACTCCTCCGGCAATGCCGCCATTCGACATAAAGACTGGCGTCACTCCCGGCTCATGCGCCTTGATTTGGTCCAGGAACGGCTCGAGATCGCTATAGCTGGTAAGCGCGCCACCAGAGGGCAGAGTAGAGGCGTACTTATCCGCGAATTTCTTGTTGATGAAGACGCCGTTCACGTAAGCAAAATAATTCTGGTTCGGCACGCCATAGATCTTTCCATTCACGCGTACAGCGTCCCAGAAGGCTGACGGCAGGCTCTTATACAGATCAGGTGCATACTGGGGCAAGAGATCGTCGAGAGCGGTGAAATTGCCTTTTTGCGCGTTTGTAGTGTAGACATTGACCCAGGGAGCCGTAAAGACTACATCATACTCCTTTGTGTTGTAATCGCCAGAGAAAAACCAGAACTAACAACAATTGACGCTAAAAAATGGGTGGATACCTGCGCTCTACCTCTGCACAAAGAACCGCGCTACCCTGGAAGCGATCTGTTGGCAGAAGCGATAAACGAGCGTCTTAACCCGCACGACGCAGAGAGAGTTGGTAAAGCGCCTGATTCAGCAGAGAAAGACCCGCCTCAATCGCCTTTAAGTCCACCGAGGGTGATGCCACGAACAAAGTAGCGCTGGGTAAAGATGAAAGCGAAGACGATGGGTCCGATGGCCAGGATAGCCATGGCCATCAAAACAGACTGAGCTGGCAGTGCTGTAGTAGCGACATTAGACTGACTGGCTGCCGCGTTAAGCATCAGCACATTTTGCGAGATCTGGTAGAGCAAATATTGCAAAGACACCAGGTGGGTGTTACTGATATAAAGCAAGCCCTGAAACCAGTCATTCCAGTAAACTAGCATAATCAGTAGGCCGACTGTTGCCAGCGCAGGCGTGGACATCGGCACGACGATCCGAAAGAAGATACGCCACTCGCCTGCTCCATCCAATTTGGCCGCCTCGATCAACTCTCTGGGCAAACCAGCAAAGTAGGTACGCAGCAGCAAAACATAGAAGGGCACGACAAAGCAGGCAAAGGGTTGACCGGGCTTAAAAAGCCGCCTGGTCAGGATCAATGCGCCGGACAAACCAGTTTGCGGTAAAGATGAGGAAAAACCCTATGGCGGATTGATAGAGACCTGCCGCCGAGGACATCCCCACGTTATCCAATGTGATCAGCGCCCGATAGACGTAGGTATCGATCACATCGGTTGTAGGATAGAGGGCAGAGCGATTATTCGTGACCTGAAAGAAGAGGCCAAAGTCGGCGTAGAAAATGCGCCCGATGGCCAGCAAGACCGTCAGAATAATCAGCGGCTTGATCAATGGCAGCGTAATATACCATACCTGTTGCCAGCCACTGGCACCATCCAGGCGAGCCGCCTCATAATACTCAGGGCTGATCGCTACCATGCCGGCCAGATAAATGATCGCGGTAAAGCCTGCATTCTTCCAGAGATAGGTGAGCGTCAGAATGACTGGCCAGTATTGGGGAGAGCCGTACCAGTCAATGGGCTGAAGATGGAGCACAATCAACACGTGATTGATGGTTCCGTCATCGTAGTTGAACATGGCCAGCACAAAATAACTGACCAGCACATAGGAAATCAGATAGGGGAAAAAGATCACCGACTGATAGATCTTGGGCAAAAACTTGAAGCGACTCCTGTCTCGTACCTGATTGAGCAACAGAGCGATTGCCAGCGAGAAGCCTGTACCAAAGATGATAAACAGGCTGTTCATGAACAGCGTATTATAGGTGATAATCCGGGTCTCGTCTGTACTAAAGAGAAAACGGAAATTCTCTAAACCGACCCACGCGCTGCCAAAGAAGCCCTCAAACGGCAAATAGTTTTTGAAGGCAATCAATACCCCTGCCATAGGGATGTAGGCCATTACAAGGAGCACTACAATCCCAGGCACAGCCATGAGCAGCAGGGAAAGATTGGTGCTCCGTCGCCCAGAGCGCCGACTGCGGGCGGATCTCCGGGGGAGCGGTTCCTCTATTGTGAATAATGCCAGATCAGCAATCTTTGGTGAACTTTTCTTTAGTGCCATTTACTTTGAGATCTCCTCGTCAAAAATAGAACATCAATGTGCCGGGACAAGGATAACGACACCCAGCGCCGGGAGTCGTACTTCTTGCTCATAAACCTGCTGGGTCAGAAGATCGCACATGGGTTGGGCAAGAGGAACATGCTGGGCCACGCGCAGGTGATTTAACACAAAGGTATAGGCCTTCTGTGCTCCCTGCCGCTGCGTCACCTCGACCCCTTGAGGAGCAAACAGAGCAGGTTTGAGCGCTAACTGTTGCTGGAGCATGCCAAGTAACGCATCCAGGCCGACCTCATCCAGGCGAGTAGCGACATAGAATGCGCGACCCTCGCCGAAAGCATGCTCAGTGAGCGCGGGATATCCCGCGTAGAAATTCTCGCCAAAGACACTCAGCGCGCGCTCCTTCCAGATGCACCACTTCACACCAGTGTGAGCATTGGTAAGTGCCCTGCCAGGCCTCCATTTCCTGTGTATTGAGCAGGGTATTAGTTTTGCCTTCTGGCAATGGATCAAATTCCTCGACCCAGAGTCCCAGCACGCGGCGTAATGGACCAGGCGCACCACCGAGCCAGGCACGATTATTCTCGTCAACGAGACCACTGAAATATGTTGTTAAAAAGGTGCCTCCCTGAGCAACATAATGCTCAAGCGCGCTTCCCTGCTCCTGGCTGAGCAGGTTAAAAAGCGGCGCCAGCACCAGATCGTAACCCTCCAGGGCATCATCAGGAGAAAGAATATCCACGGCAAGGTTGCGCTGCCAGCATGCCTGGTAATAGGCTTGCAACTCCGCCAGGTAGGGCAAGCGACCAGGAACATGCTCATGCTCTACCGCCCACCAGTTTGGCCAGCTCAGCAGTAAAGCTACGCGAGCATGCAAGCGCGTGGCAAGTAGATCCGTTTCTAATGAGTGGAGTTCCGCGCCCAGGGCTGCGACCTCCTGAAAGACACGGGTGTGCTCATGACCGGCGTGGCTCACGATGGCGCTATGATACATCTCCTCGCCTGTCCGCGATTGACGCCACTGAAAAAACAATAACGAGTTAGCCCCATGAGCCAGCGCCTGGTAGCTCTACAGGCGCATCGTCCCTGGCGGCTTGAGGGGATTCTCAGGATGCCACTGCACCTGGCCGGGCGTCTGTTCCATGAGCAGCCAGGGTTGACCACGTTTGAGACCGCGCATCAAAGCAAAATAAAAGGCGTTGCTACTGGGGCTGGCATTGTGACGCGGATAGGTATCCCAGCCAATGATATCCTGATGAGGTGCCCACGAGAAATAATCAAGCTGACTTTGCAGGCCGTGAAAGTTGGGCATCACCGGAATCTGTGGCGTTATTTTGCGCAAGATGCTCGCTAACTCCTGGTAACTTTCCAGGTTGATGTCGGACAAAAAACGCTGATAATCAAGCGTCAGGCCCTGCATACTGCGCTCCCCCAGGCGCGTGGGAGGTTGGATCTGCTCCCAGGATGTGTAGGTATGTCCCCAGAAAGCGGTCCCCCAGTGCTGATTGAGCTTTTCCAGCTATCGTAGCACCGCTGGAGCCAGGCGCGAAAATGGCCTGCACACTTGTCGCAATAACAGGCTGGACCATATTCATTGCTCACATGCCAGAGTAATAACGCTGGATGGTTTTGATAGCGCTCAGCCAGCGCATGCACCAGATTCCGCGCCAGTCGTCGTAAGTCAGGATTGCTGGGACAATAGTTGAGGCGTCTGCCGTGCTGACGGTGCTGGCCCCATTCATTGACTGGCAAAACATCAGGATAGGTCGCCGAAAGCCAGGCCGGTTGAGCCGCGGTCGCTGTGCCCAGACAGACAGAAATATTCTGCTCCGCTAACAGATTCAGGATCTGATCAAGCCAGGCAAAGGTAAAGGTGCTTTCCGCCGGCTGTAATGAGACCCAGCTAAAGACCCCCAGGGTCACAAGATTGACCCCGGCTTTGCGCATCAGACGAAGATCCTCCTGCCAGACTGGATTTATCCCACCATCCTCTTGTGCTATCCATTGCTCTGGATTGTAATCGCCTCCATAGAGAATGCCTGGAAAATTCAAGCCATTGCTTTCCTGTCCCTGGTGCATATTCTGCATGCTTTATGTTCCCATCCAGTCAATAGTTTTACGAAAGCCTTTATCAGATTCAGATGTTTTATCCCTTGCCAGGAAAACCACCTTTGAAACACACATCCATGTAGCCGCTTAACCTGATGTCAGAATTACAGGGTTTCCCTTGCTAAGGAAAAGGTCAGGCATAGGTATCCGCGTCAAAGGTCCTGCCCTTTTTCGCGTCCTTGGGCCAGGCTTCAAGCGCTAAAGGCTCTCTAATGCGATAACGAGTCCTTCTTCGCCGCGCAAGCGCAGAAGCGTCAGGTCGATGAGTTCACCGCGATCCAGACATGTAGAGAGAATGATACGCCCACGGCCCAGCTCTGACAATGCCAGGGCCTGTTCCTCGCCTGAAAAGTTGAGTGCAATAAGATAACTCTGCTCTGCCGACTGGCGTCGAAAGACGAAACAGGCAGCGGGTGTTTCCTCTATGGGAGAGTAGCTGCCAGCCGTAAGCGCGAGAGCTGAGCGGCGCAGTTCGATCAGGCGGCGTGTGAAACTCAAGAGGGAATAGGGATCTTCTTGCTCAACAGCAACATTGACCTGCTGATAATCCGCGGGAAGAGGCAACCAGGGTTCGCTAGCTGACAGGCAGAAACCAGCATTTGGGCTGCCGTCCCACTGCATCGGCGTGCGCTCAGGGTCCCGCCCAAGGCCCAGACCAGGCCTATTCTTCGCCATCGGATCACTGACTCGTTCTGGTGGAATCTCCCCGTCATGCATGCCGATCTCATCTCCATAATAGAGCGTCGGAGTGCCACGCAGGGTGAGCAGGAGGAGCATAGCCAGGCGAGCCATGCCAGAGCCCACGCGCGTCATGATGCGCGGCTCATCGTGATTGCCCAGCACATAGTTAGGCCAGGCCCCCGGCGGGAGGTGGGCCTCGAGATCATCGACCGACTGGCGAATGTCCCGGGCATTCCATATGGTGCGGATAAAATCAAAATTGAAGGGCATATGTAATTCATCGAGATCTGCTCCATAGTAATTGGCCCAGACCTCCCGATTAAATATATGCACCTCGCCTAGCAGGAAACGCGGTTGTGTTGTGCTATAAGTGTTGAGCAGTTGGCGCAACTCGCGATAGACAGCATGCACATCGCTATGTGCGCTATCATAGAGATGCACCTGCGAATCATAGTCACCCATCGGCTTATGCAAGACCTGCTGAACGGAGGAATTAAGCGGATTATCGCGCAATGCGGGGTCTTTGAGGATATAATGGGCGGCATCCACGCGAAACCCGTCTATCCCCCGCTCTAGCCAGAAGCGGATAACATCAAACATAGCGGCCTTGACTGCCGGGTTGCGCCAGTTAAGGTCTGGCTGCTTTGTAAGAAATGTGTGCAAATAATACTGAGCAGTGGAAGCGTCCCACTCCCAGGCTGATCCACCCATCACGCTCAACCAATTATTGGGAGGAGAACCATCGGGCCGGGCATCGGCCCAGATATACCAATCGCGCCTGGAATTCTGGCGCGAACTCCGCGACAGAAGAAACCAGGGATGCTCATCAGAGGTATGATTAGGGACAAAATCAAGCATGACCTTGAGATCGCGCTGATGAGCCTGCTCGATCAGCCTGTCACAGGTCTTCAGATCACCGAAGAGAGGATCAACAGCGCAATAGTCAGTAATGTCGTAACCAAAATCGGCCATCGGCGAAGGATAAAACGGTGAGAGCCAGAGCGCATTCACCCCTAACCAGGTCAAATAGTCGAGTTGACTGATGATGCCCTCTAAATCCCCAATGCCGTCTCCGTTGCTATCTTTGAAACTGCGAGGATAGATCTGGTAGATGATCCCGTGTTGCCACCAGGGAGAGGTGTTGGATATCACGATTACTCCTCCTTATGCCTTTTGAGCGGGCGTCACCTCGCTTACAGGTGGAGGTGCCGTGATTGTGCGACGCTGTACCAGGCTAGTCTGCAAGCGAATCAGTTCTGGTCGAGGTCCGCCATTCCTGGAGATCTCAAGCTGCGCGGCTACCTCTATCTGCGCGATCAACTTCTGCGCACCCAGTTCTCCCATCTGCTGCATTGGCTGCTGAACAGTACTCAGTTCCATGATTTCCGCCATTTCGATGCCATCGAAGCCAATCACAGAGAGATCAGTGGGCACGACTATATTGAGAGACCTGGCTGCCTCAAGCACGCCAATGGCCTGCAAATCGCTGGCCGCGAAGATGGCCGTGGGACGCTCCGGGAGTGTCAATAGTTTTAACGCTGCTTGCCTTCCTCCAGAGCGATCCCATTTGGCGGTTAGCACGAGGTCGGGTTCATAGAGTATATCTGCCTCACCAAGAGCACGGTGTAGCCCAATAAAACGATCATTCCCCGGGTTAAAGCGAAAATCTCCCTCAGTGATACCATTAATAAAGCCGATGCGCCGATGGCCATGCTCAATCAAACACCTGACTGCCTGGAACGCGCCATCAACATTGTTTACAACCAGCGACGTGAGCAATGGATGATAGGCATCTATTAAGACCACTGGCATGCCAGTGCGCCTGAAACCTGCCGCCGCCTCGTCATCAGGATAGAGAGAAATCACCAGCAACCCATCCACCCTGTGCTGTTTGGGTAGCATGTGAAAGTAAAACATGCACTGATCATTAGACTGCACATTATACAGTACAAACTCCCGCCCCGCCTGGGTGATGATCATTTCCACGCCCCGCAATACCTCGTTAAAGAAAGGGCGAGCGAAAAATGGTACAATAACACCTACGGAACCGGTACGCCTGGAAGCCATACTGCGTGCAATAAGATTCGGGCTGTAGTCAAGTCGTTCAATCGCGTCTAACACGCGTTGACGGGTCACTGACTTCACCCCTGGTCTCCCATTAATGACGCGCGAAACAGTTCCGACCGCGACCTCAGCGTGCCGCGCAACATCCTGAATGGTGGGTGCCTTTACTCGTCTCTCGCTGTTCATAATATTTGAATCGGTTCCATTACTGTAGTGTTCCAAGCATAACATATCCTGCTATGTCTGTAAAGCTTCCAGCGCTCTCTTCCCAAGCAAACTGACCCGCCAGGACCAGGATTGTTCATAGCAGCTAGAATGTCTTTCCATGCTGTTTCAGTCCCAAAAATATGCAAAAAATCTTGCGGTACACCAGGGACTCTTGCAACGCAAAGTGCGAGGTACGCGCCCCGTAGACGAGAGAGATTTCCCCTTTACAAAGATATATTTCTATGATATAGTTGAAGTAGCTAATTGAACCGGTTCCAAATACTACATCACATCATACTCAGGAAGGCACAGTATGCCTCCCGACGCGGATCGTTGTTAGCGTTGACAGCGATGGCATAGAGCCTTCTTCATGAAGGGATGTGGTTAAGTTCCCTTGTATTTTAGGAACGATCCGTTCTTATTTGGATCGCTTCCTCCATATGTGCGTTGACCAGTGCAGTGTCACTATCTATTTCGAAGGAGAATGTAGACATGGTCCCTGAACAGCGTGATGTCCTCGACGACCTGATTGTCAAAATGCGCTCCGGGCGCATGAAACGCCGTACATTTCTAGAGCGTGCATTAGCGCTTGGCTTGACAAGCACCGTAGCAGGTTCACTACTCGAAGCCTGTGGGGGTGGAGGTACCAGCACTGGTGGTCCAACAACCATTGTCTGGCAGACTGAAAATGATACCTCAAACACCTACTCAACACTTGTAGACAACTACAACAAAACCAACAAAGACAACGTACATGTTGTCTGGCACAACGGCCCCTCCGACACTTCTACTCTCATCACCCTGTATGACAATACGCTGCGGGCACGTAGCGCATCCTTTGATGTGTTGAATATAGATGTTGTCTGGCCAGCCCAATTTGCCTCCAGTGGCTGGACGGTGGATTTGACAAGCAGGTGGCCCGCGAGTGACCGCGCAAACTATCTTCACGGACCAATCGCTTCCTGTACGTATAATGGCCAGGTAGTGGCCGCGCCTTTGCGCACCGACCTTGGTATCCTCTACTACCGCACAGATATCATTTCTACCGCTCCAACTAGCTTTGACGAGTTGACAAGTATGGCCAGAAGTCAAACCAAGGCGAAGATTGGCTACGCCTGGCAAGGTATACAGGGCGAGGCCCTGGTCTGCGACTTTGTCGAGGTCCTGGGTGGTTATGGTGGCGCGGTGCTTGATCCCAATAATTCAAAGACTGTGACCGTCAACAGCCCGCAAGCTGTACAGGCCCTCACAGAGATGGTCAGTTGGGTCGGCACTATCTCACCTATCGCGATCACTACATACAATGAAGAAGCCTGCCGCCAGGCCTTCCAGAATAGTGACGCCGCCTTCATGCGCAACTGGCCTTACGCATACTCTCTGGGCAACGCCAGCACTTCAAAAGTCGCCAACAAGTTCGATATCCATGCCCTGCCTTTTGGCGGTAGTGGCACTGTCGGACATTCCTGTGTAGGCGGCTGGAATATGGCAATTAATGCCTACTCCAAGAGTCCTGATGCGGCCTGGAGCTTCATGAAGTATATGCTCGGCCCAGATGCACAAAAGCTGCTAGCCATACAGGGCTCGTTTACACCTGCCCTTAACAGTGTCTACAGTGATAGCGAAGTGCAAACAAAGCAGCCGCTCTTCACAAAATTGCAGCCAATCCTGCAAAATTCACTGCCACGTCCGGTTTCGCCGGTCTACCTTGACCTTTCAAATATCATTCAGGTCAATGTGCATCAGGCACTTACAAAACAGGCTACTCCTGCCGCCGCGCTTAGCGCTCTCCAGACTCAACTGCAAGCTCTCGTCTCCAAGTAAGAGTTCGAACGTTAGCAAGCATGCAGTAGGGTATGAGTCGTCCCTGGTTTTTTAAGACCTTTTCTGCTTGTTTGACAGATCGCTTGCGATCTGTCAAACAAGCAGGATAGTTTTCCTGCTTTGCCAGATCAGGTATGACCCATAAACTGAAGCCGAGGAGGGGGCAAGCCACTTGTTGGCACTCCCTCATTGTTAGACGTAATACCTGGAAGTAATACAAAGAAGGAAGGGAAATGCGTCATGTCTACAACGGTACAAACAGAAGCTCTCCCTGTGCGTAGAACAAGTCTGTTGAAGCGCTTAGATCTGGGCAATGGCATCACTCCTTATTTTCTGATCGCCCCAACCATTATCATTATCGCGCTCGTGGCTGCCTATCCTATTATCGATTCGGTACGCCTCAGCCTCCTTAATAATCCATTACTACCGACTGGCTCTGATTTTGTCGGTTTACGCAACTATATACAGGTCATCGGTGATCCAGCATTTCAAAGCTCCGTGAGCACAACTATCATCTTCAGTGTTATAAGCGTTGCTCTGGAAACCCTGATAGGCTTTGGTATTGCTTTATTGATGAACAAGGCATTTCCTGGACGTGGCCTGGTACGCACGGCCATCCTTATCCCTTTTGCCTTTCCTACCATTGTCTCCGCGCAAATCTGGTATCTGATGTTCAATGCCCAAAACGGTGTCCTGACCTACATACTGCAAGGACTCCATCTTCTGGCACCAGGAGATTCCCTGTTGCGCACGACAAACGGTGTCATTACCGCCGCGGTCGTTATCGATGTCTGGAAAACAACGCCGTTTATGGCGCTGCTGCTACTCGCCGGTCTGCAAGTTATTCCCAGCGATATCTATGAGGCTGCCAGCGTGGATGGTAGCAATCGCTGGCAACAATTCTGGACGATCACCTTTCCCTTGCTCAGAAGCTCTCTGTTGATCGCGCTCCTCTTCCGCCTGCTGGATGCTCTGCGTGCATTTGATCTGTTCTACGTCCTTACAGGCGGCGGTCGCCAAATCCAGACCATGGCGCTTTACTCCTACGCCAATATGTTTGTGGGAGCAACCTTCGACTTTTCTCCAGGAGTAGCTGCCGCTGTCGTTCTCTTTCTCTTCTGCGCTGTCGTTGGCATTATAACCGTCTCATTGAGCCGCATCAGCCAGAACTAGTCTCAATCTCAGGAAAGGAGAACTCTCTCATGGCAGAACAAGAACTCGCCGCACCATTCACAAGGACAAGGGGTGCTACAACAGAAAAGCGGCAAATAAACTGGGATATCATTATCCGTTACATTGCCCTTGTCGTTGTACTCTTCGTGGCCCTCGCTCCATTCTACTGGACGGCGATTACATCGATAAAAGTTGACTCAGAGATCAACGCATCGCCTCCCACGCTTTTCCCACAGTCGTTCACTACGGCGAACTATTATGGAGCTTTTGTGAGCGTTCAACCCGCTTTTGCGAAAGATCTTTTGAATAGCACCATCGTGGCGATTCTGACGACTCTCCTCTCTCTGCTCTTCGGCTCGATCTGCGCATATGCGATCGCGCGTATGAAATTTCGCGGCAAAGGTGGCGTGCTGGCGGTTATTCTTTCAGTCCAGATGTTCCCACTGATTGCGCTTGTGGGGCCACTTTTTGTCTTTTTCACTGACACGATCAATGTCTATAATACCTACGTGGCGTTGATCATTCCCTACCTGGTCATTTCCTTGCCTATCACGGTCTACTTCTTAACGTCGTTTTTCCGTGAATTGCCGCCTGACCTTGAAGAGGCCGCCAGAATGGATGGCTGCAGTCGCATAGGCACGCTCTGGCGCATCATCCTCCCACTGGCCGCACCGGGAGTCTTTACGACGGCGATTCTCTCGTTTATCACCGTCTGGAATGATTTCCTTTTCGGCTTGACTATGACGGCAGACTCTACCGCGCAGACCGTGACGGTGGCCATCCCTCTCTTTAATGGAGAGCACCTGATTGCCTTTGGTGAGGTCAGCGCTGCCGCAATCATTGTGACGGTGCCGCTGGTCATTATGGTCCTGTTCTTGCAACGGCGCATTGTCTCTGGCCTGACAGCCGGTGCAGTCAAAGGATAGCCAGGACATCTGAGTCATGCCTACCTTTCAGGCAGCCGTTACGCTCTTGCGCTCGGCGCGAAGCACTACACAAAAGAAGAGAGCAAGCCTGGATCGTCGCGTTGCGACGATCCAGGCTTGCTCTCTTCTTTTGGATTCATGACGGAAAAACAAGCAGGGACGTTTTGCTTGATAGGTAGAGAGGTATGCTATTGAGGGCTCTGATTTGAACACTCTTCCTCATCCAAAAGCATGAGGAACAATCCATCGCTGGCATGACGGGTCTGGACGGCTTCGCTGGTACACTCCTCTTATTACATCATAGAGATAATAAAGGAGTAGATATGTTCTGGCTAACGAAATTGAGTTTTGCTAATCGCGGGATCGCCGCGCTTGCCAGTGTAGCCATATTAGTTCTCGGCCTTTTTGTCATCCCACTCTTGAAACAGGATTTGCTGCCCCCTGTTGACTATCCCGCGATCAGTGTGGTCTCGGTCTATCCAGGAGCGGCGCCGACGCAGGTAGAGCAGGATGTCACCGATCCTCTGGAGCAGAGCATCCAAGGCATGCAGAATGTGCAGCAGGTGACCTCGCAATCGCAAGAAGGCGCTTCGTTGATTACGATACTGTATAACGATGGGACCAATCTGGATGCTGCGAGCCAGAAACTCGCTGCGCGCTTGAACGAGCTGCAGTCGGCTTTGCCCGGCAATGTGACGCCTCAACTGCAGATTTTTAACCCGGCAGATCTGCCGATCATTACCCTCTCGGTCACATCTACGCAGGATGAGGCGGCTCTAGGAGTAGCGCTCAAGCAGATAGTGGCCCCAGTGCTTCAGGACATCAACGGCGTGAGCGTGGTCAACGTCACCGGCGTTCGAGAACAGATTGTCACGGTGGAATTGGCTGTGAAAAAGATGCAGAAGAAGGGTGTTAGCCTGATACAAATTCAGCAGGTGTTGGCAGGAGATAATGTGGTAGTACCTGCTGAAGAGGTAGATACCAACGGACAAACGCTGGCGGTACGCGTGGGAAACACTTTTGCTTCACTGACAGACCTGGAAAGGGTGATTGTGGCAGCAGGCCAGGGCTCTGCCGGGCCTGGGCATCGCTATTACGAAGGCACCACAAGGAGATACGGTTGCCATCTCGCAAAGCCTGCGCTCATTACAGCCTGAGCTTGAACAGCGCTTGGCGGCAGCCTATCGGACACGTCTGGGTATGCAGATCATGACCCATATCGAGCCGGTCTGTCTCTCAGCAGAGAGCGAAGAAGCGCTTTTGCGCATCGCTCAAGAATCTGTCTCGAACGCGGCGCGTCACGGAGGGGCTAGCGTGATTACCCTGGTTCTCAAGCCAGCGGCAGGAAAGATCGAGCTGAGCATTGTCGATGATGGCAGCGGCTTTGATCTCGCACAGAGCAAGGAGAGTCACGGTCTGGGGCTACGTTTGATACAAGAGCGGGTGCAGGAAGCTGGTGGAACGCTGCACCTGCATACTGCCCCTGGAGAGGGAACCAGCATTGTAGTACGACTACAAAAGGCGGAGAAAAGATGATTCGTGTGCTGATTGTAGATGAGCACGCGGTGGTCAGGCAAGGGATACGCTTTTTACTGGAGCAACAGACAGATATAGCAATCGCTGGTGAGAGCGTAAATGGTACACAGGCCATCGAGCAGGCCATAGAATTTCTGCCAGATGTGGTCCTGCTGGATCTACTTATGCCGGAAATGGATGGCATTACAGCGGTGCGGGAGATCAAACGCCTTGTTCCCAGCGCTCAGGTTGTTATGCTGACATCTTATTACGAAGATGAGCAGATTTTTCGCGCGATCAAAGCGGGTGCTCTCTCCTATCTGCTCAAGGATACTGATCCGCAAGAACTGGTCAGAGCAGTGCGAGCGGCAGCGAGAGGCGAGAGCATCTTGCACCCTATGGTTGCCGCGCGTCTGCTCCACGAGATGCAGACGCGCGAGGATGCTTTGCTGAGTGATCTAACTCCCCGCGAACGCGCAGTCTTGAAGCGTATCGCGCGCGGGCGCTCTAATTCTGAGATTGCGACTGACCTCGTAATTAGCGAGCCAACCGTCAAGACCCACGTTTCTAACATCCTATCGAAATTGCACCTTGCTGATCGCACGCAGGCCGCAATCTACGCGCTACAACAGCAATTAGTGCCACTGAAGGACGCTTTGGAGCGGGAGTAGAAGCTGGACGCAGCATTTACTCCCGCAAAAGTTGCTTGGATGCACTCCTCTCTCGCTGGATTTTTCTCATTTTCTCAGCGCCCAGGTATGGCTCCGAGATACTGGCAGAGGCCGTAGAAATCCTCGAGATGCCAGGTATAGACGATCTTCCCATCCTCAATGCGGTGGAAGTCGCACGTGCGCATCTCGAATGGACGCTCGGCAGGTTTCGCCCCGCGCAGATTGCTGCGCACAGTTGAGTGAACTGCCGCTTTGTTTCCCACGATCAGGATTTCGTCATTTGTGACATGATAGCCCGGAATGGTTTGCCAGAACTCGCTGACTTTCGCTTTGAAGCCAGCCGGTCCCTGTTGCTGATCTGGCGAAAGAGGATCGTCGATCCAGTCCCGAGCCAGAATGCGATCATAGATGCTGATATCGCCAGTGTTAAAAGGGACATAGAACTGGCGAACCAGGTCCTCGTAATCCTGTGCAGTCGAAGAAACGTGAGAGGTGTTCATGAACTAGACGTAAGATCCTTTTCATATAATGAACTTCTTCCTGCATTTTCTCTTCTGCGGTATTGAAACGAGATTAGTCTCCACATATTAACAGAAAAGAAGTGGGCGAGCATGGCAGCATTTCTCATACCGCCTCCAGACCGAGCGCAGAATCCTTCTCCAGACCGATGACCCCGGTGCCTTTCTCAGGCATACTCTGTTGGAGACAGAAAGACTATGTATATTCATAGGTTTCATGCACTATTTCCTAATATATAAGGAGTAAACTGATGCCACTGCGACATTTCTCTCCAGGGCCGCTGCTTACGCCTGAGCAAGAGCGCTCAACCATTATTGAAGCCGTAGGGGTGCGCAAAGAATATGTGACCACTACTTTGCATGTGCAGGCGTTGAAGGGGGTCGATTTGCGCATTACGCGCGGCGAGGTTGTGGCGATCATGGGTCCGAGCGGATGCGGCAAGACGACCCTGCTTAACTGCCTGAGTGGCCTGGATGCTGTCACTGCGGGGACAATCCGCATCGCCGGGCGCGATATCCGTAGCCTGGCGGATCGGGAATTGACCGCTTTTCGCGCTCGCGAGATGGGTTTTGTTTTTCAAACGTACAATCTGCTCCCTGTCCTCAATGGCCTGGAGAACGTTGAGCTGCCCCTGCTGGTCAGTGGCGTGTCAGCGCGGGAGGCCAGGGCGCGCGCACGCGCAAGTATTGAGCAGGTAGGGCTAAGCGCCTGGGCGCGGCATCGGCCCGCTGAGATGAGCGGGGGACAGCGCCAGCGCTTTGCTCTTGCCCGCGCGCTGGCAACTACGCCAGCGATCGTCTGGGCCGATGAGCCAACCGGGGCTCTGGACAGTACAACCAGCCAGGAGATTATTGCTCTGATGCTGCGACTCAACCGCGAGCATGGATTGACCTTTGTCTGGGTCACGCACGCGCTAGAGGTGGCGCGGCAGGCGAGCCGCCTCATTACCATGCGCGATGGACTGATCGAGCGCGATTCAGCATTTACCGGGACACAATCTTTTAACATGCCGGGAGCGACAGGAAACGGGGGCGCGCTATGAGCCTGAGCCTTTTTCCGGCGATCTCACCAACGGCGTTAGCCCTGGCCCTGGCTACCCTGACGGGGGGCATGCTGTTCTTGCTGCTGGGGCTGGCACTGACCAATCCACTGCTCTTGCGCATGGGGGTGCGCAATACTATACGTAGACCTGGCAAAACGCTGCTGCTGCTCTGCGGTCTGGCTCTGGCTACGGCGGTCATAACCGCCTCGTTCGGCCTGCAAGACAGCGTTAGCAGTTCAGCGGCTGCGCAGCGTATTGCGCACATGGGCCAGGTTGATGAGAGCGTGACAGGTCCCTTTACCCAAAGCATGCTTGACAGCGACCTGGCCCGCATCCGAGCCTTGCCGCAGATCCAGGCAGCCAGCGCCCTCGGCATCTATCCACAGAGTCCAACTGTGACCTCGCTGCGTACAGGCTTCGCGGTTCACGATGTGGACTTTTATGCCCTGCCACCCGCTTTTAATCAGACCTATGGCCCACTGACCGATGCACAGGGACAGATGGTCCAGATAGCGGATCTGCGCGCTGGTGAGGCTCTGGTAAGCGCTTCGCTGGTGCAGGGACTCGGCACGACGCGGCCTGGTGACCAGCTCCAACTGACATTCGGGGAGAAGATGGTCACGGTGACGGTGCGCGCACTGCTCTCCAACGATATCGGGGTAACGGCAGGCGAGGCAATTACTCCCGCCATGCCACAGATTCTTCTGCCCCTGGCCGCGGCACAACAGATCGACCCTGAGCCCCCTAATACCATTAGCATCAGAAATAGCTCGGCGGGCAGCAGCCGCGCAGTGCTTAATTTATTGCAGCAGCTTTTTCCTGGAGCCTCGGCCCGCCTAGATGTGCCTCACGCGCTTGGTCAAACCAGTTTCGACCTTTTTAGAATTCATCCACTCAAGCCAGATGTCGTGCAGGAAACGCTCACGCTAGAAGTCAACAAGATTGTCTTCCTCTCACCGACTGGTCAGCAGTTCACCTGGCTGCCGCCTCTCTTCACCTGCTTGCTGGTGGGCATCAGTATGCTCTTGCTGGCTCTGCTGGTGATCTTTCTGGCTGCTGAACGACGCGTAGAACTGGGGATGAGCCGGGCTCTGGGCTTGAGTCGCTCGCATCTCGTGCAATTGCTCCTCTTCGAGGGGTGCGGCTACGGGATACTCGCGGCCCTTCTCGGTGTGTTGTCAGGTGTTGGTGTGCTGGCTCTGGAACTGGTGCTATTCACGGTCTTACCGCGGCTAGGGGTGGGCGTGGCCGCGAACAGCGTACCTGTCCCTGTGCTACAAGCCGGGGTCCTGCATCTGTGGGTGAGCTGGCAAAGTCTGCTCACATCCTGGTGCCTGGGGGTGCTTGTAACTGTGTTGACAGTACTGGTGGTCGCGCTCTGGATCAGCCGGGCAAGTATTGTCGCGTCTATGCGTGATCTGGATGAACCTGTGAGCACACCACCCGCGCTCGCGAGTCTCTGGCACTCGCTCTGCTCCTCTGGCGCTACGCCTGATGGAGCGCGCATGCTAGAAACAAGCGCGCGGCGCGGCGAGCGTGTAATTGAGGCACTCAACGGGTTGCTCTGGGGGATCTTCACACGTGGCCTGCTCCCACTGCTGGCTGGATTGGCGCTGTTTGTGCTCGCTGGTCCCACCGCTCCTGCTTGGGTACGCCTGTTTACCTCTGTCCTGTTGATTACTGGGATCTCATTCCTGAGCAGTTGGCTCCTCTCGCTGGTGCGTGTACCAGCGCCGGTGGCGCGGCGGCTGAGCTTCACGCTGCTTGGTGGCGGCTGGCTCGCTCTGGGCTTGCTGCAGGAGAATGCCTTTAGCGCGCTTTTCCAGCCGGTTGTCTCCTTTAATGGCCCGCCCTCGGCCCTGGAGCTTGTGCTGAATATGCTGCTGCCAGTCGTGGGCGCGGTAGTCCTGGTTATGACTAATCTTGATCGTTTGGTAACGCTGCTCTCTGCGGGACTACGACATATGCGCAGTAGCGCGCCGATCAGCCGCGCTGGTCTGGCCTATCCATTGGCATTTCGTTTTCGTACAGGGATAACGGTTGCCTTACTCAGCCTGAGTATGTTCCTGGTCCTGCTACTGGTCACAACCAATCTGGGGGCGATCCAGGAAGCAGAGGCGGCGACCGGTTCGGCTGGTTTTCAGTTGCAAGCCACGACCTATGGTTCGCAACTGGCGCGCTATCCAGCCCTGGCTGGACAATTGCAGGAACTACAAGCGCGCCAGAAGCTTGGGCAGGACTTTACCGCAGTGGGCCTGGTGCGCCTGATGTACGATTATCCCCAGACCGGACAAGTCAAGCCACTGCATCTGAACCTGGATGGTGGGACATTGATCTATCCTCTAAGCAAACCGCCGCAGGTCGCTGATGATGCATTTCTGGCGAGCGCGACCTTACCGCTGTACGCGCGAGCCAGCGGCTTTAGCTCTGACCAGCAGGTATGGGATGCGCTGCGCACACATCCTGGCTACGTGGTTCTGCAATATGACGCGAGCGTGGTGGGTCTGCCAGCTAATTCTGGTTTCACACCTTTCAGAGCAGACATTCCCACCAGTTCCGCGTCCACAGCCAGCTATCAGCAGGTCAAGGTGATTGGATTGATGCCGGCCAGCGCCTCCTGGCGTGTGCTGGTTTCTCTTAATACTGCGCGCGCGATCGCTGCGCCACCGTACATCGCGTTTCTCAGCACGTATCTCTTCCACCTCCAGCCAGGCGTGGACGAGACGCAGGCAGCGCAGGATCTGAATAGCTTTCTGGCTGCAGCCACCCGTGGTATTGTCATCCAATCGCTCGATCAAGGGAGCATTAATGGGGTAACGCAGGTCTTTACCCTCTTGCTCGGAGGCGACCTGGCGCTGGGTCTGCTCTTTGGCGCGCTGGCGATTAGCGTGATTACCAGCCGCGCGGTAGTAGAACGACGCCAGCAGATCGGCATGCTGCGCGCTCTGGGCTTCTCCAGTTCGCTGATCTGGCGTGCGTTTCTCCTGGAAGCCTGCTTTGTGATCGCGCTGGGCCTGCTGATAGGCGCAACCCTGGCTATTTCCCTGGCGTACCAGATTGCTCGCGCAACCTACCAGGATTTTCCCCTGCCCCTGGGACCAGTCGCGGTCATCCTGCTGAGCGCTTTCCTGCTAGCCCTGGCCTGTACGATTGTGCCAGCGCGCCGCGCCGCGCGCCTCTACCCGGCGGAAGCGCTGCGCTATGAATAAGAAAGAAGGTAACGTGATGAGTGATCCTAGAAATGTCAAGGCGAACAACGTTCAGCCAACCCCTGCAGAGGCTTCGCGCCTGACCGAAAGGCCAGAGCGCCGCGGCGGCAGGCGCGTGGGAGGACTGCTGTTCATTCTCTGTGGCTGTTTGCTTCTCCTGGCTGGCGCTGGCGTGCTAGTCTGGCAACTTACTTTGCACGCGGGCACTACTCCATCTGCTAGCAGCGGAAATACACCCACGAGTTCCAACAAGCCAGTCAAACAACCCACCGGTTGTACAAGTGCGCGCGAACCGGTCAATGTGATTCAGCAGCAGACGGCCCAGGGCTTGCATCTGACCGTTGCTCAGGTGCAAGCGCGCGTTCTGGCAGGCAAGACGATCGCCCAGATCGCCACCGCACAGGGTTTAACGGCGGCGCAATTGCACACTGTGGAGATTCAGGCCTTGCAAAGCGCCAATCAGCGCTGGCTCGACATGGGTTGCATTACACAACAGGACGTTCAGGATAATCTAAAGCGCGACACTGGTTCAGCCGCTTATATGGATGAAGAGTTTACAGGCTGGTTTAAGGGGTAGTCAGTGAAAAGCTCCAGGCGCAAAGACTGGTTTCTACGCTTGCGTTCGGGTCGAGATCCGTTGATAATGGTTATGACTATTTGATTGAGAGAAGCGAAGAGGGAAAACATATGCAGCGCGTGTTTCAACCATTTCACAAATTGCAGTGGCAATTGTCCCTTTCATACCTGCTGGTTGTGGTGATTGCCACTCCCATCCTGTTTGGTACTGGCCTGGCGCTGGTCACGCTCACTCCTTCGCCCACTCCAGCACAGCAGTTGGTGCAACTGTTGTCCCACAGCGTCATGCCTCTCGTTCCACACCCCATTGACAGCCAGGATGCGGCTGCTCGGAGCCGGCTTAACGTCTGGGCCAGCAATTTTGTGCTCAATCAGCATCCAGTGAAAGAGGACAAAAGTTTGCAGGTGCCTCAACTGAATGCCGCGGAAACGCTCGCTGTGGTGGTCATTGATAGCGCGGGACGGGTAGCCGGTTCTAACCCGGCTCTCTCATCCGGGAATACGGCCATCGACCCGGCCAGCCTGGCTTTTTTCCTGCAGAAATTGCGCATCAATGGACCAGCAGCTCAGCAGGTGATCCAGGCGGCCCTGGCCAACGAGCAAAATCTAACAAAGCTCGTCAATACCCTGTCCGATGGACAAACGCTCGCGGCGGCTCCTCTGCTGGATACACGGCAGGACGTGAATGGGGTACTCTTCGTGAGTGTGCGCGGCCTGCGCAATGATCCACAAGCATCCAGCCTATTGAGCAAGCTCCTGGTCTGGTTGCCAGGCAGGGAAGTACAACCGGGAACTGAATTCACCACGTTCTTGCCTTACGCGCTGCTGCTTCTGCTCATCTGCAGCGTGATTGGCACCATCTTTGGCATGCTCACGGCCCGGCGCATTACCAGGCGTTTGCAACGCATCACCTCGGCGGCTCATGCCTGGAGCGAGGGCAATTTCCAGGTCCATGTCTCCGATCAAGCAGCAGATGAACTGGGTCAACTCACTCAGGATCTCAATCGCATGGCTCAGCACATAGAGAAGCTGTTCGGCGCGCAACAACAACTGGCTTCCCTGGAAGAGCGCCAGCGGGTCGCACGCGATCTGCACGATTCGGTAAAGCAGCAGGCATTTGCCCTGACCCTGCTGATTGGTGCGGCCCAATCACATCTCCTGGATAATCTTCCCGCAGCGCAGACGCAGTTGCAGAAAGCGGGCGAACTGTCCGACCAGATTCGCCAGGAGTTGACGGCTATTCTGCAGCAGTTGCGCCCGGTCGCACTGACTGAACAGAATTTGCAGACAGCTTTGCGCGCTTACCTTGCTCAGTGGTCCCAGCAAACAGGCACTGTCTGCGAGTATCAGGCCACGAGCCCATCCGCGGGAACAGAGGCGGCGGCGCTGCACCCGGCAATTGAGGAGGCGCTTTTCCGCGTGCTGCAGGAGGCCCTGGGCAATGTTGCGCGCCATAGCCAGGCCAGCCGGGTCCAGGTCCAGTTCGCGCAAGAGCCCGACCAGGTGTGTCTGCGTATTACGGATAATGGCAAAGGTTTTGCCCTCGAGCAGGCTACGGACAACGGCCATGGTCTTGCCAACATGCGCGAGCGTGTGGAAGAATATGGTGGTACATTCCATATCAGTAGCATGGCTGGCGAGACGGTCGTGACAGGCTGTATCTCGCTGGCCCAGAAAATGCCGCGACGTAGAAAGCGAGAAAGCATGTGAGCGAACCGATCACCATTCTTCTCGTTGACGATCATGCCCTGGTGCGCGAGGGAGCACGGGCTTTTTTGGAGTCGCAGGCGGACTTTGTGGTCGTGGGCAGCGTCGGCTCTGGAGGAGAGGCTGTGCTGAGAGCTGCGGATCTTGCTCCCGATGTTGTGCTCATGGACCTTGTGATGCCAGGCATGGATGGTATCGAGGCCACGCGCCGGCTGAAGCAGCAGAGTCCTCGCTCACAAGTGATCGTCCTCACTTCTTACCACGACGATGAACATATCTTCCCGGCCATCCGCGCGGGCGCGCTCTCTTATCTACTCAAAGATGTTCTCTTACCCGAACTTGCCAGTGTAATACGCAAAGCCGCGCTGGGTGAGCCAGTCATGAATCCCCATGTAGCAGCGCGCATTGCCCAGGATTTAGCCAGCTTGCCTGAACCTGACCGCAAGCAATATGCTCAGTTAAGCGAACGCGAGCGGGAAGTCCTGCGTCTGATCGCCGTGGGCTTACCCAACAGCGAAATTGCCCATCAACTGGTCATCAGCGAAAAAACCGTGAAAAGTCATGTCAGCAATATTCTCAGTAAACTCCATCTGCTGGACCGAACTCAGGCCGCTGTTTTTGCCTGGCGCGAGGGCTTTATCTCTCGCTTCCCGGCTCAACAAGAAAAAGACTCTCCCTCCTAAAAAAGGCGATTTTCAGCGCACTATCCCTTGACAGCTATCTCGCGTATTTGGTATAAAATATTTAGCGCGCTAAATATTTAGCGCGCTAAATAGTAGTGGAGAAAGCACAGATGCATATCGATCCAAATTACAACACTGGCTATTGGCTTTTCTATACGCAACGCTGTGTTGAGTATGCATTTACCAACATGCTGCAAAAAGCCTGCGCTGAGCAAGGAAAACAGTATGTTGTGACTCCATCACAGTGGGGTGTTTTAACACTGCTCCCGGATGGTATAACTATTGGCACAATCAGCCAGCAGCGAGGGGTTGATGCCCCGACTATCACAGGGATTATTAAGCGACTTGAGCAGAGTGGCCTGGTCGAACGTCGCCATGACCGTGAAGATCGTCGTGTTGTCAAGGTCTATCTGACTCCAGAGGGGGCAAGTATTACAGCGCTTTTGCATCCCAGGGTAGCAACTTTCAATGAGGAGATGCTGCGTGGCTTTGCTGAGGAGGAGCGCGATCTCTTGCTACAAAACTTGCAACGTATCATTAGCAACCTGACAGATGCCGCTGGAGAGACGGGCGACCGTTTCAAGCTTCTCCCCGTGAGGATAGATGCTTAATCATCAGTCAGGCTTACTTACCAATTTCAGTCTTCTCAAGCGGATCGTGATCAAGCAAGCGCCAGGTCACTCTCGCCTTGAGGAAGGCTACATCAGCAAGCCGAAAATGTCTAGCGGCTTTGCGCTAAGGAAAGATTATATGAGTCAAGAACGTGCAAAAGTATTGACAGTGCCAGAACAAGCATCTGTTGCAGATAACGCTATTCCCGCGATTGAAATACGCGACCTGTGTAAAACATTCGGGGATTTCCGCGCCGTTGAGGACCTCACACTCACGGTCAAGCAAGGCGAGGTCTTTGGCTTGCTTGGCCCCAATGGTTCTGGCAAGACCACCATTATGAATATGATCAGTGCCTTGAGCGTTCCGACGAGTGGCGAGATCAAGGTGCTGGGCTACGACGTACGCCATAATGCCCGCGCGGTACGTCAGATCCTGGGTGCTGTACCCCAGGAGACCGCCCTCTACGAGGAACTCTCGGCCTGGGCCAACATGGACTTCCATGCCGACCTCTTTGGCATTCCAGCACGTGAAAAGCAACAGCGTATCGAGGCTATGTTTGAGCTTGTGCAGCTTACGGATCGCAAAAAATCACGGGTCAGTACATTTTCCGGTGGCATGAAACGCCGGCTTGCGCTTGGCCGTGCCTTGCTGCATAATCCCAGGCTGATCTACCTCGATGAGCCGACGCTTGGCGTCGATGTGCAGGCCCGCCGCGCCATCTGGGACTATATCCTCGCGCTACGCAATGAAGGTAAAACCGTGCTGATTACCACTAACTATCTCGAAGAAGCACAGACATTGTGCGACCGCCTGGCAATTATTGACCACGGCAAATTGATCGCTGTTGATACGCCTGAGCATCTCAAGCAGACCTATGGAGGCAGTGTGATCGAACTGGAGATCGCGACCGTCATCAGTTCGATAGAGAAGATACGCGCGCTGGCTGGCATCAAAGAGGCAAAACAAGAGCAGACCCATCTGACGATCACGACCTATGGGATGGGCAATCTAGTCCCACAGATTCTCAACCTTGTCTCACCTGAAAGCGAGATCCGTGATATTGTGATCCGTGAACCAAACCTTGATGAGATCTTCTTACAACTAACTGGCAGTGAATTGCGCGACTAGACGAGGAAAAATGATGGCACGAATTATGTATAACCTGCGAGTCATCTGGGCCTGTACGAAAAAAGATATCAAAGTCTCGCTCACTGACCGCGTGTTCCTGCTTCTCGGTGTGTTTCTACCAGTAAACTTTCTGGTGTTGTTTAGTTTGTTTGTGCTGGGTGGGGGTCAGGCTCCAACTGCCGTTGTCATGCATGATACAGGCCCATACGCGCAACAGTTTTACCAGGCCATGGCGGGGGCGCACTCGTTCCGTCTGCAAACGGCGAATGCGGCTGAAGCTGCGAGTCTGATTCGGTCTGGACGCATTGTCGCGGTGGTAACCATTCCCGCCAACTTCGATAGACAAATCCAGCAGCATCAACCTGTGACCGTCAATGTCGATATCAACAACCTTAACACCGACTTTACCAACGACATTCGCCGCGCGGTACCACTTTCGATTACTTCGTTTTACGCGAAGGCATTTCCCAACCTTGTCATCATCACACCACAGGAAAGAGATCAGTATCAGCAGGATACAGATTACATTCCATACCTGACCGTCTCAATTCTCGTGATCGCACTCGTTGTCGGTGGTCTCCTGCAATCAGGTACCTCGGCGGCGCGTGAATGGGAAAACTCAACCATGAAGGAACTACTGCTCTCGCCCGCGAGTCGCTGGGCCATTGTGACAGGAAAAATGCTTGGGGCACTGCTCATGAGTCTTGCCTCAGTCATAGTTGTGCTGGCTGTCCTTATATTCATTATCGGCGTCCATCCACTACACTGGGCAGCGATGATTGGCTTTACACTTCTCACACTCGCCATCTTTATCGCAACAGGAACAGTGCTAGGCACATTATTAAAACAGCGCCAGGCCTTTACAGGGCTGGCATTTGGCCTGGCCATTCCTCTTTTCTTTATCAGTGGCGCGTTTGGTCCAATCGCGTTTAACGTGCCTATTGTGCAAGTGATCGCGCAAATCTTCCCAGTCTACTACGCGATTGTGGTCCAGCAGTACGCCTTTCACGGTTTCGCTTTGAATGCCTATGGTGTGGCGGCAAATACATGGATTTTGTGCGGCTACGCGCTGGGTCTAATCGTGCTCGCGGCACTGGTGTTACGTCGTAGCGTGGTTGCGAACTAACGTTGTTATTACAAGGAGTTTTCGCATGATGTTCTCTTTTCTACGCTCAGTATGGGCGATTGTGAGAAAAGATTTGCGGGTCTGGCTCAATAATCGTCGCAATATCGCGGCAACCATTATCCCGCCACTGGCTTTTCTACTTATTCAAGCGCTTGGCGCGGTTGCGGTTGGACGCAGTCCTGTCGCCCTGGTAACACTGGATACAAGCCCAAAGGGACAACAGATGCAACAGATTTTGCATCAGGCCGATGTGTTTCGCATTACAGATACAACTCCCGCGCAGGCACAAAATCTGTATAACAACATCCAGGTTATCGCGATCATCACCATTCCAGCCGATTTTACGCAACGCGTCAATGCCCATGATCCGGCGCCGATAATTGTACATGTCAATAACCTGAATCTCGATTTTACTAACGATGTGCGCCGCTCAGTACCGGATGCTATTACGCAATTCTATCAAGCTCAGGGTAGCGCCAGTCCTATCAAGGTTGGCATACAGGAGCAAGACTTGCGAGCGCACGATGTGGAATTTTTCCAATACGCGGTACTTCCGACTATTATTCTCCTGCTCATGCTCTCGGGTCTGGTGACCAGCAGCATCTCTACAGCGCGTGAGTGGGAGACAAGAACCGTCAAAGAGCTGCTGCTTGCGCCCATCTCGCGCGCTTCAATCATTGTTGGGAAGGTGCTGGCTGGCTTTACCACCACGTTTCTCCTCGGCTTGCTTGTGCTGTTATTAGGAGCAGCTCTGAATTGGACGCGACCCACAGGCATCTATTGGCTCACAAGTATGATCATCCTGGCGCTGATCGCTCTGTTCAGCACAGGGCTGGGAGTGGCCTTAGGGGCGGCTCTGCAAAAGTCGCAACCAGCCATTGCGATCTCAATCAATATTGCCATCTACCTGTTCTTTCTGGCGGGAGGCATCGGTGTGATCGCCTTTGAGCCGCTCTGGCTGCAAAACATTGCCACCTACATTCCGCTCACCTACGGCATTCACGCGTTAGGACAGGCCGTCTTCTACAGTTCATCCGATCTCTTCGGGCGCGATATGCTTGTCCTGGGAATTTGCGCGCTTGTAGCCCTGGGATTAGGCGTGTTGTCAATGCGCCGAGGAATTGCAAGCTAGCGACTCTATACCAGAAGGAAGCGCGGGCCTGTGTCCGCGCTTCCTTCTGGTATAGAGTGGTTGCACCCGCTGAACTCTTCTACTGGACTCATAGATTGTCCACGTTGCTTTGCCAACGAGGTCGGCTTAGTTTGTCGCCAGTTGTGGAGGTTGCGCGGTAGTACGGCGCGCAATAAAGGAACTAACCAGGGCAATCAGCAAGCCGAGTATAACTGGTATCAAGAGCCAGATGACTATCAATTCTTCTAGAGACCTTCCTGGACCTCAATAATTTCATCAGCTTCAAGGCCGTGGGCTTCACGATGGACCGCTGCCGGGGAGAGCACCTATTTCAGGCTGATAGCTCCCCTATATTGATACTGCTGTTTTCAAGCCTGGATGTGGTTTGATTGCTCACAAAGCCATTTCAGGAGAGTGCAAACCGTTTGCCCCGGCAACTCACCTGACAGAAACGCCAGAGAAGAGAGTAAGCAAACCGCGCTTCACAGGCGAAAATCCCACTTTTATCTCACTTCTTCAACAAAGCGGGTGGATGAGAAAGTTGAGCAATGATCTCATTCCGCTTCAAACCCTGGGGAAGAGCCTCACAAAGCAAGATGATGACCTCTGGCGCACTTGCTGTAAAAGATTGCAGAAACGATTACAGAGGCGTATCATCTGAAGGCCTATTCGAGATACATTGGTAGAGCCCCATTATCTTGTGGAGGAATGTGAGATCCAAATAGCTGCCGCAAATAACGCAAATGCCAGAGAGGGCCGATTGATCGGGTCCTGTCCCGATTGATCGGCCCTCTCTGGCACTTCAGTTAAAACAGTCACCCTTGCAAGTCATCCACCAGTTAACGGGGTCTTACCGATACATTTGTTTGAAAAGAAAAAAGGTGATAATCCTCCGGGGTACTGAAGAATTTCCGCTATGAGAAAGCCGTTTCAGGAAATAGTCACGCGTATGGCTTGCGCGCGCGAATGCACCCCTAGTTTGGCCAGGACAGCTGAGACATGATGCTCGATGGTTTTGAGTGAGGTGAAGAGCCGGCTGGCGATCTCGGCATTGGATAGGCCCTCGGTCATCAAGTGTAAGACCTCCAGTTGCCGATTCGTCAGGCCAGCTTGATTCGCGCGGGTCGCAAGGCGAGCCCCACGAGGAATCCCCACGATACCCTGCCGGCGTAACCGCCGCTTCATTATAGCCACAGCAGGCCGCGCACCGAGTTGCTCAAAGAGAGCGAGCGCTTCAAGCTGAGCAGGGGCATCTCCAGCAGCCAGGGCAAGCGCTTGATCATAGGGGCAGCCCATCTGCTCCCACAGCGCGGCTGCCTCCTGCCAATCCCCGGCGATCTGGCAGGCAAATGGTTGCGCGATCCGTTTCGGTGTCTGAATTAGCCCTCCGGCTCGCCACATCCAGGCACTCAGTTCACCTGACTTCCACAAATCTCGATGGGTTAAGGCGAGGCTATAACCCACCTGTGCTTCGGCCAGGCATTGCTCCAGATTTCCGCTGAGCCACGCGGCCTCGGCCAGCTCTATTGCTCGTTCTCCCCAGTACACTGCCTCTTCCGTAGTTTCGGCGACCATTAACAACTGCGCCCGGTTACTATAAGCCATGGCTAAATTGGTACCAGGTGGCAGGGTTTCAAGCAATTGTGCTGCTTCAATCTCCTGCTGTTTCGCCGCGCCTGATTTGCCGAGAAACCAGTTAAGACGAGAAAGACGGCTCAGCGTGTGACCGACCTGCTCAACTCTGCCGAGATCCCGCCAGATGCGCAAGGCACTCTGGCGGGCCTGGACAGCTTCCTCCATCTGACTGGTAAGGTAGCATTCATGGGCTCGTCCTTCGAGCAACTCGGCCTGGCGTTCAAGCGAAAATTGCGCGGCGCAGAGCAGCGCGGTGGCGTATTGGGCCGCGGCTTCGCGATGCGCGCCCTGTGCTGCCGCCTGCTGTGCCGCCAATGGCGCGTAGCGGGCGACCAACGCCTCGTCGTGGGCACCGAGCGCGTGATGGACCAGGCGCGCGGCCTGGGAAGTATCCTCATGCTTGCTCATCAGGGCCTGGAGCACCTGGGTATGCAAGGTTTGCTGACGCAGAGGAGAGAGCATGTTTTCGACTGCCTGGCGCGCCAGTTCGTGCCTGAAGGCCACAGTCATATGCTCCAGGGATAACATCCCGCTACTGAGACATTCCTCTAACGCCTCCTGCGGCGAGCATAGGACCTCTTCCAGTAGCCAGCGCTCTGTGCGACTCGGCACGACGGAGACCAGTTCCAGGAGCGCGCGCGCATCACTTGATAAGCGGGCCATGCGGGCGAATACGGCGTCGCGCACCATCAGGGGAACGCCAGGGGTGGCGCTGGCCAGAACTTCGGTGACGAAGAAAGGGTTCCCGCCTGTCACAGCATAGATCTGGTCGGGACAATGATCTGCCTGCTGTGCCAGCACTGTTACCGCGTGCTCGGAAAGCGGGGCGAGCCTCAAGCGTGCCACCGCCTTACCCGGTAAATCACCGATCACTGAACGCAAAGGATGAGCAGAGCTCAGTTCAGTATCGCGGTAGGTTACGAGAAATAACACGGGCAGATGAAGGATACGCCTGCCCAAAAATTTGATGAGATCCAGCGTCGCCTCATCGGCCCAGTGAACATCTTCAAAGACTACAACTGTGGGAAGAGGGCTCTTTTGCAGTTCCTCAAGAAAGGCGGAGAACAACGTCGAACGATTCGTCTCCCGACCCATGAGTGTGGCCAGCTCACCGCGAACCTGCGTCGCAATATCGTATAATGGTCCCAGCGGACGCGGGGTAAAGAGAGCTTCGCAGGCCCCCCAGAGCCGTTTGGCCGCGTCGCAAGACTGCTGCACAAACTGTTCCACCAGCGCTGTTTTACCAATTCCAGCCTCTCCACTGATCAGCACGATCCGTCCCTGACCGGTTGTTGCCGCGCCTAAGAGCTCCGATAACTGATCCAAATAGTGGTCACGTTCGAGAAGACCCATCGCATTGCCTCCGCAGTAAGAAGGGCTTACTTTTAAAAAACCTCTGTGCATCAATGATAAAGAATACTGTCATGAGTACGAGATGGATGATCCTTGCACCACCTTTTGCGCTCTCCTTATATGCGTCGGTCCTCTATCAAGCAAGAGACTTCTTTCCACTGTGCATTTCTCTTATAAAAGTATGCCTGTCAGAGAAAGCCACCGCTATGAGCTAGCTCACACTTTACTGTGAAGGTCACCTTTCCTGGTGCATTGATCAAAAGGGCTTCTGAGAAAACCCGCCAGTAGATGACAGCTTGCTCTTATGTTACAATGTTCAAAATCTCGGCTCCCGGTTACCCACACCTCTCTGTTGATGGAGTTCTTTTTGTATGCAAAGACAGACACTGCGCCTGCTGGACCGCCTGGCCTGTGGACTCTGCGCGCTTTTCGCGCTGGATCGACTCTTGAAACACCTGGCTGTCTGGCATTTTTTTGCCCAACCCCGGCCAGAACAGCCTCTCGCGTGGCCTGCGGTGACGCTTTTACAACCAATCACGCGCGGGACGAGCAATCTGCTCACGTCTTTACGCGCGCGAGCATGCCTGGATTATCCCGCAACTATTACTCATCTGTTGATCTGCGATGCAGATGATACACAAACGCAAGCTCTGGTCGCGCAATTTCTGGCAGACTTCCCGGCATTAGAGGCCGAGATAGTCCTGGTAACGCCTGGCGACGGGTGGACAAAGGGGGTCGCGACAAAGATCCGCAAGCTCCAGGCTGCACTGCCGCGCGTGACGAGCGAGATTGTCTGTTTTGTCGATGACGATGTCGCACCGCGTCCTGAAACGCTACGTATACTGCTTCCACGGCTTTCACAGCCTGGAACTGGCGCGGCCTTTGGCTTGCCCTGCTATACTAACTGGCGCACGCCCTGGTCAGGCCTGATGAGCGGCTTTGTGAATAGTAATATGCTGCTCAATTTTGTCGCGCTGACCTATTTGTGCGAGCCATTCAGGATCACTGGCCATTTTGTGGCATTCAAGCGGCGCGATCTGGCGGCAGCCGGTTGGCTCGAAGGCCTTGAGGAATATATCGATGATGATTTTGAGCTGGCACGCAGACTGCGCTCGCTCGATCTGCGCTCGGTACAGACGCCGCTGATCTATGATATAGATAACGATCTACCCTCATGGCAGGCTTATCAGAAACAGCTTAAGCGCTGGTTTGTCCTACCACGCCAGGCGATGCTGCCCTCGCTTTCACTCTGGCAGCGCGTTGTGAGTTCGCTGACCACCGCAAGCCTTGCAGCACCTGGCGCCCTGCTTCTGCTGACCCTGTGTACGCGCCGCAGGGTCGCTCTGAGCGCGCTCCTGGCTAGCCTGGGCGTCTTTGGCGTCAGCTATCTTATCAGTGAGCGAGGATACCTGAAGGGACATATCCCGGTACGCTGCTGGCCGCTGCTGGCAGGAGTGGCACTGCTCACTCCACTGGATGTCGCGCGGCACCTGCTCTCCAGTAGCGAGATCGAGTGGCGTGGACAACTTCTCTATATCGGACGAGATGGAAAGATAGAAAGAAAAAGATGAGACGATTTATGCTGCTTATAGGGCTACTGATACTTGTTGAGCAGGGATGGAAGCATTGGGCGGTGGCACGCTTTTTTCGGCGCAGCATACCGCGACCGCTGACAGATCCGTTGCTGGTGAGTATCCTGCAGCCGGTGCTAAGTGGCGATCAAACGCTGGCTGCCTGCCTGGAGCGTAGTCTTCAACTCAAGAGCCGCTATCAACTGGAATTTGTCTGGATTACTGACAGCACCGATCCCGCTGGCCAGGAGATTTGTCGAGAACTACTTACCCGCTATCCCGAACGCTGTGTTCAACTGCTCGTCGTGCCACCCGCGCCTGAAGGTGAGAATCCCAAGGTGGTCAAGCTGATTGAAGGAGTAAAAGTGGCGCGGGGAGAAACATTCTGTGTACTCGACGACGATACTATGTTACCGGATCACGGACTTGAGATGTGCCTGCCATTTCTGGATCAGCCTGGTGTTGGACTGGCCTTTGGCTTGCCATATTATATCAATTTCTCTAATAACTGGTCAAGCATGGTGGCCACGTTTGTCAATAGCAACAGCCTGCTAACCTATATACCCTACACCAGGCTTGCAAATCCATTCACTGTGAACGGCATGTTTTACGCTTTGAAGCGCTCAGTGCTCAAAGAGGTAGGCGGCTTTGAGGCGATCCGCCAGATCTTTGCTGACGATTTCGCGATCGCGCAACTCTTGCGCTCGCATGGCTATCAACTGGCACAAACGCCGCTCTTGCACGCGATCAGCACACAGGTCAAGGACGCGCGCCAGTATCTCAGCCTGATACAGCGCTGGTTTGTTCTGCCTCGCGAATCGCTGTTACGCCATCTCAATTGGTATGAACGCTTCCTGATTTTCGCTCTGGGCCTTGTACCTGCGCTCTTTCCAGCTGTGCTACTTATCTCGCTGCTCACAAGACCCACGCGCAAAGTGCTGCTCTACACGTTATTTTATAGCGGATTTACCTTTGCCAGTTCCCAATATTTGAATACACGCTATCTGCACCACGCCTCGCCACGCGCGAAACTCTGGTGGGTACCGATCATGCAGATGCTTTTTCCTTTGCAGTTGCTGATCGCCCTCCTTTCACCGCAGCGCATCAACTGGCGTGGAAATATTGTACGCGTTGAGCGCGGTGGACGCTTTCGCTATCTGAGGAGACGCGGAGCATAAATAGTGTTGAACTGCTCTTGTGACAGGTTTGTAGAAGTTAAAGGCGCTTTTGCCATGCGTGCTGGTTGAGATACAATAAGTGAGAAGCATAGAGAAAGGATTTCTGCTCTATTGAAACCCGCAAGCTCTGATAGTCAGGTTACTCTGAATGTTCCGACCAGCCGGTGGCGGCTGCTGCAAGAGATGCTGGCGCCGCTGGCTGTGCTAGATTTTCGCTGGCTGTTCGTGGGCCAGATGGTCTCTACGGCTGGCGATATGTTCTACGCCGTGGCGCTCCCCTGGCTATTGTTGAGCACAGGATATACAGCGCGAGAATTGGGGATTGTGCTGGCCGCGTATGGTGTGCCGCGTGTCGGGACACTGCTTCTGGGTGGACTGCTCAGCGATCGCCTGGGACCTCGACGAGTTATGCTCTTTGCGGATACCACGCGTGTACTGCTGGTCGGCTTGATCGTCCTGCTGGTCGCGCTACACGCTGCTGATCTCTGGCGACTGAGCATAGTGGCCGCTGTTATGGGAGCCTGTACCGGACTCTTTCTGCCCGCCTATTATGCTATTACGCCAGAGATCCTGCCTCCCGCAAGCCTGCAAGCTGGTAACGCGCTCAATACCTTGACTCTGCAACTGGCTCTTTTTGCCGGTGCGGGACTCGCTGGCGTGGTAGTTAGCCGCTTGAATGCCAGCGTTGCGCTGCTCGTGGATGCCTGCACATTCGCTCTCTCCGCCCTGACGCTGATGTTGATGCGTGGGGGTCGCAGTGCAACGGGCAAGCTACAGACAATAGAGCGCAGGGAAGCGGGAGACGCACAGCAAGTATCTCAGCAAATCGGCACAGGCAACGAGGGATATCTCCAGTGCGCAGAGCCAGCACAGACGCGCTTCTCGGCGGATATCACCTTTGGCCAGTTGGTGCGCCAGTGGAGGCTGCTCCAGGTTGCGCTGTTTATCGTCGCTATAGGCAATTTTCTCTTTAATGGCACGTTTGAGGTCGCCCTGCCTACACTGGCGCACAATCAACTGGCTGCTGGCGCGAGTGGCTATGGCCTGCTCCTGGCAGCCTTTGGTGCTGGTTCGCTCCTGGGAGGACTTGGCGCGGCCCTGCTCGGTCCAATGCGACATCGCGGCGTCTTTCTGCTGACCCTGATCGCGTGCCAGGCTGGCTGGTATGCCTGCCTACCATTCGCCGGAGGACTGGCGGGCGCGGGCGTACTGATCGGTTGCGCCGGGCTGACAAACAGCCTGCTGACTGTCATGGCCTTCACCATCTTACAGCAACAGGCACCGCGCCACCTGCTGGGTCGCCTGATGGGCACTCTTATGTTTGCCTCACTCGGCCTCTATCCTTTCTCAGTCGCTCTCGCGGGCCTGCTTACCACACGCTTCGGTCCCGTCCTGCTCTTCCCTCTGAGCGGTGCCATGATGCTTATCGCGGCCATCTTCGGCTGGCTACAACGCGAAGTACGAGAATTATAGGCCAGGCTCTGCGTTTCTCGCGTTTAAGCCAGGAGCGCGGCTATAAATGCTTCTTCTCGCTCCGCCAGTTGCTCCAGCAATGCGCACAGGACCGCGCGTTCGTTGAACGCGGATGCCCGCTGCAACTGCCCATAAAGCTGGCTCTCTTCCCAGCGTATGGCCGCGGCTTCGGGCAGCTTTGCGTGCAGATAGGCGGCACTGGCCTGGCAACGCTGGCCCGAGACGCGCCAACTAAAGTGTGGCAACATGCCCAGGCTTATCTTTGGCCAGGACTGGATGTCGCTGGCGAGGCTGCGCATGCCAGCGGGACCATAGAGCACTATTGGGCCGCCTGGAAACAGTTCTTCCGCTTCGCGCTTGAAGTTCTCGCGGGCGCGAGCCAGCGTTCTCTGCCAGATCGCTTCATCCGCTGGCGCCTCTCCCTGTTGACCTATCTGCCACAAACCGTACGGTTTACCCGTGTAAATGTCTCGCTGCCACGCGGCCAGGAAGTCGTCCAATGGCAGAGGCACCGCCACATAGCCCGCGGGATCATGGACGACTACCACATCTGGCTGCAAAGCCAGCACAACTATCGCATGATCTACCCCGCGCAGGTTGCGATGCTCTGGCATATAGGTGAGGTATCCCATGTCCAGCATCCCCACTACTACCGGACCACTCTTTAGCGCGCCCTCCAGCCTGGCTAATGCCTCCTCATCGTTCGTGGCACCTGTGTAGGTATAGCTGTAGTTCAGGGTACGCAGGAGATGTTCGCCCGCCTCGTGATAGGCGTAGCCATCGACCGCGAAGAAGCTCTCTTTGTCGCGGATATAGACAAAACCGAACGGCTCCCCACTTACAGTTTCTAACCATGCTATAGGGTACTCGCGGCCCCGATAGGCCAGAACCATCTGCATGCTTTTGATCAGGCAATAACTCATCTCTCCGGCAAAGGGAACCATTGGAATCGTCATGGACAATTTCTCCTGTTCTAAATGAACTTCACTTATACAAGTACGAAACAGTGACATGCACCAGATCTCTGATATGATTTATCATGTCCACTGAAACCTCACTGCAAGAAGTATATGGCCTCCCTTTAGGGGAGAGTCAAGAGGAGAAAGGGACTATTCTGCAAAGCTTAAGCACGGCGATCCAGGCGATCCCGAAATGCAGCAATCTGAGCACTGTGCTCGCGTTTATGCCCATAGTACATATAGACAAGCACATCATCCAGGGCATACTCCATGCCATACCAGGGCAGCGTTCCGCTCTGGCGCAGCATTTCGGGGGGAAGAGTGACGATCAGTGACATCACCTGGGTATGCATGTCATTGAACTCCGCCAAAACGTCTTGGAGCTTTTTTGCTTTGCGCCTGTTCACCTCGCTATCATTGAACTGAGCACCCTGTGCGATAAAGGCGCTTAAAGCAGGGGTAGAGCCACCGCTTATAAAGCTAGCGAGCACATCTATCAGGACCTGCTCATAGGATGCAAGATGAGCGATAATATCCTTGACCGACCAGACACCGCACGCGCCTGCCGTTTCCCATGCTTCTTCGACAAGGCTATCGCTAGCCTGGAGTACCGTGAGTTGTCCATATTTCAAAATATCTGCTGCATGCATGAGATGTTCCTTTCTTCTACTATAAGCTGCTCAAGAGTGAGCTGCACGCTATAGCCCTGAACTGGGGATTGCGCACTGCCTCTTCTCCAGTTAGCGCAATCCTTCAAACAGGTCTTCTTCCACCTGCCTGCCGCCGTTCACCAGACTAAAAGCACGATAATAGCACTGGGTTCCCCATAACATTGCGCGCTGTTCTGGTGAGAGATGTTCGAGTACGTGATACGCGGGCAGTTGCGTGCGATGACAGGAAATAGCGCGCAAGACGCTTTCCCAATGGTCCCAGGTATTAATCCTGGTGGTCACCGACCAGCCCGGCCAGGTAACCATGCCGCGCTTGACGCCATCAATATCCATAACCAGGTCGCCGAAAACGGCTTGATAGACCGCAAAGATTGCCTGAGTCTCAGCCATATAATACAACTTTGAGACGCTATGTGGAGCCATATCCCGATAGTACAAAGAGTTCGGGTTGGCAGCTTCAGCAAGCGCGGCTGTTGTGAACTGCGAAATGGCAATATGATCGGGATGTCCATAGCCTCCATATGGTCCAAAGGTGACAACGACATCGGGTCTCACATGCCGTAGATGGCCAACAATCTTTGCAATAGCCTCTGCCGGATGAGCCTGATCCAGGTCTCCGTCAATGTAATCGAGAAAATCGACGTAGCGAATATCGAGTACTTCGACCGCATCCAACAGTTCATTCTCACGTATCTTGCCCAGCGCTTCCAAACCCGGGTACTCCCGCTCATCCCCAAACCAGCCGCGTTCACCTCGTGTCGCGGTCACAAGAGACGTTTTAATGCCTTCAGCAGCATATTTGGCAAGCATACCACCATTGCCTAAGGACTCATCATCTGGATGTGCCAGAACACACATTAATTTCAATTCGTTTGCCATAGCCGTTTCTACTTTCTGTGAGTGGACACCGTTTTCACTGTGCTCCATATCTATGAGTCATGCCTGCTGCGAGAAAATCAGGCACGACTCATATACCTTCTAGGAGGATGACTTGCCGTAGAGATGGCCACCCTGGAAGTCCAGCCCAACGTAGGGCTCATCTCCGACGACCCATGCGTCGTGTCCCGCTGGGAGCAACTGGGCGTCACCTGGACCTATTTCGCTTTCCGTTCCATCGTCCATGCGCACATGCAGGCGACCAGAGATGCCGTAGTTGAAATGTGGCACCTCGCAACTCTGCGTGCCGGCGGTAGATTTCATGTGCTCTGACCATTTCCAGCCAGGCTGGAGGGTCAATTTCATGAGCGCCAGTTCACCAAAGGTGATGATTTCGATCGTGGCCCTGGTCAAGGTATTTACCTCATCCGGCGCGTTTAGACTTTTGGTTTGCATCGTAGACATGCTGGGTCGTTCTCTTTTCTTTGCTTGCATAGTGATTTGAAGTAAGCTGAAAGCCTGGGGAATAGTTCCCTGACTGACTCTCTGATTGTAGCCGGAATGCGGGGATAGGCCATCGTGGCAAATACGGAGAGATTGAAGCTCGCACACGGAGATTAATTACTGGCGTGTCTACGTAGAGGGTTCTGTGTCAGCTTTGTTCATCAGACCAGTTTCCACCGCCCAGACAGCAATTTGTGTACGCGAGGTATAGCCTAACTTGAACATGATATTGCCAATATGGGTCTCGACGGTGCGTTTGGTAACCACCAGTACATCCGCAACAGCCTGATTTGATTTGCCTTGCGCAATCAACAGCGCCACCTCCCGTTCACGTGCCGTCAGCCCTCCAAAAACGCGCCTCGCGTTACGATCCGCTGAGGGCAAACGTGTCTGAGGAAACATGAGAGCTGTCTGATGCAAAAAATGCTCCCGCAGAGGGGAGTCAGCAATAGTAGCAGCAAGTTCTTCGATCAGTGTGTGGGCAGTCGCAAATGCCTGTTCAGCCTCTGCATTTCGTTCCTGGGTATGATAGAGGTTACCAAGGGCAAGACAAATGCGCCAGTGTAGCGGGCGCGCCCCCTGCGTCCAGGCAATCTCTTGCGCTCTCTTGAATACAGCTTCGGCTTCGGCTGGTCGCCGTAATGCCACCAGTGCAGCGCCGCGCAGTTTTAAGACTCGCAGCCTGCTTTCTTTCTCAGCCACTTGTGTCAACTGATCGAGCATTTCCAGTGCAGCAGCTGGATTTCCCTGCGCGAGTGCGAGTTCCACGGAGGCGCACCAGAGCATGCTCTGTGCCATTGTTTCAGTAGAAACATCAGCATCTAGTGTAGTCTGCAGGATCTTTTCAGCCTGAGCAGGTTCTTGCAGCAGGATAGCCGCAGAGGCGAGATAGCCTATGGAAGTGCGTATCCAAAACAACGAGCCAATTTCCTGGGCAAGCGCCAATGCTTGCTCAAATTGTTCACGTGCCTGGAGATTGGCAAGCAGACTGCCATACAATCCTCCCAGAACAGTATGGGCAGCCGTTTGCCATTGGCGGTGCTCAATCTCTTCCGCGATAGCCAGACTCTGCTGTACCAGCGGCATGGCGCGCCCGTATTCTCCCTGTGACCCCAGGCACAACGCCAGTTGAAAGAGTGCATACGCTTCTGCCGAACGGTGCCCAATCTCGCGAGCAATGCCTAAAGCCTGTTCGGCATCCTGGCATACTTCAGCTAAGCTTGCTGTCGAGACCAGGGCATCAGTTTGATAGGTCGGACCACGCAGCGTAAGAGTCGCCAGGCTTGATGTCAACCCGGCTTTATCTCCAAGCTCACGAAAGAGCGTGAGCGCCTGCTGGTAGTAAGCCGTGCCTCCGCTCAGATCACCAGCAAGATAGCTTACCAGACCTAGCAGGTCAAGCGTCTCAGCTATGCCGCGTGTATCATGGAGTTCCTGGAAAATCGTCAACGCCTCCTGGTGGGAGCGCAGCGCCTCGTGTGGTTGCTCCACGTTCAGATGCCAGTTCCCAATGCGATTGAGACTGCGCGCATGGAGAGCAGGATCAGCAAGCGACTGCGCGAGGACGAGTGCCTGGCGAAAGTATATTTCTGCCTGCGCGTAATCGCGTCCTGCCCACAGAAAACCCAGATCAATTGTGCTTTGCCATTCTGTCTGCCTATCCTTCGTTGCACGGGCCGCATCCAGGGCCCACACGTAATCACGCCGCGCCTGCTCAAATTCCCCCAGCGCCTCATAGGCCTGCCCGCGTGTACGGTACAGTCCGGGTGCAGGAGGAAGGGCCAGGTGAGCCAGCGCTGCCAGCGCCCAGGTAAAATAGTCGCTGGCAGCACGATGCGCGTATAGTTGTAACGCCTTCTCTCCAGCGCGTTGTGCATAGTCCATGGCTTTTTGCCAGACATTCGCCTGATAAAAATGGGAGGCGAGGTCCTCCAGGTGTGCCTCGAGCGTGAGAGATTGGTGTTCTATCGTTTCAGCAATAGTCAGATGCAGCATGCGGCGCTCACGTGTGAGCAGTTGTGTGTAAATGGCCTGGCGCGTCAACGCGTGCCTGAACGCAAACTGGTCGGCAGCTTCTTCGACAACGAGTTGAGCCGACACCAGTTCTTTCATGCTCAGAAGGAGTTGATGCTCATCATAGCGGGTAAGTTGCTGGAGAAGAGCAAAATCAAAATGCCGTCCTACGACAGCTGCCAGGGTCAACACATGCCTGGCGGCTTCGCCTAGCTGTGCAGTTCGTCGTTGGATAACGTCCTGCAGGCTCAGTGGGATGGAGATCTCGCTTGCTGACCTGCGCTCCCAGTAGCCTTGCGTGTAGAAAATATCACCGGCTGCAATCAGCGCGTGGATAGTTTCCTCGACAAAAAAGGGATTACCTTCGGTCAGCGTGTAGAGACTATCCAGCAGTTTCCCATGCAGAAAACGGCGCATGTCCAGACTGGTCTGTCGCTGATCGAAGATAGCCGACAGCATCGTATCGACATCGTGGCGCAAAAGAGGCACCAGCCCGATCTCCTGAGCGAGCCGCGCGCGGTTGAGTTGCGCCAGCCAGCTTCTTAACTCTGGCCGTGTCTCATCATGACGGTACGTGACGAGAAGCAGAAGAGGGTGAGATACAGAGTGCCGCGCCAGAGCGTGCAGAAAGCTCAGGCTTGTATCGTCGCTCCAGTGAGCATCCTCAATCACGAGAAGCAGCGGGGCCTGTGTTGACTGGTGGAGAAAGAACGTCGATAGAACCGCGAAAAGACGACGTTTCTCTTGCTCAGGTTCGAGGTGCTGGAGTGGAGTCGTTTGCTCAGAAACCAGTTCAGGGAGTAAAGGAAAGATCTCATGAGCCAGGGTTTTTACAGCAGCAGCAAGCGAGGATTGCGGATTGGCAGCCACCAGAGAGCGCAAGAGGTCGAGCAATGGTGCATAGGGATAGGCAAGGTCTGGCGGAAAGCAATTGCCTTGTAGCAGCAGAAAGCCCTGCGCCACAGCATAAGCTTTGGCCTCGGCAACCAGGCGCGATTTCCCAATCCCCGCCTCACCACTGATCAGGGCAGCATGTCCCTCACCCTGTTTTGTCCGCTCAACGAGGGACTGCAGGGTTGCAAGATGGCCTGCTCGTCCAACCAGAGTTGAACAGATGATCGGTGGAGTTACAGATTCTCCCATGCACTTCCAGTTCCTTGTAATATTTGCTGAAGAGCCCAAGGATCAGAGAAACATCACATCTTTGGGAAAGCAGCCTACTCTTTGTGGAGTATTTCTGGGAAGGCACGATCTTTGGGGAAGAAACGGATAGATAGGGAGTTGACACAATGCCGTGCATTCTTCGCAGTCAAACGTTCTCCTACGAAAACATGTCCCAGGTGAGCACCACAATTGGCACATTGAATTTCTGTCCTTCTGCCATCAGCATCAGGAACGCGCTTAACCGCCTCAGGGTAATTTTCATCAAAGCTCGGCCATCCACAGCCAGCATCAAATTTACTTTTTGATGAGAATAGCGGCGCATTACACCTGCGACACAGAAAGGTGCCATCTTCGTAAAAATCGTCGTATTCGCCGCTAAAGGGTGCTTCAGTACCTTTGTCAAGAATAACTCGTTCCTCTGCGCGTGTTAATGGATTCATGCTTTTTATTCACTCGCTTTCTTTCATTAAGTACATTCTACAATACCCACATTGCTGCACACAACAGCGAATAATCTCCCGCTTCAGCTGGAGTTGCTCTCTGGTGTAGAGCATTTACACCAGAGAGCAGACAGTGCCTGGCTCGACTCGTTTGAGATCATTCGGTTATGGACGCCAGGACTATCTGCAGGAAAAAATCTCCCATGATCCAGGACCAGGAGATGCGAGGCGATGGGCAAGCAAAGGGGTGTTGGGTCCACAGTTGAGGTCAGCTGTGACATAATCATTGTTGTCCTGAGCCTGGAAGTGATCTTACGTGTGTCTGTTGATAGAAATGGTAAAACGGGTACGCACCTATGCGCATCAAGAGGGAGAGTCGAGATGAAACATGGCACATGGAACTCCATGCACCAGAATACGATCCTGCTCATGTAGCCGCACCGGGGAGCCGAGACTGACAGGCTGCATTTGCTGTCCAGCGGGCTTCTGTACACACCAGACGGAAAGCGAGGGGGTATTGCGGTCCATGACCAGAACTAGACGTCGCCCACGTTGAAACCGCAAGCGAAAATGGGCATCCTGAAAATCAAAACCGGTGAGTTCTTCTGTTGAGATCGTTGATGGATGAAGCAGTCTATTTTTCAGGGTGCGATGCTTGCCAAGCACCTGGACCTGGCCTCGTTGCTGAGAATTCTCTAGAAAGCCAAAAGGCGCTGGCCGTCTCCAGACAAAGAAAAACAGCAGCAGCAGAAAAAGCAGCGTCAGAAAAGCCATACCCACTATGAAAAGAGGAGCCGCTCCACTTTGACAGGGAGAAGCAGTTCCAACGCAAGAAGATACAGGAGCGTTTGTTATCTGGACAGATATTTCTGGTATAGCGGGAACAGGCACATACTGATAAGTGGCTGAAATAGCCAGTGTGAGCGAACCAGCAGACGGCAGGGTTATCTGCGTACTGAACAGATCATCATCTGGGGGAGCCTGTTGATGCAGGGTTTTTTCCCCCTTGACCACAATTTTGCCAGCCTTTTGTAAGGTGTATGTCAATCCGACCGTCACACTTTCCTGTGAGGTTGGATGGATATGTTGGGTCGGGTTATTGTCATCGAAAAAAGCCACAGAAACCGTCAGTGGCTTACCAGCAGAGAAAGAAGCATGTGGAACAGGAGAAAGAAGCGCCACATGCAGGCGTGTTTCCTCAAGGACATACGTTTGCACGCTCGGATCGCCTGTCTGAATAGTATATGTGCCTGCCGGATTGAATTGCTGAAGTACCATCTGCTCAAATTGATAGTGTTTATCTCCGCCCTGGTTGAGCAATTCCTGGTCTGGAACAGGCTGCTGATTGGGACCCAGCAGAGTCACGGGAAATGCCTGACTATTCTTGAGGAAGGCGATAAAATCTACCTGTCTGGCATACGTATCAACGAGAAACTGATGCTTGCTACCTGTAGCAACAAAGGCCAGATGTTGCCAGGAGGCATAGAGTTGTAGCACTGGTTGCGCCAACTGCATCGGATCTGTGACATCCTGATAACGGCCACCAGTCTCGCCTGCCACTGTACGCAGAAAGGTCTGAGTATATGAGGGCACTTGATTGCCCAGACCGAAGGTATTAATGGGAATTCCATGAGTGCAGAAGGCTGGCGCATCCTTTTGCTCTATCGTTGTAATCTGTTTGTTGCCATCCTGGTCAGCAGGTAAGAATGGCTGTCCATCTGTAATCAACATAACCTCGGACCCTGCTGGATAGCCATTCTGTGCCAGTAAGCTGGTTGCTTGCTCGACAGCATATTGGGTTGGCGTATTGCCATGGAGCATGTTCTTTTGAGCTTCTATCTGCCTTTGCAAACTGGTCCGAGCACCAGTCTGAGTGAGATCGACAGGGCCAGATTGAAGTAATGGCTGGGAACTGCCGCTAAAGAAGATAACCGCCATATGTCCTGGCCAGAGATCAGCCAGAATCCTGGTCACGCTGGTACTATATTCTTCAGGATCAGTCTGGGCAAGACTGGAGGAACGGTCAAGCAGCACAATCAGAAGCGCGCGCGCATCTGGCGCTGGAGCAACCGCACAGGAAGCCTGGCTGGCCATAGCCCGCTGTCCGGTAGTCTCTTGCGTTTGCAGCGCCAGAATATTCCCCGCAAGAAAGAGAGAATGGCAAGAGAGGAGCAGAATAGAGAGAGATAACCAGATCCCTCGCGTGAACATCGCTGCCTCTCCTTTACAAATGCGCTATCTCTCCTGGAATTAGAAGCTGCCCTTTGTTAATTGAGCAACAAACCTATTATATGACAAACAGAAGTCTTTAGGATGCTTTTGTCTTCGCTGGCTGAAGTAAGTGCTGAAATTCGCGTATTCCCCTATAAAAGCACATAACACGTAACCCTATTAGGAATTATAAAGGATTGAGATATATCTAGCAAGCTTCGATGCCACGTTGGAACAGATGTGAAGATCAACTCTGTTGTGAAATTACTGTTCTGACTACAGAGCTGCCTGCCTTTTCATCCAGGTTCATCACCCTCCGTCTCCGCAGACGTTTGTTTGTTCTACAGAGAGACGCTGGATGAGAACCTGGATCTGTTTGCAAAACAACCTGATGTCAGGTTATTTAGACAGGGGAGTTTGCACAGCTCGGATTGAGCAATGACTGTGTCGCCGGGTCGTTAAAGTTTGCCTTGGTGACGAGAGTGACACCGGTATCCTCATTCTGAGCTTGCGCCCCATTGCGGATTTGATTCACCATCGCCTTGAGGCTATCGAAGCCCATCTTAAACGGATTCTGAACCACCAACGCATCGACTGTTCCGCTCTGAAGGTCCGCGATCAAGGGATCTGACGCATCGAAGGAAATAAGGTGGACTTTCCCTCCTAGTGAGGCAGCCTTGAGGGCCTGCGCTGCGCCTTCGCCACCTTGCTGGTTGGCGGCGTAGATGCCCTTGATATCAGGATGGGCGCTCAGGATATTTTGGGTGATGCTCAATGCCTTGGCTGAATCACTTCCATCCGCTTGATCTGCGACGATCTTGATGTTGGGATACTTGGCCGTCAATTCTTGCTTGAAACCGTTCACCCGCTGGTCATTGGTTGCAGAACCGGGAACGAATTCCAGGAGAGCGATTGTGCCGGTGCCATTTAATAAGGTCCCCATTTCATCAGCCGCTTTGGCTGCAGAGGCCGTATTATCGGTGGCAAAGAGAGGGACCGTTTGAGGAATCGTTCCCGAATCAAAATTGAAGACCGGAATGTGTGCGCTTACGGCTTGCTGTGTGACTGGAGAAAGCGCTTTGGCATCGGTGGCGGCGTAGAGAATACCATCAGGAGATTGGGTGATATAGTTCTGGAGGAGCGAAATCTGGTCCGAAATCTGCGTATCGGTTTGCACGCCATTCCAGACAATATTCACAGCGGGCACCTTGGATGCGTAACACTTGATGCCGTTTTCCACGATGGTCCAATAGCTGCTGGCGACCGATTTGGGAACAGCAATGATCTTCAACGACTTTGGCCCACTCGAAGTGGTTGGGGAGCCGCTAGAGGAACCACCACAAGCCACAACGAGCAAAGCCAGGAAAATGACCATGATTGGGGCGAATGCGCTATAGGAGCGCTTTGGTTTGAACATGTTGTCCTCACTCTTTCAAATAAACGCTAACAATGATTGGTACGCAGTCCAGCGCGTTACCGAGAACGGGAGAACCGCTCATCATGAGAAATGATGAATAGGTGTTGAGGCATCACCTCCTTTCAGCAAGAGCGCAACGTCCTCTTTCCGTGCTCAAAATATGCTCACCATCCCCGGTGCTCACCAGCTAACTAATTGGGGCAGTTTGCGCTAAGAAGCAAGCGACGAAATTCGCCGACGCCGGAATTGATCCCAAAAGACAGCAAGCCAGATGACGAGGCCAATAATGACATTTTGCGTGAAAAGGTTAACGTCGAGCAGTACCGAACCATCGCGGATAAGTCCGATGAGAAACACTCCAATCAGGGTGCCGATAATGGTTCCTTGCCCACCAAAGAGGCTGGCTCCGCCAATCACCGTTGCGGCAATAACATCCAGTTCCAGCCCGATACCAAAGTTGGGTTCGCCTATGCCCAGACGCGAAACCGCAATCATGCCCGCCAACCCGGTTAGCAGACCCAGGATTACATAGACTGCCAGCAAATAGTTCCTGACGGGAATACCTGAAAGGCGCGCCGCTTCCTGATTTGAGCCAATCGCATAGGTATAGCGGCCCAGGCGAGTGTGGCTCAAAAGAAGATAGGCGAGAACGGACAGCACCACCAGGATCATCAGAGCGACAGGGATACCAGCTACTTTTCCTAAGCCAATCACTCCAAAGTTATCTGGTCCCAACACATCAGCTGGCCCAACAACGACAATAGCATTGGTATAAACATCGGTGAGGCCGCGTACAACAGTCATCATACCGAGCGTGGCAATAAAGGGATTCAGTTTGACAACGCTAATGAGCCAGCCGTTTCCCAGACCAACGACACCACCCGCGCCTATGGCAATGAGCAGAGCCAGTGGCCAGTTCATTCCATGCGCAACAAGTTCAACTCCCACCACTCCAGCCATCGCAGCCGTCGAGCCGACTGATAAATCAATGCCTGCAGTGATGATGACAAAGGTCATGCCGAGCGCGATGGTTGCCGTGACAGCATTTTGCTCGATAATATTGATTAAATTATTCGTCGTCAGAAAATCTGGCGAGGCAAATGAGAGAAAGATGAACACCACAATCAACGCGCCTGCGGCTGCCATCTGCGCAATAAAGTCTCCCAGCCGTCCTTTCACCCTCAGCGCCAGCGTCCGCTGTCCCGCTGGCCGCTCTCCGGGTACAGCATCTGCTTCGTCGCCGCTAACCTGATTTGTCGAGCGGACGGTATCTTTCATAACATATCTCCTTCACTAGCTCCCGTAGCCAGAGCCATAATCCGCTCCTCTGTAAATTGACTGCGCTGAAGTTCGCCAGCGATGCGTCCTTCATGCAAGACTATCAAGCGGTCACACATATTCATCAGTTCTGGTAAATACGAAGAAATGAGAACGATTGCGCGCCCCTCGCTGGCCAGGGTGCCAATTATTCCGAAAAGTTCTGACTTGGCATTCACATCGATGCCACGCGAGGGTTCATCGAAAAAGAGTACGCGTGCCTGGGTTTCCAGCCACCGCGCGACGATGACCTTTTGCTGGTTGCCGCCAGATAAAACAGCTACTTTCCGATGAATCGATGGGGTACGTATTTTGAGGCGGTCACGCGCGCGGACAGCAATGCGCTCTTCCTTGCCAAGGTCAATCCATGACGCAACGGTCGGTAAATTGGTCAGAGTGATATTCTGCGCAATATCTAAGGTCATGGCCAGGCCATTTCTTTTGCGGTCCTCGGTCAAGTAGCCAATGCCGGCGGCTATAGCGCTGGCAGGAGAATTGATCGAGAGGCGCTTTTCATCCAGCCAAATCTCTCCCGCGTCGATGGGATCGGCCCCGAACACAGCGCGCGCCAGCTCTGTTCGCCCCGACCCGATAAGCCCGGCAAAACCAAGAATTTCTCCTGAGTGGACTGCAAATGAACACTTGTGAAGAATCCCCCGGCGGGTGATCCCCTCGGCACGTAACATCACAGGGCCGAGCCTGGGTTCGGGTTTAGGATACAGATTTCGGATAGCGCGCCCCACCATCAATCGGATGAGTTTCTGCTGGTCAAGCTCACTGCGTGGAAGTGTGGCAACAACTTTCCCGTCCCGCATTACGGTGACGCGGTCAGCAATCTGGAAAATCTCATCCAGACGGTGGGAGATGTAGAAAACGGCGATATTTTGAGCAGTCAGCCCACGAATGACAGAAAAGAGGCGGACGATTTCTTGATCCGTCAAGGTCGCTGTCGGTTCATCCATGATGACTAATTTCGCCTCTATATCCAACGCTTTGGCGATTTCGACCAATTGCTGCTCAGCGACAGACAAGGTTGAGACGAGACGTTTTGGATCGATGTGTAATCCTACCCGTTGAAGGAGACGACGCGCTTGCTCGACCTCAGCGCGTTTATCGATGACCCCAAACCGGGTGTTTTCGCGCCCAAGGACAATGTTTTGCGCTACCGTGAGGTGCGGCGCCAGGGCGAATTCTTGATAGACCATCGCAATGCCCTGCCGTTGGGCATGCTGCGGATTGGCAAAAGGCATTTCCCGACCGTTGAGCAACACCCTCCCAGAGGTGGGCCGCTCGACCTGGGAAAGCAACTTCATCAGGGTCGATTTGCCAGCGCCGTTCTCCCCGGCGACGACATGCACCTCGCCAGGAAAGATATCGAGCGAAACAGTATCGACCGCCAGCACACCGGGGAATAACTTTGAAATGTTGACCAGTTGGACCAGGGGCGATTGCTGTGATAATGCCATACCTGCTCTCCCATTGTCTGCTATGACGTTCCTGCTTTGATGCAAGTCTTGTTGCTAAGAGATCTCTTTTTCCAGGTGTTGGGAGATATATACCACAAAGAGTACTACTCTGTCAATAGGAATAAGTATGCTTTATAAAACACTATCAGACAAAGGCAAAGATCGATTTAGCGTTTTCTCTCTGTAAAATCCTGCCGACTAAAGCTCTCAATCTTCTGCAATGCTCTCTTTAGAGATATGAAGTGCTCCTGGAGAAGGTGAAAAAAAACGTTTTCAGAGGGTTGAAAAATTCCGATAAGTATGCTAAAGTAGTACACAACGGCCCCTGCTCTTCGCCTAAATAAGTGTGCAATGGCATTATAATAAGTATACTTTTAGGGCGCGCACATGGGGCAAAGAAGTACACCATTAGCTAAGGGGATACCCTCTATGGAAAAACACGAGTTGCCGGGTTATCGTCCACAATATAAGCGAATTGCTGATTTGATTGTGGAGTTTATTACTGAGCAACAACTTCGACCCGGTGATCGCTTGCCAACCGAGCAGGAGTTTGCTGAGCGGTTTGGAGTCAGTCGCACTATCGTACGGGATGCGATCAAAATGCTGACACCCTCGGGATTAGTACGACCCCGCAAAGGAAGTGGCATTTTTGTTGGTGAAGAAGAGCAGCAGCCACAACTTTCGCGCTTGCATATGGCTTCCCCTACTGAGCCGGAGCGCATAAACGATCTATTTGGGTTTCGTTGCTACCAGGAGATGCAAACGGCCCGTCTTGCAGCACAACACATCAGCGTTGCGGAATTACGCACCCTCGAACATTTTTTAGCGATGAATAAAGAAGCGGCGAAATCAGAAGATCGAGAAACATTTCTCAGTAGCGATGATGAATTCCATCGCAGTATTGCCATTGCCTCGCACAATGTCTTTTTTGTGGAAGCAGTGACTTCTATCCTTCAACTCCAAAGATGGGCGATCAATATCTTAACCGGAGGCGCGCCAGGGTCATCTTTATTAGCGGTGGAGCAGCACACGAGGCTGTTTGAAGCTATACAGGATGGAAAACCAGATCAAGCCGCCGAGGCGGCTCGCGTCCATGTCGAATCCGTCTTTGCTGCTTATCAACGAGAGGCCAGGCGCCGGCTGATGGGCGACAAGGATGCTTTGTCTTGAACCACGCCGGCTGATAAGGTACGGGATACCGTTTTGTGCTCACTCTAGCAAGCTCCTGGATGGCATCCATGGAGTAAGAGCTTTTTGCGTTCATAAGGAGCGTGCATTTGATGTTGGAACCGCTGTCTCTTCATCCCCTGGGAGCAACCGATTTACAGGTCCCTTCCCTGTGTGTTGGCTGCGCCGCGCTTGGCGACATGCCAGGGACATTTGCCTATTCGGTTGCGGAAGAGCAGGCACTCGCAACCATCCAGACCATCTTCGCGGGCCCGATTCCGTTTGCCGACACGGCAGCCTCCTATGGTGATGGAGAAAGCGAACGACGCCTCGGTGTGGTGCTGCGGGAGCGTGGCGGACTTCCACCCGGATTTGTCCTGTCAACCAAGGCTGATCGTAATGGATTGACAGGCGATTTTAGCGGCGACCAGATGCTCCGTAGTGTCGAGCGCAGTCTGAAGTTGCTTGGAGTTGATCGCTTGCAGATCTGCTACCTCCATGATCCAGAACATAGTAGTTTCGCGGCTGCAATGGCCCCGAGTGGCCCTGTAGAGGCTCTCCAGCATCTCCACGAAAGCGGCGTCATCCGCTATCTTGGCATCGCAGGTGGGGATATCGATCAGATGACCCAATTTATAGAAACTGATCAGTTTAGCGTGGCCATCTCTCACAACCGCTATACGCTGCTGAACCAGGAAGCCGATCCGTTTTGGGAGGTATGTTGGCAGCATGGAGTAGCAGCAATCAATGCTGCTCCCTATGGTTCTGGCATTCTTGCCAAGGGTCCCAGCACCTATCCGAGGTATATGTATAGTCAGGCCTCCGATACCTATCTCCGGCGGGCCTTTTCCCTCGAAGCTCTCTGTCTCCGCTATCAGGTACCATTGGCGGCAGTAGCCTTGCAGTTCTCGTTACGCGACCCTCGTATTGCCTCTACCATCGTTGGCATCAGCAAGCCAGAGCGCTTACAGGAAACAGTGGAACTGGCCCAACAGGTCCTGCCGGAGAATCTTTGGGAGGAAATCGAAGAGCTTATGTGGAATAAATGATTTTATCATTGGAGCTTCACTCCATCTCAGGATCAGCTCGAATAATTGCTACAAGCAGCAGAATTTCCTGTATAGAACCCTACGCGAACAAAGAAAGGACCTCAGATGCGTGCGCTTAGCCTTGATGCTCCTGGGAAGGTACAAATGATTTCTCTGGCTGATCCATCTGTGCCTGGACCGGCAGAGGCACTGATTCGCATCAGAGAGGTCGGTGTATGTGGAACTGACTACCACGCCTTTCATGGCAATCAGCCATTCTTTACGTATCCGAGGATTCTTGGTCATGAACTCGGTGTTGAAATCGTGGCTGTCGGAACAGACGTACGCCATCTGGTGAAAGGCACTCACTGCGCAGTGCGCCCCTATCTCTCTTGCGGTTCCTGTCCGGCCTGTCTGCGGGGCAAGCCAAATTGCTGCGTCCATCTACAGGTTTTCGGAGTTCATGTTGATGGGGGCTTGCGTGAATTTGCGCTGCTGCCGGCTGCCTCTTTGCATTCTGCCAGGACACTCACCTTTGAACAGCTTGCCCTGGTCGAGCCACTTGCTATCGGTGCCCATGCCGTCGCAGGGGCAGCGCTAGTAAAAGATGAGCAAGTGCTCGTTGTCGGGGTAGGTCCTATCGGCCTGGCCGTCACCCAATTTGCGCTTCTGATGGGTGCCCGGGTGATCGTGACCGATCTTAGCCAGCAACGGCTGGCCTTTTGCCAGAACCTGTGGCCGACAGTCACGTGCATCGATGGCCATCAGCCAATGGTCGAGGCTCTTGAGCGCCTCCTGGGCGATGATTTGCCCACGGCGATCTTCGATGCCACCGGGAATCCTCAATCGATGCAAGCCACATTCAGCTACGTCGGCTATGGGGGACGAGTGATCTTTGTTGGATTATCTCAGGGAGAGATTACCTTCTCTGACCCGCTTTTTCATAGTCGTGAAGTGGCATTGCTCGCGAGCCGGAATGCCCTGGCTGCCGATTTTGACCGTATTATCGCTGCGCTTGAAGCTGACAAGTTCGATCTGGCCTCCTGGATTACCCACCATGCCACGCTCGAAACGGCTGTGGAGGCGTTTCCACAATGGAGCGGTGCCAATAGTGTCATGATTAAAGGACTTATCAGTATCCAGTAATCGCTGTGAGCCAATCAAGGAGTTGCCCACAATCGAGAGAAAAGAGACCTGCCATTTTGACAATCCGCACGTGCTAATGTAGATGAAAACTACATCAATGCAAATGGAAGATGCACATAGCACTTTTTTGGTAGATGGATATTTGACAGGCAAAGAGATGGCATGCTAAACTGTGAACTGAAATATGTTCCGGTTCACTGCTGGACCAGGATTATGAGCGAGTCGCTTGCACTGCAGGGGAGATGTTTATGGACATTCGGCTCTTTGGTTCCCTGGAGATTGAGGATGGTCAACGTTGTGTAGGCCCTGACGATCTGGGTGGGCGCAAACCGCAGCAACTCCTCCCTCAGGCACTTCCATCTCTGAGAACGATACAGACGCAGCACATCGACATTCCTTTCCTGGGTCGTCAACCTGAACTCACTTTCCTGGAATATGCCCGGCGGACCACTGAACAGGGTGTCTTGCTGGTCACGGTCCAGGGCGAGGCAGGCATTGGCAAGAGTCGGTTGGTGGCGGAATTCCTGCAACAGAGTGAGTTGTGTTGCGGGCGTGCCAAATGCACAGAGTTGGAGCGTGATCTTCCGTTCTCGGGTCTCGCTACGGCGCTCACCAACTTGCTCACTCCCTTGAACGCCCATGACGCCGCACGTGCGCTGATGGCTGGCCCGACTGTGGTCGAGCTCATATCAGAACTGGCCGGAAAAGCCTCTCTCACCTCGCGACGCTCAACGTACTCGCTGTCGCGCGGCAGCATTTGGGATCGCTTGACAACGTGACGCGGATCGTCCGGCCTGGCGTGTCGGTGGCCACTTCGGGAGATGTCCGCAAGCAGCCGAAAGTCGCTGACGCTGCTTCGGATTTGCTACAAGATGTCTTTGGAAAAGACAAGAGTCCTTGCCGCATGGTATATGGCGTCGCAAGCCTTCCGCTCGGCACCCCGGTCGAGTTGGAAATCATTTTCGAGGTGGCGAGGTAAGAAAGGAAAGGCACGTCCCATGGAACACCCTACTTTTTATCGCGCGACGCAAGTAGATGGGCTCTCCATCTTTTATAGAGAGGCTGGCCCCAAAGACGCGCCGACGCTTCTCCTGCTGCACGGACTCCCCTCTTCATCGCGAATGTTCGAGCCTCTCTTCGCCCGGCTCTCCGAGCGCTATCACCTTGTAGCGCCCGACTACCCGGGCTTTGGACACAGCGACTGGCCGGACCCGAAAAAATTCGCGTATACGTTCGAGCACTACGCTGAGATTATGCATCACTTCACCGAAGCGCTCGGGATCTCGCGCTACACGCTTTATATGCAGGATTACGGTGGCCCCGTGGGTTTTCGCATGGCTCTGGCCCATTCGGACAGGATCGAGGCTCTCATTGTCCAGGACGCAGTGGCACACAACGACGGTCTGGGGGCGAATTGGCAGCCGCGGCGGGCCTTTTGGGCCGAGCGCGCTGCCAACGAAAACACGCTTCGCACAAATCTCCTGTCGCTGCCGACGACGCGGACGCGCCATGTCGGGAACGATCCCCACGTGGAACGCTATGATCCAGATCTCTGGACCGATGAATTTGCCTTTCTCAGCCAGCCCGGCCAGGCTGACATTCAGAGCGACCTGTTCTACGACTATCGAACCAACGTGGAAGCCTATCCGCAATGGCAAGCATGGATGCGCGAGAAGCAGCCGCACCTGCTGGTGATCTGGGGGAAGTTCAAGAAGCTCGGCAGGCTTTTGCCCAGGCTATCGTCGATGTTGATGGCTACTAGATTTGACATTCTGCCGTTTGACGGATCAGTTTGCCAAAAGAGAGACTTACCCGTCAAACGACACATCTAAAATTCACCAAAACAAAGGAGTATTGTATCGGTCGATGCCCATGGTGCTGAATCTTGTCATAGGACCGGCAGCGCGGAACGTCTGTGCGCTTTCACGTGCTCATTGCTGGATAGACGCCAGACGCTGCTCACAGAATTGACGTTGACGACCAGGGCAACAATACGATGAGCGAACAGCGGTTGTATCAGCTAATCCGGCAACCGAAGCCCATTGCTGACCGACAGTTCGAGATCGAGTTTCTCGATCCGGGTGTGGAGGCTTTTGTGTTCACATTCGGCTGATCCACGATGGGAAGTTGTGAAGACCAACTCCGTGCAGTGGAAAGTTGGTCTTCACAGCAGGCGGACTATTATGCTTTGCGGCGGTTCTCTTCTGAGGGTTTAACGAGATTTTGGGGAATTGGCAGGATTTCCTCGTGATGATACGAGCCTCCTGCATCGGTATTGATGCCGGGCGAGCGACGACCGTAGTTATAGTGGCCGGTCTGGGCGGGAGAGACGGGGTGTTTAGCAAACTTGGGCACACCTGAGAAGATCTGGGGCGCCCCTGGCTCGGACACATCGTTATAGAGGTCGTCCGGGACGTTGTGCCAATTCGTTTTACGCAGTTCAGCTTTGCTCACGTTGACAAAGGCCGAGCCTTCTCCATTGATTCTCACTTGCGATCGGGGAATATAATAAGCACGTCCAAATAACCCCCCACTTTCGACTAACATGTGACGCTCAAAACGCGCCTGGATTTTGCCAATTCTGTTGCCATCGGCATCCAAAACGCTCTGACCCAGTTGAAAAAGATCCTGGGACGTGTACTTGTCAATAGGCATGCGCCTGCGCTCCTTATGATCTGGTTCGATAAAGACAGAATAACTCACACCATAGACGGACAGAGCCGAACTATTTCATTTGTATTATAACGCAAGCCCGCTGTTAATGTCCCGTTGGCTCGTCATCTTGATCCAGCTTAATAGGCTCCAGTCCATTTGCCAGACGCTCTTTGGCCTGGGTAAGCAATGAACCTACTCCGTTAGCTGGCGCTACGCGCGTTTGTCCGCTCGCATTAGGATGCGCACGCTCCAATGGTAATTGCTGGTGGTGGTAGAGGCGATTGGAGAGCAGAGCATGATTCGCCGTCATGGCGACCTGCATGGATTCCATAACTCGTTCCAGGTGCTCAATCCCGCTTAAGACCTCCTGAACAGAGGTGCTACTGCCAACGGCATTATTGCCGTTGCTATAGGCTGATCTACTCCCCTGCAAGCGCGCCAATTCATCGCTCAAGCTGTGCAAACGCACGGTAAGATACTGTTCCAGATTCTTTACGGATAGTTGTAGCGCATCCCCTAATAAGGCCAGGCGCTCGTCCAGGACCTGGCGTAACACCGCGACCAGATCCTCCCAGGAGAGCTCAGTCTGCACTTCGATGGTCTCAAGCCGCGTGGTGGTATCTATGGTCTCAGCCTCTACCTGGTTTTTGCCAGCGTGCTGACCGAGCAACTGCTCGATCCCTAGCATTTGCGCCGCTAACATCCGATCCACAGCCGCTGCAACCTGGCGAGAGCTTTGCTCAGACTCCTGACTAAAAGACTGAACTATCTGATCACGCTGCTCTTTTAGTTTATCTGCCAGCGTCGTATCAGGCCGCTGCGTTCTGTTAATAAACCACTCCTCCAGAGAATCCAGGGTCTCTTGCTGTAAAGCCACCAGTCGTTGATCTATTGTTTCCTGAACACTTGCCAGGCGCCGGTCGATGACCTGTTCCATTTCCTGACGATGCGCGCTGAAACGCTGTTCGAGGATGAAGCTAAACGCCTGTAATTCATCTTCTGTAAAAGACATGCTACCCCACTCCTTGCTCTGACGTTATTCTGCTCAAGAATGAATGCGCTGCCAGTATAAGCCGGAGCACGCTGCATGTCAACGCATATACACATTTTTTGCCCATTCAGGCCATGACCCACACGAAAAACAGGAAATAAACGACTTTTCCCACTATTTCTATGTTCCCAGACCTCTCCTCTGGACAATTTGACTGCACACAATGTATTGTGCTATAATATTGTTGCATATTAAATTGTACACAATCCAAATTAAACACAACCATTAACATAAGCCAAGTAAAGGAGCCTTTTCAATGAGTCCAGAGAACAAGCAAGCCCCATCCAGGCAAGGAAAAATCCAGGTCGGCGATCATGCCCCGCTTTTCTCCCTATCTACGCAGAACGGAACTGTCGTCAACCTGGCCGATTTCCTCGGCAAGAACTCGGTTGTCGTTTACTTTTATCCCAAAGACAATACAAAGGGCTGCACCGATGAAGCGTGCAGCTTCCGCGATAACTATGAAGTCTTCAAGCAGGCTGGCGCTGAAGTTATCGGCGTGAGCTCAGATTCCGAAGAATCACACCAGGGCTTCGCCGCGAAACATCGCCTGCCCTTTATCCTGCTGAGCGACAAAAAGGGCGAACTCAGGAAAGAGTATGGAGTGCCATCTACCCTGGGTGTATTGCCTGGACGCGTCACGTATGTGATTGACAAACAGGGCGTTGTCCGCCATATCTTCAACGATATGTTTAACGCCCAGAAACATATTAATGAAGCTCTGACCGTTGTCCAGTCTATCTCCAAAGAATAAGAGAGAGTTTGTATTCCAGAGCAGAGATAAAGGAGGATGTCCAACGAACTGCGCTGGAATACAAAAAATATCGTCTACTTGCGTTCTATTCAATAGTGTGCTATATAATTGCCTGCGCACTTGATTTGGATAGTGGGTACATGAGATCTCTTAGCTATAAACAGGACGAGAAAAAAGAAAGCTGTGGTAGCCATGACCGATGCGGAAAAAGCCCAATCTAATCCCATGTTTCAACTTGACAGGCAGCTTTGTTTTGCTCTTTATGAGGCATCGCGCGCGACAATCGATATCTATCGGCCTCTACTTGATGAGCTGGGTATCACCTATCCTCAATATCTCGTTTTGCTGATTCTCTGGGAGCATGGCACGTGTTCGGTCAAGGCGATTGGCAATCTACTCCATCTCGATTCTGGCACCCTCTCTCCCCTGCTCAAGCGCCTGGAGGGGACTGGCTTTATTACGCGCCAGCGCCGCGCCAGCGATGAACGCGTGGTCGATATCTCGCTAACCCCTCAAGGCTGCGCCCTGCAAGAGCGCGCGGCCTCGCTTCCAGAGAAATTTGCCTGCGCATTGGACATTACTTTTGCAGAATATAATGGTCTGCTCATGCGCCTAAAAAAGCTGACCACCCAATTGCACAGCAGGGAGAGAGAGCACACGCACCGATCCGAGTTAGAATAATGCGCGATGCATCGGTTTTCAGAAGCACAGTGTTACTCCGCGTGCGCGGTATGCTATAATTGGCCGCGAGACGACTCCTTCCCAAGAGCCTCACGATCTGACTTATTTGTAGAAAGGAAAGCATATTATCATGTCCGAAACCGTTAATCGTCGCAGCAAAACCATTACCGAGGGGACGATGCGTGCCCCGAACCGCGCGATGTTGCGCGCGGTCGGTCTAACGGATGAAGATTTTAATAAGCCTTTAGTCGGCATTGCCAGCACCTGGAGCGAAATCACTCCCTGCAACTCGCATATCGACCGCCTGGCCACGAAAGTAAGAGAGGGTGTACGCGTGGGTGGCGGTGTACCCCAGATTTTCGGCACTATCACGGTCAGCGATGGCATTTCAATGGGCACTGAGGGTATGAAATTCTCGCTGCCAAGCAGAGAAGTTATCGCCGATTCGATAGAGCTGGTCGGCAATGCGCAGCGTTTTGATGGGATTATTGCCATTGGAGGCTGCGATAAGAATATGCCCGGCTGTCTGATGGCCCTGGCTCGTCTGGATATCCCCAGCCTGTTTGTTTACGGCGGCACTATCCTGCCAGGGGTTTGCAATGGACGCGATGTTGATATCATAAGCGTCTTCGAGGCCGTGGGCGAGTATAGCGCGGGCAAAATCGACCTCGCGCAATTGCGCGAAGTAGAGATGCGCGCGATCCCCGGTGCTGGCTCGTGCGGCGGTATGTACACGGCGAATACGATGTCCTCCGCGATTGAAGCTCTGGGCATGACTTTGCCTGGCAGCTCATCGATGCCCGCTGTGACATCCCGCAAGACGGATGATTGCTATGCCGCTGGCCAGGCCGTGGTGCGCTTGATTGAAAAGCAGATCACTCCGCGCCAGATTATGACGAAGGCCGCTTTTGAAAATGCGATCACGCTGGTTATGGCGCTGGGTGGCTCAACCAATGCTGTTCTGCATCTGATCGCGATCGCCCGGCAAATCGGCGTGCCTCTGACCATTGACGACTTTACACGCATTGGGGCAAAAGTCCCGCATCTGGCCGATCTTAAGCCTGGCGGCAAATATGTCATGGCTGATCTGGACCGCGCGGGTGGCGTGCCCGCGGTGATGAAGGTGCTTTTACGGGAAGGTTTGCTGATTGGCGATGTCCTGACCGTTACTGGCTTAACACTGGAAGAGAATCTGGCTCAGGCAGCGGACCTCGTCGCGGGCCAGCGGGTCATAATGCCCTTTGATCAGCCGCTGCATCCCTCCGGTCCACTGGTGATCCTCAAGGGTAATCTAGCTCCCGAAGGTGCCGTCTGTAAAATCGCGGGCCTGAGCAAGATCGTTCATAAGGGTCCGGCCAGGGTCTTTAACTCGGAAGAAGAGACCTTTGAGGCGATCATGCAGCATAAGATCACCCATGGAGATGTCGCGGTGATTCGCTACGAGGGACCAAAGGGCGGTCCCGGTATGCGCGAGATGCTCGCGGTCACCGCTGCACTCGTCGGTCAGGGCTACGGCGAGACGGTCGGACTGATTACCGATGGACGTTTTTCCGGCGGTACTCACGGCATGGTTGTCGGCCATATCACTCCAGAGGCCCAGGATGGCGGCCCTATCGCCGTTGTTGAGGACGGCGATATGATCACAATCGACGCTGAACAGATGACGCTCTCCGTGGATCTGAGCGACGCAGAGATCGCGCGCCGTCTGACGCAGTGGGAGGCGCAAGCCCCGCGCTATACCCAGGGCGTGCTTGCCAAGTACGTCAAACTCGTCCACTCCGCTTCTGAAGGCGCGATCACTGGCTAGCCAAGCCTGCTCTAACACATGCAGTAAAGTGAGCGCCCATTTTGCAGATATTTACCTGGCAATGGGCGCTCTCCATGTGTTGCTGGAAACAAATAACCACCTGCTATTGTTTTTATTAATGGATGGAGTGTATATAAAACATTGGCTGATGGATGGAAACAAATAACCACCTGCCCTTGTTTCCATCAATGGATAGAGTGTATGGAAACCTTTGACTGATGGGTGGAAACAAATAGTCTCCTGCTCTTGTTTCTATTAATGGATGGAGTGTATGGAAAAAAATACTCCTCTCATCCGTGATCAGAGTACATATCATAGTTGGGCATCCCGCCGCGGGGACCAGCAGAGCGGAAACAATTCTCGCTCAGAAAGGATCATGTCATGGACAATGATCTGCGCAATCTGCCAGAAGCCTATTGGAAAGAAAAATTGACCCCTGAACAGTACAATGTCTGTCGTTTGAAGGGCACTGAACGCGCCTTTACCGGTGAACTCTACTATAACCACGAGACTGGCGTTTACCAGTGCGTAGCCTGTGGGGAGCCGCTCTTCGCGTCCGAGCACAAGTTTGAGTCGGGCTCAGGTTGGCCCAGCTTCGATCGCCCGCTGGCCGAAGGTAAGGTCGAGTTGCACGAGGATCGCGCGTTGTTTATGCGTCGCACTGAGGTGCTCTGCAAAAAATGTGGCGCGCACCTGGGGCATGTCTTCAATGATGGACCACGCGAGACGACCGGGCAGCGCTATTGCATCAATTCGGTTTCGCTCGGCTTCCAGAAGGCGGATGTATCCTCTCCAAAAGAACGATAAGCCCATCTGCCCATCTGCATTTATGCTGAACTAATAGCCAACCAGTTAAATAATCAATCAAGCACAACAAGCGAGGTACATTATGTCTCAATTTGCAACTGCTACGCTGGCAGGCGGCTGCTTCTGGTGTACAGAGGCGGTCTTCAAACGGCTCAAGGGCGTGAGCACGGTCAAGTCGGGCTATGCCGCGTCCCAGGTGGCTAATCCTTCGTATAAACAGGTCTGCGCGGGCAAAACTGGCGCGGCAGAGGGTATCCAGGTCACGTATGATCCGGCGATCATCTCCTATGCAACGCTGCTCGACGTTTTCTGGGGTACCCATGATCCGACCACGCTCAACCGCCAGGGCAACGATGTTGGCACCCAATACCGCTCAGCAGTTTACTACCATGACGATGAGCAAAAGCAGATAGCCCTGGCCTCAAAGGCCGCTGTAGAGAAGTCGGGAGTGTATAACAAGCCTATTGTAACAGAAATTAGTGCGTTTAGTAACTTTTATCCTGCTGAAGATTATCACGATGATTATTATGACAGTAACCGTTTCCAGGGCTATTGCATGGTGATTATTGATCCAAAGATTAAGAAACTGTTGAAAACATACAGCAACGAGATCAAAGAAGAGTATAAGAAATAGGTTTAGCAGAGGTATGAATGCTGCCTGGTTTGACAAAATCAGGCAGCATTCATACCTATCTATTTACTACTGACCTCAACCCAGGCATCATAGGCTGCTTGACCACCGGGAACACCTGGAACAATTTTGTTAGCCGCCACAGGCACAATCGCGGCTCCGCTGGTGACACGATTGATGCCAGACCAGCCGTCGCGCATCCAGACTACCCCTGGCAGAACATCGCCAGTGATATACGCTCTGGCTGCGAATTGACCGCGCTGGTTGGCAATCACAATTGGCGCATCGTGCGCGATCTGGCGCTCCCGCGCGTCCTGGGGATGTATCCAGAGCTGCGGCCCGGTGTTTGCCCTGGCCAGAGTTGGCAGGGCCTGCCCTTCGTCAAAGAAGGAGTGGAAGGCGGTCAGCGTGCGGCCCTGGCAGAAACGTAAAGGATAGGCCGCTGGCGCTGGCGTAGTGTATGATGGCAGGGGCGAGAGACCCGCTTGCCGGGCACGCTCGCTCCAGAACTCTACCTTGCCAGATGGCGTCTGAAAGCTGCGATCCTGGTAGGCAATATGGGAGAGGCCATTCTTTTGCCAGTAGCCGCCTTGTACGCGCAGTTCAGCGACTGTCAGAGGCTCACCGCTGGCCGTGGTCTGCGCGGCTAACAGGGCATTGACGTAATCCTCAGTATCCTGCCAGGGGAAGAAGTTGGCAAGCGCGAGTTGCTCCGCTAGTTGACGCAGGATTGTGACCAGCGAACGGCATGCGCCCTCGGGCGCGAGTGCTTGCTCCATCAGGTAAATATGCGTGGCTGTCTGCTTCAAGCCAAGATCTTCCAGCCAGGCGGTAGCTGGCAGGACCAGGTCCGCGTAACGCCTGGCCGTCTCGTTCATAAAGAGATCGTATGAGACAATCAGCCCGACGCGCGCTAACCCGCGCGCGAGTTCGTTCGCGTCGGCAAACGATGAGAGCATGTTTGTACCAAAGAGCAGCAGCACATCCAATTGCCCGGCAGTCAAAGCCTCTGTTATGCTCGCCATATGGCTGGGGATAACCGCCGCCTGCGGCATCTTTTCGCTGATATCCGCCAGCACATCAGCATAACCGATGCCGTCAGGCGAGCCGCCATGGCGCTGGCCCATGCCACCACCCGCGCGCCCCAGTTGTCCTGTGAGGGCGGGCAAGCAAGCGATAGCCCGGCTCGGTTCCCAACCATGCTGATGCTTGAACATCGAACTGCCGCCGAGCACAATCACTGCCGGGGTTTGCCTGGCATAGAGACGCGCGAGATCACGTATACGCTCCGGCTCAAGACCCGTCACAGTTGCCGCCCATTCCGGCGTGTATTGACGCACATGAGCAGCAAATTGGGCAAAGCCCAGTGTAGAGCTGGCAACAAATTCCTGGTCATAAAGCTCTTCCAGGATAATCACATGCGCCAGAGCAAGGGCCAGCGCGGCATCGCTGCCTGGCGCGAGCAGAAACACCTCATCCGCGTGACGCGAAGCCTCGGTGCGCCGGGTGTCGATGTGAATAATATGCGCGCCGCGTTTGCGAGCCGCGACAAGGTGAGGTCCGAGATCAGGCTGGCTGGCCAGAGTAGCTCCCCAGAGCAAGATAGTCCGCGCATGAGCGGCCATATCTTCCTTCGTGCTGGTCTTCAGAGTTCCCGTCAGGCCCAGACCGTAGCCACCCATGGCCCAGCACACAATCGAACTCGACCAGTGCTGAAAGCCGCCCAGCATACCCAGACGGCTAATCAGGGTATTACCAGTCGGCCCGGTCGTGCCAGCGCCATGGCCGCGCCAGAGTCCCACGCGCTCTGGACTGCTTCCCTTGATCGCCCCAACGATCTGCGCGTACGCTTCGTCCCAGCTGCACTGCTCCCACTGATCCTCACCGCGCTCACCCACGCGGCGTAGCGGAGACAGTAATCTTTTGGGATTCTCAAAAATTTCCTGGCTCGCGCGCCCCCTGATGCATAGAAAGCCCCGGCTATCTGGATTTTGCTGATCCCCCTTGAGCGCCAGCAGCTTATTCTCCTCAACTTCCACCACCATCCCGCACTGGGTAGGCGTGCAATTCATCGGGCACATGGTCGTAATCTGGCGTCTCTCAGCCATAGTTTCTCCTTCTCGTGGCTCCCTATAACCTGGCAAAGCCTGCGCGCAAGAAAAATAAGCTTCTCATTTTAGCCCTTCTAGCATATCTCATAGCAGATTTTTAAGCAACCGTTTGGCGTCCAAGGCGAGGCAAAGCGTGAGAAGGCGACGTTTAAACAGCTCTGTTTGGCGTCTTTCCTACTCGTAGCTTTTGGAGCTATGTCTGCGGCATAGTGGGCCTCTTGACAACGCCTCACGCAACGCGTACAACTAAGCTGACAAATAACTCCATGCATAAAAAAACAAACAAAACTCGCGCTCTGAGTAGCAGGAGGTAGAGCCACATGATCTGGTGGAGGAATGTGAGATCCAAAATAGCTGCCGCAAATAACTGAAATACCATAGAGGGCCGATTTATCGGGTCCTGTCCCGATAAATCGGCCCTCTATGACATTTCAATTAAAACAGTCCACCCTTGCAAGTCATCCACCAGTTAACGGGGTCTTATCTAGCAGGAGAGGAGGGCTTTGATCTTGCCTGATTTCGTACCCGCAGTCTGGGAAAGCAAATTTCGCCTGCCTGACTGGTATTGTCAACTTGAGCCTGAGCTGACCAGCTCTATCTTTTCAGTGGTTCATGATGATCCGCAACTAAAAGCCTGGCGCCACCAGGTTTATACGCTGGCCGGCGAGATGCTGGAACGCGGCGAGATTCCACTGGCCAGCAGCGGTCCTGACCTTGACGCAGCTCGCCAGCAGATCGATACGCTCATCCTGCATCATACTGAGGAAGATCCGTGGATCTCCCTGGCTAAACTTAATGCGATTGGCTTGCTGCGTCAGTATGGCTTCCAGTACCTGGAAAATAATGTGCTGGGCCGCGCGGTGAAGGGTGAGCCAGTCTGGTCGGGACACTTCCGCCAGGGTCGAATGGCTTTTTTTGCCTATCACTGGCTGGTGCGCCCGGATGGTACTTGCGAGCGTCTGTTGGAGGACCACGCGCTGGCCTGGCACGCTGGCAACTGGGAGATCAATACACGCAGTATTGGGATCGCGCTCTCCGGCAATTATGAGCATGCCATCCCACCAGCAGCCCAGCTCGCGGCCACCGCGCAACTGATACGCACTCACTATTCCTCTATCGCACGCGCGCGCGCCTTCGGCCACTGTGAAATCCGTCCCGAATTGACCTGTCCCGGCGAATTTTTTCTTTCAACCTGGAAACAGGCCCTTTTCCTTTAATAAGCAAACCCGCGCTATCCTCTACCTCCTGGCGCAATACCCACTCCTTGTGTTTTGATGAGGTTTGGCCTGATTTTGCAAAATCGGGTAGGACGTATAAACACGCATAGCACACATCCCCAGAAACTCGGCAGCACACTTTCCTCTGCCTATTTCCCGTCAATAGTACTTTTGCCGTGATCTACCCACTTTTTGAGAAACAAGTTTCTTCTCTGAGGGTGGAGCGAAGCGCCGCTTTTTGCCCAAATTGAGCATGCTTCATCCTACTGCACTATGACGAGCGCAAGCTAGCACACTTTCTGGCACGATTCTTGCAGCTAGCGATACTGAGCAATGCGTTTCGCTTCTGTGTTAGCAGGGTAGCAAGCGCGATCTACACAAGCAAGACAGAAAGGGGGGATTTCGCCCGCAGCATGCTGGACAGTATGCCACGGCAAACTCTTAATAGTGGGAGACTTTGTACAGAGCTGTATTACTTTTACTGCGTTTTGCTGGGTTTTCAGGTTGAACAAAGATCTGTTCATACCTTAATAAGGAGAAAAAGAACCCATATGTATTCGCGTTTGAAACATACAGGGCATCATAGCCCTGACAGGCCGGAGCAAGGCCTTGCGCGCTCAGTTCGTCTACTTATGACGACCGGTTTACTACTTGTTACGACAGTCGTATCATTGCTTACCCCTGCACTGGCTTATGCCAGCGGTACAGCATCCGGCGGCCCTGGCTCGTCGTCAAACTGGGCGCCCGCGACCAATTCTATCGTCGGCACCGCCGCCAATACTACCAGCGATGTCTGGTTCACTGGCTATAACGGCATCGTCAGCGAAGTCTACTATCCCACTGCTGATTATGCCAATAGCACAGACCTGCAATTTCTGGTAGGCGATAGCGGCCATACCTGGGTGGATGAGGAGAAAACCGCCACCACATCCGCAACGACGCTCTATAATTCACATGCTCTGGCCTGGACGGTCACCAACAGCGCGAAAAACGGCAAGTATCAAATCAGCAAGATCATCTACACTGATCCGACCCGCAACTCGCTGATTCAGCAAGTTACGTTTACAACTCTCACCGGCACACTCTCTAATTACCTGTTGTACGCTCTCTACAACCCGACCATGCACAACGCGGGAAATAGCAATACCAGCATGACACAGACGTATAACAGCACAACTATGCTGGTGACGACCAGCTCATCAGGAGGTTTTGCCAGCGCGCTGGCCGCGACAACGCCCTTTACAGCAACCAGTAACGGCTTTGTCGGCGTCAACGACGGCTGGACCGACCTGAAGGGGTCAAGCAGTTGCGGCAGTAGCACCTGCCCCGATTCGACAATGAACTATACCTTCGACACAGCTAACACTGGCAACACTGCCCAGGCGGGACAATTAGACCTCTCCAACCAGGGCGCCATCAATACCTCTACCGCGACAACTATCACCTTCAGCCTGGTGCTCTCATTCGGCCAGGGCGCAAGCAGTAGCGCGTCCATGACCAGTGCTGAGTCAACTCTGTCTGGCACGCTGGGCGACAATTCTTCGAGCATGCTGACCACCTATGTCTCGCAGTGGAATACATTTGACAGCGGACTGGCCACTCCACCAACTGTGGGCAGCACAACTGCCATACAAAATGCGCGCACTCAGGAATACTATCTCGCGGCCAATGTGCTCAAAGCCTCGCAAGATAAGCAGACAGGCGCGCTTATCGCTGGCCTGGGCACGCCCTGGGGCGATACCACAGGCGATGGCAACGGCGGCTATCACCTGCTCTGGGAACGCGATATGTACGAAATGGCCGAGGCTATGATCGCAGCCGGAGACACTACCGACGCGATTACGGCGGTCAAATGGGCTTTTAATACTCAACAACAGAGTGATGGCCATTTTCCGCAAAACAGTTATGTCAATGGCACACCATACTGGAACGGCATTCAAGAGGATGAACAGGCCTTCCCACTGATGCTGGCTTATCAACTGGGCTTGAGCGATAGTGCCACCTTCTCGCATGTCAAAAGCGCGGCCAATTACATGATCAGTCATGGTCCCTCGACTGGCCAGGAGCGCTGGGAAGAGAACGGCGGCTATAGCCCTTCGACCATCGCGGCGGAGATCGCCGGCCTGGTCAGCGCGGCTGATCTCGCGCTGATCAATGGCGATACCACTGACGAGGCAACCTGGCTGAGCTATGCCGACTACTGGCAGGGCATGGTCAGCAATTGGACCTTTACGACCAATGGCACGTTGGGCAGCGGCGGCTACTACTTTATTCGCATCTCTCCCAATGGCAACCCTAACGACGGCAGTTCTGTCTCCATCTCCAATGGCGGCGGCAACTACCTGCAAAACCTGGTCGTTGACGCGGGCTTCCTCGAACTGGTGCGTTTAGGCGTGTTACCCGCCAATTCTCCCTACGTCACTCTCTCCCTACCGGTGGTTGATGGAACCATCAGCCAGACAATCAACGGCAACCAGTACTGGTTTCGCTATAACCACGATGGCTATGGCGAAACCGCCAGCGGCGCGAATTACACGGGCGCGGGCGTGGGCCGACCCTGGCCGGTACTCTCTGGCGAACGCGGCGTGTATGCCATCGCGCTGCATGGCAGCAATGCCGGCGAGTCTGCCCTCAGCGCGATGACGGCTGCCGAAAATGCCTCCGGGATGATCCCTGAGCAGATCTGGGATAACTCGGCTCCCTCTGGCTTTACCCCTGGTACACCGACTAAATCCATGGACCCGCTGAACTGGTCAATGGCTCAGTACATCACTCTGCTTATGTCGGACGCCGGTGGCAAACCTGTGACGACTCCCGCCATCGTCTCCCAGCGCTATGTCAGTGATGCCTATACACCGAGCACCAGCAACACTATCAGCTATGATAGTTCCCAGGCTCAGCAGGGCAAAGCGCTGACCGTCTACTACGCCGGCACGCTCAAGAACCAGAGCACAGTTGATCTGCATTGGGGCTATAACGGCTGGTCTGGTGTCAGCGATACAGAGATGGTTAAACGCTCTGACGGTGTCTGGCAGGCCACTGTTCCTGTGCCCACCAGCGCGACCACGCTGAATATAGCGTTCAACAATAACAATGGTACCTGGGACAATAACGCTGGTAACAACTATAGCGTTGCCATCAGCGCGAATGGTGGTCCAAAGCCTCTGGATACCGGCTCGACCACGACTCCAACTCCGACTCCGACCCCGACACCAACCTCTACGCCATCGAGTGGTGTCACCTGTACAGTAGGTAGCGTCTCTGCTACGACCTGTCCGTTGGTTGCCGGTTCGTCCGCCACGCTGGTCTATAGCGGCACGCTGGCCTCCAGCGCCACCAGCATCACTATGCACTGGGGCTACAACAACTGGACTGGCACTACCAATACCGCGTTGACGAAACAGAGCAATGGTACCTGGACCGCGAGCATTACCGTGCCCTCAGCCGCGACCATGCTCAACCTGGCTTTCTACAACCAGAGCAGCACCTGGGATAACAACAATGGTAACAACTATAGTCTGAACGTCTGATAGTCTGGTTTAACCAGAACGATTTCTGTAGATGTTTCCCAGGCACAAGCATTTGTGCCTGGGAAACATATGTGCTTTCCAAGGCGATTTCTAGCAAGAGAAGGATACAAAGAATGGACCAGAACAAACCTGTCTTCACAGCACGCAGAAAAGTCTCTTTGACCGTAAGAGCCTCCTCTCTGCTGGTGCTGGCGGCAGTCCTCCCACTTCTCATTACGGTTCTGGGTAGCGAGCTTATTTTGCGACCCACACTCTTATCCCAGGCCTCGACCCAGATGGAGAGCAATGCGCAAGCGCATGCACAAACCATAGATGCCTATATGGTGGCGCGCCTCCAGGAATTAGAGTTCCTGGGACAATTTTTCGCCATCCAGAAATTTCTTAGTGGGGAGAAAGCCTTTGCCGACCAGGCAAAAAGCGAACTATCCCTTGGCTATCACCTTGATCCTGACTACACAACCTGGACGCTTTTCGATATGGAGGGCAATCTACGCGCGGCATATCCAACCCTGCCCAAGATGCGCGGCCACTACAACATTATCCCAGAAGCTCTGCAACAATTGCAGAAGGAAAACCAGATCTTTCTCTCCAATGTTTATTTTGACGAGGTCGCGGGCAAAGCGTTTATCGATATCTACACCTCGATCGCGGGCACGAATGGCCAGCCTGTAGGCATTGCGCGCGCTACGCTTGACCTGGATACGATCTGGACTACGGTAAACGACGAGACCAATGCTGGCCCGGGTACGTACGCGATGATCCTCGACTCCCATGGCGTACGCATCGCCTATACCAATCCCGATAGCACTCTGACCACCCAACCGCCCGGACTATTCAAAGCTATCGCATCTCTCTCAACAAGCTTCCAGAACACTATCCAGGACGAGGATCTCTATGGCAATGCTCATAGCGCGGTCAAAGTTCTGGCCGATCCAGCCCTGGCAGACGCGCAGCAAAATTCTCAAGGAGCAACTACCTTCCAGATGACTCCTAGCCTCCAACACGAACCCTTCCAGGTGGCCAGAGCCAGTTGTCATATCCTGGCCTGGACATATCTTGTCCTACGGCCTGTGAGCACGATTACCGCGCCAGCGGATCAACAACAATGGTATCTTATACTGCTCGCCGGCCTGGTAATTATCCTGGCCGCGCTGATCGGTCTGCTGGTGGGGCGAGGGATGACCCGACCTCTTCTATCCTCAGTCATTTCATTGCGCGAAAGCAGCACTGCTCTGAAAACACTCGCTACCAGTGAACATACCAGCGCTAAAGAGCAAAAATGGATGATCGAAGCGTCACAAACGGGCCTGCTCTCGGTGCAATACTATACCGATGCAACCAGGATCGCCGCTCACAGGCTTGACGAGATTGGCAACCACATGCTGCAACAGGCGGAATACGAATCTTCCCAGGAAAACAGACAGGTCTTAGCTACAATTATTTCGGTCGCCAGATATATCGAGCGAGCGACAAATTATCAGCAAAAGAGCTGCCACACTCTGGCAACCGCTATTCGCGTGACCTCCCAGGTCACTGAACAACTGATCAAAGGCGCGAACTCAGCCACTGAATCCTCTGAGCAACTGGACCAGGTGGTTGAGCAATTGCGCGAAGTCGTTGGTAAATAAGAAGAGGAAGAGGCCATGATCAACACTCAACATCCATCTCGGCTCCGGTGCAGACATGCCATCGCTTTGTGCTGTCTGACGCTGCTGCTTGTCGCCTGTAGCACTACAGGCAATGCTCCCACTTCTACCAGCGGCATTCTTAATGGCAAAGGCTGCCTGAGAGTGGGCATCCTTCTGCCCGATACCTCTACATCGGATCGCTGGGAGGCAAAGGACCATCCTCTGCTCGTGCAGGCAGTCAAACAGGCTATTCCAGGGGTGCAAATAGACTACAATAATGCCCAGGGCAGCTCTGATACTCAGTTGAGCCAGGCTGAGACGGACCTGGCTAATAACGACTGTATCCTGATTGTCGCCCCACATGATAGTGTAGCTGCCGCGTCCATTGTGCAGAAAGCGCTCCCTTATCATGTCCCGGTCATCGCTTACGATCGCCTGATTCAATCCAAAGATACAAGCTACTATGTGTCGTTCGACGGCGTCGCGGTTGGCAAGCTCCAAGGAGAGTATATTGCCCGCCATTACCAGGCATATACCCTTCCGTTAGAGCACGCCAACGTCGCTCTGATCAACGGCTCGCAAACCGATACAAACGCGCTACTCTTTGGTGAAGGTGTTCACCAGATTCTCGATCCCCTGCTCGTCCAGGGTACTCTGAAGAATATCTACGAAACCTTCACGCCCGATTGGAATGACGCGACTGCGCAAACCGAAATGGAGGTAGCACTGGCCAATCTGCAAAATAATATCCAGATCGCTTACATAGCCAACGATGGTATGGCTGACAGCGCGATTACTGCCCTCAGGATAGCTCATCTCAATGGTAGAGTCCTTGTCACCGGCCAGGATGCCACTGTCACCGGCATTCATAACATTCTGGCAGGCGACCAGAATATGACAGTTTACAAGCCTATTATCAAAGAAGCCCAATCGGTCGGAGCTGTCGTCAAGGCGCTCTACGCGGGCTTGAGTACCAGTTCTCTCACAAATGGTCAGACGGTTCCTACAGTCGATGGTGGCAGCATTATGGCCATCCTCGACGCTCCTATTGAAGTCGATAGCAGCAATATCGCCTCAACCGTTCTCGCGGACCACTATGTTCTGCAAAGCCAGATCTGCGTGGGCATCCGCGCAGGCACTGATGGCGTTTGCTAAACATCAAGGCTGAGCGGGGATAGAGTACAGTGCTTGCTAGCTTTGCAAGACCCCGTCCCGCCCTGCAGGAATGAGAGAGTGGAGCATGCGGGAGCCACGGCTCCCGCATGCTCCACTCTCTCATTCCTGCAGGGCGGGACGGGGCAAAAAACTTGTGAAAAAGCCCTGGTCGTCGGCTGAGCAAGAGTTGCCAAATTGCTTAAAATAGCGTATAGTATCTGATATCTCGCAAAACGCCGAACGCCATAACACCACATCCACTAAATGCCGCTGAAGGCAGACGAGATGACCAGAGCGGAAAGCAGCGCGCTGGCCTCTGGTTGGGTACACAGCAGGGGTTGGGAAAAAATTCTACGTCTCTCGCGGACATTCTCAAGGTTTTAGTTCTGAAAGAAGGGTATGTGAAGAAAGCTACACGTATGGATGAAGAGCGTCTGGCATGGGATTTACAACATACGCCTGCCATTCGCCTGCTCAAAGCCGATAATGCCGCGCTAATCCTTGGCTTTCTCTATCAACAGTTTAAACGCGCACAACGGGTCTCAGTACCTCTCTCAGATCTGGTGGAACAGCTTGAGGGCTATCTGGAGCATCTGAATGAATTGACGCCCAAACGTTATGTCAATTCCGCTCAGAAGTATCTTGCCGAATGGGCTGATGACGACCATCGCTTCATACGCATCTCCGTCTATGGACAGCACGATGTGCCGGCGGTAGAGCTGACCTCAGATACTGAACGCGCGATCGGCTGGCTGGAAGATATGCATGCTCAGGACTTTGTTGGCACAGAATCACGTTTTCTTCTCATTATGCAACTCCTGCGGGATATTATGCAGCAGAGCACAGAAGATCCCGCTGAACGCCTGGCACAATTGGAGCAGCAACGCGCCGAACTGGATGAGCAGATCGAATCGATTCGCGCCAGTGGTCGAGTAGAGAATCTCTATACGCCGACGCAAGTACGTGAACGCTTCTTTGAGGCTTCCCAACTCGCTCGCCAGCTCCTGCGCGATTTTCGCCTGGTTGAAGAGCGCTTTCGCGAGATTGCCCGCTCCATTCAGGCCGGCCAGCTCCAACCCGGCATGCGCAAGGGCAGCCTGGTAGAATTTGTGCTGGACGCGGACGAAGAACTCAAGGCTTCCGACCAGGGACGCAGCTTCTACAGTTTCTGGGAATTTCTTATGTCGCCTTCTCAGGGGGACGAACTCAAAAATCTGCTGGAAGAACTTGATAATCTGGACGAATTGCGCGAGCCGCTGGAGGATGATCGCCTGCTTCCTCACCTGCCTGGCTACCTGGTGACCGCTGGCGAGAAAATTGTGCATTCTAACTCGCGCCTGGCTGAGCAATTGCGGCGGCTACTGGACGAACAGACGCTGGCTGAGAATCGCCGCGTGCAGGAGTTGATTCAGGAAATCAAGCAGGAGATGTTTTTCTCCTTCCAGGGCAACGAGCAGGATGTATGGATGGAACTGGAAAGTTCACCGACAACCCAACTGGTTATGGAACGCGATCTGTGGAGCGCGTCAAAAACTCAGGCCTTCAGCGAGCAACCTGTTCAGGTTAGCGCGGCAGACCTGCAGGGCATCGACTTCAGTCGCCTCTATCGCCAGTTCGCGGTAGATGAGCTTCTTTTACGTCAGCGCATCGATTCTCTGCTGGAGAAAAAGCCCCTGGTCTCTCTCTCCGAGGTGCTGGCCGCTTATCCAGTCGAGAAGGGACTGGCGGAGGTTCTGACCTACTGCGTCCTGGCCGCGCGTGATCCACGCCATCAGATCGATGCCCATGCCAACGACAAGATTACGCTGCGCGCCTTCGCCGAGGAACAACTTCCCCAGGAGCGCGTGCTGGTCTTACCGCGCATTTTATACCGAAGGAGCAATGCCCATGCGGAATAATCAGGTCGCGCCCTTTGCGCCTGCAGTGATCCGCCTTTTGCAAGGACCGCTCTATAACGACGACGCCAACCCCTGGAACCTCTTGCTGCAACACTATGAGCAGGTACGTCACTACTGCGCGCAAATCGGTCTGGAGTTACAATTGCATGAAGAGGACGGCTATGCATACCTGCGCCAGCCGGAATGGGAGGACGACGAGGGCAAAACTATCGAGTTGCCCCGTCTGACGCGCCGCCAGGCTTTAAGCCGGGATGTCTCTGTGCTCTGCGTTTTGCTACGTGAGCAACTCCTGCTCTTTGAAACCGGCAGTATGGGTGGCTCCGTTTGTCTTTTGAGCAAAGAGCAGATTCGCGAGTTGCTCTTGCCCGCGCTCCCCGAACGCCATAACGAGCTCCTGCTACAAAAGCGCATCGACTCTTTGATTGAGCGCGTGGGAGAGCTGGGCTTTGTGAGAAAAGTCACTCGTCTGGGGCAAGAGTATTTTGAGTTGCGCCGCATCCTCAAGGCAAAAATCAATGCGGAACAACTGGTCGAGTTGAAAGAGAGGCTGCTGAAAAATGGTCCTGCTGAGTAACGATACGCTTGTCACGGAGAACCGGGAAAGCTCCGTGGGCTTTCGCTTGCAACGTCTGGAAATCTACAACTGGGGTACGTTTAATCGCCATATCTGGAGCATTACCCCGACCGGCGGCACATCCCTGCTCACAGGAGCAAATGGCTCTGGAAAATCGACGCTGGTAGATGCGCTCCTCACGCTCCTGGTACCTTATCAGCGGCGCAGTTACAACCTGGCCTCAGGGTCAGAGAAGACGCGCGAGCGCGATGAGCGCTCTTATATTCTGGGTGCGTGGGGCAAACAGAAGGATCTGGAGAACAACAAATCGAAGGCGCAATATCTGCGCCAGCATGGGACTCATTCTGTTCTGCTGGCCTCTTTCGCTAACGTGAGCACGAATAAGGTGGTCACACTGGCTCAGGTGCTCTGGCTTGAAGATAGTGTGCGCAAACTCTTCATGGTTGCGCCGCGCGCTCTGACTATCGATGAACACTTTCGCCTGCACGGCGCGCCCGCTGACCTGCGTAAGCAGCTCAAGGAGCATGGCGCTGAGGTTTTCAACGAATTCTCAGCCTATGGCCGACGCTTTCGCCAGTTGATGGGTTTTCGTTCAGAGAAGGCGCTTGATCTCTTTAACCAGATTGTTTCGATCAAGGAGATCGGGGGCCTTAACGATTTTGTGCGCGAACATATGCTGGAAAAGACCGACGCTCAGGCCCGCATCAAGCAGTTGCGCGACAATTTCGAGAACCTGACTCGCGCGCACGATGCTATCCAGATGGCCGAGTATCAGTTGACTATCCTGGAACCATTGATGCAGGATGTGCAAAAGTATGAGGAGCAGCAAAGTAGAATCGACGAGACAAATCGTAGCTCGGACCTCCTAAACGTCTACATCGCGGGCCAGCGCCAGACCCTGGCGCAACAGGTGATTACGCAGGCTCGCCAGCGCCTGGTCTCCAGCCAGGCACGCGACGGGGTGCTGCGCCAGGAACTGGAGCAATTACATCAGCAGGAACTTGATCTGGGAGTCGCGCTCAATAACGACGATATAGGGCGCCAGTTAGATCGGCTACGTCACGATATCGAAGCGCTTGAGCAGCGCCGACGCGATCTCAAGAATCAGGCAGCCGGCTACGATCGACTGGCTACCCAGGCCAATCTGCCCCTTTACGCTGATGAGGCGACTTTCTATCTGACACGCCAGGGCGCGGAACATCAACAAACGGAGATCACGCGGGAACTGACGACTTTGCAAGCTGAGCGCGACGAATATGTCCAGCAGCTGAAAAAGTTACAGGACGCGTGCCAGGAATTGGAGAGCGAACTGGCCTCGCTCAAACAGCGCAGCAGCCAGATTCCCGCCGAAGATGTGCGTATTCGCCAACGCCTGATTGAAGCGCTTGACCTGGAGGAAAGCGCTGTCCCCTTTGTCGGTGAACTCCTGCGCGTGCGCCAGAGCGAGCAGCCCTGGGAGCCGGCTATTGAACGTCTCCTGCACGGCTTTGGTCGTCAGTTGCTGGTCGCTGAAGCCTGCTATCAACAGATCAGTAAGTATGTCAACGAAACCGATCTGCGTGGACGCCTGGTCTATCATCGCGTCCATAGCACGCGCGCGCCACGTCACGATGGGCGCATGGAAGCCAACGCGCTTTACCACAAGCTAGAGGTCAAGCCAGATACCCCCTTTACCGGCTGGCTGACCGCGGAACTGATCGATGGCTTTGATTACCTGTGTTGTGAAACGCTGGCTGAATTCCAGCGCGCAAACCGCGCCCTGACACCCGCTGGTCAGATACGTCATGGACAGATTCGCCACGAAAAAGATGATCGCGCACCTCTGGGCGATCGACGACGTTATGTGCTCGGTTGGAATAACAAAGAAAAACAACTGGCGTTGGCCCGGGAACTACAGCACTTGCAGGAGGAACGCCAGCGTGTAGCCAGGCGTATTGAGCAGGTAGAGACGCGCCGCGAGGCCGCGCAGACGCTCCGTGGCGTACTTCAACTTCTGCTGGCCGTGGAAAGCTTCGATAAAATTGACTGGCGTATGGTGCTGCGCTCACAGGATGAACTGCGCCGACGTTTGCAAGAACTGGAGCAGAACAGCCAGCATCTACTGGTCCTGCGCCAACAATTGGAAGCTGTGAGAAAGCAATATCACGAAACGCAAAAAGCTAGCAACGAAGTGATCCGCGAGATCTCCGATCTAACTCAGCGCATGGAGAACGCTCAGGGCATCATTGGACAATGTGAACGCTACCTCGGCGATGATATTCTCACTCGCGAGGCCGCTAGCCTTGAACGTATCGAGCGTGATCTCAAAGAATTTCAGAAGCGCGAAAAAGAACTGATCCTGACTCTGCACACCTTAGACGACGTGCGCGAACGCCTGCGCCAGTTCTATCAGAATCGCCTGCAAACTTTGCAAGGCTTGCTCCGTTCTCTGGAGACCAGAATTGTCAATGGCATGCGCGATTTTCGCCAGACCAGCCCGATCTTCGAACAGGAAATGGACGCCTCGCTGGACGCTCTTGGTGAGTACCGCAAGGCCTATGAACGCGTGCGCCACGAGGATCTACCACGCCATCGCCGCCGCTTCAAAGATCTCCTCAATGAGAAAGTCATTACCGATATCGGCAGTTTTAAAGCCGCTCTTGACACCCAGGAAGACGAGATTCGCCGCAGTATTAACCGCTTGAATACCTCGCTCGGCTCGATTGGTTATACCGACTCAACCTTTATCCAACTGGTCTGCGAGCGCTCACACGATGTGCGTGTGCGCGATTTTCGTAATCTCCTGCGCGACTGTATCCCCGATGTCGCTAAAACACGTACCGCTGAGGCTAACGAGACCAGCTTCCAACATATCCGTGCCCTGCTCAAGCGCTTTGAAGAGGACGCGCGCTGGACCAGTCTGGTCACGGATGTGCGCAACTGGCTCGACTTCTCTGCTTCGGAACTCTACCGCGAAACCGGCGAGCAAAAGAACTATTATACCGACTCATCGGGTAAGTCCGGTGGACAAAAGGCCAAACTGGCCTATACTATCCTGGCCTCAGCCATTGCCTACCAATACGGCCTTGATCAGGAATCTGGTCGCGAGCATACCTTCCGTTTTGTGGCTGTGGACGAGGCTTTTAGCAAATCAGATGAGCAGAACGCGCGTTACGCGATGGAACTGTTCCGTCAGCTCGATCTACAACTGCTTGTTGTGACGCCACTTGACAAGATTCACGTTGTGGAGCCGTATATCTCTGTCTGCCACTTCGTAACCAATAACGAAGAGGAAAACGACTCACGCGTTTACAACCTGACCTTCGCCGAATACCTGGCGCGCAAGCAAGCGTGGCAGATTGAAGAGACCCTGGAAAAAGAAGGCTGGAAATGATTAGCCCCGCGGAAATCAGGCTACGAGCGGAACGCCTGTATCTGACTTTTTTGCAGAGCTGGCTGCGCGCAGAGACCTTTCAGCCACTCTCCTGGCCCGCGGGCCGCGTGTCTGAGAATCTGCTCACGGCGCGTAACGAGGTTCAACAACTCCTGGCCGCAGAAAAAAAAACGGCCAGCCTGGGATACCGCGTCGAATCGCGGGTTCAGCAGACACGCGCGCTTGGGACTCAAACCCTACCGGTGCGTATCTGGCTGGACTCGCCAGCCGATTTCCTGCACCTGATCGAGAAAGAGCAAGAATTCGCTAGCTTCTGCCAGGATGTAGCTCTGATGCGCGCATCTCTCCCCCAATTGGCAAACTGGGTTGAACATTCCCCGCGCAAGCTGCTCGATTGGCATGCCGACTGGGAAAAGTTGCTGCTCGTCTGCCGTTACTTTCTGGAGCATCCACGCCCTGATCTCTATATTCGCGAACTGCCGATCAACGTCCATACCAAGTTCATCGAGCAGCACCAGGGCATCCTGCGCGACCTGCTCGATCATCTCCTGCCTCCCACGGCCATGCGCTTAGATGCGCCGACTTTCCAGCAACGCTACGGGCTGCGCGAGGAAGAGTCGATGGCTCGCGTGCGCTTTCTGGCCGATCAGTTACGCCAGCGCTATGATCTGCCTTTTGACGATCTCAGCGTCCCTTGCTCGCAACTGGCCGCAACGGATTTCAGCGGTCAGACCTGTATCATCACCGAAAACAAATTGACCTTCCTCACGCTACCGCGTATCCCCGGCGCTTTCGCTATCCTTGGCGGCGGTTTCCAGGTCAGCAACCTGGCCAACGTTCCCTGGCTCGCCTGCTGTCCCATTATCTATTGGGGCGATCTCGACGCTCAAGGTTTTCAGATCCTCTCCCAACTTCGCTCTATCTTCCCCCACGTCACGTCGCTGATGATGGACACGGCCACCCTGCACGCCTTCGCCGAATTTCGCGTGCCTGGTACCCCCTGCCGCGCGCGCCAACTCCCTTACCTGACAGATGAGGAGCATAGTCTGTTCGTACAACTGGCCGCAGAGACCAGTCGCCTGGAACAGGAACGCATTAGCCAGGCATACGCCCTGGCAAAGCTACAAGAGTGCCTACTCACTTGATCTAAACATAAGCAGGCTAACCAGCAGCGGCAACGTAAAAGCAGCAAACGACGTGAGTAAGCAAAAAAATCTTACATTGCTGGATCAAGCAGCCCGTAAATCACCAGGCTAGCGGTTGTGCCAACAAAGACCTCGCCATTAGCCACGGTCGGGACGCTAAACTTGCTGGCTTCTCCCAGAGCGTCGCGCTGCTGCTGCTGTGTACTCGCATACAGTTCCCGCCTTACATTTGCAGCATCAAAAGCTTCTAATACACCGTCATGACTGATTAGCCAGACAATCCCGCTGCCAGGGAATTGCCCATTACAGGAAATAACAGGATTCCCTGAGGCATGCGTGGGAAGCCCGGCAGGATCTGTAACGAGCGGCGCTTGAGATGATGGCGCTTGGGATAGTAAACCCCTGGTCAATTGAAAAGCCTTGAGATTATCACCCCTTCCAGAAATATAGACATAATCACTGGACGGGCCATGCCAGTAGGCTGCTGATCCCCAGACACCGCCCGCAGCGGTCCCTGGCGGAAATTCCTGCAGCACCTGATCAACATCGGTGCGCTCCTGCTGAGTACACGGCGCAGCGATTGTATGATATCCTCCCATATTATTGCGATCGAGGACGTAGATATTGCCGCCTTTATTTGAGGCGATCAATTCAGGCATGTTTGGCAGAAGGAGTGGTCCAGCGGAACCAAGGTCCATATTGCTCTTACTTAGACAAAACTGATTAAACGGTGCAAAGTAGTCAATAACGTGTAAACCGCCCTGGGGATTCAATTTAAGCACTGCATCGCCCGCGTCGTTTCCACCCATACTCAGTGTGAAATCAGCCTCGCCAGTCTCCAGATAGATATTACCTCCAGCGTCAGAGGCAAGGCCCGCTCCACTCTGCCAGATACCTCCTCCCTCCTGATCCGGGGTAGTAGCGTAGATGCTGATCTGCTGGAGGGTTGAGGCATCATATTGCATAAGCCATCCATAATAGGGAGGATTATCGCAATTTGAGCCCCAGGCAATATAGACCTGTTGATGCAAAAGGAGCAAGGCGGCACGCTGATTTGCTCGCCTGGTATTAAAAGAGATCATGCCATTAACGCTGTGATAGGGCGGGGAGTAGCCCGCGCCCGGGAAGCTGGCTGTGATCGTGACGGGACTATGAGCCTGCTCCCGCCCGGTCGTAATGTCAAGCGCGTGCAGACGAGTAATGTCCTGCCCATGCTCCTTTGTGGCGGCAACGACATAAAGCGTATGCGTTGGGAGACTGATAACAGGTGTTCCGGTAATACCGACATCTACTCCACCTATATCGCTGCAGTATATATCATCATGAGACTCAGGTACAATATCCGGGGGCGCGATGAAGCTGGTCTGCCAGAGGGGTCTGGGATCGCCAACAGCATCAGCATCGAATGCATAGACGCTATCGTGCTCTGTTGCTACAAAGACCACGTTCACCAGGGTGCCATGAATGTGCAGATTTGGCACAAAGAGTGGTTGCGCATAGACACGCCCATCGACTGGATAGCTCATGCGTTTCCCAAATGAGTTTGTATTCACATTGAGAGTCGTAAGGATACTTTCCTGCGCATTCTGGCCAGTGCGCCAGGTATCATTTTTATAGGTCACCACGGCAACATCTGTCGGGCGCAGATGCCTGGTAAGTCCCCTCGTCGGCTGTCTTAACACCAGACCTTGCTGCGGATCTACACAACCAGATAAAATGCAGAAGGTGAGAAATAGAACGAGCAGCAGGTGAACAGGGAAAGGAGCCGAGGTAGATTTTTGATCAGACGTGTCCCCTCGCCTGGCAAACGAAGGCATGCAATCCAACATGTTTTATCCTTATTTACGTATTTTAGTGTAATCGCAAGAATATAAAGTGCTATCCGCTTATACAGCAACCTCTCCACACCTATGACTACCTATAACTTCGCAAGGGAATGCTTCATTATTTGGGAGCACCAGCCAGATCGGCTCCTGATACAGACAGAGAGTCGCTGTTGATCAGCATGCTAGCTCTGGCAAGACGTGCCTCAAGAGGGGGCCTGAGGCGCCATCAAGTTGTTGTCCACGCGGATAATCCTGTGCTTGCGCGCTCTGTGGGGAATCAAGCTCGCTACCTGCACATAAAATATGAATCACACAGCATAAAATAAATGACAGTCTGCGATGATCGAGTCCACCTTACTGCTCTCACGGAGTATCTAGTTAGACAGTTTCATTAGTAAAAACTGCTCCCTGAGCGCCGCAAGTTCTCGCTCGCTGCTTGGTGTTAGAATGAGTAAGCATTTATAATGCTGCCAAACAAGACAACTGTTCTATCATTTTTGCCACTTGCGCCAGATGTGTACACATGTTATGCTCAAATCGAGCCAGAGGAATACAACTCAGGGGGTTGCCGGCTCGTTTTTCTCATAGCAGAGCAAGACAAAAAAACTTTTAGAAGGCGGACGAATTCGTGGGTAACCGCTTTTTGTGCTATCGTTCCCAAACTCATATGCTATTTTTTATCAGTCTGTGTTTCCTGGTTTTATTTGCTGCTTGCGGAAGCCAGACAGCAGCCACCCAGGTGAGTAGCGTAAACACTCCAACCACCAGACAGACGCTGGTCTTTCCCAATGTGGGGATTCAGGATCTCTATAGTCTTGATCCAACTCAGAGCCTTGACGCAAATTCTTCCCTGGCAATAAGTATGATCTACAGCGGCCTGGTGCGCCTGGATAAAGACCTTAACGTGATAGATGATCAAGCGACATGGAGTCTTTCTCTTGATCGGAAAATCTATACATTCACGCTCAAGTCAGGCATAACTTTCGCGGATGGTACACCGATTACCGCTCAGAGCTATGTCTATAGCCTGACACGCGCGCTGTCACCCGCGCTCAATAACCCTGAAGCCATGCTCTTCCTGGGCAATATCGTTGGAGCTGGCCTGGTAAACTCGGGCAAGTCCACAACACTCAGCGGTGCCCAGGCGCTAAACGCCCAGACGCTGCGCATTACCCTGAACAGTCCTACAGAATATTTTCTCCAGGCTCTGGCCAATCCTCTGGCTTTCCCGATCAACCAGCAACTGGTCCTGCAGTATGGTGATCCCAATTGGACCAATCATGGAGCTGGCAGCGGGCCGTTTATGGTTAAATCCTGGAAGCATAACACCAAGATGGTCCTGGTACCCAATCCCCACTACTATGGATCTCCGACACGCCTGACAGAAGTCGATATGATCTTTGCCGTAGATGCTCATGATGCATTTCAAGCGTATCAAGGGGGACAATATAATTTTGTCTGGAACATCATTTCTGGTGATTTAGCCACGGCACGAGGTCTGGCTGGCTTCACCAACCAGGCACAACTGGAAACGGATGCGCTTTTTTTTGATACGCAGAAGCCACCTTTTGATCAGACAGCAGTTCGCCAGGCCTTTGCCTATGCGATCGATAAAAATCTGCTAGCTCAGTCCATCCTGCAAAATTCGGTGATCCCTGCTCCTACAATTATTCCCGCCGGCATTCCTGGCTACCAGCCAGCGTTGGCCACTCTCTCTTTTAATCGGGCCAGAGCCCTGACAACGCTGCAAACAGCCTATCCCGATGTAACCCAGATACCGCCAGTAACATTTTTCTATCCCAGTGCGCTGCCAGCAGCGGTAGCTCTTTCATTACAGCAAATGTGGCAAAGCGCGCTGGGTATTCAAGTCAAACTGGTAGCAGTCGAAACCAATGCCTATAATCTGGAGGTTGCGAAGCATCATATTCCATTCGGGTTTACTCAGTGGAACGCGGATTTTCCAGATCCCTACGATGCTCTAGCTCTGAATCTGCTCCCCACTGCCACCAGCAATTGGGGGCAATGGCAGAATCAGCAATTTGAGCAACTGGTCCAACAGGCCGAACAGTCCAGTGGCAGTGAGCGCCTGGATCTGTATGCCCAGGCCGAGCAACTGGCTATCAATGAAGTCGGCTGGCTGCCTCTCGATCATCAAAGCCTGGCCGCTATTATCCCGGCAACTGTGCATGGCGTTAGCCTTACCCCTCTGGGACTCTATTTTGGCGACTGGTCTGGCGTGTATCTAACTTCGCGCTAAAGCAACTCGACAGCGTAAATTCCTTTGTCGCCACCAGGAAGATCTATGTGCTAAGATAGAGAGGCGGAAGCGGTCCTGGTCCATAAAACATTTTCTCAGACCAGCTAAGCGTTCCACCTAGTTGTATTCCTCGCCAATGAGGAACCGTTCACAGGATTGAAGGAGTTACAGTATGGCAAACACACCTCCGCATGGATTTACGCGGCTCAGTGGGAGCGAGCGTACATTGCCAGCTCATGCGCGCTGGATCGAACCAGTTGATCCCCACCAGCGTATTGAAGTTAGCGTGTATCTACGCGATCCCGCTGCCGGTGAAGATAGTGGTTCTCTTAGCAGCCAGGCTGCTGAGCCCGGTTCACAGATAAGCAGAGCAGATTACATCGCCCGGCATAGCGCCTCAGCCGCGGATGTGACTCAAATCGAGAAATTCGCGCACGAGCATCAGCTGCACGTAACCGAGGTGAATCTCGCGTCCCGTAAGGTTGTGCTGGTGGGAACGATCAGCCATTTGTCGGCGGCTTTCGCCACTGAACTGCACCATTATGAGCATAATGGACAGAGCTTCCGCGGGCGTTCTGGCTATCTCCACGTGCCTGCCTCAATCGAAGCAGTGATAGATGGTGTCTTCGGTCTGGACGACCGGCAGCAGGCACAACCCCATTTTCGCATAGCGCAAGCCCAGGCCCGGCCCAATGGCTTTACCCCTCCTCAACTCGCGCAACTCTACGATTTTCCATCTGGCCTTGATGGAACCGGCGAGTGCGTTGCCCTGATCGAATTGGGTGGTGGATACAATGACACAGATCTCACCACTTATTTTCAACAACTGGGTATCGCTAAACCACAGGTAATCAGCGTGGGAGTGGATGGTGGCACCAATAGCCCCGGCGATCCCAACGGAGCTGATGGCGAGGTGGCCCTGGATATCGAGGTGGTCGGCGCTGTAGCCCCTGGCACAAAAATCGCTGTCTACTTCGCCCCCAATACCGATCGCGGCTTCCTCGACGCGATTACTCAGGCGATCCACGATACAACGAACAATCCCTCGGTGATCTCAATCAGTTGGGGTGGGCCAGAGGCCAGTTGGACCAGTCAGGCCGTGACAACTATGGACCAGGCTTTCCAGACCGCGGTCTCGCTGGGCATTACTGTCTGCGTAGCCGCCGGCGATAACGGCTCTGGCGACGGCGTGAACGATAACAAAGCCCATGTGGACTTCCCTGCCTCTAGCCCCAATGTGCTGGGCTGCGGCGGCACACGCCTGGACGCGACCGGCACGCAGGTCGCCGATGAGGTGGTCTGGAATGAAAACGCTTCGGGCGAGGGCGCGACTGGTGGCGGCATTAGCGATCTCTTCCCCCTACCAGCCTGGCAAGCGAATGCGCAAATTCCTCCCTCAATCAACGATAAGCATGTTGGCCGTGGCGTACCCGATATCTCCGGCGATGCAGATCCACTGACTGGCTACCAGGTTTACTTCGATGGACAGAGCGTGCCTATTGGCGGAACCAGCGCCGTCGCCCCTCTGTGGGCTAGCCTGATCGCCCTGCTTAATCAGAAACGCGGCAAGGCGGTTGGCTTTCTCAATCCCTACCTCTACCAGAACTATCAGCAACTCTCTCAGAACAAGGCCCTGCGCGATATCACCAGCGGCAATAACGGAGGCTACTCCGCAACCACCGGCTGGGACGCCTGCACCGGTCTCGGCTCCCCCGATGGAGCGTTGCTGCTGCAAGCCCTGCTGACACCCCCGGCTCAGGGCAGCTAGCCGGCAAAAACCAGGCAATAACAGACAGAGGAGCCAGATGGGATGCTTGATCGCACCTGGCTCCCTCTTTATTTACAGCGGTAGCAAAGCCAGAAAGATTGCACTCTCTAGCACAAAAAAACTCTTCCGCGAAGCGCCGAACTGTCCCCTTTGCTTAACCAGAAATTTTGAGCTTGAATTTGCGCCACTCATCTTCATTTAAACCCACAGCAGTTTTGAGCGCGCAGAGATCATTGGTACTGAGCATCTCTTCCGCTAAATAACAACAACGCCCCAGATGCTCTTCTTTCACAATCCTGTCCATCGGCCAGACAAACCAGCGGCGCCGATATAACACATGCAATTCGTGAAGATCTGCGCCAATTAGATTCTGTAGCTGCTCAAAAGAAACCATCTCTTCTTTAGTCCTTCCTCCGCATTGAGGGGTGCGAGCACACGCGCTAAAGCGTACATGATCCATCATCTCTTCCAAGCATACCACAGGAGAAGCACCTTCTACTAGCTATAAAAGTGCCATTTTTTGCCCACGAGCGCAAAAGCGACCCATAACCATATTAGAGCAACGTTTTATTTGCAAATAGAGATAAATCCACTTAACATTATTGATGTGATATACTTTTATACACGCCAGAACAACAGAATGAAATAAAGGATACATGCATGGATAAACAAAAAGACAATATTGCTCCACTGAATGTCTTTATTTCCTATACAGAAGAGGATAAGGCGTTTTATGTAGAATTAATAGAGGAGACACTCCAGGAGTGAGATGAATAAAGACCCGACAGTTCATTGAGTTTGAGATTTGTCCATGCTAAAAAGCCCCTGGATCGTCAGGCGAAGCTTATTTTTGTAGGGAGCCATTTCACTCACCGCGCACCAGCACAATAAACACGAGCAGCGCACCAGCGGCACTTACCGCTATGATCAGCGCCATGGGCAGAGCTGTGCTGGTACCAGCTACGCCGACAAGGGGCGCGGAGATGACGCCCCCTGAGAATTGGAGCACGCCCAGCAGAGCAGACGCGCTACCAGCCGCAGACGGACTACGGTTCATGCCCAGAGTGATGGCGCTTGGGAAGACAATCCCCAGGCTGGCAATGGTCACGAATAAAGCTGGCAGCAAGCCTGGCAAGCCAGAATGAGTCAACACAGCCAGCAAGACCGCGAGACCTGCCGGGGCCATGATAGCAAGGCCAGCGCAGAGCAAATGACGCGCGGAAACCCTGCCAGCCAGTCGTCCGTTAATCTGGCTGGCTATGGCAATGCCGAGCGAGTTGGCCCCAAAGATCAGGCTAAAAACCTGCGGCGACAGACCATAGATGTCCTGCACCACAAATGGCGACCCGGAGATATAGGCGAAGAGAGCCGCGCCTACCAGGCCTAGAGAAAGCGCGCAGCCGACGAATACACGATCGCCCAGCAGAGCGCTAAAGACGGTCACAATCGCGCGTAGCCCCCCGCGCTGCCGCTGACTGACTGGCAAAGTTTCGTCCAGACCAAACGCTACCCCCAGAAAAAGCACTGCTCCCACCAGAGCCAGCACAATAAAGACGCCTCGCCAGGAGGTAAAACGCAGCAAAAAGCCGCCCAGTAATGGCGCCAGTATCGGCGCGATGCCGCTAATCAACACTAACAAAGAAAACACGCGCGCGACCGCCACGCCCGTATAAAGATCGCGCACAATCGCGCGCGCAATGGCAATACCCGCCGCCCCAGCAATCCCTTGCAGCAAGCGCAAGAAGACTAGCAAATACACAGATGGCGCGATAGTGCAGAGAAAAGAGGATAGAGCATACATGGCCATGCCGACCAGCAATGGACCTCGCCGCCCCAGCGCGTCACTCAAGGGGCCGGCGACGATCTGCCCAAAAGCCAGGCCTAACAAACAGGCGCTCAAGGTCAGTTGCGCAGCCGAGGCGCTGGCACTGAGGTCGTGACTCAAGGCGGGCAAGGATGGCAGATACATATCAATTGAAAGCGGTCCAAAAGCCGATAAAGCCCCCAGCAGGGTTACACGCGATGCCCGCCGCCAGCGCTCTGACGATGAACTCTGTATCACGCTGGCGTCCGCTGACGTAGTCGAGCCGGGTGAAGTTTCAGACATCTCTGCCCCTTTCGAGCGCTTTATCCTTCCAACTGCCCTTTAAAGATCTTACGCAAAAACGCTGGACCCGCGCACTTGACCAACTATTACCTGAGCGTCATACCGTGAACCACTACGAGAGAACCAGGTATCTATAGTTGCGGCGCGCTACCATCTTCCTTCCCAATGCCTGCATTCCCCATCCCTTCGTTACCTGGCTTAGACGCGAAAAAGGGAACCAGTGCTATCATACAATAACATGGCCACCTCTGCTTACGAGGTGGCCGCAGGGCTGGTTGCCTGAGATCAAATGTGCCTGGGAAAGTGCTTAACTTAACTTCCGAGTGGGAAGAGCTGCTGAAGTTTCATGGCCAGCATCATATCGCCGGCGATCTTGACTTTGCCGCTGGTGAAAGCTGTCAGCGCGCTCAGCTGGTTGGTGGCAATCGCTAACCAATCTTTATCGGCAACTGTCACGGTCATGTCAGCTTTCTCGACTCCACCTTTGATAAGTTCGCACGTTCCATTCGCTATTTTCAATGCATACACCCCAGCCTCTTCTCCAGTGACATTCCATTGCAGGGTCTTGTTCATACTGCCTGCGGCGGCAGGATTAAAAATGGTCACCATTGTTTCAAAAGCCTCGGCTATTGTCATGAGCTTCTCCTTCTTATTTCTGCCAGAAAAAAAGTTTCTATTGGCACTGTGCTAAATAAGTATACCTTTGCTGGCAAACACTGTCTAGTTTGCCAGTTAACAATTCAAGGGTTTCTCAAAGTCTTTTTCCACCACCCTCCCGCTTTTCACAGGCAGATTGCTCTCTTCCCCCACCCGTCCACCCTCAGCAACGACAAAGCGAGCGAGACGGGCAGTTCTGCGCGACCGCGCAGAACTGCCCGTCTCGCTCGCTTTGTTGAAGGAAAGCAGATCCTTTGGGATCTGCCAAACAACCTGCCCGTGAAAGCACCCACCCGCTCTGAGAGAGATTTTGCGAGGACGCCTCGCCCCTTCACCTGTTGTCTCCCCGGCGACGGCGACTCCGGTCAGGGACTGCCGTTCTTAACAACCCTGCTTTTTCTCCGCGATGGGGTCTGCGCCTGCTATCGCGTTTGACAAGAGACGTGGCAGGCGCTGAGCAGTTCCGAAGTCTGGCGGAGGGAGTTCTCGCTCGTCAAAGCGTTTGACAAGGGCGGCGCGGCGCAGGTGAGGGCGTACCCAGGTATGGAACCGTTCCTGGAATGCCTGGCTTGCGTTGAACATGCTAGCCGCGTCACGCAGATCGACCAGGTTTGTTGTGGCGTCGTTGTAACCTGCCGCTGAAGCTCGCGCTATGTTTTTATCAACCTGACGCCAGAATGTCTCCTGATGCTCGTGAACATCTCGCAAATGGCTCTCTCGAACTATTTGCTCCTGCTCGCGTTTTAGGCGCGCCGGGACTCTGGCGCAAGACGAACCTGTTCCAGCCGCTATCTTTGGCAATCTCAAAGCTAACCAGGAAGGCGGAACCTCCACATTCGCTTAGAAATTGCCACGCGACGGCCCCTTATCCCTGGCTTTTGGCATACATGCCGGTGGGATCAAGTTCGGTGCGAATCTTGTAAAGTTCCTCGGTCGTGGGCGCGAGGGTTTCGGCCAGCATAGCGGCCTGCTTGAGCGGCCAGGAGATGGCGGCTGTGACTTCCTCCAGGACGCCGCCGGGATGCAGAGAGATGAGCTGCATCTCGTGTGTGGCATTGTCGAAATTGAACAGCGCTTTGTCGGTGATCACAAGCTGTAGACCCTGGCCGGGGATGCCCAGTTGCTGGCGGGCATCCCCGCCGCTCAGGTAGCCGGGCGAGGTCATAAAGTCGAGTTTCTCGACAAAGGCGCGGCGCTTAAGATACATAATGTAGAAACAGCGCTGGGCGTTGACGGCGATTTCACAGGCGCCACCGCTGCCAGGCAGGCGCGTTTTAGGCACGCTATAGTCGCCTATGACACTGGTGTTGAGGTTGCCATAGCGATCGATCTGCGCTCCCCCGAGCAGCGCGACCTCGACAAGTCCCCCCTGCAAATACAGGCCAAAGAGATCGGCCATCGAGACCACCGCAGTCGCGCCCGTGACCAGGGTAGGATCGCCGATGGAGAGCGGCAAACGAGCAGGCTGCGCACCATAGATGCCCGATTCATAGATCAGCTCAAGCTCAGGCGCGACAGTATGGCGTGCCAGGTTGCAGGCAATGTTGGGTAGTCCCACGCCTACAAAGACTCCTCGTACACCCGCCAGAGCACGCGCGGCTGTAACTATCATCATTTCGGCTGGCGAATAAGCAATTGCGCTTTCAGTCATCTGTAATCTCCATACTCTATCGCTCCGGCCCTGGCTGAACCAGGCTTGATGCGCGCTAGCGTCTCCTCGCCCAGCTTGCCTATATACTCCGCCGTATCAGCAACCCCATAGACCCACTCATCCAGCCAGGCCCGGGTGGATTGCGCATCACGTGAGATCTTATCCCATTTGTGGAAATGGCCATGCTCTGGCGCCGCCACAAAATCCTGCCTACCCTCCTACCCTTCAACTTTTCCTACAACTGGTAGCAGAGATTACCCTGTCTCCTGATTGACAGATGCGACTAATGATGGGTACCATGTAGAGGATAGAAGATGCCTCAATATCCGCTTTGTGCTATATATAAGAAAGCAGTTTTTGATGAGCGATAATACAGAGCAGCAGATTACCCAGAATGTTCTGGCTAGCATGGCCCAGGCCCCTGATCCCCGTTTACACGCGGTTATGCAGAGCTTTATTGCCCATTTACACGCCTTTATTCGCGAGGTAGAGCCGACTGAAGGGGAGTGGATGCAGGCTATCCAGTTTCTGACTCGCACAGGGCAGATTTCGGATGATAAACGTCAGGAATTTATTCTGCTTTCCGATATTACAGGTTCGACGATGCTGGTGGATGCGCTCAATCATCGCGCGCGGGAGCAGATTACTGAGAGCACGATCTTTGGCCCATATTACCGCGCAGGCGCTCAGGAGTTGCCTATGGGCGCTTCAATCAATCTGCAGGGTGGTGGCGAGCCAGCGGTGGTGAGCGGGCACGTGCTCTCTATCACTGGTACGCCCATCCCAAACGCGCTCCTGGATGTCTGGGAAACAAATGAGAATGGCCTCTATGAGCAACAAGATCCTGAGCAACTTGATATGAATCTGCGTGGCAAGTTTCGTACCGATAGCCTGGGCTACTTCCGTTTCGTGGGCATTAAACCTGTCTCGTATCCTATTCCTGATGATGGACCTGTAGGCCAATTGCTGCGCGCCGTTGGTCGTCATCCCTTCCGGCCCGCCCACATCCATCTGCTCGTCTCCGCGCAAGGCTTCGCCCCTGTGACCACTCATCTCTTTGTCAGCGGCGATCCCTACCTGGATTCAGACGCGGTCTTCGGCACTAAAGATTCACTTATCGTGGATTTCATTCAGAACAACTCCGCGCAAGAGGCCGCGCACTACGGCGTAGAGGCACCATTCTACAGTGTCTTCTATGACTTCGTGCTGAAACCACTGACTTTATAAGCATCTCAGGATAAAGACAGCTCTTTTTTCTCCTGACTCTGCGTTGTTTCAGCTTTCTGTGCCTGCCCAGCAAAGCTGAAACACACATGAATGATCACAATACCACTAACCACGAAAAACATACTTCCCGCAAGTAGCTCTCGCTGTGTGCCAGAAAGCTGGCCGAAAGTTATGGCAAACACCATGGAGCAAAGCAGAAGCACTAAGGCAAAACAAGCATAGCACACCTATTTTTTTATTAGCAAGCCAGACCGACACTAAAGTTATGAAGAAATTTTGTGGCAGCATAATCCCCTGAAGAGTCACAGCATTCAGTTCAGGTAAGGTGAGCCGCAGTCCAGGCTGGCACACGCAAGCGGCTTCACACAAAGTGAATTGAGTAGAACTTCGCCTATTATATCGGCAGTGTATACTAATGACTAAGACAAAAAGGCAATTAGCACAGAATTGCAAACCATTTGTAAGGGCTTTCTCTTTTTTATAGCGTTTTCACTGGTGAAAGATTTACACACGTGTTATAATGACCAGTATTACAGTAAAAAATGTTTTGATGACCTGTATGTCTTACACGGTAAGCGTAATGACTGTATTAAACGTTTGGTATCGTGAAGACTTTTATTAGCAATAATGATGAAGGAGATCGACGATGGGCGAAGGGAAAAAGGGCACATTCCAATTGCGTGAGGTCCATCGTCTCCTGACGCAACGAAAAGGCAACGAAGCTCAAATGTTGCTGGCCCAGTTGAGTGGCGAACCATTAGTAAACCGGAATGAACTTACTTATTTGCAAGCGTGGCTGGCTGTAGCACAAGAGGATTGGGAAAATATTGCGCTCCTGCTGCGGGATGCCCCCGCTTTGCTCCCGCAAGAAGAGCAAGACAGTCTGCTTACAAATGGCTCGGTGCGCCGACGACGACCAATGTGTTTACTTATTCTAGGCGAGATGGCTCGTGAATTGGAATATCCCGAAGAAGCGATTGAACATATTCAGCATAGTCTGACCCTACTCAATGAGAGGCGTATGAACATTCCTGAGGTGCGCCTGCTGGCTCATTGTAGTCTGGGTCGGCTCGCTCTGGATATGAATCAAACAGCACAGGCCTTGACGCAGTACGAAACGGCTCTCCATCTGTACAATGATCAAGAAACTGGCTCAGCTTTGCGTACCGCGGTCCTGACCGGTCTGTGCGATACCCAGATGCGCCTCGAACAGTTTGAGCAGGCACTGGACACCGGCAAGCGCGCTCTCGCCTCCCTGGAGGCAGACGACGAAGAACATCTCCTGGTGCTCTTAAGCCATATTTGCCTTGCAATGGGGGATAGCGCATCCGCGCTGGTCTATGCTCAGGATGCTAAAAACGCGGCGAACCAGAGTAAGGATGTCATGCGAGTAGCGCATACGCTGCTCGTTCTAGCCGAAATCCAACAAAAAGAATGCTTTGATGCGCAGGATGCGCGTGCCAATTGCGAACAAGCTCTGGCGCTTTTAGCGCAAACCCCGGAACAGCCTCTCAATGGCACAGCCCTCTTTCTGTTGGGAAAAATTGCTGAATGCGAATGGTCCCGCTCGCGCGAAAAAATTCCTGCCGCGAATGAAGCGCAGGCACGCTATGAGCAAGCACGGGCATTCTTTACAGAACAGCACGATACCGCTTCTCTCGCGAAAGTGTCTCGTCAGCTTGCGCAACTGCTGGAGGAACGGGGAGAGCCAGAACAGGCTCTTATTTATTGGAAACAGGCTTTTATGCTTACGGAGCAGTATAACTGAGGCTCGCTTTGACGAAACCTGGCTCCAGGCGCGTAGGCCTGGCAAGCCCGCTCTTTATTTAGAAGAGATCCAACATGCACAATTGCCTGGCTGGATCTCTTCTAGCGCTGTCTTTATATCGCACACTTATGCAGATACGCGTTGCTCGGCCAATTCGTATTTGTTGGCAAACACACGCGGACTGCAATAGATATTACGCTTCGCGAAGGGCTCAGGTGCCTCCTGTTTGAGGCGCGCCTGAATATGGGGCTTGCTCGAACCCAGTCCGGTAAAATAGGGTTCGGGCAGCGCTGCATATGTCTCCACCCATGCCGGACATGGTATTCCGTAGGCGCAGCATAGATATTCGACCGAGGCCGCGCAAAAGACTGCCCACTGATGCAACTCCGGCGTGACATTCTCTGGCTCTTGCACGGACTCATGCACCAGTTCCGCGCGCCGATCTATGGCGTAACTATACCAATAGTTGAGAAAGTCACCCAGTGCTGTCCACGGGCGTTCTCCCTGAAAAATTTCCTGGCTGGTCATACGCATTGTTTGCAGTTCAGCCCACATTGCCTTCACCTCTTTAGTCCTGTACTGAGCGGTTGACGTTACGACCCTACAACCATTTTCCCCATTATAACATACCCACAATTGTTAGAAGAGCGCATCCAACGTTTTGTCAAGCACACATTCTGCCTGCCAGGTCCGGTCGGCGTAACGATCAACCAGTTCTTGAGCCTGTGTACGCGTCTGAATAGCGAGCTTCTCGCAGAGCGCAAGGATGTCGTCCTCGTCTTTATCACGTCCTGCCAGCAGTTTGAGGACCAGAATGCACTCGGCATTGGGGACATAGATCTCTAAATTTGGATAAGTGAGCCACAAATTCAAGGCACCCAACTCCTGGGTAAAGGCCGCGACCACGTCGTTCATCCAATCGCGCTTGATCTGATACTTTTTCGCTACAGCGTTTACCGCTGACCGAAATACCTTTGTTTCATTACTTGGCTCAGTTGTATCAGGGAAATCCAGCGGAATCACATCTACATCCTTGGTAGAGGCCCGATTTTTGAGGAAGAACATCATATATACTCCTCCTACTACGGCCAGCCGTACAGGCTTGTGAATCTTGCGTCTCTCTAATTCTTGATCTAATGCCTGAAAGTAGGCTTCTACCTCATTGCTCTCCATGCCTGGCCCTTTCGCAGATCACCAGGATAGACGTGTCTGGAACTCATCCTCATTAACAGCAAGTATAACATAGTTTAGCGAGATCAGCAGGTTTTTTTATTGCTGTAGGGGCAAAGGGGCATGCCGCCAGGTACAATATCTTTGCCCCCCATAGTTTATTTATCTCGCGCCAATACTTCACTATTTGCAGTGAGGTCTGGCTGGCATATATAATGAATGCGTAAACCAAGGGAGGGACGGTTTGTGAATACAGAAATACGCATTTTGCCGCTGACTGGCATTGGCGAGATAGTCCCGGGAGCCGATCTGGGTCTCTTGATCTTTGAGGCTCTCCAGACTCAAAACCTGACATTACGGCAGAGTGATGTGCTTGTCGTTACTCAGAAAATCGTTTCTAAAGCTGAAGGAAAACTGGTCAGGCTGGACACGATCGAACCCTCGGAGTTCGCGCGCATTAGCGCTGAAGCCAGTCACAAGAGCGCGCAGTATATCGAGGTGGTTCTGCGCGAGAGTCGCCGGGTGGTACGCATGGATCATGGTGTGCTCCTCACAGAGACGCGTCACGGCTTTATTTGCGCCAATTCAGGCGTCGATGAATCCAATGTCAGCGGCAATGAAGGTGAAATCATGTTACTGCCAGATGACGCGGACCTCTCCGCGCGCACCATACGCGCGCGCTTGCAAGAGTTGTACCACGAGGGGCCAGAGTTTGAGATCGCGGTGATTGTTTCTGATACCTGGGGTCGCCCCTGGCGCAACGGGCAGGTCAACATGGCAATTGGCGTGGCCGGCCTGGAGCCGCTGATCGATTATCGCGGCCAGCCTGATTCCTATGGCTACGAACTCCAGGCCAGTGTAATTGCTGTAGCCGACGAACTGGCCTCAGCGGCTGAACTGGTTATGGGCAAGATCGATCGTGTCCCGGTAGCGCTGATCCGAGGTTATAGCTATCTGCCAGCAGCGGGCACGGTCCAGACACTGCTGCGTGACCCCGCGACCGATATGTTCCGCTAAAACAGTTGCATTAGAAAGAACTCAACGTGACCCTCTATTCTGAGCAGGAGGCAACAGCCCACCCTGAGCGTACCGGCACCCTTGAAGAACTGATACAGGGCCGGCGCAGTGTGCGCCAGTATCGGTCTACGCCAGTGACTCGCGCGCAGCTCGAACGCGTGCTGGAGGCGGCTCGCTGGGCACCTTCTCCCCACGGTCGCCAGCCCTGGCGCTTTGTTGTCTTGACGCGTCCAGACCTCAAAGAACGCCTGGCCGACTTTATGGGTGAGACCTGGCAAAAAAACCTGCGGATGGATGGACAGGACGCGAAGATTGTGAATACGCGCCTGGAGAAGTCCCGCCAGCGCATCCTCCTGGCACCCGCGCTGATCGTGCCCTGCCTCTATCTGGCGGAACTGGATGACTACCCTGACGAACAGCGCCAGGAGGATGAGACTACCATGGCCATCCAGAGCCTGGGCGCGGCGATCCAGAATATGCTGCTCATGGCCTATAAACTCGGCCTGGATGGCGGCTGGATGTGCGCGCCACTCTTCTGTCCAGAGGTCGTCTGCGAGGCCCTTGAACTGGATACGCGGCTGATTCCCCATGCCCTGATTACACTGGGCTACGCCGCGGCAGATCCCAAACGTCGGGAACGCCGCCCACTCAATGAACTGGTGACGTTTCTTGACTAAGCTGAGGCCTGGAGGCATTGTACCTCTCTCTTATCACTTTGGCACTGGTAAGGCAGGGAAAAAGAGGTTGTGGAAGCATCACTATGTTGAAGGCGCTGCATAGTTTTCTGTAAACGGTGAGAGCGCATATATAGATTGTTTGAGGCAATTATGCTATGGGCTAAGTATTGACTTTCCCGTTTATAGATTCTAATATATCAGTAGAAATTGTTGTATTTACGAGTGATATTTATAGTACGATATTTAAGTAGGAAGTACTGATAACTCGTTCTCGTTGGGTGAGTCTTTAGCTATCTTAAGGAGTAGCAAAATGGCTAACAAATCTGACTGGAGTACATCAAAGGGTAAGGTAATTAAGAGTGAGAACGGTGAAGTGTCCGTCAAAACCACTAACCCGGTCACTGGCAAGAAAGAAACTTTCACTGGCAAGGTGTCAAAAAAAGGCTTCCTGGGAATCCATTCTGATGTCACTGATCAGACCAAAGTAGGCGATACAGTCGAGATACAGGTAGATCCTGATCCGACTTTGTGGTGGCATAGGTCCCGTATAGTCAAAAAGGATTGAAGTCGGAGAATGTCAAGAGCTTATGCGGAGAGCAAGCTCTTAATGACTATCTTCAAGCGATCCAGGATATCCTGGATCGCACTTTTGTTTTTAATGGCGAGCAGCCCGCTCTCAATAGTTTGCGAGACACGCGCTCAAGCGTCGGGATGCTCAAGCAAGTGAACAGTGATTACATAGAAAGGTTAAATACATGTAATAGCCATTTTACAGAGGTTTAATCTATTCATACTATAATAGAGGGGTCAAGAAGGCACCTGCCTTCCCTTGCTTTTTAGATGAGGGACCCTATTGGAGAATAGTATGATCAAGAGAAAGCTCTTAACTGCTGTGTTTCTTGGCCTACTGTTGCTGACCACTGCTTGCGGCGGATCAGCTACACAGCCATCCGCAACAGCAACAGTCGCACAGGCGACCACGCCCATTACTCATATTGTCGTCATTTTTCAGGAGAATGTCTCGTTCGACCATTATTTTGGCACCTATCCAAAGGCAACAAATCCAGCCGGGGAGCCTACATTCACAGCGGCAGCGGGGACACCTACGGTTAATGGCCTGACTTCTGCTTTGCTGACGCACAATCCCAATCAAGCTAATCCTGTCCTGCTTGCGCGCTCGCAGGCTTTGACCTGCGATCAAGATCACGCTTACACAGATGAACAGATCGCTTTTGATAACGGCAAAGTGGATAAGTTTGTCCAGACCCTCAACGGAAGTAAGTGTAAGGATAAATCCATCGTGATGGACTATTACGATGGCAATACAGTCACAGCGCTGTGGAACTACGCGCAGCATTTCTCGCTCAGTGACACATCTTTCGGCACCACCTTTGGCCCTTCAACGCCCGGAGCGCTGAACCTGATCTCTGGCCAGACGCATGGCGCGACCCCGGCGAATCTCAGTCAGCCCGGCTATCCGATGGTGGCTGATGGAACGGTCGTCAACGATCTTGATCCAACTCTCGATGACTGCTCGAAAGGCTCAACGGCTACCCTTGCGGGCAAGAACATTGGAGATCTGCTCAACGCAAAAAATGTAACATGGGGCTGGTTTGAAGGTGGCTTCCGACCGACGACAACGAACAATGGTAAGGCTGTGTGTGCCGCTGCCCATCAAAACATCGGCGGTGTAATGGTTCCCGATTATATCCAACACCATGAGCCATTCCAGTATTACCAGTCTACAGCCAATCCGCACCATCTCTCGCCAACAGCGACGGCGATGATTGGTAAGACCGACCAGGCAAACCATCAGTATGATCTCACCGACTTCTGGTCAGCGGTGAATGCTGGAAATATGCCAGCGGTCAGTTTCCTCAAGGCCTCTGCCTACCAGGACGGACACGCGGGCTATTCCGACCCACTTGACGAGCAGACCTTCCTGGTCAATACGATTAACCAGCTTGAAAAGGCTCCCACATGGAAACAGACTGCGGTCGTGATCTCCTACGACGACTCGGATGGCTGGTATGATCATGCCGTTGGTCCAATGGTGAACTCGTCTACCTCGGCCAATGATGCCGAGGGACACTGTGGCACTGGACAGGCAGCCGGTGGCTATACGGGACGCTGTGGCTATGGTCCACGTCTACCCCTGCTCATCATTTCTCCCTATGCCAAAGAGAATTTCGTCGATCACACAGTCACAGACCAATCCTCGATGATCCGTTTTATCGAGGATAACTGGCAACTCGGTCGAATTGGGGATAATTCATTTGATGAGAAAGCAGGTGTCTTAACAAATATGTTTAACTTCTCCGGCGGTGGGAACACAAACCCACTCACCCTCGATCCTGCGAGCGGAGAACCAGCCTCCTGAGCGCGAGGTAGGCATTTTTAGTGTGTGGGGTGGACAGGCCGTGGCCTGTCCACCCCACACACATTTATCTCCAAACAAGAGTTGACAGTCTTCTTTGGAGCGGGTATGATCCAGGTTAACTTGCTGGAACCAGGCTCGTGCTCTTGTCCCGCTGCTTCTGGTGCCTGAAAAACTTCGCGAGTGTAGTCACTATTCTCTACGCATAGAGAGGGAGAATCCATGATTGTAGTACTGGCCGGCGGTGTAGGCGCGGCACGCTTTTTACAGGGAGTGGTCCAGGTGATCCCGCAAGAGGAGATCACAGTGGTGGTGAATACTGGCGATGACCGTGAATTTTATGGTCTGCATGTTTCGCCGGATGTAGATATTGTCATGTACACGCTGGCTGGCCTGGTCAATGAGGCCCAGGGCTGGGGTATCATCGACGATACCTATCACACGATGCGGCAATTGACCGCCTATGGTCATGAGGATTGGTTTGCTTTAGGTGATCGTGACCTCGCGACGCATATTCATCGCACACAGCTTCTGCGCCAGGGCCAGACGCTCAGCGCGATTACCGACGATCTCCGCGCGCGCCTGGGCCTGAGCTTGCGCATTCTGCCTATGAGCGACCAACTGGTGCAGACGCATATTCTGACTCCTGACGGGCTACTGCATTTCGAGGAATATTTTGTGAAACGCCGTTGTTCTGACCCTGTGCAGGATGTACAATTCGTTGGCGCCAGCGCCGCGAAGCCGGCTCCTGGTGTACTGGACGCGCTTAAAGGGGCGGAAGCGATTCTGATTGCCCCCAGCAATCCAATTGTCAGTATTGGCAGCATTCTCGCTGTACCTGGCATTCATGAAGTACTGCACGAGGCCAGCGGAATGATCGTCGCGGTCAGCCCGCTTGTGGGTGGTGCTCCCATTAAGGGACCTGCCGACAAGTTAATGAGTGGTCTACACATGGAGGTTTCGGCGGTCGGCGTAGCTCGCTACTATCGAGACTTTCTAGATGTTATGGTCATTGATCAGCAAGATGCTCACCTGCTCGCCGCGATCGAGGATCTGGGTATCCCGGCGCTTGCCACCGATACGATTATGCGTGACGCTCCGACAAAAGCCGCGCTGGCTCGTGTAGTGTTAGAAGCCGCTGGCCTGGAGCGCTTCAAGCAAGATGCAGTTCGACCGGATGCCCGCTAGAGAAGCTTCTGTCTCTGCTGGCGCAAGTTGATCCAGGGTTTTGCTTGTTATTATCTGTATAAAGGACAATCTTGTTTATATTTCTATGAAATACTCAGCACTTATACCAGTAAAAGCCTTGGGGCTTGCGAAGAGTCGCCTGGCCTCTCAACTTTCTCAGCAGCAACGGGAAACCCTGGTCTTGGATATGCTCCAGCATGTCATTCATACTCTCTGCGATAGCGAGGTTTTTGAGCAGATCTATGTGGTTAGCGCCGATACCCATGTGCTGGAACTGGCCTCGTTCTGGGGCGCCGAGGCTCTGCGTGAAGCTCAAGCAGGACATAATCCCGCCCTGCGAGCCGCGGCCCTGACCATTATGGGACGAGCCGCCTGGCGCGCAGGGCTTTACACGAGTTGGCTGGCCCTCTCTCAGCACGCCAGTTCGCAGCAAGCGCCAGATGAGTATAATCCGCACCTCTTGCGCGATGAGGCTCTGCTGACTATCTCAGCGGATCTCCCGTTGCTGACTCCAGAGGATATACAGCATCTCGTGTACCTGGCTGAAGACTATCAGGTTGTGCTGGCGGGCGATCGTGAAGGCACAGGCACCAATGCCTTGCTGGTTCGCCCACCCCTGGCCCTGCCCTATCTTTTTGGACCAAACAGCCTCCCGGCGTATGCTCACGCAGCCAATGCACGCCAGCTCAGTTCAAAGCTGTATCACAATGCTCACCTGGCCTTCGATGTCGATACACCCGCCGATTTTCGGCAACTCGAACAGGCCGATCGCACCTGGTCAGCCACAGCCAGCTTTGCCAGTTAGATTGGCTGATGCGGCAGCCTGCAACAGTTGCCATTCTGGCCTATCTGGGGGATGAGTATCATTTTTCATCTGGTGAAGCGTCTCTAAAATGGCTCCTTCCGTACCTTTCTCTTGTGAGCTCACAAAGAGATGAATGCTTAGCTGCACGATAGCTAAGCATTCATCTCTTGTCTTTAGTGTCAGAACTGCTTAGTTCCCAGTCCCAGTAAATTCTACTGGTAGGGCAAGCAAACCGCGCAAGAAGTAGTTTGGACGAAAGAGCGGTGGCCCATCAACCAGGCGTAAGTCTGGCAGACGCCGCAGAATAGTCTCGAAGGCAACCTGGCTCTCGATACGCGCCAGCGCGGCCCCCAGACAGTAGTGAATGCCATAACCAAATCCCAGGGTGCGCGCGGGATGACGATCGATATCCAGCCGTTCAGGATCGGGATACTTTTCAGCGTCCCGATTAGCTGAACCAACGAAAAGGTAGAGACTACTGCCCGCGGGAATATCGACTCCACGAATAGTTACATCCTGCACGGCCTGACGAGCCAGTGTATGAACGGGACTGACATAGCGCAGCAATTCTTCGACAGCAGTTGGAACTTTGCCAGGGTCCGCGCGCAACTGCGCCATCTGCTCAGGATGCTGTAACAGCAAGCTCATGCCTACAGAGATGAGATTGGCGGTAGTTTCATGTCCCGCGAAAAGCAAGAAGTTTGTTGAAATGACTATCTCGTCCTCGCTCAGCACATCGCCATTCTCCTCCGCCTGAACCATTCTGGTCAGTAGATCCTCTCCTGGATGGCGGCGGCGTTCCGCGATCAGGCTTTTTAGATACGCTTTGACCTCCGCAAAGACACCAGCCAGGCGCGGCCAGACAGAGGGTCCGTTAAAGAGCAAGGTGGAGACAAATTCGTTGATCGCCTCCGCGCTGCCTTTAATATATGCCCGCCCACTTCTAGGTATGCCCAGCAGATCCAGAATCACATTAGAGGGCAACGGATAAGCCAGGTCAGCGACAAGGTCCATTTTCCCGGTCGCCAGGTGTTGCTCAATAAGCTCATCTACTAAGAGCTGGATGGTTGGCCTGAAGGACTCAAGCATGCGCGGACTAAAGGTCTTCTGCATCAAGACGCGCTGGCGTGTGTGACCCGGTGGGTCCATACCTTGCAAGTTATTTGCCAGGAATGGCACGATTTGCCTGAGATACTGACCTTCCTCTGAATCCGGCGTAAAGCCCAAAGATTCACTCATCACTGCAGGCACACGTGACCAGACATCGGATGAAAAACGTTGCTGATCCGAGAAGGCCAGGTAGACATCATCGTATTTCGTCAGCATATAGCAGTTGAACATAGAGTTCCAGCGCACTGGCTCATGCTCTCTCAGAAAGGCATATGCCGGGAAGGGGTCCTGTATGGTCGCGAATAAATTATCCAATTCCAGGGTTGTCTCATCTGTCATAAGCGTTCCTCCATGCATGCGCAGATTGAAAATCAAGGCGAAATTCTCTACTGAAAGCCTGGCACCTTTATTTTTATGGCTATGTTAACGAGTATATCTCACGTGTTCTCTGTTTCACAAGAGCAACCAGATAAACCGCCAGAACCATGCACAAGTCGTTTTTACACGCTAAAAACTCTTTAGAACCTTCGGGGAGTGCCTTTGTCCCAAAAGCAGCGTGGCCTGGTCGAGCAAAGCTCAACCAGGCCACGCCCACAATTCCACTTAGAACTGCACAAGCACATCAACCGCCTCATCATAAGGCAGTTCTGCAAGGGTGATGGTCAGACAGTTCCCGGTAGGATCATGCCGCCAGGTGAGAGGGAGCGCGCCGAGCAGGACGCTCGTGGGAGCGGTAGGCACGGCATATACTTCAAGACGCAGGCTCTGACCCGCGGGTACAAAGCTACCCTGCGCCTCGCTGATGGTGACGCGTAGCGTATCCGCCTCGCTGACGCAGGTGATAGTGCGACGAGCAAAGACCCCATGTTCCTGTTCGTAGCCATCGCCTGCGTCCTGATAGAGAGTTGACTGCCCCTGTCCACTTGAGGGATAGAGCAGCAGTGTTAGTTCATCAGCAGGCACTTCGCCGACGTAGTTCATGGCGGGCCAGAGGGGAATAGCTGTATTCGCGCGCACATAGAGCGCGGGCTGGCCCAGCGGAGCATGCGCCAGAATATGGGCTGGCCCCGTGATACAGGTACCGCTCCAGAAGTGAAACCAGTCGCCCGCGGGCAGATACACATGGCGATACTCTGCGCCGGGATGACTGATTGGCGCTATTAAAAGCGCGTCCCCACAGAGCGCCTCGTCATCAATTTTGCGCGCGGTCGCGTCAGAGGGATCAGCCCAGAAGAGCGGGCGCAGGATCGGCGCGCCTGTGCGATTGCTCTGGTCGAAAAGAGAGTAGAGATACGGTAAGAGACGCTGACGCAACTTCAGCATCTCCCGACAAATGCTCTCATAAGGCTCGCCAAACAACCACGGCTCCTGGCGGCGGCTATGCTTCTCAGAATGGTTGCGACAAAATGGCTGGAAGATACCAAATTCTGTCCAGCGCGCCAGGAGTTCGCCGTTAGTGTCGCCATAATAGCCCCCGATATCCACGCCGGCCCAGGCGACGCCTGAGAGGCCCAGATTAACGACTTGTGGCAGGCTCAGAGCAAGATGTTCCCACGAAGCCGAGTTATCACCAGTCCAGATCAGCGCGTGACGTTGTACGCCCGCGTAACCCGCGCGCGAAATGATAAAGGGACGTTGCTGCGGGCGTAAGCGCAACAGACCCTCGCGCGCGGCCTGGACCATCAATGACCCATAGGCGTTATGCACCTGAATATGCAGGCGTGTCTCGCCCCCACCGGGGTGCATGACATCAGCTGGCATAGTTGAATGCAGCGGAAGAAAGAGCGCCGGCTCGTTCATGTCTGACCAGATGCCCGTTACACCCACGTCAAGCAGCGCGCGATGCTGCTCGCCCCACCACGCGCGCGCCTTTGGATTCGTAAAGTCTGGAAATGTGCAGACACCTGGCCAGACAGCGTTTTGATAATCCTGCCCCATGACAGTTTTACAATAGAGATCGCGTGCCTTCCCATCGAGATAGAGCGGATATTGTTCGTCAACTTTAATCCCGGCATCAACAATGGTCACGACATGAAAACCCATGGCCCGCAATTCGCTCATCAAGCCCTCAGGATCAGGAAAACGCTCGCGATCCCAGGTAAAGACTCGATAGCCATCTAATACATCGATATCAAGATAGAGCGTATCGCAGGGGATGCCACGCTCGCGAAATGTCTGAGCGACAGAGAGTGCCTCAGCGGCTGTCTCGTAGCTAAAGCGGCTCTGTCCATTGCCCAGCGCCCAAAGGGGGGCAAGCGGCGTGCGCCCCGTCAGCTCGGTATAGCGCTCCAGTACAGACTGAGGCGTGAGGCCACAGAAGACGTAATAGACGAGATCACCACAGGCCGCGCCAAAGCACGAGCGCGCGGGATCTTCATGAGCAAGGTCAAATTCAACACGCGTCGGGTTATCCAGAAAGAGTCCCCAGACCAGGCCATCGCCAACCACCAGCGTAAATGGGATAGACACGTAGAGATTATTTTGCAGCACCGTGTGTCCCGGAGGTGGATCAACATTCCAGAAAAGCTGGTGAGTCCCCACCTTGTTTAAGCTATCCGTGCGCTCTCCACAGCCAAAATAGGCCGAGCCAGCGGGATGTTGCTTATACACACGTACAGGCGTACCCAGCGTTCCCACGGCGTTGGGCAGACCAAGCGAGGGCACAGGTTCAGGCGTCGTAAACCAGCCCATGCCCAGTTCGGGATCATCTGTAGCAAAAGCGCGGCCCGCCTGATCCACAAAGCTAATGCGTAGCGGATCAAGAGAAAGCTGGACCGTCGCGGCTGAGGTAGCCATGCTCAATGCGCTCTCTCCTGCCTCAATAGTCACAGGACCAGCGTCCCAATCCCTCTCCACAACAGCCACGGAACGATAGTCCACAGCGCGCCCATGAGGAAACAGACCCACGCGGAACAGATCGGGAGCCAGCGCAGTCACCTCAACCGTGGCCGAGTCTGCACGCAAGCAAACCTTCGCGGCATCTTGAGCCACAAAGCTAGCCAGGCCAAGAGCCTGATACCCTATGGGCGCAGAGGGTGAAGAGAGATGAACATGCGCGTTGGCCGGCTGTGCCAACTCCATAATAAGGTTTCCTTTCAAAGAACATAGAGCACAAACGCTCTGCCCGAACTATCCCTTTAAGCCTGTTAGCGTAATACCACGGATAATCTGTCGCTGGAAAAGCAAGAACAACAGAATAGGCGGAATACAGGCCAGGGCAAGTCCAGCCATCAAATAGATAAAAGGCAAGGGAAAGTTTGAGTTGATCCCCGACTGTTGATAAATCGCCACGCTCAAGGGTTGAAGATTGGTATTTCCCAGTACCAGCAACGGCCAGAGAAAGTCTTTCCACGATGCAACCACTGTAAAAATTGTGATCACCGCCAGAACCGGGCGCGAAAGCGGCAAAAGCACCCGCGTGAAAAGTTGCCAGGCGTTAGCTCCATCCAGACGCGCGGCATCCGTTAATTCCAGGGCAATGGTATCAAAAAAGCTTTTAAGCACTAGAATGTTAAAGGCGCTCGCCGCTTCCGGCAACCAGACACCAGCCCAGGAATTGATCAATGATATATGAATTAAAGGTAGATCACTAATATTGACGAACTGGGGGATCAGATATGCTAGCGATGGTACCATTAAAGTACTAAAAAAGCAAAACTGAATAATCCTTCGTCCAGCAGGGCGCAGCTTTGATAGCGCATAGGCAGCCGTAGCTGAAACGATAACTTGCAAGGCGACCGCGCCCCCTGCCAGCACCAGGGTATTGCCAAAGTAGAGTGGAAAATCCAGTACATTCCAGGCACTGCTATAGTTGCTCCCTTGCGGATGGACTGGCCAGCACTATCGGCAGTTGAGTTCACAAACGAAGTGTAGTTTTGCAGCGGAACATTGGCGTATTTGGCGTTCAAAGCAACCACCTGTTGCTGGAAAGAGCCGGTGAAGAGCACATTCGTAGGCGCTCCTACAACCTGGCCCGCTGCCGCCTGCGTCGCCAGATTGTTCTCCAGGACATCCAGATTAAAGTTCGAGTAGACGACATAATCAAAGGCTGCTTTGATCACATCAGCCGTTGACTTGGGGTTAAAAATGAAGATATTGCCACCGGTTAAGGCCGCGTTGCCTCCATTCTGCGGCATGGGACCAATGCCAAAGTCTTCCAGGTTGGCCTGATACTGCGATTTCAGCGTGTTCAACTGGTCCGGCGCCATCACAACCATGGCTACTTTGTTGGTAGCTAATAACTGCAAGGTATCTGCCTGGGTAAAAAGCTGCTGCTTTGTCATCGAGTTATCTATAAAACGCATCTCTTTAAGCAATTGCAGCACGCCCACGCCCTTGTCGCTGTTGAATGTGGCCTTGGTTCCATCGGCGGACTGCATGTCACCGCCCGCTGTATACATCCAGTTGGTGAATTGTACGCACAGAATAATCCTCTACAGCGTGGTAAATCGCCTGTCTAGCCACTTTTCGCTGTTGACAAAAATGCTAAAAGCAGGTACGATTGACGCAACAAAACAGAGTTATCGTTTACTCTCTAAAAATAAGGGGGTGTATGACGCTGGAACAGAGCCAGGGCAGACGTTTAACCATGGCGCAGATTGCTAAAGAGGTAGGTGTTTCTACCACAACAGTTTCCAAGGTGCTGAATCAGCAGCCGGGAGTGGGCGCGCAAATGCGGGCACGTATCCAGCAAGTGGTTGAGCAATATGACTATGTACAAAATCACGCGGCGCGCCATTTGCGCAAAGGCCAAAGCGGACTGATCGACCTGGTGTTCCAGCGCCTGGAAGGCGGCTATGACCTGGGCATTATGCATGGCATTCAGGATGCATTGGCGGAAAGCGGCTATCGCCTGGTGATTTTTGCGATCAATCAGGATGAAGATATAGAGATGCTCTGGCTGCGCCGTATGCTGGATCTGGCTACCGATGGCGTCTTGCTCCTCTTACCCTATGAACGTATTGGTATCGCGAATTCCCTTCAAGCACAAAATATTCCCTTTGTAGCGATTGGAGATCGCAACGAACCAACGACGAGCTTTCCTACGATCGGCTCGACAATCTGGCTGGGTGGCTATACCGCGACCGAGCACTTGATTTCATTGGGGCATCGCCGCATCGGTATTATCACTGGCCCTCTGGACCTCATGACATCGCGCGCGCGCCTGGCGGGCTATCGCGAGGCGCTGGAGCGCGCGAACATCCCGGTCGATCCCGCCTTAATCAGCGAGGGCAATTATCTTTTAGGCGATGGCGTGCGGCAAACAACTGCTTTCCTTGATCTCGCTAATCCGCCTACGGCGATCTTTGCTGGCAACGATGCTCAAGCTACCGGCACCTACCGCGCCCTCTACGCGCGTAATATTCGCATCCCCGACCAGATGAGCGTGGTTGGCTTCGATGATGTGATGTACACGGCGCAGATGTCCCCACCTCTGACGACCATTCATCAGCCCTTGCAAGAGATTGGCAAAATGGCCGCGCATATGCTTCTGCGTATTATCGCGGGTCACCAGCTCGAATCAAAGCATGTTGAACTCTCAACCTCGCTGGTGCTGCGCGATTCGTGCGCGCCTCCCAGGCAACAAGCCCTCCCCGTCTGGAAGTCTATGCCTCCTGGTTTAGAAAATCATCAACCACCTGCATAAATGCGGGAAATTTGCTGCGGTGGATATTGTGGGGGGCGCCAGCAATCTCTACAGCGCGGCTCCGCGCGGGCAGGAACTGGCGGGCACGCTCCCAATTGACCTCGTTAAGCGTTGTGCCCAGGTTGGCGTCAGCACGAATGAGTAGCACTGGCGCGGCAATACTGGACAAAAAGGGTAGAATATCCCCTTCGCGACCAGCATCAGCAAAGACGCTGATCACCGCTTCGCGCGTGACTTTCCGCAGCGCGTCAAGCTTACCTTCGATGTCAGCTTTAGCCCAGCCAGGATTATTGGCAATGAGTTCAGGTCGCAGTTCTTCTGAAGAGCGGCCAATGTCCTTGATATAGTTAGCAGCACGTATCTCGGCATTACCCTCGCCAAAGTGCCAGGCGGGATCTTCAAGAATTACCCGCGAGAACGTGGGCGCTGACTCCTGCGTCCAGGCCCCACTGGCCAGTACAAGCGCGGTCGCGCCTCCCCAGGAATGTCCGAGCAGCAGCGGGCGCTGCAGACCCAGAGCCGTGATAAACGCCGCTGTGTCAGCAGCGGTCTGACGCAAGCTATAGCTGCCTGGCGCGGGGTGAACGCTGTCACCATGCCCACGCATATCAAAGGCGTAGACCCGATAACGTCCTGCCAGCGCCGGTCCCACACGCACCCAGGTTAACGAGGAACTGGTAATGCCGTGAACCAGAACCACGGCAGGCAGTTCTGTGCGTTCCGCGCCCCAGCTGAGATAATGGAAACGACCAGCAGGTAAATCGATCTTCTGCGCACGCATAGCCTCAGTAAAATGCTCTGTCATATACAGTTTTCCTTTTGCTTTCTGATCCTTCCCTGCATTATGCCATCTTATTTATGCAGCTGCCAGAAACTAATCCTATAAAAAAGCATGTTAGATTTATTTCATCCATCAGCGTTCAATTAGTAGACCGCATCTGAGATAAAGAAGCGCCTTTACTGTTTCTCTATTAGCAGACGATACGTCTCGCGCAAGGGTATTGCTCTTGTTGCAAATCTTTGGAGGTCTTATGTACTCTCTGCGAAAAAGCACGACCACGGATCGTGCGCCACACTCCTTATGGCGCGTATTGAGCATCGTAGGTGGTATTTTGCTGGTGATTGTGCTGACAGCCTGTGGAGGCGCTTCAAGTACGCCTGCACCTACCCCTGGACCATTACAATTTACCAGCATCAACCTCAAGCTACCCCCTGCCGCATATAACGCTCCCACAGTCGGGCCACTGGCAGCTACAACTATTCTTCAACTGGGCGTTACATTTAAAGTCAATCCTAACGCTTTGCCCACTGCTGGCAACGGCACACAGATTCCAAGCGGGAAAGACACCGACCTTTCCAAGTATGCCAATGAATATGGAATTACTGACGCAACCTATCAGAAAATTGAGCAATATTTGGGAGTAGATGGGGTCACACTGAACCTGGGCAAGCTTCACTCCTATATGACGATCAAAGCTCAGGCCAGCACGGTCGAGAAACTTTTCCAGACCCAGTTTGTCAATCACAAACTCAATAACCGCACATACTATATTCCCACTACGACCCCGAAGCTGCCAACATTTGTGATGCAATTTGTGGTAGCTGTAACCGGCCTGGAAACCTATAGCATGCTCGCACCAGGCGCTTCACTGGCCCAAAGCTCACAGGCTCAGGACTCCAGGATGTTGACTTCGTCCGTGCCAGTTGGTAACCATCTGCCTGCCGCCAATTGCAGCCCCAAAGGCGGTGTGTTTCCTCAGGATATTGCCGGCTCCTATGGTTACACCGCTTTCTGGAAACAAAAATACCTTGGCCAGCATATGACGATCAATCTGATTGAACTGGGCGGCACCATTAACAGCGACCTGCAAAACTACTTTAGTTGTGTTGGCTTTCCCGCCAGCCAGATGCAGTTCGTGAATGTTGATACTCCGCCAACTCAGCCAAGTGACGAGGCGACCCTCGATATCGATATGATCGCCGGTCTGGCCCCTGGAGCAACGATCGTTGACTACCAGAGTGGAGATCAGACCTTTGGCGCTCTGCTGGATGAGCTACAGGCGATCATTGATGCCAATGCCAAACATTCTAGCCCTGGGAGCATTGTAAGCATCAGCTATGGTGGTCCTGAAGATGGACTCTCTCAGAACGCGATCACGGCCTTTGAGCAGGCGATGCAAACGCTGGTTCACACTGAACACATGACCGTTTTCGTGGCCAGTGGCGACTGCGGCGCGTATGTCGGTGGCGATGCTACTCACCTGGATGTCAGCTATCCTGCTACCTCGCCCTGGGCTACTGCGGTTGGCGGCACTGAACTAGGGGTGACCGGACAGGGCACACGTAGCAATGAAATTGTCTGGGGCGCTCATCCTGCTCAATCGCCATGCAATAACCAGTGGGGTAGCGGTGGCGGACTCAGCACAATTTTCAAACGCCCGGACTGGCAGATAGGCACAGGTGTCAATAACAACTATTCTGACGGCGCGCGCCAGGTTCCCGATATCTCGGCTATCGCCTATGACCTGCCAATCTTTTTCGAGGGTCAGTGGGCAGAGATGGTTGGTACCAGCGCCGCGACCCCAATCTGGGCCAGTGGTATGGCCCTGGTCGAGCAGGTGATTATAGCCCGTAAGCAGTCCTTTGTTTATAGTAGTGCCGTCTTCTACCTGGTCCAGAATCACGATCCCAACGCGCGTTCCTTCTTTGATATTGTCCAGGGAGATAATCAGTACTACAAGGCTACTCCCTACTGGGATTATACAACGGGCTGGGGTACGCCCAACCTGGTCAATTTCTATAACGCTGTTCTCAGTGTCTTCTATTCGTAGGCAAGCACTCTCTTATGCTCTGTTAACGGAGATGCGAAAAGAGCCTGGCAAGTTTACTTGGCCTGCCAGGCTCTTTTCTGCTTGGAGCTATTAGAGGCGGGGATCAACTGGCTCGCTCTCCAGGGCCAGTACGCCGAAGACACATTCGTGGACACGGCGCAGGGGTTCATGCTGCACAAAGCGTTCCAGTGCCTCAATACCCAGGGCGAATTCACGCATGGCCAGCGAGCGCTTGGCACCAACTCCACGCACACGCAAGCGCTCAAGGTTGGCAGGCTCGCTGTACTCGGGTCCGTAGATAATGCGCAGGTATTCCGGGCCGCGACACTTGAGCGCCGGCTGTGAGAAGCCATGCGATCCCCGCGCGATAAAGTCCAGCGGCTTGATGACCATGCCCTCGCCGCCGCGCCCGGTTAATGCGCGCCACCAGCGCGTACCCTCAGCCACGCTGTCTGGATCTTTGACCATGACCAGCTGGTATGGCGTGGGCAGTAAGAGAGCCAGATCAGCGTGGCAGAAGGCCGCGATGGTCTGCATATGCCACAGATGATTTTTATCCACGTGAACCTCGCCCTCCGTGGCCAGAATGTGGAACGGGGCCAGCTTGAGGTCGTCAAGTGCATGAACCGGCCAGCAGTACTGGCGGTAGGCCTGCACATATTGCCGCGCCATCTGCTCGCGCTGGCGGTAACGTGCCGCGACTTCGTCGAGCGCCAGGCCGCGCTCCTCGGCGAGCTCGAACAGGTCTACTGCCCGCCCCAGGGCCGCGCGCGCAGCCGCACCCACCGCCGCGTACTGCTTAAGCAAAAGTGCCTGTGCTTTGACTGACCAGGGCATTAGCTCGCAGTCCAGACATACCCAGTCGGTCTTGAACTGCTCCCAGAAGCCCGTGGAGTCCAGAGCACGGCTCAAGCGCTCCAGCAAGGCTTGTTCCAGAGCAAGATCAGCAAAAAAACGTCGTCCAGTACGCGTATAGCAGAGTCCCACGCCGTCAGCGGTAACGCCAAAACGCCGTAGCGCGGTCTCCTCATCACGACAAAGCACAACCACGGCCCGCGAACCCATGTGCTTTTCTTCACAAATCACCTGCTCTACACCCTCGCGCGCGTAATACGCAAAAGCTTCGGTGGGATATTCCAGCAGACCGGGTTCACGAGTGGTCTCCGAGGGAGACATAGTGGGCGGCAGGTAGATCAGCCACCGGGGATTAACGGCGAAACGGCTCATAACCTCCAGAGCTGCGATGGCATTCTCCGCGCGAATCGTGATCTTAGGCTGGAGGCGCGTATCTACCAGGCGCTTGCCTACGACATCCTCTAAATCGAGCAGGTCATCCGCGCGTTGCTGAGTGGTTAACTCGGCCTCAACGGACGCAGCGGGTTGCAAAGGTTTGAGCGCTTCCCAATACGTTTGCCGGGCTGCGACTGAGAGCATTTCGCGCTCTGGATAGCGCAAAGCAGTCAGTTTGCCACCAAAAACACAGCCGGTATCTATGTTGACGGTATGGTTAAGCCAATCCGGTTCCAAGACTGGCGTGTGACCATAAACGACCAGCGCCTTGCCGCGATATGCCGCCGCCCAGTTGTAGCGCACTGGCAGACCAAATTCGTCAGTTTCGCCGGTCGTCTCACCGTAGAGCGCGAAGTCGCGCACTGCCCGCGAGCCGCGCCCCTGCATTTCGGAGCGCATGCCGGCATGAGCGACAACCAGTTTGCCATCGTCAAGTACATAATGACTGATCAGCCCATCGCAAAATGCCTGCACGCGCTCGCGAAAGGCGGGACTCTCGCGCTCCAGTTGCGCGCTAGTCTCAGCCAGACCATGGCTAATCTTCACATCGCGCCCTTGCAACTTACGCCAGAGTTTGACATCGTGGTTGCCAGGCACACATAGCGCTACTCCGCTCTTGACCATATCCATCACCAGGCGCAAGACCTCAGATACGGCGGGACCGCGATCCACGAGATCGCCCAGGAAGATAGCCTTGCGCCCTTGCGGTGGCTGCACACGGTAAGCAGGTTCGTCCCCAGCTACCAGTTCGATAGTATAGCCTAACGCAGTCAGCAACTCGTGTAACTCAGCAAAGCAACCATGTACGTCGCCAATGATATCAAATGGCCCATGCTCCTGCTTGCGATTGACGTAAAGTGGTTCGCGCACGATCTCCACCGCGTCAACCTGCTCCTGTGAGTTCCACGCCTGCACCTGCGTAAAGCCCTCGCGGCGCAACTGACCGAGAGACCGACGCATAGCCGCATGCTGGCGCCGCACTACATGGGGTCCAAACTGACGGTTCGGGCGCGCTTGATTGCGCTCGTGGCAAAGCATTTCTGGCAGATTAAAGACCAGCGCCAGCGGCAAACAGTGGTAGTCGCGCGCCAGCTTGAGCAGTTCTTTACGATCCTCAGGCATAACATTGGTTGCATCGATCACCGTCAGCTTACCGGCTGCCAGCCGTTTCGCTACGATAAAATGCAGCAGCGCGAAGGCATCGTTGGTCGCGCTCTGATCGTCTTCATCGTCAGAGACCAGGCCACGGCAAAAATCTGAGGAGATGACCTCGGTAGGCTTAAAATGCCGGCGTCCAAAGCTCGATTTGCCTGAGCCAGAGGGACCGATTAACACGACGAGAGCGAGTTCAGGTATGGTTATTTTCATTGTTGTTTAGTCTTCTACATGATGCCATTAGAGGCGCGAAAAGATGCCCATCTGTGAGGGAGCGCCTACCACCGCATCTTCCGGTCCCAATGGTAGACAGCGCACGGCATAACCGTGGCGTTGCGCGACCCTGGCAGCCCAACTCTGAAATTCCGCGCGCGTCCATTCAAAGCGATGGTCGCTATGACGCATGCTACCAGAGGTCATGGTCTCGAATTTGACGTTGTACTCGACATTAGGCGTCGTCAGCACAACCGTGGTGGGCCTGGCAAATTCAAACAAGGCGCGCTCGAAGGCGACCAGGCGCGCCTGGTCCAGGTGCTCAATGACCTCTACCACCGCCGCTGCGTCGTAGCCCTCAAGGCGTTGATCCCGATAGGTCAGCGAACCATGGATCAGGTTGATACGCTTCTTCTGCGCTGGCGCGAGTGTATCCAGATGCAGGCGCTTCTGCGCGAGTTCCAGGGCGCGATAAGAAACATCCATGCCCAGAATCTGCTCAAAATGGCCATCACGCAGGAGCTTCTTGAGCAGGCGTCCCTCACCACAGCCCAGGTCCAGTACACGCCTGGCCCCCACCGCGCGTAACTCTCCCACTACAGCCTCCAGACGCTGCTCATGCAGACTGACATGTTTCTCTACGCCCTCGTCGTCCAGGGCCTCTGGCGTGCCTGTTGTCTCTCCAGGTGCCTCAGGCCTGACTTCCTCCTCCAATGCTTCGCGCTCTTCGGCCAGTAAGCGAGCCAGGGCCTCGCGGGCCAGGCTGGGCTTGTGATGCAGATAGCGATAGGCGATCAGTTCGCGCTCCGGGTGCGTCTCTAACCAGCCTTTGCCACGCCTCAAGAGCTTCTCAACCTCGTCATCACCGATCCAGTAATGCTTCCCATTGTCGAGCACAGGGATCAGGACGTAGATATGCGTCAATAAATCGACCAGCCGACAGTTCGCACTGATAGTAACCTCATAATAGGCGCTGGCTCCCCACTCTGGATACTGCTCGTCCAGGGAGAGCGCTCCAATACCAAGAGTATAACCCAGCGGCTCAAACAAACGTCTCAGCAAGACTTCACCGCCGCGACACTGCACAGCTGAGAGAGTGGCGCTAAAAGGCAGAGACGCTTGCGCCAGCTCTGGACGCATGTCGCAACGTCCCTGCATGGCTGTCCTAAAAACCTCGGCCATAGCCACACTGAGAAAGGACGAAGCCACATAGGGCCGATCGTTCACATATTGCTCCAGGCTCGCTGCTGAACCCCGTGGCCCACGCACTAGCTTCACAGGATCAACATCGAGCAAGAGAGTCGCTGTACAACGCTCCTGATTGGCCTCCGGGTAAAATACATGGGCCGCGCCAAACGCAAGAGCAAAAGTTTGTGGACGTTCAGGATGCTTATGTAAAAGATAACCCAGCTCGGTCGCGGGCTGATACGTCGTTGTGATAGTCAGCAACATACCTTTTCCTCACTACAATTCGGTAAAATGCATTGTAGCACTTACTACTTTGACAAGCAAGCATATAAAGCCGATCATTAAGCCTGATCCTAACAAAATGGTCATAATTGCCGCCCATTCTTCTTCTTTACTTACAGCGTAGAGCACCATTCATGAGAAAGCAAGCACTTCCTTCTTTTACGTCTGAACTTGACATGATCGCTACAATTAGAACGATAAATGCACCGAGATGTAAGTCATTCCCATACCCCTTTCTATATGTGTCTACGTCAAAGAAAAGGAATGAGTCCATGTCATGGCAATACACGCATACAGAGATTGGGCCACAAAAGAACAGGCATACATACCTCCCCAGGCGCTTCACGGCTCGTCTATACGATCTCTACCTGAGCCTGGTTGCCACTATTGAGGGCATCGAGGCAATTGAGGTACGCAAGCGCTATGCTTCGTTGGTGCTATACAGGTTACTGTTTATCTATTTTCTGCAACATCTGGGCTTGCTGGAGGGTGATCGAGCTTATTTACGGCGACGCTTTAGCGAAACAAGAGCGGATGGCAGCGGCTTTTATCGCGGCGTCCTGCGCCCACTTTTCCAGACTGATGGGCGGCATACATATAACCTGGCCCGGCTCGCCGGACTCTTCAGCAGCCACGAGATCGAGGAGCGTTATCCGGCCATTGAGGTAGCCGACGATTTTTTCGCGCGCCTGTTCGTGCTCTTCGACGCATATGAATGGCAGGCAACAGAAGGGGCCTCAGGCTCAGAAGGTGTGATTACGTCCGAGATCATGGGCGCTCTTTTTGAGCAACAGATACACGCCAGAGAGATGGGAACTTACTATACACCGGGCGAAGTGACCAGCTATATCGCGCGCAACACGCTTTTGCCGGCGCTTTTTACCCGCGCACAGGCGCGCTGTTCGACAACTTGTGAACTGGAGACCCTGCTCTGGCACCAATTAGCTCGTGAACCGCTGCGCTATATCTACCCGGCGCTTAGCCATGGCTATGCGCAGCCAGTCTCGCCAGAGATCGCGGCGGGATTGGCGGATGTTGCCCACCGTTCAGCCTGGTTGCGAGACGCTCCTCCCTCCCACGCGCTCCCTGGCGAGACCTGGCGCGAGGTATTCACCAGGCACGCTATGGTAGAGCAGATCCTGACACGCGCCAGTGAAGACGCTCCCAGCGGACTCGATCAGCTGATCACCTGGAACGTGAATCAGCCCCTGCTGGCTGCGGAAACCCTGCGCTCCTGCCAGCAGCCAGAGCTTCTGGCTGCCTGCTACCAGAGCCTGCGTCAATTGAGCGTGCTTGATCCAACCTGCGGCAGCGGTGCTTTCCTCTGCGCGGCTATTCCACTGCTGCGAGACCTGCATGTCGTCTGCCTGGCACGCATGGAAGAGTTGTGCAGACCACCAGGACTGGCGTCCCTGTCCCCCACCTACCAGCACACGTTTCAGGAGTATCTGGAGGAAGCAGGGAGTCCAGCTCTACGAGCGTTTACCAGCCTGCAATGGATCATTGATCACAATCTCTATGGCGTTGATCTCGACGCGGAAGCTATCGAGGTCTGCCAGCTCCGTCTCTGCTTGCAATTGATCGCGGCTCTACCCGAACCCCGCCAGTTGGATCTGCCAGACCACTTCTGCCAGCATATCCGCGTGGGCAATAGCTTGCTGGGTTCGCTCACCTTGCCCCTCGACACAGAGCACACAGGGGAGCAGGCAGAATTGGCCAATCAGCAACGAGCTTTCTCCTGGAGGCAGGCTTTTCCCGATCCTATGGAGCGCGGCGGCTTCGATGTGGTGATTGGAAACCCACCCTATGTTGCATATCAACAGGTGCGCCCACTCTACACGCTGGATGGCTACACGACTCTGGAGACCGGCAATCTCTACGCGCTGACCATGGAACGCGCTACGGATCTCCTGGCACCGGCTGGCAGATTTGGCATGATTGTGCCTTCTTCCGCGACCTGTGCCGCCGGTTATCGTTCACTACAAAAGCTTCTGCTGGCTCAACAAGCATTACACATCGCCTCGTTTAGCGATCAGCGCGGTCATCTCTTTGCTATGCCTCATCCACGCCTCTGCATTATCCTGTATGCCAAAGCCCTTGCGACTCCCACGCCCCAGCCCAGGGTTTTTACTACTCCCTATATCAAGCTCGGCACAGAGACGCGCGCTCGTCTCTTTGAGCGTCTGAGCTATAGCGAAGCGACTCCTGGTATCCGCTCCCACCTGATCCCGCGCTATGGCTCACACCTCGAACTGGCTATCGCGGATAAGCTGGCATGCCAGAGTCATATGCTCGGCTTCTATCAGCAGCGCCAGGGTGCCTATTCCATCTATTTCACGCGCAAATTAAGCTGGTACGTCCAGGTCACGCCCTTTATTCCACGTATCCTTGACGCACAGGGCCAGACTCGCTTGCCCTCTGAACTCAAATATCTGCGCTTTTCATCCCTATTGCACGCGCGTATAGCCTTTGCCGCGCTTAACTCGAATCTCTTCTACTGGCTGATTACCACTCACAGCGACGGTCGCAATCTTAATATGCGCGAAGTACAGGGCCTGCCACTCGATCTCGCCAGCATCCAGCCTGAACTTCAGCAAGAGTTAGATCAGCTTTCCGATGAGCTAGAAAAAGATTTCCTCACGCACGCGCGCATGAGACCGATGGCCTTCCAAAACCAGGGTAGTCTGACCATTCAGTGCCTGTATCCAGCGCGCTCAAAACCCCTGATCGACAGGATCGATCGCCTGCTGGCCCGCCATTACGCTTTTGACGAACTGGAGTTAGATTTTTTGTTGCACTACGATGAAAAATATCGCGGCATCTCTAACGCAGAGCAGCAGGTGCGTTGAGATACTTGTTTTGCCACGGACTTCTCCTTCTTCCAGAGGTGGGAAGAGCTTCGTCAAACTATGTTTGACAGAGCATAATCATCATCAAATGAACTCTCTATATAAAAAGAGACTGCGGATTATAAAGTATAAAACCAGGGGAGAAAATGGTTTTCGCAAGAATACGCTAAAAAAGCCCTTGACAAATGACATTAGGTTGCCCTAATATCAGAGTAGATAGCTCTGATATTAGGGCAACCTAATGTCAGAATAGACAGCACACCGTAGTGAAAGGAACATGATATGTCTACTGGAACAATTATCCTTCTTGGGGCTTTTGCCGGGCTGACGATTTTTCTGGGATTACCTCTCGTTTTCCTCAAGCAACTCCCACAGTCGATCAAAGTCTTTTTGAATATGCTCGCGACTGGCATCCTGATCTTCCTCTTCTTTGACGTTATCAGTAAAGCCAGCGATCCAATTAATGCTGCCCTCGCTCAGGTACGGACGCAGCATACCGGAACAGCTATTTTCTCACTTGATGTTTTCTTGCTCGTCCTTGGCGTAGGCCTGGGATCAGTAGGATTGGTCTATTTCAATCGCCTTGTCTTCGAGCGAACGCGCACAAGCGTCTCTGCTCCCGCTGTGGCTCAAGTTTCTGGCGGTTCGTCAGCTTCTGCCATCACAACCGGGGTCGCGACCCAGGTGGAGAGAGCGGAACTTGCTCCGCGCACGCTGGCGTTGCTGATTGCCACAGGCATTGGTCTGCATAACTTCTCTGAAGGGCTGGCGATTGGCCAATCCGCCGCGACAGGCGCTCTGCAACTGGCGATAGTCCTGATCATCGGCTTTGGCCTGCACAATATGACCGAAGGCTTTGGCATTGCTGGCCCTCTGAGTGGTCAAGCAGTTTCCTGGAAATTCATTGTCCTTTTAGGCTTGATAGGCGGAGGTCCTACATTCCTTGGGACCATCGTGGGCATCATTTTCATTTCTCCGCAAATCTTTATTCTCTTTCTGGCCCTCGCGGCAGGCGCGATTGTCTACGTTGTCGCCGAACTACTCGGCCAGGCGAAACGCTTCCGAGCGCCTGAAATAGTCATGTGGGGCCTACTGGTGGGCTTTCTGCTGGGCTACGGCACCGATCTGATTGTCACCTATGGAGGTGCATAAATTCTCAAGTTGCCCTGTTTGAGCAACATTCAGTCAAGCATATGAACAGCCCGAACCAGCACCAGGCACTCTTTACGTTGTATCATAAAGCATTCTGTTACAGGAAAAAGGCGCAAGGCAAGCAGATTATGACCAGGTTATACCCGGAGATCGAGCCACATGAGCAAGGTCTCCTGACAGTGGATGATGACAATCGTATCTACTGGGAGATTTGCGGTAATCCCCATGGTAAGCCTGTTGTCGTTTTACACGGTGGTCCTGGTTCAGGCTGTTCTCCCTGGTACAGCAGACTCTTTGCTCCCGATGCTTACCGCATTGTGCTCTTAGATCAAAGGAACTGTGGAAAGAGCACGCCACACGCCAGCGCTCTGGATACGAGCCTGGCAAGCAATACTACCGCGCACCTGGTCGCTGATATAGAACAGTTGCGCGAGCACCTGCAAATCGAGCGCTGGTTGGTATTCGGCGGTTCCTGGGGCAGCACCCTGGCACTCGCTTACGCGGAAACCTATCCAGAGCGGGTCACTGCAATGATCCTGTTCGGGATTACAACTGGCCGACATAAGGAAATTGACTGGCTCTTTCGCGGGGGAGCCGCGCTCTTCTTCCCTGAAACATGGGAATATCTGCGGACTGCCCTGCCCGAGGCTGAGCGCTCCGGCGATATTGTCTCGGCTTATTATCGCCGCCTCAACGCTGCCGACCTTGCCACGCGCCAACAGGCCGCAGAGAACTGGTGTTTGTGGGAGTCTGTGTCACCTGCATCCCCCGCGCCAGGGCAACTCGCCGAGCGCTTCACTGATAGCACATTTGCCCTGGCTTTCGCGCGTATCGTGACCCATTATATGCATCACAATCTATGGCTGGAGGACGGCATCTTGCTGCGCAATAGCGCTGCCCTGGCCAATATTCCCGCGATCCTGGTGAATGGTCGCCTGGACTTTCAAGCCCCGCTGGCCAATGCATGGGAACTCAAACGCGCCTGGCCAGGTGCAGAACTGGTAATTGTTGATAACGCGGGCCATGCCATCAGCGACACAGCTCTCAACCAGGAAATTATCCGCGCAACCGAGCGTTTTGCCTCAGAGCATGGGCCGCTTCGGCGGAACTAGCATCACAAAGCCCTGCACAATCATGGCCGTAGTTAAAAAGTAGAAACAGAGCTCTTCCACAGGCAGATTGCCAAGATACCAGCCAGTGATGAAAGCCGGGCGGAAAAACCAGATATTTTGCTGAATAGCCACAGCATCCGCTATGCTCAAATAGCTGCCCAATCCCAGGACAATCCAGGGCCAGGTAAAGCGCTCATGCCAGAGTTTGCGCCAGCCAATTAACCACTGGCAGACGAGAATTAAGAGCCAGACTAGCAGAAATGCCAGATACAGCCAATGTTTCATATCCCCTCTTCCCACGGTCCTCTCTAGCGATCTCGCCACCAGAGGCCAATACCATATACGAGCATCGTTGCTAAGATCGTTTGTAAAAGGGCAAAGAGGTATTCTTCCGGCGGAATAAGCCAGAAGCGTAATCCCCAGGTCTGCTGCGGCGTCCAATTCCAGATACCATTGGAGACAGCAACATGATCCCACGGAGCCATACAGAGCAAGACAGGAATGAAAAGTAGCCCTGTTGTCAACCAGTAACGCTTCTCCAGCAGGTGTCTGCGCAGCAGCAGACTCAAGACAATGATGGGGAAAACGAGAAAGAAGCACAAGAACAGAGCATATGTCATTTTTCTCTATCCTCTTGCCACGCGCAAATCGTCTATCACCAGTCGGCTCGTTAATTCGGCAGAGAGCAGCACACCGGGAATGCCCGCGCCCGGATGAGTGCCTGCTCCCACAAAATAGAGACCGCCAAGCGACTCCGAGCGATTATGTGGACGAAAGTAGGCTGACTGCGTTAGCGTTGGCTCGATCGAAAAGGCCGCGCCCAGGTGGCTACGCAGCTCGGACGCGAAATCGAGCGGGGTAAACTGATGCTCAACGACAATACTTTCCGCCAGTCCCGTCAGTCCAGCCTCCTTCTCCAGGAAAGAGACTATTCTGTCGCGCAAAGCGGGAGCCTGCTGCTCCCAGTTTATACCATGAGCCAGGTTGGGCACAGGCACCAGTATATACAGGCTTTCCCCTCCTGGAGGAGCCAGAGTGGGATCTGTACGGGTCGGCATGTGCAAATAGAGTGCAAGGTCCTCTGGCAAGCCCTGGCCATCAAAGATCTCGGCAATCAGCCGACGATATTGCTGGGGCATGATGATCGTATGGTGACGCATTTGCGGATACTGCCGCTTGAGTCCCAGGTAGAGCAAGAAACAGCTCATCGAGTAATGATAGCTCTTAAGCGGCCTGGTGAGCAGACGGCGCGACCCTTGCTCTGGCAAGAGGTGCAGATAGGTGTGCGCGACATCGCTATTGGCCACGATATATCTGGCAGAGAGGATGGTCTGATCGGCCAGGCGCACCCCTGTGACCTGGCGCGCTTTAAGCAAAATCTCTTCTACAGGCGTGCCGTAGTACACTTCTCCTCCCAATGCAAGAAAGAGCTTCTCCAGAGCCTCTACCAGCGTATACATCCCTCCACGCGCGAAATGCACACCTCCCAGGCGCTCCAGGTAGGGCACGATACTATAAATAGCGGAGGCGCGGAATGGATTGCCGCCAATAAAGAGCGGATGAAATGAAAAGACCATGCGCAAATAGGGATTGCGGAAGTAGCGTGAGGCAAATGAATACACACTCTTTTGCGCTCCTACACGCAATAGTTCGGGAGCTACCTGCAACATGCTGCCTAATGAAAGAAATGGTTGTCCAGCCAGATCAACGAACGCTCGCTCGTAAATATGTTTCGTCTCGGCGAGGAAAGCGCGATAGCCCGCGACATCGCGCGGCTCAAAGCGGCTGATTTCCGCTTCGTCCTGCTCTGCTTTGCCCCAGTAATCGAAAGTTTGCCCATCGTGAAAGCAGATGCGGTAAAAAGGACTCAGTTCTAGCAGTTCAAGGTCAGTGCGCATCTCGCGACCGGCCAGGCGCCAGAGATCTTCCAATAAATGGGGGGCTGTAATCAGCGTCGGTCCCATGTCAAAGGTGAAGCCCTCTGATTTGAGCTGATAGGCGCGCCCGCCAGGTTTCGCGCGCGCTTCGACCAGCGTGACCTGGCAGCCTGTTGCCTGCAAACGCAAGGCTGTCGCCAGGCCACCAAAACCAGCGCCAATCACGATAACCTTTTCCTGCCCACGTGCCCGTATAGTTTGTGGCACGAACGGTTCAGATAGAGTTGGTTCCATAGCTCAGGGCCTCCTGTCCTTGGGTAAGCGCGGCAGAGGATTTTCGCGCGATTGGTATAGAGAGAGCGCGCACATCCTCTTCAATAGCGTGTTGGAGCGCCGCCGCGTCAGGAAAGTTTGCCAGAAAACGCGGTGGCCCAAAGCGCAACGTGGCATGCCAGTGTGGTCCATCAGACACATAAGCCAGCCCGGCTGGCACGATTGTCACGTGGGTTCGCTTATCGCGCTCAGCCAGTTCGACCAGGCGCGCGAAGCCAGAACGAAACGGCAAGGCGTCCTTCTCATTAGTTTTGAGCGTAGCATGTGGATCAACGGCAGGATAGGCCTCTGGAAAGATCGCCAGCACTTCTCCCTGGCGCAACAACTTGAGCGTGAGCCTGACAGCCTGGCGCAAATAGGGGACGATCTCGTTAGCGCGATAGACACTCTGCGTCCCGGACTGAGCATTCTGCAAACCCTCTTCGCGCAGGATCACAGGCCATTCGGCCTGCGCGCATACCCCCTCCATCAGCCAGCGCAACGCAGGTCGAGAGATCCAGTCCAAACCCACCAGGATATGGAGCGGACGCCGCACCGTGTTGAGCAGAATACAGCCGTCGTAAAAATGATGAAAGTGGCGGGCCACGATCAGGACTGAACCGTCCTGCGGCAAATGCTCGCGTCCCTCAACCCGATACGTGACATGCCTTCTACTCAGCAGCGCGCTAGTCCTGCGTATGGTCAGGTGTGAGAGAGACTGAATCAGCCTGCCGCCAGGGCTGTGGCCTGGCCGGGATGAGTCGGACCAGAGGACCAGCGCGGCAGGAAGTAGACCCAGGCCAATCGCGATAAGTAGGGGTTGCCAGATACCCGCCGCCAGGGCCAGGGCAATCGCAAAGCAGGTATTAGCCGTATACATGCCAAAAGGCAACCATGCCGCGATGCGCTTAACGTCCAGATTCTCGCGCCAGAACAGGCGACTGATGCTCATGTAGACCAGGCCCGTCAACGCCCATCCTACGAGATTGCGCACAGGCATACCGAAGTAAGGACCCGACTCATACCAGATCCAGAAATGAATAGATAAACGGGGACTGGCCATCGATGGATCAAGTGAAAGATCCCAAACTGTCAGCAAAGCAGCTCCCAGCAGCAATGACCAGAGGGTGCGCCTGCGCAATCTCAGCTTTGCCACCAGCAGGTTCGCCAGCAGATAGGCGGTAAAGCCCATGTAAAACCAGGAGAGGGGAATAGAGAAAGGCACGTGATTCAGAATCTTATACCCCAGAAAATCGGTGTAAGCATAGGGTCCAAAGGGAAAGCCAGTGCTGGTCCCCAATAGTTCCATGCTCAATGAGGTCAGAGTCGAAACCGCGAAGAAAATCAGCGTTTTTTTCACACCGACAAAGAAAAGGCCAAAGAGCAGCATGGTCGCGGCCCCAAACAGGATGTGCAGCGAGCCAGCATAGCGTATACCAAAAGTAAAGACATCTTGCAAGCTCGCACTATTTTGCCATAATTCGGGATGGGGCAAGGCAATCAACAGACCCGCCAGACCAAAGGTCAGAGCGAAAATATGGCAAAGAAAAAGGATCTTCACGGTTCTCATTTGGCACCTCCACGTATGATAGGACGACCGCGCCAGCTATGGCGACGTTGTAGCGCGCTACTACTTAGTTTAAGTGTAACTGGCAAATCGCAAAGTGGCGAAAGCCAGTAGGTCCAGGGACGCTGGCGATAGGCTCGCGCCGTTCCACAAAGTACACCTATGCGCATCGCGAGGCCCAGACCGTTCAACAAGAGCAGCCAGCGAGCCTGAGAGCGGAAAAGCGCAAGCGTCAGGAAAAGCGGCAAAGGTAGCGCCTGCACCAGAGCTACTTCGAGCAGACCCACCAATGTGTGCTGGCGAGAGAAACGATCGTGCATCGGTAGGGAGCGCGTCCAGTTCTGCCAGGTTTCTTGCCAATTCTCATACATACGCACGCCTACCAACGGGCCAGCTTCATAGAAACCTACTTGGTACCCGGCAGCCACCAGGCAGCGCGCGAGCGTGACATCCTCGCACAGCGAATCGCGCACTATCTCAAAGCCCCCACAGCTCTCGAGCACATCACGCTGCAAAAGAAAGCACTGCCCATTGGCCTGCACCTCACTGACCTTGCTCATGACCTTGCCTGGCATACCATAACGGTAGACCAGGGTGGTCAACAACGAGGGATGGAGTAGACCCTGGCCTGTGGTCGCGAGTTTCTGGAGCGTAGCCACACTAAGCGCGGCCAGACCCTTTGTCTCGGCCTGTGCCAGCAGAGAGCGCACCAGGAGGGCGGCAGGATAGACATCCGCGTCGAGAGTCAGCACCCAGCGCGCAGCCGGCGCTACCTGCTGCAAGCCAACGTGCAGGCCCCAGGCTTTCCCATTCCAGTCTGCCGGGATAGGGCTAGCATCAACCAGGCGCAGCCGAGCATCGCGCAGGGCATACGAACGCACAAGCTGCTGCGTTCCATCACAAGAACCTCCATCGACGACCAGGATCTCAGCAACCTCCTGACCCTGAGCCAGCAGGCCCTCCAGACAGGATCTCAGGCGTAGATATTCGTTGAGTACCGGTACAAGCACTGAAAGAGCTTGAGCGTTTGAGCCAGCCGGGGTGCAAACGGGCCGCAAGCGTTCCCCTCCTGCGGTAGATAAGAAGCGTTTGACCACGCGTAGACCTGCTACCAGCTGGAGCAAGCCAAGCGCGGCCAGCAGTATGCTAGTCTTCTTCATAAAGCACTTCCGTTTCGGGATTGAAGGGCACCTCTCCACCTCGCCAGAGCAAGTGAAGTAACAGAACAATCCCCGCCTCACGCAGCTTGGTTAACAGGCTGGTTGAGGCACGATTACGGAAAACATCATACCGACAACGCTCGATCTCCGTCAGGATACGTTGATAGAGACGACCGGCCAAAAGGACGGGTGGACGACATTCAGGCGTCAGCAACCAGACTCCGTGCAGACCCCTGATATAGAAGACGCGCGCGCGCTGGACTTGCGCGCGCATCAACTGGCAGAAGCGCTCATCCTGTTCCCCTTGCTCCTGGAAGAGTTGATAAAGATCGGCGGGAGAAAGAGCAAAGCGCGCTAATTCATCGGCAGGCAGATAAATACGGCCAGCGGCCAGATCTCGTCCCACATCGCGCAAAATATTCGTCAATTGCATGGCAATGCCCAGTTCTTTCGCAGCAATCAGGGCCTGTCTGGACTGTCCACCAAGCACATAGGTCATTGCCAGGCCAACTGTACCCGCAACCTGGTAACAATAGTGATACAATTCATGAGTCTGCTGAAACTCCCGTGGCTCCAGATCTGAGTTCAGACCGCAGAGAAAATCCAGAAAGAGTTCAAGGGGAATCTGGTATTCTTGCTGGAGCGTGGCCAGAGTCGCTCCCAATGGTTCTCGTGGAGATAAAGAAACACAGCCATGCTGGAACCATATCTGCCACGCCTCCAACTCCGCCCGTACCTCGTGAAGATCCCAGCTTTCAGTACGCTCATCGACAAGGTCATCCAAAGTACGAAAAAACGCGTAAAGCGAGACTACCGCGTGTCGATACTTGAGAGGAAAAAAACGCGTGGCGAAGTGAAACGTTTTTCCATGAACAGCAAGCAATTTTTCAGCTTGTTCAGCCGAGGCGCTCTCACAGTCAAGCGCTCCGACAGACTTTTGCAAAAACGGTTTTCCCACGCCAATAGAAGCAAGATGATCAGCCTTTCTCACGGCAACCTGCCTTCTTGCTCTAGCAGCATATATCTTACTCGAAAGCGTCCTGGTGTGTGTTTCATGTTGTCTCCGTTACCCGCAGTGCGTCATCTACCACATGCCACTCCCTGCGCCCTTGTTTTGCTTATCAAACGATAAGTAAGGCCTAAAAAAAAGCTAACTACGCGAAGGACTGACCATGCCATGCAACAGGATACGAACGATGGCCTCAGCCGAGGCTCCCTGTTGAGCCTGCCTGGCAGGAGCAGAGCCATCCTCTTGCGTGCGAGCCGCAAAGCTCGAAATAATATTCATAAAAAGATATGCGGCGGGCGAAGGAGCAAGCCCTCCCTGTTCAGCGGTGAGCAAATACTGCTGGCGCATCCCTTCCGCAAAAACCTCCGCGATTGGCGCAATAACCCCTTCGCGAAATTGTACATTCAGAGAAGCACGCGCATCTGGCGAGAGTTCGTAACGCACGTCGTGCAGCATTAAACCCAGATCATACTGAATTCTACTCAGTAAAAAACTGGCCAGGCTTTTCAAGCGTTCTGGAACCTCATCAGAGCGGCGCACAATGCGCTCAATGGCCACCTTCATATTCGTGAGCTCTTCTGTTACTACAGCTAAATACAGGGCTTGTTTATCCGCGAAATGGTGATAAAGGGCAGGTTGAGTCAGGCCACAAGCGTCGGCTAGTTGGCGAGTTGTCACTGCGCGATAACCGTATCTCATAAAAAACTGCTGTGCCACGCGCAAAATAGTACTACGCGTCTCTTCAACATTTTCTTGAGTTAATTGCTTACGAGCCGTATACACAGTCCTTCCTACTTATCTCCTGGAATAAGCCCACCAATTTTATCACACGATAAATAATATACGATGCAGAGGCAAAAAGTCAAGTGACCCGGCACACCTTTTCAGTTTCTCAAAAGTCGCCTTGCGCTCTTATAAACTTTTCCATTGGAGGGTCCAGGGTGGGCGGAGGAAAATACTTTGAGAAACCCTACACACCTCTTGACAAGCGATTTAACACAAGCTACTTTATAGCTAGCGATGTATCCATAGGCAATAAAGAAACCAGAGATCTTTAAGATAGCTCCATTGATCGGCTAATGTTGAAAGGATGCGCTCTTGAAACAACTAACTTCTCCTGTGGTCCTGGCAGCTGACTCAGCTATTGACCTCCAGATGCATACTATCTTCAGCGATGGCAGATGGACGCCCGAACAACTGCTTGACTATCTGGTAAGCGAACAGTTTGGCCTGGCGGCTATTACTGATCATGATCGCGTGGACACCGCTACGACGCTGCAACAACTTGCGACAGCAAGACAATTTCCACTTCTGGCTGCTATAGAAATGAGTACTTCGTGGAGAGGCGAGCTGACCGATGTGCTCTGTTATGGATTTGATCCAGAAAAAAATGCTCTGGGAGATCTGACACAATCTATCTTGCGCCGCCAACGCGAGAATACCATTGAAGTTTGTGAAAACCTGCGTAAGAGCGGTATCTCATTTCCGCATCAGCATGAACTTGATACCATCCTGGCAGCACCAAGTTCGTATCAACCGCAGTCCTTGATTAATCTCTTAAGAAAACTGGGCTATGGAACGGGAGAACCATCTGCTGGTACATTAATCACGAACGCAGGCTTTGCCTGGGTCACCAACGATATCGCTGAGGTCTGTGATGCGGCCCATCGCAGTGGGGCAGTCTGTCTTATCGCTCACCCTGGACGAGGCGATGGATATACCTGCTATGATGCCGATTTGCTTGATGAGCTACGTAAGCAAGTTCCTATTGATGGTTTCGAGGTCTATTATCCTGCCCACACACCTGAGCAGATTACAATGTATAAAGAATATGCTCAACTGCATCATTTACTAACCAGCTCCGGTTCAGACTCTCACGGTCCAGAGAAGCAACCTATCAAATATCGAGCTGAATTGAGCCGTAACTTACTGGAACACCTTGGTGTTCAGATCGAGTAAATATATCTAATCAGCAACCCCTGATTTGAGGCCGTTAGCTAACTCTTCTGCTGGACTCCTCGGCCCCTGTTTTGGTATGTGTCCTGGTGAGCGGCAAGGCTGCTGACCAGGAATGTATGAGCCGTGTAGCAGCTCACAAAGCAGTTAGCCAGTAGTAGCTTAGCTGCTAAAATGTGGACAAACATCCTGCAAAACAAGCAGGATGTTTGTCCGCATCTTGCAAAAGCGAGCATGCTTCACAGATGATGCTAGATATTTACAATTTGTTTATACCAGCGTTGGCCGCATTTATGCGCCGTTTATGCTTAATCGACTACACTACTCTTGCAGGCTGGTAAAGGAGTTTACATATCTGGCAATAACCACAAGGTCTGCAATTCATTCGCACAAGCTGTCGCGAATAAAAACTTGTACTGGTGTACAGAGTAGTGCCAGCAGTTCAGCCAGAAAGGAGTTCGATGACAATCGACCTGCCTCTGACAGAAGTAGCAACAACAATTCCCGATAGATCGAGCCAGCTTACACCGGCTATCGAATTGCAAAACATTACAAAGCGCTTCCGCACTCCCACGGGTCAGGCCTATACCGCGCTCAGGGATCTCAGCTTTAGCGTCGCGCCAGGCGAGTTTTGCGCGGTAGTGGGTCCGACTGGTTGTGGCAAATCCACGACCCTGAGCTTGATCGCCGGGCTTGAACGGCCCAACGCGGGCGAGGTTCACGTGATGAGTAAGCAGGTGCAGGGCATTGATCCACGCATTGGCTATGTTTTTCAGGCGGATGCTGTATTTCCCTGGCGTAACGTTTTACGCAATGTCGTTGCCGGACCCCTCTTTCGCGGTCGCCCCAAAGCTGAGGCATTTGAGCAGGCGCACGACTGGATCGCGCGCGTGGGACTTAGCGGCTTTGGGAAGACCTGCGCTCACCGGTAACGACACAGGCTGCACTTGGTGGCGCTTATCCATTTATCTGCGTCTTTATGCGTAGCGATTATGTTGCCAGCCATCAGAGCGTGGTCCAGAAAATGGTCAACGCTTATGTTGCGACGCTGAAATGGATTCATACACATACCGCGGCAGAGGTTGCTGATAAGATGCCCGCTGACTACTATGCTGGCAACAAAACCCAGTATGTCGCAGCGCTGCAAAATCAACTGGCGATGTTCAGTCCCGATGGAACCATGCCTGCTGGCGCTCCCCAGTTCGTGTTGTCAACAGAGCACGAGGCCAGTCTGATCCCCGCAAGCTCACAGATCGACCTGACCAAGACGTATACCACTACAAGATCGGTTGCCTCCCCGGCTGCAATCAAGGCCCATGCCTGATCATAGCTCTCCTGCTCGAGTGCCGTTGTACGCAGCGCGCTGGATAGCTCACTGATAGATTGCCGCTCCAGAGTCTCACCTGGTAGATGCAAGATCGTACTGGCTCCCAGGTTCGCGTAGAGCACGACACCATCAATACCCATCAATATTAACCCATCGCTGACCAGCACACGCAAGACGCCGTGCTCATCGGGTAGCAGCACAGCCGCGGCCTGAACATCTACCAGGCGCCTGGCCTCGCGAATAATCTGACCAACCACTGCGCGTGGCTCCAGCGAACCAACGACAGCGTTAGAAGTCTCCAGCAATGTCTGGAGTCTACCCAGCTTCTCCAGTCCGTCAAGCTCTAAACGCACCAGTGAATGCGCGAGATTGCCAACCTCGTCTGCGCGTCTGGCAAGCCTGGTCGCGTGGGATGGGATTGATTGCTCTGAGACTGGCAAGCTCTGATGCTCGATAGCCAGAGTATGAAGGGGACGAATTACACGGAGCAGTAGCATCAACCAGAAAAACAGACCACCTAAGGCAAAGAGGAGCGCGGCTACAAAGAGCCAGAGATGAAACTGTGTAATCACAGCCAGGGCCTCGCTGGCTGGTCGCTGAACCCCACAGCCCAGCCGGCATCGGGTACTGGTACCGCGCTAAAGAGCCATTCCTGCCCATCAGGCCCTGGTCCTAAAAGCGAGACCGTCTGACCCTGCAACGCTTGCTCTGCCCCCGGCAACTCATCCAGCACTGTCTCTAAAATATGCTGAGGATGCGGTGTGGCGATAAGCTCGCCCTTACTATCAATGACACTGATAATAAGCCGACGATGAAAACTGCGTTCCTGCGCGCCAACAACACTCTGGAGTGGCTCGCTTAAATCGATCAGTGAGAGACTGACCGCTACGATCCCGATTAACTGACCATTAGACGCGCGGACAGGGGCAGCAATAATTACGCCGGCGGTGTAGGTGGTTTCCGCCGCGATCCCGACTTCAAACACAGGGCTATTCGAGGTAAGCGCTCGCTGGACTACATCAGGTGGCTCAAATTCCGTACCTAACGAGATCTGGTTCGTGGGCCAGGAGTTGCGCAGAATGCCAAGTGGATCGAGCCAGTATACATAATCCACATCGCTGCGCGCCGCCTTAAAAGCGCTCAAAAGTGTTTTGATCTCCTCGGGCGTATGAACCTGCTTGACAAGAGTACCTAACTCAACGACAGCATGCTCAGCATCATATAACTGGATGCCCAACCTCCTGCGCCAGCGCCTGATCTGATGCATGAACATCATCACTCAAACGCCGCTCGAAGATTGCATTCACTCCCAGCCCACCAGCAAGTACCACAATGACAAATAGTAAATACACACTCAGCAGTTGGAGCAGCAACGAGCGACTCCGGGTCGCCTCGTCCTTTCGCGCACTCCCGACTGGTCGGCTATGACAATTCCCGCGGTCCCTCGCCAGAAGCGCAGTCACCGAGAAGTACGACTGATGCAACGATTTTACGCCTCCATTGTATCACGGATAAGACCATGCCCAACGTTTTCTATGGAAAAGAAGCAAAGCATGCACCCACCAGATAGAGACAGGTGATGCTTCTGCCTGGAAACCAGTCTTAAACGCAAGATTTTGTGCGCAGAATAACAGCGCTTGACTGCTGATCTTTCTAGCCTTTGAGGAACTCGTTTACACTAAAGAGAGGAGCATCCATGGTCTCAGCCTGAGCAGGTCACACAGTCGAAACTCTGATTTCGCTGTACAAGATCCAGAAGAGGCGCGACCGACAAATGCTTGCTTTCATGAACAAAGAAAGGTGAGATATCCATTCTATGTCCTGGTCAGATCCATATGCACAAGCGCAAGACCAGAATCGGACCCTCGCGGATGCCCGCTTTCTCGCGCTCGCCCGGCAGAGTGCCGAAGTGTTCTGGCTGCTCAAGCCCACAGGCGATCTGGCGGAAGCGAGCGCCAGTTGGCAAATATTTACCGGTCAAAGCTCACACCAGGCTCTGGGACAGGGATGGCTGAAGGCGGTGCATCCCGCGGACCACGTACAACTGCAGACCATGCTACAGCAGGTGGTGCGCGAAGCTCAGACGGGCAGTTGCACGTGCAATCTGTTCCAGGCCGCTGGCAAGACCCATCGTATCCAACTGCGAGCGATTCCTGTGCAGATGAACGATGGGAAGGTTTGTGAGATCATCATGTGCGCTAAGGACTTAACTAAACAGGCAGAGACCGGACAAATGGACGAGGCTCAGATCCAGCTTGCCTTGAAGGCCTCGCAGGTAGGGATGTGGGATCGCGACCTGCGCACCAACCAGCTGGTCTGGACGGACCAGTGCCGTGCCTTGTTCGGGCTACCTCCAGGTAGCGCGATCACCTATATGCGCTTTCTGGCAGCCCTGCATCCTGACGATCGCGCTCGTGTCGCACTCATTTGCGAGCAAAGCCTGGCCAATCATACAGAATTTCATACAGAGTACCGCACGATCTGGCCCGATGGCAGCGTTCACTGGGTAGCGGGCCGGGCCCAGGGCATCTACGATGCTCAGAACAAGCCTCTGCGCCTGATTGGAGCTACTATGGACGTGACGGACCTGAAACAGATCGAAGAGGCTTTAGTCGAAAGCGAGGGACGTTTTCGGCGTTTTATAGAGTCTAATATTATCGGCATCACCTTTGACGATCTGGAAGGAAACATTCATGAGGCCAATGACGCCTTCCTCACGCTGGTTGGCTACACGCGCGCTGAATTAGAAGCCGGACAACTCCAGTGGACAACGCTAACGGCTCCCGAATGGCGCAAGCAAAACGCCGATGCTGTTCAGGAACTCCAAATGACAGGTAGTTTTTCTCCTATGGAGACCGAGTATATCAGCAAGGAGGGCCATCGTGTCCCGGCCCTGGTAGGGGGAACGCTCTTTCATCGCTTTGACCTCTCAAACCTGGGCATGTGCTTTATTGTCGATTTGACCGCCAGAAAAGCCGTCGAACTACAAAAAGATCTCTTCCTTGGCATGACCGGCCATGAATTGAAAACGCCTCTCACCGCGCTCAAGGGTACCCTCCAACTACTGCAACGGCAAGCAGGACGCCTGAATAGCTCTGTCACCTTCCGCTCCCCAGAGGAGCAAGGATTTCTTCATGACCTGGCCCAACGTCTGGCAACCGCTCTGCGCCAGGTCGATATTCAGACGCGGCTGATCAACGAACTGCTCGATATCTCGCGAATCACTGCTAACAGTTTGGAACTCTCGCTGAGCCGCGATAACCTGGTTGCAATCGTCTGCGAAACGCTCGAAGATTTGCGTCTCATCGCTCCCGAGCGAATGTTAGTCTTCTCCCCACCAGAGGAGCCAACGATTCCAGTCCTGGTTGATCGAGATCGTATCAGCCAGGTGCTCACAAACTATGTGACCAATGCCCTGCGCTACGCGCCTGCCCACGAGCCAATCTCCCTTGGCATCGCCCTGCGAGAGCAAATGGTCTATGTGTGGGTACAGGATCGTGGCCCTGGTCTTTCGGAAGAAGCCCAGCAACATATCTGGCAACGCTTTCACCGCGTTAAGGGCATACCCGTACAACAGCCAGGCTCAGAGAAGGGTCTGGGCTTAGGCTTATACATCTGTCAAATGCTCATTGCTCAACACGGAGGACAGGTGGGAGTGCAAAGCACACCTGGCAAAGGCTCTACATTCTGGTTCACCTTGCCCCTCGTTTCTTAATCATCCCTGATTTTAAAAAATCAGGCCAAAACAGCTTTTGCCTGCCCTCCCAGGAGAAAAGCAGAGGTTTGGCGGGCGCTACACGCCCGCCAAACCTCTGCAAAGCCAACGGCATTACTCACACACGCGCATCTTTCCTTTTCAGGAAGATGCCACTACATATTCCCAGGATAAGAAGCATCAAAACAAGGGCTCCCCATGTAAGCAAGAGATAACGCGTCGCGTCTTCAGTAGTATTAGTGGAATAAAGGGTACCTATGTAGGTATACGTTGTGCCGATAATTTGATCACCATTGATCTTATCGCTGTGCAAGCCAACTGACGAACCGAGCGCGGCCATCGACCAGCGAATGGGGAATAGCATACCCAGATACTGCAGAACCACGTTTGTCAGGGGAAAGATCGCTCCAGAAAAGAGCACCTGGGGCAAAAGGATTAACGGCACAAAGCTCACCGCGCGATCGTTGTTTGAAACCACAGCTGAGACCGCCAGGCCGATCATTAAGCCCGCGAACGAGGTAAGAGAGATAGTGATATATATTTCCAGGAAAGGTGGTAACAGGATACCCCGGTGGTAAGGATCAAAAATCGCGACACATCCCACCAGGATCAAGCTCTGCACCAGGCAGAGAAAGCCCAGAACGACTATTTTTGACAACATGTAAGGCAGAATGCCCAGATTCACCGCTCGTTCACGTCGATAAATAGGCGCCTCTTTGACGAACTCGCGAATCGCGTTCGTGCAGCCAAAAAGGATGGCCGAGAATGCCATCACAAAAAGAATCGTTGATTGGAGACCTGGTCCCGGCACAAGAAAATCTTGTAGCGCTTGCTTGACCCCTCCGCGTTTTTGCGCGTACGCCTGCCCCACTGGATTACTGGTCAAGAAATTCTGTACCCGCTGACAACTGGTTGAAGCGACGGGATTAAGCGGCGTAGGCGCATCTGGAAACCCGGCTGTGCTAAGAATGGCCGCGGTAGTTGGGCATTGCAGCACATTATTGGGGTTAAAACCATCAGTCGCTACTGCTTTGATAAAGCCGATTAAAAGCAGGCCAATAATCGGGGCCTGGAGTAAGAGAATGAGTAGATTAACCTGATCATTCCTCAAAAGCTCTATGTAACGCGCGGTAAGCAGACGAAATTGGCGCCAGAACAGACCGCGCCGGGTGCTCTGCCCCTGTTTCTGCGTCTGCCGCAATAGCTGTGTACTCGTGTTTGGGCGGTTACTCAAGGGTTCTTCGATGTACTTCTCGTAAATATCTGACTCTAAGAACTCCTGGGCCCTTTGCAGAGGAAGATCAGTGTTGCCGTCTCCTGGATCGAGGATACCATAAATCTCGGCAAAGTCTGGCTGCTTAAAGTAGGCCTTGGCTCCCTCAGGCGGACCATAGTAGGTGAGGTGACCACCTGGAGCCAGGAAACAGACGAAGTCGCAGACGTTGATATTATTGGTAGCGTGCGTTACCAGGACAATCGTGTGCCCCTTATCGGCCAGTTTGCGCAAGAGGACCATCATCCTGCGGTCCAGCCCAGGATCTAGCCCCGACGTTGGCTCATCAAGGAAAAATATACTGGGTTTGGCCAACAACTCCAGGGCAATTGAGACACGTTTACGCTGCCCACCAGAAAGCTTGCTGACCAGGAGGTGACGCCGATGCTGCATCTCAACATCAGTTAAGACCTCATCAATACGTTGCTCAATCTGCTCATCGGTGAAATCTTTGGGCAGGCGTAGCCTGGCAGTATAGTATAATGCCCGTTCCACCGATAGATCGCGGTGAATAATCTCGTCCTGAGGCACGTAACCAATCTGGGTTTTGAAGGCATCAAGATGCTGGTAATAATCCTGACCGTTATAGTAAATAGACCCACCAACAGCCATCTGGAGTCCGCTGAGAGCGCTCAAGAGGGTTGATTTGCCTGCTCCAGAGGAACCGACCAGCGCGACAAATGAACGCTGAGGAATGCTCAATGAAATATCATTTAACAGGACGCGATTATTGCGCACCTGTTTCAAATCGAGCACATCAATGCGAATACCACCGCTCTCATCATACAGGGTCAGTTGCATATTGCCATAAACAAGTTTGAATGAGCCAATACGAATCTCATCACCCTGTTGCAAGAGGTGGTTAGTGACCTGAAGGCCATTGACATAGGTATGGTTTGTGCTGTTTAGATCTGTCAGACGATAGGTATTATTCGCGCTATCTCGCACAAGTTGCGCGTGGTGGGCCGAAACCTGGGGACTCAACAGCGGAATAGTGTTGTCGGCATCCCGTCCAAGACTAACTATATCTGTTTCCAGTGGCATAACTTGCATGCGAGGAATAAACTCTTGCACATCCGGGCGACCATCGCTGTATTTCAGCGTAATCATGGCCCCTACCTGGTTCTCAATGCGAAAAATATCGTTGTGCCTGAGTTGCTTTTGGAAGGGTTTTTTGCCCGCGATTCTCTGTCCATTGGCAAGCAGACCTTGCTCGGTCTCACTTGTCTGTGGATGAGGGTAAAGAAGGGTCCACTGCCCATTCTGACGCGTAATTTGTAAGTGAAAATCAGCGACATAATCCTCGGCAAGCACGATATCGTTGCCAGGATCTCGTCCGACATTGACTACATCCTGCGTCAGAGCATATTCTTTTCTTTCACCAGTTGTATTATCAACAACTTCAAGCGAATGAATACCTAGCTCTGATGGTGATGCCTGAACAGTTGCCAGCTTCAGTGCTCTCTTTATGGAAACATCCAGGGTTGCCTGGTCGCCATCCCCTTGAGAAGGTGCTTCTAAAAGAAAACGGAAGGTAACGCTTTCGCCGAATTTTATCTCAACATTGTGGGCAAGCGTTGCCTGGTCTATATTCTGCTGGTCAACTTTGACAGACCTGCTGTCTGAAAGCCGTTCAATCTGCCAGACACCTTCTTTCAGGCTCAGGCGGGCCTGGGATCTTGAAATCTTGAGATCAGTAATCACAACATCATTGTCGCTGGCACGGCCTAAGGTGATAACTGGTTGCGTGATAGGATAGATTGTATCAGCCAGTGGACCGCTAAGAAATTCGAGGTAGGCCAGAACTGGTGAGGCGGGGTTTTCATTCATGAATCTTGTCCATTCCTAGCAAATAATCTCTGGCCCGGCACAGGTTTCAGGCACTAGAGCATTCAATGTATACATTTCCCTTTCGTATTTGTGCAAGATTAACATCATTGTGGCACAACTGCGAAGAAAGGTCAAGATTCTCATATGAGAGAATATAGTGTTCTTTAAATCGATGCGTTATGGATCAAGTAGCCACTATTTTTAGCTGGGAATGGTACTTTTTAGCACAAGGGATCTCCATAGGGACAAAGATACCGTACGGGCATGCCTGTACGGTATCTTTGTCCCTATGGAGATATATTCTCTTTACGAGCGCACGTCTTTCTGTTTCAGGAAGAGCCCCACAACCAGGATAAGCAGCAGGATAATGGCCCCCAGAGCAGCCCAGGAGAGAAGTAGACGATGAATAGCATCGCTCTGATTATATATAGAGTAAAGAGTACTATGGTAGGTGTAATCATCTCCGAAAAGTCGATCGCCTCCCACTGTCTCCGCGTGCAAACCAATAGAGGAACCCAATGCCGCCATTGCCCAGCGCGTGGGGAAAACAGTAGCTACTATTTGTGTAAACCAGTCTTTGAGCGGAATTATCGCGCCTGAAAAGATAACCTGAGGCAAGAGCACAAGAGGCACAAGACTGATAGCGCGATCATTGTTTGGCGCGATGGCTGAGATAGTCAGACCAACCATTAGACCCGCCAGAGAGGTCAGTGAGAGCGTAATATACGTTTCCAGCACAGGCGGGAGAAAGATGCCCTGGCGCAGAGGTTCACCCAGTTGGATGACAAAGGTAAGTATTGCGCTCTGAAAGAGACAGAGCAAGCCCAGCACAACGATTTTGGAAAACATATAGGGCAGAATCCCCAGGTTGACGGTACGCTCGCGCCGGTATATAGCAGCCTCTTTGACAATTTCGCGCGTGCCATTGATGCAGCCAAAGAGGACCGTTGCGAAGGCCATAATAAAGAGCACCTTCTGGGCATCTGTGCCGGGTCCCAGCACCAGGAAAGACTGCAATGCCTGGTTGACACTGCCTTTTTGCTGAACAAAAGCGTGAGCGCTGGGATTAGAGTTCAGGAAATTGACAACCTGCTGGCAATCGATTAGCGCTGTCTGCTGCGCCTGGGGCATGGTCAGCGGTCCGTTGGCAGTGATGATGCGCGTACTGCATTGAGCCAGTTTGGCGGCATCAAAGATACCGGTTCCGACCTCAAAGCGCGCCATGAGGACTAGCATGATCGCGATGACTGGAGCCTGTAAAAGCAAAATCAGCAGATTGCCCACGTCATTTCTGAGCAGTTCAAGATAGCGCGCGGAGAGCAACAAGAATTGTGCCCAGGCGTGACCATTTTTGACTCGGGGACCAGTTTTACGGGCCGCGGTCGGCGCGGATTGCTGCTGGCGCATCTGCTCCGCGTGCTCACGCAGAGGTTCAGCAACATAGCGCTGATAATCCGCCGAATGCAGAAAGCGCTCCTCTGCCTCCTGGGGAACGTCTGGATGCTCCGCGGTTGGCTCCAGCACGCTGTAGATCTCGCTAAAGTCGGCTTTCTGGAAGAAGGTCCGAGCTTCGTCGGGTGGACCAAAATAGGCCATGCGACCGCCCAGAGCGAGGAAGCAGACGTAGTCACAGCTATTGATGTTGCTAGTAGCGTGTGTGACCAGAATGATTGTACGCCCGCGATCGGCCAGGCGGCGCAAAAGGGTCATCATTTTACGATCCAGGCCAGGGTCCAGACCCGACGTGGGCTCATCCAGGAAGAAGACCGAGGGATTAGCCAGCAGTTCGAGGGCGATTGAGACACGTTTGCGCTGTCCACCAGAGAGTTTGCTGACCAACAAGTGGCGACGCCCGCTCATTTCCACATCCGCAAGTACTTCGTTGATGCGCCACTGGATCTGCTCGCGCGTAAAATCGCTGGGCAAGCGCAGGCGGGCGGCGTAGTAGAGCGCGTGCTCGACGGTTAGATCGCGGTGAACAATATCATCCTGGGGCACATAGCCAAGCTGAGTATTGAAAACTGCGAGATTGCGATAATAGTCAAGGTCGTTATAGAGAACGCTCCCCCCCTGCGCTGGACGCAGCCCATTTAAAGCATCCATCAACGTGGATTTACCAGCCCCAGAGCCACCAACCAGGGCGACAAACGAGCGCGGCGGAATAACTAGCGAAATATTATTGAGCAGAAGCACATTGTTGGTGCCCGTTTTTTTGAGTTGACGCGCCTCGATGCGCACATGGCCACTCTCATCGTACTGACGCAATTCGGTCCCGCTATAGGTCAGGCGATAAGGACCGATGCGAACCTCGTCCCCGGTGTGCAAATCTCGCTGGCTGATAATCTCACCATTTACATAAACATGGTTAGTGCTACCCTGGTCGCTCAGGCGATAGCCCTCGGCCACCTTTTCCAGCAACGCATGGTGGGCCGAAACCTGGGGATGATTAAGTACAACAGTATTCTCTGATATACGTCCAATGGTGATTTTTTCGCCATTCAAAGGGATGGGCGGTAATTCGGATAAGGTCTCAAGAGACGTTTCCACCCCGGCATCATAGGTCAGAGAAATCAGTGAGCCGTGTTCGTCCCCAATGCGAAAGATATCTCCTGGCAAGAGCTGTTTACGAAACTGTTGATCGCCCAGGATATGCTGTCCCTGGTACCACAGGCCGTTCAAGGTTTGCTGGCGCTTAGGATGAGGATGGACAAGCACATATGCAGCGCCGTCGCGTACAAGCTGAATATGCTCAGAAGAGACAATCGGGTTATCAACCACAATTGTATTGTTCGCTGCACGTCCCAGATTGATAACCGGGTCGATCAGATCGTAGACCTGGCGTTCGCTCTGTATGTTGCTGCTGACGATCAGCGCCGGAACATTGGTGGGTGCAAGACGCACCATGACCGTCTCTCCGGCGGAAGCCTGAGCCAGTGATTGAGGCGAGCGTTGGGGCTGCGCATCCACAGAAACTGTGGGGATCTGGCTCACTTGCGCTCGTGCATCCACAGAAACTGTGGGGATCTGGCTCACCTGCCCTTGTGTATCCACAGAAACTATCGATGCCCCGCTTACCTGTGGCTCTGAAATGGCCTGTGTCTTCTCAGCGGCCAACTCAGTCCCTGGCTGCTTCAAGAGAAAGACCAGACGCACAGTTGTACCCAATCTCACCGCGTACTGATGCCCTAGATTTCCCTGCTGGACCCGTTGGTTCTCCAGAGTAAGCGAGCTATGTTGTGAAAGATTTTCAATGATCCAATCGTCACCAGACCAGCGAATGCGCGCATGCTGCCTGGAAACCGTAGGATCGAGGACAACAATGTCATTCTGCCTATCGCGCCCAATGGTTGTGACTGGCTTACGCAGAAAAATTATCTGATCCGCCATTGGACCATTCAAAAAGCGCACAGCAGCATCCGGCAAGGGCCTCTGCTCTATCTCCAAGTTTGTTGCTCCTACAAGACAAAAGATGCTTTCAGCATTTTACCAACGATCAAGTGTGCCTGGTAGTGAATAATGATTACTAAGACCGTGGCCCAACCGTGAAATAGCCCGTATCGAAAGGGCAGTCACTAGTAGCTGAGCGACAATAGTTGCCATGCAGCGACTGCTGCGACGTGTACTGGCCATGGAAGACGTAGGGAAGCCCGGATGGCTGCGCTACGCTAAAAGAGAAGTTGCCCTGTCGATCAACTGTGCCTTTCAGCGAGTAAGGCGTTGATGAATTGATGGTCGCCCCACCGCTTAAAACACCGCTGCCATTGGTCTGATTCAATTGCACAGAGAGAGTTTTTGACTGGTTTGTACTGCTATCGGTAAAGCTGCCGTTATACTTACCAGCAATGTACTCACCTGGCGGTACCGTGGTTGGCATTGCCGTTGGCGTTAGCGCTGCTGTTGGCGTGGTAGCAACCGTCGATTGTCCTGCCTGGGTAGGAGTGGATTGGGCCAGTGGACCACCTGTGGTAGAGCCCTGCGGGCGTGTGGCCAGGAAGATGATAGAACCTGCCAGTATAAGGAGAACAAGCAGTACAGAGATCAGCGCTAATAAGCCAAAGCTGCGGCGAGGCTGAGTTATAGGCACAGGTGCCCCGGTAATCTGGCCAGCTTTTTCCACGTTCGCAAAGGTTGGCTGATTGTGCCCAGAGGCTGCGGCTGGCGTAGAAGAAGTCAGGCGTAGGGGCGGTTTTTCAGACACCTGAGCAGCAGGCGCAATCTGATTTATGCTCGCCAACTGCGGTGTCTCAGCACCCTGCTGGACCGGCTCATCCGACGCTTTTCTGATAAGTGAAGGGGCTGTCTCTGCATCCGCGGCGGCGGGTGTCACTCTGGCTTCGTCTGTGAAAGAAGCTGACGACAAAGAAGCTGGCGACTCAACCGCGATATTGACCAGAACGACATCTGCTTCACCATCCGCGGCATTGGGCCGTGGCAGGCGCAAGACCTGCCCATTTTGCGTACCAGGCGGCACTGAGACGGTGATCTCTTCACCATCCACCAGGGTCAGCATCCGACTCAGTCCCTTTTCGGCCTCGGATGAACTGATTGTCATTGTGCTGTACCCGGCCAGATCCGCCTCAGAGTAAGCAGACGGCTGGTTAGCAGCTTCCAGGAGCGCGCTGGCGAAATCCCCAATCGTGGGATAACGATCTTCTGGCTTTTTACTTAAAGCGCGCAACAAGACAGCATCAACTGCGGTAGACAGGCGCGGATTAAAAGTGCTTGGTGGCTGTGGCTGCACGCTGAAATGGCGATACATCAACTGTTCGAGCGAACCGACGAAAGGAGGACGACCAACCAGCATTTCATAAGTCATGACAGCCAGGGCATACTGGTCACTGGCAAAGCTCGGCTCTCCACTCCACTGCTCAGGCGCCATCGCAGCTGGTGTGCCACGAATCGTACGGCTGGAGCTAGAAACCGTGGTAAAACTGCGCGAGATGCCAAAATCGGCCAGTAAGAGCGTTGGTCGCAATGAATCTTTGCGATTATTGCGAATAAGAAAGTTAGGGGGCTTGACATCCAGGTGAATGACATTATGCTCATGAGCATACTGTAAACCCTCAGCGGCCTGCTCTATCAATGCAGCTATCAGCGGTACTGGTAGTTTATCCTCAGACCGCTGGAAAAGCCAACCTTCCAGAGATCCATCAGCACAATAGGGCATAACCATATAGGTCATGCTGCCATCATCGAGAGGTTCCTCACCAAAATCATACAAAGGTAAAATATTCGGATGCTCCAATGCCGCAATCGCACGAGCCTCACGTTCGAACAGACGCGCGGAATTGGCGTTTGGTGAACTGCCACTCTTTGAGTCATTGGGATAGCCCGATCCCTCAGCGCGCAAGACCTTGATCGCGACCTGACGATTGACTCGCGTATCCTGCATTAAATACACCTCACCCATACCTCCACTACCAAGTCGCCTTAAATATTTATAGCGACCTTTCTGAAGTTCCTCTATTGCCATTTCTCACCTCAGATATAGAGCTCCATATCCCTTATGCCCGGTTAGTAATAACCAGGTTGCATTTATTATCATATCTCATCTGAGATTTCTCCGCAATAGTAGATCATACGGTCCACAGGGTTGTAAATGCTCCCATAACTCATGGACCCGGCCAACCTGAGCAGAATGCAGTCAGCGTCTCTTTTATTTGAGGAAAAAGGTCAGAAGCATTATGAACAGGCCGACTGTACGCGTGGTGTCCCCAATGGAGAGATAGAGCAGTTTTGTCTGTTGAAAGTACCAGGGAGTAGTAATCGCAATACCCACAGAGATGAGGAAAAATGCCAATCCCATCAGAAAGCTAAAGCGGGTCCCCTTTTGTAAAAAGAAGCGTATATAGTTCAAGCAGATGATAAAACAGATGACGCCGCGCGATAAACTTACCAGTGCTTCGACTCTGGCATTGCCCAGAGCGGGCGTGACCGGGGTCAGAAACAACGCTCCCGCCAGAAGGGCGACACAGATCAGTTCCCATTGAACTACTCGCCGCAGGTAACCCTCCGAAGCGCGCAGACTGGCCAGAAAGATGAAGGTGTAGCTCACTACCTGAGCACTATAGCGAAACCACTTGGTATTCAAGCTACTGGCGAAATAATTGTCGCCAACAATGCCGACTACACCTACGATTGCAATTGTGCCCATTGCTATACCCAGGATCAGGTAGAGGTCATGGCGAGTCTGGAAATACCGAGCAAAAGCACGAAACGCAATGAGAAAGGTAATAGCAACTTGAGCAACCAGAAGCAGGATGGTTATCTGTGTTGAAGTCATTGCCCTTGCACTCCTTATTATTTACCCCTTGGTTGTAATTTCTCTATTTCGCTTTTTATTAGCAGAACCATGTAAAATTCCGCGTTCCCTGATCGTCCGTCTAATAAAGCAGGGGAGTGGCCTGAAGAAGTCCCCCTTGCGCTCCGCTCAGGAGCTTGCCGCCCTTGAGAATCCACTTTTGACTACTTGTATCACCCTGTCTGGTTAGCTGTCTCTCTATTCTGCTTCTTACTTACAATATACTTTCATAGCTCCTCCTCCACGCGCTGCCCCTCCGCGTTATAAAGCTGAATACAGTCAGCCTTGAGCAAGACGCGCAAAGCTTTGATCACGTTTTCTACCTCTAAGCCGGTCTCTGTAGCTAGCCTGGTGACTGTTCTCTTGCCATCAATTTTGCTCAAGAGCAAACGGGCCTGGCTATCTTCCACAACAGGGGCGGACATAAAGGGATTGCTCGTGCGCATCGCGTCCTGACTTAGCACACGTCGAGGGATGAGCTTGAACTGAGCCAGAGGAATTGCTGGCTGGGCAGGAATTGCTGGCAGTTGGACCGCGGGCAAGACTGGATTAGTCAGAGCACGCAAGGAGATAGGGATGATTTCCCATACGTTCTGCGCAAGCATCTCCGCGGTAAAGGGCTTCGACAAATAGCGATCGGCTCCCTGTCGCAACCCATAACTTATATCAAGCGGTGCCTTTTTGCCGCTTATGAGAATCAAAGGAAGGCGTTGGGTCAGACTACTCTGCCGCAAATGCCGGCACAATGCATAACCCGTGGTATCTGGCAGAAGGACATCCAGAATGACACAATGGGGCCGGAAAGTCATGATTTTCGCAAAACCTTCCCGCCCACTCAGGGCAACATCCACCTCGTATCCTCTCTGCCGCAGAACTGTCGTAATAAAAAGACAGGCTGAAGGACTATCATCGACCACTAATACTCTGGGAAGATTCATGACTGTTCCTTCTTTCCGGGAAAAAACCAGAAATGTTATAGCTTTTTCGCGAGTCACGGAATAGCATAACCTTTGCCCTAAAAATCTCTGGTTCTTTCGTGGACCATTGAATAAATTACTAGAGAGACCATACCACGAATGTCCATGGTTTAGAATGGAATACTTTGAAACGCTAATAGAAAAGTACTAATTCAACCCTCTTACAGGTTAAGTTTTCTTAACCTCATATCACCAGATAGTACTAATAAAGTCTTTTTTGTGAGAATTTTGCTTGTTCCACGTGTAAGGCTCCACATTGGTTCTTCTTTTCTGGTAACAGTTGTTAGTTGAAAGTAATTCGCAATTAGGAAATTGATCGTGTATACTGTATGTGGATTTCTGATCTGTTCGGTAAGGCAACTTATTACCGAGCACCTTGCAAACGCAGGGCTTTATCGTTCTTGTATTCTGTCCTGATAAAGAGAATTTCACGCTTCTGCCTTCTGGTGCTTTTGCTTCTGCCTCACCAGAAGGACATAGCCTTTTCAGGAGGTTTCATGAGCAGCAATTTTGGTGTCTCAGCGCTCTCCCGTGTCTTTCGACAAAGTTCCCCGGATGTTCGTCGCCGTGTCATCGGCATTTATGCTTTTTTGCTTGGCTATAACATCCTTGCCTGGCTTCTCGCGTTTATTGTATTTTGGACCGATGCAAAACTTCTACTGCTAGCTCTTACCGCGTATACCTTTGGCCTGCGCCACGCGTTCGATGCCGATCACATATCGGCAATTGACAATGTAACCCGCAAACTGATGCAGGAAAAGAAACGGCCAATTGGGGTCGGCTTTTTCTTCTCACTGGGACATTCCACTATTGTAGTTGCTTTAACCATTTTCATCGCTATCACTGCAATCGCCTTTAGCAATTTCGATAATTTGCAGTCCATCGGTAGCCTGATCGGCACCACGGTTTCCGCTATCTTTCTGCTACTGATTGCCGCGATTAATATCGTCATTCTGCTCGATGTCTACAAAACCTTCCGCACTGTCAGAGAGGGAGGACAGTACGACGATCTCAGTCTTGACGAATCACTTAACAAGCGGGGGCTGATGGGCCGCTTTTTTCGCCCACTGCTCAAAGCTACCGACCAGAGTTGGAAAATGTATCCTATCGGGCTCCTCTTTGGCCTGGGCTTTGACACCGCGACCGAGGTAGGACTGCTAGGCATCGCCGCTACTAGCGCGGGTCATGGTATACCTGTGGCCGCGATATTGATCTTTCCCGCACTCTTTACTGCGGGCATGACTTTGATGGATACGACCGATAGTGTGCTCATGTTAGGGGCTTATGGCTGGGCCTTTGTTAAACCCATCCGTAAGTTATACTATAATCTAAATATTACCCTGATCTCGGTGGTCGTGGCCCTGGTCGTTGGAGGCATTGAGGCTCTGGGCATCCTTATCACTGAACTGAATCTGAGCGGTGCGCCGTGGGATCAAATTAATGTCCTGGGCAGTAATTTCGGCTTGCTTGGGGTCATTATCGTGGGTCTCTTTATAGCAAGCTGGCTGATTTCGACCATCATTTACAAGGTGAAACGCTATGATGATATTGAGGTGCCAGGCGCTCCCACACCCGCTAAAATAGCAACAGGTGAAAGCGGAGATTAAATCTCTCGCTCGCGCAAAAGCTCATGCATTGCTCCCCCATAGATGAGTTAGCCCTCTTGGCTGCCGCTGACTCAAGCGCCTCACCCCATCAACAGTTCTGTTTTCATGATGGTGGAAGCACTATGAGTGATCCCTGATTTTTTCTCAGCAGCACAAGCGCGTGTCCTCCCCACCCTTTGTGTTTTGCAGAGGTTTGGCGGGCGTGCAGCGCCTGCCAAACCTTTGCTTTTCTCCAGAACGGGGAGATAAAAGCCGGTTTGGCCTGATTTTGCAAAATTAGGGATGGCTCATACTTATGCTCCACGCACAGACAGACTGCGCGAACTGACCCGCAAGTGACTAATTAAAGTTATATATATTCTTGCATTTTTGTGGGTTTTCCTTTAAGCTAGCAGGACATTTAACCATCAATCTATCGCGCAGGCGAGACCAGGCAGCTTCTCAGCATGCTTGCCATCGCTGGTACAAAGGAGGATTGTTTTATGGCTGCTGATCGCCTGGTAGAAGACCTTCTGGCTCTGTGGCGCCTGTTGCGCATCAATACTCATCCAGTTCGCCGGGGCGAGATTACCCCGGAGCAATACTGGCTACTTAAATTACTCAATAAAAAGATTGAACTGAGCATTGGCGAACTGGCTGAGGTGCTGAGCGTCACTGGCAGTTCTGTGACTACCGCTTGCAAACGCCTGGAAAAGGCTGGTCTGCTTAAACGCACGCGCCAGGCCGATGGGCAGGACGAACGCGTGGTTCTGGTCACCCTGACTACGCAGGGACGTGAACAGATTGAAGCCTGGCAACAGGAACGACGCAACGAACTGGCCAAGATGCTCGCTCCGCTCTCTGCCTCAGAACAAGCCGAGTTGCAGCGTTTAATCGAACGTATTTTGGAGAAATGAGGCAGAGCTTGCCAGGAACTGCCTTCTATCGTATAATCATCACCACTACAAGAGTGACTAGCGAGATGAGATAAACCGGTGTCTATCGACTTGCTCCAGGAAATTGGCCTGAATAAATACGAGGCCGAGGCATACTATACTTTACTGACTCAGGGACCGCTCAATGGCTATGAACTGGGCAAGCGTTCGCAGGTACCGCTTTCGCGCAGCTATGATGTACTGGAACGCCTGAGCCAGAAGGGGCTGGCCCTGGTTCAACCAGGCGAACCAGTCCGTTACCTGGCTCTGGAACCCACACTTTTACTCGGACAGGTACGTTCGACGATGGAGCATACGCTGAATACACTGGCGCAAACGCTTATCCCTGCGCAACCTGCCGTGTCCTCTGGGGAATTCTGGGTGGTACGCGGACGCCGGCATATCCTGGACCGCGCTCAAACCCTCTGTGGGCAAGCCAGACGGACAATTTCTCTGGCACTGCCGGAAATGCTGCTCCCCAGGCTCACAGAGAGCCTGACCGATGCTCGCAGCCGCGACTGTAGCGTCTCGCTTACATTCAATTCAGGCGGTTCGCTGACCATTGAACTGCTGATTGACGACCACGAGGCGCTGCTCGGCTCACTGGCCCCTGAGGAAACATGCCAGGCTGTGCTCAGTAGCAATCCAGCTCTGATCGCGAGTCTTGCGCCCGCGCGATCCCTGTCTACCAGCGCTGCCAGCGCGCAGCCCTCAGTGAACTCCGCGCCACCCGACTGGTTAGAGTGGGAAATCCGCAAACAGCAACGCTTGTACAAAATCCACCCGGACCAGCGTAGCGCCTGATCCAGTATTATCAAAGGAGATGTGTATGAAAGCTGGGCGCGACTATGTTGGCATTGGTGTGGGCGCCATGGTTTTCGACGACCAGGGCCGCGTCTTCCTCGCGCAGCGCGGTCCCAAAGCTAGCAATGAGCGTGGCACCTGGGAATTTCCCGGCGGCAAGGTCTCTTTTGGCGAAAGATTGACTGAGGCGGTTAGACGTGAATTTCTCGAAGAATACGGTATGCTTATCGAGACGACTGAACTGCTCGGCGTGAATGATCATATTTTACTGGAAGAACACGAGCACTGGGTCTCGCCTACCTTCCTCGCCCGTCATACCTCCGGTGAGCCTCGTATCCTGGAAGCTGAAAAATGCACAGCTATTGGCTGGTTCAACCTGCACGAACTCCCCGACCCGCTTTCACTGGTGACTCAGGATGATCTGAAAATGTATCGCGAGAAGCAGGCAGGCGCTTCTCTCCCTCCAACAGTGCCAGATAAGGAGCCGTTTCAGGTAATTCATACTGAAGAACAACTTCAGGCGGTGACTATTGGGGAACTGACACCTCTTGCTGGAGCAATCCAGCTTGTTGATTATAGTCCCACGTGGCCGCTCCTCTTCGCGCGCGAGGCTGAGCGTATTCACGCTACGCCTGGCATACAGATCGTCTTGCTTGAACATGTGGGTTCGACCTCGGTGCCAGGACTCGCAGCGAAGCCGCGCATCGATATGCTGCTTGTGGTGCCTGACTCGGCGGACGAAGCAGCCTATGTCCCGGCTCTGGAGGCTGCTGGCTACAAGCTGAGTATTCGCGAAACAGATTGGTACGAGCACCGCCTCTTCCGGGGCCCCGCTACCGAGATCAATCTCCACGTCTTCTCTCAAGGCTGCCCTGAAGCTGAGCGTATGCTCCTTTTCCGGGATTGGCTACGCACCCATCCCGCTGACCGCCTGCTCTATGAAGCCACTAAACGCGAACTGGCCCGCCAGGATTGGAAATATATGCAGAACTATGCAGATGCGAAGACCAGTGTAGTCAATTCAATCCTCGCACGAGCATTGAATACGTAGACGGCACAGAACAGCGTGAGTGATCCCTGCTTTTGATATCTTTGGTATCAAAAGCAGGGATCACTCGTAATAGCTCTATTCGTTCACAAAAGCTTTGCTCACATCTGTATTGGCGGGAATCAGACCCAGGCTTTCCATGAACTGAGCCATAGCCTGCCAGGTGGCCAGATTATTGTAGCCTAAGGGGTGCTGGCTGTCACTTTGCCAGATCGGCAGGGTAGCGTTTAATTCGTCCGTAGCCTCGGTGAGGTTCATGCCGGAGATAAAACCCTTGCTGACCTGGATCGCATCTGAGGGATTGGCCAGCACGTAGGTCAAGCCCTTGATGGTCGCTTGTACAAAGGCACGCACAAGGGCGGGCGAACTGCTCAGAGTTTGCTCAGTGGTCACGATGCCGTTCGAGACTAGCGGCTGATAGTTCGGCACATCAAATGTACGCACAGGCAAGCCCAGACGGCGCAATTGCAGGGGTTCGTTGTTTGTATAGCCCATGACTGCATCAACACGTCCCGCTTTCAGGGCCGCGACCTGTGTAAAACCAATCGACTCCAGCTTTACATCTTTTTCCGTCAGATTGACGGCACGTAAAAGTGCCAGCAGCCCCACATAGGTTGAGCCGTATTTACCTGGCACGCCAATTGTGTGCCCCTTGATCGCGGCCAGGGTCTTGATCGCGGAGGCATCTGGCACAATCAGGCTGACAGGATAGGTGGGATAGATAGTGGCAATATCCGTCACGGGCAGGCCCTTGCTGCGCGCCACCAATGTGTCATCGCCACCCGCGAAGACAAATGTATCTTTACCAGCGATCATCTCGCCAAAGAGATCAGTGACAATGCCATGATTTAAGCTTACGTTCAGACCAGCCTCTTGGTAAAAGCCTTTTTTGACCGCGACATAAAAAGGCGCGAACTGAATATCCGGGATATATCCCAGACCAATACTTACATTAGTCAGAGGGGGCTTGCTGCTTCCCGTGGATGTAGTAGCAGGCGTGGCGCTACCGCAGGCCGTGAGCAGGAAGCTCACTAGCAGGAGGCCGGTTAAAAAAGCCAGGGAAAAGGGCACACGTCGGTACGTCTGCATCTGTGTATTCTCCATTCAGATCAGATTTAGCTCACAGTTTCTTGTGTGAAACGAGGAATAGTCAATTAGTCGTAAATCGTCTCTGTCAAACGCGTCAGACCTTTGGTGATCCAATACAGCAATGCTGCCATAGCTGCCAGGATGATGACTATCGCGAACATCTGCGCCAGATCATACTGGCTCTTGGCATACTGCACCAGCGCGCCTAAGCCCTGATCCCCACCAGCGACAAACTCACCGACCAGCGCTCCTGTAATCGAGAGCGTCAGACCAGTGCGAACGGCGGTCATAATCGCGGGCAACGCCAGGGGCAACTCGATCCTGGTCAACATTGGCCAGAACGCAGCTCCCTCTACACGCGCGGCATCCATCAGCGAGCGGTCGATTGCCTGAAAACCATAGGCGGCTGTAAGTACCAGCGAGAAAAACACGACCAGGGAGCAGACTAACAACGTCGGTCCCAGGCCGTAGCCCAGCCAGAGCACAAGAAAGGGGGCGATCACAATCGCTGGAATGGCCTGTCCCGCCGCCAGATAAGGCTGCACGGTCGCCGCGAATGGTCGCCACCTGGCCAGGCCATAAGCGGTCGGTAGACCAAGCACCAGCGCGCAGAGGAAACCACCCAGGCTCTCTTGCAGAGTCACCCAGGCGCTACTCAGAAACAGGCCAGAGCTTAGCCCATCCCATAGCGCGCTTGCCACGCTGGCAACGCTCGGCAATTGATAGCTCGGTATTACACCACTTGAGGTGCTTACATACCAACTGAGCAGCAGAAGCAGACCAGGTATCACAGGAGGTAAGACGGTTAGCAGGCGCGAAGTGGTCTTTGAGACCGCCGGCGCGCGTCGGTGAGGCGAAGAGCGCACAAGCGTTTTGCTGGCAACGCCTCGCTCTTCTTCTTTTAGCATTGTTACGCTCATTGACATCCCTCAGTCAAAGCTTGTATGGCAGCCAGGGGAAAATAACCCGCTCTAACTGTCATAGTAACTGACTCGGGGAGGCTTGTGAGGGGAGATACACAGAGATCAATCATGGATAGCGCAATCCATAGCAGACCGTGCGCCTCTGCTTCTCGACAGATGCGACGCTAGCCACACTCTCTCTTTTATAACCTTCTCCCATCCGGACTTTAACCGTCGGCTTCGGTTTCGCACCGAATCAGTCACATGCAGATATCGCACATCGGTCATGGACTCGCGGGCTTAACATCCACTACTCATAGCAGACGCTTTACCGCCGGTCGGGAATTACGCCCTGCCCCGAAGGTCTTCTTAGTATAGAGTATTATGACACATGACGTTGTTTGCCGCAAGGGAAAATCCCCATGAATTCTCCCGGATTTCGCGAAATCCGGGCAAAACACCCTTGCGCCTGGCCGTAGAGCAAAAACCGCCCTATCCCAGAAAAAAAGGTGCAGCAGGGTGCTCTGCGGGCGCATGTCCGCGCTCGCAGAGCACCCTGCTGCACCTTCAACCTTTGCTTCGCCACCAGCGAGCGAAGCACCGAGAAGAAACTTATACCTGTAACGCGCGAACCCCGTCCTCACTTCCAGTGGGATCGGGGTTCGCGCTGGCTCGATCTGGCAAAAGATCAGCGGTTAAGCGAGAGATGAAATTCCTCGGCGTACGTTACATCGTACTTCTGGCCGATGGTGGCCCGTTGTTCGCGCACGCGCTGCGCGATTTCATCGGCACGCCCAATAAACTGGCTGGCATGCGCCTGCAATGCCTCAATCTTAAGATCCATGGTGTCGGAAATATCAACCCAGTGATTGAGCGAGGGCGCGCCTACGGTGTAGAGCTCTTTGACTTTGTGAGGCGCAAGCCCCTCGGCCAGCAATTCTGGGAAATCCCAGGGATTTTGCGAGGCCGGATAAAGCGCTGAAATCACACCTTCGCCACAGGCCCGATGATCGGGATGATAGGCTCCAATAAACATCTGCGGCACCCAGGAACGCTCTGGGGATTGACAGATCACTCGATAGGGCTTATAGCTGCGCAACAGGCGTACAATATCGCGCCGAAACTCCAGGGTGGGCTGTAATTCTCCATCTCGATAATTCAGGAAAATGACATCCTTCAATCCCAGAATCTTGCCTGCAGCCCGCTGCTCAGACCGACGCGTCTCGCTGATTAGCGCGCGCGCCTCTGGCCCAACTTCGGTCGCTTCGTCGGGACCACCACTGCCTGCTTCCGTACAAATCACATAGTAGACCGCCCAACCCTCGCGCACCCACTTTGCTACCGTTCCCGCGCAGCTAAACTCAGCATCGTCGGGATGAGCCATAATCACCAGCGCGACTTTACTCTCAGTCTCTTCGCTCACGTTAGCTCCTTGTTGTTCTTGTTCGCTTTAAACACAAAACGCTTTTTTGCTTCGCTCAAATGAAATACCAGGCTACAACCCGCTCACTCTTGCCTGGCAAGATGACCGCACCTGGTAAACGTTCTGTCAAAGCTGCATCAATAAAATGGCTTTTTCTCGTCTTCTACTTACTAGAAAGCTTGCCTGACTCTACTGACAAATCATCTAGTCGCCCCAACGGGACGCGCTATCCAGCGCCCACATGCCTTCCCTGCAGCGCCACCCCACTTCATTTTACCGCAGCTTTAGAATTTAGCAAGTCCAGACCGCCACTGTCAATTGCCCGTTTGCGCCTGGACAATAGACATAGAGACCACACACAACTCAATACAACGCTATCTGACAGGTACACGCCATTCAGTTAGCCAATCCCCGGCACCGTGGTCGCGCAAACGCAGCCAGACCTGGTCGCGCATCACATGTACAGCCAGCGAAACAATACTGTCAGGCTGATCCGCTCGATAGACATAGCGCTGTTCGTTCTCTATCCATCCAGCGCCATGGTTCCGACCTGTATACCACGGCGAGGAAAGATTCACGTGCGTAACCGGATGCTCGCCGAGACGCTCTGTTGTTACCAGGCTTGGCGACTGCCAGCCCGTGTGCGTGTGCCCGGATAGATACAAACACACGTTGCGATGTTCCGCTAGCAGTGTCCGCACCTCAGCCGAGTTGCCTATGGAAAAAAAATCGTCACACGAGTCATAGTCAAGGCTGCCAGCCGCATCACGAGCGAGCACTGTCTTATAGAGCGGGCAATGGGCAAAAATGATGGCAATATGCTGAGGATGCTTGGCCAGCGCGGTCGCCAGAAATGAGAGCGACTCACGCGATAACTCAGGCTTGGGATAGCCGATAACATCGAGCATTACGCAGAGTACTTCTCCCTCTACCCAGTAGTAGTGGAGCGCTTTCGACCAGAACGTACTAAAGTCTTTGAGCAGATCTGCTTCGCGTTCCTCCCCTGAGGTATAAAGCTCGTGATTGCCCAGGCCGGGATAAAACGGCACATTGCCAAGATTGAGGCGCAATTGTTGGCCCGCTTCCTGGTAATGTCCCAGGTCACCAAACTCAACAATATCTCCTGGCGAGACGCAAAACGCGGGCGCTCCCTCGCGCGCCCACAACTGGCGTAAATCCTGATACATGTGACTCAGACGAGGCGTGTGATGCACCCTCCATTCAGTCTGAGCCGAATAGTGCAAATCTCCTAGAGCCCAAAAGTAGAGCAATTCCTCGCTCCCTGTCTGGCCAGCCGCCAGACTCGCTTGAAGTTCTTCCATGCCGTAATAAATCTCCATCGCTGAAATGTTCGTTCGCCCTCATTATGTTCGCCTTCATTATATGACGAAATATGCCGAAAAAAATCTGCCGGGGAAAATTGTTCACAAAAATACCCCGTCTCCAGGCAAGAGAGCTGGTCTGGAGATGGGGCGCTGCGCGCAAAGCGGCTGATTCGTGTTTCTATTTATGCTTTTGCTGTACCTGTCTGCCTTCATTCAAAGGCTTCTAAAGCAAAAGACGCTTTTCAATCACATCGGCCTCTGGCTCCCGTTTCATCAGACGTAGCAGGTCTATGTAATCCTCTATCACTGCCCTGACATCGGGATTGTCCAGGCCCAACTCGCGCTCACGGATTGCCAGCGCTTGCTGATAGTGTCCTTCGGCTTTGGCAAACTCTGCAAGCATTTTATAGAAATTCCCCAAATCATAGTGAATAGTCGCGACCTCTGGATGATCGGGGCCTAACTTGTCTGCACCAAGCGCCAGGGCTCGCTGAAAACACTGCTCAGCCTGAGCATATTTTTCCTGCTTCAGATAGGTAATAGCCAGTTCGTCCAGAATCAGCATCAATATTTCTGGCTCAGCAACAGGTTGATGCTCGTTGATCGCCAGAGCCTGCTGGCAAGTGCTCTCGGCGTGCGAGAATTCGCCGCGCAGGATGTAAATGGTTGTGAGGTTCAGCAAATTACTGACCAGTTCCGGGTGCTTTGGTCCCAATTCCTGCTCGCGCAGAGCCAGGATTTGCTGGCCAAGATCCTCCGCCCGGGCAAGATTGCCTTGTACGACGGAAAACTCTAGCAGGAGTTGCGCGTTTTGCAATGTATCGGGGTGACCAGGACCAAACAGGTGCGTGGAACTCTCCAGAGCGCGGACGAGCAAGGGCTCCGCCTGCGCGGGATCGCCTTCCTGCGCCAGCAGAGTTGCCAGTTTACTCAGATACATCAAGGTTATAGGATGCTCCGTGCCAAACCGACGCTCACAAAGGGTAAGCGTGCGCCGGTAGAGTTTTTCAGCGTCACCAAAACGCTCATGAGCCTGATAGAAACTCGCCAGATTATTCAGAGTTTGTGTGGACAGAGCATGGTCTGGCCCTAACTTGCGTTCGCCTACAAAGGCCAGCGCTCGCTTGTAAAACTGTTCCTCCTGCTCATAATGCTTCTGTTTCCCGGAAACTAACGCCAGATTGTTCAGGATTGTCACTAATGTCGCGGGTTCTGGTTCAGACATGCTCCCATAAATCTCCAATGCGCGCTCATCTAAGGCTTGCGCCGCAGTGAAATCGGCCTGCCTGAAGCGCAGATTTGCCAGTTGCAACAAAAGCGCCGCCAGCGCGGGATGCTTGAGACCCAATTCTTTCTCGCGGATAACCAGTACACGCTGGAGCAACAACTCAGCCTCAGCACTCTGCTCGCGCCCTGGCAGAAAACCTGCCAGTTCCTCCAGGCTTTCTACGGTCGCGGCGTGCTCTGGCCCAAGTTGACGCTCCCTGCGCTCTAATGTGTCTCGATAGAGCTTTTCAGCCTCAGCGTATCTTCCCTGGGCCTGGTAGAAACCCGCTATACCAGCCACCGTTTGGAGGAAAAGAGGCTGATTTGCCAGCTCGCCTTTGCTCATCAGGGCCAGAGCTCGCTGATAAAGCTGCTCCCCTTGCGCGTAATCTCCCTGCTTCCCGGAGACTAGCGCCAGGTTGCTCAGGATGATTACGAACATCTCAGGATCAGGATCAGAGAGATGCTCATAGATCTTCAGTAAACGCCGGTCATACACGCTCGCTCCCGCGAAATCTTTCTGCTTAAAACGCAGATTTGATAGATGCAGCAAGAGTGCTATAATCTCCGCGTGCTCTTCCCCTAACTCTTTCTCGCGCAGCGGCAATACACGCTGGAGCAGGGCTTCCTCCTCGACAAAATTTTCTCGCGCATCCAACACGCCTGCCAGATTACCCAGCACCTCTACGGTTGCGGCATGTGCTGGTCCAAGTTCGCGCTCTCTGCGCTCCAGCAGATCCCTGTAGATCTTCTCAGCTTCCGCGAGCTTCCCACGTTTCTGATAGAGGCCTATCAGATCGTTTAATGAGCGCGTGATAGAGGGATGATCCGCTCTAAACACGCGCTCATTAATGACCAGTGCCCGTGCGTAAAGAGGCTCGGCCCGCGCAAAGTCCGCCAGATTCTCATAGCAAAAGCCCAGATTACCCAGACAGATCGCCGTAGTAAGATGTGCAGGCCCATAGATACGCTCACGAATCTCTAGCGCGCGCCGGTAGAGTGGCTCTGCTTCGGCGTATCTACCCTGCTCGCTATAGTAAAAGGCCAGGTTACTCAAGCTGGTTGCTACCGCCGGGTGCCGTGGCCCATAGACACGCTCGCGGATCTCCAGCGCTCGCTGTATGGGCTTCTCTACTTCCGCATACTTGCCTTGCCTTTGATACAACTGTGCCAGGTTGTCCAGGCTGGTGGCGGTATCTGGATGCTCCGGCCCTAGCACACGCGTACGCATCTCCAACGCTCGTGTGTAAAGCGGCTCCGCTTGCGCGTATTTTCCTTGAGCGCTATAATACGCCGCCAGGTCGGCCAGACTTTTCGCGGTATCTGGATGCTCCGATCCTAACACGCGCTCACGGATCTCTAACGCTCGCGTGTAAAGCGGCTCTGCCTGCGCGTACTTTCCTTGAGCGCTATAATATGCCGCCAGACTTCCCAGGCAATCGACCGTCGTGGGATGGAGTGGGTCGAGCGCTTGCTCACTAATGGCCAGTACACGCTTGTAAAGTGGCTCTGCCTGCGCGTACTTTCCTTGATTACACCAGAGTTCCGCGAGGTTGTCGAGATTGGCAATAAGTTCAGGATCTTCCGGTCCCAGTATACGCTCACGCATCTGCAATGCTTGCTGATAGAGTTCCTCTGCTTCCCGATAGCGTCCTTGTAGATTGTAAAGATTTGCCAGGTGATGACGGCATTCCGCTGTTGCTGGATGCTGCGGCCCTAAATTGCTCTCGCACAGTGCCAGCGCTTGCTGATACAACTGTTCCGCCTCGTTGTATTTACTCAACACGCTAAAAAGATCGGCCAGATTACAAAGGGCCGTGGCCCGCGCCAGACCCTGAGGACCCGAGGCGCGCTCGCTAAGCAGTTGCACGCGGCGGTAAAGCTTTTCGGCCTGCGCGTACTGCCCACGGACCTGCGCCAGGTGCGCCAGATTGCTTAGACTCTGCGCGGTATCACTGTGCTCAGGACCGAGCACGCGCTCACGCATGGCCAGTACACGCTGCCATAACGGTTCTGCCTGCATATACCTGGCCTGCGCGTAATAAACCAGCGCCAGACCGCTCAGGCTGCGGGCGGTATCCTGATGCTCTGCTCCTAATACCTGTTCGCGTAGCGCCAATGCCTGTTGATAATCAAATTCAGCCTGCGCATATTTGCCCTGGTCACCGTAGAGACCACCCAGGCTGTGAAAAACTTCCGCAGTGGTGATATGCTTGGGACCAAGCGCGCGCTTACAAATGTCACTCGCGAGCTGGTAAAGTGGCTCCGCCTCTCCATAACGCGCGTGATCGCATAAATACCAGCCGGTCCTGATCAATAGTAACGCGGCCTTTTCCGAGGCCAGCTCATAACGACGCACCAGCTCAATGCTGACCTGAACATGCGCTAGCAGGCGCTGGCAAAGGGGCCAGGTGGCCGGCGCTATCTCTTGCGGAAAGGCGGCTGAGACTGCCAGAATTGTGCGTGTTACCCAACGCCGCAGAGCAAAATCATCCAGCGCATCCTTGAGCACGTCCTGAACCAGCCGGTGAATAGAAATCATCCGATGCTCTGCATCACGATGCACAAGGGAGTACTTGAGCAGAGTCGCAACAGTCTCATTCCAGAGAGATGGCTGGCGCGCGGCATCGGCCATGGCTTCGCTCCACTGCGAGGCCTGGCCGCGCAGTAGATCTTCAGGAATCGCGTCAGGCGCGAGAAATACGCATGTGCGCAACAGGTCCGCCGCTGCCTGACTGGCCTGCTCGACTTTTGCGAAAGCCAGCGCCCAGGTGCTCGCCACAGGGTCCGCGTGGCCAACCGTGCTGCCTCTGAGATGGCGCGCCTGCTGATCATTCTGGTAAAACCTTAGATAGTCTGGCAGGCCGCATTTTGTCTCAGCAATGTACGCACCAGCCTGATCAAGCGCTAGCGGCAGACCGCCCATTAAACTGCACAACTGGCGAGCGGTTGCCTGTTCGGTAGAGGTGGCGTCCTCCAGGCTCTGGTAAGAGAGATGCGGCAGCGCTCTGCGCAAGAGAAAAAACGCTCCCAACTCTTCATCCATCTGCCCGACCTCCAGTGCCTCAGCAATTGGTCGGGTCTTGGCCTCCCTGGTGGTTAACAGCAGGTGCCCTTTACCTGCAGTGGGCAGAAATTCACTGAAAATCGCCGAGTCATCGGCATTGTCAAAGACCAGCAACCAACCCTCGTGGCTTCCTAGCCAGCGCTTGAAGGCGGTGATTACCTTGAGCTGATCGGGATTAGCGCGCTCGGGCAATTGCAAAAGATCTGCCGCTCCCACGAGGTCGCCGATGAGTGTCTCGCGCGTTTCCGCCTTGATCCACAGCACATATGGGTACGCGGCTCGATAACGATAAGCATATGCGACCGCGAGTTGCGTTTTGCCACTACCGCCCGGTCCACTCAGCGCGGCAGGCCTTCCCGTTTCCAACAGCCGGCGTAGCCGCTCTAGCAAGTCAGAGCGCCCCACAAAGCATGGATTCTGCTGAAACGGTACATTCCAGATGGTCTTAGGAGAAGGTGTTGCCTGCAGCGTTACCAAAGCCCCCGACAGAGAATAATGGATAGAATTATGTTCACCAATCACCACCTCTTGTGTCGGACCATGTAACTTTGCTTGATACACCGACTCTGGCATCCTTCTCACCTCTTTCTAAATGCACGGCTGGCACAACCGAACCCATATCAGCCAAATCAGCCAAAAGGAAGTATCTCTCTATGTAATAGATCCCAAAAACGCAAAAAACGTCGAGAATAAAGAACCCCCTGGAGTATACGCTAAAACCGGCTATTTTTATAGCTCTCATTTGACGCACTCCTATTCATGGAGTCGCTCCCGACGAAGCTGCATCCTGTGTAAAGAGATCAGCAGCTTGCAGCCTGCACAGAAATGCGCTATACTCGTGCCGAATCTCGCTATTCCCAATAGAAAAAGCAAGCAAACAGCTATCTGGAAAGATCTTTCACATGGGAACGATAGATCCTGGTTTAAGAGATGGAGGCTCTGATATGCGGGATAGCCCTCTTGACATTTTTTGTGCCTATGCCCCTGAGGATGAGTATTGGTATCAGAAGCTCAATACACACCTCAGCTTGCTCCAACGCCTGGAGCAGATCTCTACATGGTCCGCCAACCAGGCTGTCGCGGGCAGCGATTGGGTAGAGGAGATCAACGCCCACCTTAAACGCGCTGCGATCATTCTTCTACTAATCAGCCCTGATTTTCTGGCCTCTGACTTTTGCTATAGTGCCGAGATGCAAGACGCTTTGGAACGGCAGCGAATGGGTGCTACCCAGGTGATTCCCCTTCTCGTGCGACCAGTAGATTGGCAGGGAGCTCCATTTGCTCACTTGCAGGTTCTGCCTACTCAAGCAAGATTTCTGGCAACCTGGGAAAATGAAGACCTGGCCTTTGCCAGTGTGGTAGAGAGTCTACGACAGGTGCTCGCGGGACAACCCCTGCAAGCAGATCCACTCCAACAGCGGCAGATCACCTGGAATATACCAGCCCGACGCAATCCTTATTTTGTCGGGCGCGCAGAAATTCTGGAACGCATTCACCAGGCATTCGCTTCTTCTGCCTCTGACCGATCTCAGCCACAGGCGCTCTATGGCCTGCCTGGTATAGGGAAAACCCAGGTCTCTCTCGAATATATCTATCGTTATCAGAGCGAGTATGAGAAAATTTTCTGGGTAAAAGCTGATTCTCCTGAAAGGCTCACGGCTGATCTGGTCAGCCTCGCGTACCCACTTCATTTACCTGAAAAAGAGCAGCAAGAAGAAAAGATTGTTCTTGCTGCAGTCGCTCTGTGGTTGAACACGCACACTAACTGGTTACTTGTGTTTGATAATGCGGATGATTTGCAATATCTGGAGAAGTTTCTACCAACCCAGAATACCGGCCATATCCTGATAACCACGCAAACACCACCAGCCAGACGTTCTATGAAGCGTCTTGTGCTGGAGAAAATGAGTAGCCAGACCGGCATGCTCTTGCTCCTTCAGAGAGCCAATCTCCTTTTACCAGAGCAGCAGCTTGAGCACGTTTCGACCGCGGAGATTGCCCTCGTTGAGAAGCTCGTTGAGTTGATGGATGGACATCCGCTCGCGCTCGACCAGGCTGGCGCATATATTGAAGAGATGGGATGCCGTCTTTCTGAATACCTCTCTTTGTACCAAAAACATCAGACAGAACTATTGAATGAACATGGTGGGCTGGGAGCCCTATTTAAGCTTTCTCTGCAAAAAGTTAAGAATGCTCATACTGAGGCTTCTCACCTGCTCAAATTTCTGGCTTTTTTCCATCCCGATGCTATTCCAGAAGAGATCTTTACGCCAGGTGCCTCCTATCTGGGACCACTGCAGGCGAAGATCTCTGATCAGTATCAATGGAATAAACTCATCAGTCCATTGCTTAAATATTCCCTGATCAGCCGCGATACTGCAAAAAAGACATTGCGAATGCATCGTCTGCTCCAGGCTTTCTTGAAAAATGAGATGAGCGAAGAGGCACAGATGCGCTGGTCATTGCGAGCGATCCAGGCAGTCAGCCACCTGTTCGCTCGTCCCACTTCTGAGGAAGCCGAGCGTTACTGGCTCTACATTTCCCATGTTTACGAGTGTGAAGCGCTGATCTGGCAACGGGAAATCGTCTCCTGGGAAGCTATCGAGTTGCTTGTACGAGCAGGGTCATATTTGCGCCAAAATGCTTCTTACGCGGAAGCCGAGCCAATTGTCAAACATGCCTTGAATCTGTTGTATCAGGACAGTGCCAACCCGAACTTTCAAGCAGTTGTTTATAGTCTGAGAGCGCAGGCAGTAGGATATATGCGACAGGCCCGCCACGCGGAGGCTGAACCGCTTCTACTGCGTGCCGTTGTAATTTGTGAGCGCATGCTTGGCCCGGAGCACCTCGATACGGCGAGAAACCGGGAATACCTGGCTATGGTTTACGACGAGCAAGGTAGATATGTGGAAGCAGAGCGGTTACAGAGGCAGGTATTGACAGTCCGGGAAAAGGCTCTGGGAGAAAAGTATCCTATCACGGCAAGGGCCCTGCACCACCTGGCGAATATCTGCTGGCATCTGGGAAAATACACGGAGGCTGAAGCGTTACATCAGCGAGCGCTGACGATCAGAGAAGATGTGCTGGGGCCGGAACATACTGACACAGGGATCAGCCTCGGTAGTTTAGGAAATACCTATCGGAGCCTGGGAAGGGACATAGAAGCTGAGCCATTATTGAAACGGGCACTGGCTATTCATAGGCAAGAGTTGGGACTGGAGCATCCCGATACCGCGACCAGCATGAGCAATCTGGCCAGTCTTAATGAAAGTCTGGGAAAGTACGCGGAGGCTGAAAGGTTGTATCAACGTGTGCTGGCAATTCGTGAGCACGCTCTGGGGCAGGAGCATCCCGATACCGCGACCAGCCTGAATAATCTGGCCAGCCTTTACCATAGCCAGGGAAAGTATCTGGAGGCTGAACCATTGTATCTGCGAGCACTGGCAGTCAAGGAGAGAATATGGGGGCCAGAGCACCCCGATACCGCGCTTTGTCTGAACAACCTGGCCAATCTCTACGAGGGCCAGGGGAAGTACGTAGAGGCTGAGCCGTTGTATCAACGAGCACTGGCGATCCGCGAGCGTGTCATGGGAGCAGAACACCCCGATACCGCGGCCAGCCTGAATAATCTGGCCAATCTCTACACTAACCAGGGGAAGTACGTGGAGGCTGAGCCGTTGTGTCAACGAGCACTGGCAATTCGCGAGCGCGTTCAGGGAGCAGACCACCCCGATACCGCGACCAGCCTGAATAATCTGGCCAACCTTTATCATGCCCAGGGGAAGTATGTGGAGGCTGAACCGTTGTATCAACGAGCACTGGCAATTCACGAGCGCGTTCAGGGAGCAAACCACCTCGCTACCGCAACCACTTTGAATAATCTGGCCAATCTCTACACTAACCAGGAGGGGAAGTACGTGGAAGCTGAGCCGTTGTATCAACGAGCACTGGCAATTCACGAGCGCATTCAGGGAGCAGACCATCCTAAGACTGCGCTGGTCTTGAATAATCTGGCAGGTCTCTATAAGGACCTGGGAAAATATGTAGAAGCAGAGCAACTGTCTATACGAGCCCTGACTATTTATGAGCAAGCCCGGCAAATAGAGTCCCCGGAGGCTTTAAGTAGCCTGAATAACCTGGCAAGTCTCTATGAGCGCAAGGGGAATACGCTGGAAGCAGAGCAATTGTACAAGCGCGCGCTGACGATACGAGAACGGATCTCAGGTCCAGAGCATCCCGAAACAGCGAATTGCTTGAATAATCTGGCCACACTCTATGCTCACCAGGGAAGATATGAGGAGGCTGAACTCTCCTATCAGCGAGCGCAACTCATCTGCGAGAAGGTTCTGGGAAAGGACCATCCTCATACGCGGCTGGTACAGGCAAATTATGCGCAGATGCTAGAGAGCATAACTCCCGATACGCATGATTAAGAGCGCTGGCCCCTTCTCAGGCAGAAACGCCACTTGTAGATCCAGAAACATTGGGGTGGTGAGCACATCTGGCAGTATTTGCCGCTTGAGCGTTACCTCTCTTTTCTCATCACGCCGCCTTCTGCTGCTGGAGCCAGAGGAAGTGAGAAGAATAAGGTTGCGCCCTGTCCTTCCGTGCTCTCGATCCAGATCTGCCCACCATGGAGTTCTACGACTTTTTTGGCCAGATACAGGCTGATGCCCAGACCACTGAGCGACCTGTCAAGGTTGCGCGCCCGGTAAAAACGGGTAAAAAGATGGGGCAGATCGCTGGCAGCAATCCCCAGGCCATGATCTCTGACCCAGACCAGTACATGCGTGGGTGTGGGGGCACGCCTGCGCACTCCAATCTCAATCTCACCCCCCTCTGGACTGTAGATAATCGCGTTCTTGACCAGGGTGTTGAGCACTTGCGAGAGATGCAGGACATCCGCCAGGACCATCAGTGGCGTGCCCTCTGTTTTTCCTGCCCATGCACCTGGAACAAAGCGAAACTCATGAGAATGGGTAGTAAAAGCCAGTTTCTCAACAACGGCACGTGCGAGAGGCAAAAGATCCATTGGTAGCAGGCGCAAGGACAATTGATGCTGATCAATACGCGCAAGGTCGAGCATTTCATCGATCAGATAGACCATTTGCTCCGTTTGCACGCACATATGCTGAGAGGCACGATGAAAGGCTGAGACATCGAGTTGAACTGCTTGCTCTGGTCTGGTCATCTCGCGCAGCAACTCGGCATATCCCATGACCGTCGTCAAGGGGGTACGTAACTCATGGCTGGCAAATGAAAAAAACTGGTCTTTTTGCGCTTCTAGCTTCTTCTGTTGAGTAACATCTTGAAAAACGACAACCGCGCCAGTAATCATACCACGATCTTCTCGCAAAGGAGCGCTGGAGCAGAGCACCCAGGTGGGGGAGTCCTGAAGATGAAGCACGACTGCTTCCATTTGACTGATGGTCTCCCCGCTGAGCGCGCGAATGGCCGCAAAGGTCCAGGGGAAACGCGGCCAGGCATCCTCAGCGAGTTGACGGAAGGAGGGTGTCGAGACAGTCAGCGTCGAGCCAGAGAGATCGTGGAGAGGCACTCCAAGGATCTGGGCCGCAGCTCCATTAGCGTAACGCACCGAGCCAGAAGCGCTCTCCACAATCAATACCCCCTCCGGTATGTGATCCAGGATGGTATGCTGACTCTGACGCTCTTGCTCGACAGTTCGTTGAAGCCGTGACCGGGAAAGCGCTGTTGCCAGGTAGAGGGCACAACTACTCAGCAGTTGTATTGTTGCGGGCGTAGGCGCAAAAAACGTTGGGAAGGTCGCTAGCAGGCATCCTTCAAAAGCATTGCCACACCACAGGGGTAAACAAAACCCTCTCCAGGTCTGCTGAGCCCCAGCTACGTCCCCCAAAGAAGTCGCTAGCGTTCCTGTGAGATCACCTGGATCAGCGCTAAGCAGAAGAGAGCGTACCTGAGTAGCACGGGTTGCCAGGTGCTGTGCATCATAAGAAAGTAGCGCGGGCAAGGACAACGATGCCTCGCTTACTGGTAGAGTGGCAAGCAAATTGAGTACCTGCCTGGTCGGATCGGCCTGGTAGAAAGCCAGTCGCGCGGACGCAAATGTTTCCTGGAAAATGAGAAGCGCGGTCTGTACTAGCTGAGACGATTCCAGGACCGCCGACACTTCTTGCACGAGACGCGTAAGGATCTCAGAGGGCGCTGGTTGAGAAGAAAAGGGGGCACGGGAATGCATGCTAACAGGCCTCCAGCGCTTTCTCTCCCCAGATCCGCTGCAAGAAGACAATAGCACAAAAAGTCTCGGCTTCCATCTCTGTGATAGCGCGCGCGTACAACTCCTCCGCCTCTTCTTGCATCGTAACCCCCTGGCGCACCATAAATGGCTGAAGAAGCTTCATCAAGGCGCTGAAATTCTCAAACATGGCTTGATGGGTTGGCATGCCCTGGGAATAGTTTATACTATGAGCTTGCGGCTGAATACGCTGGAAGCCCGCGTTCCGCAGCAAACGGTGCTGCACCGCGGTAATCCCATACTGGTCCCCGTCTGGAGCAAAACACTGGCCAACGCGCCGGGCAGCTTGTACGATCAGACGGTTATAGCCCGTCAGCGCCATGCTGGTGCTGATCCCCAGGCTCTCAAATTCGGTATTGCAAATGACGCCTCCTGGACGCAGCACGCGGAAACATTCGCTCAGCACCTGGGGCCACGTGGTGACGGAGAGGAAGCCGGTAATAAAACGCGCGTGAACAACATCCACAGAGGCATCGGCAAACGCCAGCGGCTGGCGCGCATCCATGACCTGAAACTGCGCGTTGGATATCTGATGTTCCTGAGCACTATAGCGCGCATAGGCTGTCATGCGTTCGCTGATATCAATGCCCTGGAACAGGCTGGCCGGGTAGCGTTGGGCCATTTCCAGAACCCACGCGCCGGGACCGCAGCCAATATCAAGAACCAGCGAAGCTCGCGTCATATCCACTGCTTCAGGTAAAAGGCCGAGTGCCTCGCTGAGCATGCGCGCTTGCTTTGTCAAACGAGCCATTTCTGCGGCATTCTCGACATCAATCTGATAGCTCGATTCGCGTTCTGGCAGCAGCATATAGAAACTCCTTCTCTTATAAGCATGACCGAAATGTTCATCAGTAGACCTGAATATCTAGCATGATTGTAATAGAAAGGTCGTTCATTGTCCAGACAATCATATTATTGGAAAAGGGTTATGTAAAATTAGCGACTCATCAGCTTCAAATTCCCCTGAATATTCAAAAGAGGTTTTTCAGGCAAAGTTCCACTTCCTTTTTCTAGAGATAGAAAGTGGAACTTTGCCTGCACACCCTACCTGAAAGCCTGAGGCACGCGCCTCTCTACTCATCCTGGCAACGATACCCCATGCCTGAAATGTTTGGTAAAAAAGTAAAAATCCCATAAAAAAGCTTAATTTTTGTGCAACATATCTAAAAAAAAGCTGTAAATTTGATGAAGAATACCTCTCCTTAAGGTTGTCACCAAAACCTTATACTTATATGAGTCTATGCATTTGGCATATTTTCTATTTGCACGAAAAGAAGGTTTTCTTGCAAAAATAGAGGAATTTAGATGAAAATGACACCAGAAATCAAAGATGCTCTTTTGCTTATAGATCAAGCTATAGAGCATAAATATTTACGCGTAGAAAGAATTAGAATATTAGCGGGTACAGAAGAGAATTATCGCATTATTATTCGTGAGATCGATCGTATCAAATCGCAGTTGATTGATGCTCGCGCCTGTAATGCTCCCGCGACACTAAACATAATGGAATGGTTTACTCTTTTAGAGCGTTATGACTGGAAGTGCTTCTATTGCCAGGAAAAGCCTTTCCAGATCATGAGCCATGTATCTCCACAAAAAGAGAAGGGCACAACGGCGGAGAATTGCGTCCCAGCCTGTTATAGTTGTATTTCTAAGAAAAAGAGCAATATTTTTATAAAGAAAGGGGATACACAGAATGAGAACTCTTGATAGCAGTAGAGCACATTCCTCTCTTTTTGCTTCGTAAAAAGATAGCACTCCTTACATACAATCTCTTCTCCTGACGGTTCTCTTCACGAATGGGTCTATTATCAAGAAATAATCATAAATACTCCAGGGCATATCAAGTCGAACAAATGTCCCTCAGTAAAATATCAATACACCCAAAAATATAATCAGTTTCCTCTCAATACGATGGCAATTTCCTCCTGATTTCCTTACTATCTTGCCAAACATTACAATAAAATCTAAAAAAAAGTTAAAAACTATACAGATTACCTAAAAAAAAGAGAGTATTTCGTGGTAAATTATCCATGTTACTGAGCAGAACCATATTTTATACTAGTTGCAAGGAACGAATGAACGAACTGCAACGCTGCTGCTGCATCACTGTTGATACACCCGCTCCCTCCTGAGAGACAATGACGCACTTTCCCTTTGTTTTGTGCAGGTTGTCTCTTCTCTTTCATCGATAAGTAGACTGTTGTAAACATCTACAACAAGGAGTTGGCATTTAGGAACGAGACAGGAAGTGATTGGTCAATGTCTGCAACTATCTTACTGGCGTTACTGGCATGTCTCCTGATTGCCGCCAAATTTGCGGGATGGGTTTGCCATCGGCTGCATATTCCAGCGGTCTTAGGACAACTGCTAGTTGGAGTCATTGTCGGGCCATCATTGCTGGGCTGGGTCCAGGTGAACGGAACTCTTGACTCTTTTGCCAATCTCGGCGTGATCATCTTAATGTTTATCGCCGGTATTGAGACCGACATGCAGCAAATGCGTCAGGTTGGAGGTGCGGCACTTGTTTCCGCTGTGATGGGTGTAATTTGTCCCTTCGTGGTTGGAACGGCCTTTGCCCTGGCTTTGCACTATAGCCTTCCGATCAGTCTGTTCCTTGGAACATTGCTGACTGCAACCAGCGTCAGTATTTCCGCTGAAACTCTCAAAGATCTTAAAAAGCTTACTTCAAAAGAAGGAACCACTATCCTGGGGGCGGCTGTGATCGATGATGTGCTGGGTCTTGTGGTACTCTCGATTATTTTAGCATTCACTCTGGGACAAAATCCTACCTGGGCCATCCTCAAAATGGTGATCTATTTCCCACTGGCCTATGTATTGGGATACTTCGGCTTCCCTTTGCTCTCCCGCTGGCTGCCCAAATTGCTCGCCCTGGAGGCGCGCATTGGTCTGGTCTTCGCGCTAGTCTTGCTCTACGCCTGGTCGGCGCAAGAATTGGGCAGTGTGGCAGCCATCACCGGCGCATATATGGCTGGCATTCTCGTCAGCCGTACCGAGATGCGTGAATGGGTCCACGATGGTCTATCGAAGATGGGCTATGCATTCTTTATCCCTCTCTTCTTCGTCTACGCGGGTATTGAAGCGGATTTTCGAGTAATGCTTCGAGTTCCACCCCTCTTGCTCGTAGGTTTTGTGGTTATCGCGGTGGTGACCAAAGTTATCGGGTGTGGAGGCGGTGCCCTGAGTTGCCGCTTTAAGCCGCTGGAGGCATTGAAGGTTGGCGTTGGTATGATCTCGCGCGGAGAGGTTGCCCTGATTACCGCGACGATTGGTTTACAAGCCCACTTAATTGATGCTCCGCTCTTTTCCATCGTTATCCTTATTGCGCTGATCACCACGTTGGTAACGCCTCTCTTACTAAAACTGGTCTACCTCATTCCAGTTCCGGCGGCGAAGGTTGTCGAACAGATTGAGCAACTCGCAAACCCGGACGAGACATTACATTTACAGGAGGAAAGCCATGTATCATGATTTGCTTGAGAAGGGCTACGCTGCCCTGCGGCGAGGCGATCCTGAGGCGGCACGCGTGCGCTTCCAGCACGCAATCGAGGCCGAGCCTGAGCGTCCCCAGGGTTACTTCGGCCTGGCTCAGACCTATATCGATCAGAACGTAGGTGGAGAGGTTGAGGTGATTGAGGCCCTTGAAAAAGCGCTGGAAGTCGATCCTCACTATGTCCCTGCACGCGCTTTCCTTGGTATTGAATTACTTAAAAGATACGACACTCATGGAGCCGAGGAGGAACTGCAACGAGCGCTCGAGGAGGAGCCGACGAATCTGCTGGCTCATGTCAAATACGCAGAATATTACTACCGACTGGGTTTCTATAATCGTGCGGTGGAGATGTTGGAGCAAGGATTGCAAGGCCCCCATGGGGCAAATGAGCACGTTGTTGCTCTGGCCAGGCGCTTCCTTATCGAAGCGCGTCTGAAGTGCAGAGCCATTATCATTCGCGAGCCACCTGACCCGCGACCACTGCGTTTAATGCGACTCTTTTCCAGGTTCAAACCGACGAAAAAGGTCACAGAAACGGCGTAGGGGCCGGGTGACGATATTCCCAAATAACTCATTTTCCTGGTATGTGCTGGTTTTCTTTAGAGTTTGTGCGCGTTCCGCAGCTTCAGAGCAAGAGATGATGACAGTGCAAACGGTCATCAGTCAGGTGGAATATCTCTCGCTTGTGAAGCGGTCTACGAGTACAGATCCCTGTTTTTCCATCAAAAAGAGGGGTACACCTCCAGAGAAAAGTGGTGCAGGTGAAAGGACGGTCTTATGTTCGTCTGGTTGTTAGTTGGTTGTTTTTTCGTGCTGATGCTCTTGCGCAAAGCTTTGCCTTTTGGTGTTAAAACAGAAGGCCAGGAAGTCTCAAGCGTCTCGCTGACCTTTGGCGAACGCATGCTGATGCATCGCATGGATATGTACGCGCTGGCTGGATTGATGCTGCTCAGCGCGCTTGGACAGTGGTTTCCCCTGGTCGTCGAAGTGGCGATCTTGCTCGTAGCCATGGGCATTGTTAACCTGCCGATGCGCTATCATCTTACTACGAGGGGTTTCGCGTACAATAACGTTGTATTTCGCCCCTGGAAAGAATTTGAGTACATCCGCGTACACGGGTCAAAGATTACCCTGATGCCGCGTAACGGCTTTGCTCCGTTGAAACTCTTCATCAGACCATCTCGTCATGCGCAGGTCCTACCTTATTTCCAGCGCTATCTGGCGACGCGCTATGAAAAACCCGCTCCCTGGTACCGGCGTCTGCATCTCCCGGTCTGGATGAAAAAGCGCCTGCCTGCGCTGTTGTTGGGCACTGTGCTAGTCTTCGCCGCGATGGTCGTCTTGAGCGCCTGCGGCGAGAGCGATGCCAGCGGTCTGAATACTGCGAATCAGAGCAATCTGACGAGTGTATCTACTTCGTCAAAGGGCTCCTCAATCGCGCCTGCTGACCTGCCTAAAGCTCAGAGCGCTGAGCCGTTCGCCTTCAATCTGGCGCAACAGGTCGATGAGAATCGCATCAGTATCAACTTTGTCTGGACCCTGGTAACTGGCTATCTGGTTATGTTTATGCAGGCGGGCTTTGCTCTGGTGGAGACTGGTCTCTGTCGCGCGAAAAACGCTGGCCATACGATGGCTATGAACTTTATGGTCTATGGTCTGGGCATGCTCGGATACTATGTAGCCGGTTTTGCTTTCCAGAACGGTGGCGTCGGTATTGCTGGCGTCGGTAATCTGGGTGGTCTCGCGGCTCTTAAAAGCGAACTGACGATCCCGATTGGAAGCACCAACTGGGGTATTATTGGTTATAAAGGTTTCTTCTTGACCGATGGCACCTACGATGTGGGTGTGGCCGTTATGTTCCTCTTCCAGATGGTCTTTATGGATACTACGGCGACCATTCCCACAGGGGCAATGGCTGAGCGCTGGAAATGGTCGGCGTTCTGCGTCTATAGCATCTTTGTCTCGACGCTGGTGTATCCAATTTATGCTAACTGGGCCTGGGGCGGCGGCTGGCTTTCGCAGCTGGGCAATGTTGGTCTGGGCAAAGGCTATATCGACTTCGCTGGTAGCGGTGTCGTACACGCGGTCGGCGGCTGGTGCGCGCTGGCTGGCGCTATTGTGCTTGGCCCTCGCCTGGGTAAGTTTAACAAAGATGGCAGCCCGAATACTATTCCTGGTCATAACCTGGTGTTCGCGTTGCTTGGTTGTTTTATCCTGGCCTTCGGCTGGTTCGGCTTCAATCCTGGTAGCACACTGGGCGCTTCCGGCAATGGTGCTCTACGCATTGGTCTTATCGCTGTGGACACCATGCTGGCTGGCGCGGCTGGCTCGCTTTCCGCGATGATCTATACCTGGCTGACTGGCGTGAAAAAGCCTGACATCGGTATGATGGCCAATGGACTGCTGGCTGGACTGGTGGCGATTACCGCCCCCAGCGGCTATGTCAGCCCGGTCTTCGCCTGTGTGATCGGCCTCGTCGCCGGTGTGCTGGTGGTTGTCGCTGCTAGCTTTGTCGAGCGCGTGCTCAAAGTCGATGATCCGGTAGGCGCTATCGCCGTTCACGGTTTCAACGGCGCCTGGGGTCAGCTCTCGGTAGGTCTCTTCGCCGATGGTCTCGCTAACTATGGCGGTCTCTCGGTCAGGGGCATTTTCTTCGGCGATGCCAGCCAGCTTGTCGCTCAGCTCATTGGTATGGCAGCCTGCTTTATCTATGTCTTTGGCATCTCCTGGCTGTTCTTCAAGGCCTACAACGTGCTCTTCGGTCTCCGCGTCTCAGCAGCGACGGAATTGAAGGGCCTGGATATCCCAGAAATGGGCAGCCTTGGCTACAATCCCGATGCCGAGTTCTATACTCCTGATGATACAGAGCTTGCTGTCGCCGGTATGACGACCGACTAAAGCTTTGAGTCCTGCCTTTTAGTAAAGAAGATGCACGCTGCAGATGTTTTCACTGCAGCGTGCATCTTCTTCTGTAGAGTCCGCTGTCGCAAGCGCCTCTGCTAGTAATACATTTTCTTACTTTGTTATCAAAAATGCTAACTCTGTGGGAAATTCAAAGCGTTTAAGCGACCACGCAGTATCCTCTACTAATGCTCGAAATTTGGCTTCATAATTAACCTCCATGCCCCTGGCTTTTCCGCCCAGGCTATGCACAGGAAAAGAGACGACTATATAGTTAGCGTTAATGCTTTGTAAAAGCCTGGAACTTGCCAGTTTGTCTACTTGCTCAAGACATGGCAAAGCTTTGAGGACAAAGGCAAGGTCTACCTTCTGCGCGGGGCAGCTTTGAGTCATATTACATACCTGGGCCTGGCCCGGCACCTGGGCGAGCGCCATAAACTCTCCTAGAAAGGTCAGCATATCTTTATAAATGTCATACGCGTAATATTCCACAGGGTCCACTAGAGGCATCCAGGGCAAGGCAAGTGGATGAAAGCCACAGGCGATATCAAGTACAGAGTGGATAGGCGGAAGATCGGCCAGAATTGTTTTGTAGAACTGCTCAAGAAGCGGTAACCGTTCTCTGGTCGATACATGATACCCCATCACCATCTTTAAATAGGCGAGAAAGTTATCTTGATTGTCAAGGCGAGATAGATGCTTTAAATCATGCAACCATGCGCCATAATTTTTTTTATCCGTAAGATATGCCCCTCCAACCTGGTGTAGCTTGCTTTTCGTGGACTTAATGGCTTCCTTCAGGTTAGAGCGCCTGGTAAGCTCGCGCAAACCGATGCCTCTAATAAGCTCATCACTTACCTCTTTATATCTGGAACTCGCAAGAACGGTTGCAACGAGTGTCTCTAGCTGATCATTCTGCGCGTCCATGAGAACTTTCCTTCAGGCATTCTATTAACTGAACCATAAATCTGAGGTTGTGAATTGTGGCGAGCCGAAAAAAGAGGCTATCGTTAATCTTAAACAGGTGATGCAGGTATCCTAATGAATAATGAGTGCAGGTCAGGCAAGGACAAAAACGAGAAACCGGCACATCAGATTTAATATGCTTATTGTCATTGACATACGTATACGAAAACCACTTTTCATTAGAAAATAGCTGTTGAGCAGTCATTTCATTCTCAAGCGTATAGAGCCTGGCATGTCTCGCGTCTCTTGTGGGTAGGGCACTATCAAACATGTCATAACCCATGGCGTAACACGCTGCAATATTGTTGGGATGACCTACCCCCAGGGCATGCATGGGAAATTCGCGGGGTATCAATTCTCTGGTGTACTGAATGATATCTGTGAGTAAATTCCCTCCCTTGTCGAGAGGCCACCCGCCATAGCCGAAACCAGCAAAGCCGATCTCCAATAACGCGCTGGCGCACTGTTCGCGTAACTCACGATAGCCGCCGCCTTGAATGACTGCAAATAAGAGTGGCCTCTGGTCCTCAGCAAGCTTCTTCTGGCGCATAAGATGCAGAAATTCTTTTTTACAGCGCTGTGCCCAGTCGATTGTGCGCTCAACAGCGAGTTTTTGAGCCTCAAATGGCGCATCTACATGGGTACACTCATCAAGACAGACCACAATATCGGCTCCATAACTAAGCTGGAGCTGGATTGTTTTTTCTGGAGTCAGATGGAACTTACGGTCAGATCCTTCAGGCTTAAATGTAATGCCATCAGCATTTACAAAACCAAATTTGGAATTTTCCTGAATTAATGAATAAGCCTGAAAGCCTCCTGAGTCCATCATAATTGGATGTGGCCATGCACTCATTTTATGCAGCCCACCCAGGGCCTGAATAGTTGAAGAGCCAGGATGTTGCATTACATGAAAGGTATTCATCACAAGCGCCTGAATTCCACATTGTATCAGGTCTGTCGAGTCAAGTGAACGGACGACACCCGAAGTGGCATCAGGCATAAAAACAGGAAGCAGCAACTGGTTACGCGGCAACTGCAAATAGTTTCCTGGTTGATAGACATCTAACCTCATAACTATAGCTCCACTTTCCCCTCTATTTTAGCGCATGCCGACTCTCATCTAATAAGTTTTTACAAGTATAGCGCATACGCATTCAAGTCGCAACTATGGCGCGGCCAGCAGAGAATTTAGTTCCTCTTCTTGACATTCGCGAATTAATCTGGTTCATTGAAGGTAGTTTCCTTATCCTGCTAAGGGGAGGTCATTTATGAACCCGGCGACGTTGGCATTGGTTGGTCTTGTTGGCGGAGCGGGAGCCTGCGGAGCACTCACACGCTATCTGCTTACGCGTGTTATCGCTGAGCGTAGCGGATCATCGTTTCCCTGGGGAACTCTCTTGATTAATGTCACGGGCGCGTTCCTGATTGGCCTGTTCGCCGGACTGGCAAGCAGGCATATACTCAATGTGTTTGCTCAGACGGTTCTGATCACAGGATTTCTGGGTGGATATACCACCTTTAGTACGATGTCCTGGGAAAGCATTCAGTTGGTCCGAGGAGGAAATCGCCTCCTGACTTTGCTTTACCTGGGCGGCAATATGGGACCAGGCTTGCTCGCAGCGCTGCTTGGTCTACTCATGGGAGGATGGTTATAATGGCTGGAACCCTTGCGGCGCGCCGACGCATCCTGGCTGTTCTATGTGGCGGGTTCTGCGGCACACTTACTCGCTATGCGCTGAGTCAGTTGATCCAGGCCTGGTTGGGTAAAGGCTGGCCTTATGACATCCTGTTCATCAATCTTAGCGGTGCTCTACTGATCGCGTTGGTAACTACGCTGGCGGATGCTACCTTTCTGGTGGGACCAACCCGCCGCTTACTAATCAATACAGGCTTTCTCGGTGCCTATACTACCTTTAGTAGTCTGGCTTTGGGGGATATTCTTTTGTTCAGTAAAGGCGTGTGGCTGGCTGCTTTGCTCTATCTAGTCTTGAGCCTGGGCGGTGGACTCGGGGCTGTCTTGCTCGGAGATTGGCTCGGCCAACTGGTCATCAAGTGTTTTCAACGTGGCACCTGAAGCACGAAAGCTGCGCACGCAGCCAGAGATCGCGCGGGCATATCGATATACAGGACGATCTGTTGCTGCCCGACCAGGCAGAGGAGTTTGAAACGCGGCTCCCGTGACAGCCGAACTACTATTGCTGGCGAAAACATATTTCTTTTATGGCTATTATTGCGTATAATTTAGGTGTAAGGAAGTGTTTTCACAAAGGAGCATGAGTATCGTGCGTGAACGTATTGAGCAATATGCGCAGGCCAAAAGTCTGGGGGCCTTTGAGCAAAGTTATCTTGAGTCTTGTAGCTTAGCGAAAGCATGGGGCTACACCCTGCTTTTCAGCATATTCATTGTTGTCTGTAGTGTGGCTTTATTCACTCTGCCTCTTGATCAACTGCTTAAAGCCTGGCCACTCTTGCTTTTCTCGCTCGTGTGGTTTTATATTTGTGGCTCGGTGATTGTCTCCGCCTGGCAAAGCTACCGGAATACCGAGTGGATCTACCTTTACAACTATGGTTTCATTTATGCCGAAAAGGATGAGTACCAGGCGTACCACTGGAGTGAGATCAACGCTATTACTATCCAATATAATTTCTCTCTTAACGGGAAAAACCAGTCAACCCTGCGCTTGTATCAGATAAAACTCGCTAGCGGGCCAACGCTTAGCGTAGTTAAAGGCACTGCTCTTAAAGCTCATTTTGATCGTTACCAGGACGCGCTTTTTGGTACTGAGCAATCCGAAGTGGGTCCACAGAAGCAGAGTCCTAATCTGCAAGGATAAAAAAACAATCCGCAGCAAATCGTTCTTTTACATGCCCACAACCTTTGCTTAATACGCCCATGCTATGATTGTCACCGGGGGATGATTATAGGGATGGATGGGTATATCTATAAAATAGTACTCTCCTGCCATACGTAGGTGGCAGGAGGGTCAGTCTTTGCCAAAGAACCGCATGTTCCTGCCTAAAGGATGCCCATGGATACTCATCCTCCAACACAGACCTCTGCCAATCCGCATATTCGCCAGCTTGTGGCCTCGCGCCAGGAGGGGTATGCTCTACCACGCGCTTTCTACCACGATCTGGCCCTCTACGCACACGAAAGCCAATCTATCTGGCGCAATGGCTGGCTCTTTGCCGGCTTTACCTGCCAGATTCCACACCCTGGCGACTTTTTCACGCTGAATGTTGAGGACGATACGCTGATCATTTTACGCGGGGATGACGAGCAGATCCGCGCTTTTCATAATGTGTGTACGCATCGTGGTACTCTTTTGACGACGGAAGCACATGGCTCAGTACGCGCGCTGGTCTGCCCATATCATCAGTGGACGTTTACGCGGCAGGGGGAGTTGTTCCATTGCTCTGGGATGCAGGAAGGGCTTGATAAGAGCCGGCTGGGCTTGCATCAAGTTCAGCTTGAGACATGCGCGGGCCTCATCTTCCTTTCTTTTGCCCACCAACCTCCTGCTTTCGAGCCTGCTCGCCAGTCGCTAGCTCCTCTAGCCATGCCACAGGGTTTCGAGCGAGCAAAGATTGCCTGGAGCAAGAGATACGAGGTCAAAGCTAATTGGAAGCTGATCTGGGAGAATAACCGCGAATGCTATCATTGTAACGTCAATCATCCACAGTACATCAAGTCTAATTTCGATATCTATGAAGACGGACAACTCTCCCAACGTCTCCAGGAACGCCTGGCTGTGGCGTTAGAGCGCAGCAAGAACGAGGATGATGAACTCGCGATCTCGCACCGCCAGGGAGGCCTGGCCACTTTTCCTGACGCCGAGCACAATATCTGGTACGCGGCTAATCGCACTCTGCTGACCGAGGGCTATCTCAGCGAATCTCTGGATGGGCAGCGGGTCGCACCCCTGATGGGCACATATCACGATGAACGCGGCGGTGTCTTGCGGCTACGCACCTTGCCAAATTTCTGGTGCCATGCCAGCTGTGATCATGCTGTGACCACCCATCTCTTGCCCCTTGATCTGCATCGCACCCTTGTGCGTGTCACCTGGCTGGTCCACGAAGAGGCACAGGTGGCACGCGATTATACCCTGGAGAAATTGCTGCCCTTCTGGCAACTGACCTCTGAACAAGACTGGGGACTCTGTGAACGCGTGCAGCGCGGCGTTAATTCCAGCGCTTATCTGCCTGGTCCACTCTCAATCTTGCGCGAATATAATCTCGATGCTTTCCTACGCTGGTACCTTTTTCAGCTCTCTTCCTGGAAATGATGGTGATGCTAGTCTCGATCAACTACCTCTCTCTTCAACATATCCTTAAAGATAGGTATAAAGTGCAATAATAAGTTTTATCTGGCTTTATGGTACTATTGACTTGATACTGGCGTATAAGCTTCGTTCTAAATAAGTAAAGGGTATAGCAAGGAGAAGGAGATATTGCAGATCCGCAGGTTGGCAGTTTACTTTAGAGGGTCCCCGCAAAAATACAGAAAACGGCAAGCGCATGCTTAAAGATCAATTCGATCTGTTTGCAGATCACCAGGAAGCGATTCGTCTCTTTCAAAAATTATGTGAACGCCAGTCTGGCAAGCCCTGGGCGCTACTACCAGTGCTCAGCCTGATCGGGCCGGCAGGCTATGGCAAAAGCGCCTTTATTGACCATCTCTATTTTCACTATTGCGATGCGCCATTCCTGCCACATATCAGCCTGGATTTTGGCCGCCGCAATGCTCCCCATGATCTCCTCAATATTCTGGGAGCATTGCGCCAGAGCCTGCGTCGCCAACGGAACGCAAAGAGACAGGCCCTCGCCTTTCCTCGTTTCGATATCGTCTATTCTCGACTGAAGAGAAGTGAGGGGCTGGAAGAGGAAGAAATAGATGATGTTGAAGAGCTTTTTGGCGAATTTGGTGACTTGATTGGCTTGGCTGGCAATATTCATGTTGCTCTGGGCTTTCTCCTTTTTCTCCTCAAATTTGTGCTGCGGCTCCCAATACTGCACGCTTTTTTGCGCTGGCTGGTAGAAAAGGCATATGAACGAGCAGGAGGGCAGCCACAATGGCACTGGTACCAGGATCAGGTCTCTAAATTCAAGGAATTCAATGTATCTCAAGCCGATGGTGTAAGCAAAATTCGGAGCCGCTTGAATGAGATGTGTACCATGGGTGAGCCTGAGCGCCAATTTCTCATCAATCAGATCCTGCCAAAGGCCTTCCTTGCCGACCTGCGCTATGGGAACTCTGATAAGGAGGCTTCTATGCTCAAAGATGGGCCTCCTTATGTGGTTATTTTTCTGGATAGCTTTGAGGTGCTGCTGCGCAACGCCGAGCCGGTCGCCAGGCAATTACTTGAGATACTGGCCCTCAATGAGTACCGCAAGCGGGGCGATAGCGATCCGCTCCTACTTATCGTTGCCAGCGAGGAAGGCCTCCCTGAGATGTCGCGCCAGCAGCTCAATTGCCATTTCCCTCCTGATCGAGGAGCAGACGAGAGAAATATCCTGGAACGTGCCAATGCTCTCTATGAGGGATGGGCGCAACAACTTCCTCCTCCAGGGAATCGCTACGCCCTTAGTTTGAAGACCATCTATCTGCCATTACCTCTACCTACCCTTACCCAGAACGCGGTTCGCCACTATCTGCTCAGACTTGATCAAGGCAATGAGACAGATATCTTTGCCAATGAAGCCTTGATTGAGGATATGTATCGCTTGACCCAGGGCTATCCCATTTTTCTGGAACGCGTAGCCACAGTTCTCCAGGCCTCTATGCAACATCCCTCGTCTGGCATTCATAATCTTGAAGATTTATTCGCCTCAGAGCAAGGTGAGCAGATCGTTGATCGCCTGCTGGCGCTCCATTGTAAGCAGGTAGAAGAGCGGGCGTTTATGCTCAGCGCTATTCCACAGACGCTTACACCCGACCTGCTGCGCCTTGTGCTGAAAAGGCTTCATCTTGTTACGCCAGATGCTACCACGCTAAGCGCCGAGTGGCGACGCTATCGGCATCTGCCCTTTTTGCTGGCCAGTGAAGATGACCAACATATCGCTTTCGTGCCTGGAATACGCGCGCTCTTCTTAAAAAAGCTCCAGATAATGGGCGCGGACCCCGATAGCGACTATCTGTATATGCACCAGTTGCTGGCTGACTTCTTTACAGAGCGCATCGAGACAAGCTTGCGCCAGAATGGCACACGTGAAAAACAGGATGTTATAGAACAGAGTTATCATCAGCTGGCCCTTGATAACTATGAACCAGTAATTGAGGTAGCTACTCTGGCTCAACAACAGGAGCCTGCGCTCTGGGAAGATCTGTTGAAGGTCATTGCACGCTCTCCAGCGACAAGGCTGCCCTCTGGTCAGGTGAAGCGCGAGGCCTCAAGGGCACTGTATCAGGCCCAGCAGCAGGGAAGAACTCTTAAGAGCATGCCTGAGACAATACGAGCAATTGTCCTCTATACCTGGTTGCTGGCAAACCCTGGCAGCGAGCGCAAGGGTGTGAGCTCGCTATGGTACGAATTGGGAGTGGCTTACCAACACCTGCAAGAGGTCGATCCCAAAGCGCGGCCTGATACAGCCAGCGCCTGTCATCGACGGGCTGATGAATTGCTTGATCTGCCTGTACTCCAGGTCAGAACGCTGGCTCTCACCACATCAACCCGTCCCCTCTCTCCGCGCAGGCCAGGTGCCCGACAGCTTATGCTGAGCACGTATCGTTTCGTGCGAGCCAGTCGCAGGGTTCAGATCAGCCTGGGCATTATCCTGATAGGAGCTGTGCTTCTCTCACTGTACATACCGCATATATCATCTCATACTTCCACAACTCCAGCTATCACCAATCCTTTTGTGCTACCACTCAACCTGTTGCAGCCTGCTGCCGATAATCAGTGGATCGGTACTACCATCGAGGCGGATGGTGAGTTCGTTGGATTGAGTGATGGCACTGTGCCTTTTGACTACTTACGCCCCGATGGCGCGCTAAAAATCCAGGCTGCCGGGCAACTCTACCAGGGCAACCTCCATTTGCGCCGCAAAGATGTAACGGGCGCTCGCCTGCTTTTTGAAGAAGCTCGCGCTACCTTCCAACGGGCATTACAAAACGATGTCAATGACGCTGAGGCTCTAATCTCCGCACAAAACATTCAGGTCTTTCTGACTGACAAAGCATGCGGCGCGATCTTTGTAGTGGCCACCAGAATTATTGAAGATAGCAGTGAGGGGGTCAACAATGGTCGCGATAATATGCAGGGGGCCTATCTTGTCCAGAAGGAATATAACGATGCTCATCCGACAACGCCTATCTGCCTCTATATCGCGAATCTGGGCAATAATCCGGGCTACGAACTCTCTGTGGCACAACAGGTGGTAAAGGCCTCCCAAGCCAGCAAGGGCGCGATCAAAGGGCTAATCGGCTGGCCGGGCCTGCTTGATACCCCTACATCTCTGGGCGCGGTGCAGTTACTGCAGCAGATGCACCTGCCCATTGTTTCACCAGATAGTTACGACGATACGAATATTGTCTCCAATGTCTTTCATGTCTCCCCTTCACGCCAGGACCAGGGGGGTCGAGCCGCCGTTTATGCTGAGCATGTTCTCCAGGCGAAGCGAGCCCTGATCATTGCTGATCCTACTGATCCTTACAGCCATAGTCTGACCGAAAGTTTTAAGCAGCGTTTCGAGGAAAATGGCAATCAAGTGGTTGCTCTACAAACCTATACCACCGGGCAGACTAGCGCTCTTGCCCTGGCTGCTGATCTCCAAAATGGGATCAATAGCCAGCCAGAGCCAGACCTTATCTATTTTACGGGTGGTGTAGAGGAAGGGAGCGTCTTGCTGGCACAATTGCGCACAGATAACTCTTCCTTGCCATTGCTTGGTAGCGAACAGCTCTATCCTTTCCTTGGTTTCTCAACAAATGCGCAGCCTGGGTTCACCCATCTGGCCTTTACCAGCGCAGCATATGCTGACGCGCTGGTCACCCTCCATATGCGAGAACTCTATGCGCTTAATTTCGATCCCAGCGATCCAGATGGAGTACGCGAGTATGGCTACCGCCGTCCAGATAGTACAGCTATTCTTTCTTACGATGCTATGGAAGCTCTGATTACTGCCTATACGAATGCGGCAGGACTTCAGAGCCTACAGCAAGCTCTCTCTTCTCTGCATATTGAAGGAGCAAGCCGCCAGCTTCTAGCTTTTACGCCTTTGCACGAACTTGCTGATCAAAGCGTGTTTATAATTCATACAGACCAGCAAGGACATGTGCGCTTTCCTATTGTATAGGTAGAGAGAAAGAGAGAGGGTTGTAGCAAATGATGAACCCCATGATGGCCGAACAAACATACCAACAAGGTCTGAGCTATGCCCGCTCCATACAGGGTGAGCGCCAGGAGAACTTACGGCGCGCTCTTGCCTGCTACGAGGTCGCCTTGCAATATTATACAGCCGAAGCATTTCCAGATCAGTGGAAACAGATCCAACAGAGTATGACGGAGGCATATAGTGAAGTAGTTCAGGAGCGTCTGTTTGAGACGCAGGGGCCTCCTACACTGCTCAAGCCCTTGCGTCGCCATCTTGTTCTGCCGCAAATCCTGCTTCTGGTCTGCGTGATCGTGGTTATCCTGGCGCTTCCTGCTACGGTGATCGCGACAACATACCTGGCGCGCGGCTCTCTCGCCTGTGTCAGTGGCGTATTAAATATTGATGGGTCCACTGCATTGCGGCCCCTGGTTCAGGCGGCAGCGCAAAGCTACATGCAAAATTGTCCCGGCGCTATCATCACGGTTGGTGGAGGTGCCAGTAAGACCGGGCTAGCCGATGTTGAACGAGGACACGCGCCTATTTCGGGGATTGATCCCCAGACAGACCCGGGCCATATCGCTGGCAAAGATGTACCTATCGAGATTGGTGACTCAGATATTTTCGCCTCGCCCGTTCAACACGACCTGGTTGATCACCAGGTCGCGATTGGCGTCTTTGTCATGATTCTTAATCGAGATGTCACCAATCTGCATAACCTCCGCACATCTCAGATCCAGGGTATCTATACAGGTGTGTATCAGAACTGGCAACAAATCTGCGATCACGGCATATGTGGCCCCAATCTCCCCATCGTGCCTATTAGCCGCACTGTCAATTCAGGAACGCGTTTCACATTTGAAAAGTACATCCTGAAAGGCGTGGCTACGGTTCCGGGCATTGGGCTTGAGCGCGCAACCAGTTCCGGTGATGCTGTTCAGGAAGTAGAAGGCAACTCCGGTAGTATCGGTTACGCACCACTCTACCTGGCGACTCAAGCTCATGATGTTACACTTCTTTCCATTGATGATCAGGACCCGGCGAATGTCTCGCTCATACAACAGAATAAATACAAGTTCTGGAACATCGAACACATGTATACTCGAGAACAGGGGAGTCTGCTTGCTCAGTCCTTTCTCGCTTATCTGGCTAGCGGAAAGGTTGATACATTGATTGCTCGTTTTGACTTTCTTCACGTTAATGTGGTTCCTCAGAGTATCCGCGATCAACATGTGTTTGAAACTCAATAGAGAGCATATGCCGAGTAGCGCCAGCATGCTGCTAATCTATTACCCAGGAGGCTCTGGTTGGGAAAAGCGCGCGTAAGGGCACTTCTTTCTCTTCGCCCACGCGCACATCAGCAAAAGAGGCGTGTAACGCACATACCAGGCATAGGGAGCATCTCGCGCGCCTATCGTTTGTCCCTCTTCCCAAATTATACAACCTTCTTATCAATATCTAGCGCTCCAGACAGTGTCACTCTTTTCATGCCTGACTGCCCCAGGCAGGCACTTTTAAGCTTGCCTCGCGCAAATCGTGCCTGTTCTTGACAAACCGTAGATGCTTAGTATACTTGTGTACGAGATGTCAGACAATTGACGCCTGACATTTTTGCCAGCATGGAAAAGGCTATTTTATTCTTTCACCAGAAGCGGTTATCCATACACCTGTGAAGCTGCTATAGAGCGTCGCGGGTGTATGGATGAGATGGGATATAATATCGAAAATCGCGTGTATTACACATGCAGGAAGAGAATCCCTATGCTCCAAGGATCGAGGAATCAACGTTCAGCCCATTCTACGCAACCACTAACCAGTGCAGCAATTCCAGCGGAGGATTTGGTTCGCCAGTTTAGTGAGATTGGCGTTGAACTGCGCGAGGCTATCGAAGAGGTGCTCCCCAGCGGACGCTATACGCTGGGCACGCAACTGAAAGCCTTTGAGGAAAGCTTTGCCGAGTTTTGTGGCACGCGTTACGCGATTGGAACGCGTAATGGGACCGACGCGCTGCAACTCGCTCTGCTGGCCTGCGGCGTTGGTCCAGGTGATGAAGTTATCACTGTGCCTAATACGTATATTGCTACAGCTTTCGCGATCACTTATGTCGGTGCTGTGCCTGTCTTTATTGATGTCGATCCCGTTACGTATAATCTCAATCCCGATCTTCTCGTGGGCGCCATCACAGAACGCACGCGGGCTATTATTCCTGTCCATCTCTATGGCCAGCCATGTGATATGGAACCTGTACTCGCTATTGCTCGCCGCTTTCACCTATATGTGATTGAGGACGCGGCCCATGCTCATGGAGCGTTCTATCATGGACATCCCATAGGCTCGCTTGGCGATATTGCCTGCTTTTCTTTCTATCCTACGAAAACTCTGGGCGCGCTGGGTGACGCTGGCGCCCTTACGACCAATAATCCTGCTGTTGAGCACCAACTACGCCAGTTGCGCTATATGGGGCAGAGGGTGAAGCATGTTCATGAGAAATTAGGCTACCAGAAACGTCTGGATGAGTTACAAGCCGCGCTCCTACGGGTGAAGTTGCGCCATTTGCCGAACTGGATAGCGCGGCGGCAACAAATCGCTGCCCTTTACCGCGAGCAACTAGCCGATACTCCGGTTATTGTACCCGCTGAGGCAGCCGCGCGAACACACTCTTATTATTTATATACCATTCTGGCCCCGCAACGTGATGATTTGCAGGACTATTTGACGGAGCAGGGCATCGGTATGCAGATTATTTATCCTTCCCTTATTCCCGACCAGGGCGCGTATCGCGATCATGCTTTCAGGTGTAAACCTCTACCTGTCGCGCGCCAGCTTCTGAAGCAGATCCTTTGTCTACCTATTTTTCCAGAATTGCGCGATGACGAAGTTGAACGTATTAGCACAGCCATCCATGATTTTTATCGCTGAGCAAGAGTCTTATTCAATGTCGAGTGGATTCGACCTCTCTATTTGTGTCCAATTGAATACTGATCCCTGCGCTTCTACACGGATTACTGTGCCCATGACAGGCATCAGGCCTGCGTTCCCCAGGCTGTGACTGTATGTACGGTCGCGGTAAAATCGGGTTGTTGCGTTTCATAGAGCATGCGCTGATAGATGGCCTCATAGTCATCTGGTACTTGCGTCCACTTTTGCAGGAACGGCAGAGCGGTATGAAAAGCGTGATGCATATTTTGCGCAAAAAGTTGACCAGCAGTTTCTTCAGCACGATAGTGCAGTTCGAGCACACGAGTCTGAACGCTCTGGAGGCGAGTATACTGTTGCAGGAGAGGCATAAGGTGATCGGCGATGCCGTGCTCATCTGCGGCAAAGAGATGCCCGGCCTGCGTCAGGGCTTGCGCGAGTTGCTGAAACAGACGCAGAAGAGCCGGGCTGCTACTGCTCATTGTAAGATCGCTTTCTGTAAGCCGAATGATGCCTGTGGAGCGAATAACTCGCTGAAACTCCTGGAGCAGTTTGCGCCAGTCCCAGGTTCGCATGTAGGACATCGCGAAGCGTTGATTGACCAGATCAAAGTACGCGGCAGGAAATTCAAGCATCCGTAGCGCATCCATCTGGAAGAATTCCACGCGCTTATCTACCTGCTCCTCTTTGGCGCGTGCGCGCGCTATATCTATCAGGCGTTTACTGATGTCTACCCCTATTAAATGTGATATAGTGGGGAATGCTTTAGCTACCTCAATCAACCAGCCACCGGTCCCACACGCAACGTCCAATATCCGTTGCAAGTGCTCCGGCTGGTCTTGCTCCGGTAACACTCCTCCTAGAATAAGGGTTGCCATGCGATCCTGAAGTTGTAAACGAGTCAGTTCTTCTTCATTAGAACGGTCAGGCATAAAATACGTACTGGGATGCTCATTGGAGGGATCAGGAGGGGTTGGCATGTTTTTCGCACTCCTTGCTCGTTTATCTGATTATTTACTCAACAGAGAAATCTTTTATCATTATAGCAGTCGATGAGATATATGTCGAGCAGAATCATCCGTTATATATTTCCTTGACAAGCTGTTAAACTTCTCTTTTAATTACGTTTAATTGAAACGTTTCAATTCTTGTATTTGGTATGCCAGGAAGAGGAACAGCAAGAGGAAGCCTATGCAATCTGAAATCGAAACCCGCTTACGTGAGCGCGGGGTCAACGTTGACAATCTTATTCAGGCCATTCAACAATTCAAGGTAGAAACCCCCTCGTGGGGCTATGGCAATTCAGGCACGCGCTTCAAGGTATTTCCCTGGCCTGGTGCGGCGCGTAATCTGCGAGAAAAGCTAGAGGATGCAGCACTGGTCCAGAAGCTGGTGGGCATTTGTCCGAGTGTCGCTATTCACATCCCCTGGGACCAGGTCGATGACTGGGAAGAGATTAAGGTGTACGCCGCGCAGTTGGGACTGCGCCTGGGGTCGGTGAACCCTAATCTTTTTCAGGATAACGCCTATCGTTTCGGCAGCCTTTGTCATTGTACTGAGGCTTCTTTTTCAGGCCTGTTTTTGCAGGATGTTCTACCATTGATTGAGCGCGAGGATATGAGCGATCGCGCAATGGTTGCCTATCTGGCTCACTGCTTTTTTGAGCCTGGCCGGCCACGTCCCTCTATCGAGACCCTTTTGCACGCATTTCTGCCTTTTGCCCACATCGATCATACACATGCGGATGCAAGCAATTACTTTGCCTGTGCGGAAAATGGCGAGGCGCTTGCGCGGGACTGTTTCGGTGCTGAGCTGATCTGGATTCCCTATCGCCGTCCCGGCTTTGGCCTTGCTCGCGAGGTGGCGCTTGAGGTTCGCGCGCATCCGGGGGCGAAACTGGTGATTCTAGCTAAACATGGGCTTATCACCTGGGGAGATACCGATGCTGACTGTTTTGCCGAGACCCTGGCGACAGTTGCTCAGGCACGGGATTTTGTGGAGGCACGCCTGACGCGCTCTGAACACGCGGTTTTCGGGGGACCTCGTGTAGCTTCTCTCCCGGCACACGAGCGACGAACCCTTGCTGCTCAGATTGCTCCCGTTTTGCGCGGGCTGGTGTCAACAGAGCAACGTCAGATCTTGCAATTCACTGATAGCGAGGACGTGCTGAACTTCGCCTCCAGCCAGGATGCACCGCGTCTGACAACTGTTGGCGCTGCTTGCCCGGATCATCTTGTCCATACCAAACCCTGGCCACTGCTGGTTGAATGGACGCCTGAGCAGGATAGCAAGGCTCTGAACGCTGCTCTGCGTGGCGGTGTTGGTGACTGGCGCGGCTGGCGGCATTGGCTCAGCTATCTGCCGACGCCTGGCGCGGGATGGCGTACATGTGATTGCCAGCGATATCGATCTCACTGGAGCAGAACAACTTGCTGTTTCCCTGCAGCAACAATTTGGCAATGGACGAGCTGTTGCTGTACATATGGATGTCACTAACGAGGAGAGTGTACACCTGGCCTTTGAGCAGGCCGCTCTGGCCTTTGGTGGCATCGATATCATTGTGAACAATGCTGGCCTGGCTTCCAGTGCGTCCATTACAGAAACCAGCCTGGCCGCGTGGAATAAGAACTGGAATGTTCTGGTTACAGGTTATTTCCTGGTTGCGCGTGCTGGTTTCCAGCTTTTGCAAGCGCAAGGACGTGGTGGAAATCTCGTCTTTGTGGCTAGTAAAAACGCGCTGGTCGCGGGCAAAAATGCCTCCGCGTATTCGACTGCCAAGGCGGCTGAAGCTCACCTGGCGCGCTGTCTGGCTGAAGAGGGTGGTGCATTTGGCATTCGCGTGAATACGGTAAACCCGGATGCTGTGCTGACGGGATCGCGTATCTGGAGTAGTAGCTGGCGCGAAGAACGTGCCGCTACCTATGGCGTTAACCCGGATCAATTAGAGGAAGTATACCGCAAACGCACAACCCTGGGAGTGAATATCCTGCCCGAGGATATCGCTGAGGCTATAGCCTTCTTTGCGTCCTCAACACGCGCCAGTAAGAGTACCGGGAACATTCTCAATGTCGATGGCGGAGTTGCCGCGGCCTATCCGCGCTAAAGAAGAGGGTACCGACGATGGTAACTCGCAATCTAGCTGTGATTGATCTGGGCGCGGAAAGCCGACGTGTCTTTCTGGCCAGCTACAATGGTTCACAACTCTCCTTTCAGGAGATCCATCGCTTTCTGAATCGACCAGTGCATATTCAGGGGCATCTGTATTGGAATCTGCCCACGCTCTGGCAGGAAATCCTCGTGGGCTTGCGCCTGGCCCGCGCGGCGGCTGGCGAACTCCATAGTGTTGGCGTTGATAGCTGGGCCATCGATTATGGCCTGATCGATGCTCCAGGCCAGTTACTGGGCCTGCCATTCCACTATCGAGATACACGTACCTCCGGGGTCATGGAACAGGTTATCTCCAGGATGTCGCGGGAAACGGTGTATGCTCGCAGCGGTATCCAGTTCTTGCCATTTAATACTCTCTATCAGCTTATTGCCCATTATCGTCACCAGCCTGGTCTTTTTGCTTATGCTCAACGGTTTTTGATGATACCTGACCTGTTGCATTTCTGGCTAAGTGGTGAGCGCATCAGTGAATACACGAATGCGTCAACGACGCAATTGTGGTCGGTACCGCAAAAGTGCTGGTCAACGCAACTGATGAACGAACTGGAATTGCCTGTGCATATTTTGCCGCCTGTAGTGGACCCTGGTACAGATCTAGGTGTACTCCTGCCTGAACTCGCGCAGGAGTTTGGCACAGGGGTGCGTGTGATCGCTCCTGCCACACATGATACAGGTTCGGCTATCGCGGCGCTGCCTGCCAGTGAGACCCTGGATTGGGCTTATATCAGTTCTGGTACCTGGTCACTGGTCGGACTGGAACGGCCTGAGCCTTTAATGGTTCACGGCCTGACTGATCATTTCACCAATGAGGGTGGCATCTTTGCGACCGTGCGCTATCTGCGCAATGTGATGGGTCTCTGGCTTGTCCAGGAATGTCGCAATACCTGGGCCAGAGCGGGAGAGACGTATAGCTATGAAGAGTTGGCGCGGCTAAGTCAGCAGGCTCCCGCTTTTGGCCCACTGCTCAATCCTGATGAGCCAGCCTTTCTCCCGCCGGGCGATATGCCTACCCGTATTCGGCAGTATCTGACCGAGCATGGACAGAGCACTCCCGATACACCTGGCGGCATTATACGTTGTGTGCTGGAAAGTCTGATTTTGCGCTATCGCCAGGTTCTGGCTCTGGCCAGCCAGGCTAGTGGGACGCCTTTGCGGATGATCCATGTGGTAGGAGGTGGGGCGCAGAATACGCAGCTCAATCAATGGTTGGCCAACGCAACTGGCCTGCCGATCATTGCCGGTCCAGTCGAAGCTTCCGCTCTGGGCAATGCTCTGATGCAGCTGGTGGGCCTGGGTGAGTTAGCTAATCTGACAGAAGTTCGTAGCCTGTCCCGTGCTATCACCCATACCCATCTTTTTGAACCTGAGCCTGGCGAACGAGCGCGTTGGGACGATGCCTATGAGCGCTTTCTGTTGCTGATCTCAGATACGTTGTAATAGAGAGGAGGTATTTATGACTATTCTAATGGACGAAGCTTACGCGTTTGAGCTTGACGCTTGTGATGCGCTGGCACATTTTCGCGCGCGTTTTGTGGTGAACGAACCTGACCTGATCTATATGGATGGAAACTCGCTGGGACGCTTGCCCTGCGCTACTAGCGTGCGCGCCGAGGAAATGATCACTCAGCAATGGGGGACGCGCTTGATTCGCAGTTGGAATGAAGGGTGGTTCACAACGCCGGAACGTGTTGGTGCGAAGATTGCTCGTTTACTAGGCGCGCAGCCTGATGAGGTAATTGTCGCCGATTCGACATCTATCAACCTGTTTAAATTAGTTGTTGCCGCACTACGAGCACAGCAGGGACGTAAGCGCATTTTGACGGATAATCTCAACTTTCCCTCTGATCTCTATATTATGCAGGGAGCAATTGATCTGCTGGATAAGCAGCATCAGTTGGAGATTCTGCCCTCACCGGACGGTATTCATGGCCCTGTTGCCGAACTACAGGCTGCACTTGATGAAGAGGTCGCGCTAGTTGTGCTTTCTCATACCACCTTTAAAAGTGGCTATATGTATGATCTGGCAGCTATAACTGCTGCCGTACACGCTGTTGGAGCGCTCGTGCTGTGGGATTTCAGTCATTCAGTCGGTTCAGTACCTCTGGATGTAGCTGCTGCCAGGGTTGATCTGGCCATTGGTTGCACCTACAAATATCTCAATGGAGGACCAGGGGCCCCCGCTTTCCTCTACATCCGGCAAGATTGGCAGGGACGTTTGCATAATCCAGTAACTGGCTGGATGGGGCAGAGAGAGCCATTCCAATTTACCCTGGCATATCAGCCTGCCGGGCATTTGCGTGGTTTTTTGACAGGCACTCCCCCTATGCTGTCCCTCGCGTTAATCGAGCCGGGAGTTGATCTGTTATTGGAAGCCGGGTTAGACAGGCTGCGTGAGAAATCGGAGCGGCAAAGCGAATATTTGCTTAGTTTGTGGCAGGAGTTTCTGGCACCGCTGGGCTTTAGTCTAAACTCCCCACGCTCTGTGCAGCAACGTGGTTCCCATGTCTCTTTAGGTCATCCCGAGGGTCTGCGTATCGATTTGGCACTACTTGATCAGAACATTCTGCCTGATTTCCGCGTGCCTGATAATATCCGCCTTGGTATTGCGCCGCTTTATATCTCTTTCCATGATATTTATGTTACTATGACTCGTTTGCGAGAGATCGTTGAGAAGAAGCTTTATGCACTTTACCCAACTGAGACGCCAACAGTGACATAATAGTAGCTTGATTGGGAGCGGCCTGGGTCACGTGAGCCGTATCCAGTTTTACTAATTACCGCCCGGCAGGTATGGGTAAAACTCAGTACCTAGAAGATATTCGCTACTCGTCCAATCAAGATAGCTACGATAATCAGCGAGAGTGTTCCTTCAAGCATAAGCAGAGCTTTTGTACGGTGAGTCAGTGGATACGTATCAGTAGGGCTAAATGCAGTTGCTCCTGTGAAGGCAACAAAAAAGTAATCAAAGAAGTCAGGTGCCCATTTCCCGCTATTACCGTCCATTTGCTGGGGAAACATAAAGTCTATAGCTTTGTGATCCCTTTCATGGCGTCTGCGTGGCCCGCCTCCGTCTATTTCCCAATACCAGAAAGCAAAGACAAGCACATTAAAAACCCAGAGTAAGCCCGCTGTACGTAATAATGTGAAGCCGTTGGTAAAGGATCTGAGATCGATAATGAGAAAATTGACAGCAATCGCTAATGCAGCTGTGATGAGGCTAAGGATGACAAAACGGAAGCCGCGAGTTGTGCGGGACGTAAGTGTATGGCCTGTTACCCAGAATATCCACCAGGGTAAGATTAGCACAAACTCAAGTGCTAACAATAGCCAATCTGGTCCAAAGCGTAGTTGGGTGGGGAGAAAGTAGTAGATAACACCTGTAGCTAAAATGCCCAGTGAGAGCGTTATCCGTGGTGCTCGTTCGATAAAGTTGGGATCGGAAATAAATGGCTCTTTGTAATTTACTCGTGCAGGTTTTTGCTCTTGTTCTGTTTGCTCCATAAGTAGCCCTACCTTTTTGATTATATTATAAATCTGATTGTGTAGAAGAAGCTATGAGGGGAACTGCGAGAAATTTTTTCGCACGCGGGACTTCTCCAGTGTATGCTATGACTATAAGAATTCCGCCTATAACAACTAGCCAGGATACTACACAACAAAGATAGAAACATAGCACACATCTCTTGTAGAATTACATCTCTGGCTGTGGGGTAAGTTGCAGAGCCGCTTACAAACTTAGCCACTTACCCCACAGCCAGAGATGGCAACCGGATTTGATCTTATAACTCCCTAAGGCTCTATAAGATGTTCTTCTTTCGGCTATAAGAAGCTTACACAAAGTTTGCCATTAGTCTTACATTGCCTCACTACAATGCTCGATTCAGAGAGATTTCTTTCTCATACAACTTTTCCTCTTGTTCTAGTACGTGAAGTTTCTGTTGGATCAACACCCGTTGATGTTTTGCTATCACTTCTTGATATACGCGCAGGTATTTGTCAGCCATGATCTGGGTAGAGAAATGGCGCTTGACATGCAAACGCGTCTCCTCGCGATCGATCTCATCAATTCTTGGAATATACTGCACCATCTCGTCCACAGTCTCTACCAGGAAGCCTGTTTTGCCATGAACGACAATCTCGGGAGCAGCGCCACGAGCAAACGAGATGACCGGGCAGCCTAAAGACATCGCTTCGATCATCACCATACCAAAGGGTTCTTCCCACTCGATCGGGTTGAGAAAGCAACGCGCACGGCTCAACAGGCTTAGTTTTTGTTGCATATTCACCGGGCCAATATATGTAACCTTTTCATGATCGATCTGAGGTTCAATAATCTCATGGAAGTAATTTGTTGACTCCCGTAAAGAACGATCTATGGTTCCAGCTAGCGTGATTGGCACGCCTGCTTTCTTCGCTGCCTCTATTGCCAGATGCGCTCCTTTTTCAGGCGTAAAACGTCCCAACCAGACAACATGATTACCTCTTTTCCGCTCAGGAGAATGATACTGGTTCAGATCAATGCCGTTAGGTACCACTCCTACAAAATGCAGAGGAAAATTTTGTTGCTTGCGCGCACTTTCGCTTAAAGCAATGAGCGGAACTTGAGAAGCCCAATCCATATAATAGGGATCGGCAGCGCCCATCTTACTTCCAGAGTTACGATCAAAGGGAAAGTTACTATGTAATGTCGTGACATGGGGAATGGTCAGAGCGGCAGTAAGTGGAAAAAGAAAGAGATCAGCGCTCGCGGAAAGATGGGTATGGATGATATCAAAATCGCGCTTCTGTGCCTCTTCTATAGATTTCTGCAAATGATAAAAAGCCCTCAAATGCATCATCCAGGGAACTCCTTCCTGAGCCAGCGCTCTAGGCAGAAAGGAGACAAGGCGCGCTGAGGTCTTCGCGTCATCTGGAGCGAACAGCGTCACATCGTGGCCTTGCGCGACCTGCTCTTCTATCAACATAAAAAGCACACTCTCCGTCCCACCATAGGTCTTTGGTGGAATGGTGAGCCAGGGTGGGGCTATCTGAGCTATTTTCATCGTGCTATCCTTGTGTTATTTGTCTATCAATTCTGTGTATTATTAAGAGAGTACACACTGCCTGCTTGAAGCGTAAGTTGCAATATTACACCATTCCTCCTGCATATGGTTCAACCACGCTCTTAGTGCTCTCTTATCACGGCGCATCTACATTAACTTTCGCCGCGTCAACTTCCTAACGGGAGTTGGTTATTTCACGTTAGAAGCGCAGTGTAAGTATACACACTGCTTAAGCCATCTCTTCGCACACCTTTTCTCGCGCTTCTTCCCCTGAACCGCGAGTAATTGAAGGTGTCATGTCTGTTGATTAACACAAATGCCAACAACTCCAGAATAATAAGCTCTTACCTCTCCAGCGCATCACGCTCCCATTGTCCCAGTACAGCCCCTGCTTCATAGGCACTCTGGAGAAACTCTAGCAGTACCTGCTCTGGTTTTTCTGCGCCGCGCACATCTTCGTAGCGCAAAAGAAATTCACCCATGATAGGATAATAGAAAGCTGATGCAGGACGAACAACGGCTTCCTTCAGCCCCGGAGGTTCCGGGAACGTATATGAGTAGAAAGCTGGTTCTGGGAACGTCTCATCACCAGGCCAGAAGCCAAAACTGATCACTTCGTGGGAGTAGGCCTCACGTGTAATCCGATCTACTCCCTCGCGTTGGGGAGCGCGTCGGCCCGAGAAGCGAGTCAGCGCGAGGTCAAAACTGCCCCAGAAGAAATGGACCGGGCTAGATTTGCCGAGAAAACGTGCGCGAAATTCCGTCAATACCCGGTCAGTCTGCACCAGAATGCGCCAGAAGCGACGCACAGCCTCAGGATCATAGGAGGCATGTACTTCATCCTGATCGCAGGGGATAGGATGTTTGATTTCACTGGGAAGCGGGTTGATCTTGACCTCGATGCCAAGGGTCCGCAACGAGGCCATAAATTCCCGATAAAACGTAGAGACTGAACAGGGAACGAGCGGCAGCGCTCGACTTGTTCCCTGACTAGTGACAATCAGAAGCTGATGAGCAATGAAATCAAATTGAACCTCAAAGATCTGGCCCTGCTCCCCAGGCACGGAGATAGGAGACGTCGTAAGCCCACGCGCCGTCACATACAAGGGCACCTGCCACCAGTGGTTAAGAAGCGGACTGAGTTCCAGACGCACTTTTCCCACAATCTGAGTCCACATATGCAGCGTCTCATATGTTTCTTTCCAGGCCGCAAAGGGTAGCGCCGGCCACCGTTCAACCAATTCATGCCCGTTTGTGTTTTCCACGTCTCGTTTCTCCTCGTCACTATGCTTACGCGAAATCCAGGACTGTCTCGTCGTTATAGCACCATCCCCAATTTTCTCCAGGCTCATACGATTGAATAATTGGATGATTTGTAGCATGAAAATGCTGGGTAGCATGCTTATTTTTCGAGCTATCACAGCAACCAACATGACCACAAGTCAGGCATAGACGTAGGTGAACCCAGGTATCACCAGTTTTCAAGCAATCCTCGCAACCATTAGCGGATGGAGTTACCTCCTGGATTTGGTCCAGATGTGTACAGGTTTCGGGCATTAATCGTTTCCTTTCAGACTGGACAAGGGTAGTCGCCACTCGTCCAGCGTCATTGTCACTATCTTAGTGATGAACGATGGGTCATCTCTTCTACACAGCCTTCGTTACGATCCAAAAGTCACATTTAAGAGAGAAAATTGCAAGGACAACAGTTCCCCAGGCTGAGGTAACTTATGTGGTCGCCGCTAAGCTCCAGGAACGTAGTTGGAAAGCGCGAACAATGAAGAGCACTCCAAAGAGAATGCTATAAATTCCAACTAGCCAGAGAAGCGATAAGAGACCGGCTCCAGGAAAAAAGAAAAGTACCAGGCCAAAGAATAGCGAGAGCACGCCAGCCAGAGCCAATGCCCACTCTCTATAGTGGTCTCCTCGCAAGAAAAGAGCAGTCATAAGCTCCAGGATGCCACTAAGAATGGCCCAGGCAGCTACGATATAGAGCAGCACAAGAGCGGTTATGCCAGGATAGACAAAAGCAAGAACACCCGCTACCACGCTCAAGATGCCTTCAACAAGTACCCATCCCCAGCGTTTCAAGAAACGTCGTTCGCGCAGTGCTACAAACGCCGCTGTAATACCATCAATAATGGCATAGGACGCAAAAACCAGGATGAATGCCAGGAGGGCAATCCCAGGCAGAAAGAGCGCGACCAGACCAAAAAGAATAGCCAGCACCCCTCTCAGCGCTAGCATCCACCAGTGCCGTCCGAGAACATGAACACTGACATTCGATTCCACTGCATTTCTCCTTTTCTCTCAACGTATCTTGAGGCAAGCTTAAACTAGCACCCGGCTACAGAACCAGTACTTTACCAACTCAGCTACGACGATAGAGAAGCCAATGACGATACGCATCGTAGTGGCAAGCGGCAGGCCAGGACAACTTTTACGGTATGGCATCTTGTTGTACTAACTGCTTGCTCTCTATTTTATCTTATATTGAGAGAAATATGTTAGGGCGCTTTATGTTCCTTTTCTGCATATTCACTGAATAACACTCATCGGGTAGAAAGACGCGCAAACAGTCAGCTTACCTGGATGCTAGAGACGGCGCAAGAGCAGCTATAGTTCCCAATACTGAGCCCCAGACGACGTGTGCCGCAACCATCATTAGATTGCGTCTCACTGGTTCTTTCTGACCCGACGCTGACAAACCGAGAAGCGGTAGCAGACCAAAATAACTGATGAACCAGACCACAAGGCCAAAAAGGGTTCCTTTCACTGGTGCAGGAATACTCTCTTGCTTCTCTAGCGGACGATAGAGTGCTCCTACTACTGCTCCATACGCAAAGTGGGATAGCAATGTGCCAATAAGAATCTGCTTTTTCTTGAGATGCACCTGTAACTGTGCTCGCTGAGCCAACTCTTTAGTAATGAGTTCCGGTGGCAACTCATAGCGTTGTCCTTTGGGCAACAAACGCTGCGTCGCGAGCATGAAAAGTGTCATTGGAGCGGTCGCAACGAAGCCTGCAAACGCCTCATTCCACCACGCTGCTCGATAATGCATCTGGCCTTTGAGCTGACTGGTTTTCATACTTTCTTCCTTTCATGTCAAAAACTACCTGGCATACTTATTTTTTAAAGTCTGAGAGAAGTCATGCTGAAAGTTCACTCTACTTCCAAACACGCCCATGGATCTGACGTTTTCTCTCTAAATGGAATACGCACAAAGAAGCAAAAATGAAACTGAACCGTATTTTATTGAACTTGTGCAGCGTGGTTACGGGAGATCTTAACCAATAGTCCTCTCATTACAGAGTTTTAACGACCTGTTAATACAGCAACGATACAATAAAGATCGAGACGATAACCGCAAAAACAATACTACTGATTATAGGAGATATAGATGATATATGCAGAAAAAGCAGCAAAGATCGCGTGCGGCTTTTTATCGCTTCACCCATATCTGGTTGAGCGCGCTAATCCGTGAGGGATATCATCTTCCACGTTGGTTGAGTCAACGCTGGATCAAAAAACGGCGTTTCCTCTTACCCTTTAAGGGTCTGGACGGCAAAGATGAAACTGCCTGTTCAAACATAGTCCTTGCTGACGCTCAACAAGCACGCCCGGAGACACTCATCATCTATCACTGTAATGCACCATCCGATACTTTGCCCACTCCTCTACAATTGCCGCCTCAGCCTACTGGAATAGTCCAACGAGATCCACAGGAACAGATGCAGATACTTCTCACGAAAGTAGGCCAATCTCTAGATATTCTGCGCCAGATGACCGCGGAGAATGCCGCTCTGCGAGAATTCGTTACAACGCCCTTTATGCTGACTATTTGTATGTTAACCTATCACGAAATGCCAGCAAGTCACCTGCCACAAGAAGAAACACTTCTGCAACGACATATCTGCAAAGACTATATCCAGCATATGGCCACACACAGTCTGGATCTGGCTGCCTATACTCTGCCGCATTTGCAAAAATGGTTGGGGTGGCTGGCAAAACAGATACAGATGCGCGAGGAAACAGTCTTTTTCCTGGAAGCGCTCCAACCAGATTGGCTTCCTCAACCACAGAGACATCTCTATCAGTTGAGTTGTGGGCTAGTTTTCGGGCTACTTGGTGCGCTAATGCTTGGACTCATCCTTGGGGTACCTGGAACTCTAGCAGGCGGTCTCCTTGGCGCATTGTCAGGAATATTTCGCAGCACAATCAAACCCGTCACAGCCTTTACCTGGTCGTGGAAACGAGCGAGCGCCGGGCTTCCAGGGGGTCTGCTGATTGGTCTGACAGGTGGACTAGGCGGCGCATGCATTTATGCTTTATATACCTGGTTATCTGCTGGACCGGTCATCGGCCTTTTCTATATGCTGGTCATCGGGCTACCCACTGCATTACCTGTTGGCTTGTCCAGTGGAATACTGGGGGGATTGCTCGGCTCAATCATCTATGGATTTTCAAAAGCGCCAGCAGCAAAACGTATTGCTCATTTCACATCACAAGGCATACAGATTTCAGCCACAAATGGACTGGCTGGAGCTCTGTTTGGTGGCTTCCTGGGCAGTTTACTCGGTGACTTCCTGGATATAATAACCGGCAAGATAGAACTCCTGTTTATTAGCGCGCTCGCCTGTCTGCTGGCCGGCGCGCTGGCTTTTGGGTTCCGGGCCACCATCCAATATCTTTTCCTACGTCTCTGGCTCTGGCAAAGCAAAGGCTTCCCCTGGAAAGCCGGGGCATTTCTCAACGCTTCTGTCGAAGGCTTGCTCCTCCAGCATATAGATGGAGGGTATAGCTTCATTCACCATTATTTCTTAGACTATCTGGCCAACCTGGAAACGTTCGGGGGAGTTTCGGCAACAAACGATGTACCTTCAAGCGGTACACCTGAAACGCCGGTCGTTACCAAAATCCATGAGAGTGACCAGATAAAGAAGGATACGTAGCATGAAAAAGATACCAATCTCCTGGTCATCTATATTTCATCAAAAACACGATGGATGGCATCCATCGCGTTCAAGAAAAGGCAGCTTCACTGCCTATATTTTGCTGATAAGCTTGCTGATGGGGGCTCTGCCAGCCTGTAGTGGCCTGCCCGAGGGCCCAACTCAAACAGCACCAACACCCACAAATGGGACAGTGGCGCAGGTTAGTCCTACAGCAGATCTACAACAAATAGCAAAAAATAAAGCCCTACAACTGATGGCGGGAATGTCTCTGGCACAGAAACTGGGGCAATTGATTGTAGTGGAATATCTGGGCAATGATTACCAGAACAGCGGTTTGCAGGAAATGGTAACGCAGCAGTACGTCGGTGGGATTCTCTACCAATTCGTCAATCACAATTTCGATGCACCGGATAATACTATCGATGCTCTGGCTGCGTTTTCCCGCCAGATTCAGCAAGATGCAAAAATTCCCCTCTTGATCGGCACAGATCAGGAAGGAGGTCAGGTTAATCGCTTGCAAGCCTTCCATGGCGACCTCCCTTCAGCCGCAACCATGGCGGCTACTGGAGATGCAAACTACGCGCTCCAACAGGGACAACAGGATGCACGATGGCTACTCCAGTTGGGAATCAATAGCGATCTGGCTCCTGTAGTAGATGTACATACAGTAGATCCACCTATTCTACAGGACCGAATGTTCGGCACAACGCCTGAGGCTGTCGAAACATACGCGGGAGCTTTCCTCGATGGTTTGCAACAAAACACCATAGCGGGTTGCCTGAAGCACTTTCCTGGTTTGGGCGCTCTGACATCCGATCCACACGTAGGTTTGCCTACGATCAACCGCAGTATGAGTCATCTCCTGAAAACTGACCTGGCTCCTTATAAAGCCATGATCAGTCAGGATCATCCAGCTATGATTATGGCTACTGATGTCCTTATGCCAGCAATCGATTCTACTCTGCCAGCGGAACTCTCTCCCAAAGCTATTGATGGACTGCTACGCCATCAACTGGGCTATGAAGGCGTAGTAATCACTGATGGACTTTATATGCACGGCATCAGCAACAGTTGGACGCTCAGCCAGGCGGCCACGCTGGCAATTCTGGCTGGCAATGATCTGGTAGAGGGTCCTTTTACCCCCCAGCAAGTGGCTTCAATGGTCACGGCCTTTAAACAGGCGCTCCAAAATGGCGAACTGACGCAAACACGTATCGATCAATCAGTCGAGCGCATTCTGCAAATGAAATTCACATATGGAATGATTCACTAGCTCACATAATTTATGATTAAAAGTCATAAATATCATAAAAAATAAGGAAAATCACACACGCTTATCCCTATAGGTGAGCATGTGTGATCTATCATAATCAGGAGATCGTTGGAGGTTCAAATGCCCAAAACACACGGTCGCAGACTTATTCGCTCACCCTTTCCTCTGGACCAGTCGCTCAAAATTGCTGCCTTGCCTTTGCGCAAAGAGCAAGGATCAACGAGCGGGCAGAACCGTGCGCTGGCAGATGCCTCCACGCAAAAACAGCCAGCGCTCATGCCCAACCGTTCACTTGATAAGCAAAGCCCTCTGGCAGATATGGAAACGTGGAAGCATCCTGCTGTCAGGCCAGTTTCTCCCCAAGGCAACAAGTTATTTCTTACCAGTGCTCCAGTTCATTATCCTGCGGCACAACAACTGCCACCCGCTTTTTCCGCTCCCTCCTTTTCTCCAAACGCTTCAGCTAAAAAGAAAAAACGCGCACCTCTTTCGCAGCGCAAAAAAATACAAAGCATAATCGTAGTTTCTCTTTTACTGATCCCTTCTTGCTTGATAATCATTGAACTTATCAATGCCCTTGTAATCTATAAGCAAGTACAAGATGGAATTGCTCACGTACAGGCAGCAGGGAACGTTTTTCATACGCATTCCTCCAGTGGCCTCGCCGATTATTTTAATTCCCAGAAACTTCAGCAAGCGCATGTCGAGATTGATGCTGCTCAGGCAGATTTTGTCTCACTCAGCGATAAGCTTGACCACGACGGCACACTTGCCATGGCTACAAACCTCTTGCCCACACAAATCAGCACAGTTCGCGCGCTCGGACATCTCGCGGCAACTGGCATGGAAGTTGCGCAGCACCTGCTAAAAACGGTGCAAGATATCGCTCCATCCGTAGCTCCCGCTTTCCAAAAAAGCGCAGCAAGCACCGAGAATGTGCCTCTCAAACCTTATCTTACTTCGGCCTCGTACCAGGAAATACAGACGACGCTGACTACTATAGCTCCACTGATTCATCAGATGTCAGGGGATGCACAGGGCCTGACGCTTGATGCCTTGCCTATCAGCAGCAAACAACGTCAGACACTCACCTCAATCCTTCCGCTTCTCCCAGTGCTTGACACGGCTCTGCCCCAGATCCACAACACGCAGGATGCCCTGGGGTGGTTTCTCGGCATTGATGGACCGCGCTCCTTCTTGCTTGAGCCAATGGATAGCGCCGAGTTGCGCGCAACAGGCGGCTTTACTGGACAATTCGGTGAATTGACATTGAACGGCGCGCACATGGGACCAGTCAAGCTCTCGAATATTGGCAAATATGAAGAAGACCATACCACTGAAGGATCTCGGCCTGATCTTAGCGTATATCCCAAGGTCATTGGTCAACTCGCTCCCAAGCCGTACTCAGATTGGTGGCCCATCGCGAATTTCGGCTTGCGCGACGCCAATCTCTCGGCTGATTTTCCAACCTCTGCCAGCATTGCCATAGATCGCTATCAGTACGAGTTTGGCGGCTCTGTCAATGGAGTCATCATGTTTACTCCTGCCCTGATTAAACACGTTTTGCATGTTACCGGACCAATTCTTATCCCTCTCTATCATCAGACCATTACCGAGCAAAATCTGGAAGATCTTTTGCATTATTATCAGTTGAATAATACCGGTATCCGTCAGGAAGAGATCATTGAACATGTCTCAGACAATCAAATCGCGCGTAAACTCTTTACGCAGAGAGTGACGCAGACATTGATGAGCACAGTCACGCACCTGCCATTAGATAAAATGCTCGCAATGGCTAAAGAAATGCTCTCTTCTATGAAAAGCAAAGATCTCCAGATCTACGTCACGAATCCTCAACTTGAGTCTCTAATTGGCAAGTATGGCTCTACAGCGGCAATGGATCGCTCGACAACTCATGATGGACTTTTTATCGTGCAGGCTAATTTAAGCGCGAGCAAGGCATCGCAATATGTGACCACAAGTATCCAGGATTCCATCACGCTGAATACACAAGGAGGAGCCACTCACCATCTACAAATAACCCTGAATTATCAACAAAAAGGGGATGTCTATGGCTTTGATACGTATCGTGATTACATGCGTATCTACGTGCCTGTCAATAGCCAGCTTCGTAGTGGCAATGGCTTTGATCAGTATCACAAAGCGTATTGCGGAGATGAAAAATCTGGCTATCCTCTCTGCCAGGCAGATGTCTATGGCGATGGATCGCTACTCTGCACGCCACCCGTAGAGATAGGTTATGCAACATCGTACCTCAATGATCCTTACGTAAACAAAGATCACCCTCTCGATAGCACTGGTCTTCCTCAAAATGTCCAGAGTGACGAGACAGGACGCGCGCTCTTTGGTGGCTGGGTGATTATTCCTAAAAACTGTACCATGAAAGTGACACTTTCCTGGTATGTGCCGCCTCTGAGCCAACAGCCATATCATCTGGTTCTCCAGTCACAGGCCAGTGTTTACTCTCCGCTGGCTCTCACTATTCATCCCTCCGCAGAAGCCTGTCCTCATAATCAAGGTCAGGGCTTGCATTTCTCTCAGACCATGGATGGTACAGATCTCTCTTTGAGCGTCAAGCAACAAGGGACGCCATGCGCTCTTGTTTCTCAGTGATTGGTAAACTAAATCTGAAGGAATGTACAATGGAGGATACAAATCTCTCTTTGAGCGTCAAACAACAAGGGACACCATGCGCTCTTGTTTCTCAGTGATCGGTAGACTAAATCTGAAAGAATGCGCGTATGAAGAACAGCTACACAGAGGAACAGTTACGAGAAATTTGCGAAGCTCCCACTCAGGAGTTAGAGGCCCTTCACATTGATGATCCAACAGAGGCGCAATTAGAGAAGATCTCTGAGGCTCCTACACAGAAGTTAGACGTGCCTCTCGCAGATCTTCCAGTCGCGGAATTGCCAGCACCACAGCAGGCACATAAGGGAAGGCGTCGGCTCCCTCTGCTAATCACATTGTTGATAACAGGCCTTCTGCTGGCTGGCGTCTTGCTATCTGGCTTCTCTCCACTGCTCCAATCGCTGGCGGGACAGAGGCCAACGTCAACTCATCTCGCGCGTCCTACTGCAAAGCCGACACCTTCCCCAAAATCATTTGACCCCAGTATTGGAGCAGTACTACCCACTCATCGCGTGGTTGCTTTCTATGCTATTCCCAACGCGGAAGCAACGGGACCAGCCTATCAGCTCACACTGTCCATGTTAAAGCAGTTACAAGCTCAAGCAAATGCCTACCAGCAACTTGATCCAGCACATCCTACTCAGGCGGGGATCGACCTCGTGGCCAGTATCCCCGATGCTTTTCCTGGACCCACAGGGACGTATAGCCATCATCTGGACGCGCCTACCATCCAGGCATACATCGACTTCTGTCAGCAACACAATCTGCTGCTATTTTTAGATCTCAACTTTGGACTCGCGTCAATTAAAAGTGAAGTGAACTTTTTTCTCCCCTATCTGGAGCGCTACACATTTGTGCATATGGCTGTCGATCCCGAATGGATGTTTCCGCGCCATGATGGCTATCCTGGTGTCGATCTGAGCAATGTACGCGCGTCTGATCTCAATCCGATCATCGAGGCCCTGGCAACGCTTCCCATGAAGTACCATGTGCCGCGCAAAATCCTGTTGATTCATCAGTATCGTGGT